>NZ_FORP01000046.1 GCF_900114035.1 Amycolatopsis sacchari | reverse complement strand
GGAACGCCGAGCCGACATCCACCTTGGCCTCATGCACCTGGCCTGCGTCCTCATCTGCTACCGCAAGCTGCCGACTTCATTATGAAACGAGTTGTAAAACTGACGGAGGTTGTTGACAGGCTGGGCTCCTGATCAAGGGAGGCCCCATGGCTGAGCGAGTGTGGAGTGAGAAGGACCTGGTCAGGCGCGCCAACCGGCGCCTGGCCGTTCTTCGTCACGCGGAGGAGATCAGTGGCAATGTCGCGGCGACCTGCCGGTATTACGGCATCAGCCGCACCGTGTTCTACCGGTGGAAACACCGCTACGAAGACGAGGGCATCGACGGTCTGAAGGACCGCTCCAGTGCGCCGCTGCACTGCCCGACCATCACTCACCCGCAGGTGGTCGAGAAGATCATCCACCTGCGGCGGCATTATCACTTCGGCCCGCTGAAGATCAGCATGTACCTGCGTCGCTACCACGACCAGGAGATCAGCGCCTCCACGATCTATCGCATCCTCAAACGCCTGGGCATGAGCCGGCTGCCGGCCTCTCAGCGCTACAAGCGCCATCAGCAGCGCTGGAAGCGTTACGAGAAGCAGCGCCCCGGTCACCAGTTGCAGATCGACGTCAAGTTCGTCGAACCGATCACCACCGACGCCGGCCGAAAGAAGCGCTACTACCAGTACACCGCGATCGATGACTGCACACGGCTGCGGATCCTGAAAATTTACCCGCGGTCTGACCAGAAAACCGCGATCCAGTTCCTGGACTATGTGCTGTCCAGGCTGCCGTTTCAGGTCGAGAAGATCCAGACCGACAACGGGGCCGAGTTCCAGTCGGCGTTCCACTGGCACCTGCTCGACCAGGGCATCGGCCACGTCTACATCCGCCCCGCAACCCCACGGCTCAACGGCAAGGTCGAGCGCTCACACCGCATCGACGCTGAGGAGTTCTACCGCCTGCTCGACGGCGTCGTCCTCGGCGACCTCGCGGTGTTCAACGACAAGCTCAAGGAATGGGAGGACTACTACAACTACCACCGCCCTCACGGTGGCCTGGGCGGCCAGACCCCGTATGAGAGGCTCCTACAGAAGACCCAAACCAACACCCAGCCTGTCAACGACCAGCGTCAGTAGCACAACTAGGCCTGCCCCACGTCACGTACGGCCAGAACCTGCCAGGTGCACCCGCCGGCCAGGGCGAGCCACATGAGCAGCACCACCGCCGCGAGCGGGTGCGGCAGCAAACCGGCCGGCACGGCAGACGGCGAGACCAGGGACATCGTCGCACCGAAGGGCAGGGCCTGGCCGAGCACCGGGACGGACTCCAACAGCACCGCGGAACCCACGTGCACCAGGAAGGCCGCCACCGGTGCGAGGAAGTAGTTCCGCACCACCACGCCGAAGCAGAGGCCGAGCACCGCGCTCACCGCCGCCGCCAGCACCGCGTCGGGCAGCGCGGGCAGCAGTTCGTCCGCTCCCGGCGCCCGTCCGCTCACGAGACCGGTCGTGACCGCCGTGCAGACGCCGCCGACCACGCCGATCACCGCACCGCCCAGCGCCGCCACCAGTCCCCTCGCGACCAGCACGGCCCCGCGCCGCCCCAGCAGGATCGAGCGTGCGACGACGCCGTTCCGGTTGTCGGTGCCGAAACGCAGCGTGCCGTAGAGCATCGCGACCATCTCGACCTGTGCCAGCCCCGAAGTCAGATCGCTCGACGTGCCGAGGGCGAGCGCGGCCGCGAGCACGACCGCCATCGCCACGAACCCGAGCAACACGTGATCGGCGGGCAGGCGCATCAGCTCGGCCCGCAGCAGCCGTGCCGTCATCGCAACTCCCTCCTGGCGAAGGCGCGCCACGCCGCGAACGCCGCGACACCCAGCCACAGCAGGGCGACGAGCAGGCTCGGTACGGCGGTCAGGATGCCGGGAAACTCCTGCTGCACGCGCGCGATCCCGGCCAGTGCGGTGTCGGGCAGGAAACGCGCGACGTCCGGCCTGGACAGCACGAGCGGCAGCTCCACGCCGAAGGCGGGCAACAGCGAAACCGCGGCCGCCGCGTAGTAGTTGCGCACGAGCCAGCCGACGGCCACCCCGAGCGGGCCGGCCACCGCGCACGCCGCCACACAGCCGAGGAGCCGTCCCCAGCTCTCCCCGCCCAGTTCGAGCACCTGCCCCCGCCCGTGCAGGGTGTACGCGCTGAAGGCTGCCCACCCCGCGGCGCCGACCACGCCGACCGCGACCCCGCCGGCGACACCCGCCACGAGCTTGGCGACGAACACGTGCGCCCTGCGGTTGAGCAGCACCGCCCTTGCCACGGACCTGTAGTAGTACTCCCTGGTCACCAGGAAACCGCCGAGGAACGTCGCCGCCATCGGGCAGGTGACCAGGAAGACGAGCATGGCCTCCGTCGCACCGGCCGCGTCCGTGCCGGGACGGACGAGTCCCTTGCCGGTGAACAGCCAGGCGCAGAACGGCAGCACCAGCGCGTAGGCGAGCACTGCGGGCATCCACACGCCGCTACGGGCCTTGAGCAGTTCCACCCGCAGTGCCTCACGCATCGCGCACCCGCTCCCCGCCGGTGCTGACCAGCTCGAAGTAGCGGTCCTCCAGATCGTGCGCGCCACCGTCGGTGAGTTCATCCAGCGACCCGGCGAAAACGGTGCGCCCCTTGATGACCACGACCTCGTCGACGGTCTGGGCCAGCTCGGCGAGCTGGTGGCTGGACAGCAGCACCGTGCCGCCGTCGCGGCTGTAGGACCGCAGGAACGTCCGCAGCCAGCGGATGCCCTCCGGGTCGAGCCCGTTGGCGGGTTCGTCGAGCACCAGCAGTTCGGGCTCGCCGATCAACGCGGTGGCCAGCCCCAGCCGCTGCTTCATGCCCGTCGAGTACCTGCCGACCCGCCGCCGCGCCGCGCCGGCCAGTCCGACCTGCTCCAGCACCACGTCCACCCGGCGGCGCGGCACCCCGGCCGCGGTCGCGCAGATCTCCAGGTGCCGCCGCCCGGTGATGCCGGGCTCGAACCCGACGCCGTCCAGGTGCGCGCCCACCCGCCTGGCCGGCGCGTCGAGCTGCCCGTAGAGCTGCCCGAACACCGTGGCCGACCCCGACGTGGGCCGCAGCAGCCCGAGCAGCCCGCGCAGCGAGGTGCTCTTGCCTGCGCCGTTCGGGCCGACCAGCCCGACGATCCGGCCGACGGGCACCTCGAAGCTGAGCCCGCTCACGGCGGTCACCCCGCCGTACCGCTTGGTGAACTCGCGGAACTCCACCGCTGTCGTCATCGTTTCGCTACCCCCCGAAGATGTCCTGCCACACGGATGTCACCTGTTCCCGCACCAGCCACGCGGCGAGCGGCCGGCTGGCTCCGGGCAGCACGGCGCTACCCGTCTCGTCGAAGCCGGTGCCGCGCACGTCCGTCAACGGCACCAGGACCGCGTCGGCCGTGCCCGCCGAGCGGAACGGCAGCAGCGCGCCCGCCGGCACCCGTGCGGGCACCGGCGCCCCGGCACCGACCTCGGCCGTGCCGAGCCGGGTGGTCAACAGCAACCCCTTGCGCTGCAACACGACCGGATCTCCAGCGTGTACCGGGCCGAGGTCCGCCCCGGTGGGCACGACCAGGTGCACACCGTCGGCGTCCCGCACGTATCCGGCACGCACGTTTTCCGGCAACCGGACGAGCCCCAGTGGCAGCGCCAGCACGGCGGCGATCAGCGCCACCGCTCCCGCCATGCGGCCGAGGCGGGCGCCGGCGCGCCTCGCGTCGCGCAGCCCCAGGTACGCGCGCCGGGCGAGCCAGCAGACCAGGAACGCGACCAGTAGCAGCCGGATGACCGAACCGGCCGGGCCGAGGCCACGCAGTTCCTGTCCCCAGCGCCCGATCGCGAGCGTGAGCACGACTGCTGGGAACACCAGGCACAGCAGCCCGTACGGCACCACCCAGCGCCTGCCGGGCAGCCGACGCCGTGACGGCAGGCCGAACAGCAGGCGCGACAACCAGTTCCGCGCGTCGGCCATCGCCTTCTCCCGTAGCAACGGGGTGTCCAAAGCGGACATCAGCGCCAGGTAGCCGTCGAGCTTGACCCACGGGGCGAGGTTCAGCGCGGCGGCGACGAAGGTCGAGAGCGCGAACCCGATCAGCGCCACCCTGCCGTCGCCCGCGGGCAGCGCGAGCGCGAGCAGTGCCGCGACGCTGCCGATTACGGCCTGCGTGGCGACCCCGGCCAGCGCGACGACGACGCGCTGCCGCGGCTTCGCCAGCCGCCAGCCATCGGTGACCTCGCAGAAGCAGGCCGGGGTCAGGTAGAAGAGCATGATGCCGAACCAGCCAGGATTGCCCCGGAAATGGGTCAGCGTCGCGCCGTGCCCGAGTTCGTGCACGACCGTGCTCGCGCCGAGGCCGAGCCAGATCGCCACCACCGCGCCCATCGGCAGCGGTCGCCCCAGCGCCTCGCCGACCGCAGCGTGCTGCACGGCCAGCGCGACCACTCCGGCGGCGAACACGGCGGCCACCGCGAGCGAGACGGCACGGCCGGACAGCCGGATCAGCAAGGGCCGGACCGGCGCCAGCACCTGGGTGGCCCGGACGAGCCGCAACTGCAGCACCGTCCAGGAGTGCGCCACGAACCGGCGCTCCGGCCGGGGTGGCGGCGTGCCAGGCACGTGCAGCAGCCCGAGTCCGCCGAACTTCGTGAGCGCCTCCGTCACGAGCGCCGGAGTCCAGCGTTCGCCCAGTGCCACCGCGAGCGCACCGGCGTCCCGGTCACCGTCCAGTTCGGACAGCAGAGCACCGACGTCGGCGCTGACGCGCAGCGGGTTACCGCCGTGCCGTTCCACGATCCACGGGGCGCCCTCGGCCATCGGCGGGTGCACCACGACCTCCGGCGCGAGCCGGGGTCCGCGCAGGTGTCCCACGGCTGGTGCCCGCACTTCCGTCACAGCTCCCCCAGGTCAGATCAGCGGATGCGGGAACGGGTTCGGCGTCCGGGCACCGGCGCGCACCAGCCGTTCCCGCTGCCAGGTGAACTCGCACCGCTCGTCCATGCGCAGCGCCTGGTACCCGGCGACCACCACCTTCACCGCGTGCCAGCCCATCACCCGGTGCGCTTCGGGCAGCCGCCCGGTCAGGTCGACCACGGCCGGCCTGCCCCCGTCACGGACCACAGTGGACAGCAGGTCCACCGGCTCCGGAGCCGGTGCGCCGGGCGGCACGGGCGGCAGGTCCCGCAGGCGCCGGGCGAGTTCGGCCGCCGCCGGTTCGGTCAGCCACAGCCTGGCCCGGTCGAGGTCGTCGCGGACCACCTCCGGCACGCCCCCGCCCCAGCCCGCGCGGAGCTTGCGCAGGGCGTCCCTGATCTGCAGTGACTCCTGCAGTGCGACCAGCAGCGCCCGTCCCGGATCGGGGTGTGCCTTCGCGCCGACCGCGCCGAGTGACGGCCCGTCCAGGACAGCGGCCAGTACGCAGTGCAGCCCGGGCGGCCCCGGGACACGCAGCAGCCGGGGCCGCAGCCCGTGGTTGAGTGCCCACCGGTGCAGCCGGGCCAGGTGCCGCCAGTCGGCGCCGGGCCGGGCGAGCGCCAGCTCGGCCTCCACGTCGTACTCCTGGAGCGTCAGCTCGGCGGCCCAGGCGATCCCCACTGCGTCCCGCTCGATCAGCTCCAGCATGGCCGCGCGCAACGCGAACTCCTCGCTGGGACCGGCCGCCGCTCCCGACGGCGTCGGGTCGAACCACTCCTCCGCCACCGGGTAGTCCACCAACCCGGCCGGCAGCCACACCGGCTGCCCGGTGTCCAGCCAGCGCCCGCGGTACCAGCGCAGGCGCTCGCCGGCGGCGGCGGGATCGCCCAGGCGGTACCGGGCGAAGTCGAAGGCGTGCTCGCCGAGTTCCGCCGCGGTGGCGGTCCTCGCCTCGGGGCCGTGCTCACGTGGGAAGAGCGCGAACCGTTCCACCGCCTCCCCGGCGGCACGGCTCATCGTGTCCGTCCGGCTCACGCCGTAGGCGCCGACGGTGTGCACGGGGTAGTCCTCCTCCGTGCGGCCGCGGACGGCGAGACCACCGATGTCCACCGCGAGACTCCACAGTGGAGGGTCCGTGACCGGAGGCGGCGACACGCGCCACTGCCGCGCCAGCCCGTTCGCCGGGTCCAGCGTCCTGATGAGGTCAAGCAAGGCAGGCCACCCCCGTCGCCTCGGCGTACAGCCCGGCCACGTCCGCGACGGTGAGCCCGGCCAGCATCGGGAACCGGCCGCCCCAGGAGCGCACGGCGCGCTCCGCGGCGTCCTGGAGCGCCTCGGGCGCCGCTGCCACGGTGTGGTCGATCCGCCAGCGGTCCAGCAGCTCTTCCAGACCGCGCACCGGATCGGGCACGCCGAGCCACCGGCCCAGCCCGGCGAGCCCTGCCGCGTGGCCGTACCGCGTGTCGCCGAGCGAGACGCGGCGCCACACCGCCGGGAGCAGGCACGCGGTGGCAACCATCTTGCGCACCCCGAGCACCGTGGCCAGTTCGTTCGCCAGGTACCAGTGCCGGGCGGCGTAGGGCTCGCGGCCGCTGAGGGCCCAGCCAGTGTGCGTCGCGGCGCTGAGCGTCGCGACGGCCAGACGGGCGTCCGGGCCGACGTCGCCGTCCGCGACGCGGTCGCCCACCGCCACCAGCTCGCGGACCAGCAGGGCGGCCTCGGCGTCGGGCAACCCCCCGCGGTGCTCACTGCCGACCACGGGCCCGGCGACCCGGAGCAGGGCCTCCAGCACGCCCTCCCGGACCAGATGGCCCGGCAGGGTGGCGGTCAGCTCCGGGTCGAGCACCGCGAGGTCCGGCCGCAGCGCCGGAGCGGCGACGATGCGGTGGGAGTCGCCGATGCGTACGCACGCGACCGGGCTGACCTCGGCTCCGGTGCCGACCGTGGTCGGCACGAGCACGCGGCGCACCGGGCTTTTCGCCGGTGCGGACAGGGGAATCGCCCCGGCCCGCGTGCCCCACGTGCCCAGCAGGTCCGCCGCCGCCGGCTGGGCGTGCAGCAGGCAGGCGAGCTTGACCAGGTCGAGCACAGCGCCGCCGCCGATGCCGACGACGAGCCGTGGGGCCCGCTCGGTGAGCAGCCCGGCCACCTCACGCACCGCCGCGAGCCCCGTCCGCCCGGCGTCAACGCGGACCGCGGGCACGTCGAGCGGGACCCTGGCGTCGGCGAGCACGAGCGCCCGGTCGCCGAGCGAGCGGCGGAGTCCGGCCCACGCTCCTGGCCCGGCCTGCACGGTGGTCGGCGTGCCCAGTTGCCGCAGGATCATCCGGCCACCTCGTCCAGCGCACGGATCAGCAGGGTCTCCAGCTCCTCGAAGTCCTCGGCCGTGTAGGTGAGCGCGGGCACGAGCTGGACGCAGTCGGGCCCCGGCTGCACGATCAGCCCGGCCGCCCGCGCGGCAGCCACCACCTCGGCCGACCGCCCCGTCAGCTCGATCGCCCGGAAACAGCCGGTGCCCCGGTGCCCGCGGACCAGTGGATGTGCCGACAGCCGGTCGAGCAGGCCGTCGAGCCGCACGCTGTTCTCCCGCGCTTTCGCGCAGCCGTCCAGCCTGGCCAGCTCCTCGATCGTGGCCAGCACCGCGGCACAGCTGCTCGGGCTGCCGGCCTGGGTCTCCCCGTGCACCAGCACCGAGTCCGCTCGCTCGAACACCTCGCACACGTCGTGGGAGACGACGATCGCCGAGGCGGCGCAGGTGCCGTTGGTCAGGCCCTTCGACGTGATGAGCACGTCGGGCCGCACCGGCCAGGACTGCGACGCGAAGAGTTCGCCGGTGCGGCCGAAGCCGGTGGCGACTTCGTCGGCGACGAGCAGGAAGCCGTGGCGCTCGCGCAGCGGGCCGAGTGCGGCGATCAGCCGTGGCGACACCGGATGCGCACCGGACCCCAGCACGGGTTCGAGCACCACCGCGGCGATCCGGTGGCCCTCCCTCGCCAGCAGCGCGGCCAGTTCCGTCTCGTCCTCGTGGCTGACGTGCCGCACCGCGCGCTGGTCGACGCCGTAGGTCCGCTGCCCGAGATCCTCGCCGGTGAGACCGAAACTGCCGTAGGTCAGCCCGTGGTAGCTGCCCCGGAGCCCGACCACGACCCGGCGCCGCTCGTCCCCGAGCAGCGCTTGGTGGTGCCGGACCAGCTTCATCACCACGTCGTTGGCGGCGCCGCCCGAGGTGGAGAACAGGACGCGGCCGAAGTGGTCCGGACCGCACAGCTCCAGCAGGGCACGTGCCGCCCGCACCGCGAGGCTGTGGCCGCCGCGGAACAACGTCAGGTACGACGCCTCGGCCAGCGACCGGGCCACGGCGTCGGCGATCGCCTGGTTGCCGTAGCCGAGGTTGACGTTCCACAGCCCGCTGGTGGCACACAAAGCCCACCGTCCGTCGGCGAACCGCACGCGGGTGCCCCGCGCACCGACGGCGTGCCGCTCCGGGCTGCCGTACTGGCTCGGCGGGATCAGCGACTCCCACACCGGATAACGCGTCCGCTTCCCGGCGGCAACCGGGGCGGGCCGCACCAGACCGCTACCGGTCATCGCCACCACCCGCGAGCCCGCAGACCAGCTGGACCCGCACCTGCTCACCCGGCGCGCCGCGGTGCACGTCCTGGACCACCATCCCGGCCGCGGCGAGCTCGCGGGCCAGTTCCGCCGAGCCCACCATCGCGACCTCACTGGTGAACAGCGCCCGCGCACCGTCCGGCACCGCTTCGGTGAACAGGCTGGTGGTCCGGACCGCGCGGCGGCCGTCGAAGTGCTGGTGCAGGGTCAGCACCGTGGCGTCGTCGACGAGCACCGTGACCCGCTCCCGCGGGCGCGGCCCGGTGGTCAGCTCACCGGCCAGGTCGAGCACGCTCACGTAGCACCGGCCGCCGGGCGCGAGGTGTGCGGCGATCCGTCGGAACGTCTCCGCCCGCTGCCCGGCGTCGAGCAGGCACACCGACGAGGCGGCCAGCACGATCAGCCCGAACGACCGGTCGAAGGCGAACTCCGCCATGTCGCACTCGACGACGTCGATGCGCTCGTCCCGGATCCGCGACTTGAGCAGGGCCAGCAGCGGGGCCGAGCTGTCCAGCGCCACGACCTCGTGACCACGCGCGGCCAGTGGCAGGGTGAGCCTGCCGGATCCGCAGGCCAGCTCCAGCACGGGACCGGGAGCGCCCTGCGCGAGGCGGAGCACGTCCGGCAACTCCGTGGCGTCGTGGCGGCACATCGCGTCGTAGACCGCGCTGCCTTCGGGGCCGTACAGCGGTCGCGGGCGCAGGCCGTACAGCTCGGCGAGCCGCCCGGCGGTGCCCGGTGGCGCGATCATGCCGCGGCTCCGGTAACGGGCAGCGCGGTACCGGCCAGCTTCCCGGTGAGCACGTCCAGCGCGTCGGCCGTGGTCGCCGCGTCGAGCCCGAGGTGGGTGGCCGCCAGCTCGCAGGCGCGGGCGGGTGAGCCACCGGTGAGGAGCAGCTCGACGAGCTTCGCCGCGTCCGCGCCGACCCGGAAGACCCGCTCCCGCACCAGGTCGCAGACCAGGTGCTCCTCGTCGTTCCACAGCAGCAGCGGCGCGTCCGCCGGCTCGTCGAGCTCCACCGGCAGGCCCGGGGTGAGCCGGTGGCCGAACCCCGACACCGTGTAACCGTGGCGCCCAGCGGCCCGCAGGTCCCGCAGCACCTCGACGGCCCGCAGGTAGCGGGACAACCAGGGCCGCCGGGCACGCTCGCGCCGCAGCACCTCCGGCTCGACGACCTCGGCGAGGCAGGGTTCGTCTCCGGCGTCGAACGGAACCTGCGACGTGACCGTCCCGAGCACGCGACCGCCCGGCGCGGTGCGCACCTCGCCCGACGCGCTGACGTGGAGGCGGTAGGTACCCGGGCACGGGTGCGCGCTGCCGAGTGCGCACTGGTCGGCCAGGAAGACCCCGGGGTGCAGCAGCTGCTCGACGAAGGTGCCCTTCGCCCTGGCCAGGTCGGCGTCCTCCAGGAAACCGGAGTAGTCGGCCGCGCTGCCGATCCGCACGATCGTCGGCCCCGCCACGGCGAGGAATGGCGTGGCCAGGTAGTCCTGGGTGTAGACGAACAGCGTGTCGGCGGCGAGGAACTCGTCACCCGGCTCAGCCAGGCCGCCCTCGTACCCGAGCACGCCCTCCTCGGTCCCCGGGTCGCCGGGGCTGAACACGACGCCTTCCGCGCCTCGCAGCCCCAGCCCGAACTCCAGGTGCCCGGCCGATTCGAGGAACACGACCGGGCCGTGACTGCCCTGCCACGGCACCAGGCCGCTGCTCAGCCGGACCACCGCGGCCAGTGCATCCCGCGCGGCGGTGGTGTCTTGCTCGTTCATGGTTGTCAGGTCCTCCGGATGGTCGGCACGCCACACGGCGGCACGGGTTCCGGCCGCCCCGGTGCTCCCGGTGCGGTGCCCGGCCACGGCGCGTGGCGGAGTTTCAGGCGGGTGCGGCCGACGGCGAAAGGCGGCCGGCAAACGCACGAAGATTTCTCGGCAAGAATCCCCCAATTCAGCTCGCTCACCGTAGGTCCGTTCGGGCAGGCCCGACAACCGGAACTGCCGAGTTGTGATCTAGATCACTTTTCGTCGATCTCGGTTGTTGCCATTTCCGCCGCAAGTTAACGTCTTCCCTCGCTGGGCGGCTGTTCGAGAATCCGCTACGTGCTACTGGGGGCATGGGGGAATTCTCGGCGGAGCGTGGGTGCACACCGCTTCCGCCGGAAATCACGATTCTGAAGTGCCTGCTTTTTCGCGTGGCCCGCCGCCCGCTTTCCACGATCGCGGAAAGGGGGTGAATACATGAACACGACGGAGGAGACCGCCACTGGTCTGGACCTGTCGGTGCAGGAGCTGGAGGTCATGGTCGGCCTCGGCGGCAACTGCGGGGGCAACGTCGACCCGAACGCGTGCGACGCCTCGCTGGGCGGTGCCATCAGCCTCAGCATCGCGGCCAGCGTCATCCTGATCACGTGACCCCGCCGTCCGCAGCACCGGCTCGTCCGGGAGGAGGTGAACACATGCGCGACACGCGGCTCGACCTGTCGGTCAGCGAACTCGGCGCGAACGAGTTGTCCGTGGGCGGGCTCGGCTCGATCGATCTGTCGATCACCGAACTGGAAAGCGTAGCGACGCCGGATCTCTCGAGTTTCCTGCAGAGCGTCTCCGCTTCCGCGGCGGTCAGCAGTCTGATTATCGCGACCTAGTTCGCGGCCGTCGAGGTGCATCCCGGAAACATTTCCGACAATTTGTTTCCGGGGTGCACACCCGAGCGCACATGGTGGCCGCCACGGTAATCCGATAGGATACGGGCATGGCCAACGACAACAAAAATACGAAAAACAAGAACCTCCTCGCATATCTGGTCGTCGCGATCGCGCTGGTTCCCATTGCCATCGCCAGCAGGAGCCTGGCCTGGCTCAGCACCGCACTGCTGGTGGTCGCCGCCGTGGCCATCATCGGGATCGGGGTGCTGTTCGTGCGCAACCGCCCGGGGGACTGACGGGCGGTAACCGGCCGGGGGGAGGTCAGGGGGAAGGGCCGGCACCACGTGCCAACGAGGACGTACGACGGCAGCGGGGTCGACTCGCTGCTCGACCGGCTGGGGCTCGGGGGGTTCGACTGGACCACCGCCGAGGCCACGAGCGGTCGCAACGACAACTGGCTCGGCCGGACGGCCGGGGGCAGGCGGATCTTCGTCAAGACGATCGTGGGCTCCGCCGTCGAGGTGGCCCACTGCGTGCGGCGCACCGCCGCCTTCTACCGGATCCACACCGGCGCGCCGCCGTCCGCGCTGCGCACGACCACACTGCTCGGCCAGGACGAACAGGCCGCGATCCAGGTCTTCGACTGCCTCGACGGCGCCCGCGACGGACGGGAACTCGCCCGTGACGGCGCTTTCGACCAGGAACTGGGGGCGCAGGCCGGAGCGGCGGTGGGCGCGCTGCACGCCGTGCGGCCCGCCAGGCTCGCTGAACTCGAAGAGTCGTTGCCCCCGCTGCCCCGCCAGTACTCGCTGTCGGCTCTGTCCGCGGAGGTGTTCTACGAGGCCAGCGCGGCACAGCTGGAAGCATGGCGGCTGCTGCAGCCGGACCCCGGGGTCACCCGGGCACTGACGGCACTGGAGCGGGAGTCCGAGGAGGCACCGCGCGTGCCAGTGCACGGCGACGTGTGCCTCGACCAGTTCCTGATCGCGGACGGCACGCTGCACCTCATCGACTGGGAGGCGTTCGGGCTGGGTGATCCGGCGCGTGACGTCGGGGACTTCCTCGGCGAGTGGCTGCACCACGTGGTGCTTGGGTTCCTCGGCGACCGGGCGGGGAACGGCTCGGGGCGCGCCGTCCCGGTGCCGACGATCGCGCTCACCCCGAACTGGCGGCCGTGGCGGGCGGCGCGGCCGACGGTGGAGGCGTTCTGGGATGCCTACCGCACCGCGCAGCCGGTGCTGTCGGCCGGGCTGGCCCCGCGAGCCGTCCGGTACGCCTGCCGGCACCTGCTGTTGCGGATGCTCACCGACGCGCAGTTCCGGCCCCGGCTCGACGGTTCGGGACACACCCTGTTCCGGCTGGCGAAGACGATCCTGGCGGCGCCGGAGCGATTCACGACAATCCTCGGGCTGGAGGGCTGAAGCCGTGGTGAGCACGGAGGTTCCCCTCGGGGACGTGTTGTCACGCGTGCGGGTCGACCCGGCCGCGTGCCGGGCGGTGGTCGCGGACGAGGAGGTCGAGGCGCCGCGGCGGGGCGAGCTGGAACCCAGGCTCGCTGAGCGCATCTACGCAGTGTTCCACGCCGGGCTGTCCACCGATCCCGCCGACAAGGCGCAGCTGAAGCGGGATCGCCCGCTGGAACAGGTGCTGGCCGGGGTGGTTCCGCACGCCCGCACCCCAGTCACCGGCGTCCTGCGGAGGGACGACCGGGACCGCCTGCTGGTGGAGTTGAGCGGCGTGCTGGTGTGGCTGCCGAGGGAGGCGCTCGACGGCGACCCGGTTCCGGCGGACGAACCGGTCCGGTTGCTGCTGCCGCCCGTGCGGCCGTGCCTGTCGCCGGGGTTCCAGTTCGTCACCGGCTCCCGTGCGCCGGATTTCACCGGTCCGCCCCTGCGGGTCTACGTCCACGTCGCCGATCCGGGAAGCGCACCCGGTGTGTGGCGGGCGGTGCTGACCGCGCTGGAGGCGGCGGACGTCGCCTACCAGGCGAAGGTGCTGGCCAGGTCGGGCCAGTACCCGCGCCGGGACGCACTCGTGGTGTACCTGCCCGCGGACCACACCGGCGCGGCCCGGCTCGTGGCGGCCGCGGTGCGGGAGCTGCCGGGGATCGGGCCGGAGACGTCGGTGTTCGCGGAGCGGATCGCACCCGGCGTCGCGACGGCGTGGGAACCCGTGGACACCCGCTTCGGGCTGTCCGGGCTCAGCTTCGGGCAGCACCGCAGCCGCGTGCTCGCCAAGGCGCTCCTCGACGCCGCCGAGACCGGGCAGCCTCCGGAGGAGGCCATTGTGCCCGCGTTCCGCGCCGCGCGGATCGACCCCGCCAACCCGGCCAGGAACCTCGGCCAGGACGGCTGAACCAGGCTCGCCCGTCGTCGCGACACCACACGCCACCACCGGACCGACCAGAACGGCTGACCCATGCCCCAGTTTTCCGTGCACGTGCCCTACCTGCCCGCGCGGGTCGAGCAGATCGCGCCCGTGGCCGAACTCGTGCGCCGCTCCTCCGGCGCGCGGCTGTGGCTCGGCCAGTCGCTCACGCTCGAACCGCACCAGTTGCTCGCCTACTGTGCTGGACTGGGCATCAGGGTGCCGGTGGGCACGAGTGTCACGCTGATGCCGCTGCGCCACCCGTACGAGGCGGCGCTGCAGGCGCGGTCGCTCGCCCTGCTCACCGGTCATCCCCTGGTCGCCGGGTACGGTCCGGGACCCGCCGCGTTCCAGCAGGCCCTGCTCGGGTCGCGTTACCGCAGTCCGCTCACCGCCGTGCGGGAGTACCTGATGGCGGTGCGCGGCCTACTCGCGGGTGAACTGGTCGTCCTCGACGGCGAGTACGTGACACTGGGCAACTCGCTGCCGCCGATGCCGCACCCGCCCGTCTCGCTGGGGGTGGGGGTGCTGCGCCCGGCGATGGCGCGGCTGGCCGGGCAGCTGGCCGACGTGGCGATCACGTGGCTGTGCCCACCGGGGTACCTGAAGGACGTCCTCGTGCCGGAGATCCGCCGGGCGGCGGAGGAGGCCGGCCGTCCCGCGCCGCACGTGGTTTCGGTGGCGCACCTGGCCGAACGCAAGCCGCGGCGGGATCCGGTGGCGCTCGCGCTGTCCGTGTGCGGCGCCCATCTGGTCTCGCCGCACTACGTGGACATGCTCAATCGCGCCGGGGTCCCGGTGTCGGCCGACGACCCTGCGGCGGGCGCCCGTGCTCTCGTCGACGGCGGGGTGTTCCTCAGCGGCAGCGTGCCCGAACTGGTCGAAGGCCTGGACGCGTACCGGACCGCGGGGGTGGACGAGGTGGTGCTCAACCTCAGTGCCGTGGGCCAGGACCGCGGCGGGCTGGTCGCGGTGCGGGAGCTGGAGTTCCTCCTGTCCGCACTGGCGATGGGCGTTTCTCCGCATCGCCGGGCCTCACCAGGTCTTCAGGCAGGGGCGATGTGACCCGCTTGACGGCTGGGCTTCTTCCTCGCGGAACCGCCATGGGCGAGCGAACGGCCAGCGTCCGATGACGTTCTCGAACTCCTGTGCCGAGCCGGGCTGACCGTGTGTCAGCACCAGGGGAAGCTTCGCACCTGGGTGGCACAGCCGGTGGTCCGCGCGAGAACCGGTCTCGTCCGATGCCAGCAATGCCAGGACATCGGACCCGTGCTCTCCGTAGCCCCCGGCCAGCTACCCGAAGACTGGGCCGACCGCCGGAACTCCTGACCTCGACCCGCGCACCGGCGTCGGCCGAAACGGGCTACACCAGCGCGGAGATCGGCGGCGCGCTGGCGCGCGGCCGCGCGAAACTGGAGGCCGGGCGGTCGTGCTCGGCAGCGGTGACGAGCTGGTGACCGGACTCAAGATGTCGGCGGGTGAAGAGCCGGCGCTCAGGTCCTCACGGGTGAGGCCGTTCGGGCGCCCTTCCTGTTCTCCGGACAGGGATCGCAGTGGGCGGGCATGGGCAAGGAGCTGTACGAGGGATCGGCGGACTTCGCGGCCGCCTTCGACCGCGTTGTACGCGACCGGCTCGGCGACGACCTTGCTGCAGGTGCGGAGTCACCGAGGCCGTCACCACGCCACCGGTGACGGGTTCCGTGGCGCGAACGGCCTGATCGGACACCACGGCCTCGACCCCGAGCGACCGCGGCGACGCGGCGATCCGGGCGACGTCGTCCGGATCGCCGACCCCGGTGTCGAGACCGACCAGCCGTCGTGTCGGCGCCTCCACGAGCCGCAGTTGCGCACCACCGTCGGTGGTCTCGAGCCATCCGCCCGAGCTCGAACGGAGACCGAACTCCTCGTAGTACGCCGTCGTGGCCGAGACGTCCGGAACCCCGATGGTGACGAGGTTCATCCGGTGTAGTGGCATCAAGTCTTCTGTGCTCGTGAACAGTCAGTGCAGTCGGGTCTCGTGACGTGGCACGGCGACGCTTGGTGAACACCGCGGGCTCGGGCGGAGCCGCGGTACCGCTCTCGTTCGCGTGCTCGAAGCAGTTCAATCCGATGGTCAAGACCTTTCCCGGACCGGGGACCAGACCACGGCACCGCAACCCTCAATTAGGGACTATACGGTCCATTTTTGGCCGGGGCTGGTGCATCCGGCCAGAGTCCGAACGACTACTGTGCGAGCCATGACGGCCGACTGGAACGACGGACCCGACCCGCGTCTGGACCCCTCGGAGCCGGATTCCCGTGCACGCGTCGTGGCCGCAGCGACCGCCCTGCTCGTGCGCCACGGCGTCAGCTCGCTCAGTTCGGCGCACATCCAAGCCGCCGCCGGGGTGAGCCGGGCGGAACTCGAGCAGTTGTTCCCCGACCCCGACGCGATCACGGAAGCGATCGTGTCGGCCCAGCTGGACGCCGTACTCCAGGCTCAGCGTCCGCGCCTGGACGCGGTTCAGTGCCTCGACGACCTGGAACAGTGGCTGTTCGATCCGCCCACGCCGGCGGCCGGCCGCGCGCTCGGTTCTCTGATCCACCTCCTCGCCGACCGCCACGATCGGGGGCACCGCGCGCTCGCCAAGGCGTTCTCCCAGTGGAAGACGTTGCTGGCCTCGGCCTTGTCGCGCCTGCAGGCCACCGGTGAACTCAACCGGGGCGCGGACCCCGAGAAACTCGCCATCGGCCTCATCGCCGCCCTGCAAGGAGGTCACCTGCTGGCGCACCTCACCCAGGACGCCGACCAATTGCGTGCGACGCTGGCGATGGCGTTCGACCAGGTTCGCGCCCACGCACCGTAATGGACGATATGGTCCATGTCCGCCGGGTCGCGTCGACACGCAAACGGTGACGCGACTCCGCCTCTCACCCAGGTTCCGCCGGAGCCGGCCCCCTACGGACGAACGCGGATGATCGTCTTGCCGTTGACCCGCTCCGCCGGGTTGAAGGCGGCGACGGCGTCCTCGATCGCCGCGACCTTTCCGATGTTCGGCCCCAACCGGCCCTCGCGGACCCGCCGGACGATCTCGCCCAACTGACCGCGGTCCGCTTCGACGACGAAGTCGACCGCCAAGCCGTCGGCCGGCCGCGCCTCCGGCGGGCCGGCGATCGTCACCAGCGTTCCCCCGGCCCGGACCAGGCCCGCGGAACGCTTCTGGATGTCCCCGCCGAAGACGTCGAAGACCAGGTCTACTCCGCCGACCTCGTCCAGCGAGTCGTGTTCGAGGTCGACGAACTCCCGCGCCCCGAAGCCGAACGCCGCTTGACGGTCGGCCGCGCGCCCGGTGCCGATGACGTACGCGCCCGCCTCGCGCGCGAGCTGCGCGACCATCGAACCGACCCCGCCGGCCACCCCGTGCACCAGGACGCTCTGCCCCGCCTCGGCGCGGCCGTGTAGGAACAGCCCCTGCCACGCCGTCAGACCCGAGATCGGCAGGCTCGCCCCGACCGTGAAGTCCACGTCACCCGGCAACGGCGCCAGGTTCCGCGCCTCGACGGCCGCGTACTCCGCCAACGTGCCGTCACGGGTCCAGTCGGTCAGCCCGAATACCCGCTGCCCCACCGACAACCCCCGCGTGCCGTACCCGAGCGCGCTGACCACGCCGGCCAGCTCGTGCCCGGGCACCGACGGCGTCCGGTCCCTGCCGAGCCGATCGACCCACGCCGAGGGCCACGTCAGCTCACCCGGGGTGAAACCCGACGCGTGCACCTCGACGAGGACGTCGTTGCCCGCCGCCTCCGGTCGCGGCCGCTCCGCCACCGTCATCCCGGCCGTTCCCGCAGCCCGGTCCGTCACCACGATCGCCTTCATCCGGCACCTTCCTGCCTCGATCGGTCTCAGCCACGACGACCGGCTCAGCCGGTCGGCCCGAACCGGCTCACGCGGATCCGCTTCGCCTCGACTCCGACGTCGGCGAGCAGACCGGTCGCCGCGTCGCAGAACCCTTGCGAACCGCAGACGTAGACGTCGCGGTCAGCCTCGGCCAGCGGCCGGAGGTCACCGGCCGTCAGACGGCCCGCAGGCCGGGAAGCACCCGCGGAGTTCTGGCGGGTGTAGACGACGGTGGTCTCCGGACCGGTGATTTCGTCCGCGTAGTAAAGGTCTTCGGGTGATCGAACGGACACGACCAGCCGCATCAGGCCGGCGCGGCCCGAACCCCGGGCCAGCCGCAGCATGGACATGAGCGGGACGACCCCGGAGCCCCCGGCGACGCCCAGGATCGGCGCGATGCCGTCCCAGGAGAAGAACCTGCCGATGGGGCCACGAACCTGCAACGTGTCACCGACTTCGACCACGTCGTGCAGGAACGCCGACACCTCACCGTCCGGCAGCTTCTCGACCGTGAGCTCGATGTGCTCGCCGCCGGGCGCACTGGCAACCGAGTAGTCCCGCTGGGCGTGGTAGCCGTCCGGGGCGGTCAGCCGGACGACGTAGAACTGTCCGGCCCGGTGCGTCCGGGGTTCCGCAAGCCGCAGCCGGAACGTCTTCGCGTGCGGGGTCTCCTCGCCGATCGCGGTCACGACGCCGGTCTGCCAGGACGACGCCGTGGCCATCAGTCGCCCTGGTAACGCTGCTCGAGCCACGGGTCGCCGTGGTCGTGGTAGCCGTTGCGTTCCCAGAAGCCCTGCTGGTCCTCGGCCAGGAACTTCAGCCCGGACACCCATTTCGCGCTCTTCCAGAAGTACAGGTGCGGCACCAGCAGCCGGGCCGGGCCGCCGTGGACGTCCTCCAGCGGTGCGCCGTCGACGTCCCACACCACCCAGGCCCGGCCGTCGACCACGTCCTCGATCGGCAGGTTCGTGGTGTAACCGGTGTGCGACCGCGCCAGGACGTAGGCCGCGTCGTCGCGCACACCGGTGACGTCGAGCAGGGTGTCGATGGAGACGCCGTCGAACGTCATGCCGAACTTGGACCACGTCGTCACGCAGTGGATCGCGCCTTCGTACCGGTCGCCCGGGAGCGCGTGGATCTCGTCCCACGTCCAGGTGGTCGGCGTGTCCACGAGGCCGTCGATGGTGAAGGTCCACGTCGCAGTGTCGATCGACGGCGTCGCTTCCGCGTGCAGGACCGGCCAGCTGTTGCCCGCGTCGTACTGCCCGGGTGGCAGCCGGGGGTCCTGGCCCGCGCGCCCGCGCCCGGCGAAGCCTCTGGTGATCACCATCTGTCTCTGCCTTTCCGGTGTTTCGGCGGTCATTCGCCGACGATGTGGACGGCCGCTTCTTCGGCGGACTGCGCGGCACCGTCCAACCCCACGTCGGAGGCGAACAGGTAGGGGTACACCTCGTCCGCGCCCGGGTCCTCGACCAGCCGCCCGGCCCGCACCACGCCGACCTGGTCGTCGTACAGTTCGCCGTCGGTGTCGGACGCGTCACCGAGTCCGTCACCCTGGTCCACGTCGGCGAAGACGTCGGGCAGCTCTTCGGCGAGCCGTTTGCCGAGTTCTTCGTGGCCGGCGGCCTCCCGCGCCGTGGTGCCCCAGTCGAAGACCGCGATGGGGCGGTCCGGCGGCGAGTAGCCCTCGTCCAGCACGTCCGCCACGCCGCGGTCCACGAGGCTGTCCTCGGGTTCCAGCAGACCGTTGTCCAGGTCGAAACCGCCGTCGTACTCGTCGGAGTCGTCACTCATGGGGTTCTCGCATTCGATCCGGCGCCTCGTATCCGGCAACCCTAGCCTGCGTGGACTATTTAGTCCACCATTGAGAGTATTCGGCGAGGTCAGACAGCAGCGCACTGACAGCCACGATCTGCTTGATCGGGCTTGGACGATACAGTCCACTGAGGTGGACGCGTTCGACTCCGGAGCGGGCGACGTCCGGTTTCAGGTCTTGCCGCCCGGCGCGTTCGGCGGGCACGGCGACGTGCGCAATCCTGCGGGCCCGTCGCGACCGGCACCATGGTGCGCTCCGCGGCCCGACGTAGTTCCCGCCGTGGGGCGGAGTTCAGGGCTGGTAGCTCCGGATGTGGTCGATGGCCATGTCGAGCGCAATGCGCATCGGCTTGACGTCGTGCTCCGTCTGCGCGAGCAGATACCCGCCCTGCAGGGCACCCAGCAGGCCGATGGCGAGCCGTTCGGGGTCGGCGTCGGGCCGCAGCTTGCCGGAGTCCCGCATCCGCCGCAGGCCCTCGGCGAGCAGGCCGCGCCAGGTCTCGAAATGGCCAGCCAGCGCCGACCGCGCCCGCTCGTTCTGGTCCGAGAGCTCGCTCGCGAGCGAGCCCAGGCGGCAACCGTAGGCCCCGTTGCGCAGTGCGCTGCGCTGGACGATCGCGTCCCGCCAGCGCTCCAGCCCACGGATCGAGTTGAGCCGCCGCAGCTGCTCCCCCTGGGCGGTCAGCACCTCTTCGGCCTGGTACTCGATCACGTCCTGGACCAAGGCGTCCTTGTCGGGGTAGTGGTGGTAGAGCTGCGACTTGCTGGTGCTGCTCGCCGCGCGGACGTCGTCGAGCGTGGTGGCGGCCACCCCTTTCACCGTCATCAGGTCGACAGCGGCCCGCAGGATGCGCGCGCGGGTCGCCTCACCACGCGCCGTCCGCCGGACCGGCCTCACAGAACTCTCCGGTTCCACCACGGCACCACAGTATCGCACCGGCGCCGATCGGGCGCCGAGCCCAGGTCGGGGGCCCGTGCGCAGCGGAAGACGGACCTTCCAGACCACTTCCCCGGCTGGCTACCCGTGGCCCAGCGCGAGCGGAACCCGGCGGGCCGACGCGAGGACCACCTCGGCCTCGAACCACGTGTTCCTGGCCGCGAGGTAGCACCGCTGCGCGTACGCCCCGATGAGCACGCGGAGGGCGACGCCGGGCATCCCGGCCAGGATCCGGGGGTGCCACCGCGGCGCGAAGTGCCGGCGCGGCGGCAGGTCGCCCGTCCTGCCCTTACCCGGGAGGTAGAAGTCCATCGGCGCGATGGCGAACAGCCCGGGATCGTAGAACTCCTCGTCGCGGACACCGAGCCACGAGCGAAACCGGACGCCGCTCGCGTCGCCCCACGGGATCCCGCTCCCCTGGGGCTGCCACCCCGGCGCCTGGCCGGTGTTCACGACTCGCGCGACGGCGACCTGGCCCACACGGGCCGGTAGCCGATGTCCCGGGCCCACGCGTTGGCGGGGTCCGCCGTCAGCTCGTCGATGACCGCGCGCAAAACGTCTGCCAACTGCACTCCGGGTTCCGTCGTCGGGAAGCTCGGGGGCACCTCGCCCGAGCCGAGCCGGACTATACCTCAAACTGGACTATATCGTCCATTCAGGCGGTCAGCCCACCCGGACGTCCACTTCGTCCGGTCGTGGACCGGATCGCGCGCTGATGTGCCCCGCCGAATCCTTGCGGCAGCGGTAAGAGGCGGGCGCCGGCGGCCACCAACTAGCCATCACCCGCAGGGAGGGGACAACGTGCTCGTGAGCTTGCCCAAGGAGCCCTTCAAGATCGCGGTCGCCGACGGCTCGATCGCCATCCTGGTCACCGGCCGCCTCACCGCGCCGTCCGCCGTCGAGCGGCTCTGCGCCGAGCTCGACTTCGCGACGGCCGTCTGCCGCGGGATCGTCACCGTCGACCTGACCGGCTGCACCGGACTCGGCCCGTACGCGGCACTGGCCCTCCGGAAGCACCACGACGCGGCTCGCACCGCGCAGTACCGCTACCGGTTCCGGATCGTCGCCTGCCCGTCGTCGCTGATCGCCGCGTGGGGTGTCCCGCTCGACAGATCGACGTCACGCCGGTGATCTCCCGGACCAACGGGCACGAGCGCGAACTCGTCCTCCATCATCGTCTTCCGGCCTACCTCGCGGCGGTGAGCACCGCCGTGGGCGTGGGCGTGGAATCCTGCGCGGCCGATTTCGGCAACCCCGCGTCCGCCTACATCGCGCTGGACACGCGACTACCGCGGTATCCGGGCCGGGACGTCGCCCTGCTCTGGGACGAACGGCACGGCTGGGCGGCCGTGGTCGAGCACGACTCCGGGCAGGACCTGCTCGTGGTCGCCTACCTCGGCGGCGAACTGGTGCCCGGCCCGCAGCGCCTGGCCCGGTTCCTCGCCGCCGTGTGGCGCGGCGACGTTCCCGCCGTGCCGGTCGCGCCGGTGCTCCACGACGGCGAAGCGGTGCTGCTGGACGGGCTGCGGCGCTACCGGCCCGACGATTGGCAGTGGCCCCGGTGAGTGGCGATGTCAGCCGGGTCGCCTCTTCCGCCCGGGCCCGCTGACGGGCCCCTCGCCGGTGAGCCGCGCGTGGCGCTGTGTCCTCGGCATTTTCGCCTCCTTCTCGTGAGCCGGGTGGTCCGGTGCGTAAGAACCGCGGAAGATCAGGTGCTAACGTCCAAGACCGCGGCTCGAAACCCTCGAGGTAAGGCATGAGCGACTGGGACGCACTGAACGAGTTCCTCCGGATCGATCCGCGGGACATCGGGTGCGACCTCGCCCTCGACGGACTCCCCGCCTACGCCGAGCTGACCGCCGCCGGTGGGCACCCCGAAGAGGTTTTCCCCGGGCTGGCCGCGCACCTGAAGTCGTGCCGGGCCTGCTCGTGTGATCACGAAGCCCTGGTGCGCGCGATCCGCGAGTTCGGCGGCGACGACCTCGGCTGACCGGTCGAGGTCACTGCTCGCTCGCGTTGTCCGTCGAGTGGTCTCCCGGGATCACCGCTTCGGTCAGCAGCTGGGACGGCGCCTTGGCGCCCTCGTGCGCCTTCGGCTTACCGGTGAAGGTGATCTCACCCTCGCTGTGCAGGCGCTCGACCATGTGCGGGTAGTGCAGCTCGAA
>NZ_FORP01000042.1 GCF_900114035.1 Amycolatopsis sacchari | reverse complement strand
ACGTCCTCTACGCGCTCCTGCGCACCCGCCAGCCTTACCAGGCCGACTACCGACACACCACGGCTACCGCTGCTTGACATAAACATTAGGCAGCATCCTGCTCCTGACCTGGGGTTTCGTCCCAGCTCCATCCGCCGTCCTGCTCCCAGCGTCGTTGCAGCGCGGCCAGCATCGACTTGACCATGACGTCAGTCACGTGGGAGTAGAGGTCGTCGGTGTCCTTGCGCTTGTGTCCCAGGCGTACCAGCCGGAGGATGCGCGGGACGCCGTCTTCGATCAGCCACGTCTCATGTGTGTGACGTAGGTCATGGAAGTGCATGCCCTGATTGAGTGGGGCCCATCCGTGGCTCTCGTCGCCGGCCAGGGCGGGTAGCCAGACGCGTCGGCGGAAGTTGGACCGGCGATGCAGTCCGCCGTTGGCTCCGGTGAAGACGAACCGCCCGTCAGGGTTGCGCTCCCGGTGATCCCGTAGCAGGTCGGCCAGGAATGGCGGCAGGTGGATTGTTCGGACGCTCGCGGGGGTCTTCGGCGGTCCGAGTTCCAGGCGTCCGCGGATCTCGTGCAGGGCACCGAAGTTGGGGTCGATTTCGATGCGCGGGTCCTCGTCGAGGTAGGTGCGGATCCATTGCAGCCCGGCCAGCTCACCCCAGCGCATGCCGGTGTAGGCGTCGGTGATGGTCATGAGTCCC
Organism: Amycolatopsis sacchari; assembly: GCF_900114035.1. Lineage (GTDB taxonomy): Bacteria > Actinomycetota > Actinomycetes > Mycobacteriales > Pseudonocardiaceae > Amycolatopsis_E > Amycolatopsis_E sacchari. The sequence goes on along the minus strand of NZ_FORP01000042.1, from coordinate 35,512 downwards.
TCGTCCGGCTTCATCCGGCCGGCGAGTGCGTCGACTTCGTCGGCGCTGGCGTGGGGCCGTTCGGGGCGGTCGTCGAAGCTGATGCGGAGTTTCCGGCACGGGTTTGCGCCGATCAGTCCCTCGTCCACGGCTTCGCCCAGGATCATCGAGAACAACACGAGAATGTCCCGGACGGTTTTGTCGGCCAGGTTGGGGCGCAGTTTCTTGTTCACCCACCCCTTCACCTCGATTCGTGCGATGTCGCCGAGGGCCGTTCCTGACCAGCGGGGCAGGATGTGGTTGCGGATGTGTGAGTCGTAGGTCGCTAGCGTCACGTCCGCGGCGTGGTGGGCGTCGGACCATGCGCGGATCCACTCGTCGATCGTGGTCTGCGCCAGCCGGGGGTCGGTGAACCGGCGTCGTCGCTGGTCGGACTCCACGTCGGCTGCGCGGTCCTCCGCTTCGTCCTGGGTGGCGAAGCCACTCTCGGTGAAGATCGTTCCGTCGTCGAGTCGATAGCGGACGCGGAAACCGCCTCGACGTTTTTCTACCCAAGCCATTGTTGGTTTTCTTTCCTGTAGGAGTGGATATGGCCGTGCCGGAAATCCGGCACGGTCGTATCCACGCTCCGTTTGCGGAGAAAAGCAACCCAAATGTGGTCAGCGGGCGGAAGAATGTGTGCTTCAGCGGGGTCGGCTGCTGCTGCGGCTTCGAGGGCGTCGAGATGCCCCGGTCCCCGGAGTCCTGCGCTGGGCGTTTGCCGCCGGGAGGGCCGCGTCAGCGACGATCTGCTCCAGGTTGGCGCGGGAGAACCGCAGGTGTTTTCCGAGGAAGGTGCAGGGCACCTGCCGGCGGGCTGCGCGTCGGCGTAGCCATGACTCCCGAACCTGTAGCAACTCGGACGCCTGCGCCGGGGTGAACAACACGGGGGCCGGATCAGCCGCCAGTTGGTCGGTGAGCGGCTGAATGCCGCGGTCTGCGCCCTGGGTGTCGGAACGGGCGGGCTCGGCGGCCAGTGGCGAAGCAAGAGGTGTGGCAATGTCGGTCGCCCTGCGACCTGAGGCGGCGCTCGGCCGGTCGTTGATGGTCATGAAAGTCCTCCCGTTCGTCACGCAGCGCGGGGTGGCTCACGCGGCGTCTGGTTGGCCGACTGGAGCGCCGGAGCGGCACGACCAGGGCGAGCAGCCGTCCGGGTCGCCGTCCTCATCGAGCGTCGCCGGCGTCGGAACCAGCCGCAGGTGTCGCGCTGGCGTGTCGAGGTCGGCTTCGTCGAGCGGCTTGCAGGAGCGGTGCAGGAAGTACTGACCACGGAGCGGCTGTCCGTGTTTCGAGGCGTGCGGGTAGCCGTGGCGGATCGCGCGGTCGAACTCGACGGCCTGTTCCCACCCTTCCGGGTCGTGGTCCCTGATCCAGCGCCAGCCCGCGTTGCCGTGAAACGGGCAACCGACGCAGGCGGACTTCACCGTCTCCCCGAAGCCCCGATCCTGGAGGAACTCGATGCACCGTTCCCGGTCGAAGCCGAGTTCGAGCAGCGGGAAGACATTGCGCAGGAACCGCACGCCGGAGTCTCGGGCCCGCCCGATTTCGTCGGTGCTGATGCCGATGGCCTGCTCGGCATAGACACCGGGCGGCACTCGCTTCGGATGTGCGTATCCGAGCAACTCCCGCGCTGCCTTCTTCAGCGGGGTGATCTTGTACTCGCTGGTGCATTGACGCCTTGCGAGTCCGCGGGATCCCTCGGGGTTGAGGGTGTGCAGGGGCATCGAGACGAAGCGGTGCTTCGGGTCGAGAGCGTCGGTCCGGATGTTGCCCGCCGAGACACGTCGCACGGGAATGCCAGCGCGTTCGGCATGCGCTCGAAGCCGGTCGAGATTGGCGTAGACGGCCCGCGGTTCCCATCCTGTGTCGGCGAACAGTGCGACATCGAACCGGGGGATGGCGCCTTCGCAGGCCAGCAAGAGCACCGTCGTGCTCTGCACCCCGGCGCCGAGGGACAGCAGGCGTAAGGCGGGCTCGACACCGGCAGTTTCTGGGCGAGTGGTCATGCCGCCCGGCCCGTCGTGCGGGAGTGGTGGCGGGGCGGACGACGGGTGGTCACCTGCGCTGCCGAGGTTGCGGCCGTTCCGTGTTGGGCTGTGCGGAAGACGACCACGTCCTCGTGGGCGATGAGGTGCAGGGGGAGTCCGGCTTCACGCTGTTTGCGGATGAAGTCGCGTTGGAAGAAGCTGCCGCGGGCGACCAGGTCGGTCTCCGCGGCGCGCGCGAGTAGCGCAACGTTGCGCTCGGTGGGGATGAGTCCGGCGGCGCGGCCGCAGGCGAGGATCTGGGCGGGCAGGTCGATGAGTTCGGAGTGCTCGCGCCAGGGGCGGATGGTGATGACGACGTGGCCGCCGGGCCGGAGGAAGGTGCGCAGGCCGGCGAGGATTCGGGTGAACCCGGCGAGCAGCCGGTGGTGCCCGATGTTGGCGAGGTTGCCACGGTCGAGGGCGCTGCCGTAGCGGTGCCAGTACTTCTGGATGCCTTCGCTGGGCGCGACGGCCACGCGCCCGTGCGTCGACGGCCCGTATGGCGGGGAGGTCACCACGAGCGCGGCCTGGCCGACGTACTCCTGCGGCAGCAGTGTCACGAGCTGGCGGGCGTCGCCCTGAATGACGTGCGCGTCGTGTTCGATGCCCTGCGTGCGGGCCAGCTCGAGATTCGATCGGGCGACTGCGACCCAGTGGGGTTCGTATTCGATGCCGATCGCGCGGCGGTCGAGGTGGACGGCTTCGACGAGGGTGGTGCCGATGCCGCACATCGGGTCGAGTACCAGCTCACCTGGCTTCGTGTAGTGCTCGATCGCATGGCGAGCGACGTCGGGCAGCATCTTGGCCGGGTGCGCCGTCGACTCGGGCATGTACTTGCCGCGGCGCTGGGATGCGGGAGAGACCTGCGCGGTGGTCCACACCGAGAGCGCGGCCTGGTCTTCGCCGGCGCGGTCGAGCGCGTCGATGAGTGCGCGGGGGATGGGTCGCGTCGGCTCGTCGGCGGTGGAAGCCGGTGTGCAGCGTTCGTCTGTCACGGGCATGCCTTCCTGGCGATGAAGGTGCATTAGGTGTTGTCGGCCTGTGGCTGGTGGCCGTAGGGCTGGGTGAAGACGAGGACGTCGGAGTGGATGCGGCGATGGGGGAGTGGCAGCCTGCGCACCCTCGCCCGGTGCCGCGCGCGCTCGGCGTCGCCAGCGCCGTCCCAGTGCTCGTCGGGTAGGTCGAATTGGCCGTCACGAACGGGCGTGTGGACCGCGACGATGTGCTGGAGGTAGAGCAGGTCGGCGTTCTGTCCGGCCGCGACGACGGCGCCGGTCGGGTCGGTGAGCTGGCCAGTTGTCCAGTCACAATGCGTGAGCACCACGAGTACGCCGCCGACGCGGAGCCGGCGGGCGGCAAACAGCGCGACAAGGTCGGCGGATTGGTCGCCGGACAGTTCGGGCAGCAAGCTGGAGATGATCAGATCTGCGCCGCCGCTGTGCTTCGTGTCCTCGTTTGTCACGGCGTCGTTCACAGCGACTGCAGAGGTCGTCGGCGCCGGATCGGTGCCTCCGATCAGGTCTGCCCAGAAGGGTGCTGAGGCGGGGGCGTCGTTCGCCGTCGGGTGCGGCACGCGATCGATCTGGGCAGTGCGGCCGAGGCGTTCGACGGCGTGCAGGGCGTCGGTGAGTTCGGGGTCCAGATCTGCGTCGGGAGCGCGATCGATAACACCGTCCGGACCGATGGGCGTGAGTGTCAGCGGCGGGCCCTGTGGTGATGGCCAGGGGAGTAGCACGACCCGCGCGCCGGGTGTGCTGAATGCGATGACGACTCGGTCGATGAGGGCCACGGGCCAGGTCGTACGGAGAGAGATCGGAGATGGGCCTGCCGGCCACACGGTGGCCGGAGTCGGTGTCGAGGCGAGGCCGTTCGACCGGGATCGACGGGTGGCGTTGGCGGGCTTGGCGGGGCTGGGCCGGGTGGTGGTCGGCGCGGTTGGCCAGGGCCTGCGGTCGCGGCTGCGGGGTCCGCTCGGGTGGGTTGAGGACGAGCGAGTTGAGCCGGATTGCTTACGGGGTGTGCGACGGCCGGGACGGTCGGGCGTGGTCACGAGTATCCCCTCTGAGACGGCGAGCGCGTCCGCTGGTGCGTCGCGCTGATGACACCCCTGAACTCCGGCGTACACGCCCTTGGGGGACACGTGCCGTGCGCTTTTTCGGTGAGCCAGACGAATTCTTAGCGAGGCCTTTCCTCGGGATTCTGAGTTCTCATCTGGGTGTCGTCGAATCGCCGGTCAAGCGGTGTCTCAGCGGGTCTGACCAAACTGGTACCGACCTGGTACCGCGGCGACAAAGTCGCAGCTAGGCGGGTATTACCAGGTCTGCGCGTCGATCTGGAGAGGTCTCCCGACGACCGTTGAAGTCGATCTTGAAATGGTTGGCGCGAGATCGTCGGTTTGCCGTTCGTACTAGTTCAGTGCCGGTTCGGTCAGGGGTTGGTAATACCTGGTGTGGCGTCCTGGGCGAGTCGTTGTTCCGACTCGTTTCGGGAGTCAACTCATGAATTCGCGTGATGCCGTTCCGCGCTCGGGTTTCGGGCGTGCTGCGATGCCGTTGAACGCTGCCCGGGCGGCGTTCGAGTGGCTGGTTGCCGGGGATCATCCGGTGACGGTTGATGGCCGCTTGTTCGCTGGTTTGCCGCGGCGGCGAGTGCCGCTGAACGAGCTGCGTGACCGGCTGCTCCGGCGCCGGTGTCCGCAGACTTTGCGGGATGCGGTGTGGGCGCACCTGGTGCTGCTGGCGCGGACCGAAGGCGGCACCTGGACGGTTGCTGCGGTCGGCGTAGCGCTGCCCGCGCTGACCTCCATCGCCGCCACCCTGTCCGCGAAGTTCGCGGGCGACCCGAGCGACATTCATGCGGCGGTACTCGCCGGATTCGTCACCGAATTGGGGACCATCGACCTGCGCAAGCCGCGCATCATGCTCCGGCTTCGGTGGGCCGCTTACCGCGCCGGCCACGCCTGCGTCCGGGAGGCGCTGGACGCGCCTGTGCCGTCGGGACACGGCTTCCGTTCCACGCTCCCACCGGCGCCATGGGGTCATCCCGACTTCGTTCTCGCCCGCGCTGTGGCCGAGGGTGCGATCACCGCAACCGAGGCCGAACTGATCGGCGCCACCCGCTTGGAAGGAGTGCCGCTGGCCGATGCCGCGGCGGAGCGCGACGTGTCGTATCAAGCCGCGAAGAAGGCCCGGCAGCGGGCTGAGCGGCGTCTCGTCGCCTACCTTCTCGAGGACATGCGGCGTGACGCCGATGCCGCTCAGGGCGAGTCCGATGTGGCGACTCAGGTGGCCGACACGATCGCCATTGTCCAGCCCAGGTCATCACGGGGCGTAACCGATCTGAGTAGTCGTGCGGGCAAGAAATCGAGCGCGCGTGTGTCCCCGAAGGCGGCGTCTTCCGGAGTTCAGGGGTGCGGGACGAAACCAGCCTCCCGCACGGACGCCACCCCTTCGCCCGAGCAGCCGCAGCGGCGGCCGGGCTCGACTCCGGGAGAGCCGCGATGCGCCTGACCCGAACTCCTCGCCCCCCGTGCAGGCGCCACCGCCGCCGTCGGACGCTGCTGCTGGCCGAGCTCGTCGTGCTTGCCCTGCTGACGTCTGGTGCGAGCGCGCACGCGGAGACCGTGGTGCTCGCGCTCGCGGGCAGCGTCGAGGAAGTACTCAACAACATTCGCAACTGGCTGATGGGCATCCTCGCCGGGCTGGCGACGGTGTTCCTCACCATCGGCGGGGTCCGGCGCGTGTTTGGCAGCGGCGACCCGGGGGAGCAGGAGAAGGCGAAGGAGGCGTTCAAGGCCGCCGGCATCGGCTACGTTCTGGCCGCGCTCGCCCCGCTGGTCGTCGAGGTGCTTAAAGGCATCGTGGGGGCGTGAGCTGATGCGCCCCTCGAACACGCCGGACGGTCGGGAACTCGCCACCCCGCCATCACGCTGGAAGGTGCGGTCACCCACGCTGACTCGTGGCCGGGCGCTAGTCGGGCTGGCGGTGAGCCTCGTCGTTCTGCTCGGCGGCACGCTTGCCGTCGCTGCGCTCAACTCCGGCTCGTCGATGGCGCCGCCGGTCGCCGCGCAACCACTGCCGCTCCCGACCATCGAGCCATGCGAACCCGGCTCTCCAGTGTGCTCCCTGCCTGCGCCAACGACAGCACCGTCGTTTCCCGAGGTGCCGCTGCCAATGCCGACTGGGGCGCCGACCTCGGTCCCCTGCTTCCCCGGTTCGCTGCAGGACGGGTGCGTTCCGTCCTCGCCGACCTCGACCGCTCCGCCGTGCACCGGTGAGGGCTGCATCCCGCAGCCCGGCACCAGCACGCCGCCCACGGCGCCCGGTGCCGAACAGCCCGCTCCGGGCGAGGAGACCGGCGACAACTGCGGCCTCACGAACATCGGCGCCTGCATCACCGACGTGATCGACGGGTTCTTCCGCGGCATCGTCGAGAGCGCGCTCAACCCGCTGCTCGAACTGCTGTCCAAGACGCTGCTGACCACCCCGACGCCGGACTCGCTGCCGCGGGTGGGCGAGCTGTGGGACAACTCCTGGCAGATCCTGCTCGTCTCCTACGGCCTGCTGATTCTCATCGCCGGGGTCATCGTGATGAGCTACCAGACCATCCAGACGCGGCACTCGGCATTGGAGATCGCGCCGCGCCTCGTGGTGGGGTTCCTGGCCGGCGCTTTGAGCCTGTGGGGGGCCACCAAGGGCATCCAGATCGCCAACGCCCTCGTCGCCGCCATCATGGGCGGCGGGCTCGACGCGAGTGCCGCGGGCGTGGCGCTGCGCGACCTCGTCATGGGCTCGCTCAAAGGCGGCATGTGGATCGTCTTCATCGGACTCGTCCTGGCCGGTTTGCTCGTCGCGCTGCTGGTGACCTACGTCGTGCGGGTCGCGTTGACGATCATCCTGATCGTCGCGGCGCCGCTGGCGTTGATGTTCCACGCCCTGCCGCAAACCGAGGGCATCGCCTACTGGTGGTGGAAGGCCTACGGAGGCTGCCTCGCGATCCAGCTCGGCCAGAGTCTGACGCTGATCACCGCGCTGAAGGCGTTCTTCACCCCCGGCGGGTTCACGCTGTTCGGGCCGACCGCTTCCGGGCTGATCAACCTGCTGATCGCCCTCGCGCTGATGTACATCCTGCTGAAAATCCCGTTTTGGATCCTGGGCTCGATCCGCGGCGGAGGCGGCCGCAGCCTGATCGGATCGCTCGTCCGGGGCTTCCTCGCCTACAAGACGTTCGGGCTTCTGGGCGGGGGCGGCGGAAAGCGCCGGACGCCCCGAGCTACCGGTGGCAGCAGCCGTGGCAGTTCGCCCACACGCTCAGCCGAGCCGCGGACCACCGCGAGCGGACAGTACGTGCTGCCGCTGCCCGGCCTGCGCCGGACTCGTCCGAAGCCGAAGCCGAAGCAGGCACCAGAGCCGAAAGCCTCGCGCAAATCGGGTCGCCAGCTGGCGCTGCCGCTGGGGGATGACTGGCCCGAGAACAAGCCGGTGCTCGGCCGCGACGGGCAGTTCCGTCTGCCCTTCGACGTTCCGCGCGCGGCGTCGCGTTCCACCGCGACGGGCGCCGCGGGAGCGGGCGTTCGGCGCGCGCCTCACGGGCGCACCGGGAAACAACTCGAGCTGCCCTTCGACCCCTATCAGGGCAACCGGCCGCTCCGGTCCGGTCAGTACCCACTGCCGCTGGACGGCCTGCGCAAGGTGCCTCGGCCGGCGAGCCCGCCACCGCCTCCCGCTCGTCGCGGAACCGGCCGCCGCGTGGTCCAGCCACCGCTGCCGTTCGACCCTTACCAGGGCAGCCGACCGACCCGCTCCGGCCAGTACCCGCTGCCCCTGGACGGACTGAAACGCGTGCCGCCCAAGCCCGCGCCGCCACCACCGTCGAAGGCACGTGCACCGCAGGCCGGACGGCACCTGCGACTCCCGCTCGACCTGCCCAAGTCCGCCAAGAAGCCGCGCTCGCGCGTGACCCCGCCACCGCCGACGGCCGTGCGACGACGCAAGTCAGGAGGTAGCACGTCATGACCGAACCCGTTCGCATTCCTGCCGACGTCGACATGCACGACCGCGTGCTCGGCCCGCTCACCGCGCGCCAGCTGGGCATTCTCGCCGCTGCGGGAGCGGCGCTGTACCTGGTGTGGCTCGCCACGCGCGCGTTCCTGCCGATCCCGCTGTTCGCCGCCTTCGCGGTTCCGGTCGGCGCGGCGTCGGTGACGCTCGCCCTGGGCAAGCGCGACGGTGTCCCGCTGGACAAGCTCCTGATCGCGGCGATCCGCCAGCGACTCGCTCCACGACACCGCGTCGCCGCGCCGGAAGGCGTCCGCCCGGCGCCCGCGTGGCTCACCGCGAACGCGGACCAGGAAGCCGGCCGCCGCAGGCCGCCGCCCGAGACCGAACCGGTCTCCCCGTCCGCGCTGCGCCTGCCTGCCGAGGCCGTCACGGAGACCGGCGTGGTGGATCTCGGCCCGGACGGGTTGGCGGTCGTAGCCGTCGCGAGCACAGTGAACTTCGCGCTCCGGACACCGGCCGAGCAGGAGGCACTGGTCGCCTCGTTCGGGCGCTACCTGCACTCACTGACCGCCCCGGTTCAGGTGCTGGTGCGCACCGAGCGCCTCGACCTCTCCGCACAGATCGCCGAGCTGCGCGAGCGCGCGGGTGGCCTGCCGCACCCGGCGTTGGAAGCGGCCGCGGTCGAGCACGCCGACTACCTGGTCCAGCTCGGGCAGGAGTCCGATCTGCTGCGACGGCAGGTACTGATCGTGCTGCGCGAACCGCTCGCCGCAGCTGGTCCGCCGGACGGACTCGTCGGCCCGGGGCGGCTGGCCGCTCTGCAGGGCCGCCGCAACCGGACGCTCGGGCACGCCGACGCGGCCACACGACGAGCGGCCGAGTCGCGCCTGGTGCGCCGCCTCACCGAAGCCGTGGAGCTGCTGTCCCCAGCCGGGATCACGGTGACCCCGCTCGACGCGGGGCAGGCCACCGCGGTGCTGGCCTCGGCGTGCAACCCCGACAGCCTCTTGCCCCCATCAGCCGGGCTCGCCGGCGCGGACGAGGTCATCACTACCGCTTCGGACCCGGCGGATGACGACGCCGCCCGGTGGCGTGCGGATGCACGTGCAGAGGACGAGCCCGGGTGGGGCGAGGACGACTGGGACTACGAGGACGAGCGAGGGGAGCAGTTCTGATGCGCCATCGCAGCCACCACCGTCGGCCTGGCCAACCGGCCTCCCCGGCCGCGGCCGCCTTCACTCCGGACGCGCTGTCGGTCGGGGCGCGGCACCTGGAGGTCGGCGGCGAATGGGTCGCCAGCTTCGCCGTCATCGGCTACCCGCGCGAGGTGCACCCCGGCTGGCTGGCTCCCCTGCTGACCTACCCCGGCCGCTTGGACGTCTCCGTGCACGTCGAGCCGATCGACCCTGCCACCGCCGCCACCCGGTTGAAGAAGCAGCTCGCGAAGCTCGAGGCCGGCCGACGCCACACCGCCGAGCACGGCCGGCTGTTCGACCCGCACGTTGAGGCCGCCACCGAGGACGCCTACGACCTGTCCTCCCGCGTCGCCCGCGGCGAGGGCAAGCTCTTCCGCGTCGGGCTGTATCTGACCATCCACGCGACCTCCCAGAGCGCTCTCGCCGAGGAAGTCGCGGCACTGCGGTCGCTCTGCGCCAGCCTGCTGCTGGACGCTAAGCACACCACCTACCGCAGCCTCCAGGGGTGGGTGTCGACCCTGCCGCTGGGCCTGGACCTGATCGGCATGCGCCGCACCTTCGATACCGCGGCGTTGTCGGCCGCGTTCCCGTTCACCAGCCCGGACCTGCCCGCGCCCGATCCGACCTCGGTCGCAGCACCGGCCGGAGTGCTCTACGGCTACAACATCGGCTCCCAGGGGCTGGTCCACTGGGACCGCTTCGGCACCGGAATGCACAACCACAACGCCGTTATCCTCGGCCGCTCCGGCGCAGGGAAGTCCTACCTGGTCAAGCTCGAGTTGCTGCGCTCGTTGTATCGCGGGATCGAGGTCGCCGTCGTCGATCCGGAGTACGAGTACGCCCGGCTCGCGCCTGCTGTCGGGGGAACCACCGTCCACCTCGGCGTGCCCGGAGTGCGGCTCAACCCGTTCGACCTGCCCATCCACACACGTCCGGACGGACGACGCACCGCGCCGAAGGACGCGCTCGTCCGGCGCAGCCTGTTCCTGCACACCGTGATCGAAGTTCTTCTCGGCGGTGGACCGTCGCCAGCTGAGCGGGCCGCACTGGACCGCGCGATCGCCGCGACTTACCAGAGCGTGGGCATCACCACCGATCCCCGCACCTGGACCCGCCCCTCGCCCGAGCTGCGCACACTGCGAGATCAGCTCGCGAGCTCCGGGGACACCGCCGGCCGCGAGCTCGCCGCGCGGCTGCACCCGTTCGTCGAGGGCGCGTTCAAGCAGCTCTTCGACGGTCCCAGCACCGTTCAGCCCGAGGGACACCTGGTGGTGTTCAGCCTTCGCGATCTGCCCGACCAGCTGAAGGCGATCGGCACACTGCTCACGCTCGACGTCATCTGGCGGCGAGTGTCGAACCCCGCGATCCGCCGGCCGCGGATGGTCGCGGTGGACGAGGCATGGCTTTTGCTGCAGGACAAGGCCGGTGCCGAGTTCCTGTTCCGTTCGGCCAAAGCCTTCCGCAAGTACTGGGCCGGTCTGACGGTGGCGACCCAGGACGTCGATGACGTCCTCGGCACTGATCTCGGCAAAGCCGTTGTGGCCAACGCGGCGACCCAGATCCTGCTCCGGCAGGCCCCGCAAGCCATCGACGAGATCGCCCGCACCTTCACCCTCTCCGCCGGAGAACGCCAGTTCCTGCTCGCAGCCGACCGGGGCCAGGGACTGCTGTCGACCGGAACCCAGCGCGTGGCCTTCCAGAGCATGGCGTCGCCGACCGAGCACTACCTGGTCACCAGCGACCCGGCGGAACTCGCCGAGCAAGACGACGACCACGCAGCCGCGTTCGTTGACCTCGGTCCTCAGCCCATCGAGGGCGAGGAAATCAGCCTCGATGCCCCTTGATCACTGGGAGACGCGTCCTATGTGGATACGTTCCGCGTCCGCCGATTGGCTAGAGAACTACCTGCGCGACCCTGGTGGTGCGTTGGTCGCGTTGCTGAGCCGACTCCGCAATCTCGCCGTGGATGAAGGCCCGATCGCCGTGCCGGTGCTCACCATGCTGGTCGCGATGCTCCTCGTGGGGCGAAGGTGGTGGGCGCGACGGTGTCACGAGCGACTCGTCGCCGACGCACGTCAAGTCACCGTGCTCGCCCCGCCTACCGTCGATCCCGCCGGCGGCGCCGCGCTGTGGTCCAACCTCGTGGGCCTCCTGCGGCCCGGCTGGCGACGGGTACTCACCGGACAACCGCACGTGGCCTGCGAGTACGTGTTCTCCGAGGCAGGGGTCGCGATCCGGTTGTGGGTGCCCGGCGTCATCCCACCCGGGCTCGTCGAGCGCGCCCTCGAGGCCGCGTGGCCCGGCGCCCACACCCGGGTGCGGCCTGCTGAGCCGCCACTGCCAGTTCCCCGCGACGGCGAGCGGCGTCTCGTGGTCGGCGGCGAGTTGCGGCTCGCGCGGTCGGAAGCACTGCCCATCCGTACCGCCTTCGAGGCCGACCCGATCCGCGCGCTGATCGGCGCGCCGGTCGGGCTCGGCCGCAACGAGCACGCCTGCGTGCAGATCCTGGCCCGCCCGGTCACCGGGCGCCGTGTCCAGCGAGCCCGCCGCGCCGCGCGGCAGGTCCACACCGGCAGTTCGGTGTGGCTGGTCGGCCGCCTGCTGGACGCGGCCACCCCTGGGATGCCGCGAACCCGCCGCCCGATCCTGCACCGCACGAAGACCGGTGCTCTGCACAGCGACCCGCAAACCTCGCTCGAGTACGCGGCACAAAACCGGGCTATCGTTGCCAAGCAACGCGGCAGCCAGTTCGAGACCGTCGTCCGCTACGCCGTCGCCACCATCCTCCCCGCAAGTGCCGACGCCGACGCGGTCAGCGCAGCGCGGGAGATCGCCCGTGGTCGCGCACATGCCCTCGCCGCGTCGTTCGCTTCCTACACCGAGCACAACCACTACACGCGACACCGCCTCCGCCGCCCCGGGCAGGTCATCGACTCCCGGCTTCTGGCGCGGGGGGACCTGTTGTCGGTGCCCGAGCTGGCCGCGATAGCACACCTCCCGACCGACGAGGCCATCCCCGGGCTGCAGCGCGCCGGAGCCCGCGCTATCGCGCCCCCACCTGGCATCGCCGTCCCAGGGCCCGAAGCCAAACCCCTCGGCCTCACCGACACCGGCCACGAACGGCCCGTCGCCCTGCGAGTCCCCGACGCCCGACACCATCTTCACGTACTCGGCGCGACCGGCTCCGGCAAATCGACCTTGCTGGGCACGATCGTTCTGGCCGACGCCGAGGCCGGTCGCGGAACCGTCCTGATCGATCCCAAAGGCGATCTCGTCACCGACGTCCTGTCCCGGCTACCCCGCTCCGCGGCCGACCGTGTCGTGCTCTTCGACGCCGACAGCAAGGCCCGCCCACCATGCCTCAACCCGCTAGACGGCGGCGAAACCGACCTGATGGTGGACAACCTCGTCTCCGTGTTCCGCCGGGTCTACTCAGCCTTCTGGGGCCCGCGCACCGACGATGTGATGCGCGCGGCCTGCCTGACCCTCCGGTCCCAGGAAGGCGTCGCCACCCTCGCGGACCTGCCGAAACTGCTGGCCGACGAAGCCTTCCGCGGCCGCCTCACCGCCGGCATCACCGATCCTGTCCTGCGCGGCTTCTGGTCCTGGTATGAGGAGCTGACCGACTCGGCCCGCTCACAGGTCATCAGCCCGTTGATGAACAAGCTCCGCGCCTTCCTGCTGCGCCCCTTCGTCCGCACCGCCATCGCGGGAGGACACTCCACAGTCGACCTCGACCAGGTGCTCGACGGTGGCATCTGCCTGGTGCGCATCCCGAAAGGCTCGTTGGGGGAGGAGACCACCCGGTTGGTCGGGTCACTGGTCGTCGCGCGCACCTGGCAGGCCATCACCGGCCGCGCGCGCATCCCGCAGCGCCGTCGCAGGGACGCGAGCTTGGTCATCGACGAGTGCCACAACTTCCTCAACCTGCCCTATCCGATCGAGGACATGCTCGCCGAGGCCCGCGGGTTCCGAACCTCGATGACGCTGGCACACCAGCACCTCGGCCAGCTTCCCCGCGAACTTCGCGAAGGCATCTCGACCAACGCGCGCAGCAAGATCTTCTTCAACGCCTCGCCTGAAGACGCGCGTGAGCTGGCCCGTCATACCGTGCCACGGCTCTCCGACCACGACCTGGCCCACCTCGGCGCCTACCACGCCGCCGCCCGACTCGTCCTGAACGGCGAGGAAGCTCAGTCGTTCACCCTTCGGACTCAACCACTCCCGCCGCCCATTCCGGGGCGCGCACGAGAGATCCGGGCGGCAGCGCGCCGCAAGGCGAGTGCACGAGCAATCGATGCAGCTCCGACCGTGCCTCGCCATGGCTGGGCGACGGGTCCTCGGAGCGTGGATCCGCGGCGAAGCGAATGAGAACCGGATTCGCCGCCGTCCTTTCTCAAAGCAGGAGGTTCTCCGCCGTGATCACCAATCCCACCAGGCAGCGTTCTCTGCGCGGCCACAAAGCAAACCGCCCGAGCCCGCGCGCGGCCAACACCGCCGAACACCAAGCCATGCTCGCGTGGAGGCTAACTCCGCGCGACAAGTGGATCATCCGGATGCTGTGGGAGCACCGGGTTCTCACCTCGCACCAGATCACCGCGCTCGCGTTTCCCAGCTTCCGGTCCGGTCGGATGCGGCTGCGCGAGTTGTGGACCTGGGGTGTGGTCGACCGATTCCAGCCCTTCGTCACGGTCGGCACGGCCCCCATGCACTACATCCTCGCGCCGGCGGGTGCCACCGTCCTCGCCGCCGAGAACGGCCGGGATGTCAAGGAGATGGGGTACCGGCACGACCGCGCCTTCGCCGTTGCCCACAGCCTCCGGCTCGCCCACACCGTCGGAGTCAACGAGTGGTTCACCGCGTTGGTCGAGCGAGCCAGATGTCGGGAGCCCGGCGAGAATGTGGAGCTGACAGCGTGGTGGTCGGAGACCCGCTGCGCTCGTCACTTCGGGGACCTCGTCCGACCGGATGGCTATGGCCGCTGGCAGCACGGCGACCGGCAAATCGAGTGGTTCCTCGAGTACGACTTCGGCACCGAAGCTCTAGCGAAGGTAGCGGGCAAGCTTTCCGGCTACGTCGCGCTCGCCCAGGCGACCGGTATCACCACACCACTGTTGGTCTGGCTGCCCACCGCGAAACGCGAGGCCGCGGCCCGCCGCCTGCTCGCCCGCGCGTGGCGTGAGCTGGACGACCCGCACCATGTGCCGGTCGCGACGGCCGCAGCCGAGCTGCTCAATCCGGAGGCCACGCACCCCAGCCCCGCCGACGAGGTCTGGCTGCCCCTGGACCATGCTGCCGACCGTGCTCGACGGCGAAAACTGTCCGCCTTGCTGGACACCTGGCCCCATGTCGCACCGCCGAGCGACAACGGCGGGACCTCGAACCGGCCGACGTCACCGGTCTCGATGCCGCCGCCCTACCCGATGCCGCCTGGCACGAAGCCTTCCCGGAGATGACCTCGGCAGCAAAGGTTGCCGTCCTCGCTGCGGTGACCGTCCTGCTCGTTCCTGTCCTCGTCGCCGCTGCGGCGGCCGGCGTCGTGGCCGCCCTCATCGGCAGCGGCAACACCGCTGACTGTGCTCCTGCCGGTTCTGGCCCCACGGCCGGCGTCGCCGGGTACGGGCCGGAGCAGATGGCCAACGCGGCCACGATCGTCGCCGTCGGCAAACAAAAGCAGGTGCCCGAGTACGGGTGGGTCATCGCGGTCGCCGCCGCGATGCAGGAGTCTGGACTGAGCAACCTGAACTTCGGCGACCGCGACAGCCTCGGCCTGTTCCAGCAACGTCCGTCCCAAGGCTGGGGCTCGCCGGAGCAGATTCTCAACCCCACGTACGCCGCCACCCAGTTCTACAACCACCTGCTCAGGGTGCCGAACTGGCAGCAGATGAACCTGGCCGCCGCCGCGCAAGCCGTCCAGCGTTCCGCCTACCCGGAGGCCTATGCCAAACACGAGCGCGGCGCACGCCAAATCGTTGGGGCGCTGCTCGGGGTGACCTGCACGCTTCCCAGCGGCGGCACGGGAGGGCCGTTGCGCACGGAATGGCCACCCGAACAGGCCACCGAGCCCGACCCCACCAGCAACGGCAGGATCACTCCCCGCACTCTGGCACTCGTCCGAGCTCTCCAAGCGGGCGGCATGACCGGCCAAGGCCTCGGTTGCCACGAGGCACGTCCGGCCAACCCCGACTCCGACCACCCGCAAGGGCGCGCCTGCGACATCCTGTTCAACCCCGGTGACTCGCGCTCGGTGGTCGAGGGATGGCAGGTGGCGAACTGGCTGATCGCCAACCAAGCGGCGCTCGGCGTGCGGTACCTGATCTGGCAGGGCCAGTACTGGTCAGCGGATAACCCGTCGTGGGCGCCGTACCGCTCCAGCGCGTACGGCTGCCCGAACGCGGCGAACCTCACCGGCTGCCACTATGACCATGTCCACGTCTCGATGTATTGAATTCTGGCGAGCTGGATGGCGCACTCGGGCCGGGCTTGCGAAAGGATCTTGCTAGTTCCGTGTAGCGTCGGGGCGCTCCTGCACGATTGTTCAGACGTGATCAGCAACGTTGGCGACTGGCTTGACCCGACCAGATCGTGGTGTGCGAAGGCCGAACGGGCACGTGTCCACATCGAGTCGCTGCGCGAGCAGATCGACGACTTCCGGCGATCCAACCCGTACACGCTCACGCCCGAGTTGACGGACTACCAGGACCGAGTGGCATACGTGCTCCGGTACCACCGCGATGTTCCACCGTCGATCAGCACTACGGTCGGCGACGTTCTGCACAACCTGCGCGGCGCGCTGGAGAATCTGGCGTTCGAGCTGGCCCAGGTTAGCCACGGACGAGCGCTTTCGGACAAGCAGGAGGCCAGCTCGAAGTTTCCAATCTGCGAGTCTCCGAGCAAGTTCGATCGAGTGCTGCACAGTCGGCTTGCCGGTCTCTTCAACGACAGAGCCCGCGCGGCACTCCGTGCGGTCCAGCCATTCGCGCTGCTGGAGCAGGCGCATCATCTCGGCGTCGCAGTGGACCAGACCTACGAGGACCACTTCCACTGGGATCCACTACACCGCCTTGACCTGTTGTGGAACATCGACAAGCATCGACGGCTAGCGGTTATGGCATGGTGGCCGCACTTCTTCTACTGGGTCAGTGACGGATCGTCCAACCGAAGGATGCTGCAGGGCGACGGCACTCTCGCTAACGGCTCCGTGCTGTTCTACATGGAGGGCCATGACGAGGGTATCTCAGACGACGTGGTGCACGAATTCAACCTGGTGTTGAAGGACGACCCATCGTTCCCGCTAGCCACCGACCACACCCAGGACGTGCTGGATACACTCGACCAGTTCCGCCGCCAGGTCGCAGATTTTGTGTTCATGAACGTTGCAACGATCATGTCCCGATAGCTCCAGGGTCCCAGTGGCCCGGATGCCGGACCCTGAAGAAGCGTGGTGCCACAACGGTGCTCGTTGTGGCACCACGCTTCTGAGTAGGCTAATTGCGTGCTGCGGCGGCGTGCTCGGCCGGCGCGAGCGCGAATCGCCGAGGCTTGTCCTTCGTTCGGACGGCCGTGCCGTCGGCCACCAGCTTGTCGAGTGCATTGCTCACCGCGCCCGAGGACTTTCCGCCCAGCGCCTTGGCGATCGCGGTCGGTCCGAACTCGTCGCCGGAGTGGTCGCGCAGGTAGTCCTCGACCATCCCGCGCAGAGCACCGGGTGCCAGACGCTCAGCCTGCCTGCTGCCGTCACCATCACTCGCGCCTGGCGTTGCCGTTTCCGGTCGCGTGGCTTCCGTGGTGGTCGGTGCTTCCGGCGAGGCAGTGTCGGTGGGCGTACCTTCGGTAACGGGCGAAATTGCAGCGCTCCCGTCGCCGTCGGCCTCGCAGCCCTGAACGTCCCTCTCGGTGGGCGTGGTGCCTGTGGTTGGGCCGTCAGCGGGCGCAGGGGCGTCCGCGATCGCCCACGAGTCGGCGGCGCGTCGGCATCCCTCGACGATCCCGGGGGTGCGGATGACGCTGCCATCGGCGGCCCATCGGGCGAGGATCTTGCCCGCGGTGGACTTCCCGATCTTCGCCGCGGCGGCCAGGTCGGCGGCGGTGCTGTGGGGGTTCGCGTGCAGGGCGGCCCACAGCTTGTCCTCGGCGTCGGTGCGGCCCGCCGGTGTGTTGGGCTGGGTGGTGGTGTCCTGAGTTGTGCGGTTGCGGGTTTTGCTGGACATGACTTCCCTCGATTCACTGGTGTGTGAGCAGTGCGGTGGGTCATGCCCCGGCCGGGGCGGTGTAGCCCCCGGTGCGCGGCCGGTGTGATCGGGCTACAGGACTATGGACGCTTCCTTCACCTGATGAAGTCAAGCGTGTTGTGGAAATTCCATGAAAGTCTGGTTTGGACGATCCCGAGGGTCAGCTGACCGGCGAGTCGTCCTCGGTGGGTGGCGGCGCATAGATGGGGCCGCCCAAGGCCGCGGTGATGCGGCAGCCGAGGGAATCGGGGCCGTGCACGTCCCAGAAGCCTCGGCAGATGGCTTGTGCGCCGACGGGTTTGCCGGTTGCGGGAAGGGTGTCGTGGCAGACGATCCAGCTTCCCCGCGCCAGGGCCTCGAGGACCATCTGATCGAGTTGGCTCGGATCGAGGTGCATCGGGTTGCCCGGTCGGAAGATGCACGTGCTGCACCGGCTGGACAGCACGCGGGGCAGTCCCGTCCGGCCATCGCGGACGTCGCCGCACGAATCGTTGACGCCGACCTGCTGCGACTTGAGTAGCAGGTAGGTTCCGGTCACCGGGTGCACGGGCTCGCCAGGTTGATCGCTCTGCCAGACCAGTGGGCAGGGAAGGTCCTGGTGCTGTGGCGAGTGCGGCTGCTCGAGGTTGTAGAACTGGCGGGCTGTCCAGTCGATGTTGAGTTCCCGCTGATCGGGCAGCACGATGCGCACCCACCAGTGGTCGCCGCCCGCGCTGTGCCGGGTGGACTCGTCGCCGTAGGTCAGGAACACCTCGCCGTCGACCTGGCGCTCCAGCAACGTTCTGGCGAACGCTCGCGACATGGACTCGGGATCCCAGCCGGCCTCGAACGTCAGCCTCAGCTCGCCCTGGGTTATATGCGGGAAGTCTCGCCAAATCGCGATCGCGGGCAGGGACTCGAACTTCTCGATGGCTTCGCGGACGCTGTGGGGCAGCCGCTGCCGCTTCACGGGGGTCATTGTCCCGCCCCTACTGATCCGGCGGTGGTGAGCACGAACACGGCCTCGCTTTCGGACCCGAGGCAAATCTGCTGGTTGCCGGGAACGACGATGCGCCAGTCACGCTGCCAGACGCGGTCGGCGCAGTAGTAGCTGCCGACCAGCAGCCCGTCGCGGGTGACGGTGCCGTACAGGGTCTGTTGTGCGTCGGCGGGGTCCGCGATGACTGCGGTGATGACGCAGCCGTTCTCGGTGAAGGTGCGGACGACGATCTCGGTTTCGGGTGTCTGGGTCATGGCATTGATTTCCTCTCCTACGGTGAGCCGGTAGCTGGGGCAGCCGTCGCCGTGGGGGCGGCACGGGGTCACGGTGGTGACGTGGCGGCCGGTGAAGCGTTCGACGGCCGTGGTCACGGCCCGGGGGTGGGTCATGTCGTCGGTGGCCGGGAAGGTGCATTCCGCCCAGTGGTCTGGGGCGGTGGCGATCGAAACCCGGTAGCGGTCGCCGACGATCTCGCTGAGCGCGCACCACGTCGCGCGGTCCGGATCGGGTGCGGCGTCCATGGGGGCACCTCCTTCCGGTTTCAGTGGGCCACGCGCAGGGCGGCGGTCGCGGCGCGTCCGATCGCCTGGGCGGTGGTGGACGGGTCGGTGAGCAGGTGCACGCGTGCCCCGTCGAGCGGCGTGTCGCTCTTGCTGGTGGTCAGCCACAGCACCGCACACCCGGCGGCGCGTAGCCGGTTGAGCCGCTTCTGGCCTTCGGCCCGGGGCTGGTCCCGGAACTGGCCGTCGGACACGACGACCAGCAGCCGGGCTGCGCCGGGGCTGGACAGGCCGAGCGCACCGTCGACGGCGGCAATGGCGGTGGGGATGTCTTCCCAGTTGTCGTCGGACTTGAACTCGGTCACCACGGCCGGGGTTCGGCCTGGGTGGGTCAGGGGCCGCACGTGGTTGCCGAAGATCACGGTGGCGGTGTCGGCGGGCACGCGGGTGTGCCGGGCGGCGGTCGCGAGGATCCAGGCGGCGGAGGCGACGTGGTCGCGGGCCCAGCGCATGGTTCCGGACACGTCGCACGCGATGCCGAGCCGGAGTGGTGGGGTGGGGGTCGCGGTACGGGTGATGCGGGTGAACGGTTCGGCGGTGGGTAGGGCCCCGGCGGCGCGCTGAGCGTCGGCGGCCAGCGCGCCGCGCATCCGCAACCGCCCCGGCGGGACCACCGAGGTCGTCTTGACCGCGCTCCGTTCGCGCGCCCCGGCGCTGTCCAGGGCACGGGCGAGCACGCGGGCGGCGGTGCGTTCGTCCTGGGTCGGTGGCCGGGTTCCGGCCAGGGCGGTGCGGCCGTCCCGGGGTCCGCCTGCCCGGAACGTCTTCCGGGCAGCGCGGTCGGCCTCCTTCTGGGCCGCTTTCTCGCGCGCCTGCGCGGCGGCGGCACGCGCGGTCGGGTCCTCCGGCGGTTGCTGCCGGGCGACGTTGGCAGCCACGTTGTCCAGTACGGTGGCGATCGCCTCCGCCATCGGCGACGGCGTGCTCGGGGCGGGTGATCCGGTGCCGTTCGGCGTTCCCGAGGTGCCGGGCGGGGTGGGCTGGTTGGGATCGGTGGCGAGGATTTCGCACCATTGGCGTCCGAGGTCGAGCATGGTCTCGCCGTCGTCATCGGCTGTGTGCAGAGCGGCCCGCCACACCGCGCGCAGCTTGGACAGGGTGTCCGGGCCGAGCACGTCTTCGATGACCCTGGCGAGTGGGGCGACTTCGGCCTCGGTCAGCACACCGCCATCGGCCCGCCCGAGCAACAGGGCGGCGGAGCGGGCGGCGTCGGCGGAGGTCATCTGCGGCGTGGTGGCCGGATCGGCGAACAGGTGCAGGTCATCGGCGACGAGCTCCTTCACGCACGCGCGCAGCCAGTGCCGGTCATCCGGGCGGCGGCGGATCTGCGCGGCCTCCATGCGCGCCTCTTCCAGCAGCATCGCGGCGTCCACTACCCCGGGCGGGGCGTCCTCGGGTGGATCCCAGGCGGTGTGTTTGGCGTGGCCGCATTCGTGGGTGAGGGCGCCCCACGTGGCCGCGTAGCGGGTGCGGTCGCCGATGTTGGCCGGGTCGACGGTGGCGGGGTCGACCTTGAGGTGGTTGCCATCGACCTCGATCAGCGCCGGGCCGGGGTAGAAGCAGGCTGCCGCGCCTCCGCCCGCGCCGGGCGCGATAGTGACCAGCAGGTCGTCCCGGTCGGCGATCACAGGGACCTCGTCGGCCAGGGCAGCGGACAAGGTCAGCCATTCCGGCCGGGTGGGGAACACGGCGGTACCGGGGGCGGCGGGGTCCGCGAGGTGGTTGCTCATGACGGTCCCTTTCGGACAGAGCTTCGATCAGATGCGGGTGCCAAGGGCGAGAGGGGCGAGGTCTTTGCCGAACACCTGCCGCACCACGGCAGCGACGGTCGCGCGGTCCTCCTCCGGCGCAGTGCCGACCAGGTTCCCGGCGGCGGCCTCGGCGCCGAGCACGTCGGCGATCTTCTGGAAGGCCAGCAGTTCGCGGAGCTGGGGCGCCCAGCCGGTTTCGCCGTTAGCGTGGCGGGTGGCGAGGTTCCGGGCGATCTTCACCGCGCGCTTGTCGATCTTGAGCTGCGGGGCGAGGTCGTAGTCGGTGGACACGTGGATCTGGGCGGCGAATCGGGATGACAGGGCGTCGGTGAGCACCGCGCCGTGCACGCCGGGGTTGTGCCCGGCGACCACATAGAACCCGGGCGCGGCGTCGATGACTTCACCGCCGTTGGCTTTGATGATGATTTGGCGGCGGCCGTCCATGGCGGGTAGACCACGGCGAGCACGGTCGGGGGGATCAGGGTGGCGTCGTCGATGAACAGGGTCCGGCCCTCACGCATCGCGCGGACCAGCGGGCCGTGGATGAACGTGTAGCGCACGGTCCCGTTCTCGTCCACAGTCTGGGCGTATTCACCGACCAGGTCGGCGACCGTGGTGTCGCCGTCACCCTGCACGGTCAGCAAATCCGGGAACGCGGCCTCGACCACCGACGTTTTCCCGGTACCGGGCGGGCCGTACATCAGGGCGGGAATTCCAGCATCCCGCAGTTTCCGCAACGCGACGACGTCCGGCATCCCGGACAACAACCGGGGGTGGTATGGGGTCCCGTTCGGACGCGTCACAGGGCCGGTGACCGGCGCAGGGGCCGGGGTGGGTGCCGTGGCTGCCGGGGCCAGAGCGGGGGCCGGTGCCGTGGTGGTCCTGTTCGGACGGGCTGCCCGGGTGGTGCCGGGTCGCCGTGGGGGTGCGGGGGTGATCGTGGCTGCGGCGACGGTGTCAGTGGTTGCGGTCGCGCCGTAGGTCAGCGGCGCGGCGGATGCGGTGAACGCGTGACCCTGGTCGGCCAACGCTTTCAGCGCATTGCCGACCGCACCCGACGAACGGCCGCCGAGTTTCGCCGCTATCGCGCGCGGGGTCAACGGCGTGCCGTGGTTGTCGGCCAGCACCCGCGCGACCATGGCGCGCAGTTCGCCGTTGCGCAGCCTGGCTGCCGCGCCCGTGGCCGGGGCGGTCGTGCCAGCGGTTGCCGGTGCTGGTGTGGGTGCGGGCGGCGTGGTCATCGCGGGTCAGTCCTTTCGTTGATCGGGGCCGGTCACGCGGCGGCGTAGTCGTCGGCGTCGTCGTTCTGGTGGTATTCGGCGGCGGCGTCGGCCGATTCCTGGGTGTCGTGGACGGCCGACCAGCCGCAGTAGCAAAACGCGGTCACGGTGCCGTTGTCGTTGGTTGTGGTGTCGGCGTAGTGCATGACAGGACTCCATTCTGGAAATATGGCTCACGCCGGGCATCGTATTGGCTGTGATTTCCGGTTCCCCCGGCGACAAATCAATTATGACTCGACATGCACCCGGCGCGCAATAGGTTCGACCACGTATTTTCAAGACTCTTTTCCTGTGTTTGCGATCGGATTGAATTATTGCAATTCACGCAGCCTATTCCTCTGTTTGCGCAGGTCAGGGGTCTGGGCGTGTCAGCTTGATGGAGGAAATAGCCTTTATTGAGAGCGAAGGGAAACGTATTGAATTGCATTTAATTCATACATTTGCGGAACGAGAAGCCGCGGGTGCAGCGTGGCTGCCTTGGTCACCCGAGTGGCCGCCGTCGCGGCCCCGCCTGCTGGCCCCGATGTGTTCACCGCCTTGCGGCGGGTCGAGTCTGGGGTAGCACTGGATCCCTCTAATGGTGGCCTGACCAGGTGGTTCCGTGCCGCGGTGCCGTGACGCTCTAATCGGCGCCCCGATATGAACCCCATGTTGATCCCCCAGGTGATCCCCGTATGACTCGTAGCCTCGGCCGGTTCCACCAGCTCGGCCGCTGGTCGTGGATGCCCGGAGGGGTGCGGGTTGAGTAGTTCTACGGTTGGGCGCGTTGCTCCGTTTGGCGTAGCGTGGGCTTGTCGAGGTGCCTTCGTTGATGAGAGCGACAGGGCTACCTCGACGGCCCGGGTCGGCACACGTGGGGAGGCGTGGTGACGGAGCGAGACGACAGGCTTCCGCGGGGCCTGTACGACTTGAGAAACCTGTTCGGGGACAAGTGGGTGCCGGCGATCGTGGTGGCACTCCGGGCTGGCCCGTTGCGGCGAGTAGAAATTCTTTCCACGGTCAACTCGTATTTCATCGATGAGAACTGGACGGATAAACAACCCGTCCTGCACGATAGCATTCTGGCGCGCACGCTGAAAAAGATGCGCATGCAGGGGTTGGTCATCCGGGAGCGCAGTACGAAGTCTTTTCCGCCGGAAGTCGAATACTCGTTGAATCCGGCGGTCGCCGAGGCACTCGATGCGGCGGAGCCGCTGATCGCCTGGACCCGCGCACATCCCGATCTGCTCGCGCGGGCCCAGACGCACAGCCGTGAGAACGACTCGCACGGCGGACATTCCGATGAAGACGGCGACGATGCTCGTCCATCTCGTCCTGCCTGAGGAGACGGGGTTGCTGCGCGGTGATGGCGGTCATCTGGTCTTGCTGTAACCGCGATCAGCCGATGATGGCGCGGCGGTGTCCTGGTGGGCATCGTGGCGGCGTTGCAGGCGCTCGGCCAGGTCGATGGCTTGGGGGCTGGGGCGGTCGTCGACCTCGGCGAGGCGAGTGGTGAGCAGAGCCAGCGTTCGGGGGATCGCATCCAGTTGCCCAAGGCGTTCCTGCAGTCGCATGATGTCGCGGTAGATCAGCTCATTGTGCGGGTCGAAGGCGCGCGCCATCTCCAGAAGATCCATGGTCTGCAACGGATCCTCCTCGACCAAGGCGCGGGCGAGCGCGGCGACCGCATCGATCGCGTCGCGGCGAATGGCTTCCCGGGCGGTCTCGATCCAATCCGTGCTCATGCCATCGGCCAACGAACCGGTGTAGCACTCCACTGCCCGGCGGTTGGCGTCGGTTCGTTCATGCTGACTTGTGGCGGCGCGCCGCGCAGCTACCGCGGCGGCGAATCGGTGGTAGTCGACCTCGACCACATCCGGATTGAGGCGGTAGCGTCCCTCTCCGGTCAGCACCACCTCGGCGAGCGTGCCACCGGTCGCGGCACCTACGGCGCGGCGCAGGCGACTGAAGCTGGTGTTCAGGGCATTGGTCGTCTTCTCGGATGGACTCGTGGGCCACAGGGCCGCGATGAGGGCCTCGCGGCTGACGCCGTCGGGGTGCAGGGCCAGGAACACCAGCAGTTCGCGGACCCGTGGTTGGAACGCCGACGTGACCTCTTGCTCGACGACCTCACTGGCGTCGGCCAGCGCGGGACGCCACCACACCCGGACCGGGCCCAGAACCGTGATCCGAAGTGGTGGGAGCGCATCCTGCTGGTGTTCGGTCGTGTGCGGCCGAGGAGAAGCCGAATTGACGCTGAGCGGATCGGAGGAGTCGTCTTCCGGGCCGAGGATCTCGAGCCGCGCGTCAGTCTGCTCGCTGGCGCTGTGCACCGCCAGGAGTTCGAGCCCGGATTCCCGTGCGGATGTGGTCTTCCGGTCGTTTTCGTGCGGTCCTCGCGCTTGACGTAGCAGGGTAAGCAACTCTTCGAGGTGGTCTTCGCCGAGGTGGAACATCGACGTGCCGCGCAGGCGCTCGCCCGGGCCGGGATTGGTCGCGGACACGGTGCCGTCGCCCCGGACATAGGCGGTGATGCCCGCCGGCCACTGACCCAGCAGCAACCCGGTCACGCCGAAGTCCGATCCGTTGTCCAGAATCGCCTGCAGCCGCTGTCGGTGCTGTTGGAGTGAGCGGGCGACCAGCACGACCGGAGGTCGACGATCGGTGTGAGGGGCTGTTGCCTGCCGGGCGCGAGCCAGTGTCTCGGCTTCGAGTTCGTCCAAAGCCGCCTCGATGTCGGCGACGACCTGGAAATTAGCCGGAGGGACGTCTTGATCCGTCCGGCGGCCCAGCAGCGCGGCCGCGTCTTCGGCCGGGCAGATGACGCGAGATTCAGGAGTCGCCGCGACGGCTGACACGAGCAGTGCACGCGCCGCGGCCGCTGCGCCCTCGCCGATGAGGCCGAGTCCACGGGACACGGCCAGGTCCAGCGCCATTTCCCGGCCGTCGCGTATGCCGACGGGCAGGCTGCCGTCGTGCGCGAGCGGCGTTACAGGCGCTTTCGGCGGCTCGCTGCCCAGACCGTCGTCGTCCTGGGTGGCGCGCAGATGGGCCAGCCGGAGTTGGTACACCACCGGCGCGACCGGCAGGTAAGTGCGATCGCCACTGCCAGGTCGATAGCGGCGATTGCGGTGGCAGCGCGCCAGGACCAGGGCCGCACTGACCGCGGACGCCAATCCGAGCCCGACGAACAGCTCATCGCCCCATCGGAACCCAACGTCGGCGGCGGGGTGCGGAGGTGGGGCGTCTTGGACTGGCGGCGGGTGTGGTGCTCGGGGTGCTGGCTGCTCGGCGGGAGCCGGAGGCCGAACGTGCGGTGTCGATGCCGTGTCCGAAGGCAGCTCGAACTCCTCCCCGGGAAAGATCAAGCTGGGTCGATCGAACACGCGTCCGCCGGGCTGGGGTTTGCCTCGGTTGAGCTCGAAGATTTCTGGCCAGCGACTGCCGTCTCCGAGGGTGCGCTGGGCGATCCGCCACAGCGAGTCGTGCACGCCGGTTTCCGGGTTCGGAGCCAGGACTACCACCGACCGCGGTGGGACTGCGTCGTGCTTGTCGGCCACGAGCTTGGCTTCGGCGGTCGCGACGACGTCAGCGTTGAAGGTGTTTCCCGCGGTCCCGCCCTGGCTGAGGCGGTGGCCCAAGACCGCGATGAGGACCGCGCCGACCAGGACGACCGTGATCCGCCGAAGCGGGCCGGCGGTGAGGACATCCGGCGCGTGCAGGTCGCGAGCAAGCTCAACGGCATAACGAGCCACGTCTGCCACGAACAGCGCCCACAACACCCAGGCGACGCAGGCGAGGAAGTCCAGCAGGAAAGTCGCGGTCATCGGGCCGAACAGAACCCCTTGGACCTCCGCGAGAGTCGGCAGGTGATCGGGCAGCGGCCACCCGATGAGCCGCACGAGCGCCCATGGCAGGCCGCACAGCAGCGCAAGCAGGATCAGCGCGGCGAGTAGCCCCCGGAGCATCCGGGCTGCCACGCCGACAACGTGGCTGGCGGTATGCATCGAACTGCCGGTCATGGTTCCCTCACGTCAGCTGAGCGGCCTCGAGATCACGGGCGCCGGCCACGGGCGACGCCGGGATCGGTTCGGCCGATTGCGTGCCCGTTCCGGACGAGGTGCGGGACCTGGACGCGGACTTGCCTCCGGCCACCCACTCCGTCAAGTCCGCGGTCTTCAGGTCGGTGAACCGCGCGAGTTCCTCGACGCTGATCACGTCCTCGGCTTCCGCGATGAGCTCGCCGAGCTGTCCCTCGATGTCCTCGAGCTGAGCGACGATCGCGGCCCTGCGGTGCGCGAGTTGGTTGACCTGCTGCGCAGTGGCTTTCCGCCTCGCCGTGCGCGGAGCGTCGACGTCCTCGATGCGGTGCTCGACCTCGTCGTCGGTTGGCATGGGTCCCCTTCCGTCAGGGTTCGATCGCGGTGATTCCGCGCTGGGGGTGGGCACTTCCCTGTCCGTGCACGGACAGGGAGTTGATTCCGACCAGGCCGAGCAATTGAGTGGGCTGGGCGGCGGTGATAGTGACGATGACCGTGTCGCCGGAGATGGCGACCGAGCCGACGGCGCCCTCGGCGGCCAGGTGGCTCTGAGCCATGGCGATAGCCTGTGCGGGAACCAGCCGGAGCGTGCCGCTGCTCCGATAGGCGTTGAGGTCGATCGCTTGGGCGCCGGCGCGGGCGGCGGACTCAGCCTGCCCGTTCGCCCGGACCTTGGCCGCGAGCGCGAGCCCACCGTCGAGGGTCAGTCCGGCAAGAGCAAGGATGGCCGAGACCAGCACGACGACGAAGGCGGACACGCGGCCCTCATCGGCCCGCCACCACGCGATCT
This sequence comes from Amycolatopsis sacchari, assembly GCF_900114035.1. Taxonomy (GTDB): domain Bacteria; phylum Actinomycetota; class Actinomycetes; order Mycobacteriales; family Pseudonocardiaceae; genus Amycolatopsis_E; species Amycolatopsis_E sacchari. The sequence continues at coordinate 8,662 of NZ_FORP01000042.1, read as the reverse complement.
GAGCTGGCCACCGCTCGCGTGTCATGGCGAGGCCCCATTGCTCGCCGTCGCGCGCCACACATCGATCGGCTCGGTCGCGGTCGCTGACAGCTGCTTCCGGCCAGGGACGCCAAGCATGAGGGCGTCGCCGAAATCGACCTCGCAGACGACGGTCACCGACACGGTGCCGCCAGGCCGCAGGCCGGCGGTTGTTGTGGTTGTGGAGAAGGATCGGCAGGTTACTCCGGCTTCGGCCAGGGCGGCGCGCGACGTGGACTGGGCGGCGCTGCTCGCGGCGGCGGTGGTTCGTTCGATGCTCGCGGCGCGAGCGGCATGGTGAGCAGCGTCGTCGATGCGGATTCGAGCGTCGACACCACGGTGGATGACGACGGCGACGAACACCAGGAGCATGATCAGCAACGGGGCGACGAGTGTGACTTCCGACGCGACCGAGCCCTGGTCAGCCTGCCACCAGCTATTCCGTTCTTCCTGCTCGCTTGCGCGACGCCGGCGATGGCGTTCAACCATGGCGATCACCCGCTCGTTCTGTCCGGCACGAAACGTTCGACAGGCCCTGCGGCCTCGGCGCGCACAGGCAGCGTCAGGAACGGCAACACGGGGGTGGCCGTCCCGGCGATCCGGACCGAAGCCCCACCCGCACCACGGTCGGCCGAGACAGCAGCGTCTCGCAGCGGTCCGCCCGCGAGCTGATGCAGGAGCTGTTGCGCACTGCCCACCCCAGCCGCGGCTGTCCCGTTCTGCGCGCGCGTGGTCGCCAGGCCCTGGGACGCGGCAGCTTGCGCGATGTGCGTGGCGTGCGACCACAGCGCGAACTGCACAACGGCCAGCAGCACCAGCAACAGCAGGGGAGTGGCGATCACCAGCTCCGCGCTCACCGAGCCGCGATCGCCTGCCAGCGCCTTCTTGAGCCGTACGCGCCACGGGCCCGGTATCGCGGGGATCACTCGCCTGTGTGTCATGGCTTTACATGTCGATGCTGTTGGCCTTGGACGTGACCTTGGCGACGATGATCGCGAGCACCGCGATGGCGGCGACGACGAGCAGCGCGGTCACGAGCACCGTCTCGGTCGAATAGCCGGCCTCGGGTTCACGCCGCAGCATGTCCACCCGAGCCCGGACGATGGTCCAGAGCGCGTACCACTGTGTGGGCATCAGGTTCTCCTTCCGTTTGTCGGGTCCAACGAGGTCACAGTCCATTGAGGACTTGCACCAGTGCGGGATAGGCGATGAAGGCGAGGAACCCAAGGAAAAGCGCCATGACCGGCAGCGACATGCGTTCGGTTGCGGCTTGAGCGTCCCCCTCGGCCTCGGTGATCTGGTGGGTGCGCAGTGCCTGCGCCTTGGCGGCGAGTGAGGTGCGGACCTTGGCGCCCTCGGTGCCAGCCAGGCTGACCGAGGCCGCGAGCTCGGCCAGCTCGGTCACGTCGAGTTCCTCGCCGAGCCGGCGCAGCGTCGCCCACGGCGTGGTGCGGGTCAGGCGGGCGGTGTCCAGCGCACGCCTGATCTGCGCGAAGGCCCACCCGCGGCCCACGGCGACGACGTCGCCCAGCGCACTGTCGACTCCCGCGCCACCGGCAAGCGTGATCCACACGAGATCCAGGTAGGCCGACAACGCGTGCCGGAACGCGGTGCGGAGTTTCGCCGCTTCGGCGCGGACCTGCAGGTCGGGCAGAACGAACCCGGCGGCGGCGAGCACAAGCCCGCCAATGACCGGGAGCCCGACCCCGAGACCGAACCCGGCGACCGTGAGAGCGGCACCCAACAGCGTCGGCAGCACGAGCCCGGCGACCGCGAGTGTGGTCTTTTCAGCCAAGTGGGTCGAGGTCGAGCGGCCGATGACTGCGAGATCACGCGTCAGCCGCGCGCCGGGCAGTCCGAGAGCGCGCAGCGGCGCGACGGCGGGCCGGCCGAGCCGTGCGGCCCAGCCGGCCTCCCCGGTGGCCAGGATCGGCTCGGGGCTGGCCGGTGTTGTCGCGCGGGACAGGACGACGCGCAGGGCCGGACGCGGCGGAAACAGGTAGATCGCCAGCGCCCACAGGCCGGCTCCGAGCCCGGCACCGAGCGCGAGGGGCATGATCAGGGCAGTCACTCCTGCCTCCCGATGACCATCATGCTGTCGTCGCCCGTGGCAGCCGGGGCGAGGAACCGGTCGGGTTGCGGAATGCGGGCGATGCGGTTCAGCCAGGCGAAGCCGACTGCGAACAAGCCGCCGATCCCGAGCAACACCACTTGACCGGTGGCGCTGTCATAAGCGCCCATGTAACTGCGGTTGAGCAGCACCACAGCCACGGCGAAGGCCAGCGTGGTACCAACGATGACCCGGACCGAAGTCCGGGTGCGCGCTCGTCCGGCTTCCACACGCATCCGCATCGACGCCTGGCCGCGGGCAGCCTGGGCCAGCGACCCGAGCAGGTCCGCCAGCTGACGGGTCTGTTGCTCAGCGGCGAGCAGCAAGGCGGCGATCACCAGGTCGCCGACCGGATCGTCCAACCGTTCGCCGAGCCGCCGCAACGCCGGGGCGAGCCGTTCGCCGTTCTCGATCCCCGTCGCCAGCTCACCGACCTCGCCCCGGATGGCCGGCGGGGCCAAGGGTGCGGTGGCGAGGACGGCCTGCTCGAGCCCCGCGGCGGCCGACAGCGTGTCGCGCAGCATCTCCGTCCAGGTGGCGATCCCTTCGATGCGCGCGATGCGCCGCGAGTGCTCCGGGTCCCGACCCAAGGCTCGGGGCAGGACCCAGCAAGCGAGCCCAGCCAGTACGCCGCCGACTACCCATCCCGTGAGCAGACCGGCTACCACCCCAAGGGCAACTGCTAGAGCAAGCCGGAGTGAACGGCGCGAGTCGGCAGGATGGTCACGCCGACGGTCGCGGCGGGAAAGGAGTCGACCGCCTTTCCGGAGGCCGAGAAGGACCACCACCAATCCCAGCCCGGTGCCAGCGCCGAACAGGGCAGCAAGGCCGAGCGTGACGCTCATGGCGCCCACCAGCCCTCGGGGTTCTCGAGCACGCCGGGGTCGAACCCAGCGTCGACCAGGTCGTCGAGCGTGTCGCTGCGCAGCGCGCCGGCAACAGGGCGAGCGCGCCGGTCCGGACCCGGCCGGTAGATCTCGTTGGAGATGATCTGCGGCCCGTCGGCGCCGACGACTTCGCGAATCGAGGACACCACACGGGTTCGCCGGTCGTCCGCGCGAGCCAGATGCACGACGAAGTGCACCGCCGACGCCACAAGCAGGTTCGTCGCCTCCAGCGGCAGCCGTTCGACCCCTTGCGCTGCGTAAGAGGCCAGCCGGGTGAACGCGATTCGTGAGCTGGACGCGTGCAAGGTCGCCATCGACCCGTCGTTGCCCTGCGACATCGCGTTGCACATCGGGATGACTTCGGGCCCGCGGATTTCCCCGACGATGACCCGGTCCGGGCTCATCCGGAGGCCCCAGCGAACCAGTTCGGCTTGGGAGATCGCTCCCTCGCCTTCGACGTTGGGCTCGCGTGCCTGGAAGGCGGTCACGTCCGCGTGGACGTCGGGGTCGTGGTCCAGGCCGAGTTCGAAGGCGTCCTCGATGGTGACGATCCGTTCCATCGGGTCCATTTCGGAGGCCAGCGCGCGCAGCAGGGTGGTCTTTCCCGCACCGGTACCGCCGGTGATCAGGATGTTCTTGCGCGCCTTGACCAGCGCACGCAGGAACTGCTCCAGGCCGGGGTCGAGGCTGCCGCGCCGCCGGAGGTTCCGCAGGCTGACCGTGAGGTAGCCGTGGCGCCGGATCGACAGAGCGGTCACGCCGCCGGCCGTCAGCCCCATCACCGCGAACAACCGCTCCCCGCCGGGCAGTTGGAGGTTGACCGCCGGAGATCCTTGATCGAACCGCCGTTCCTGGCTGCTCGCACGCGCGGCCAGCAGCCGGACCAGATCCGTCAGCTCCTCATTGGACGACGCGATCGGGCCGACCCGGACCCGACGGCCATCGTTGTACTGCACGAAAACGCGGTCGTAGCGGTTGGCGTTGATGGTCTCCACCGTCGGGTCGTCGAGCAGAGGTTGCAGCCCCGCCATGCCGAACAGTTCGTTGATGACCTCGGTGACTACCCGCTGCTCGACGCCGCGCGGAAGCAAGTCCCGGCCCGCGGCCAGCTCGTTCTCGGTGTGGCCGCGCAGCGCATCGTCGATGATCCCGCGGGCCAGCTCGCGGCGTGCCTCCCGGGTGGCGGTGGTGCCGGTGCGTTCCTGCTGGTCGGCGACCCGCTGAGGCAGGTCGGCGTTCAACCGCTCGCGGAGGTATCGGCGCAAGCGGCTGGCCGCGTCCGGCGACTCCGACGGGCGGTTGCCGGGTTGCCAGCTCGCCTGCGAGCTGTGCGGGTCCGCTCCGTTGACTGGCTGCTGGCCAGTTGGCCGTGTCATGATGCCTGTCCTCCAGCCGAGGGTGCCGGACGGACGCCGTTGCGTGACACAGCGGCGGGCGGAACTCCGGGGACAGCGTGCAACGCCGGGACGGGAGTCTGCAGCGGAGGCGGTTCGGGTGCAGCCGGGCGCTGCCGAGCGGCGAGCTCGCCAGCAACCTTCTGCGCGAATCGGCCTAGCGCGGACCGGGAAGGCCCCCACCGTGGTGTCGCCGGCCGGCCACAGAGCACGGCGGCGCCGCGTGGATCGTGGGGAACTCGCCCCAGCGGCGGCACTCCGAGTTCGCGGGCGACTTCCGCTTCGGAGTAGCCCGGGCCGACCAGGAGCAGCACGGGATTCGGGCTCCAACGGGCCACGGTGGGCAGTCGTCGCGGAAGGTGCGCGAGGTCGTCGGCGTGTGCACGGGACAGAAGAACGGTCGCGTCGGAGGAACGCGCGATTGGCAATCCGGGCGAACCAGGATCGACCCGGCCGCAGTCCACGATCACCACGACGCCGGGCTGGGCGGCCGCCTGGCGGAGCAGCCCGAGACCACTGGTCTGGTGCTGGACAAGCGCCGATAGCGCCGCACGTGCCTGCTCGGCATCCGGCGGAGCGGCAGTCACCTGCAGCCCGCCCGGGAGTTCCTGCGTGTGGTGCCACACCAGGTCGGCGTCGCCACCGCGCCGCGCGGCGGCCGCCAAGCTGACGAGACCGGGCGCCGACGCCAGCGAGAACCGGAGGGCGAGGTCGCCGCCCGAGGGGTCGGCCTCGACCACCAGTGCCCGGGACGCCCCCGGCCAGCGTGCGGCCAGGGCGACGGCGAACGTCGTCGCGCCCGGAGAGCCTTTCAACGACAGGACCGACACCAGCATCAGCGTCCTCCAGCTGCGAGCATCACGATTGCGAGCTGCCCGGCCGGCACCGCGGCGACCTGACGGGCGGCGGGTTCGGTCAGCTGCACCGACACCACCGTCGTCTGGTCGTTCGGCGTCCCGGCCACGCTGGTCACGACCGCGGGCCAGACTGCTCCGGCGTCAGCAGGTGGGCCGGTGGCGGTCCCGGCCTGCGCGGGCACGAACACCACCGAGATGCGTGCTCCGGCGGTGACCTCTGGCGGGAACTGGCCGGGTTTGAGCGCCAGCGCCGCGATTGCCTGTCCGGCGGGCGGAACCGTGGCGTCTCCAACCGAGCGCGGCGTCAGCAACGTCCCGGCCGGCAAGCTCGCCGCCATCGGCTTGCCGACGACTGTGGCCGCTTGATCCACTCCGACTGCGGCTATGGCGGGGTCGAGCGCGGCGTTGACCTGCCGGAGGTCCTGGCGAGTCAGGAGGTGTCCCACGGGCACATCGCGGGCCAGCGCGAGCACGGCTTGGCGGTCGCCCGAGTCGAGGGAAAACAGCACGAAGCCGCCCGCACAGGCCAAGACGAGCAGAGCGCCCAGCAGCAGGTGCGGAAGACTGCGGCGTCGGCCGGTGCCGCGCAACCGCGCAGAGTTCTTCCCGTTGCTGACCCAGGCACCGGTTGTGGTGGCCGGACGGCTCGTGGTGTTGGTGCTCACGCGGATACCTCCAAGAGGCAACGGGGTAGTGCACCGCGTCGCCGAAAAAATCAGCGAGCGGTTCGGTTCGGATTTCGGGCGGTCAGCCGCCCCCGTTGTTCAACGCCTGTGACTCCGCTACGCGGAAGCTTTCGGTGCTCGTCGTGGTCATCTCCGGGAACGTCCCGCCCTGGCCTGCCCCGGACCAGGTGACGGTCCAGTGCACGGTCGCGGTCACGCCGAAAGCCTGTCCCGGCTGTGCTGCCGATGAGCGGTGGTAGACGTGCCCGCAGTCCGGTGAGGGCGCCGCGGGGTCTGTGCCGACGGAGTACGGCGTGCCGGCGCCGTTGCAGACCACGGTCGAGCCATCGCCCATCGACCAGGTCACGAAGCCCGGCGTTGCCGTTGCTGTCACCGAAACGCCGGGCACCGACGCGGTGGTCGATACTGGACCCCAACCACTCGACAGCCACATCCAGGTGGGCAGGTTCACCAGCTGGTCACCCGCGGGGTTCGCGGAGATCGCCGGCGAGGGCAACTTCAGCTGCCGGCGCGCCATCTGTGCCAGTTCCTCGGGCGAGGGGAGTTGTGCCGCCCCTGGTTGTTGCCCGTCGGCGATCCACACCGGTGGCCGGTACAACGTGTCGGCTGAGCCTTCCCCCGAGCACTTCCACACGTACCAGGCGCCGGGTCCCTGCCCGGCGGCTTGAGCCGGAACCGGGCGCGGCAAGGCCACCGGGACAACGCCTCCGCCGCGTGGTCGACGGGTGTGCGTCACCGGGAACGTGCCGCCATTGGGCGGCTGGTAGTCGCTCTTCACGTACGAGCAACTCGCCATGTCGGCATCGCCGCCCGTGATCGTGTCACCGGGATTCGCGGGTTTTCCGTTCCCCGGCTTGGATCCCGTGCCCGGACGGCCGGGGTTCGTGGAACCGGCTCCCGGAGCCTTTCCCGGAGTGCTGTTGGTGCCCGCGCCTAGGTCGCACGCGGGCGTGGGTGTTTGGCTGCAGGTGGTGCTTCCCCACCCGTTGCCGGCGACGGCAGGAACCGTGAAGCCGAGCACGGCTGCGGTGAAAACCCCGGCGACGACGGCGGTCCGGCGCATGGTCAGCACGTCCCCATGTCGTGCACGCCGTAGTCCGTGACCTTCCACGATCCGTCGGCCTGCTTCTCGACGATCGCATTGATCGCGTGTCGTCCTCCGGGCTCATCGTCCGCGAGCTGACCGTTGTCGGCGCGGTACTTGAGCCAGTTCGTCGAGTCCCCGCAGTCGGACACGATGATCTTCACGGGGTCGCCTGCCGGTTCGGCTGAAGACACCGTGGGGTTCAGCACCGGCTGTCCCTTGGTCACCAGCCCGTTGTAGTGGTCGGCGTAGAGGCCGCGGGACAGGTTCGTCAGGGCGAGGCCGGTCGCGTGGGCCGCAAGCTCTGGCGACTGCCAGTCTGATGTGGTCCCGGCCCGGACGAAGTCATCCCACATCGCCCGGTACGCCATCAGGGCGTCCTGCTTCGCTCTGTCCTCGCCCGTCGCGGCAGGACTGCTGCTCGGGGCCGCCGAGGGAACCGGGGCAGCAGTCGACGGTCCGGACGCGAGGTCTGTCGGATCGTCAGGGGAGCATGCCGCGAGCAGGACGAAGCCAGTCACACCCGCGACCGCCCATCCGCTCAAGGAGCGTTGTGTTCTCCCCTGCACCGCGGCACCCCCGCCACTACCGTTTGATCACTGTTCACCAGATCAAACTTTCTACACCAAGGTCCCCCTGTAGTCGCAATGGTCATGTCGCACTGACTTTGAAGTCGGCATGGCTTCAACCAAGAAAGATTCACTCGTTCGGACGCGTGGCGTGAACATTCGAGGCTTGCGTCCGGTATTCATGGCGGCTAGGAATCGCGCGGTTTTTGCGCACCGATCACCGGGGTGTCCGATGAATTCGCTTGCCTTGACCGGCTGGGCTGCCGCGGGGGCCTGCGTCGGCGTCGCGGTGGGAATGGGCTCGCGAGCGCTGATGCGGACGGGAACGCTCAGTGTGGGGGAGCAGTCGGTGTCGGCCGGCGTGACGGCCGTGCTGTTCGGGGCCTTGGGCTGGCGCTTCGGCTGGGGACTCGACCTCGTGGCTTACAGCTTGTTCGCGGCGGTGGGGGTGGTCCTGGCGTTCATCGATGTCATCGAGCAACGCCTGCCCGGCGCACTGATCCTCGCGGGCGTCCTTACGGTCGGGGCAAGCTTCAGCACCCGTTCTGTACTGGCGGCCGCTTACGCTGACCTGCTCCGGGCCGTGACCGCGATGCTTGTCCTGTCCGCGTGCTACCTCGTACTCGCGCTTGCGCTCGGCGGACTCGGCGCCGGCGACGTGAAGCTCGCCGGGCTCCTCGGCCTCGTGCTGGGGTGGCAGAGCTGGGGTGCCATCCTGGTCGGCACCGTTCTGGGGTGGCTGCTTGCGGGAATCGCCCGCACGCTGTTGCGCGTCGCCCGGCGGGTTTCTCGTGATGCCCCGATGCCTCTGGGCCCCTGTCTTCTGCTCGGTGCCGCCGTGACGATCCTGTGCGACCTCGCTCCGTGAGGGAATGGGAATAATCCGGTATTCGCCAACGTGGGAGCGGTTCTCCGGGGAACCGTGACCTTATTCCACTAAGCCTTCATTGCCTATTCGCGATTAACAACTCGTTTCATAATGAAGTCGGCAGCTTGCGGTAGCAGATGAGGACGCAGGCCAGGTGCATGAGGCCAAGGTGGATGTCGGCTCGGCGTT
>NZ_FORP01000031.1 GCF_900114035.1 Amycolatopsis sacchari | reverse complement strand
GACAGTGTGCCCCCCGCCTGCGACCGCCGCTCCTTCAACCGCGGGAACAACGCGAACACCCGCTCCAGATCCGCACCCAGGTTCTTGCGGTCCTTGCGCGCGTACGCGCCCATGTCCAGGTTCTCCGCCACCGTCATCCCCGGGAACACCCCCCGGCCCTCCGGCACCTGCGAGATCCCCCGCACCACCCGCAGATCCGCCCGCAACCGCGTGATGTCCTCGCCCGCGAAGGTGATACGACCCGCCGACAACGGGCGGATACCCGAGATCGCGCGCATCGTGGTGGACTTGCCGGCGCCGTTCGCGCCGATCAAGGCCACGATCTCGCCCTGACCCACCGTGATCGACAGCTCCGACACCGCCTGGATGCGGCCGTAGTGCACCGAAACCCCGGACAGCTCAAGCAACGTCATCGTCAGGCACCCCCAGGTACGCGGCGATCACCGCCGGGTTCTCCCGGATCTCCGCCGGCAGCCCCTCCGCGATCTTCTTCCCGAACTCCAGCACCACGATCCGGTCCGTCACGCCCATGACGAGTTTCATGTCGTGCTCGATCAACAACACCGTGTACCCGTCGGCGCGGATCTTGCGGATGAGCTGCATCAGCTCTTCCTTCTCCGCCGGGTTGAACCCCGCCGCAGGCTCGTCCAAGCACAACAGCTTCGGCTCGGTCGCCAGCGCCCGCGCGATCTCCAGCCGACGCTGGTAGCCATACGGCAGGTTCTTCGCCTTGTCCGCCGCGCGGTCGGCGATGCCCACGAACTCCAGCAACGCCATCGCCCGGTCCACCGCCTCCTGCTCCTCGCGGTGGTGCCGTGGCAAGCGCAACAACGCCCCCAGCACACTCGTCTTGGCACGCGCGTCCGCGCCGACGACCACGTTCTCCAGCGCGGTCATCTCCCCGAACAGCCGGATGTTCTGGAACGTGCGGGCGATGCCGAGCTGCGTGATGCCGTGCCGCGAGGACTTGCCCAGCGGCTTGCCCTCCAGCAGCACCTGACCCGACGTCGGCCGGTACACACCGCTCATCGCGTTGAAGCACGTCGTCTTACCCGCGCCGTTCGGCCCGATCAGGCCGAGGATCTCGCCACGCCGGATGCCGAAGGACACGCGGTCCAGCGCCGTCAGCCCGCCGAACCGCATCGTCACGTCGGTGAGCTGCAGCAACGTCTCCCCGAAGCGCGCGGAAATGTGCCGGTCCGGCGCGACGGCCTCGGCGACCTCCGCCTCGTGCCGGAGCCGCGCGTCGAGTTCGCCCGTGTGGTACAGGATCTCGGTGTCCTCGTTCATCGCGTCTCCGTCATCGCGCTGTCCCCGCTGATCTGCTCACCGCGGCCGATCAGGCGCTGGTACGCCTGCCGCCCCTTGGCCAGCAACCGTTGCCGGGCACCGAGCAGCCCCTGCGGCCGGAAGATCATCAGGATGATCAACGCGATCCCGAAGATCAGGTAGTTGTACTCGGCGATCTGCACGAACCGCAGCGGCAGGTACGCCACCACCACCGCTCCCAGCAGCACACCCACCTTGTTCCCCGCGCCGCCCAGCACGACCGCCGCCAGGAACAGCATCGAGGTGACCACGTCGAACGACTGGTTGTTCACGAAACCCAGCTTGCCCGCGTACAACGCCCCGGACAGCCCACCGATCGCCGCGCCGATCACGAACGCCCAGATCTTGAACTTGTACGTCGCCACCCCCATGATCTCGGCGACGTCCTCGTCCTCGCGGATCGCGACCCACGCGCGCCCCACCCGGGAGCGTTCCAGGTTCCCGACCAGCAACAGGATTCCCACGATGATCGTCACCGTGAGCCAGTACCAGGCGGTGGCGTTGTCGTAGAACGGCTGCCCCGCGTTGTTCGTCCCGACCCGCTCGAAGCCGGACTGGCCGCGCAGCGGCGTGACGTTGTCGGCCAGCAGCCGGATGATCTCCCCGAAGCCCAGGGTCACGATCGCGAGGTAATCGCCCCGCAATCGCAACGTGGGCGTGCCCAGGATGATCCCGAAGATCATCGTGATCACCATGGCCAGCGGCAGCGTCCACAGGTACGGCAGCTTGTGCAGCGAGGAGTTCGGCGACGTGAACAACGCCGCGACGTACGCCCCCACCGCGAAGAAGCCGACGTAACCCAGGTCCAGCAGGCCCGCCTGCCCGACGACCACGTTCAGCCCCACCGCGACCAGCGCGTAGCGGGCCACGTCGAACATCGCCGTGGGGAAGTCGGTGCCGGTCGTCGCGATGATCGGCGGGTTCAGCACCGGCAGGAAGTAGATCAACGCCAGCAGCGGGACCAGGATGCCCCACTGCGCCGGCCGGGACAGGCTGTTCCAGCGCTCCCTGATGCTCATACCCGTGCCTTCCCCAGCGACTCGCCCAGGATCCCGGTCGGGCGGAACATCAGCACGATCACCAGCACCACGAACGCCACGATGTCCTTCCACTCCCCGCCGAACAGGGACTGCCCGTAGTTCTCGACCAGCCCGAGCACGAAACCACCCAGCAGCGCACCACGCAGGTTGCCGATACCGCCGAGCACCGCGGCCGTGAACGCCTTGATACCCAACAGGAAACCGCCGTTGTAGATCGCACCCTGCGGGATCTTCATCATGTAGAACAACGCCGCCGCACCCGCCAGCAGACCACCGACCAGGAACGTCACCACGATCACGCGTTCCTTGTTCACCCCCATCAGCGTCGCGGTGTCCGGATCCTGCGCAACAGCACGGATCCCGCGGCCCAGCCGGGTCTTGTTCACGAAGTAGTCCGCCACGAACCACAGCAGGACCGCCGCGAGGAACAGCACCAGGTGGATGTTCGTGACGACCGCGCCGAACACGCGGAACAGCGGCTGGGGCTGCAGCAGGCGGATCTGGGGCTGCTGGTTCAACCCGAAGATCAGCTTCAGCGTCTGCTGGATCGCGAAGGAGGCACCGATCGCGGTGATCAGGAAGACCAGCCGCGGCGCGTTCCGCTTGCGCAACGGCCGGTAGGCGACCCGTTCGAGCGCGACGGCCGTCGCCCCCGACGCCGCCATCGCGGCGACGCACGCGACGAGCAGGAACCCGATGACCTCGAGCAGGGGCAGCTCAGGTGTGGTCCCCGCCCGGAAACCCAGCAGCCAGAACGTGATCCAGGTGGCGAACGCCCCGACCACGAACACTTCCGAGTGCGCGAAGTTGATCAGTTTGAGCACCCCGTACACCAGGGTGTAGCCGAGCGCGATGAGGGCGTAGATACCGCCCTGCGCCAGGCCGTCGACGGTGTTGTTCCAGAACTGCTCGGCCAGCCCCGGCACGTCGAACTGGATCCAGCTGTCTGTGGAGAACGCGTTCATCTGCGGGTTCCCGGGCGAGGAGCGGTCAGCTCAGCTGGCCGTTGTTGACGATCTTGCCGTTCTGCACGCGGTAGCTCCACACGGGAGTCTCGGTCAGCTCACCGGTCGCGTCCCACTTGTAGTGCTTGGTCAGGCCCTGGCCGTCGTAGTTCTTGACGAAGTTCAGCAGGCCCGCACGGTCCTTGACGCCCGAATCGATCCCCTTGAGCAGAATCGTCGCCACGTCGTAGCTCTCCGGGGAGTAGGTGCCCGGGTCGGCACCCTCGACCTGCTTGAAGGCGGCGGTGAAGTCCTTGAAGTTGTCCTCCGGCACGCACGGGCAGGTGAAGTAGGCGTTGTTCGCGCCCGCACCGGCGCCCTTGAGGAACTCCGGGTCCTTCACGCCGTCGGGGGCCACGAACTTCGCGGTGACACCCTTGTCGTTGAGCTGCTGCGCGAACGGTGCGGCCTCGGGGTAGTAGCCCGCGTAGAAGATCGCGTCCGGGTTCTCCGAGGACATCTTGTTGACCACGGCGGAGAAGTCGGTCTGCCCGGTCTTCACCTTGTCGGTGCACGAAGCCTTGCTGCCCAGCGCCTGGGTGACCTGGGCGGCGAGGCCGATTCCGTACTCCGAGTCGTCCTCGACGACGCAGATCTTGTTCGCCTTCAACGTCTCCGTCATCAGCTTGACGGCGGCGGGGCCCTGCACCGAGTCGTTGCCGACGCCACGGAAGAACGTCTTCCAGCCCTTCTTGGTGAGGTCGGGGTTCGTCGCGATCGGCGTCACGCTCACGAGGCCGGCCTGGTTGAACAGGTTGCCCACGGCCTTCGACTCGCCCGAGAACGGCAGGCCGGCGACACCGAGGATGTCGGGCTCGGCGATGGCCTGGTTGACCACACCCGGTGCCTTGTCGGGCTTGCCCTCGCTGTCGAACTTCTTCAGCGTGACCTGGCAGTTCGGGTTGGCCTGGTTGTGCTGCTTCACGGCGAGGTCGATGCCACGCAGCGAGTTCTGCCCGAACGCGGCGCTGTTGCCGTTGATCGTGCCGATGTAGGCGATCGACACGCCCGAGCAGACGGCCTTGCCGTCACCCGCCGGGTTCGCGGCGTTGGCCGCGAGCGAAGGTGCCGCGGCGGACGTGTTGCCGTCCGAGCCCGAGCCCCCGCTGTCGCGCGCGGCACACGCTCCGAGCGCCAGCGAGGCCGCGGCCGCCAGCACCAGGACGCGGCTGATTCGTGTTGCAGACATCGTTCCTCCGCCTGAAAAAAGGTAGGGTTGGAGCACGCGACGAGATGGTCGGAATGTGCCGTGCTCCCCCGTGGCGAAGCCAGTATGCCGATACGGCCGGATGGGGGAACGCCCCGCGCATCCGTCTTCCTGATCGGACGGCAGGAATGCCCGAAGGGCCTCAGGCGCCCGCCAGCTCCGCGGCGAGCCGTTCCGCGGCCTCGGTGCCGACCTGTCCACACAGGACGGCAGCCTCCTCACGGTACTCCCGCGAGGCCTCGGCGTCACCCGCCAGTTCGAGCACCGAGGCCAGTTCGGCCAGCGTCTGCGCCCGCGACCACCGGCTGAACGGTTCGGTGAAGGCGGTGAGCGCCGCACGCAGGCACCGCACGGCGGGTTCGTACTCGCCCGCCTCGCGCCACGCCCTGCCTTCCCGCAGCCCGGCCTCGGCCGCGTCCATCGGCGCCTGCGCCTCGTCGAACAGGGCGCGCTCGGTGCGGTAGGCGCGGGCCGCTTCGGCCCACTCCCCCAGTTTCACGTGCGCGTTGCCCATGAAGCGGAACGTCAGCGAGCGCAGGAACCGGTAGGTCTCGGGGTTGGCCTCGGAACGCTGCAGCTCGCCGTCCGCGAGCACCGCGCGGTGCACCGCCAGCGCCTCCTCCGGTCGCCCCGCCGCGGTCAGGACTTGCCCGAGCACGTTGCGGAGCGGGGCCTGGCCAGCCCAGAACCCGAGCCCGCGCGCGACGGCGGCGACCCTGCTGTGCTCGAGCGCCTCCTCCGGCCTGCCGAGCCGCATGAGCACGGCGCCCAGGTACCCCTGCGCCCAGGTCTCCTCCACGGAGTCGCCGATCTCCCGCGCGAGGGCCAGCGCCTCGCGGTGCGCGGCGTACCCGCCCTCGTGGTCGTCCATCAGCAGGTACCGCGCCCAGCCGACGAAGTTCAGCAGCTTCGCCTCCGCGTGCCGGTCGCCCAGCGCGCGGGCGGCGGTCAGCCCGAGCTCGAACACCTGGTCCCACGGGTGGTGCTGCTGGCGGACGTCGGAGTACCAGTGCATCGCCTCGGCCAGCCCCACGACGCGGCGGTGGTCGCCGTCGCGGGCGGCGAGCCGTTGCGCGGCGAGCCAGTTCGCGGCCTCGCCGTCCAGCCACCGCACCGCGTCCTCCCGTGCCGGGAACCGCGGGTTGCCCTTCGTGGCCTCGGGGTGCAGCAACGAGGCGGCGACCATGGCGGTGTCCAGCAGGTAGCTCACCACGGCGGTGCGCACCTTCGCGAGGTCGTCCGGGTCCTCCTCCGCCTCCAGCCGCTCGCGGGCGAACAGCCTGATCAGGTCGTGGTAGGAGTACCGGCCGTCCTGGGCGCCGGCCTGCAGGAGGTTCGCGTCGACCAGCTCGTCGATGTACAGGCGCACCCTGGGCTCGGGCAGCCCGGTGGCGATCGCGGCCAGCTCGACGCCGAACGCCGGGCCGGGGATCAGCGCCAGCCGCTGGAACACCAGCCGCGCCTCGCCGGTCAGCCGCCGGTGCGACATCGCGAACGCCGAGCGCACGCGCAGGTCTCCCGCCGACAGCGCGGCGAGGCGGGTGCGCTCGTCCCGCAGCAGCGTGACCAGGTGCTCGATCGTCCAATGTGGACGGCTGGCCAGCCGGTTGCCCGCGATCCGCACCGCCAGCGGCAGGTTCCCGCACAGCTCCGCCAGCTCCGCGACGGCCTCGGGTTCGGCGCGCGTGCGCTCGTGCCCGATGATCGTGCCGACGAGCGAGGCCGCGTCGTCCTGGCTGAGCGCGGTGAGCCAGATCCACCGCCCCGACTCCAGCCCCACGAGCGCCCGGCGGCAGGTGATCACGGTGAGGCAGCCGGTGGTGCGGGCGAGCAGCGGGCGCAGCTGGGTCTCGTCGGCGGCGTTGTCGAGCAGGATCATCGTGCGCCGCCCGGACAGCAGCGAGCGGAACAGGGCCGTCTGCTCCTCGACGGTGACCGGGATCTGCTCCACCGGCACACCGAGCGCGCGCAGCAGGAGGTCGAGCGCCGCCCGGGGAGCGACCGGCTGGTCGTCCATCCCCCGCAGGTCCACCGAGAAGCACCCGTCGGGGAACTCCTCCCGCAACGCGTACGCGGCCGTCGCGGCGAGCGCGGTCTTGCCGACGCCGGGGTGCCCGACGACGGAGACGACCACTCCCCCGGGCGTCCGCGCGGCGTCCAGCGCCGCCGCACGCAACCGCTCCAGCTCGGCGGTGCGGCCGACGAGATCCGGCACCGCGCTCGGCAGCGGCGCGACCGCGGGCGGCAGCGGGACGGGGCGGGCCCCGCGCTGCCTGCCCTGGCGCGCCAGCTCCAGGAAGCGGCTCCGCTCGGGACCGGTCAGGCCGAGCGCGTCGGCGAGGGCCTCCGTGGAGCGCCGCTGCGCGGCCCTGGCGCGGCCGCGTTCCAGGTCGGACAGGGCGCGGACGCTCACCCCGGACGCCTCCGCGAGGTCGGCCTGGGTCAGGCCCGAGGCGCGGCGCAGCCGCAGGAGCAGCTCGCCGAAGCCCGGTTCGTCGGCAGGGGGAGTCTCGTTCACCGGCGACCATTAAACCGGCAGAAGTAGCGGAGGCGAAAAACTGCTGGTCGTTCTTCCTGGCCGACTACCCTTCTTCGCGGTTTCCTGGCGCCATGTCAATCAGTATCGCCCGGATGGAGGACACCGGCTCTTCGCTGACTCCGAGGGCACACTCGAGCGCACCCGCGACCCGAGCGGTCTCGGTCGGCGTGCTCGCCACCGACCCGCTGCTGCGCACCGGACTGCTCAGCGTGCTGCGCACCCAGCCGGGGCTGCGGCTCGCCGACGGCGACCCGAGGCAGGCCGGGGTGCTGGTGGCCGTCGCCGACGACCTCCGCACGCTGCCCTACCTGGTCGGCGAGACCGCCCGCCACACCCGGCTCGTACTCGTCGCCGACCCGCCCCAGCCCGCCGAACTGTGGAAGGCGATCGAGAGCGGCCTCGTCGTGCTCGTGCCCCGCAAGGAGGTGACGCCGGAACGGCTGCGCAAGGCCGTCGCCGACGCCGCCCGCGGCTTCGGCTACCTGCCACCGGAACAGCTGGGGCAGGTGCTGCAGGGCATGGCGCGGCTGCACCGCGACGTGCTGGTGCCGAACGAGCTGACGCCCACCGGCCTGTCCACGCGGGAGACCACGGTGCTGCGGCTGCTCGCGCAGGGCCAGGACACCGCGGAGATCGCGGCGGAGATGTCGTACTCGGAACGCACCGTGAAGAACATCCTGCACAAGCTGACCACGCGCCTGGGGCTGCGCAACCGGACCCACGCCGTCTCGTACGCCCTGCGCAACGGCCTGATCTGAGCACACCGGACGGCCCCTTCCTGGGGTGTGTCACGGGCCACTACTCTCAGTACGTCCAGCGTCGAACGCGAACGTCCTGCGAGGCAGTCATGACCGGTGCGCCGCCCACCTCACCGAGCCAGGTCCCGGTCGGGGTCGACCCGACCAGGCCGAGCATCGCCCGTATCTACGACGGGTTCCTCGGTGGCAAGGACCACTACGAGGTGGACCGGGCGGTGATGCGCAAGATCAACGAGGCGGTGCCCGAGGCGGTGGACATCGCCAGGGGCAACCGGGGGTTCCTCAACCGCGCCTGCCGGTTCCTCGCCACGCAGACGAAGATCGACCAGTACCTGGACTGCGGCTCGGGCCTGCCGACCGCGGAGAACACCCACCAGATCGTGCAGCGCAGCAACCCGGACTCTCGGGTGGTCTACGTGGACAACGACCCGGTCGTGCTCGCGCACGGGCGGGCGCTGCTCGAGGAGAACGAGAACGTCCACATGGTCGAGGCGGACATCTTCACGCCCTCGACCGTGCTGGGGCACGAGGTCGTGCGCCGGCACCTGGACTTCGCCCAGCCGCTGGTGCTGCTGCACGTGGGCACGCTGCACCACCTGGAGGGCGACGGCGGGCCCGAGGTGATGCGGGAGTACATCGACGCGCTCGCGCCGGGTTCGTACGTGGTGTTCTCGCACTTCTACGACCCGCAGGTGCCGGAGCTGACCGAGGTGGCCAAGCGGATCGAGGACATCCTCGTGCACGGGCCGATGGGGGCGGGCCGGTTCCGCACGCGGGACGAGATCCTCGCGATGCTGCCGGGGCTGGAGATCGTCAAGCCCAACGCGACGACGGACCCCGGCCTGGTGGCCTGTGACGAGTGGTGGCCGGACGGCCCCCGGCTGACCCCGCTCAGCAAGGCGGCCCGCTGCATCGCGGGCGTCGTGGGCCGCAAGCCCTGACCGCTCCCGGCCGACGCCGCCCGGGAGCCGGTCTGCTCACCGAACCCGCCGTTACGCTGGGGTCATGGCCCTGAAGTCCGACTACACCGGGCAGGAGTGCTCGATCGCGCGCACGCTGGAGATCGTCGGCGAGCGCTGGACGTTGCTGATCCTGCGGGACCTGTTCTTCGGCGTGCGGCGGTTCACCGACCTCTACCGGCACCTGGCGATCCCCAAGGCGGTGCTCACGGTGCGGCTCGACCGGCTGGTCGCGGCCGGCGTGCTGGACCGCGCCGAGCACCGGCCGGGGCGGCCGGAGTACCGGCTGACGGCCACCGGTCTGGACCTGTGGCCGACGCTGCACGCGCTCAACGACTGGGGCAACACCCACCAGGCGCCGAACGGCCCGCGCGCGCTGTACGTGCACGTCGACTGCGGCAGCGTGCTGTCCCGCGGTGGGTTCTGCGCCGGCTGCGGCACGGTGCCGCCGGTGACCGACGTCGAGTACCGCCCCGGCCCCGGCGAGCCCGCCGAGCCCGAGGACCCGGTCGACCGGGCGCTCCGCCCGGCGCACCGGCTGCTGACGCCGCTCAGCACACCAGCCGGACGGTGAACCCCTCTTCGTCGCGGTAGAGGGAGACGTGGCGGCAGATCTGGTGCGCCATCCACAGGCCCACGCCCGCCGACCGGGTCTCCGCCGTGGCGAGCAGGCCCGCGAACGGATCGACGGGGCCCTCGCCGCCGTCGGTCACCGTCGCGACCGCGCGGTCGTCGCCGGGCCAGATCCTCAGGCGAACCGGCGGTTTCCCGTGCACGGAGGCGTTCGTGACGGCCTCGCTCACGGCCATCACGAAGTCCTCGGCGCGGTCGGCGTCGATCCCCGTGCCCGCGAGCGCGGCCCGCACGACGCGGCGCGCGTCCGCGGCCGTCGGACCGACCAGCTCGGCGGACGGCGGCCCCGGTTCGGGGCCGGGCCGCGGCGCGTCCCGCCAGGTGGGCAGGAAACCCGCCGGGTCCCGGTAGCCGTCGTTGTCCAGGTGGCCGCCGTCCGGCGTGGCGACGTGCGGGTGGGTGCGAGCGACGTCGGCCAGTACGTGTTCCGGCGTGATGCGGACGTCGTACGGGCACAGGCCCCACAGCGGGAAGTCGTCGTAGGCGTGGTTGACCACCGCCTCGTAGCGGGCCCACCAGTCCCACGGCTCGCCGACCCCGGGGTGCGGGACGTCGCCCACCACGCGGATCTGCGACACGCCCTGCTCGACGTACCGCGCGAACAGCTCGCGGTACCGCCGGATCGCCGACGCCGGGCGCAGGTACTGCTCCTCCCCGGCGATGACGGTCAGCTTCGAGGTGTCCATGGCGGAGGTCAGCAGCCGCTGGTTGACCGGGCCGAACGCGACCAGCACCGGCTCCCCCGCGGCGAGCCCGTCCTCCAGGAACGGCACGACGACGTCGAGCAGCTCCTGGTCGGAGGAGTAGAAGGCGGTTTCGTGGTAGTAGCCGGTGTGCCCCGCGGCGGCGCCCGATCTCATGCGGCCCGCTCCAGTGTCACGCCGGGCACCTCGAACAGTTCGAGCAGGCGCCGCGCGGACGGGCAGCCCGTGCGCAGGACCACGGTCACGTCCTGCCTGACCGCCGCGTCGGACAGCGCCAGGAGGTTGCGGTGGTCGGTGAACTCCAGGCCGCGGCCGTCGATCAGCACCCGCCGTCCCGCCTCGGGCAGCAGCTGCGCCCGCTCCAACGCGAGCGTGAACGGTCCGACGGTGCCGTGGTCGAGTTCGCCGCTGAGGCTCAGCACGCCGTCGGAGTCCGGGTGCAGGCGGAACGGTGTGGCGCCCGGGCTCGCCGCGGGGTGCAGGCTCGCCAGCTGGACGATCGCGGCTTCGTCGAGTTCCCGCTGGTCGTAGCCGCACATCGCGGAGAACGGGTGGGCCGCCATGTAGCGGTCGATGCGGTGCTCGTACCGGGTGAACCGCGCCAGCCGCGCGGGTGTGCGGACGAGCCCGGTGGCCTCCGCCGCCACCCGGTAGCCGCGGTACCCCTCGGCGAGCGCCGCCTCCGTGGCGGCGGCGTAGGTCGCGACCTGCGTTTCCGGGTCCACCACCTCGTCCTCGCCGTACACGCCGTCGAGCGACTCGATCGTCAGGGAGCCCTCGCGCAGCGCCTTGGCGAGCGGTGCCGACCGGCTCAGTTCCTCCGTCAGCCCGCCGGCGTCACCGGGCGCCACGAAGCTGGTCTTCAAGCCGAGTGACACCCCGTCGGCGAGGAACTCGACGGCCCGGGCGTGGAAGTCCGCCGGGTCGTCGTAGCCCCAGCACAGGTGGTCGTGGGGGCCGAAGCCGCGTCCCGCGGAGGAGACGCCCGTACGCCGCATGCCCCCAGCGTACTTTCCCGGCACAAGCCGCCCAGATTCCTCCCGCGAGAACGATTCGATCGCCGAATCGGGGGTACTCCTTCCGAGGGAATACCGAAGGAAGCGAGGGTGATCGTGGACATCTACGGTTGGGACGCTGCCGAATCGGCCCTGCAGGCCTACATCGCCGTGGTGGCGGACGCGCTCGGGGTGCCACCGGAATCCACGTGTGCCATGACCGGACGGCCTGCCAGCGCCTACATCGCGCTCGACGAGCGCCTGCCCAACTTCCCCGACCGCGACCTCGCCCTCCTCTGGGAGGACAACCAGGGCTGGGCCGCCGCGATCGAGACCCACAGCGGGGAGGACGTCATCGTCGTCGCCTACCTCGGCGGCGAGGTCGTCCCGCCACCGAGCGCGGTGGTCGGCTTCCTCCGCGACCTGCTCGCCGACAAGCAGCCGGGGCAGCTCGAACCGCCGAACTTCCCGCCCTGCGCGGACCTGACCGAGCGCCTCGCCCGGCACGGTTACGCCGGCACCTCCCAGTCGATGATCACCCGGTCGCCCTCGTAGGCGATCTCCAGCTGGTCCCGGGCCCGCTCCCGCAACGTCCGCAACCCCTCGGGCGTGCCGGGGGCGGGCCCGCTCACGTGCAGCGTCAGGTACCCGTCGGTGCGCGCGAGCCCGATCCGCACGGGACCGTCGTGCCCGACGAACGCGCCGAGCGCCTCGTGCAGGACCTCCAGCGCCTCCGTGACCACCTCGTCCGGCAGCTCCCGGTCCAGGTCCCCGGACAGCTCCAGCTCCGGCACGACGCCGGCCCCGGACTCCAGCTCGCCGACCAGCGCCTGCACGGCGAGGCCGAGCGACGGCCGGTCCGGCGACGGCAGGTGCCCGTACAACGCCGAACGCAGCTGGTTGATCGCCTGGTCGAGGTCGGCGATGGCGCGGGTGAACACCGGCTGCGCCACGGGAAACCGCGCGCTCGCCGACTGCAGGGTCAGCCCGAGGCCGAACAGGTTCTTGAGCACGGTGTCACCCAGCTCCCGCGCGATCCGGTCGGTCTCCTCCAGGCGCACGACCTGTGCGGCCGCTTCACCGGCCCGGCCGATCTCGCCGCGGATGCGCACCCGCATGCCCTCCACCGCCGCGCCCAGCTCGGCGACCTCCTGCGGGCCGCTCCCGTCGACCCGCTGGTCGAGATCGCCGTCCGCGACTCCCCTGACCTGCGCGAGCAACCGCCGCAGCGGGGCGTCCAGCGAGGTGCGCAGCAGCAGGACGGTCACGGCGCCGAGGACGAGCGCGAGCGCGGCGCACACCCCGGTCACGACCGTCGCCCGGTTCTGCGCTCCCACGCTCTGCTGCAGCCCGGCCGCCGTGAGCTCGTCGATGTGGCTCTGCAGCGCGGCGAGCCGCGCCCCCAGGACGTCGAAGTCCGCCTTGCCGTGCAAGGAAAGCTGCCGGATCGTCTGCTGGTCCACCGGCCCGGCCCGCACGGCGGCCACCGCCGGCCTGATCGACCGGTCGAGCCAGGCGTCGCTCGCCGCGGCCACCTCATCGACCAACCGCAGGGACGGCTCGTCGAACGACAGCAGGGCGCGCAGGCTCGCCTCGCGCCGGTCCCGGTCGGCCAGCCCGGAGTCGTAGGGCGCGAGGAACTGCTCGTCCCCGGTCAGCAGGAAGCCGCGGACACCGGTCTCCATGTCGACGTGGTCCTTGCTCAGCGCTGCGACCGCCTGCTGGGCCGGCCGCAACGAGGTCCGGACGTGCGCGCCCAGCGACGTGGCGTAGAGCCAGGACGCGGTGGTGGCGGCGGCCGTCACGAGGAGGAGCAACAGCAGGCCGCCGACGAGCGCGTGCACCCGCCAGCGCAACGTCCGCGGCCAGGCCCGGCTGAGCACGGTTGATGGTAACCCCGAAAAGGCCGGTGCGAAATCCGCTTCCCGGGGGCGAGTTCCGCGCCCCCACGAATGGACGCTGGATTTCCCCGCGAATTCCGGCCTACAATTCTGCTCCCCGTCTCACTGATCGGAAGAACACCGCGTGACAGTTCCCCCGGTGGCCAGGACCCCGACCGGCCGCAGGTTCCAGCTCGCCGCGTTGCTGCGGCACCTGCGCGAACGGCGCGGGCTGACCCAGGAGGAGGTGGGGGCGATGATCTGGCCGGACACGAGCAGGCGCAGCGTGCAGAACAAGATCACCCGGCTGGAGAACGGCGACGGCGGGATCAGCGAGGACGATCTCCACGCGCTGCTCGGCGCGTACGGCGCGCCCAACGGCGTCACGCTGGAGCTGGCGCTCCAGCTCAACAGCGGCACCTCGCAACGCGGCCGGTGGCGCGGCGCGCGGGCGGTGCACCCGGAGCATTTCCGGCAGTACGTCGATCTCGAAGAGGACGCCGAACTCATCCGGCTCGTGGGCGTCGAACGCATTCCGCCGCTTTTGCAGTGTGAATCGTACGTCCGCGCCGGCCGGCCGGACGAGGAATCGGTGACCGCCATTCTCGACCGCCAGCGCGTCCTGGCCCGCGCGGAACCGCCGGAAGTCTACGCACTGCTCAGTGAATCGTGTGTCCGCCGAATACACGGCGACCATTCCGTCATGGCCGACCAGATCGACCACCTGCTGCGGCTGTCCGCGCGGCCGAACATCACGCTGCAGCTCGTGCCGTTCACGCCGGTGCCCGGTCTCGTCGTGGAGACCGCGCTGGAGCGGTTCGCCCTGCTGCGGCTGCCGGCACCGGGCGTGCTCGGCCGGTTCCAGCAGCACCTCGACTTCGCGTACACGATGCAGGGCGCGCGCGTCGTCCCCGACGACAACGTCGAGCCCTACGAACGACTCTGGTTCGCGGCGACCACCGCGGCCCTCAGCCCCGAAGCGACCCGGCGGTTCCTGCGCGAGGTGCGCCGGGACTTCCGCGGCGCGGCGAAGGAGTGACGATGCCCGAAAGCCCGGAGCGCCCGGTCGCCACGGCGGCCCGCGTCTACGACTACATGCTGGGCGGTACGCACAACAGCGCGGTGGACCGCGAGGCGGCCGCGCACATGGTGCGCTCGTTCCCGCTCGCCGCGGTCGGCGCGCGCTACAACCGCGAGTTCCTCGGCCGGGTGGTGCGCTTCCTGACCGGTGCGGGCGTGCGGCAGTTCCTCGACCTCGGTTCCGGCATCCCGACCGTGGGCAACGTGCACGAGATCGCGCAGGCCGAGGCGCCCGGCGCGCGCGTGGTGTACGTCGACTACGAGCGCGACGCCGTGGAGCTGGGGCAGCGGATCCTGAGCGACAACCCGGACGCCACCGCGTTGCTGGCCGATCTGCGGGAGCCCGACGTGGTGCTGGGTTCACCGGAGGTGACGGGCCTGCTGGACTTCTCGCGGCCGGTGGCGGTGCTGATGATCTCGGTGCTGCACTTCGTCCCCGACGACGCGCAGGCGCTGGACCTGGTGCGGCGCTACCTGTCGCGGCTCACGTCCGGCAGTTACTTCGCGCTCAGCCACCTCGTGCGTGCCGAGGGCCGGGCGGGCAACCTCCAGCGGGAGACCAGGCACGTCTACAACAGCACGGTGGCGGAGAACCTGGCGATCCGCGAACCCGGGCAGATCGCCGCGTTCTTCGCCGGGCTGGAGCTCGTCGAGCCGGGGCTGGTGGCCGTGCCGGACTGGCGTCCCGACGACCCGGACTACGTGCCGGACGAGGAGGACGTGCCGCGCCGGGTAGGGCTGGCCGGGGTCGGCAGGGTGCCGTGAAACCCGCTTCTGGACAAAGTGTCCGGTCTCTAGACTGACCGGGTGGAGACGGCGGACGCGATCCTCGACGCGCTCAAGGGGCTGGTACCGGGGCTGGCCGCGACGTTCGGCCGCTCGTGCGAGGTGGTGCTGCACGACCACCGGCTCGGCGACCGGTCGGTCGTCGCCGTCGCGGGCGAGGTGACCGGCAGGCACGTCGGTGGCGCGACGAGCGAGATCGGGCTGCGGATGCTCGCCCGCGGTGACGCGGCGGAGCCCGAGCTGAACTACGTCACGCGCACCGAGTCGGGACGCGTGATCAAGTCGTCCACGCTGCCGCTGCGCGACGGGGAGGGGCGCGTGTTCGGGGCGCTGTGCGTGAACCTCGACGTGACGGCGCTGCGCCAGGCCGGGGACCTGCTGGCGGACCTCGCGGGCCTGGCCCCGGCCACCATCCCGGCGACGACGTTCACGGACGATTTCGACGAGGTCGTCGACGCGGTGGTGCGGGCGGAGGAACTGGCGCTGGCCAAGCCCGTCGACAGCCTGCAGCGCCGCGAACGCCTGCGGCTGCTCAAGGCGCTGGACGAGCGGGGCGTGTTCGCCGTGCGCGGCGCGGCTCCGCGCATCGCCGCCCGGCTCGGCATCTCGCGCGCGTCCCTGTACACCGATCTCGCGGAGTGCCGCCGGGGTTGAGGGGCAGACGACGGGAACCGGTCCTCCAGCGCCGGGAGCGGCCCCAGTGTCGTGAGCGAGGAGTGGGCGAAGTAGTCGATGGCCGCCTCGGTGGAGGAATAGGGCTCGCACGGCACGCCGAAGCGGTCTTCGTACCAGAGGTGGACGCGCGCCTCGTTGCGGATCTCGACCTCGGCCGCGAGGTCTCCGAAGAGCCGGGCACCGGCGGTGATCATCTGGAACAGGCCCCGGACGTCAGGTACCAGCAAGGCGAGTTCCGTGGCGCGAGCCCGCCCCGCAGGCGGCCGATGCGCAAGCCCCCTCAACCGGCCGGCAACACCTCGTCCCCGTACAGCTCCGCGCTGAACGCCCGCAGCCGCCGCGCCAGTGCGGCCAGCGAAGCCGCCGCGTGGTGCGTCGGCGACCATGCCGCGAACAACGCCATCCGCAGCGGCCCGTCCGCACACCGGATCCGCATGCCGTGCAGCCCGAAGCGCGGGTCGTCCGACACCACCGCCGCGCCCCGGCCCGCTGCCGCAAGCGCTTGCGCCACCTG
This sequence comes from Amycolatopsis sacchari, assembly GCF_900114035.1. GTDB lineage: Bacteria > Actinomycetota > Actinomycetes > Mycobacteriales > Pseudonocardiaceae > Amycolatopsis_E > Amycolatopsis_E sacchari. The sequence goes on along the minus strand of NZ_FORP01000031.1, from coordinate 55,193 downwards.
GGCGTTGCCGCATTCGACGAGCTCCGGCGTGGTCAGCCCCTCGGCCGCGAGCGCCTCCTGCAACAACTGCCTCGGCCGGAACGACGGGTCCAGCACCACGAGGGTTTCGCGCGCCAGCTCCGCGAGCGGCACCGCGGCCTGCCCCGCCCAGCGGTGGCCGGGCGGCACGTACGCGAACAGCGGCATCACGGCGACCGCGTAACTGCTCCAGCCCGACTCCGGCGGCTGCGTCACGATCGCCAGGTCCGCGCCGTGGTGCAGCGCCGCCGTTCCCCTGTTCTCGACGACCGTGGGCAGCGGGTCGTCCGGCCCGAAGGTCGCCAGGAACGGCGCGATCAGGTCGGTCAGCGTCGTGGTCGGGGCGGCGATCGTGAGCCGCACGAGGTGGCCGGCGGCGAAGGCCTCCGCGGCGGACAGGGCGTCGTCGGCGCGCTGCAGGACGTCCCGCGCCACGGGCAGGAACTGCGCGCCCGCGGCGGTGAGCGCGAGCCGGTTCCCGTGCCGCTCGAACAACTCCAGCCGCAGCTCGCGCTCCAGCTGCCGCACCTGCCGGGACAACGCGGGCTGCGTCACGTGCACGGCGGCCGCGGCGGCGCTGACCGAGCCGTGCTCGGCGACGGCCACGAAGTACCGCAGGGTCCTCAGTTCCACGTCCTCCAGTATGCCTTCCAGGCATGGCAAGACTAGAAAACAAGCAGTGGACGGCATGGTCGGCGGCTCCGACCATGGGGGCATGACACTCGCCACCTCCCTGCCCCAGACCCGTCGCCTCGCGACGGAGATCCCCGGCCCGCTTTCGCGGGAACTGATGGCTCGCAAGCAGAACGCCGTCGCCCGCGGGGTCGGGACGACGATGCCCGTGTTCGCCGTGCGCGCCGGTGGCGGGGTGGTCGAGGACGTCGACGGCAACGTGCTGATCGACCTCGGCTCCGGCATCGCCGTGACGACCGTCGGCGTCAGCGCCCCGCGCGTCGTGGACGCCGTGCGCGAGCAGGCCGAGGCGTTCACGCACACCTGCTTCATGGTCACGCCGTACGAGGGTTACGTCGCTGTCGCCGAGCAGCTCAACCGCCTCACGCCGGGCACGCACGAGAAGCGTTCGGTGCTGTTCAACTCCGGCGCCGAGGCCGTGGAGAACGCCGTGAAGATCGCCCGCGCGTACACCGGCCGCCAGGCCGTCGTCGCGTTCGACCACGCCTACCACGGCCGCACCAACCTGACCATGGCGCTGACCGCGAAGTCCATGCCGTACAAGCACGGCTTCGGCCCGTTCGCGCCCGAGGTCTACCGCGCGCCGCTGTCCTACCCGTTCCGCGACGAGCTGGACGGCCCCGCCGCCGCCCGCCGCGCGATCGACGTCATCGAGAAGCAGATCGGCAAGCCCGCCGCCGTCGTGATCGAGCCCATCCAGGGCGAGGGCGGGTTCATCGTGCCCGCGCCCGGGTTCCTCCCCGCGCTCGCGCAGTGGTGCCGGGACAACGACGTCGTGTTCATCGCCGACGAGGTCCAGACCGGCTTCGCCCGCACCGGCGCGCTGTTCGCCAGCGAGCACGAGGGCATCGTGCCGGACCTGCTCGTCAGCGCGAAGGGCATCGCGGACGGCCTGCCGCTGTCGGCGGTGACCGGCCGCGCGGAGATCATGGACGCGGCGCACGCCGGTGGCCTCGGCGGCACGTACGGCGGCAACCCGATCGCGTGTGCCGCCGCGCTCGCGACCATCGAGACGATCGAGGCCGAGGGGCTCGTCGAGCGCGCCCGGGAGATCGAGCGCCTGATGAAGGACCGGCTGTCGGCGCTGCGCGAGCGCGACGACCGGATCGGCGACATCCGGGGCCGCGGCGCGATGATCGCCGTCGAGCTGGTGCGGGCCGGCACGACCGAGCCCGACCCCGAGCTGGCCCGCTCGGTGGCCGCGGCCGCGCACGCCCGTGGCGTGATCGTGCTGACCTGCGGCACCTACGGCAACGTCCTGCGGTTCCTGCCCCCACTGTCCATCAGCGACGAACTGCTCCACGACGCGCTCGACGTCCTCGCGGAAGGATTCTGATGTCCCAGTTCACCGTCGAAAACCCCGCCACCGGCGAGACCATCGCGACCGTGCCCGACGGCGGGGTCGCCGAGGCGACCGCCGCGGTGGACGCGGCCACCGCGGCCGCCCGCGCGTGGGCGCGCACGCCCGCGCGCACGCGTTCGGAGGTCCTGCACCGGACGTTCGAGCTGATGCTGCGCGACCGCGAGGAACTGGCCGCGCTCATCGTGTCGGAGAACGGCAAGTCGCTCGCCGACGCCCGCGGTGAGGTGACCTACGCGGCGGAGTTCTTCCGTTGGTACGCCGAGGAAGCCGTCCGCACCGACGGCAGCTACGGCCCCTCCCCCGCCGGCGGCACGCGCACGCTCGTCACGCGCAAGCCGGTCGGCGTGGCGGCGCTCGTGACGCCGTGGAACTTCCCCGCCGCGATGGCCACGCGCAAGATCGGCCCGGCGCTCGCCGCGGGCTGCACCGTGGTGCTCAAGCCCGCCGCCGAAACGCCGCTGACCGCGCTCGCCGTGGCCCGCCTGCTCACCGAGGCCGGGGTGCCGGACGGTGTGGTGAACGTCGTGACCACCACCGACGCCGGTGCCGTCGTGACCACGTGGCTGGAAGACCCGCGCGTCCGCAAGATCTCCTTCACCGGCTCCACGCGTGTGGGCCAGTTGTTGTTGCGCCAGGCGGCGGACCGGGTCGTGAACTCGTCGATGGAGCTGGGCGGGAACGCGCCCTTCGTCGTCACCGCCGACGCGGACCTCGACGCCGCCGTCGAGGGCGCGATGATCGCCAAGTTCCGCAACGGCGGGCAGGCCTGCACCGCGGCGAACCGCTTCTACGTGCACGCCGACGTCGTCGAGGACTTCACGGCGAAGCTGGCCGCACGCGTCGGGGCGCTGAAGGTCGGCGCCGACGGGGAAATCGGCCCGCTGATCAGCGCGAAGGCCGTCGACGGCGTGACGAAGCTCGTCGAGTCGGCGATCGCGGCCGGGGCACGGGTCGTCGCGCGCGCCGAGGTCCCGTCCGACGGCAAGGGCTACTTCTTCCCGCCCACCGTGCTGGCCGACGTGCCCGCCGACGCCGAGATCGTGCGGCACGAGATCTTCGGCCCGGTGGCCCCCGTCATCACCTACCGCTCGGAGGACGAGCTGCTGGAGCTGGTGAACGCGTCCGAAATGGGCCTGGCCGCCTACGTCTACGCCGGGGAACTGCAGCACGCGCTGCGGCTCGGGGAGGCGATCGACGCGGGCATGGTGGGCGTCAACCGGGGTCTGGTGTCCGATCCCGCCGCCCCGTTCGGCGGGATGAAGCAGAGCGGCATCGGCCGCGAAGGCGCCCGCGAGGGCCTGCACGAGTTCACCGAGATCCAGTACCTCAGCGTCGCCTGGCCGGAGGACTGATCACGCGGGCGTCGGGGCCGCGGCCCAGCCGAGCGCGTCGTCGATGGCCTGCTCGACGATCGGCGCCATCGTGCCCAGGTACGTCGCCGACAGGTGGTTGTCGTCCAGGTACAGCAGCACGTTCCCGAGCACCGGCGGGCAGACGTCCTCGTCGCAGTAGTAGTCGCTGAAGTCCAGGAAGTCCACATTGGACGGCGTGTCGAGGAAGTGGTACGGCGGGTCCGGTGCGTACAGCTCGCTCCGGGGTGCGGCGCACTCCGGGGCGTCCGGGCCCGCCTGCTCGACGCACTCCGAAGGGGACGTGTCGTAGCGCGGGTTGTCGCGCACGGCCAGCACGCGGATGCCGGCGTCGCCGAGTTTCGCCCACTGGGCCAGGAAACCCGGCGGCGTCTGCTCGGTCAGCCCGACGCGCACGTCCCGCGTGGCGGAGGTGAACACGACGTCGGGCCGCAGGTCGAGCAGCTCGTCGGCGGCCGCGGCGTTCCAGTCCCGGCACGCCTGGTTCGCGGGGTCGATCTCGGACTCGGTGGAGAACGGGCAGCCGCCGCGGGACAGCACGATGAGCTGCCAGTTGCGGCGTTCGGCGATGGGCTGCAGCGCCGCGATGAACTGCGTCGGGTGCGAGTCGCCGACGATGGCGATCCGGTGCTCCGGTTCGGGGGTGTCGGTGGTGCAGACCACCAACTCCGCCCCGCGCGGGGACTCGGCGCAGTTGTCGATCCACGCCCAGTCGTCAGGCAGCGCCACGAACGACGGCGCGAGCGGCGCGTCCGGCCTGCCCTCGTACACGAAGCCTTCCGTCCGCGCGAGCGCGCCCGGGTGGTCGGCGTCGCCCGCCACGACCGCGCGTGAACGCACCAGGTGCTCGCTGGTGAACTGCCAGGCGAACGTCGCGAGCAGCACCGGCACCATCGCCACGGCGACGAGCCGGTAGGAGCCCCAGGCGACGGTGCGGGCCGGTTGTTCGACGAGGTGGTACGTCGCGACGGCCAGCAGCGCGGCGATCCCGATCACGAAGGCGCCGCCGAGCAGTCCGACCTCGGCGCGGTCCCGTGCCACGAGGTAGAAGACGAGCACGGGCCAGTGCCACAGGTAGAGCGAGTAGCTGAGTTTCCCCAGGTACCGCAGTGGCCGGGTGGACAGCAGCCGGTCCACGCCCAGGCGGCTGCCGGTCGCGCCGGCGACCAGCACGAGCGCGGCGGACAACGTCGGCCACAGCGCGACCCAGCCGGGGAACACCGTGCCCACGTTGAACACCAGCCCGCAGCTGATCAGGCCCGCGACCCCGGCCCAGCCGAGCAGGACCCGCAGCGGACGTGGCGCGGTGAGGACGTCGATGCCGAGCGCGACGAGCCCGCCGAGCGCGAACTCCCAGACGCGGGTGAGCGAGTGGAAGTACGCCAGCGGCTGGTCCACGTCGGTGAGGTGGATGGAGTATCCGAGTGAGCCGGCGAACAACAGCGCCAGCACCACGGCGAGCACCGGCCGCAGCCGCCGCCGGGCGACGAGCGCGACTCCGGCGATCAGCAGCGGCCACACGAGGTAGAACTGCCCCTGCACGGCCAGTGACCAGAAGTGCTGCACGGGACTGGCGGTGTTGTGCGCGGCGAAGTAGTCGGCCGAGTCCGCGGCGAGGCGCCAGTTCTCGACGAACAGCGACGAGGCGAAGATCTCCCGGATCGTCTGCGTCCAGCGGCCCTGCGGCAGCACCGCGACCCCGACCGCGACGGTGACGAGCAGCACGGTCAGCGCGGCGGGCAGCAGGCGCCGGAGGGTGCGGCCCCACGTGGCGAGCAGATCCCCGCGGCGGCGCACCAGTTGTCCGGTGAACAGGAAGCCGGAGAGCAGGAAGAAGACGTCCACGCCACCGGAAACCCGCCCCAGCCACACGTGGTAGATGACGACGAGCACGCAGGCCAGCGCCCGCAGGCCGGTCAGCTCCGGACGGTACCGGCGCGCCGCTTCGGTCAAGTTTCGCCCCTTTGCTCCTGGTTCCCTCCCTTTTGTACGTGACGGCCGGTGGCTGAACGGCTCTCGGGGTCACCACAGAGGATTGATCAGCGTTCAGGAACGCCTGCGTTGCAAAAGTGTTGCACTCCGGACGACACGTCCTGACGCCCGAAACCCCACGGCAACCGGCCTGCCGCGCTCCCGCCAGGCGCAAGATCGGCGCGATCAGCCGCACCCGACCGCACACTGTGATTTCATTGGGCAAAACGTCCTTACCTGTTCCGCCCACAGAGCATCCAGCCGGGTGACCCGCGAGCCACGCCCCGTAGCCGACCGCGGAACGGCCGTGCTGGACCGGAATAGCAGGTGGTGCCGATGAACGTCCGCCGGTTCCTCGCCTGGCTGCGCGGCCTTTCCAGTCGGCGGCGACCGGCTGGACCCACGGCACCCGCCGAGTCCGGCCCGCTCTCCCCGTGGCCCGCCCGGCCACCCCAGGCCCCACGGCGCCTCGTCGGCCGCGAGCGGCACCTGCGGGTGCTCGACGAGCAGGTCGGCCGCAACCGGATGGTCGCGGTCGTAGGCGCTCGCGGCACGGGCAAGACGGCACTGGTGAGCTACTGGGTCAGCCACCACACGACCGCTTTCGAGTTGTACGCCGATTTGAACGGGACGGTCAGCGACGGGCAGACCGAGGCCGTGCTCTCCGGTTTCCTCCACAAGCTGGACGTGTCGTTGAACTCGGTGGACCCGGCCGACCTCCCGGAGCTGTTCCGCTCGGTCACCGCGGCCACCAGGGTGGTGGTCGTCCTGGACAACGCCGCCTCCGCACCCCAGGTGAACGCGCTGCTCCCCGCCCCCGGCAACGAAGTTCTCGTCACCAGCCGCCGTCCGGTCGACGCGCTCGCGGCGGGCGCCACCGTGGAGCTGGGGCCGCTCACGTTCGCCGAAGCCCGGTCCATGCTCGAAGGCTTCCTGGGCGCGGCGGTCGTGGCCGAAGACCCGCACGCCACGTGGCGGGTGACCGAGTCGTGCGGCCGGCTGCCGCTGGCACTGCGGATCGCCGGGGACCTGGCGGCCCGCGAGAAGCTCAGCATGACCGCCCTCGCGCGGAAACTGGAGTCCGCGGGCGCCGAGGTGCGGGTGGTGACGACGATCGACGCCGATCTGTCGTCCGCGATGGGCGCGAGCTACGACGGTCTGACGAAGGAGGCGGCGCGGACCTTCCGGTTGCTGGGCAGCCAGCCGTGCGCCGCGCTGCACAAGTACGCGGTGGCCGCGCTCGTGGACCGCGAGCTCACCGTCACGATCGCCGCGCTCGACGAACTGCTGCGGTACCAGCTGATCGAGATCCACGACGACCGGGTGAAGCTGCAGAGCGCCCTGCGCGACTACGCGGCCGAGCAGGCGAGTGCCGCGGAGAAGGCAGCGGGGTTCGCCGGGCTGCTCCGCTGGTACATCGCGAACGTCGCCGCCGCCGGGAACGCGCTCGCCCCGGACTGGGCGGGCCCCGCGATCGAGGTCGACGAGGAAGGTCTGCACCTGCTGGAGTTCTCGCAGGAGCGGTACCGGGAGGCGGTCGGCTGGTGCCGGTCCGAGCTGGCCTCGGCGCTCGCTCTGGTGCGCGCGGCCGAGCACGGGCACTCCGACGCGTGGAAGCTGCCCGTGCTCTTCATGCCCTACCTCTTCCTGAGCAAGCACTGGAGTTCCTGCCTCGACCTGGCGCGCCTCGGCGTCAAGATCGCCCGCAACGCCGGTGATCTCGTGGGGCTCGCGCGCTGCCTGCACAACTTCAGCTGGGTGCTGCACGCGCTGAACCGGGACCAGGAGGCGCTGCCCTGCCTCCGCGAATCCGCGCAGCTGCACGGAATGCTGACGGACGACCGCGGTCGGGCGTGGACGTCCTTCGCACTGGGCGAGAGCCTGACGGCGGTGAACGAACTCGCCGAGGCCCGGGAGTGCTTCGAGCGCGCGCTCACGCACTTCGAGGAGACGAAGTGGCGGTTCGGGGAGGCCATCGTGCTGGCGAGCCTGGCCGTCACGCTGGAGAAGCAGGGTGACGTGCGCCAGGCTTTCGCGGCCGCCGAAAAGGCGTTGAAGATCGCGCAGGCGGTCGGGATTTCCCCGCTGCAGAGCCATTCCCACCACCAGCTGGGCCTGCTGCACCAGCGTGAGGGGAACCAGGAGGCGGCCGTCGGGCACTTCCAGCGGGCGCTCGTCCTGCGGCGGAAGTTCAACGAACGCTGGAACGAGGCCGACACCGAGCTGAGCCTGGGCGAGGCGTACGGCGCGCTCGAACGTTACGACGAGGCGTACGCCGCGTTCGATCGAGCGGAGGAGATCTTCGCCGAACTCCACGACGACGCACGCCGTCTCGTCGTCCACGCCGCTCGCGCCAACCTCGAAGTCGCCCCGAAGCCGTTCCAGCGGGAGTGAGGCCGGGTCAGCCGTCCTCGGGGAGGGAGGAGTCCTCCTCGCCGAGGCCTTCGTCCTGCTCGGTGGCAGGCTTGGCCTCCTCGGTGTCCTCGGGCACTTCGTCGCCGCGCTCGCGTGACTGGTCTCGATCCATGGTTCGCCGGTACCCCGCCGCTGGGCCGGTGAAACCGGGTGCGCCGGGCTGAAGTACAGGTACCCGCGCTGCTCGGCGGCGGCCCTGATCGCCCGCACAACTCGGGGGTCCAGGACTTCCGGGCTTTCTGCCAGCTCCGCCAGCAACAGGTCCGCCCTGCCGCGAGTTCAGCATGGTCAAGCCCGCGCTCAGATCCCCCTTGGTCGCCGGGTCCCGCACCTTCACGGGCGGACGAGGACCTTCCCCACCGCCCCCTTCTCCACGGCCAACTGCGCGGCCGCGACGTCGTCGAGGCTGTACTCCGTGATCGGCAGCGCCGACAGCGCGCCTGCTTCCATGGCGGCGTTCGTCCAGCTCACCACCCGGTCGAAGTCCTCCTTGGAGACGGTGTACATCAGCGCGAACTGGATCATCGCGTTCGCCTGTGCCAGTTCCAGGAGGGGGATCCTGGGCTCTTGGCCTTCGCCCGCGTAGACGGCGATCACGGCATGCGGTGCGATCACCGCCGTGTCGATGCGGATGTTCGCCGCGAGCGCGACCTCGACGACGCGGTCCACCCGTCCCACGGATTTCAGAATCTTGTCCGCGACATCCTCTTCGCGGTAGTTGACCACGAGGTCGGCACCGGCGGCACGGGCGAGTTCGCCCTTCTCCTCCGAGCTGACCGTGGCCACCACCGTGGCGCCCGCGTGCTTGGCGAACTCGATCGCGAAGTGCCCCACCGCTCCCGCACCACCGGCCACGAGGACCGTGCGCCCGCGGACCGCATCGGGATCACCGCCGAGGCAGTACGCCGCCGTCAGCGCCGGAACTCCCAGGCAGGCGCCCAGCTGGTCGGAAGCGTTGTCCGGCAACGGAACGACCTTCTCCGCCGGCACCACCGCGAACTCCGCGGCCGTCCCGTACCGGTTCTCCGCCGCCGCGAGGTACAGCCACACGCGCTGCCCGACCGCGAGGCCCGTCACGCCCGGGCCGATGGCGTCCACCCGGCCGGCCCCGTCGTGGTGCGGCACCTGGAAGCCGTCCGGATCGCCGCTGGTGAGCCCGGCGCGGGCCTTCCAGTCCGTCGGGTTCACGCCGGAGGCCGAGATCGCGACGCGGACCTCCCCTGCCTTGGGCTCGGGCACCGGCAGCTCGACGACCTCGAGAACATCCTGTGCCTGCCCCGTTTTCCGGTAGATCGCTGCCTTCACGGCCCCCATATTGCCACCGCCGGAACGCGCCGCGCCTGGCCGACCGGGCAGACGGGGATCACGTCAGGTCCACCGCCGTGCGCACACCCGCGACGTAGTCCGCCGGCCGTTCCCAGGCCGCGAAGTGCCCGCCGTGGGGGTGTTCGACCCAGGAACGCACGTCGAAGAAGCGGGCGGCGAACTCGCGCGGGGCGTTGACGAGGTCCTTCGGGAAGATCGTGAAGGCCGCGGGCGCGGCGATCCGCCCACCCAGCTCCGGCGCGCTCTCCACGTACGGGCTGAAGGAGGTACCGATGGCGCCGCTGACCCAGTAGGCGGTGACCCAGGTGAGCAGTTCGTCGCGCGTGAAAACGGTTTCCACGTCGCCGCCGCAGTCGGTCCAGGTGCGCAGTTTCTCCAGGATCCACGCGGCCGTGCCCGCCGGTGAGTCGCCGAGGCCGACGGCCAGCGTGTGCGGTTTGGTCGACTGCTCGTGCATGTAGCCGCCTTCGGTCGCCTGCCAGTGGTGCCCGTACCGGACGTAGGCGCGCTCGGCGTCGGACAGGTCCTGCGGCGGGTCGACCAGGAAGTGGTACTGCGACACGTCGGTCAGGTGCAGGGCGGCGACCCGCTCGGGATACGCGGCGGCGAGTGCTTCGGCCACATCGCACCCGACGTCCCCGGCCGAGATGACGTAGCGGTGGTACCCCAGCTCGGCCATGGCCGCGGCGATCGCTTCCGCCATCGCGGTCGCCGACAGGCCCCGCCCGGGAACCGGTGCGGCGAACGGGAAACCGGGCAGCGCCGGGACGACCAGGTGCAGGTCGGACAGCAGCGGCAGGACCTTCTCGAACCGCAGGACCGAGTCGGGCCAGCCGTGCAGCAGCAGGACCGCCGTCGCTCCGGGGTCCTCGGCGCGCAGGTGGACGGCGCGGACGGGCGTGCCACCGGTGCCCGTGAGCACCCACGGCAGCTCCCGGATCCGCGCTTCGTGCTCCCGCCAGTCGTAGCCCTCGGCCCAGTACTCGATGAGTCCGGACAGGTAGTCCGGGTCCACTCCGCGCTCCCAGCCGAAGCCGGGCGGCAGGGCCACCCGGCGGTAGGCCCGCAGGCGTGCGCGCAGGTCGTCGAGAACCGGCTGCTCGACAGCGGCAGGGGCAGGGCTGGTCATGATCGGTTCTCCTTCGTCGTCGACACCGTTCAAGGGGACGCGATCCAGTAGAGACCGTCATGACACCGGTGTCAAGGCGAGCTATCCTCGAACCACGACACCGGTGTCATGACGGGCGGGAAGGAGACGAGCGGTGGCCACCATGCGGGAAGTCGCCGAGTTGGCGCGGGTCAGCCTCAAAACGGTCTCCCGCGTGTTCAACGACGACCCGCACGTCCTGCCGGAGACCCGCGCACGCGTCGAGGCCGCCCTTCGCGAGCTCAACTACACCCCCAACACGCTGGCGACGACCTTCCGCGCGGGCCGCGTGCCGATCATCGGCCTGGTCGTACCGGACCTGGTCGATCCCTACTTCGCGGCCATCGCCAAGGCCGTCGGCGCCGTCGCCGAGGCGCACGGCATGGCGGTCAGCGTGACGAGCACCGGCGACGACGCGGACCGTGAACCGCAGATCGTGACGGCTACCCTCGGCCGGTCGCTCAGCGGCCTGATCCTCGCGCCGGTGACGACCGAGCAGTCCTACCTGCGCCCCTGGTCAGACCGGACGCCCATCGTCTTCGTCGACCGGGCACCGGCGAAGATCACGGCCGACTCCTTCACGCAGGACGACCACGGCGGGGCGCTCGTCGCGACCGAGCACCTGCTCGGGCACGGGCACCGGCGGATCGCCTTCGTCGGTGACGCGCTCACGAAACCGACGGTGCACCGGCTGGAGGGCTACCACGCCGCCCTCGAACGGCACGGCATCGGCAGGGACGACGATCTCGTCGTCCTGGACGTCTGGGACCGCCCGTCGGCCGCCGAGGCGGTGGCGGCGTTGCGAGCCCTCGACGAACCTCCGACGGCGGTGTTCTCCTCGAACGACAGGGCCAGCATGGCGCTGGTCCCCGCGGTGCGGGAGACCGGCCTGGCGCTGCTGTCGTTCGGCGACTTCCCGATGGCGGACCTGCTCGAGCCCGCCGTCACGGTCATCGACCAGGACCCGGGCACCCTCGGCACGCTGGCCGCCGAGCGCTTGTTCGACCGCCTCGCCAACCCCGGCAAACGCTTCCGGCGCCGCACCGTGGTGCCGGTTTCGCTGGTGGAGCGGGAATCCTGCCGCAGAACGTCCACTGTGGTCTGACGCCCGGCCGGTTCCGCGCTCTGCCATGATGGCTGCCATGGCCGATGTCCCCCCTGCCCGGCGCCCTAGCGTGAAGGTGTCCGCCAAGCTCGCCCGCCGGCTGCGCGCGTCGGTGGGCGGCTTCGTCCGTTCGGCCCGGTCGGCGGACCGGATGTCGCCGGTCATGGCCGGGGTGCTCGACCTGTTGCACCGGCACGGTCCGATGACGACCGCCGACCTCGCGGCGCTGCGGAAGGTCCGGCACCAGACGATGTCGACGACGGTCGCCGACCTGGTGGAGTCCGGCCTGGTCGAGACCGGCCCGCACCCGGACGACCGGCGCAAGAAGCTCAACAGCCTCACCGAGGCGGGCCGCGAGGCCCTGGCCCGCGACGCGGAGCAGCGCGAAGCGGTTCTCGCCCGCGCCATCTCCGAATCCCTGAGCAAGGAAGACGTCGAGGCGCTCACGAACGGGTTGGCCGTTCTGGAGCGCCTCACCGCCGCGCTCGACGAGCGCAGTGGTGGCACCGAGGGCCCTTTCGTCACCGGCGACTGGTGAGGATATACAGGTCGATCTGTACAGAGCGTCCTGTATAGTTGACCCCATGAAGATCACCAAACACGCCCACGCCTGCGTCGAACTCGCCGAGCCCGGCGGCGGCGTGCTCATCGACCCCGGCACGTTCACCCCGAACGCGGCCGAACTGATCGCGCGGGCGACCGCTGTGTTGATCACCCACGAGCACTTCGACCACGTCGACGCCGAGGCGCTCGAAGCGGCGCTGAGCACGCGGTCCGACCTCGCCGTCTGGGGCCCGGAAGCGGCGGTCGGCCGCTGGCGCGAGCAGTACCCGGACCAGGTCACCGCGGTCCGGCACGGTGACCGGTTCACCGCGAACGGCCTGGAAGTCTCCGTGCACGGTGAGGTGCACGCGCTGATCCACCCCGACCTCCCGCAGGTGGCCAACGTGGGTTACCTGATCGGCGGCTCGGTGTACCACCCCGGCGACGCCTACCACGTGCCGCGGGTCCCGGTGCCGACCCTGCTCGTGCCGACCAGCGGCCCCTGGACGAAGGTCGGGGACGCGGTCGACTGGGTGCGGGCGGTCAAGCCGGCTCGCCTGGTCCAGATCCACGAGATCATGCTCAGCCCGGTGGGCCAGCAGTCGATGGCGAGGTTCCTCGGCCCGGACATGCTGGGCAGCGTGCCGCTGACCCTGGTGCCCGTCGGCGAGTCCCTGGACGTGTGAGCCTGCGCCACCGCGACGTGGTGTACCTAGGTCCACCACGCGCGGTGGTGCGGACCCACCTTGCGAAAGGGTGGTCAGCGGGCGCGACTCGGGCGCGATGGTCCGCCAGCATCGCAGACATGACGAAAAACTCCCACGAAACAGCGACCATCGCCAAAAAGAAGCGTCGCCGCTTGCGGGTGACCGCGCTGGTGGTCGCGACCTCGACAGCGCTGGCCGGCCCGGCTGCGGTCAGCGCCGTGGCCGCCCCCGCCCTGGTGCCTCCGACAGCGACCGACCGCACGCACAACGGCCCGATGCAGGACGTCGCCGAGCAGGTGCTGGGCGCGGGCGCTCCGGGATACACCGCCCGGATCGACAACGGCCGCCGCGTCGCGGTGACGACGGCCGGTGTCGCCGACCGGGCGACCGGGCGCCCGATGACCGGCCGGGACCAGTTCGAGATCGGCAGCAACACGAAGATGTTCACGTCGGCCCTCGCCCTGCAGCTGGTGGACAGGGGCCGGCTCGACCTGGATGCGCCGGTCTCGAAGTACCTGCCCGGGGTCGTGCCGAACGGCGAGAACATCACCGTCCGCATGCTGCTCAACCACACCAGCGGCCTGTTCAGCTACACCGGCGACCCGGACTTCTTCCCCAACACGGAGAAGAACCCGCAGCACGTGTACACCGACCAGGAACTGCTCGCCATCGCGTTCAGGCACGCGGCCGACTTCGCACCCGGCACGAGCTGGTCGTACTCCAACACGAACTACGTGCTGGTCGGCATGATCCTGCAGAAACTCACCGGCAAGAGCATGCCCGAGCTGGTCGAGCAACGCATCGTCCGCCCGCTCGGCCTGACGCACACGTACTACGCCGCTCCCCGCGCCACCCACACCGGCCCCGGTTACGCCCACGGCTACCAGGTCAGGTTCGCCGGCCCGAGCCCGGCCTACACCGACGTGTCCGACTGGCCGCTCGGCGGCTGGGCCGGTGCCGCGGGAGCGATCATCTCCACCCAGGCCGATCTGTCCCGGTTCCTGTCGGCGCTGCTGCGTGGCGAGCTCTTCTCGCGGAAGCAGCTCGAGCAGATGCAGACGACCGTCCCGATTCCGGCGTCGTTCGGCATCCCGGGGAGCTACGGCCTCGGCTTGATCAAGATCGACTCGCCGTGCGGAACGGTCTGGGGTCATGGCGGCGACACCATGAGCCACCACAGCACCGCCGTGGCGACCGCCGACGGCCGCCGAACCGCGATCAGCGACACCAACGCCGAGCCGGCCGACACCACGCGCAACGACGGGGTGGACCGCTACGTCGCCGTGGCTTTCGCCGCCGAGTACGCGACCATCTGCCAGATGCTCGACAAGCCCGTCCCGGCCTCGGTGACACAGGCCTTGCACGGCGGCGCGCCCACCACCGGCTGACGCGCTGAACGTGCCACGAGCCGTACGGCGCAGGCCCAGTATGGTTCGTACATACGAACAACTCAGCGCATTTCCGGGAGAGACATGGCAGAGCGGAGCGCCAAGGCACACCGCACGGTTTCGCGGGTGACCGACATCCTCGAAGCTGTCGCCGCGGCCCAACCCGGCGGACTCCGGCTGCACGACCTCGCCGTGTCACTGGACGCACCGAAGTCGTCCGTCTTCGGCCTCGTCAAGGGCCTCGTCGCCACGGGCTACCTGGTCGAGGAGGAGAGCCGTTACCTCCTCGGCCCCGCCCTCGGCCAGCTCCTCACCGTCGAACGGCCCAGCCTCGTCGACGCGGCCCGGCCGGCGCTCGAGAGCCTGCGCAACACCTTCAACGAGACCGTCACGCTCGCCACTCCCGTCGGTGAGTCCATTGTGTACGTCGACTCCGCGGAGTCGAGCCAGATGATCCGCTACTCGCCCCCCGCGCGCACGCGCCGTCCGCTGTACCCGCCGAGCCCCGGCAAGGCCGTCCTCTCGCACTGGTCGCGTCGTCGGCAGGAGGCGTACCTCAAGGAGATCGTCACCGCCGAGGAGCTCCCCGCGGCCCTGGCCGAGCTCGACGAGGTGCGGGAGAGCGGCGTCGCCTTCAACCGCGGCGAGACGCTTCCGGACGTCAGTGCGGCCGCGGCGCCGATCATCGTCGGGGGAAAGGTGCTGGGCGTCATCTCGGTCGCCGGCCCGAGCTCGCGGATGAGCGACCGGCTCGACGAGATCGCCGCGGCCGTGAAGGAAGCAGCGGCCACGACCGCCCTGCGCGTCTGAACGCGGGACGCCGCTCAGGCGCGAGCGCGCGAAAGGATGCGCTGGGCCTGGGCGAAGACCGGGCCGTCGACCATCCGGCCTTCGTGGGTGAAGACCCCGAAGCCGGCGGCCTCGGCCGCACGCAGCAGGCTTTCGGCCCACGCCACCTGCTCGGCCGTCGGCCGGTAGCCCTCGCGGATCACCGGGACCTGGGACGGGTGGATCGCCACCTTGCCATCGAAGCCGATGGCGACGGCGTCCTCGACCTCGGCCGCGAGCCCGTCGACGTCGGGGATGTCCAGGTAGACGGCGTCGAGGGCAAGCTTCCCCGCCGCCTTGGCCGCGATCAGCGCGCGCGACCGCGCGTGGCGCGCGACGTCGCGGTAGCCGCCCGCCGCCCGGCGCGACGTCGAGCCACCGAGGCCGGCGACCAGGTCGTCGGCGCCCCACATGACCGCCACGACACCCTCGGCCTGCGCGATCGCGTCGGCGTCCCGGATGCCTCGCGGGGTCTCGAGCAGGGCCACCACCTCGCACCCGTCGAGCCCGGCGACCGCGGCCGCCGTCTCGGTCTTGGCGAGCATGACCCGCCGGATCCCCGCCGGCAGCAGGGAAGTCGTGACCAGCTCGCGGTCGGCAGCGTGGTCGGCGGTGCCGGCCGCGTTGACGCGCACCACGACGCGCTCCGGGTCCAGCCGCCCGGACCCGGCTGCCTCGCGGAGGGCTTCGCGTGCCGCCGCACGACGGTCAGGGGCGACCGCGTCCTCGAGGTCGAGGATCACGACATCGGCGACTGCCAGCGCCTTGGCGTAGCGCTCGGGGCGGTCGGCCGGGCAGAAGAGCCACGCACTGCCGGGCTGCCAGCCGGGAGCGCCGCTCACGACGCACCGCCCGGCCGCATCCGCACCAGGGTCTGCCGGACGGCGAGCGCGACGACCTCGCCGCGCTGGTTGACCGCCTGGTGGCGCAGGCTCACCACACCCTCACCGGGACAACTCTCCGACGGGCGCTTGCCGGTGACCACGGTCTCCGCGTAGATCGTGTCGCCGTGCCGCACCGGCGCGGGGAAACGGATCTCGCTGAACCCCAGGTTGGCCACGATCGTGCCCTGCGTGAGCTGGTTGACCGAGAGACCGACCATGGTCGACAGCGTGAACAGGGAGTTCACGAGGCGGTCGTGGAACGGCGGCAGCTGCTCGCTCGCCGCCTGGTCGAGGTGGAGCGGCTGGGTGTTCATCGTGAGCGTCGTGAAGAGGACGTTGTCGGCCTCGGTCACGGTGCGCCCGGGAGCGTGGACGTAGGTGGCACCCACCTCGAACTCTTCGAACCACAGGCCGCGCTGCTCGATCCGGCGCCCTTGCCGCGCAACGCTCATCGGGTGGCCACCGACGACGGGCGCCCGGCGGCCGCGGCCTTGCGGGCCCGGCGCGACCGGTCGAAGACCGCACCGACCACCAGCAGGACGCCGGCACCGACGAACAGCAGCGAGACGCCGAACGTGGAGTGGCTCGGCGAGGCGTCGACCAGCGCGACCGCCCACAGTGGAGCGAAGCCACCCGCGAAGGCGCCGCCGACCTCACGACCGGTCCCGAGGCCCGAGGCCCGCACGTGCACAGGGAACTGCCGGGCGAGGAAGTCACCCTGCGCCGACAGCGCGGCGGGGATGACCAGACCGGTGGCGAGGACGAGAGCGGCCCCGATCGCCCACTTGTTACCGGTGTCCAGCAACGAGAAGAACGGGAATGCGAGGGCGACGACGCCGATACCGGCCGCCAGCAGGACTCGCCGGGAATCGACGCGGTCGCAGAGCCTGCCGACGACCGGGATCACGATGATCGCGGCGACACTGGCCACGGTGATGCCGAAGGTCCCGTAGGAAGCGGGCGCGCCGACATCCGTCTTGAGATAGCTCAGGGAGAAGGTCTTGAAGACGTAGCTGGCGCCGTTGTAGCCGATGGTCATGACCATGACGACGAGCAGCGCCTTCCAGTTGCCGCGGACCAGCTCGAGCAGCGGCTTGCGGCGCTCGCGCGGCGTCGCGTGCTCGAGCTCCTCGAAGGCGCGGGTCTCGGGCAGCCGCCGGCGGACGGCGTAACCGACGGCGACGAGGACGAAGCCGACCAGGAACGGGATGCGCCAGCCGAAGCCGTAGAGGAAGTCCTCGTCGATGGCGGTCAGCAGGGTGATCGTCAGCGACGAGACGAAGAGGCCGATGTTGACGCCCAGCGCGGGCCACGAGCCGAAGCGGCCGGTCTTGCCGGATCCCGCGTACTCGTACGACAGCGCGATCGCGTTGCTGAACTCGGCACCCGCACCGAGGCCCTGCAGCAGGCGGAGGACGACGAGCAGCAGCGGGGCGGCGACGCCGATCGCGGCGTAGCCAGGCAGCAGGCCGATGCAGCCGGACGACAGGCCCATCACGAGGAACGTGATCGACAGGGTCGCCTTGCGGCCCAAGCGGTCCCCGATCGCACCGAAGACGATGCCACCGAAGGGGCGGGCGATGAAGCCGACCGCGAACGTCGCGAACGAGGCGAGCGTGGCGGCCGAGTCGTTGCCCGCGGGGAAGAAGACGCCGCCGAAGACGAGGGCGGCCATCGAGGCGTAAAGGTAGAAGTCGTACCACTCGAGGGCCGAGCCCACGATGATCGCGGCCGCGGCGCGACGGCGCTCGGGACCGGTCAGCTCGGGCCGGGAGACCACTTCGTCCACGGCACCACCTTTCAGATATACGAACGCGGTTGCGCATCTACGCATCACCGAAGCACGTGGCAGGCATCACGTCAAGCGTTGCGCGGGGATTTCCACGGCCTGCGCCGGGGTTGCCCGGGCCCCTTTTTCGTGTTCAGATAATCGTATGACTGTTCGTATATCCGGAGGCCGTCGTGGATTTCACGCTCACTGAGGACCAGCAGGCGCTGCGCGAGGGCGTCCGGGCGCTGGCCGCGAAGTTCGATGACGACTACTGGGCGCGCTGCGACGCGGACCACGAGTTCCCGTGGGACTTCTACAACGCGCTCGCCGAGGGCGGCTGGCTCGGGATCGCCATCCCCGAGGAGTACGGGGGCGGCGGCCTCGGCATCACGGAGGCGGCGCTGCTGCTCGAGGAGGTGGCCGCCTCCGGCGCCGGCATGAACGGCTGCAGCACGATCCACCTGACGATCTTCGGCCTCAACACCATCGTGAAGCACGGCAGCGAGGAGCAGCGCGAGGAGATCCTGCCGGGAGCGGTCGACGGCTCCCTGCACGTCTGCTTCGCGGTCACCGAACCCGATGCCGGCACGGACACGACGCGGATCTCGACCTTCGCCCGCAAGGCCGACGGCGGCTACCACCTGCGCGGCCGCAAGGTGTGGATCACCAAGGCCGGCTACTCGCAGAAGGCCGTCCTCATCGCCCGCACGAGTCCCCGCGACGACGAGCGCCCGGTCGACGGCATGAGCCTCTTCCTCGTCGACATGGACTCCCCCGGCATCACGATGAACCCGATCCCGAAGCTCGGCCGCAACGCCGTGCCGTCGTACGAGATCGCCTTCGACGACGTCTTCGTGCCGGAGTCGGCCCGCATCGGCGAGGAGGGCAAGGGCTTCCGCTACCTCCTCGACGGGCTCAACCCCGAGCGGATCCTGCTCGCACACGAGGCGCTCGGCATCGGTCGCGCGTCATTGCGCCGGGCCGTGAAGTACGCGCAGGAGCGGGTCGTCTTCGACCGGCCGATCGGGCAGAACCAGGGCATCGCGTTCCCCCTCGCCGAGTGCGCGATGCGGCTCGACGCCGCCGAGCTCGTCGCCCGCCAGGCAGCCTGGGCCTACGACCAGGGCCTCCCCTGCGGCCGCGAGGCGAACATGGCGAAGTTCCTCTGCGCCGACGCGGGTTTCAAGGCCGCCGACCAGGCGGTCCAGACGCACGGCGGCATGGGCTACGCGCACGAGTACCACGTCGAGCGCTACTTCCGGGAGTCGCGCATCCTGCGCCTCGCCCCGGTCAGCCAGGAGATGGTCCTCAACTACATCTCCACCCACGTCCTCGGCCTCCCGAAGAGCTACTGAGATGAGCACCGGGACGTACGCCGCGGACGCGCCCGCTCTGTCCGGCCTCAAGGTCGTCGACCTGTCGCGGGTCCTGGCCGGGCCGCTCTGCGCGCAGATGCTCGCCGACCACGGCGCCGAGGTGATCAAGGTCGAGTCGCCAACGGGCGACGAGACCCGGACGTGGGGCCCGCCGTTCGTGGGGCCGGACACGAGCGCCTACTTCACCGGCATCAACCGCAACAAGGCGAACATCTGCCTCGACCTCCGTACCGAGGCGGGCCAGGCGGTCCTCCGCGACCTGTTCGCCGAGGCCGACGTCGTCGTCGAGAACTTCAAGGCCGGCACGCTCGCCCGCTGGGGCTTCGGCGACGAGGTCGTCCGCGCGACGTGGCCGCGGCTGATCCTGTGCCACATCACGGGTTTCGGCGCCGACGGCCCGATGGGCGGCATGCCGGGCTACGACGCGGTGGCGCAGGCCTACAGCGGCCTGATGAGCATCAACGGCGAACCCGACGGCGAGCCGCTCCGGGTCGGCGTGCCGATCGCGGACATGGTCACCGGCATCTACGCCTGCACCGGCGTCCTGCTCGCCCTGCAGGCGCGGCAGCGCACGGGCCAGGGGCAGGTCGTCGACTGCAACCTGGTCAACACGGCCGTCTCACTGCTCCACCCGCACTCGCCGTCGTACCTCATGGGCGGTGTCGAGGGTCAGCGGACCGGTTCGGCCCACCCGACGATCGCGCCGTACGACAGCTTCGCCGCGGCGGACGGGCTGATGTTCATCGGCTGCGGCAACGACGGCCAGTTCCGCAAGCTGGTGGAAGTGCTCGGCATCCCGGGCCTCGCTGACGATCCGCGTTTCGCCTCCAACGGGGCGCGCCTGGCCCACCGCGCCGCGATGGAGGAGCACCTCCGCCCCGCGATCGCGACGTGGAAGCGCGCCGGGCTGACCCGCGACCTGCTCGCGCGCGGCGTCCCGGCGACGCCGATCCACAGTGTCGGCGAGGCGCTGGAGGACGCCCACGTGCGCAGCCAGGAGATGGTCGTCGCGGTCGGCGACTACGTCGGCACCGGCATCCCGATCAAGCTGCGCGGCACACCCGGCACCGTGCGCACGGCCCCGCGTCCGCGCGGCGCCGACACGGAGGCGGTCCTGGCCGGCCTCGGGTACGACGTCGAGCGCGTCAACGAGCTGCTGAGCGACGGCACGGCCCACGCGGCCGGTGAGTTTGTCGATGCGGCCAGGTTTCTTACTGACGGACAGCAACGGCTCCAAGAGCACCACCGGTCGACGCAGTGAAACAGGGCTATTGGACCGCTCAGGTCTCCCGGCGGGACCCGAGCAGCAGCAGGCACAACACGACGACACCGGCGGCGACTCCGGCGACGAGCAGCATCGGGTCCAGGACCGTGGTCGACGTGGCCGGTGCGGTACCGGCGGCGACGACCGGTTGCGCGGTCGCCGGTGCCTGTCCCGTCGCCGGTGCCTGCCCTGCCGCCGGGCCCGCACTGTCCGATGTGGACGGTACCGGCTGCTGCGCGACGGGCGCCTGTCCCTGCTGCGGGGACGCCTGCGCCCGCGACGGGGCCGGGGCGCGCGAGGCGCCGGCCTGCGGGTGGGCCGTCGTTCTCGGTGCCGGGGACACGACCGGTGCCGCGGCGGCCGCGGGCTGCACGATCACCTGCGCGCGCATGTCGGGGTGGATCGAGCAGTAGTACGAGTAGGTCCCGGCGGTGGTGAAGGTGTAGGTGAAGCTCTGCCCCGTGCTGAGCATCGGGCTCTTGATCGCGACCGGCGCGCTGGTGGTGGTGACGTCGTGCGGCGCCTGGTCGTGGTTGGTCCACGTCACGCTGTCACCGACGTGCACGGTCAGCGTGGCGGGCGAGAAGGCGTAGTTCTGCATCATGACCGCCTGCGCCGCCGCGTCGGCCGCCGGCGCGAGGGCCAGCGGTACCCCGATCGCCAGCAGGCACGCCACGAGCACCAGCCTCATCGCGCGAACTCCGCGGCGAGTTCGAGGTGCAGCGGACGCCGGGCGATCACCCGCGCGGGCGGGGACCCGCGCTTCAGCGGCCGCCGCGGGGGCGGGAGAACGCCCTTCACCCACAGCACCACGGAGTTCTCGTCCACATAGGCCAGTCGACCGGTCAGCCGCAGCTCGCGGGTGACGCCGAGGACTTCGAGTCGTCCGGCGAGGTCCAGGAACCGGGTGGAGGTCACCCCCATCCTGGTGCTGGTGAACCGGATGGCGGGAAAGGTGCTCGCGCACAGTCCTCCTTCGTCGGTCAGTAGCCGCGCGAGCCCGGGCACCCGGGTGCGCAGGGAACGGGTGTCCAGCTCGAGTGCGAGCTCCGGCTGGTCGGGGTCGAGGACCAGATGGCCGGCGGTGGCGGCGAACCGCCCGCGCAGGACGGGACAACGCAGCAGCCGGGCCGTGGTTTCGAGCACGAACCGGTCCGGGTCGAGCTCGTAGCGGCCGGGCAGCGGCAGGTCCTCGACCGGCGCGAAGGCGGTGGTCGCGGCCGGGAGTTCGACGGTGGGATGCGGGTCGCCGGACACGGAGTTCTCCTCGGCGGGTCGAGCGGGCACGGTGGGGTGCGGTGGCCCGGCCGGTCCGGCCGGGCCACCGCGGCGGTGTCAGCAGGTCAGCTGGTTCGCCAGCGGGGTGAGGACCTGTTCCAGCCAGACGGTGTGGGTCTTGATGTACTGGTCGAGGTTCAGCGCGTCGGTCACCTGCTGGCTCAGCGAGGTTTCCAGGTGCGCCGACTGGATGTGCGCCCAGATCGGCGCCAGCGTGTCGGTGACCACCTTGTCGGCCGAACCGTTGAACACCGGGGACAGGACCTGTTCCAGCCACACCGTGTGGGTCTTGATGTACTGGTCGAGGTTCAGCAGGTCCGCGACCTGCTGGCCGGGGGACTCCTCCAGGTGCGCGGCCTTGACGTGGTCCAGGATCGGCTGCAGCACCCCCTTCGAGACGCAGCCGCTCGCGCTGCCGCTGCTCGTCGACGGCATCGACATCGAGGGCGTCGACGAGGACGCCGGGCTGCTCGGGGACGAGGGCATCGACATCGACGTGGTCGGCGCGGCGGTCGGCGACTGCGAGGTGGACGGCGGCGTGGTCGCCGCTCCGGTGACCGTCACCGTGGCCTTCATGTCCGGGTGCACCGCGCAGTAGTAGTCGTAGGTGCCCTCCTGCGTGAAGGTGTAGGTGAAGCTCTGGCCCTGCTGCAGGTTCGGCGAGTTGAACTTCACCGGCCCGTTGGAGACGGTCACCGTGTGCGGGGCGACGTCCTCGTTGGTCCAGGTCACGGTGTCGCCGACCGCCACGGTCAGCGAAGCCGGCGAGTAGGCGTAGTTCTTGATTTCCACCGAGACGGTCTTCGCGGTCGGGGTCTCCGCCTGCTACATGCTCTCGTAGAGCGCGACGCCGACCGGGTTACCGGTGATCTCGGCGGGCAGGGCCGCCGGCGTGGAGTCCTGGTGCGAGCGCAGGCTGACGACGCTGAACAGCAGACCTGCCAGCGCCACCACGGCGACGCCGATCAGCCAGCCCGGCCTGCGGGGCCGGTGTGGCGGCGTCGCGGCCGGGGTTTCGGTTGGGGTGTCCATGGGTGTGTTCGTCCTTTCCGGAGCGGGTCAGCAGCTCGCCTGGGTGAGCAACGGGGTCAGCACCTGCTCCAGCCAGACCGTGTGGGTCTTGACGTACTGGTCGAGGTTCAGCGCGTCGGAAACCTGCTGCGCGGGTGAGGTCTCCAGGTGCGCGGACTGGACGTGGGCCCAGATCGGGGCGAGCGTGTCGGTCACGGTCTTGTCGGCCGAGCCGTTCATGACGGGCGAGAGCACGTTCTCCAACCAGACCGTGTGGGTCTTGACGTACTGGTCGAGGTTCAGCGCGTCGGAAACCTGTTGCCCGGGCGAGGTTTCCAGGTGCGCCGCCTTGACGTGGTCGAGGATCGGCTGCAGCGCTTCCTTGGCCACGCACGCTGAGGCGGACGTCGCGGGGGCCATCTCGCCGTGGGCGGCCTGCGGCTGTGCCGGAGCCGGGGCGGCGGCAGGCACCGGTGCCGCGGCCACCGCCGCCTGCACCGGTGCCGCGGGCTGTGCGAGCTGACCGGCGGCCTGCGTGAGCTGGTCGGCCTGCGGCAGCGCGAGAAGGCTCTGCGACGCCGCGTCAGCGACGTCCACAGTGGATGGTGCAGCGGCCGGTGGGGCTGCGGTCGTGCTCGTGGTGCCGTTCAGCTGCACGAGTGCGGCCGTGGCGCCCGCCGCCCCGAGGACGGCGAGGCCCACCAGCAGCCGGGACCGCCGGACCACCGCGGGCGGGTCCGGCACCCTCGCCGGTCCGGGTTGGGACGTGTCCATCCAGAAGCTCCTTTCACAGAAGGGTCAACGGCCGGGGCTGGCCGTGACGAGCAGAGCGGCCGCGACGACGACCGCGATCACGAGGACCGTCTCGACGGCCACGGAGTAGACGAACGGGCGCACGGTCGCGGAGTCGCCGCGCAGCACCACGGCGAAGTCCAGCCGCCGGTTGACCCAGCGGCGGCTGCCCTGCGCGACCAGGAGGATCCCGGCGAGCACCACGATCTTGAACAGCAACGTGCGCCCGTAACCGGTGCTCACGAGCTTGCCCAGCGACCCCAGCGTCTGCCACGCCAGCACCACCCCGGCGCACACGATCACCAGCACCGATCCCATGGCCAGCACGGAATACCGCGGCACCACCGCGGCGAGCTCGTCGGGCCTGCGCCGGACCAGCACACCCAGCAGCAGCATCACCAGCCCGCCCAGCCACGCGCAGACCCCCAGGACGTGCGCGAAGTCCGCCACCTGCGCCAGCAGGGGACGCGCGGTCTCCGCGGCGTGCCCGGTCATCCCGGTGGTCCGCAGCAGCCCGAACGCGACCGCCGCGAACCCGGTGCGCCAGGCGAGGGCACCGGCGGCGACCCTCCCCCGCTGCAGCAGCTGCGCCAGCACGACCCCGCCCAGCAGCCACAGCAGGACCCTGGCCACCCAGATCTGTCCGAAGTGGACGTCCAGGACCTGCGAGACGATCTGCCAGTCGAACACCGCGCCCGGACCGCGTTGCGAGATCCACGCACCCTCGAAGCCGATCGCGGTCACGGTGCCCAGCACGCCGAGCACCCAGCCGGTCACCACGATCCGGCGGGCCGGCCGCTGGTCGGCGCCGCCGGGCCAGAGCACCGCCAGGAACAGGAGTCCACCGAGGAACAGCGTCATCCCGAGGTAGTCGACCGCTCGCGCCGCGATGTAGCAGACCTTGACAGGACTCAGATCCACTGGTCACCCACCCGTCGCGGCCGGCAGCACCGACGGGAGCCCGGGAAGCGCACCGGTCAGCGCCGACACCGGGTCGCCCGCCGCGGTGCCTGCCGGGTCGCAGTACCCGGTCACGGTGTACAGCAACGTGTTGAGGGCGCCCGGGCTCGTCCCGTCCGGGCTCTGCGTCAGCCCGAGCGCGCCGGTCAGGCTGCTCACCACCGGCAGCCCGCTCACCACCGTGTTCGCGTTGTCGACAACGGTCTGGGCAGCACCGGGCAGGCAGACGGCGGGAGCCGCGGGAGGCGTGCCGGGCGACCCGGGTGCCCCGGGCTGGCTGGGCGGGGTCGGTTGTCCCGGCGGTGCAGGCGCCACGGGCACCTGCACCGGGGAGGAGGGCATCGAGCCGTCGGGCGCCGGGCCAGCGGGAACCGGCTGGTCGAGCACCGGTGACACCGCCCCGGCGGCGGGCAGGACGTTGTCGGGCATCGTCATCCCCGGCGGCGCCACCGCCTGGGGCAGGCCCGCGGCCGCGGGCGGCATCGCGGCATCAGCGCCGGGCTGGGCCGTCCCCGCCTGGGCGGGCGCGGTCGCCGTCGTCGTGGTGTGCAGGCCGAGCCCGGAGGCATAACCGACGACCACCACCACGCCCGTCACCAGCAAGGCCGCGACGACCTGCTCTCTGCGCAGCGAATTCACTGCCGCCACCTGACACTCCTTCGCGATATCCGTCCGCTTGCGACGACACGCCCGTCCGGGCCGTTCGATGCGGCATCACATCACCGGCGGCGTTTCAGGCAATGACCCCGTTGTGAAGCTGAGGTAAATGACCTCCCGGCGTGCGCGGCCGCCTTGGTGAGAAGCGTCCATTTAGACATCCCAAATAGGACAGTCCAGGTGGACGGACAGCCGGAACTGAGCGCGGACAACGCCTGTCGCCGCCCCGGTGGCCCACGCGGTGAACTTCTGGTTACCGCGCCTTAACGACGGAAGGTGTTCAACTTTCGTCGCGCGTCGCTAGCCTTCCGGCGACTTGCTCCCCGTTGGAAAAGGAAGTACCGAGAATGCGCAGCCTGAAAGCGCTTGCGGTCGCCGGAGCGGCGGCGGCCCTGGTCGTGGGCGCGGCACCGATCGCGCAGGCCCACAACGTCCTGGTCTCCAGCGACCCCGCGAAAGGGGCCTCGATCGCCGCGGCGCCGGCCCAAGTGCGGCTGGTGTTCAACGAGCCGGTCGACAACGGCCCCAACGAAATCAGCGTCACCGGCCCGGACGGCAGCTCGCGCTGGGACACCGGACCGACGACCGTCAGTGGCGCGACTGTCTCAGTAGGACTGCGGAACCTCGGTCCCGCGGGCGTCTACACCGTCAACTACCACATCGTCTCCGAGGACGGGCACCCCGTTTCCGACGCCTTCGCCTTCACCCTCACCACCGCGGGCACGGGTACCCCCACGACGCCCGCCGCGGCCACGCCGACCGTTGCCGCCGCCACCACCGCAACCACCGACGGCACGGTGCCGGTCTGGGTGTGGATCATCGCCGCGGCGGTCCTGCTCATCAGCGGGCTCCTCGTCGCACGCCGCGTGAGCCGCTGAACGAGCGGCAAGCGGAGCGCGGCAGGACGCAACCCGGGGAGGAACACATCAGGACCCCCGCTGGGCCCACCCCTGACCCGGCTCACCGCGCGATCCGGAAACCGCACCCGCGGCCCTGGCGGTGGTGCGCCGGTTCACTCCAGGCATCGGCCTCGGGCTGGGCGGGCTGCTCATCGGGATCTCACCGTTGGTGCCATGGCTCCACGTCGTGCTCGTCGGCAACGTGAACCTCCTCGACGCCGCACAGCTGGGATCGGGCGGCTCGGTCCCGCTGGTGTTGGTCCCCGCCGCCCTCGTCGTCTGCGGCCTCACGTCGCTCATCGCGGCCCTGGTGTTGCGGGAAGGCCTCGCCGCCCGCGGCACGGCCGTCATCCTCCTGGCCAGCGCGGGCGCGATCGGCGGACTGCTCTCGGTCGGCTTGCTCAAGGCGCTGACGGGCACGGGAGAGCTCGCCAGCATCGGCCTGGGTCCGTGGATCGATCTGGCGGGGGCGTTCGTCATGTTGTTGGGCGTCGTCGTGCCCGCTCCGCCCACGGCGGCGACCCACCGACCACCGTGACTGCTCTCCCGCCCGCACGTTCGGTTTCACCCCCGACCGACCACAGCCGACCGCGGGTTGGGAAGCGCCGAAGCGTTGATCTGGGCCAAGCGCTCCACGCGCTGCGGTATCCGTGAAGCAGACGTCGGCGAACTCGGCACACCGAAGACCAACGCCTGGAAAACCCGAGCCCAGCTCGACCCCGCCCGGACCTCCGACAAAACAAAAGAGCGCCGACTCGATCGAGTCGGCGCTCTTTGAACGTACCCCCGATGGGATTCGAACCCACGCTACCGGCGTGAGAGGCCGGCGTCCTAGGCCGCTAGACGACGGGGGCTTGCTCTTGCTTGCGAGAGGAAACTTACCAGAGGCTGTTTTCCGCTTCGCAGCTGGGGTACCAGGACTCGAACCTAGACTAACTGAACCAGAATCAGTCGTGCTGCCAATTACACCATACCCCAACGGTTTTGCCTCTCCGGTCGCGATCCGGATCAGCACCGCCGGGAAGAAATACTAGACCACGCCCGGAACGCCCTCATCACCGGGGCCCCGCACCTCAGCGCTGGACGGGCACGCCGACCCTCGCGAACTCGCTGACCAGCAGCTGCGGCAGCTCGTCCAGCCCGGGGATGACGTGCACGCCCTCCGGCACCTCGGCGGCGGTGTCGTGCCGGTCGAGCCACACGCCCGTCAGCCCCGCGTCGCGCGCGCCGACGGCGTCCGTCTGCAGTTTGTCCCCCACGTGAGCGGCCTCACCGGGCGCGCACCCCAGGCGCTCGCACACCGAGTGGAACATCACAGGATCGGGCTTGGCAACCCCCACTTCGCCCGCGATGGCGACGTGGTCGAAGAACCGGGCCAGGCCCAGATCCGCCAGTTTCGCCCGCTGGTGGGCCCCTGAGGCGTTCGTCACGGCCGCCAGGCGCACGCCCGCGGCCCGCAGCCAGTCGAGGCACGGCAGCGCGTCGTCGAACAGGCACATCGACCGGCGCAGCAGGTCCTTGCGCCGCACCTCGAACCGGGCGACGTCGTCCCCGTC
The DNA here is from genome assembly GCF_900114035.1 of Amycolatopsis sacchari. Classification (GTDB taxonomy): domain Bacteria; phylum Actinomycetota; class Actinomycetes; order Mycobacteriales; family Pseudonocardiaceae; genus Amycolatopsis_E; species Amycolatopsis_E sacchari. The sequence continues at coordinate 27,871 of NZ_FORP01000031.1, read as the reverse complement.
GACCACTACCCCCAGCTCCCCCAGGAAGCACTGCGTGCGCCGGAAGTGCATCGACGCGTAGTCGAGGTCCCCCGCGACGACCAGCGCGACGTGCCGGTCGGTGATCCGCTCCCACAGCGGCCACATGTCGGCACGACCGAGCAGCGCGGCGAGCGCCCGGCGGCCCGCCGCGCTGAAGTCGATCAGCGTGTCGTCGATGTCGAGGCACACCAGCCGCAGACTGGGCGGAGTCCACGGATCGGCCGGGGTACCGAGGGTGAAGACAGGAGCGGAGGAACGGGGGCGCGCGAAATCCACCCAGCGAGGCTAGGGGACTGAGCGCGTTCGCGATTCGACCGACAAGGTGATTACTTTCGTCGATTCGCGATCGTGACCCTCTACTCTCAGTTGCCCGGCACCGCGCGCATCAGCCGGGCGAGTGATGTTGACCGGCCAAGCAGTTCCATTGACTCGTACAGCGGCGGCGACACCGTGCGCCCGGTGACCGCCACGCGGACGGGCGCGAAAGCCTTGCGGGGCTTGAGACCCAGGCCCTCGACGAGCGCGTCCTTGAGCGCCTGCTCGATCGCGGGCGCCCGCCACTCCCCGAGCCCTTCGAGTGCCTCGATCGAGGCACGCAGCACCGGCTCGGCGTCCGGGCCGAGCGCCTTCGTCGCGGCGTCCTCCTCGGGCGCGAACTCCTCGTCCGGCACGAACAGGAAGCGCACCAGCGGCGCCGCGTCACCCAGCACGGTCACGCGCTCCTGCACCAGCGGCGCGATCGTGCGCAGCTTCGCCAGCTGCTCCTCGCCCGGCTCCGCGGGCAGCACGCCCGCGCTGACGAGGTAGGGCACGACCCGCTGCACGAAGTCCTCGGCGGGCAGCGCGCGCAGGTGCGTCCCGTTGATCGCCTCGGCCTTCTTCGCGTCGAACCGGGCGGGGTTCGCGCTGACCTTGGCGATGTCGAACGCCTCGACGAGCTCCTGCACGCTGAAGACGTCCCGGTCGTCCGCGATGGACCAGCCCAGCAGCGCCAGGTAGTTCAGCAGCCCCTCGGGGATGAACCCGCGGTCGCGGTAGTTGAACAGGTTCGACTGCGGGTCGCGTTTGGACAGTTTCTTGTTGCCCTCCCCCATCACGTACGGCAGGTGGCCGAACTCGGGGGTGAAGTCGGTGACGCCGATGCGGCGCAACGCGTCGTACAGCGCGAGCTGCCGCGGCGTGGACGGCAGCAGGTCCTCGCCCCGCAGCACGTGCGTGATCCGCATGAGCGCGTCGTCGACCGGGTTCGTCAGCGTGTACAGCGGATCACCGTTCGCGCGCACCAGGACCGGGTCCGGCACGCTGCCGGCGGGGAAGGTGATCGGGCCGCGGACGAGGTCGTCCCAGCCCAGGTCCTTGTCCGGCATCCGCAGGCGCAGCACCGGCTTGCGGCCCTCGGCGCGGAACGCCTCGCGCTGCTCCTCGGTGAGGTCGCGGTCGAAGTTGTCGTAGCCCAGCTTGGGGTCCTGGCCCGCGGCCTTGCGCCGGGCCTCGACCTCCTCGTTGGTCGAGTACGCCTCATACAGCTCACCGGCGTCGAGCAGGCGCTTCGCGACGTCGGCGTAGATGTCGCGGCGCAGGCTCTGCCGGTACGGACCGTATTCGCCGCCTGCGTCGGGGCCCTCGTCCCAGTCGATGCCCAGCCAGCGCAACGCTTCCAGCAGCTGCTGGTAGGACTCCTCGCTGTCGCGGGCGGCGTCGGTGTCCTCGATCCGGAACACCAGCGTGCCGCCGTGGTGGCGGGCGAAGGCCCAGTTGAACAGCGCCGTGCGGATCAGCCCGACGTGCGGGGTGCCGGTCGGCGAGGGGCAGAAGCGTGCGCGTACCGCGGTCTCAGTCATAGCCCGACCAGCGTATCCCGCTTGACGAACGCCTTCCCCGAGGCCATCCTGGTTTTATTCAACAGACGATGAAAAACAGGAGGCGGCGATGACCGAGCGGACGACGTGCCTCGTGGCGGGCGGCGGGCCCGCGGGGATGGTGCTGGGGCTGTTGCTGGCGAGGGCCGGGGTCGACGTCACGGTGCTGGAGAAGCACGCCGATTTCCTGCGTGACTTCCGCGGCGACACCGTGCACCCGTCCACGCAGACGCTGCTGGACGAACTGGGCCTCGGCGAGCGGTTCGCGGCGCTGCCGCAGAGCAGGCTGCACGAGGTCGTGGTGCCCAGCGGGGAGGGGCCCGACCTGGTGATCGCCGACTTCCGGAAGCTGCGGGTGCCGCACCCGGACGTGGCGATGGTGCCGCAGTGGGACCTGCTGGACCTGCTGGCGGACGCGGGCCGCGAGGAGGAGCACTTCCACCTGCGGATGGACACCGAGGTGGTGGACCTGCTGCGCGAGGGGGGCCGCGTGACGGGCGTGCGTTACCGGACGGCCGACGGGCGGACCGGGGAGATCGCCGCGGAGCTCACGATCGGGTGTGACGGGCGGTGGTCCACGGTGCGCCGCCTCGCCGGGCTGAGGCCGCACGAATACCCGGTGCCGATCGACGTCTGGTGGTTCCGGCTGCCCCGCGAGGGCGATGAACGGCAGACGCTCACGCCCGGCATGCGGAACGCGCAGTTCGCGGTCACGATCCCGCGGGAGGGGTACTTCCAGATCGCGTACGTGGCGCGCAAGGGGCTCGACGCGCAGTTGCGCGCGGAGGGCCTGGACGGGTTCCGCGCGAGGGTCGCCGAGGTGCTGCCGGAGCTGGCGGACCGCGTGGAGAAGCTCGAGTCGATGGACGACGTGAAGCACCTGGACGTGCGGCTGAACCTGCTGCGCCGCTGGCACGCCGACGGAGTCCTGTGCATCGGCGACGCCGCGCACGCGATGTCACCCATCGGTGGGGTCGGCATCAACCTGGCGGTGCAGGACGCGGTGGCGACGGCACGGCTGCTGGCGGGCCCGTTGCGGCGGGGGCGGGTGAGCAGGCGGGACCTCGCGCGGGTGCACCGCCGCCGGTGGCTGCCGACGGTGCTCGTGCAGGGGATCCAGCGGATGATGCACCGGGCGGTGATCGGCCCGGTGATCGAAGGAAGGCGGAGCGGCCCACCGCCGCTCGCGACCCGCCTGGCGAAGCTGGTGCCGGCGGCGCGGTCGGTGCCCGCGTATCTCATCGGCGTCGGGCTGCTGCCCGAGCACGCCCCCGCCTTCGCCCGGCGACCGTGAGGGGGTTGGGGGCGTGGGGGCGGCCGCGGTGGAACGGCTGCCGGGCCTACGCGGCGGCGGTGGGCGGTGCTGGCGCCGCGGCGCTTCGAGGAGGGCGGCGGCGATCTAAGGCGAAGCGGCGCAGGCAGCCGCTGCCGCCGCCGCGCAGCGGCAGCGGCGAACGAAACCGCAGTCGCCAGGCAGCCGTGAGCGGGAGCTGGCGCCTCGGGGGTTCACGGCGAGCAGCATCACCGCGGCAGCCTGACGCAGGAACCTCTCCACAGCACGGGCGCGGGCGGAACCAACGGCTCGGCGCTCACCCGCCGCGACGGCAACGAGACGGAGCCGACAGCTCGCCCCGGCGGCCGCGACCGGCGCCCAGCGGGCCGCGCCCGGCGGCGGCCACACCCGGCGCCCGCGCCCGGCGACCGGCGCCCAGCGGCCCCGCGCCCCGCGACCGGCGCCCGTTGGGCCCGGCGCCCAGCGGGTCGCGCCCGGCGGCGGCCACACCCGGCCCCCGCGCCCGACGCCCACCGCGCCCAGCGGGCCCGCATCCAAAGCCGCGCCCAGCAAGGCCCAACCCCAGGCGGCAGGCCCCGCCTCGGCAACCGTGGGCCTCAGCCCAGCGAAAACCCCTCAAAACCTCCGCCGCGTCACCACTTCGACGCCAGGCGGCGGCGCAGGCGGACCGGGAACAGCTGCCGCGGCGTGCGCACCTCCTGCTCCCCCACCACCTGGAACAGGCCGCGCCGGTCGGTCATGTCGCCCTTGCCGCTCGGCGGGCGGCCGAACAGGCCCAGCAGCGCCAGCGAAATCCCGCTCTCCTCCGTCCACTCCGCCAGCGCCCGCGCCTCCGCCGGGTCCTCGCCCAGCAGCTCGTCGAACAGCAGGACGCTGCCCGGCCGCAGCAACGGCGTCAGCCACTTCAGCGCGGTCACCGTCGAGCTGTACAGGTCCGCGTCGAGGTGGGCGAAGCTCACCGTGCCGACCTCGGCGGCCAGCTCCGGCGTCAGCGTCTGGTCGAAGTAGCCCTTCACGATCCGCACGCCCGTCAGCTTCGGCACGGCCGTCGCGAACGTGCCGGCCTTGAGGTGCTCGTAGTCCTCCGCCAGCCCCTCGAACGAGTCACACGCGAAGATCCGCTTGCCGCGCCCCCGCCCCCACAGCCTGCCGCGCCACAGCTCGTCGCGGATGACGCGCGTCGAGTGGCCCTGCCAGGTGCCGAACTCGACGACGTTGCCCGGGATGTCCCGCGAAATCGCCACGGCGAGTTCTAGTACCTGGGCACGCGTGGGGTAGGCGATGCGGCCCTTGCCGGTGAGCCAGTCACCGGGTTCACCCACCATCAGCGGGTTGAGGAAGTCCGAGGTGCGCTGGGGAATCGTCACGGCCGCAGCGTAGGGGTGATCTTCCCCCGCGTCGCGCGGTCGTGCCCGAACGTCCGCCCGGACTGCCTGACCGGGCTACGCCGACTGGGCGGTGTTCGTCAGCGTGCCGATGCCCTCGATCGTGACCGACACCGTCTGGCCGTCCGCCATCGGTCCGACGCCCGCGGGCGTGCCGGTCAGGATGACGTCCCCGGGCAGGAGCGTCATCACGCCGGACACGAACTCCACCAGCTCCGGCACCTTGTGGATCAGCAGCGACGTCCGCGAATCCTGCTTGACCTCGCCGTTCAGCTCCGTGCGCAGCGCGAGGTCGGCCGGGTCGAGCGAGGTCTCGATCCACGGGCCGAGCGGGCAGAACGTGTCGTACCCCTTCGCCCTGCCCCACTGGCCGTCGGCCTTCTGCAGGTCACGCGCGCTGACGTCGTTCGCGATCGTGTAGCCGAGGATGACGCTCGCCGCGCGGGCGGCGGGCACGTTCTTCACCGGCTGGCCGATCACCACCGCCAGCTCGCCCTCGAAGTCCACGCGCTCGGACTCCTTCGGCAGCTTGATGGCCGCGTTGGGGCCGATCACGCTCGTCGAGGGCTTGATGAAGATCATCGGCGATTCCGGCACCTCGTTGCCGAACTCGGCGGCGTGCGCCGCGTAGTTGCGGCCCACCGCGATGACCTTGCTGGGCAGGATCGGCGCGAGCAGCCGGACGTCGGCCAGCGGCCAGCGCTTCCCCGTGTAGTTGGGCGTCCCGAACGGGTGCTCGGCGATCTCCAGGACCTCGGCCCCGTCGCCCTCCCCCTCGATCGACGCGAACGCGACACCACCAGCGTGAGCAATCCGAGCTAACCGCACGGGGTGAAGTCTACGTCAGCCCCGCAGGTGCTTGTGGACCAGCGCGTCGCACATCGCCAGCCAGCTGGCCTCGACGATGTTCGGGTGCACGCCGACGGTGGTCCACTCGCGGTCGCCGTCGCTGGACTCCAGCAGCACGCGCGTCGTGGCGTCCGTGCCGGGGTGGCTCGGCAGGATGCGCACCTTGTAGTCGGCCAGCTCGACAGTGTCCAACCAGGACAGGTACGGCTGCAGTGCCTTGCGCAGCGCGGCGTCCAGCGCGTGCACCGGCCCGTTGCCCTCGGCCGTCTCGATGACGCGTTCGCCGGAGACGTGCACCTTCACCGTCGCCTCGGAGATCACCTCACCGTCGGCGCGGTGGTCGAGCACCACCCGGTAGGACTCGAGCGTGAACGGCGCCGGCCCGTTGTCCTCGCCGATCTCGTTGCGCAGCAACAACTCCAGCGACGCGTCCGCCGCCTCGAACGACCAGCCCTGCGCTTCCAGGCGCTTGACCTTCGCCACGGCGCTCGTCAGCGCCTCAGGCCGGCCGGCAAGGTCGACCCCGAACTCACGTCCCTTGAGTTCCAGGCTCGCCTTGCCGGCCATCTCGGTGACCAGGACCCGCATGCCGTTGCCGACGGAGGCTGGATCGATGTGGTTGTACAACAACGGATCCACTTTGATCGCGCTCGCGTGCAGCCCCGCCTTGTGGGCGAAGGCCGACGACCCGACGTAGGCCTGGTGGGTGTCGGGTGCGATGTTCGCGATTTCGGCCAGGGCATGGGAGACGCGGGTCAGCTCGGCGGCCCCTCCGGTCGGGAGGACCTCCATCCCGAGCTTGGCCACGAGGTTTCCCGTCACGGCGAACAGGTCGGCGTTGCCCGCCCGTTCCCCGTAACCGTTCGCGGTGCACTGCACATGGGTCGCGCCGGCCTGGACCGCCGCGATGCTGTTGGCCACCGCGCAGGACGTGTCGTCCTGGCAGTGGATGCCGAGCCGGAAACCCGTGCGGTCCTTGACCTCCCGCACGGTCTCGGCCAGTCCGAGTGGCAGCTGGCCACCGTTGGTGTCGCACAGCACGACGACGTCGGCGCCGGCGTTCGCCCCGGCGTCGAGCACGCGCAGCGCCGTGTCCCGGTCGTAGGAGTAGCCGTCGAAGAAGTGCTCGGCGTCGAGGAACACCCGCCGCCCCTCCCCGACGAGGAAGGAGACCGTGTCGGACACCATCGCGCAGGCCTCGTCGACGTCGACCCGCAGCGCGCGCTCGATGTGCCGCAGGTCGGCCTTCGCGACGAGCGTCACCACCGGGGCTTCGGAGTCGAGCAGCGCGCGGACCTGCGGGTCCTGCGCCGCGGTGGTGCCCGCGCGGCGGGTCGAGCCGAACGCCACCAGCACGGCGTGCTTGAGCGCCAGCTCCCCCTTCGCGGCACGCGCGAAGAACTCCGTGTCCTTCGGCATCGCGCCCGGCCAGCCGCCCTCGATGAAACCGACGCCGAGCTCGTCGAGCAGCCGCGCGACGGCCAGCTTGTCCGCCACCGAGTACGAGATCCCCTCCCGCTGCGCCCCGTCGCGCAGGGTCGTGTCGTAGAGGTGGAACTCGTCGCCGAGCGGGGTGCCGGCGGGGGCGGTGCGGCTCACGGTGTCTCCTCGAAGCTTTCTCGGGCAAAGAAAAAACCTCCCGCAAGGGTGCGAGAGGTTTGCGCGCCGGTGTCCACTGGGGACACTACCCGGCGCGCCTGCCGATAATGATCACGGCGTAAGAAGTCACGCCGTCACTATGCCACATCGTTCCGGAACGCGAAAGCGCCCTCCCAAGGAATGGGAGGGCGCTGTGCGTGCGACTCAGGCGACGGGACGCGTGTTCGACGAGACGAGCGCGGCGAGCCGGTCCCCGATCGCGTGCGTGGAACCCGGGTTCTGCTGGTCGCGCGTGGCGAGGTCGAAGGCCACCGAGGCCTCGATGCGGCGCGCTGCCTCGCGCTGGCCGAGGTGGTCCAGCAGCAGCGAAACCGACAGCACCGCGGCGGTCGGGTCGGCGAGGCCCTGCCCGGCGATGTCCGGCGCGCTGCCGTGCACCGGCTCGAACATGCTCGGGTTGCGGCGGGTGATGTCGAGGTTGCCGCTGGCCGCGAGCCCGATGCCGCCGGTGACCGCGGCGGCGAGGTCGGTGATGATGTCGCCGAACAGGTTGTCGGTGACGATCACGTCGAATCGGGACGGGTCGGTGACCAGGTGGATCGTCGCGGCGTCCACGTGCGAGTACGCGACCGTGACGTCGGGGTGCTCCAGCGAGACCTCCTCGACGATGCGCGACCACAGCGAACCCGCGTGCAGCAGCACGTTCGTCTTGTGCACGAGCGTCAGGTGCTTGCGCGGCCGCTCCTCGGCGCGGCGGAACGCGTCGGCGACCACGCGGCGGATACCGAACGCCGTGTTGACGCTGACCTCCGTGGCGATCTCGTGCTCGGTGTCCTTGCGCAGCAGGCCGCCGTTGCCCGCGTACGGGCCTTCGGTGCCTTCGCGGACGACGACCATGTCGATCTCGGACGCCGTGTCGGCGAGCGGGCCGCGCACGCCCGGGTACAGGCGCGCCGGGCGCAGGTTCACGTGGTGGTCCAGCTCGAAGCGCAGGCGCAGCAGCAGGCCGCGCTCCAGGATGCCGCTCGGCACGCTCGGGTCACCGACGGCGCCCAGCAGGATCGCGTCGTGCTCACGCAGCTCGCCGAGCACGGACTCGGGCAGCAGCTCGCCGGTGGAGTGCCAGCGGGAGGCGCCGAGGTCGTAGCTCGTCGTTTCGACACCGGGGGCGACTTCGGCGAGTACCTTCAGCGCCTCGGTGATCACTTCGGGTCCGATCCCGTCTCCTGGGATCACCGCGAGCCGCATCCAGACACCTCCGTCAACCAGTGCGGTGAGGCACTCGCGAGCCCCTACCGCACAAAAACTCCAGCGACGGGGAGGTTACCGGGCGTTGCCATTCAGCCGAAGCGGCACCACCCTTATGCCGTAATTTCCCGAGCAGCGAGACACCCGAACGGGGCGTCGCCCTCAGGCGCCGGAAGGGGCCACGCGAACCCCTTCCGGCGTCCTGATCAGCGGATGTTGATCACCTCGGCCCGCAGGCCCGCCCCGTTGTGGTGAACGAGTGACAGCAGGCCCTCACCCGTATCGGCGGCGGCCGAGGCTCCGTTCCGGGTGACGGTGAGCCGCGTGCCGGGCTTCGCCGTGTACATGAGCGCCGGACCACCCGTCCCCTGGACGGAGTACCCCGGGGCGAGCGGGTCGAACGACAGCGGCGTGCTCACCGCGTCGATGATCGAGTTCGGGCTCGCCGGCGCCGGGTAGTAGCCCGCCACGCCGACCGTGTAGCTGATGCGGTGGCTGGCCGCGGCCGGGTCGATCCCGAGCGCGGTGAGGCTCACCGGCAGCACCACGACGTTGGTGTCGAACACGTTGGTGTCCACGTCGCCGAGCTGGCCATTGACCGCCTGGACGTCCACCGACGGCTCGCCCGCGGCGTTGAGGTCCACGGTGTTCACCAGCAGCACGTCGGTTTCGGCCGCCTTCGTCACGAAGCTCTCGAAGTCGGGCTTGCCGTCACCGGTGGTGTCGATGTCGACGAACGGGATCGTGTTGCTGCCGAGGTTCGCCCAGTCACCCCACGTGGAGATGCCGAACGCGAGCAGCGCGTCCTGCGGGGTGCCGGCCTGCCGGTCGGCGGGCGCGGTCGACGCCGCGCCGACGTACTGCAGGTCGCCGCCCTTCGCGGTGTCGTTCACCGTGCAGTGCTCGGTGAGCCGCCCCCGGCACGCCGGCAGCTTCGGCGAGGTGGCCTGCAGTTCCAGCACGCTGATCAGCGACCGGTACCGCTGCGGGCCCGTGCCCTGGTCGAGCCCGCGGCCGCCCAGCGGCAGCACGGCCTGGTCCCCGCCGCGGAAGCTCAGCGAGTGCGGCACCGTGATCGCCGAAACCGGCTTCGGCGCGGCGTACACCGGCACGCGCAACGCCACCGCCGACCGGCCGAACGGGGTGAACGCGACGCGACCGGAGGCGTCCGCGACGAACTGCCGCGCCAGCCCGGCCTGCTCGGCCTCCATCGTCGGGTCGAGCACCTTGCGCAGCGCCGCCGGATCGGTGACCAGCAACGTGACGCGCACGATCCCGGTCCCCCGCGGCGGCACGACGACCGTGTTCGCCGACAGCTGGTACCGCACGCCGGGCAGCTGGTTGACGCCCTCGTAGTTCACCCGGTAGGCGACGAGGTCCCTGCCCTTGTTGACGACCTTGATCGTCTTGCTCAGCGCCAGCGGACGGCCCGCCTCGACGGCGCCGAAACCGACGCTCACCGTGCCCGGGTCGTCCATCACGTAGGCGAGCACGGACGTGTCGAGCGCCGCCTTGGCGTCGATCCGGCCGGCACCGACCCGTTGCGGCGCATAGGTTTTGCCGTCCGCCTTGATGTCGTGCCCGGCGGTGTTCATCACCGCGGCCTTGACCTCCTCGACCGACCAGTCGGGGTGGGCCTGGCGCAGCAGTGCCGTGATGCCCGTCGTGTGCGGCGCCGCCATCGAGGTGCCCGACAGCACCGTCCGGCCGTTGCCGCTGCCCCGCAGCGCGGACGAGATCGTGTCACCCGGCGCCGCCACGTCGGGCTTCACCGCCGGGCCGCGGACCCCGCGCGAGGTGAACGAGCTCGGCGTGTCCACAATGGACTGGTCGTAGGTCTGCAGGCTCGCCCGGCCCGCGCCGTAGAGGCGGACGGTGAGGGTGCCGGCGTCCAGCGCGGGGCGCAGGGACGCGGTGGCCGAGCCGGTGAACTGGAACATCGGCAGTGCCGCGTTGCCCGCGATCCCGGCCGCGAAGTGCTCCACCGACGACGACAGCAGCACCCCGGCCGCACCGGCGGCCTGCGCGTTGTTGGCGCGGACGGCGGACCCGCAGGCGCGCGTCGCGTCGTTGTCGTCCCACTCCAGCCACGCGAACCGGCCCGCCACCGCCGCCTTGTCGGCCGCGCTGTACGGGGCGCAGCCGTCGGCGTTGGCGGCCGACGGCCGGGCGACGGCCTTGGTGGTGTCGAGCGTGTCGTAGCCGGTGTAGTCCTGGCTGTACTGGCCGCCCTTCGGCCCGGCGGCCGCGGCGGGCGCGGTCACCTCGGCGGCGTCCCGCAGCACGGAGGCGTCCCGGCTGCTCGCCACGGTCAGCGCCTCCCGGGTGTTGCCCGGCGCGCCGCCGACGTCGAACAGGTCACCGCCGTTGCCGCCCGAGATCACCGGCAGCACGTCGTTCTGCGCGAGCTTGCGCACGAACAGCGAGTCCGGGTCGTCCGGCGCGCCGAAGTCGCTGCCCAGCGACAGGTTCACGATGTCGAGGTGGTCGCTGAAGTCGCCGTCCCCGTCGGGGTCGAGCGCCCAGTCCAGCGCCTGCGACGTCACGTCGGTCGAGCCGTGGCAGCCGAACACCTTGATCCCGTACAGCAGGGCCTTCGGCGCGGTGCCCGGCCCGATCTTCATCGCGTTCAGCGCGTCCGGGGTGAGCTTCGAGTAGTCACCGGTGAAGGTGCTGCCGTCGGCGTTGACGCCGAACCCGCCGATGGTGCCCGCGACGTGCGTGCCGTGCTCACCGCACGCCAGCGGGTTGGGGTCGGGCACCGGGTCCGGTGAGCCGCTGGTGCCGTTGGAGTCGTAGTCGTCGCCGACGAGGTCGGTGCCGCCGACCACCTTCGCCGTCGGGAACAGCGGCGTCGGCTTGGCGCGGTCGATCGAGTCGTACGCCGCCTTCGTGCCGGGGCCGCCGAAATCGGCGTGCGTGTAGTCGATGCCGTCGTCGATCACGCCGACGCGGACGCCGTCGCCGTAGCGGCCGGTCTGCTGCCACGCGGTGAGCGTGTTGGTCAGCTGCGCGGCGCTGGAGTTCTCCCGCTGCTTGGGCACGACGGTGCGGATCGACACGACGTCCTGCCGCTGCGCGATTTCCCGGATCTTCGCCGCGTCCGCGGTGACGACGACGCCGGGCACCGCGTTCGAGGTCTGGAACAGCTTCTTCGTGCCCGCGTCGAGGGACCGCAGCTGCCCCAGCACCGAATCCACCGCACCGGTGACGTCCGCCCGCGCCGCGTTGGCCGCCTGCTTCGCCCGCTCCGGGCCGCTGCCCTTCGCCTGCTCGGCGTTGTACGCGTCGACCGCGGGCTGCCGCGCCACCTCGATGAACGCCGTCGTCCTGCCGTGCAGGTCGGCGAGCCGCGCGGACAGCTTGCCGCGCAGCCCCGCCGTGTCCACCTTCACGGCGGGCACGCTCTCGGCAGGGGCCTCCGCGGAAGCCGCGGTGGCGGTGCCGACGGCGGTTGCCGTCAGCGCGATGGCGAAGACGGCCGCAGAAGACCGCCGGGCCCAAGTTCTCATCGAAGTCCACTCCTGATCACAGCGAGGGTGAGAACCTATCCCGAACCCGGCGGCCTTCCTAGCGCAAAGCGGAGAAATCCGACTTAAGTCGGAGTCCCCGTTGCCCGGATCAGGCGAAAGTGACGGCCCTGATGGTCCGCGCGCCGACGGTCGCGGCGATCGGCTCCAGCAGGTGCGAATCGACCTCGCGGTCGACGCGCAGCAGCATCACCGCGTCCGTGCCGTCGGTGGTCTGGCTGATCTGCGCCGCCTCGATGTTGATCGACGCCTCGCCGAGCAGGGTGCCGACGCGGCCCATGATGCCGGGGCGGTCCGGGTACTCCAGCAGCAGCATGTTGCCCTCGGCGCGGATGTCGAAGTGCCTGCCGTTGACCTCGACCAGCTTCTCGACCTCGCCCTTGCCGGTGACCGAACCCGAGACCGACACCGCGCCGCCGTCGTCGTGCACCGCGCGCACGGTGACGAGGCTGCGCCAGTTCGGGCTCTCCGTCTCCTTGGTCAGCTCCACGCGCACGCCCAGCTCCTCGGCCAGCCGCGGCGCGTTCACGAACGTCACCTGGTCCTCGACCACGCCGGAGAACACGCCCCGCAGCGCGGCCAGCTGCAGCACGGTGACGTCCTCGCTCGACAGCTCACCGCTCACGGTCACGGTCACCGACGACGGGGCCTTCTGGCTCAGCGCCGACACGACCGTGCCGAGCTTCTGGGTCAGCGACAGGTACGGGCGCACCTCCTCGCCGACCGCGCCGCCGCCGGAGACGTTCACCGCGTCCGGCACGAAGTCGCCCCGCAGCGCCAGCAGCACCGAGTGCGCGACGTCGGTGCCCGCGCGGTCCTGCGCCTCGGCGGTCGAGGCGCCCAGGTGCGGGGTGACGACGACGTTCGGCAGCTCGAACAGCGGGCTGGCGGTGGTGGGCTCGGTGACGAACACGTCGATGCCCGCGCCGCCGACGTGGCCGCTGCGGATGGCGTCGGCGAGCGCGTCCTCGTCGACCAGCCCGCCGCGGGCGGCGTTGACGATGATGACGCCCTGCTTGGTCTTCTTCAGCGCCTCGGCGTCGATGAGGCCCTTCGTCTCCGGCGTCTTGGGCAGGTGGATCGAGATCGCGTCGGCGCGCGAGAGCAGCTCGTCGAGGCTCACCAGCTCGATGCCCAGCTGCGCGGCGCGCGCGGCCGAGACGTACGGGTCGTACGCGATGATCGTGGTGCCGAAGGCGGCCAGCCGCTGCGAGAACAGCTGCCCGATCTTGCCGAGGCCCACCACACCGATGGTCTTGCCGTTCAGCTCGACACCCGTGTATGCGCTGCGCTTCCACTCGCCGCCACGCAGGCTCTGGTCGGCGGCGGGCACGCGGCGGGCCACCGCGAGCAGCAGCGCGACGGCGTGCTCCGCGGCCGAGACGATGTTCGAGGTGGGGGCGTTGACGACGAGCACGCCCCGCGCGGTGGCGGCGGGCACCTCGACGTTGTCCAGGCCCACCCCGGCGCGGGCGACGACCTTCAGCCTGCTGGTGGCGTTGAGCACCTCGGCGTCGACCTGGGTCGCGGACCGGACGAGCAACGCGTCGGCGCCCTTCACCGCCTCGAGGAGCGCGGGGCGGTCCGTGCCGTCGACGTGCTGGACCTCCACCTCGTCACCGAACACGCTCAGCACGGAGGGCGCGAGCTTTTCGGCGATGAGGACGACGGGCTTGCTGGGGTTGGTCACGATGAGACTCCCAAAGAAGACGCAGCTCGGCGGATGACCAGGAGTCTAGTCGCGGCCTGGGCGAGTCCTGTTAACGGGCGCGCAACCTGGCGAAACGAGAGCGAAAAGCGGCGGGGACCGGGCGTGGCGGGCGTCAGTTGGCGGGGAGGTCGAACTCCCCGTCCCGCACGCCCGCGACGAAGGCGTCCCATTCGGACGGAGTGAAGACGAGGACGGTCCCGTCCGGTTCGGTGGACGAACGCAACGCGGTGTAGGTCAGGCCGTCGCTGTGGGGCACGAACGCGAACTCGATCGCGTCCGGGATGGTCTCCCCGGCCGGTTCGGCCCGTTGCCAGTGCGCGGTTTCCAGATCGAGCACGTGCCGCACCCCGGCTTTGTCGTCGACGGGGCTGCTGTGTTGATCACTCATGGCGCACACGGTAACCCGGGAAAGCGGACGTGCCACCTTCACGGGGTGAACACCGTGAAGGTGGCACGGAAACCGGTGTGGATCAGGCGGTTTCGGTGATCGGACGGTCCACCCAGGACATCAGGCCACGCAGCTTGCGGCCCGTCTCCTCCAGGGGGTGCTGCTCGCCGGCCTCCTGCAGCTTGCGGAAGTTCGGCCGCCCGGCCTCGTCCTCGGCGACCCATTCGCGGGCGAACGTGCCGTCCTGGATCTCGCCCAGGATCTTGCGCATCTCCTCCTTCACCGCCGGCGTGATGACGCGCGGCCCGCGGGTGAGGTCGCCGTACTCGGCGGTGTCGGAAATCGAATACCGCATGCGGGCGATGCCGCCCTCGTACATGAGGTCGACGATCAGCTTGAGCTCGTGCAGCACCTCGAAGTACGCCATCTCCGGCGCGTAGCCCGCCTCGGTCAGCACCTCGAAGCCGTTCTGGACCAGCGCGGTGGTGCCACCGCAGAGCACGACCTGCTCACCGAACAGGTCGGTCTCGGTCTCCTCCTTGAAGGTGGTCTTGATGACACCGGCACGGGCACCGCCGATGGCCGCCGCGTACGACAGGGCCAGCGCCTGCGCGCCACCCGACGGGTCCTGGTGCACCGCGATGAGGCACGGCACGCCCTTGCCGTCCACGAACTGGCGGCGCACGAGGTGGCCCGGCCCCTTCGGCGCGACCATGGCCACGTCCACATTGGCCGGCGGCTTGATGAGGTCGTAGTGGATGTTGAACCCGTGCCCGAAGAAGATCGCGTCGCCGTCCTTCAGGTTCGGCTCGATGTCCTCGGCGTAGATGAAGCGCTGCTTGGTGTCCGGCGCGAGGATCATGATCACGTCGGCCTCGGCGGAGGCCTCCGCCGGGGTGAGCACCCGCAGGCCCTCCTCCTCGGCCTTGGCGCGCGACTTCGACCCCTCCGGCAGACCGATGCGCACATCGACCCCGGAGTCGCGCAGGCTCAGCGCGTGCGCGTGGCCCTGGCTGCCGTACCCGATCACGGCGACCTTGCGACCCTGGATGATGCTCAGATCGGCGTCGTCGTCGTAGAAGATTTCGACTGACATGAGGGGAACTGACTTCCTTCCGGTTTTTCCTGACTTCGGCTCAGCGGGGGGCGGTCGCGGTGATCGAGCGGGCGCCACGGCCCACCGCGACCATGCCGGACTGCACGATCTCACGCACTCCGTAGGGCTCGAGCATGCGCAGCAGGGCACTGAGCTTGTCCCCGGTGCCCGTGGCCTCGATGGTCAGCGCCTCGGGCGAGACGTCGACGACCTTGGCGCGGAACAACTGCACCGTCTCGAGCACCTGGCTGCGGACGGTGGCGTCGGCCCTGACCTTGACCAGCAGCAGTTCGCGCTGCACGGACGCGGCCGGCTCGAGTTCGACGATCTTGATGACGTTGATCAGCTTGTTGAGCTGCTTGGTCACCTGTTCGAGCGGTAGCTCCTCAACGGCGACCACGATAGTCATCCGGGACACCTCGGGGTTCTCCGTGGGTCCGACGGCGAGGGACTCGATGTTGAAGCCCCGGCGCGAGAACAGCCCGGCCACCCTGGCGAGCACGCCGGGCACATTCTCCACCAGCACGCTGAGCGTATGTGTGCTCACTTGCCCGTCACCTCGTCGCTCACCTCGTCGTCGTCGAACAGCGGCCGGATGCCCCGCGCCGCCATGACCTCGTCGTTGCTGGCGCCAGGGCCCACCATGGGCCACACCTGGGCATCCTTCCCCACCACGAAATCGATCACGACGGGGCGGTCGTTGATCTCCATCGCGCGGCGGATGGTCGCGTCGACCTCCTCCTTCGTCTCACACCGCAGGCCGGCGCAGCCGAGCGCCTCCGCCAGCAGGGTGAAGTCGGGGATGCGGTGCTTGTGCGTACCGAGGTCGCTGTTGGAGTACCGCTCGGAGTAGAACAGCGTCTGCCACTGGCGGATCATGCCGAGGTTGCCGTTGTTGATCACGGCGACCTTGATCGGCGCCCCTTCGAGCGCGCAGGTGGCCAGTTCCTGGTTGGTCATCTGGAAGCAGCCGTCGCCGTCGATCGCCCAGACCTGCTTGTCCGGCAGGCCGAACTTGGCGCCCATCGCGGCGGGCACGGCGAAGCCCATCGTGCCGAGGCCGCCGGAGTTGATCCACGTGCGCGGGTTCTCGTACTTGACGAACTGCGCGGCCCACATCTGGTGCTGGCCGACGCCCGCCGCGTACACCGCGTCGGGACCGACGATCTCCCCGATGCGCTCGATCACGTACTGCGGCGACAGCGTGCCGTCGGCGGGCCACTCGTAGCCGATGGGGAACGTCTCACGCCACGAGTCGACCTGGGTCCACCACGCCGCGAGGTCCGGCTCGCCGACGCGCTCGGTCTCGGCCCGCACCGCGTCGATCAGGTCGCCGATGATCTCCTTGCAGTCCCCGACGATCGGCACGTCCGCCTTGCGGTTCTTGGAGATCTCGGCCGGGTCGATGTCGGCGTGCACGACCTTCGCGTCCGGCGCGAAGGAGTCCATCCGGCCGGTGACGCGGTCGTCGAACCGGGCGCCCAGCGCCACCAGCAGGTCCGCGCGCTGCATCGCCGCGACGGCCGCGACCGAACCGTGCATCCCGGGCATGCCCAGGTGCTGCCGGTGCGAGTCGGGGAACGCGCCGCGCGCCATCAGCGTGGTCACCACGGGGATGCCGGTCAGCTCGGCCAGCCGCAGCAGCTCCGCCGACGCACCGGCCTTGATCACGCCACCGCCGACGTAGAGCACCGGGCGGCGGGCCTGCGCGATGAGCCGCGCCGCCTCGCGGACCTGCTTGCCGTGCGGGCGCAGCGTCGGCCGGTAGCCCGGCAGGTGCATCTCCGGCGGCCACGAGAACGACGTCTGCTCCTGCAGGACGTCCTTCGGGATGTCGACGAGCACGGGACCGGGCCGCCCGGTGGAGGCCAGGTGGAACGCCTCGGCGATGACCCTCGGGATGTCCGCCGGGTCCTTGACGAGGAAGTTGTGCTTGGTGATCGGCATCGTGATGCCGCAGATGTCGGCTTCCTGGAAGGCGTCCGTGCCGATCAGCGGGCGGGTCTGCTGCCCGGTGATCGCGACGACCGGCACGGAGTCCATGTTCGCGTCGGCCAGCGGGGTCACCAGGTTCGTGGCGCCGGGGCCGGAGGTGGCCATGCAGACACCGACCTTGCCGGTCGCCTGCGCGTACCCGGTCGCCGCGTGCCCCGCGCCCTGCTCGTGGCGGACGAGGACGTGGCGCACCTTCGTCGAGTCGAGCAGCGGGTCGTAGGCGGGCAGGATGGTGCCACCGGGAATGCCGAACACGACCTCGGCGCCGACCGCCTCGAGCGACCGGACGAGCGACTGCGCACCCGTGACCCGTACCGGGGTGCCGGCGGGCGGGGTGGGCTTGGGGCGGGCCCCGAGCTGGGCGGGCGAGGCCGGGCTCGGGCCGGCTTTCGCTTCCGATCGCGAGGTGGCGCTAGTCATCAGTTCTGCCTCGTGGGTCTCGTCGGTGCTGTCACTCGTTCGGGTAATCGTCGTCGGGCAACAAAAAACCCCCGCCGACCAGGGTTGGTCGCACGAGGGTCGCGCGTCGACGCAGCGGCTGTTCCCTAAGCGTCGACGCGCTCGGGAAGTACAAGACCGGTCTGCGGGATCACGCCAGTGACGTTAACGGGTCGCCGCGAGCAGTGTCAACTGTGCGGGATCGTGATCCCGGATACTGGGCACTCCTACCGTTGGAGGCCCTGCTTTCCCGCAGGCAGCGGCGGCGGTGCACCATTTCGGGGTGTCCGAAACAGCCGACCCGCCCCAGCCGGTCAAGCGCCGGAAGGCGACGTTCCGCGTCCCGCTGATCGCCCTGCTCGCCGTCTTCGGCCTGATGGTGTGCCTGGCGCCGACGGCGTTCGCGGACGTTCCCGGACTGTGGGCGCTGTACGTGATCCCGCTGGGGATGATCGTCTACATCGTGCGGATGAAGACGGTGGCGACGCCGCAGGGGCTGACGGTGCGCACCGTGTTCGGCCGCCGCGAGCTGCCGTGGGAGGCGTTGAAGGGCCTGTCGATCTCGAAGAAGGCCAAGGTGAGCGCGGTGCTCACCGACGACAGCACGATCCCGCTGCCGTCGGTGCGCACGCGTCACCTGCCCGTGCTGGCCCTGGTGTCCAACGGACGGCTCAAGGACCCGGCGGGCATCGTCGAAGAGGTCGTCACCCCCGCGGAGCAGGAGCAGGAGTAGCCCAGTCCTCGATCCGCCCCGCGGCGCGGAAGCGCAGCGCGGGGTCCACGTAACGGGCGGCGGGTACGGCGTAGAGCGCGTCGACCGCCGCCCGGTGCATTTCGTACGCCGACACGTAGGCCGCCGTTTCCGCCTCGGAGGCGGGCAGCTGGGCGGCGGCGAGCAGGTTCTTCAGCACCTCGGTCATGGCTTGTCCTCTCAGGCGGCGGCGCGGACGGCGGGTTCGGGCACCCGCAGGTGCCAGTCGGTGCTCTGCTGGAAGGCGTCCCCGGCGCGCAGGATCGCGGCCTCGCCGAACGCGGGACCGGCCAGCTGCAGCGAAAGCGGCAGCCCGGCGGCGGTGAAACCCATCGGCACGGCGAGCACCGGGTTGCCCACGGTGTCCCAGTACGGCGTGTGGATCAGCGAGAACAACGCGCCGACGTCCGTCTGCCCGTCCGGTCCGGTGAGGTCCTCGAACTTCGGCGCGCCGACCGACGCGGTGGGGCACGCGATCACGTCGACGGTCTCGAACAGCCTGCCCACGGCGTCCTGCGCGACGCGGCGGACCCGTTGCGCCTGCACGTAGTCCGCGCCCGACACCATCGCGCCGATCGCCATCATCGCCCGCGTGGCGACGAAGTAGTCCTCCCAGCGGCCGGTGAGGTCCGTGCGGTGGTAGGCCAGCGCCTCGCAGCCCATCGTGATCATGTCCGCGGTGATCATCTCCTGCCAGTACGGCAGCGTGACCTCGACCAGCGTCGCCCCCTGCTCGGCGAGCACGGCGATCGCGGCGTCGAACGTGCTCGCCAGCGCCGGATCGCTGTGCTCCGGGAAGTGGTGCTCGCGCACGACACCGATGCGCAGGCCCGTCAGGTCACCGGTGAACTCCGGCGCGGTGAACGGCGCGTCCACGCAGTCCGGGTCGCTCTCGTGCAGGCCGGCGAGCACTTCGAGCACCGCGGCGCAGTCGCGGGCGCTGCGGGCCAGCGGGCCGATGTGGTCGAGGCTGTAGCCCAGCGGCACGCAGCCCGACTTCGGCACGCGGCCGAACGTCGGCATCAGCCCGCTCACGCCGCAGAACGCCGCCGGGATGCGGATGCTGCCCGCGGTGTCGGTGCCCAGGCCGGCGAGGAACATCCCCGCCGCGACCCCGCTGCCGGTGCCCGAGCTGGAGCCGCCGGGCCACGTGTCGGGGTCCCACGGGTTGCGCGGGATGGGGAACGGCTTCGTCGCGTCGGGCATGCCGCACGCGAACTCCATCGTCGTGGTCTTGCCGGTGATCACCGCGCCGGCCGCCTTGACGCGGGCGACGGTCGGCGCGTCCTTGCCCGCGCCCCAGCTGCGGTCGAGCACGAGGCTTTGCGCCGTCGTCGGGCCTTCGGCCATCGCGAGGATGTCCTTGACGCCGAAGGGGATCCCGTGCAGCGGGCCGCGGTCGAGCCCACTCGCCAGCTCGGCGTCGGCGGCCGCCGCGCGCTCCAGCGCGTACTCGTCGAACCGGGCGAGGTAGGTGCCGACGGTCGCGTCGTGGGCGTCGGCCGCGGCGATCGCGGCCTGGGTCAGTTCGACGGAGGTGACGGTGCCGTCGCGCAGGGCCGCGGCGGCGTCGGTGAGGGTCTTGGGGGTCATCGGGTCTCCTTGGTGCCGCGCGAGACGAACCGGAAGCGTTCGCCGCGGGTGTGGATGAAGGCCAGGTCGAAAGGGCGGCCTGCCGGGTCGTAGATGAGCTGTTCCATCGAGATCAGCGGGGCGCCCTCGCGGATGCCGAGCACGGACGCCAGCGGCGCGTCGGCGAGTTCGCAGTCGAAGACGAACTCCGACTCCGACAGCCGGACCCCGGCGTCGTCGAGCAGCCGGTACCAGTCGGACACGAACGGCGTGTCCCGCAGCCGCCCGGCCTCGGGGAACAGCACGTAGTTCGTGGCGACGGCGACGGGTTCCTCGTGGTGCAGCGCCACGTACTCCAGGCGCAGGCACGGGGTGCCAGGAGCGACCCCGAGCCGCTCGGCGACCGTGTGCGGCGCGGGCACGACCGACCGGTCGAGCTCCCGCGGCCGCATCCGCTGGTTCCACAGGCTTTCCCTGGACGGCTTGATCACGCCGTGCGCCTCCGGCAATGGCGTCGCCACGGTGTTGAGCACGACGTGCGTGCCGACGCCCTGTGTGCGTTCGATGAGCCCCTCCGCGCGCAGCAGGGCGAGCGCCTGGCGCACCGTGGCGCGCGACGCCTGGTGCGACGCCATCAGCTCGGCCTCGCTGGGCAGCTGGCCGTCCGGGTAGGAGCCGCCCTGCACGGCGGCTCGGAGCATGTCCCGCAGGCGGCGCACGTCGTGTACCCGCTGCTGCTGCGATACGGGTTTCATCCTCCGGGACGGTAAGTACATCCCATTGCCCACCGGTCTCCGGTGGATGACCTCGCTGTTACACGTGATCATGCGGCGACCGGGACCTTCGCGAACTCGGCGGCGGTGGTGACGGTCGCGAAACCGCAGTCCCGCATCACCTCGACGCCGATCTCGTGCAGCCGCGGGGTCTGCGCGGCGCAGCAGTCCTCCAGCAGCGTCACGGAGAAGTCCCGCATGATCGCCGAGCGCACGGTCGACTCGACGCAGAAGTTCGTGACCACCCCGCACACCACCAGTTCCGTGGCCCCCAGCCCCCGCAGCAGCGGTTCGAGCGAGGTCCACTGGAACGCGTCGAGACGGCACTTGTCGACCACGAGGTCGTCCTCGCGGCGGCCCAGCGCGTCCACGACGTCGCCGTCCCAGCTGCCCGCGAGCAGCCCGCCGACGGCCGCCAGATCCGGGCTGCGGCCGGTCAGCCACGGCCCCTCGTCCGCGAAGCCGGGCCGGTAGACGTGCCGCGTGAACACCACCGGCATCCCCTGCGCACGGGCGGCTTCCACGGCGACGGCGGCGTTCGCGACCGCCTCCTCCACCCCGGCCAGGCTCATGCCCAGCTGCGGCAGCGAGCCCTCCGGGACGCAGAACCCGTTCTGCATGTCGACAACGATCATGGCCTTCATCACGCGACCTCCAGTTCCTTTTCCGCGACAGGGGCGAACTTCGGCATGCCGAGCGGGACCGCGCCCTTGGGCGGCCGCCAGGCGTTGGGCTTGCAGGCGTCGTGGCAGGCGCCTTCGGTGGAGCAGCAGAGCGAGCAGATGGTGCCGCCGTGGTGCGGGCAGGTCGCCATGTCGACCACGTCGTAGTCACCGCCGCACACCGAGCACGGCAGCTCGCCGTCGTTCTCCGGCAGCTCCGAGAGCCGCGCGATGTACCAGCGGCCGCGCGTGGCCAGCGCGACGACCGGCGGCAGCACGATCGCCAGCGCCAGCGCGATGAACGGCGACAACGCGGCGGCGGTGGCCCCGAACGCGCCGTAGTAGGCGACCATCGAGACCGCACCCGCGACGATCATCGACCCGAAGCCGACGGGGTTGACGTGGTAGAGGTGCGCGCGGTGGAACACCAGCTCCGGCGGCGCCAGCTTGAGCCACCTCTTGTTGATCACCAGATCCGCGACCATCGCGCCGATCCACGCGACGCCGACGTTGGAGTACCAGGCGAGCACCTCGACGATGTGGTTGAAGATGTCGATCTCCATCAGCACCAGCGACAGCCCGACCTGCAGGAACACCCACGCGGCGCGGCCGGGGTGGCGGTGCAGCAGCCGGGAGAAGAAGTTCGACCAGGACAGCGAACCCGAGTAGGTGTTCATGATGTTGATCTTGATCTGGGACAGCAGCACGAGGAGCCCGGCGAGCACCAGCGCGACCGTGTGGTTGCCGGTCAGCCGCTCGTAGACCGTCGTGAACAGGTCCACCGGGATGCCGACGTGCGCCGCGTCGACCTTCGTCGAGGCGTAGCCGACCAGCAGCGTCGAGGCGAAGAAGATGCCCACCGCGAACAGGGCGAACCCGGGGCCGCCCATGATCACCGCGAGCCGCCAGCGGCCGCGGTTGCGCGCGGTCGGGTCGGGCATCAGCCGCAGGTAGTCGCCCTGCTCCCCCACCTGCGTGGCGAGGGACAGTTGCGCGGCGGCGATCGTGAACACGGCGAGCACGGTCAGCCCGGCCATCCCGGCGGGCGAGACCGTCGCGGGGTGCACCATGTTGTGCCCGGCGTCCGGTGCCGTCGCCGCCGTGCCCAGCGCCAGCCCGATCAACGCGATCCAGATCGGCCACGTCCACGCCTGGAACTTGGCGCTGAACGACATCCCGTACAGCGTCAGCGGGATCATCACCGCGGACACCACGACGTAGGACAGGTGGATGTCCAGGTGCGTCAGCGCGGTCACCGCCTGCGCCATGATCGCGCCCTCGTACGCCAGGAAGATCAGCGTGTACGTGGCGTACACCAGCGACGTCAGCGTCGAGCCGAGGTAGCCGAAGCCGGAGCCGCGGGTGAGCAGGTCGATGTCGACGTGCTTGCGGGCGATGGCGAACGCGATCACCAGCGTGAGCGGCAACGTCACCGCGGCGGCGACGAGGAAGCCGACGAGCGCGTTCGAGAACCCGAAGGCGTCCACGAACGCGGCGTCCAGCGCGTAGCCCGCCATCGCGGAAATGCCGACGAGGCAGGACAGGAACACCATCCACGGCGACCACTTCCGGAACGCCGCCGGGGTGTACCGCAGGGAGTAGTCCTCCATTTGCGGGTTGTCAGCGAGGCCCATTTCCGATCCCTTCGCTCAGGTTGAGCGAAAGCTGCCAAGGCCGTATTTCCGCTGCGTATCGCGCCGCGGTGCGCCCGGTTACGCCGATTCCCCGCGCCGGCGGAAGTGCGCTGAACTGCGGTTTCCCACATTCCGGTCACACTTCCGCCGGAAATCCCCGGCAATGGGCCGCCGCCCTGCCTGCCGTGATCACCACGGGCGTAACCTCGGGGTATGCCTGCTCTGCGCTCCCGAACCACCACCCACGGCCGCAACGCCGCGGGCGCCCGTTCCCTGTGGCGGGCCACCGGCATGACCGACAGCGACTTCGGCAAGCCGATCGTGGCGATCGCCAACTCCTACACCCAGTTCGTGCCGGGTCACGTGCACCTCAAGGACCTCGGCGAGATCGTGGCCGAGGCGGTCCGCGAGGCCGGCGGCGTGGCGCGCGAGTTCCACACGATCGCGGTGGACGACGGGATCGCGATGGGGCACAGCGGCATGCTCTACTCGCTGCCCTCGCGCGAGATCATCGCGGACTCGGTGGAGTACATGGTCAACGCGCACCAGGCCGACGCGCTGGTGTGCATCTCCAACTGCGACAAGATCACGCCGGGCATGCTCAACGCCGCGATGCGGCTGAACATCCCGACGGTGTTCGTCTCCGGCGGCCCGATGGAGGCCGGCAAGGCGGTCGTCGTCGGCGGGGTCGCCCAGGCGCCCACCGACCTGATCACCGCGATCTCCGCCTCGGCGAGCCCCGAGGTCGACGAGGATGGGCTGTCCATTGTGGAGCGCTCCGCGTGCCCCACGTGCGGTTCGTGCTCGGGCATGTTCACCGCGAACTCGATGAACTGCCTCACCGAGGCGCTGGGCCTGTCGCTGCCGGGCAACGGTTCCACGCTCGCAACGCACGCCGCGCGCCGCGCGCTGTTCTCCGGTGCCGGCCGCACGGTCGTCGAGCTGGCGAAGCGCTGGTACGAGCAGGACGACGAGAGCGTGCTGCCGCGCTCGATCGCCACGAAGGCGGCGTTCGAGAACGCGATGGCGCTCGACATGGCGATGGGCGGCTCCACCAACACGGTGCTGCACATCCTCGCCGCCGCGCAGGAGGGCGAGGTCGACTTCACGATCTCGGACATCGACGAGATCGGCCGCCGCGTGCCGTGCCTGTCCAAGGTCGCGCCGAACTCCGACTACCACATGGAGGACGTGCACCGCGCCGGCGGCATCCCCGCGATCCTCGGCGAGCTGTACCGCGGCGGGCTGCTGAACACCGAGGTCCACTCGGTGCACTCCCCCTCGCTGAAGGAGTGGCTGGAGAAGTGGGACATCCGCGCCGAGAACCCGTCGCCGGAGGCCGTCGAGCTGTTCCACGCCGCACCGGGCGGGGTCCGCACCACGCAGGCGTTCTCGACGGAGAACCGCTGGTCCTCCTTGGACACCGACGCCGCGAACGGCTGCATCCGCGACATCGAGCACGCGTACACGAAGGACGGCGGGCTGGCGATCCTGCGGGGCAACCTCGCGGAGAACGGCGCCGTGATCAAGGCCGCGGGCATCGACGAGTCGCTGTGGCACTTCGAGGGCCCGGCGCACGTGCTGGAGAGCCAGGAGGAGGCCGTGTCGGCGATCCTCGGCAAGAAGATCCAGCCCGGTGAGGTGCTCGTGATCCGGTACGAGGGTCCCGCGGGCGGTCCGGGGATGCAGGAGATGCTGCACCCGACGGCGTTCCTCAAGGGCTCGGGCCTCGGCAAGAAGTGCGCGCTGATCACCGACGGCCGGTTCTCCGGTGGCTCGTCGGGCATCTCGGTCGGCCACATCTCGCCGGAGGCCGCTTCGGGCGGCGTGATCGGCCTGGTCGAGAACGGCGACCGGATCGTCATCGACGTGCACGAGCGCAAGCTGGAGCTGCTCGTCGACGACGAGGTGCTGGCCGAGCGCCGCGCGAAGATGGAGGCGAGCGAGCGGCCGTGGCAGCCGAAGGACCGGCAGCGGCCCATCACGGCCGCGCTGCGCGCCTACGCCCGCATGGCGACGTCGGCCGACACCGGCGCCGTCCGCGACGTCAACCGCTGATGTCGTCCGCCGCTGGCCGGGCCCGCCCCGGTCAGCGGCGGAACACGAACGTCACGGCCACGACGGCGGCCGCGGCGAGCACGAGCCCAGCGATCCCGAACGGCACCGGGCGACGGCGCCACGGCGTGTTCGTGTCCACCGAGATCCCGCCGGGGCCGGTGAACAGCAACGCGAACGCGATCCCCGCCAGCACGAGGTGGTACTCGAACCCGCTGCCGTCGCCGAGGAAGAAGCCCTCGCGGTACTGCAGGTAGACGGCGTTCGCCGTGACGGCGAGCAGCGCGGCCGCCGCGGCGGGCGTGAACAGGCCGAGGACCAGCAGCGCGCCGCCCGCGATCTCGGTGACGCCGCCGAGCCAGGACAGCAGCGTCGTCTGGCTCGTGTACCCCTGGTCGCCGAGGATGCGGGAGAGCTCGCTGATACCGGGTCCGCCGAACAGGCCGAACACCTTCTGCAGCCCGTGTGCCCCCAGCGTGCCGCCCAGGACGAGCCGCAGGACCAGCAGCCCGAAGCTCAGCCCGCCGTGCCACTGCGGCGACCGGTCGTCCTCGTCGCCGAGCCGGTCCTCGGGCTGGGACAGCGTCGTGCCCTCGTCGGCGGCCTCGAAGTAACCGGAATCCTGGAACAGGTTCTGGCGGCCGTAGTCATCCCTGGAGGAAGTCACGCCGCGCAGAGTAGAGCACTACCCCCGTTCGAGTGAATACTTTCCGTATTCGATGTTCGTCGGGAACCGGGCGCTTACGGGTGACTCACGGTGCCCCGCCTAGGCTTGAGTTCTATGCGCATTCGGTGGGGACGGGCTCCGTGGCTGGTCGCGGCCTGCGGGGTCGTGCTGGCGGGCTGCGCGAGCTTCGACGACAGGGCCGCGGGCCAGACGTTCGAGCCCGCCCCGCAGCTGACCGCGCCCGCGGGGCCGCAGCCGCAGCTGCCGGAGATCGACGGCAGCTCCGACGCCGACGGCGGCAGCAGGCCGAGCGCGGCGCCGACGCCCATCCCCCCGCCGCAGGGCTGCACCGACTTCGACAAGGCGGTGATCGCGACGTGCCTGGACACGGTGTCCGCGGTCGCGGCGCTGCCGAACACCGGGTCGGCGCCGAGCGCGCTCGCCGGGGAGCGCAAGAGCGGGCGGGTGCTGCAGGTGACGGGCGGGGCCCCGGCCGTCGACCTGATCGACCTGGACGTGCAGCCCACCGGTGACGGCGGGCTGACGGGGCTGGCGCTGTCGCCCACGTACTCCGAGGACCAGCTGGTCTTCGCCTACATCACCACGGCGACGGACAACCGCGTCGTCCGGTTCACGAAGGGCCAGCAGCCGAAGCCGATCCTGACGGGCATCCCGAAGGGCGCGACGGGGAACCGGGGCGCGTTGTCGACGGACGGCAAGGGCGCCCTCCTCGTCGCGACCGGTGACGCGGGCAACCCGTCGGCCGGGGCGGACCCGAACTCCCTCGCGGGCAAGGTCCTGCGCATCGACACGTCCGGCAACGCGGCGGCGGGCAACCCGACGCCGGGCTCGCGGGTGTACGCGAGCGGGCTGCGTTCCCCCGGCGGGCTGTGCAAGTCGGCGGACGGGACCCGCATCTGGGTGACGGACCACGGCGATGCGGCGGACATCCTGTACCGCGTGGGGGCGGGCATCTCGTTGTCGGTGCCGGCGTGGACGTGGCCGGAGAAGCCGGGCCTGTCGGGCTGCGCGGACGGGGGCGACTCGCTGATGATCGGCACTTCGCTGGCGGGCAACGTCCAGCAGCTGCCGATCACGCTGGACGGTTCCGTGGGCGGCCAGCCGAAGCCGATCATGGACGGCAAGAACGGGACGGGGTACGGGCGGTACGGCGGGATGGATCCGCTGGACACGCAGTACGCGTTCGTGGGGACGGTCAACAAGGACGGCGGCAGGCCGGTGTCGAGTGACGACCGGGTCGTGATCATGCAGCTGCAGCCCAGTCCCGGCGGGGGCAGCGGCAAGGACTGAGAATTGTCGGTGGCGGGTGCGAGGATGCTCGCATGCTGGATTCCGCCGAGAAGGATGTACTTCACCGCTACCTGCAGAGCGCCAGGGATGTGGTGCTGTGGAAGCTCGATGGGCTGTCGGAGTACGACGTCCGCCGCCCGATGACGCCGACGGGCACCAACCTGCTGGGCCTGGTGAAGCACCTGGCGGGGGTCGAGTCGGGGTACTTCGGGTTCGTTTTCGGTCGTCCGTTCCCGGAGCCGCTGCCGTGGGCGAGTGAGGAGGCCGAGCCGAACGCCGACATGTGGGCGACGGCGGAGGAGTCGCGGGAGGAGATCATCGGCCTGTACCAGCGGGTCTGGAAACACGCCGACGCGACGATCGCGGAGCTGCCGCTGGACGCGAAGGGCCTCGTCCCGTGGTGGCCGGAAGACCGCCGGGAGCCGACGCTGCACCGGATCCTCGTCCACGTCGCGACGGAGGCCCACAGGCACGCCGGCCACGCCGACATCGTCCGCGAGCTGATCGACGGCGCAGCAGGCCTCCGTCAGGAAGTGGACAACCTCGCCCCAGGGGATGCCACGTGGTGGGCGGAGTACCGGGAGCGCCTGGAGCGCACGGCCAGGGAAGCGGGAGGGCGGTAGGCCGGGGCGTGGCTCGGCGGGAGGCGCGGCTGCGAGCGGCGGGGCTGCGGGCGGGCGAGCGGCGAGAGGCCGGGTCGCGAGCGGGCGAGCGGCGGGGTCGCGAGCGGGCGAGGCTGCGGGCGGACGAGCTGGGAGAAGCCAGGAGACAGTGGCCAGCCGAGCGGCGGAGCCACCTCGCGCCGGGCAGGTGATAGGCCCGACGACGGACGAGCTGACGCCGAACCTGCTAGCGGCGGCCAGCCAACCGTGCCTTGCGAAACCAGAAGCCAGACGACACAAACGCCACCCGGCAATGCGAAGCGAGCAGGGGCTCAACGCCCACACCCACCCCCGCCCCGATCCCCAGCCGCACTTACGGCCGATCCGGCGGGATGCTCCTATGGTTGTCAAGGGATGTTTGTGCTGGTGGT
>NZ_FORP01000055.1 GCF_900114035.1 Amycolatopsis sacchari | reverse complement strand
GGACACTTCCTGGCCAAGCCAACCCCACACGGCGGCAGCGCCCTTGCCAGTCACCACGCAACCAAACCGGACCATAACCACCAAGCCACAGCCCATCCACACCCTCACACTGAGGCGCCCTTGACGCGGTGAGCCAACCGTTAAACGATCAAGGATCGGGGCGGGGGTGGGGCCGCTCAGCAGGCGCGCCAGCGCCGGGGACCCAGGCACCAAAAGACAAAAGATTAAAAGAATGCCTCGCCGGCGGGCAATACCGCTAAGTTTAGGCGAGTTTCCGCAGCTCAGAGGCGTTTGGAGGCGTCGCCCACAGAGCGGTCACACCCCGACAGAACAGTTGCCTCGATTGAAGATTCCCCTCAACCGCAACGGCGACTGTCTCAAGTGGAGAACCGCCTAACCGGCGGGAACGACTGAACAGAGCCTCCGGTAACGCCCTGACCAGGTAAAACGTACTAACTTAGCGGTATTGGCCGGCGGGCAGGCTCCAGGATGATCGGGGCCCAAAGGGATCTCACCTGGGGTGGGTGGTCGAGTTGGGTGATCATCCCGTCGCCTGCGGTTTGTGCATATCACTTTGACCCAGAGCCGCAAGCTTTGATCTTTCGGCCGCCGGACCCGGCGCATGTTGCGGCCCTGGCTCAAAGTGATCCACCGGTTTCAGGCGACGGGATGATCACCCAACTCTGGGGTTGCTGCGCAAGAGCCCCCTCCCGCTGCGCGGAAGGGGGCTCCTCGCCTCTCCTTTACTGTCCTGTGTACAGCAGGGCGTTGGGGCTGCCGCTGCCTGCGCTGGTCACCTTGCCCGTCGTGGCTGCTGCGACGAGGGCGTTGCGGACCGTCGCCGGGGACGCGCTGGTGTGCGTCGCCAGGTAGAGGGCCGCTGCGCCGGTCACGTGCGGGGTTGCCATCGACGTGCCGCTGATCGTGTTGGTGGCCGTGCTGCTGCCGATCCAGTCCGACTTGATGCTGCTGCCGGGCGCGAAGATGTCGAGGCAGCTGCCGTAGTTGGAGTAGCTGGCCCTGGCGTCACTGCTCGTGGTCGCGCCGACGGTGATCGCTTCGGCCGTGCGCGCCGGGGACGTGCTGCACGCGTTCGCGCTGTCGTTGCCCGCTGCCACGGCGAACGTGACGCCCGCGGAGATCGCGTTGCGCACCGCGTTGTCGACCGCCGTGGACGCGCCGCCGCCGAGGCTCATGTTCGCCACCGCGGGCTTGACCGCGTTCTGCGCGACCCAGTCGATCCCCGCGATCACGCCGTCGTACGTGCCCGAGCCCGAGCAGTCCAGCACCCGCACCGCGGTCAGCTGCACACCCTTCGCCAGACCGTACGTGCTGCCACCGACCGTGCCGGCGACGTGCGTGCCGTGGCCGTTGCAGTCCGTGGCGTTGCTGTCGTTGTCCACGAAGTCGTACCCCGATTTCGCCCGCCCACCGAAATCGCTGTGGGTCAGGTTGATGCCGGTGTCGATGATGTACGCGTGCACGTTCGACGCGGTGGTCGAGTACGTGTAGCTGTTGTCGAGCGGCAGGTTGCGCTGGTCCACCCGGTCCAGGCCCCATGACGGCGGGTTCGACTGGGTCGCCGTGATGTGGAAGGTCCGGTTCTGCTCGACGAACGCGACCGACGGGTCCGCCGCGATCCGCTTCGCCTGGCTTTCGCTCATCGTGGCCGAGTAGCCCTTGAGCGCAGCCGAGTACTTCTGGTGCACCACACCGCCGAGCTTCGCGGCCAGTGCGTCGACCGGCGACGCGGTGTCCTTCAGCACGACGATGTAGCTGTCCTTGACGGCGTCGGCACCGCCGGCTCCGACGACGGTGCCTTCCTTCGCCATCGCGGGGGCGCTCGTGGCGACCGCCGCGATCGTCGCCACGGCGGCGGCGAGGCCGACGGCGGCGAGTGGTCTGCGCTTGTTTCCGGTGGGGGTTCGCACGGCAGACATTCCTCCTTGGCAGGGCCGGACCGGTAAGCACTCACCGGTCCGCAAGGGGTGAAAAACGTTCACATCGTGAACGCCTTGCCGAGCGTAGAACCGCCGTTCAGCGTGCCGGAAGAGCCTGCACCCG
Source organism: Amycolatopsis sacchari (assembly GCF_900114035.1). Lineage (GTDB taxonomy): Bacteria > Actinomycetota > Actinomycetes > Mycobacteriales > Pseudonocardiaceae > Amycolatopsis_E > Amycolatopsis_E sacchari. The sequence continues at coordinate 5,756 of NZ_FORP01000055.1, read as the reverse complement.
AACAGCCCCTGACTAAAGTAGGACCGATTTCCACCCAGCTCAGACGGTGATCGCACCAGCCACAGTGGAGCTTGACCGGCCGAACGGCCGCCGCCGAAAGTAGGGCGTCAGCCGCGTCCTTCGATCACGTCGAGCACCTGCCGCGCCGTCACCACGCCGACCACGCGCCCCGCGTCGTCGACCACGACCCCGAGCCCGGAGGGCGAGGACAGGGCCGCGTCGAGCGCACCGCGGATCGCCGTGCCCCGCTGGTACAGCGAACCACCGGCCACCAGGTCCGACTCCGCCAGCGCCCCCTCCACAGTGGAATCCGGGGCGAGCCAGCCACGCGGCTCGCCCTGGTCGTTCACCGCGAGCCGCCAGTCGCCGACCGGGCCGGAAAGCGCTTCCCCCAGCTCGATGGTCGCGACGTCCTTGACCTCGACCCCACTGGCGTCCACAAAGGACAACCCGCGGTACCCCCTGTCGCGCCCCACGAAGGACGCGACGAAGTCGTCCACCGGGTGCCGCAGCACGTCGGCGGGCGTGCCGTACTGCGCGAGCCTCCCGCCCACGCGCATCACCGCGACCTTGTCCCCCAGCCGCACGGCCTCGTCGATGTCGTGCGTGACGAACACGATCGTCTTGCCCAACCGAGACTGCAGCCGCAACAGCTCGTCCTGCAACCCCTCCCGCACGATGGGATCGACCGCCGAGAACGGTTCGTCCATCAGCAGCACCGGGGAGTCCGCCGCGAGCGCCCGCGCCACGCCGACGCGCTGCTGCTGCCCGCCCGACAGCTGCGCGGGATAACGCTTGCCCAGCTCCGCGGGCAGCCCGACGGTTTCCAGCAGCTCCGCCGCCCGGTCACGGGCCTTCCGCTTGCCCCAGCCGGACAGCAGCGGCACGGTCGCGACGTTGTCCAGCACCGTGCGGTGCGGGAAGAGGCCGGCGTTCTGGATGACGTAGCCGATCCCGCGCCGCAGCACGGGCGGGTCGGACTCGCGCACGTCCTTGCCGTCGAGCAGCACCGTGCCCGACGTGGGCTCGACCATGCGGTTGATCATGCGCAGCGAGGTGGTCTTGCCGCACCCCGACGGCCCGACGAACACCGTGATCGTGCCGTCCTCGACGGTCAGGCTCAGGTCGTCGACCGCCACCGTGCCGCCCGGATACCGCTTCGTCACACCCCGGAACTCGATCCCCACACCAGCCTCCTGTCTGCCGAACGACCGGCCTCCACACGGGAGACCGGTCGTTCCCGCACAGAGCCTAGCCCGCGACGCCGTCCTCCACCGCCGCCTTCGCGACGGCGGCGGCGACCTCGGGCGCCACGCGCGGGTCGAGCGGGCTCGGCACGATCCGGTCCGGGCCGAGGTCGTCCTGCGCGACGGCCACGATCGCGTCGGCCGCGGCCAGCTTCATGTTCTCCGTGATCGCCCGCGCGCCCGCGTCGAGCGCGCCGCGGAACACGCCGGGGAAGGCGAGCACGTTGTTGATCTGGTTCGGGAAGTCGCTGCGGCCGGTGGCCACGATGGACGCGTACCGGGCGGCCACCGCGGGGTGCACCTCCGGGTCCGGGTTGGACAGCGCGAACACGATCGCGTCGTCGGCCATCGTGCCGAGCAGCGACTCGTCGATCGTCGCACCCGACAGGCCGAGGAACACGTCGGCGCCGCGCAGCGCCTCGGCGAGCCCACCGGTCAGGCCCGCGGCGTTCGTCGTCTCCGCGAGCTGCTCCTTCACCGGGTTCAGCCCGGCGCGGCCGCGCGACACGATGCCCTTCGAGTCCAGCACCGTGACGTCACCGATGCCGGCCTCCCGCAGGATCTTCGCGCAGGCCACGCCGGCGGCACCGGCACCGGAGACCACGACGCGCTGGTCGGCGATGTCCTTGCCCAGCACGAGGTTCGCCCCGCGCAGCGCCGCGAGCGTGACGATCGCGGTGCCGTGCTGGTCGTCGTGCATGACCGGGCAGTCCAGCGCCTCCTTGAGCTTGTCCTCCAGCTCGAAGCAGCGCGGCGCGGAGATGTCCTCCAGGTTGACGGCGCCGAACGACGGGCGCAGCCGCACCAGCGTCTCGACGATCTCGTCCACGTCGGTCGTGTCCAGCACCAGCGGGATCGAGTCGAGCCCGCCGAACGTCTTGAACAGCACCGACTTGCCCTCCATGACGGGCAGCGACGCGCTGGCGCCGATGTCGCCGAGGCCGAGCACGGCGGTGCCGTCGCTCACCACGACGACGAGCCGGTCCGCCCAGGTGTAGCGCTGGGCGAGCGAGGCGTCCTCGGCGATGGCGCGGCTGACCTTCGCCACACCGGGGGTGTAGGCCACCGACAGGTCGCGCGGCCGGGAGATCGGCCGGGTCGCGGCGACGGCGAGCTTGCCGCCCTCGTGCCCGGCGAAGATCTCCGGGTCGGTCACGGGCGACTCGTCGTTGTCCTCCATCGCCTTCCCTGTCGTCTGAGCTTGGGTCATGGTCTTCAATCCCTTCCCGGGACTGCGAGCGAGTGTGAAACGGGCCCTGCTGCTCGGCAGCCCGGCGCGGTGGCGCCGCCTACCGGCCAGGCGTCCGGACGGGGCCGTCCCAGCCCTTGGTGAGGCGACGGCCGCGGACGCGGCGGTCCCCCAGTCTGACAGGCCGGGTGCCCCTCCTGTCGGGCAGGTGCGGTTCACGTCACAAAAATTGCTGGTCAGCGGCGGTATAACAAGACGTCCGTCCGGCTTGGGAGGTGCGCCCTAGTATTTCTTCCCATGAAGGTGCGCGAGCTCGCCGTGAAGGACGCCTACGAGTTCACCCCCCAGCGGTTCCCCGACCAGCGCGGCCTGTTCGTGGCGCCGTTCCAGGAGCCGGCGCTCGTCGAGGCGGTGGGGCACCCGCTGCGCCTGGCCCAGACCAACCACAGCGTGTCCCGCCGCGGCACGATCCGCGGCGTGCACTTCGCGGACACGCCGCCCGGCCAGGCGAAGTACGTCTACTGCCCGAGCGGCGCGCTGCTGGACGTGATCGTCGACCTGCGGGTCGGCTCGCCGACGTTCGGCCGGTGGGACGCCGTGCGCCTGGACTCCGTGGACTTCCGCGCCGTGTACCTCGCCGAGGGCCTCGGTCACGCTTTCGTGGCGCTGGAGGACGACACGGCCATGGCGTACCTTTGCTCGACCGGGTACAACCCGGGCGGCGAGCACGGCATCACCCCGCTCGACCCGGCGCTGGAGCTGCCCTGGCCCGACGACATCGAGCCGATCCTGTCCGAAAAGGACACCTCCGCCCCGACGTTCGCCGAGGCGGAGGCGGCCGGGCTGCTGCCCAGCTACGAGGCCTGCGTGGCGCACTACGCCACGCTCAGGTGAGGTCCTCCGCCAGCACCCGCTCGATGTTGCGCTCGGCGAGCGCGGTGATCGTCACGAACGGGTTCACGCCCGTGCTGCCGGGGATCAGCGAACCGTCCGTGACGTAGAGGTTCCGGTAGCCCTTCACGCGGCCGTAGAGGTCGGTGGCCTTGCCGAGCACCAGTCCGCCCAGCGGGTGGTAGGTGAACCGGTTCTCGAACGCGCGGGTGTCCCCGAACAGGTCGTAGCGGTAGATCGTGCCGTTCACCGAGTTGATCCGGTCGAACAGGTGCTTCGCGGCGTCGATCGAGGGCTGGCCCTGCGAGATCTCCCACTGCAACCGGGCGGAGTCGCTCGCGGCGTCGTAGGTGAAGTAGCCGCGCTCGGGGTTGCGCGTGATCGCGAGGTACAGGCTCGCCCACGTCTCGATCCCGGCGGGCACGGGCGCGATCTCCGCGAACACCGGGTACTGCGGGTCGTCCCAAGCGTCGATGCCCAGCGCGGGCATCCCGGATTCGAGCGCGCCCACCGCGTCCCACATGTGGTTGGCGCGGCCGAGCATCACGTTGCCGTTGGTGCCCCAGCCCTGGCCGACCGAGTCGTTGAGCTCGGGCAGCTTGCCGGTCTCGCGGGCCCGCACCAGCAGCTCCGTCGAGCCGAGGCTGCCCGCGCCGAGGAACAGGTACTTCGCAGCGAGCTGCTTGACGGCGAGGACGTTGCCGTCCGGGTCGCTCTGCCGCACCGTGAGCACGTAGGTGCCGTCGGGCTGCTGCGCGATGTCCCTGACCTCGTGCAGCGTCCGGATCTGCACGTTGCCGGTGCCCAGCGCCGCGGCCAGGTAGCTCTTGTCCAGAGAGCGCTTTCCGTGGTTGTTGCCGTAGATGACCTCGGACGCCAGCGCCGACCGCGGCACCTCGCCGGCCTCCTCGCGGCGCATGTAGTCGAAGTCGTACACGCTGGGCACGAACGTCGTCGCCAGCCCGGCGTTGTGCGCGTGCTTGCGGGAGACGCGGGCGTACTGGTAGCAGTCGCAGCTCTCGAACCAGGTCGCGTCGACGCTGTTGGTGCCCAGCCCGGCGTTCGCGCGCGGGTAGTACTTGCCGTACATCTCGTCGGCGTCCACCTGCGGCAGGATTTCCTCGAAGTACCACCGCTTCGGCACCACCGCCATCGCGCCGTTGACGAGCGAGCCGCCGCCGACGCCCCGGCCCACGTACACCGACATGTCGCCGAAGTGCACGCGGTCGAGCACGCCCGCGTACGGGTCGATGTTGCGGTTGGCCAGGTCCAGCCAGAGGAACGACGCGAGCGGCGCCTCGGTGCGCTTCTTGAACCACATCGCGCGCTTGTCCGGGTTGAGCATGTCCGGGAACACCTTGCCGTCGCTGCCCGGCGTGTTCCACAGCTGCCCCATCTCCAGCATCACGGTGGGGATACCGGCCTCGCCGAGCCGCAGCGCCGTGACCGCGGCGCCGTAGCCCGTGCCGATGATCACGGCGGGCGAGAAGTCCCCGGCGGCCGAAGCCCGGCCGGGGAGGGAGATCGTGGTGAGACCGGCCGCGGCGGCGGAACCGAGCGCGGCCGCACCGAGAAAACACCTGCGGGACAAGGAACGGGGAGACATGCCGCGAACCCTATTCCGGATCCCCGACTTTGTAAACGGCGTTCACTAGTCCCTTCGGGGAATGTTCAGGGCTTCCCCCGATACCGGTCGCGGCCGCACTCGGAAAGACTTCCCGGCATGACGTTCCTCGCACTCGCGACCGCGGGCCTGACCGCGCTGTCCGTCGCCCCCGCCCCGCAGGCGCAGTTCGACTTCACCGACTGCCCGGCACTGCCCGCCGCGGCCGACCCGAGCCAGTGGCGTTGTGAAGTCCTTGTCTCGCAGGCGAAACTGTCCTTCGGCCGGGTTACGGACCTGGATCTGGGCACGATGCGGCTCACGTTCGCCGAGGGCACGCTGGACGCGCAGGTGTTCGGCGCGCTGCGCGACGAACCGACGCGGATACCGAACCTGCCCGGAGTCGGGCTCCGATTGCGTTATGCCGGATATTCCGACTTCCACTCCACACCGGAACGCAAGGGCGCGATCGATTTGACGGCCGCATTCGAAGGCCCGCTGCTCGGCCGGGCGTGCGCGAGCACGCCGGTGCACTCGGTGCTGCGGGCCGACGGGCCGACCGAGGTCGTGTCCACCGACCCGCTCACGCTGCGCTTCAGCACCACGGACTCCCAGTTGACCCTTCCCGCGACCACCGGCTGCGGCCCGCTCGGGCGGCTCCTCGACCACCGGCTCGGGCTGCCCTCCAGCGGCAGCTACCAGCAGACCACCCACGTCCAGCTGCGCTCCTACTAGACGATTAATGCGTAAGTCGAGGCGGTAGTTGAAGACGGGCGAAGGGTGTTCAAGATCAGTTTGTGACGACCGACCTGAACACCCTTCTCAC
>NZ_FORP01000041.1 GCF_900114035.1 Amycolatopsis sacchari | reverse complement strand
GGCCAGGGTGACCAACTCCGCGTCGGTGAGCTTCGGCGGTCTGCCCATCCGACGCCTACCAGCGAGGTGGTCGTCGATCTTGACGTAGAGTGCGGCGAGAAGGGTGTTCAGGTCGGTCGTCACAAACTGATCTTGAACACCCTTCGCCCGTCTTCAACTACCGCCTCGACTTACGCATTAATCGTCTAGGGGTTCTTCGCCCGCAGCGATGTCCATGGCGTCGTCGAGGCCCGCTTCGTATCCTTCGATGCTGTTCGACCCCTGGATGGCGCGGGCCAGCGACACCCGGCGCAACGAACCCACCCAGCGGCGCGGTTCGGCCAGCTGGTGCCGCAGGTTCGTCTTCAGCTCCTCGACCTGGTCGAGAACGTCCAGTTCCCGTCGGTCGAGGTCAGGGGCCACGAACAGCATGTCGGATATATTACCGACATCGTGTCGGTTTGTATTTGAATTACCGACACTCAGCCCAGCAGGGCGTCCACGAAGGCTCCGGGTTCGAAGGGGGCCAGGTCGTCGGGGCCTTCGCCCAGGCCGACGAGCTTCACGGGCACTCCGAGCTCCCGCTGGACCTGGAACACGATCCCGCCCTTGGCGGTGCCGTCGAGCTTCGTCAGCACGATGCCCGTCACGTCGATGACCTCGCGGAACACCCGCGCCTGCGCCAGCCCGTTCTGCCCGGTCGTCGCGTCGAGGACGAGCAGCACCTCGTCCACCTTCGCCTGCTTCTCGACCACGCGCTTGACCTTGCCCAGCTCGTCCATCAGGCCGGTCTTGGTGTGCAGCCGCCCCGCGGTGTCGATCAGCACGGCGTCGACGCCGGCCTCCGTCCCGCGCTTGACCGCGTCGAACGCCACGGCCGCCGGGTCGGCGCCCTCCTTGCCGCGGACGACCTCGGCGCCCACGCGCTCCGCCCACGTCTGCAGCTGGTCGGCCGCCGCCGCGCGGAACGTGTCCGCCGCGCCCAGCACGACCCTGCTGTCCTGCGCCACGAGCACCCGCGCGAGCTTGCCCGTCGTCGTGGTCTTGCCCGTGCCGTTCACGCCCGCGACCAGCACGACCGCCGGCTGCTTCTGCCCGTCCACGGTGTGCGGCAGCGCCCGCACCGCCCGCGGCGCCTCCGTCTGCAACGCCTCCGTCAGCACCTCGTGCAGCAGCGTGCGCGCCTGCTCCGGCGTGCGCACCCCGCGCTTGATGATCTCCGCCCGCAGCTTCTCGACGATCTCCGTCGTGGTCGCCGCGCCCAGGTCCGCGACCAGCAGCGTGTCCTCGACGTCCTGCCACGAGTCCTCGTCCAGGTCACCCGCGCCGAGCAGGCCCAGCAGGCTCTGCCCGAACATCGACCGCGACTTCGACAGCCGCCCGCGCAGCCGCTCCATGCGGCCCGTGGCCGGAGCGATCTCCTCCTTGACCGCAGGCTCGGGCTCGGGGACGACCTCCGGCTCCGGCGGCAGCTTGACGTCCACGATGCCGCGCCGCGGCGCGTCCCTCGGGACCGAGGCGTCGTCGCCGACGCCCGGCTGGCCGTCCACCTCGGTGCGCTCCCCCGCGGGGTGCGGCGGCGCCTCCTCGCCACCGGGCGCGAGCGCGATCCCGCCGCCCGCCTGATAGCCCCCGCCTCTCGGCTTGGTCTCCTTCTCGACGCGCGCGGCCTCGCGCATGCTGATCCGCCGCCGCCGCGCCACGGTCAGGCCGGTGACCAGCGTGATCGCCAGCAGCACGACGACTACCAGGATGATCCAGAACCAGAGGTTGCTCGACACGCCGCCATCCTCGCATCCATCGGGCGCCGACCGGGAACGCCCCGGGTTTCCCCACGTCCAACCAGGCGGAAACTCGGTTCGGACAAGAAGTCACGACATGTCTTGCAATCCGGTGAGAAATGGACTAGACCACTCCTCCATGGGTGAACGCGTGGCCGGCCTGCTGTCCGGCACGTCGGTCGACGCGATCGACGTGGCGGTGGCCGACCTGCGCCTGGACGGCGACGAGGTGGTGCTGACCCCGCTCGGCGCGCTCGAACTCGCCTACCCCGGCGACCTCCGGGAAGACCTGCTCGCCGCCCTGCCGCCCGCGACCACCACCGCCGAAGCGCTGACCAGGCTCGACACCCGCGTCGGCCAGGCTTTCGCCGACGCCGCACAGCGGGCGCTCGACCGGTTCGGCCCCGCGGACCTCGTCGCTTCGCTGGGGCAGACCGTGTTCCACTGGGTCGAGGACGGTCACGCGCTGGGCACGCTCCAGCTCGGCCAGCCCGCGTGGATCGCCGAACGCACCGGGCTGCCCGTCGTCGCCGACCTGCGCGTCCGGGACATCGCAGCGGGCGGGCACGGTGCCCCGCTCGCCAGCACCCTCGACCGGCTGTGGCTGCGCGACCTCGCCGAGTCCTCCGGAAAGCCGGCCGTGGCGCTGAACATCGGCGGCATCGCGAACATCACCGTTGTCCGGCCGGACGGCGAGACGACGGCCTTCGACACCGGTCCCGGAAACGCGCTCCTCGACCTCGCCGCCGCCCGCACCACCGGGAAGCCCCGCGACGAGAACGGCGCGCTCGCCGCGAAGGGACGTGTCGACGAAGACGTCCTGCGCCGTCTGCTGGCCGAGCCGTACTACGCCGCCCCGCCGCCGAAGTCCACGGGCAAGGAGCTGTTCCACAGCGCCTACCTCGACGAGTTCCTCCCGCACACCGAGCCCGAGGACCTGCTGGCCACCCTCACCGAGCTGACGGCCCGCACGGTCGCGGACGCCTGCCGGGGCGCGGGCACTGTCGTCGCGTCCGGTGGCGGGGTCGAGAACCCGGCGCTGATGCGTGCCCTTGCCGCGAACCTCGACGCCCGTCTCGTCACCAGCGACGAGCTGGGCCTGCCGCGCGCCGCGAAGGAGGCGTACCTGACCGCGCTGCTGGGCTGGCTCACCTGGCACGGCGTGCCCGCGAACGTGCCGAGCGCGACCGGCGCCCGCGCGTCACGCCTGCTCGGCAGCGTCACGCCCGGCGCCGGACCTCTCGCGCTGCCCGCGCCACACCCCGTGGCGGTCACTCGTCTGCGGGTAGCGGTGCCCCGCCGGGAAGAGTAGGAGAGACCAATGCATCCCGTGGACCTGGCGATCATCGTCGTCTACCTGGCCGCGATGCCCCTGCTGGGTGTCCTGGTCGGGCGCCGCCAGCGGTCGGCCGCGGACTACTTCATCGGCGAGCGCAGCCTGCCGTGGTGGGCCGTGTGCTTCTCGATCGTCGCCACCGAGACCTCCACGCTGACGGTGATCAGCACACCGGGCCTGATCTGGGCGGCGTCGGGCAGCTACAACGGCCTGACCTACCTGCAGCTGCCGTTCGGCTACATCATCGGCCGCACGCTGGTGTCGTTCGTGCTGCTGCCGCGCTACTTCAAGGGCAGGCAGTCCACGGCGTACCAGTTCCTCGGGGAGCGGTTCGGCTCGGCGATGCAGGGCGTGTCGTCGGTGGCGTTCATCGTGACGCGGCTGCTGGCCGAGGGCGTGCGGCTGTTCGCGGGCGCGATCCCGATCCAGGTGATCCTCTCGCACTACGGGTTGCACACGCAGTACTGGCAGATCGTGGTGGTGCTGACCGCGCTGACCGTGATCTACGCACTGGTCGGCGGCATCAAGGCGGTCGTGTGGGTCGACGTCATCCAGCTGACCGTCTACGTCGGCGCGGCGATCGTGGCGATGATCGTGCTGGCGGCGAAACTGCCGTCCGGCTGGGCGTCGCGCGCCTCCGACGCGGGCATCTTCCGCGTCTTCGACTTCAACTTCGACGGGCTGCACCTGCTCACGAGCCAGTACGCCTTCCTCACCGCCGTCGTCGGCGGCGCGATCTTCACGATGGCCTCGCACGGCAGTGACCAGCTGATCGTGCAGCGGTTCCTGGCCTGCCGCAGCATTGCCGACGGCCGCAAGGCCCTCATCGGCAGCGGTGTCGCGGTGACCATCCAGTTCGCGCTGTTCCTGCTGATCGGCGCGATGCTCTGGGCGCACAACGGGTTCCGCAACCTCAAGGAGCTGGGCGTCAAGAGCAGCGACGACATCTTCACCGGGTTCATCACCAGCGAGCTACCGGTCGGCGTCGCGGGGTTGCTGATCGCCGCGATCCTCGCGTCCACGATGGGCGCGCTCGCGTCGGCGCTCAACGCGCTGTCCAACTCGACCGTGGCCGACCTGTACCAGCGGTTCACCAAGCGCCGCCCGGAGGACTCGAAACTGCTGCGGCACGGGCGGATCTGGACGCTGGTGTGGGCGGTGGTGTTCGCGGTGTTCGGCTCGCTGTTCTCCAGCCGCAACAACCCGGTGATCGAGCAGGGCCTGTCGATCACGGGCTACACGTACGGCGCGATGCTCGGCGCGTTCTTCCTGGGGCTGTGGGTCAAGCGGGCCCGGCAGCTGGACGCGGTGATCGCGTTCGTGGTGACCGTCGCCGTGATGGCCGTGGTCGTGCTGGCGGTGAAGATCCCGCCCGCGCCCGGCGCGAAACCCGTGGTGCTGGCGTTCCCGTGGTACACGCTGCTCGGGGTGCTGATCACGCTCGTGGTCGGCGGTGGGCTGTCGCTGCGCCACCGCACCGCCGACCCGAAGGCGACCGAGACCCGCGAGCCGGAACCCGCCGGCTCGTGAACCGCCGTCATCCCACCGCGTAGGCGCCCGCGGCGAGGTCCTCGAGGAGCGCGGGGCCGGTGGGCGTCCAGCCGAGGAGCTCGCGCGTCGCCGCGCTGGTCGCCGCGAGGTCCGCGCCGAAGAACGTGCCGAGCCAGCCGAAGTGGTCCTGGACGTCGGCCGGGTCGATCGACGCCACGGGGAGGTCGAACGCGCGCCCGATCCCCTCGGCGATCTCGCGGGTCGGCACGCCTTCCTCGGCGACGGCGTGCAGGCGCACGCCCGCCGGTGCCTTTGCCAGGCCCAGTGCGACCAGCCGTGCGGCGTCACGCACGTGCACCGCGGCCCACCGGTGCGTGCCGTCACCGACGTAGCCGGAAACGCCCTTCTCCCGGGCGATCGCGCCGAGGGCCGCGATGAACCCGTGGTCGCCGGTGCCGTGCACGGTCGGCGCGAAGCGCAGGCTCACGGACCGCACGCCGCGCTCGGCGAACTCCAGCGTGAGGTTCTCGCTGCCGCCACGGGGTGCATCCGGGCCGTGGAACGGGGAGGGGTCGTCCTCGGTGGCGGGCCTGCCCTGGACGAGGCCCGCAATGCCCGCGGCGACCAGGAACGGCCGCCCGCTGTCCGCGAGCGTGTCGCCGATCGTCTGCACCGCGGCCCGTTCGGCGGCGTTGGTGCCGGCGGGGTCGGACCAGTCGTGCTTGTTCGCGAGGTGGATCACGGCCTCGGACTCCCGTGCCCCGAGCCGGATGCGGTCGAGGTCGTCGAGGTCACCGCGCAGGACGCGGGCACCCTTCGCCTCGACGGCGGCGGCCGAGGCGTCGGACCTGGCCAGCCCGGTGACCTCGTGACCGGTGGCGAGCAACTCCTCGACCACCGCGGAACCGATCCACCCGGACGCTCCGGTGACGAAAACGCGCATGAGCCTGTTCTCCTCAGGGCTCGAAGTTCAGTGATGTCTGCGACTGACGTCAACCACAGACATCACTGTACGCCGCGAAGTCAGCGACTGCCATCACTACACTCGGAGGCATGGCGCGTTGGGAGCCCGGAGCGGCGGAACGGCTGCAGCAGGCAGCGCTCGAACTGTTCGCCACCCGCGGGTTCGAGCAGACGACCGCGACGGAGATCGCGCGGTCCGTCGGCCTGACCGAACGCACGTTCTTCCGTCACTTCAGCGACAAACGCGAGGTCCTCTTCCACGGGCAGCAGGTCTTCGCCCGTGCGTTCCTCGACGGCGTGACCGGCGCACCACCGGACGCGTCACCGATGGAGGTCGTCGCCTCCGGCCTGCGGTCCGCGTCCTCGTTCTTCCCCGACGAACGCCGGGCCTCCTCGCGGCTCCGGCAGTCGGTGATCGATCAGAACCCCGCGTTGCGGGAGCGCGAACGGCACAAGCTGGCGAGCGTCGCCAAGGACGTCGCGGCGGCGCTGCGCGAGCGCGGCGTCGACCAAACCGCGGCCACGCTGGCCGCGGAGTCGGGCGCGACGGTGTTCGGGATCGCGTTCACGCAGTGGATCCGCGAGGACGAGCAGCGCTCGCTCGCCGACATCGCGGCCGAGGTGCTGGGGGAACTGCTGGCGCTGGCCCGTCAGTCGGCCGGCGCCGAGAAGGGCGCGTCGAGGTCCTGCTCGCGGACGGGCGCCGGGTAGACCACCGGCTCGTCGTCCGTGCGGTGGCTGAACAGGGGCTGGTCGGCCGGATCGGGTGCGGTCAAAGCGGAACTCCTCGGAAAAGCGCAGGGCGGCCCGGGAGGAACCCGGCGAGCCGCGAAAGGGATCGGACGGTACTCCACACCGTGATCCGGTGGTCCGTCCTCCCCCACCGTACGCGCAAGCAGGGCGGCGGCGCGAGCATCCCCCTAAAGTGAGAGCCATGGACCACACCGACGCCACCCACGAGCTCGGCCAGGGCCTCGCCGGGTACGTCGAGTCGATCGCCGCCGCGCTCGACCTGCCCGAGCAGGGCACCAGCTTCGAGATCAGCGACACCGCCACCGCCTACGTGGCGCTCCGGCGGACGCCGCAGCGGCCCGGCGAGGACCTGATGCTGGTCTGGAGCGAAGGCAGCGGGTGGGCGGTGGCCGTGGAGACCGACCCGGGCGCCCAGCCCAGGGTGCTGGCCTACCTCGGCGGCGAAAACCCGGTCCCCGCACCGGAAGTGGTGGCCGCGTTCGTGCGGGACGTCCTCAGTGGACGCCGCGGCCCCGGGACCCGGCCGGTGTTCAGCACCGACGGCAACCGGCCGGATCTCGCGGAGCGGCTCACCCGCGATCAGTCGGCGGGCGGCGTGAGCGTGTGGGAGAACACCGAGTAGCGCGCGCCCGACCACGCCGGCGCGCCCACGACCGGTTCGAGGCGCACCTCCACCGAGGAGCGGCCCGCCGTGAGCGCCGGTGGCAGGTCGAAGGAGTCCTCCAGCCAGCGCGAATACGTGTTGCCCAGCGGCTGGTACCACTCCCCCGCCGGCTGCCCGTCCACGAAGACCGCCGCGTGCTGGAAGGCCTTCGACTGGTCGGACAGGCGCCGCAGCCGCACCCCCTGGTTGCCCTGGTCCACGCGGGCGGTGAAGGTGACCGTGCCCGTGGTCGTCGCGACCGTGCCGTCGACCGGCGCACGGTCCGCCTTGCCCTCGAAGGTCGAGGTCAGGGCCGTCCGCGTCTCGCCGGGGGCCGAGTAGCCGTGGTCGAGGCGGGACCCGTCGTCGGCGAGGTCGATCACGTCGGACCGCTTCAGCGACGGCTGCGCCTGCCCGTACCAGTACGCCGTGGAGCTGTAGTCCGCCGGCATCTGCGACCGGTCACCGTGCTCGATGTCGAACTCGACCCCGGCGCCGAACGGCACCGCGTCCCCGATCATGAGCCGGTACGCGTTGAGGCACACGTACTGGCAGCCGTCCGTCCCGTTCTCGTGGCTGACGAGCCCCGCCTGCGGCATCGCGTAGGGCACGCCCTCCACACCGCCGTCCCGCGCGTCCTGGAAGTACCAGCCGGACTCGTAGAAGTCCTCCGAGCCCGTGCCGTATTCGATGGGGCTCGCCGTGCCGTCCGGATAGACGCGCTCGTCGCCTTCGAGGAAGTTCATCTGGTGCACGGGACCCGGTGGGATGTGCCCGCGCATGCTCGTCGTCACACCGTAGAACAGGCCTCGCCCCTGCGTGTTCAGGAAGTTCCAGTCCTGCCCCGTCACGGTGTCCCCGCGGTGCTGCGTGGCGTGGAAGTACCCCAGTTCGCCACGCGTCAGGCCGTTCGAGACGGACCCGTCGGGCGCCGCCGTGACGGCGAGGTCGCCCGCGCCGACCGGCACCTGCGAGGTGTTGACCAGCTCGACGACCGCCCGCTGCCGGTAGGGCATCGGCCACCACGACGTGAAAGCGCCGTCCTCGGTGGTGTCGATCGAGTGCAGGAGCGTCCGCGACGCGTACTTCCCGAGCCCGGAACCGAAGAACTCACCGACGGGAGCGTCCACAGTGGTCTGCCCGTCGAAGGTGATCCGCAACCGCAGCCCGTCCAGCACCGCGTCGGAGGCCGCGACCTGCCCGGCGTCGGTGGCGTAGCGGAAGTTCTGCAGCCCGGCCCACGTCTGGCCGGTGATCCGGTAGCCGTGCACGGCCTCGTCGCTCGGGTGGTTCGGCCCGACGTCCATGATGTCGGTGCGCACCCACTCGCCGCCGATCTTGCTGTGGATCTCGTACCGGAACTCGTTGACGTCCAGGGCCGAGGACACGAACGTGCTCGCGATCCGCACCGAGGACCGGTGGGCGGTGAGCGCGGCGGGGACGTCGATCGTCTGCTCGGCCCAGCGCCCGCCGGGGGCGGCCGCGCCGCTGTCCCACTCCCCCGCCTGCTGCCCGTCGACGGTCACGCTCGCCCGCTGCTGCCCGATCCCGGCGTCGTAGCGGCGGGTGATCCGGATCCCGTCGTTGGCGGGGGAAATGCTCGCGGCGAAGGAACTCCCGCCTTGCGCGAAGGCCCGTCCGTCGTCGTACACCGCGGGCGCGGCGACCACCTGCGGCAGGCGCAGCGCGAGCTGGTCGATCCGGCCGGGGCCGTTCACCGGCAGCGTGACCGCGGCACCGGGCGCGAGCGCCACCGCCGTGTGCTGCGTCCGCGCACCGGGCGCGGCGGGCTTCGGGTCGCGCACGCCGTAACCCCGCAGCCGTTGCAGGACGTCGGTCGCCTTGTCGGTCGGGTCGAAGGTGCGCACCCCCGTCGCGTCGGCGAACTGCCGGTAGGCGACGTGGTAGAAGTGCGGGTTGTGCTCGGTGGTGACCCGCATCGAGTGCGTGTGGGGCATGGGCACCTTGATCACCGCGCCGCCCATCGTGTCGGCGCTGTTGCCGACGAGCGGCCACACGAAAGGCGCGCCGCGCTTGCCGTCCACGATGTCCTGAAGTGAGCCGGAAAGCACGGTACGCCCGTCGAGCTCGACCGTGATCCGGCCGATCGGGGCGACGGAGTTCGAGGCGTAGGTGAACCAGATCGATGAGATTTCCCCGGGTGCGAGCGATTCCGCGATCACACAACCCTCATCGTCCTGACGCAGGCAGGAATAGGTCCCGTTGAAACCGTCGTCGTTGTTCCCGGTCCGGTCGAAGCTCGAAAACTGTTTCAGCTGGGCACCCGGCCGCAGCTGCGCCAGCGCGGACATCGTGCGGTAGGTGTCCCAGCCGACGGGGCCCTTCGGCAGCGCCGGCGGCGGCGCCGCGGAGGCGTGGCCCGGCACGAGCAGTGCGAGCACCAGAACAGCAATGGCGACCAGGGTTTTCCTGTGCACGACGGTGGGCACGGCGGGGGCTCCTGCGCGGCGGGGACGGGGTGAGAAAACGTTTTCCGACGGTAGGGCTCCGCCGACGACAGCGTCTAGAGCCACCCGGGTGGTTTGAACCAGCACGCAGCGTGAGTACCCGTGAAAGATTTTTCACGCCGCCCCGATCGGGCGTATTCGCTCAGGAAGCGGTTTCGACCTTTTCCTCACGCAGCCGCTGCGAAATGACCTTGGTGATCCCGTCGCCCTGCATGCTCACGCCGTACAGCGCGTCCGCGATTTCCATCGTCGGTTTCTGGTGCGTGATGATGATCAGCTGCGACGAGTCGCGCAGCTGCTCCAGCAGGCCGATCAGGCGGCGCATGTTGGTGTCGTCCAGCGCGGCCTCGACCTCGTCCATGACGTAGAAGGGCGAAGGGCGGGCGCGGAAGATCGCGACCAGCATGCCGACCGCGACGAGCGACTTCTCGCCACCCGACAGCAGCGACAGCCGCTTGACCTTCTTGCCGGGCGGGCGTGCTTCGACGTCCACGCCGGTGGCGAGCATGTCGTCCGGCTCCGTGAGCACCATGCGGCCCTCGCCGCCGGGGAACAACACGGAGAACACGGTCTCGAACTCGCGCGCGACGTCGTGGTAGGCGGACGTGAAGACCTCCAGGATCTTGTCGTCCACCTCCTTGATCACCGTCAGCAGGTCCTTGCGGGTGGCCTTGAGGTCCTCCAGCTGCGTGGACAGGAACTTGTAGCGCTCCTCCAGCGCGGCGAACTCCTCCAGCGCCAGCGGGTTGACCTTGCCCAGCGTGGCCAGGTCCCGCTCCGCCCGCTTCGCGCGGCGCTCCTGGGTGGCCCGGTCGTACGGGATCGGCGGCGGCGCCGTCACGGACTCGCCGCGCTCGCGGGCCTCCTCGTACTCGGCCATCTCGGCCGCGCCGGGCGGCACCGGCACGTCGGGGCCGTACTCGGCGACCAGGTCCTCCAGGCCGATGCCGAAGTCCTCGGCGATCTTGGTCTCCAGCTGCTCCAGGCGCAGCCGCTGCTCCGCCCGCAGCACCTCGTCGCGGTGCACCGCGTCGGTCAGCTTCTCCAGCTCGCCGGTCAGCTCGCGGACCCGGCTGCGCACCTGCGCCAGCGCGGTTTCCCGGCCCTGGCGCGCGGCCTGCACCTCGTCGCGCTCGGCCGCGGCGCGCTGCACCGACTGCTCGATGCGCTCCAGCGCCAGCTCACCGGCGTCGACCACCGCGGCCGCGATCGCGGCACCCTTCGCCCGCTGCGCGCGAGCGCGTTCGGCGCGTTCCCGTGCCTGCTGCTCGGCGTGCGCGGCGCGGCGCAGGGACTCGGCCCGGCCCGCGATCCCGCGTGCCCGCTCCTCGGCCGTGCGCAGCGCGAGGCGCGCCTCGACCTCCTCCTGGCGGACGACGGCCAGCTCCTCGGCCATCTGGTCGCGCTCGGTGGTGTCCGGGTCCTCGTCCACCGCCTCCTCGGCGACGGCGGACAGCCGCTCCTCCAGCTCGGCGAGCTTCTCGACCGCTTCCTGCCTGCTGCTCTCGACCTTCGCGCGCTGCTGGTGCAAGCGCGTCACCTCGGCCTCGGCCGAGCGGGCGGCCTGCTGCAGCCGGTTCAGCCGCTCCGACGAGCGGGCCTTGCGGACCTTGGCCTCGTTGAGCGCTTCCTTGACCTGGCCGACTTCCTCACGGCGGGCCTGTTGCTCGGCGCGGGCACCCTCCAGCTCGGCGGCCGTGCGCTCCAGCAGGCGCTCGGCGGCGAGCAGCCGGTCCTGCGCCTCGTCGACCGCGGCCTGCACCTCGATGACGCTCTCGCTGCGCGACGAGCCACCGACCGCCCAGTGCGCGCCGAACACGTCGCCCTCTTCGGTCACCGTGCTGACCTCGGGGTGCACGGCGACGAGCCGGCGCGCGGTGTCCAAATCGGACACCACGGCGATGCGGTCCAGCGCGCGCTCCACCGCGGGACGCAACGTTTCCGGCGCCGTGACGACCTCGCGGGCCCAGCGCGCGCCCTCCGGCAGCGACGGCCACGACGAGGTGTCCACTGTGTACTCCTGGCCGCCGAGCAGCACGCCTGCACGGCCGGAGTCGTTGTCCTTCAAGTACTTCAGCGCGGCGAGCGCGTCCTCACCGCCCTGCACGGCGACGGCGTCGGCGACCGGGCCGAGTGCCGCGGCGAGCGCGACCTCGTACCCGGGCTCGACGGTGAGCAGCGCGGCGACCGAGCCCAGCAGGCCCGGCAGCTGGTCGGACGCGCCGAGCAGCGCGCCCGCGCCGTCCTTGCGGCGCAACCCCATCGACAGGGCGTCCACGCGGGCCTTCTCCGACGCGATCTCGCGCTCGGCGGACCGCTCGGCCTTCACCAGCTCCTCGACGCGGGCCTTGGCGGCGTTGTTCGCCTCGACCGCGCGGTCGTGGCGGGCCTGGAGCTCGGCGTCGTCGGACTCCTCGACGCCGCCCTCGGCCTTCGCCTCCTCCAGCTCCTCGACGGCGATCTCGGCGCGGGCCGCGGCCTCGTCGATCGCGGCGGTGAGGCGCTCGATCTCGTCCGCGGTGGCGCCGTTCTTGCTGCGCAGCGCCTCGACCTGGCCGGTCAGCTTCGCCAGCCCCTCGCGGCGGTCGGCGATCGCGCGGACCGCCGCCATGTGCGCGCGCTCGGCCGCCTGCACCGCGTGCTCCAGCTGCTCACGGCGCTGCACGGTCTCCGACAGCATCGCCCGCGCCTGCGCGACGGCCTCGTTCAGCTCCTCCTCGCGCATCGCGACCTGCTCGGCCTCGGCGAGCAGCTCCTCCGGGTCACGCCCGGTCTGCTGCGTCTCCACGTCGGACGACAGGTGCCGCTGGCGCTCGACGGCGAGCCGGACGGTGCCCCGCAGGCGCTCGGCCAGCGCGGACAGCTTGTACCAGGTGTCCTGCGTCTGGGCCAGGCGCGGCGCGTCCTCGGCCAGGAGCGCTTCGAGCTGGTTCTCCTCGGCGCTGACCAGCTCCAATGCCTGCTCGACCTCGGCGCGGCGGGCGCGGGCGGTGGCCTCGTCGGCCTCCTCCTTGGCGATCGCGGCGCGCTGCGTCACCAGGTCGTCGGCGAGCAGGCGCAGGCGCGCGTCACGCAGCTCGGCCTGCACGGACTGCGCCTTGCGGGCGATCTCGGCCTGCTTGCCCAGCGGCTTGAGCTGGCGGCGCAGCTCGGCGGTCAGGTCGCCGAGGCGGTCGAGGTTGCCCTGCATCGCGGTGAGCTTGCGCAGCGCCTTTTCCTTGCGCTTGCGGTGCTTGAGCACACCGGCGGCCTCCTCGATGAAGGCGCGGCGCTCCTCGGGCTTGGATTCGAGGATCTGGGACAGCTGCCCCTGGCCGACGATGACGTGCATCTCGCGGCCGATACCGGAGTCGGACAGCAGTTCCTGGATGTCCAGCAGGCGGCACGAGCTGCCGTTGATCTCGTACTCGCTGGCCCCGTCGCGGAACATGCGGCGCGTGATGGAGACCTCGGAGTACTCGATGGGCAGCGCGCCGTCGGCGTTGTCGATGGTCAGCGTCACCTCGGCGCGGCCGAGCGGGGCGCGGCCCGCGGTGCCGGCGAAGATGACGTCCTCCATCTTGCCGCCACGCAGGTCCTTGGCACCCTGCGTGCCCATCACCCAGCGCAGCGCGTCGAGCACGTTCGACTTGCCCGAGCCGTTCGGCCCGACGACGCAGGTGATGCCGGGTTCGAACCGCAGGGTGGTCGCCGAGGCGAAGGACTTGAAGCCCTTCAGCGTCAGACTCTTGAGATGCACGTTGGCGGGGACCCCTCCGGTGCTGCGAACCTCTGCCGGTCGGTTGAGTCTACCGAGGCGCGGACGGCGGCTGCGGGAGGCGCGGCGTCACTTCTCCGCGAAGCCGGTCAGGCCCCCTCGGGCGGGCGACCAGTGCTCGACCACCTGATCCACACTTCCGGGTGAGGATGACGAACGGAGCGCGACGACAAGCTGCTCACAGTGATCCTTGGGCCCCTCCGCGACGACCTCGACGCGTCCGTCCGGCAGGTTCGCCGCGCTGCCCACCAAGCCCAGTTCGAGCGCGCGGCACCGGGTCCACCAGCGAAAACCGACACCCTGCACCCGGCCGCTGACCCACGCGGTGAGCCGCACCGCTTCCTGTTCCGCAGTCACGGCTCCCATCGTGCCGCACCGAAATGACTGCGGACAGTTAACGGTGAGCGCCGCGCAGCTCGCACTCCGTTAACCGTCGGTGCTAACCTGCCCGTCGCGTCCACCCGCCTGGGCTACTCCGCCCGGGCAGGACAAGCCGAGATCTCTCAGCAAGGAGCCACCATGACCCAGTCCGGGTCACGTTCGGGTCAGCGCGCCGAAGTGGCGCCCCCACGCGATTCCGCGTCTCGGACCAAGCGCAGCGGATACGTCCTGCTGGCGGTCAGCGGGGTCGTGCTCGCCACGGCTTTCGGCGGCATCGCGGAGCTGTCGTCACCGTCGATCGTCGCCGGCGGTGATCTGAAGGCCGGCAACGCGAACTCGTCGTCCGGCCCGCAGCTGATCCCGGGCAACCCAGTGCCGGGCACACTGACGGTCGCCGGTTCCGCCCAGCCCGACCCGGCGACGTCCCCGACGGCGGTCGTCACGGTCGGCCCGGACGGCAAGCCCGTCGTGACGATCCTCCCGGCCCCCGGCTCCGGTGCGAACCCCGTCGTCCTGCCGCCCGGCACCCCGATCCCACCCGGCACGTACATCCCGCCGGGCACGCAGATCCCCCCGACGAACCCGATCACCCCGACGGACCCGACGAGCCCCCCGCGTGACGACACGTCGACCAAGCCGCCGACGAGCGGGCCGTCCAGCAGCTCGCCGACGAGCAGTTCCAGCAGCCCCACGCACTCCACGACGCCGAGCAGCAGCTCGTCCGAGCCGCCCGCGAGCAGCTCGACCAGCACGACGACGAGCACCCCGGACAGCTCCTCGTCCAGTGGCGGTTCGGAGACTTCCGGGCAGGGGTGAGGGCCGTAGGCCCGAGCACAGCCACCCCGAGAGTTGGCTGATCATCCCGTCGCCTGATACCGGTGGATCACTTTGAGCCAGGGCCGCAACATGCGCCGGGACCGGCGGCCGAAAGACCAAAGCTTGCGGCTCTGGGTCAAAGTGATATGCACAAACCGCAGGCGACGGGATGATCACTCAACTCGCCCACCCACCCAAAGGTGAGATCCCTTTGGGCCCCCAACATCCTGGAGCCTGCCCGCCGGCCAATACCGCTAAGTTAGTACGTTTTACCTGGTCAGGGCGTTACCGGAGGCTCTGTTCAGTCGTTCCCGCCGGTTAGGCGGTTCTCCACTTGAGACAGTCGCCGTTGCGGTTGAGGGGAATCTTCAATTGAGGCAACTGTTCTGTCGGGGTGTGACCGCTCTGTGGGCGACGCCTCCAAACGCCTCTGAGCTGCGGAAACTCGCCTAAACTTAGCGGTATTGCCCGCCGGCGAGGCGTTTCTTTTTTCCCTGGTCGCCTGAGAGCCCAGGCACCGGGGTCCACCGGGCGTGGCCGCCCTGCTCGAGCGGCCCCTCCCCCGCCCCATCCCCTTGATTGTTCAGCAGCTGGGGATCGAGGCGGGGGAGGAGCGGGGCGTGGGGCCGCTCGCGTTCGCGTCGCCGGGTGCGGTGTGTGGGTGGTGCGGCGCGGTTTCTTAGTTTTCGAATCTGTAGCCCATGCCCGGTTCTGTGAGCAGGTGTTTGGGGCGGCTTGGTTCCCGTTCCAGTTTTCGCCTGAGTTGGGCCAGGTAGACCCTCAGGTAGTGGGTCTCGTTCTCGTACGTCGGGCCCCAGACTTCCCTCAGCAGCTGCTTCTGCGACACCAGCCTGCCCCGGTTGCGCACCAGCAGCTCCAGCACGCCCCACTCGGTCTTGGTCAGGTGCACCTCCTGACCATCGCGTTCCGCCTTCTTCGCCACCAAATCGACCGTGAACGCCTCGGTTTTCACCACGGCCTCCACTTCGTCCGATGTGGACACCGCTGATCGCCGGACGGCCGCTCTCAACCGCGCCAGGAGTTCGTCCATCCCGAACGGCTTGGTCACGTAATCGTCCGCGCCCGCGTCCAGTGCCTGCACCTTGTCCGGTGAATCGCTGCGGGCCGAGAGGACGATGATCGGCACCGTCGTCCAGCCACGCAGGCCCGCGATCACCTCGTTGCCGTCCATGTCCGGCAACCCGAGGTCCAGTATCACCACATCAGGCTTGGTATCCGCGACCGCCCGCAGCGCCGCCGCGCCGTCGTGCGCCGTGATCACCTGGTAGCCCCTCGCCGCGAGGTTGATCCGCAACGCCCGCACGATCTGCGGCTCGTCGTCGACCACCAGTACCTTCGCCGCCGTCATCGCTGCCCCTCCCGCGCGGCCGGCAGCGAGACGACCACCGTCAGCCCGCCACCCGGCGTGTCCTCCGCCCTGATCGTGCCACCCATCGCCTCGGTGAACCCCTTCGCCACCGACAGGCCCAGCCCGATCCCCGGCGTGTTGTCCCTGTCCCCCAACCGCTGGAACGGCGCGAACGCCGAATCGCTCGCGCCCTTCTTCAGCCCTCGCCCGTGGTCGATGACCCGCAGCTCCACGTACTCGGCGTGCGTGCTCGCCCGCACCTGCACCGGCTCCGGACCGCGCCCGTGCCGCAGCGCGTTGTCGATCACGTTCGCCACCACCCGTTCCAGCAACCCCGGGTCCGCCAGCACCGCGGGCAGGCGCGCGTCGACCGACACCACCACCGACTCCGAATTGTCCACAGTAGACAGGGCGTGCGCCACCACGTCGTCGTACCCGACCGGGCGCAGCTGCGGCCGCACGGCGCCCGTCGCGAGGCGGGAGGAGTCCAGCAGGTTGTCCACCAGACCCGCGAGCCGGTCCGTCGACTCCTCCGCCGTGGCCAGCAACTCCTCCGTGTCCTCCGGCGAAAGCTCGATGTCCTGCGCCCGCAGGCTCCCGATCGACGCCTTGATCGAGGTCAGGGGCGTGCGCAGGTCGTGCCCCAGCGCCGACAGCAACGCCGTCCGCAGCTCCGTCGCCTCCGCCTTGCGCTCCGCCCGCGCCGTCGCCGCCGCCAGGCGCTGCTGCCGCAACGCGAGCAACGCCTGCCCGGCCGCCGCCTCCAGCACCCGGCGGTCCGCCGCGGGCAAGGCCCTGCCGCGCAACGTCAGGTGCACATCGGCCGTCACCGGAACGTCCACATCGGCCTCGTCGGGCTCGCCGCACGGGTTCGGGCCGCACTCCTCCACGCGGTGCCACACGCCATCCCGCTTCTCGACCAGGCTGACGGCCTCCAGCCCGAAGTTCTCCCGCACCTTCTCCAGCAACCGCGGCAACGGCGCCGTGTTGGTCAGCACCGTCTTCGCGTACGACGCCAGCAGCGAGGCCTCCGTCCGCGCCTGCGCCGCCAGTTTCCCCTGCCGCGCGGCGGTGTCCACGACGAGCGCCACCAGCACGCCGACGACGACCATCGCCACGAGCGTGATCACGTTGCTCTGCGCGTGCACGGTCAGCGTGTAGAAGGGCTCGGTGAAGAAGAAGTTCAGCAGCCCGGCCGACAGGAACGCCGCGAGCAGCGCCGGCCCGAGCCCGCCGACCAGCGCCACCAGCACGGTGGCGAGGAAGTAGTCCACGACGTCGGTGGAGAAGTCGAGTTCCCTGCGCAGCAGCGCGCCGATGGCCGTGGCCACCGCGGGCAGCAGCAGCGCGAGCACCCAGCCCGACACCCGCCGCGAAGCCGCGATCGGGCTGCGGTTGACCAGTTTCCGCAACCGCCCGCCCGCCTCCTCGTGCGTCACCATGTGCACGTCGATGGCACCCGACCGCTGCACCACCGTCGCGCCGATGCCCTGGTCGAACAGCCTCGCCAGCCGCGACCGGCGCGACGTGCCGAGCACGAGCTGCGTCGCGTTCACCCCGCGGGCGAAGTCGAGCAACGCAGTGGGCACGTCGTCCCCGACCACGGTGTGGAATGTCGCGCCCAGGTCCTCGGCGAGCTTGCGGAAGCGCCCCATCTCGGCCGGGCCGACACCGGTCAGCCCGTCGCCCCGCAGGACGTGCACCACCAGCAGCTCCGCACCCGCCCGCGCCGCGATCCGGCTGCCGCGCTGGATCAGCGTCTCGCTCTCCGGCCCGCCGGTCACCGACACGACGACGCGCTCCCGCGTCTCCCACGTGTCCGTGATGCGCTGCTGGGCGCGGTACCGCTGGAGCGCCACGTCCACCTGGTCGGCGACCCACAGCAGCGCCAGCTCCCGCAACGCGGTCAGGTTGCCCGGCCGAAAGTAGTTGCTCAGCGCCGCGTCGATGCGCTCCGCCGGGTACACGTTGCCGTGGGCGAGGCGCCGCCGCAGCGCCTCCGGCGTGATGTCGACCAGCTCGACCTGCTCGGCCTTGCGCACCACCTCGTCCGGCACCGTCTCCTGCTGCGGCACGCCGGTGATCTTCTCCACCACGTCGTTGAGGCTCTGCAGGTGCTGCACGTTCACCGTGGACAGCACGTCGATGCCCGCCTCCAGCAGCTCCTCCACGTCCTGCCAGCGCTTCTCGTGCCGGGAACCCGGGATGTTCGTGTGCGCGAGTTCGTCCACAATGGCCACTTCGGGGGCGCGGGCGAGGACGGCCTCGACGTCCATCTCGGTGAACTCGCTGCCCCGGTAGACGCCGCGGCGGCGCGGCACGACCTCCATGCCGTCGAGCAGCTGGGCGGTCTTCTTCCGACCGTGCGTCTCGACGAGCCCGACCACGACGTCGGTGCCGCGTTCCTTGCGGCGCCACGCCTCGCCGAGCATGGCGAAGGTCTTGCCGACGCCAGGAGCCGCGCCGAGGTAGATGCGCAGTTCACCCCGGCGCGGCCGCTCCTGTTGTTCGTCCACGTCCTCAGTGTGCCTCCGCGGCGGCCACGGCGAGGTTGAGTTCCAGGACGTTCACCCCGGGCACGCCGATGCCGTAGCCGGTCGTGTGCTGCCGCACGAGTTCCAGCACCTGCGCCTCGGGCAGCCCCGTCACGCGGGCGACGCGCGGGACCTGCAGCTCGGCGTAGGCCACGCTGATCGTCGGATCGACGCCCGACCCCGAAGCCGTCACGGCGTCCGCGGGCACCGCGTCCGGCGAGACGCCCTCCCGCTGGGCGATGGTGGCCTTCCGCTCCTGGACCTGCTGGACCAGCTTGTCGCTGAAGCCGCCCAGGTTCGAGCCGCCCGACGTCGACGGGTCGCCCGTCGCCGACGGCCGCGTGTGGAAGTACGGGTCCCGCGCGGGGTCGGCGGGCACCGGGTCGATCCCGATGAGCGAGGACCCCACCGCCTTCCCGTCGACGGTCACGACCGAGCCCTCCGCGCGTGCCTCCAGGCCCGGGATCCGGGACACCGCCCACACGCCGAGGGGGTAGACCACCCCCAGCAGCACCGTGAACACCAGCAGCACGCGCAGTCCCGCGCCCATCTGCTTGAACCAGACCTTCATGAGCACTACCCGATTCCCGGTATGAAGCGGACCACGAGGTCCACGAGCCAGATGCCGAGGAACGGCGTCACGATGCCGCCGACCCCGTACACGAGGAGGTTCCGCCGCAGCAGCGAGGACGCGCTCGACGGCTTGTACCGCACGCCCCGCAGCGCGAGCGGGATGAGCACCACGATGATCAGCGCGTTGAAGATCACCGCGGACAGGATCGCCGACTCCGGCGAGTGCAGGTGCAGGATGTTCAGCCCCGCCAGCTGCGGGAAGATCGCCACGAACATCGCCGGGAGGATCGCGAAGTACTTCGCGAGGTCGTTGGCGATGGAGAACGTGGTGAGCGCCCCGCGTGTGATGAGCAGCTGCTTGCCGATCTCGACGATCTCGATGAGCTTCGTCGGGTCGGAGTCGAGGTCGACCATGTTGCCGGCCTCCTTGGCCGCCATGGTGCCGGTGTTCATCGCGACGCCGACGTCGGACGCGGCCAGCGCGGGCGCGTCGTTCGTGCCGTCACCGGTCATCGCGACGAGCCGCCCGCCCTCCTGCTCCTTGTGGATCAGGGCCATCTTGTCCTCGGGCTTGGCCTCGGCGAGGTAGTCGTCGACCCCGGCGTCCTCCGCGATGGCGCGTGCGGTGAGCGGGTTGTCGCCGGTGATCATCACCGTCTTGATGCCCATCGCCCGCAGCTCGCCGAACCGCTCGCGCATGCCGGGCTTCACGACGTCCGACAGCCGGATGACGCCGTGCACGAACGCCCTCCCGCCCGAGACCTCGGCCACGACGAGCGGCGTGCCGCCCTGCTGACCGATCTCGTCGGCCACGCGGTCGGCCTCGTCGGGGAAGTCACCGCCCTGCTCCCGCACCCACGCCCGCACCGCGCCCGCGGCACCCTTGCGGATCTGGCGTCCCGGCAGGTCGATCCCGCTCATCCGGGTCTGCGCGGTGAACGGGACGAACTCGCCGCCCGGCTCACCGGTGGCGGGCCCGGTCAGTTCGACGATGCTGCGGCCTTCCGGCGTGCCGTCGGCGAGGCTGGACAGCCGCGCCGCCTCGACCAGCGCGTCACGGCTCGCGCCGCCCACGGGGATCAGCTCGGTCGCCCTGCGGTTGCCGAAGGTGATCGTGCCCGTCTTGTCGAGCAGCAGCGTGGACACGTCACCGGCGGCCTCGACCGCTCGGCCGGACGTGGCGAGCACGTTGCGCTGCACCAGCCGGTCCATCCCGGCGATGCCGATCGCCGACAGCAGCGCGCCGATCGTGGTCGGGATCAGGCACACCAGCAACGCCGTCAGCACAATCACCGACTGCTGGCTGCCCGAGTACCCGGCCATCGGCTGCAGCGCCACCACGGCGAGCAGGAAGATGATCGTGAGCGTCGACAGCAGGATCGTCAACGCGATCTCGTTCGGTGTCTTCTGCCGGGAAGCGCCTTCCACCAGCGCGATCATCCGGTCCACGAACGTCTCGCCGGGCTTCGTCGTGATCTTGACGACGATCCGGTCGGACAACACGGTCGTACCGCCGGTGACGGCCGAGCGGTCGCCGCCGGACTCGCGGATCACCGGCGCGGACTCGCCGGTGATCGCCGACTCGTCGACGGTCGCGATCCCTTCGACCACGTCGCCGTCGCCCGGGATCGTCTCCCCCGCCTCGACGACGACCAGGTCACCGATCCTCAGCTCGACCCCGGGCACGCGCTCCTCGGCACCGGCAGTGGTGAGCCGCCGCGCGACGGTCTCCTTCTTGGTGCGCCGCAACGTTTCCGCCTGCGCCTTGCCCCGCCCTTCCGCTACGGCCTCGGCGAGGTTGGCGAACACCACGGTGAACCACAGCCACAGCGCCACGAGGACGGTGAACACGCTCGGGTCCGCGATCGCGAACACGGTGCTCAGCGCGGAACCGACCCACACCACGAACATCACGGGGTTGTGCACCTGGTGGCGGGGGTTGAGCTTGCGCACCGCCTCGGGCAGCGACACCAGCAGCTGCCGCGGACTGAACACACCCCCGGCGACGCGGCCGCCCGTTTCCTGCACGGGCGCGGGTTTTTCTTCTGTGATGGTCACGCCATTGCCTCCGCGATGGGACCGAGCGCGAGCGCCGGGATGAACGTCAGCGCCGCGACGAGCAGGATGGTGCCGGCGAGCACCGAACCGAACAGCGGCCCGGTCGTCGGCAGGGTGCCGCTGGTTTCGGGCACCTTGCGTTGCGCGGCGAGGGAACCGGCGAGGCACAACGTCGCGACGATCGGCACGAACCGGCCGATCAGCATCGCGACCGACAACGAGGACTGGAACCAGCCGTTCGTCACGGTGATCCCGCCGAACGCGCTGCCGTTGTTGTTGGCCGTCGAGGTGTAGGCGTAGAGCACCTCGGACAGCCCGTGCGGGCCGCTGTTGCCCATCGCCGCCGTCGTGCCGGGCAGCAGCAACGCGGTGCCCGCGCCGAGCAGCAGCACCGTCGGCATGGCCAGCATCGAGATCGCGGCCGCGGTCACCTCCCGCTTGCCGAGCTTCTTGCCGAGGTACTCGGGCGTGCGCCCGACCATCAGCCCCGCGAGGAACATCGCGATGATCGCCAGCACGAGGATCCCGTACAGCCCCGTGCCGACACCGCCCGGCGAGACCTCGCTGAACATCATGTGCAGCAACGGCATTCCGCCGCCGAGCCCGCTGAAGCTGTCGTGCATCGAGTTCACCGCACCCGTCGAGGTGCCGGTGGTGCTCGTGGCGAACAGCGAGGACGCGCCGACCCCGAACCGCTGTTCCTTGCCCTCCAGGTTGGCGCCGGCGAGCAGCGCGGCCGGGCCGTTCGGGTGCGTCTCCGCCCACCAGGTCACGACGAGCACGAACGTCCACAGCAGACCCATCACCGACAGCAGCACGTAGCCCTGCCTGCGGTTGCCGACGAGCGTGCCGAACGTGCGCGTCAGCGAAACGGGGATCACGAGCAGCAGGAAGATCTCGATGAGATCGGTCCACGCGTTGGGGTTCTCGAAGGGGTGCGCGGAGTTGGCGTTGAAGATGCCACCGCCGTTGGTGCCGAGTTCCTTGATCGCCTCCTGGCTCGCCGCGGGGGCGAGCGCGATCGTGCTCTGCGAGCCGCCCGGGTTCGTCACCGCGACGCCCGAGTGCAGGCTCTGCACCACGCCGAGCGCGACCAGCACGATCGCGAACACGAACGAGATCGGCAGCAGGATCCGCACGGTGCCGCGGGTGAGGTCCACCCAGAAGTTGCCGAGCCGGTCGGTGCGCGAGCGCACGAACCCGCGGATCAGCGCGACCGCCACGGCCAGCCCGACGGCGGCCGACAGGAAGTTCTGCACGGTCAGCCCGGCCATCTGGACGACGTGGCCCATGGTCGTTTCGGGCACGTAGGACTGCCAGTTCGTGTTGGTGACGAAGCTGACCGCCGTGTTGAACGCGACGCCGGGGCTCACCGCTCCCCTGCCGAAGTTCAGCGGCAGGAAGGCCTGCAGGCGCTGCAGCAGGTAGAGGAACACCACGGACACGAACGAGAACGCGAGCACGCCCATCGCGTAGGTGGGCCAGCGCTGCTCGGCGCCGGGGTCGACGCGGAAGAGGCGGTACAGCCCGCGTTCGACGCGCAGGTGCTTGTCCGTGGACAGGACCCGCGCCATGTAGTCGCCCAGCGGTCTGTAGACCACCGCCAGTGCGACCACCAGGATGCCGACCTGGACCAGGCCGGCGGACAGATCGTTCATCAGAACTTCTCCGGCCTGATCAACGCGAGGAACAGGTACACGATCAACCCCAGTGCCAGCACGCCACCGACGACGTTGGCCACCACGGACGTTCCGGTCACAGCTTCTCCAAACCGCGCAGCGTGAGCGCGAGCACCGCGAACACGGCGATCAACAGCACGGCGTACAGCAGGTCCGCCACTTCGCACCTTCCTGTGTGGGTCACCGGGTCCGGTGACCGCCCGGCGACCACTGTGCGGCCCGGCGCGTGCGGACTTGACCTGCGCTGACGGCCTCTTGACGCGCCTGGGCGCGGCATTTACGCGTTCTTGACTGCACGTGAGACTCCGCACACCACGCGTAATCCAGTCAGGCACTCCGGACATATCGCGCAGACACCAGAAGCACTCGCGTGTTACCACTGTGTTACATAGTTGTACTAGCTAAGCAAACCGGGAGGCAGACCATGTGCGGTATCACCGGCTGGGTGTCGTTCGACGCCGACCTCACCCAGCGGCGTGAAACCCTCGACGCGATGACGGAGACCATGTCGTGCCGGGGTCCCGACGACGAGGGCACGTGGATCGCGCCGCACGCCGCGCTGGGACACCGCCGGCTCGCCATCATCGACCTGCCGGGCGGCCGCCAGCCCATGTCGGTGCGCACGCCGAACGGCGAGGTCGCCATGGTCTACAGCGGCGAGACCTACAACTTCACCGAGCTGCGCGCCGAGCTCGCGGGCCTGGGGCACGAGTTCGAGACGGACAGCGACACCGAGGTCGTGCTGCACGGCTACCTGCAGTGGGGCGAGGCCGTCGCCGACCACCTCAACGGCATGTACGCGTTCGCGATCTGGGACGCCCGCGACGAGAAGCTCGTCATGATCCGCGACCGCATGGGGATCAAGCCGTTCTACTACTACCCCACCCGTGACGGGGTGCTGTTCGGTTCCGAGCCGAAGGCGATCCTCGCCAACCCGCTGGCCCGCCGTGTGGTGGACGCCGACGGGCTGCGTGAGCTGTTCGCGTTCGTCAAGACGCCGGGCTGGTCGCTGTGGCAGGGCATGCACGAGGTCGAGCCGGGCACGATCGTGCGCGTCGACCGGGACGGCGTGCACACCCACACGTACTGGCGGCTCGACGCCGTCGAGCACACCGACGACCAGGAGACCACCGTCGCGCGCGTGCGCGAGCTGATGACCGACATCGTGCACCGGCAGCTCGTCGCCGACGTGCCGCGCTGCGTGCTGCTGTCGGGCGGGCTCGACTCCAGCGCCGTCACGGGGCTGGCCGCCGCGCACCTGAAGGAGCAGGGCGAGCAGCTGCGCACGTTCTCCGTGGACTTCTTCGGGCAGGAGGAGAACTTCAAGCCCGACGAGATGCGGGACACGCCGGACTCGCCGTTCATCCGGGACGTCGCGCAGCTGGTCGGCTCGGCGCACCAGGACGTCATGCTCGACCCGAAGGCCCTGACGGACCCGGACGTGCGGCGCGCGGTCATCAGGGCGCGGGACATCCCCGCGGGCCTCGGCGACATGGACACGTCGCTGTACCTGCTGTTCAAGGCGATCCGGGCCGAGTCCACGGTGGCGCTGTCGGGTGAGTCCGCGGACGAGGTGTTCGGCGGTTACCGGTGGTTCCACGACGAGAACGCGCGCACCGCGGACACGTTCCCGTGGCTGGCGTTCCAGACGGGCCTGCACGAGCGCACGAACGTGCTGCGCGCCGACGTCAGCGCGAAACTGGCCATCGACGACTACGTCGCCGACCAGTACCGCAGTGCGGTCGCGAAGGTGGACCACCTGGACGGGGCGAGCGAGTTCGAGCAGCGCATGCGCACGATCTGCCACCTACACCTGACGCGCTTCGTGCGGATGCTGCTGGACCGCAAGGACCGCGCGTCGATGGCCGTGGGCCTGGAGGTGCGCGTGCCGTTCTGCGACCACCGGCTCGTCGAGTACGTCTACAACACCCCGTGGTCGCTGAAGTCGTTCGACGGCAGGGAAAAGAGCCTGCTGCGCCACGCGACGAAGCACGTGCTGCCGCAGTCCGTCGTGGACAGGGTGAAGAGCCCGTATCCGTCCACTCAGGACCCGGGGTACGCGGAAGCGTTGCAGCAGCAGGCGAAGGAGGTGCTCGCACAGCACGACAGCCCGGTGTTCGAGCTGATCGACCGGAACTGGCTGACCGAGGCCGTCGGCACGGACCCGCGTGAGATCAGCACGGTCGTCCGGCACGGCCTGGACCGCACGCTCGACCTGCACCACTGGTTCGACCTGTACCGGCCGGAGCTGCAGCTGGGTTAGGTGGTGCGGGCCACACCCTGAAAATCAGCTGTGAAATCCCGGCATAAGGCACAACGGGGGCGGGGCGTGCGTTGATGGGGGTAGAGAGGTGAGAGAGATGACCCAAGCTTTCACGCAGACCGCTTTCAGCAACGCCCCCGCCACCCCGCAGCTGCCGACGCTGCCGACCGGCTGGCCCATCGGGTCGTACGCCTCGTACGAGGAAGCCCAGCGGGCCGTCGACCACCTTGCCGACAACGACTTCCCGGTAGCGGACGTCACGATCGTCGGCGTCGAGCCGATGCTCGTCGAACGCGTTGCCGGCAAGCTCAGCTGGGGCAGGGTGCTCGGCAGCGCCGCGATGTCCGGCGCCTGGTTCGGCCTGTTCGTCGGCCTGCTGCTGAGCATGTTCAGCACCGGGGCCGGCCTCCTGCCGATCCTGATCGGGCTCGTCGCCGGCGTCGCGTTCAGCATGGTGTTCGCGGCCGTGAGCTACGGAGCCACCCGTGGCCGTCGCGACTTCGTTTCGCACAGCCAGCTGGTGGCCCGCAGGTACGACGTGCTCAGCCAGCCGCGTACCGCCGAGCGCGGCCGTGAGCTGCTGGCCAACCTCGCCGCCCGCAGCGCGCTCAACAGCTGATCCTCCCGTCCCAGGGCCCCGCGTCGACCGGCGCGGGGCCCTCGTCGTGTCCGCCAGGATTGGCTCGCGGACAGGATGGGTACTGGGAACACATGAGCGAAAACCCGGAGAAGGATCCCGAAGACTGGACCACGGGCGAGGAGCCGATGACGGGCCCGCAGCGCTCGTACCTGCACACCCTCGCCCAGGAGGCACAGGTGGAGGTACCGGAGAACCTTTCGAAGGCAGACGCGTCGAAGCTGATCGACGAGTTGCAGCAGAAGACGGGGCGAGGGGCGTGAGGGCGTAGGCCCCCGAACCCCCGAGAGTTGGGTGATCATCCCGTCGCCTGACACCGGGCGATAGGCACCAACCGCAGGCGACGGGATGATCACTCAACTCGACCACCTGCCCGAGGTGAGATCCCTTTGGGGTCCATCATCCTGGAGCCTGCCCGCCGGCCAATACCGCTAAGTTAGTACGTTTTACCTGGTCAGGGCGTTACCGGAGGCTCTGTTCAGTCGTTCCCGCCGGTTAGGCGGTTCTCCACTTGAGACAGTCGCCGTTGCGGTTGAGGGGAATCTTCAATTGAGGCAACTGTTCTGTCGGGGTGTGACCGCTCTGTGGGCGACGCCTCCAAACGCCTCTGAGCTGCGGAAACTCGCCTAAACTTAGCGGTATTGCCCGCCGGCGAGGCATTCTTTTTTCTTTTCTCTTTGCTCGCCTGAGTGCCCGGGTACCGGGGTTCACCAGGCGCGGAGCGCCCTGCTCGAGCGGCCCCCCGCCCCGATCCTTGAGTGTTCACAGCTGGGGATCGGCGCGGGGGTGGGTGTGGGCGGTGGGGCCGCTTCCGTTGCGTTGCCGGGTGTCCGCTGTGTGTGGTTGTGGCTACTTCCGGTTTGTCCGTGGCCGTGGTTGGCATTTCGGGCAGTAGTACGAGGACCTGTTCATGAAGGGTTCTCGGCGGATGGGGGTTCCGCAGCGGGTGCAGGGGCGGTCTGCCTGGCCGTAGACGTTGAGGGAGCGGTCGAAGTAGCCCGACTGGCCGTTCACGTTGACGTACAGGGCGTCGAAGGACGTGCCGCCCGCCTGTAGCGCTTCACCCATGACTTCGGTTGCCGCTTCCAGGAGGGCTGTCCCCTGTGCGTTGGTGAGCTTCTCCGTGGGGCGGGACCAGTGGAGCTTCGCCCGCCACAGCGCCTCATCGGCGTAGATGTTGCCCACTCCGGAGACCAGGGTCTGGTCGAGCAGCGCCCGCTTGACCTCCGTGCGGCGGGAACGCAAGGCGCGCACGGCCTGCTTCGGGTCGAACGCGGGGTCCATCGGGTCACGTGCGATGTGGGCGATGGGGGTCGGCAGCAGTTCGCCGTCCGTGGCCACGAGATCGGCCAGCGCGAGACCGCCGAAGGTGCGCTGGTCGACGAACCGCAGCTCCGGCCCGTCGTCGTCGAACTGGACTCGGACGCGCAGGTGCTTCTCGTCGGGCGCGCCCTCCGGCTGGACGAGCATCTGCCCGCTCATGCCCAGGTGCGCGAGGATGGCCTCCTTGTCGGACAGCTCCAGCCACAGGTACTTGCCGCGCCGCCGCGCCGCCTCGATCCGGGCCCCCGCGAGCCTGCCGGTGAAGTCCTCCGGGCCCAGCGCGTGCCGCCGGATCGCCCGGGGGTGCAGCACCTCGACCCGCGCTATGACGCGCCCCGCCACGTGCGCCTGCAACCCGGCGCGCACGACCTCGACCTCGGGAAGTTCCGGCACCCCTCCAGGTTACTGTCCCCACCGAAGGCGGAACCGCGCTGACGCCACTGCAATCGCCCGTGTCGTGCACAAGGTCTTCATCCCGGACCTGGTGGTGGCCCCGAAGACGCACCGGTCGACGCGAACCGGACACCCGGCGCTTCCGCTAGTCCGCGGACGCTTCCTGTTGCGGCTTCAGCTCGTCGTTCAGCGCGCGCCACGCCGCTTCGGCGGCCTTCTGCTCCGCTTCCTTCTTCGTGGTGCCGTCCCCGTGCCCGAGATCCCGCCCCGCGACCAGCACCGTGGCGCTGAACTCCTTGCGGTGGTCCGGACCGGTGTCCTCGACCTTGTACTCCGGCACCCCGAGCCCCGCCGACGCGGTCAGCTCCTGCAGGCTCGTCTTCCAGTCGAGCCCGGCGCCCCGCAACGGGGCCTCCGCCAGCAGCGGGTCGAACAACCGGTGCACGAGCTGGCGCCCGGCCTCGATCCCGTGCGCCAGGTACACCGCACCGATGATCGCTTCGAGACCGTCGGCGAGGATGCTCGCCTTGTCCCGGCCACCGGTCAGCTCCTCGCCCTTGCCGAGCAGCAGGTGCGCACCCAGCCCGCCCTCGCCGAGGCCGCGCGCGACCCCCGCCAGCGCGTGCATGTTGACCACGCTGGCCCGCAGCTTCGCCAGCTGCCCCTCGGGCAGGTCCGGGTGCTCGCGGTACAGGTGGTCGGTGACGACGAGCCCCAGCACGGCGTCACCGAGGAACTCCAGCCGCTCGTTCGGCGGCAGCCCACCGTTCTCGTAGGCGTACGACCGGTGGGTCAGCGCAAGACGAAGCAGCTCGGCGTCCAACTTGACGCCGAGCGCTTCGAGTAGTGGTGTTGGGTCGGCAGCCGGCCCTCCCGGCTTCGACTTACCCCCCATCTCGCGTCAGCCTCAGGCGGGCTCGACGACCTGCCGACCGTCGTACTGGCCGCAGGTCGGGCAGGCCACGTGCTGCGGCTTCGGCTGCCGGCAGGCGCGGTTCTGGCAGGGCACCAGCTGGACCGGGGCCGCTTTCCACGACGACCGGCGGGTGCGCGTGTTGGCTCGCGACATCTTCCGCTTCGGGACGGCCACGACTACATCTCCTCGTTCAAGGTCTGCTCGCTCGCGCGAGCCTGCTTCCAATGCCCACGAGCTGCTGCCCGTCAAGCTTCCTGGTCTGGGCCACCCGCCGGAGAGTCTCCGAGACGCTCGACCAGCGCGGCCCACCGAGGGTCTATGGTCTCATGCCCGTGTCCGGGCTCGAGATCGGCCCACTTGCTCCCGCATTCCGGGCACAGCCCGGGGCAGTCCTCGCGACACAGCGGCACCTGCGGCAGGGCCAGCACGAGCGCGTCCCGCACCACCGGCTCCATGTCGATCCGGTCGTCGACCA
The DNA here is from genome assembly GCF_900114035.1 of Amycolatopsis sacchari. Lineage (GTDB taxonomy): Bacteria > Actinomycetota > Actinomycetes > Mycobacteriales > Pseudonocardiaceae > Amycolatopsis_E > Amycolatopsis_E sacchari. The sequence goes on along the minus strand of NZ_FORP01000041.1, from coordinate 8,421 downwards.
GGCGCCCGACCTCGTCCTCCTCGGTGGTGGCGTCGGTGGTCGAGTCGGGGTAGGCGAACAGCTCCGTCAGCTCGATCTCGACGTCGTCCTCGACCGGGTCGAGGCAGCGCGAGCACTCGCCGGTGGTGTGCGCCGAGGCGGTGCCGGTGACCAGCACACCCTCCACGACGGACTCCAGCAGCAGGTCCAGCTCGACCTCGGAACCCTCGGGCACGACGATCACGTCGGGCACGCCCAGCGCCGTGCTCACGGGCACCTTCCGCTGGACGGTACGGCTCAGCCCGGCACGGCGCCCCAGCTCCCGGGTGTCGATGACCCAGGGGTTGCGCGTGTCGAGGGAAATCTTGTCGTCAGACATTTCGGTGCACTCGGATCGTGGTGAGATGGGCAACCCCACCAGCGTACCGGGCCTCAGGGCTGGAAGTCGTAGAGCGGGGTGCGGGAGCTGACGCTCGGCGGGGTGCGCAGGTGGTTGCGGCCCGAATCCACGGTGCGCAGCGTCGTCGACAGCAGCTCGGAGAACTCGGCGAGCTTGCCGTCCACGTAGGCGTCGCAGTCCGCGCGCTGGCGGTCGGCCTCGGCGTGCGCCTCGTCCACGATGCGGGCCGACTCGGCGTGCGCGGCCTGCACGACCTCGGTCTGCGAGACGAGCCTGGCCTGCTCGTGCCTGCCGTCCTCGACCGCACGCTCGTAGGCGGCGCGCCCGGCCTCGATCATCCGCTCCGACTCGGCGCGCGAACGCTCCACGAGGTTCTGGTACTCGGCCTGCCCGGCGGCGACCATGCGCTCGGCCTCGGCGTGCGCGTCGGCCATGATCTGCTCGGCGCGGGCCCTCGCGTCCTCCAGCATCCGCTCGGCCTCTTCGGTGGCCTCGGTGAGCGTGGTCTCGGCTTCGGCGCGGGCGCCGTTGACCATGGCGTCGGACTCGGCGCGCGCCTTGTCGATCAGCTCGTCGCGCTTGTCGAGCACGTCCTGCGCGTCGTCGACCTCGCGCGGCAGCGCGTCCCGGACGTCGTCGAGGAGTTCCAGCACGTCCCCGCGCGGCACCACGCAGCTGGACGTCATCGGCACCCCACGTGCCTCTTCCACGATCGTGACGAGTTCGTCGAGAGCCTCGAACACCCGGTACACGGCAACTCCTTGACTGGCCCTTCCCCGCTGGCTCGTTCCAGTTTGCCGGGTCAGCGGGGAAAGCGCCGGGAGGTGAGCTTCCGGGCGTGTCAAATGTTGATCAGCTTGAAGCTCGCGTAGTGGTCGCCGGTGTAGAAGTACTCGCCACCGGCGCCGGTGATGATCCGGCGGGCGCCGCGGTCGTCGCTGCCGGGGGTTTCCACTGTGTACTCGTGGTAGTAGCCGCTGGAGCAGGCGGGCAGCAGGCCTTCGCGGTTCTGGAAGACCGAACCGTCCTGACGGTACGGGTACGGCCCGCCCCGCTGGATCAGCTCGTAGGTGTCCGTCGCCTCGGGCGGCAGCGAGCCGAGCGAGACGACGCTGAAGCCGGACGTGTCGCCGCACGACGCCTGGGCGATCGAGACCGGGGCCGCGGACGCCGCGGGGGCGGCCGCCCCGAGCCCGGCGAACAGCGTGATCAGCAGGGCGAGCAGGCCGGTAACAAACCGGCGCGGTTTGTCGGTCACTTTCGGACCGTAACCCGGTCCGGTGAGCGCCGGGGAAATCCCCGACGAACGTCGTCAGCCGTCCGAGTTACGTTCCGCCAGCTTCGCCGTGAGCCGCTCGAACACCACGTCCGGGACCAGGTTCTTCACGTCCCCGCCGTAGGTCGCGACCTCCTTGACCAGCGAGCTGGACACGAAACCGTACTGCGGGTTGTTCGACATGAGCAGCGTCTCCACACCCGACAGCTCGCGGTTCATCTGCGCCATCTGCAGCTCGTAGTCGAAGTCGCTGACCGAGCGCAGGCCCTTCGCGATCGCCTTGACGTCGTGCTGACGGCAGTAGTCCACGAGCAGCCCGTGCCACGAATCCACGCGGACGTTGGGCAGCCCGGCCGTGATCTCGGACAACATCGACAGCCGTTCGTCGATCGTGAACAGCCCGCGCTTGTTCTTGTTGATCATCACGGCGACCACGACCTCGTCGAACAGCTTGCTCGCCCGCTCGATGACGTCGAGGTGCCCGTTCGTCGCGGGATCGTAGGAACCGGGACAGACCGCACGCACCATGGCGCGGACGTTACCGCGTGCTCACTGCCCGCGGCGCGGTGAAGTGACGTACTCGGCCCAGTACAAGGCCGTGTCGCCGTGCCGCATGGTCCGCAGTGGCTCGAAACCGGACGGCCAGGACGGCTCGCCGTCCCGCTGCGCGCGCTCGACGACCACGAGCCCGTCCTCGGCGACCCAGCCCCCGTCCGCCAGCGCGCGCAACACCGCGCCGAGCCTGCCCGCGTCCAGCGCGTACGGCGGATCCGCCAGCACCACGTCGAACGGCTTCTCGGCGGGCTGGGCCAGCACGCTTTCCACCTGACCCGCGCGCACCGCGCCGCCCAGGGCGAGTTCCGCCACATTTCCGCGCAGCACCTGCAACGCGCGCCGGTCCGACTCGACGAACACCGCGTCCGCCGCGCCGCGCGACAACGCCTCCAGCCCGAGCGCGCCGGAGCCCGCGTAGAGGTCGAGCACGCGGGCGCCGTCGAGCTCGCCGGCGGCCTGCAGGGCGTTGAACAGGGATTCCCTGACCCGCTCGGACGTCGGCCGCGTGCCCTGCGGCGGCACCCGCAGCCGTCTGCCTCCCGCCCGCCCGGCGACGATCCTGGTCACGCCGCCATCTTCGCAGCCGCGTTTTTGTGGCCGGGACTTGGTGAAGGCTTCCGGGAGCACGCGTAGAGTCGTTCTTCCTGTTGCGGGAGTGAGTCGTAGGAGCGTTGCGTGTCGGAACCCCGGGTCAGACGGGCCGAGATCGCCATCGAGCAAGAGCACGTCGATCGCGTCTACAGCCGGCTCGCGGAACTGCGGGCGCAGGCGGAGGCCATGCGCGCCAAGGGGTACGAGATCGGGCACGGCGCCCAGCGCGAGGCGGTGTTCGAGCAGGCGTCGATGCTGTTCGAGCGGGACATGATGGTGTTCCACGCCAACCAGACGCTGCAGACGCTCGACGCCGAGTACGAGGGCCTGGTGTTCGGGCGCCTCGACCAGGTCGGCAACGAGAAGATCTACGTGGGGCGGCTGGGCATCCGCGACGCGGAGTTCGACAACCTCGTCACGGACTGGCGCGCGCCCGCGGCGGCCGCGTTCTACCAGGCGACCGCCGAGGAGCCGATGGACGTGGTGCGCCGCCGCGTCATCCGCTGCTCCGGGCAGACCGTGCTCGACGTGGACGACGACGTGCTCATCCCGGACGCCGTGCCGGAGGACATGCGGATCGTCGGCGAGGGCGCGCTGATGGCCGCGCTGGGCCGTTCGCGGGGCGAGAAGATGCGCGACATCGTCGCCACCATCCAGCGCGAGCAGGACGAGGTGATCAGGGCGCCGTGGCGCGGCGTCACGGAGATCACCGGCGGGCCCGGCACGGGCAAGACGGCCGTCGCGCTGCACCGCGCCGCGTACCTGCTCTACCGCTACCGCCGCCAGCTCGGCGGCGCCGGCGTGTTCGTGCTCGGCCCGTCCGGCGTGTTCACGAACTACATCTCGCGCGTACTGCCGTCGATGGGTGAGACGAACGTCGAGCTGCGTGCGCTGGGCGAGGTGCTCGACGGCGTCGTGGCGACCCGGCAGGACCCCGCGCCCCTCGCGGCGATCAAGGGTTCGCTGCGCATGCGCAAGGTCTTGACCAAGGCGATGCGTGACACCCCGCCGGACGTGCCGGGCGAGATGCGCATCGTCTACCGCGGCGAGGTCCTCAAGCTGACCACCAAGGAGCTGGAGAAGGTGCGCCGCAAGGTGCACGGCCACGGCGGCCCGCCGAACCGCTCCCGGATCCGCGCCGCCGAGACGCTGCTCGAAGCGCTGGCGGACAAGGCGGAGGAGAACGCGAAGGCCGACGGCCGCACGGTCGACCGGGCGGAGCTGATCACCGAGCTGGGTGAGCGGATCGACTTCCACCGGTTCCTCGTCGTGTGGTGGCCGGTGCTCTACCCCGGCGAGATCCTGCGCTGGCTGGGCGATCCCGCGCGGCTGTCGCGCGCGGGCAAGGGCGTGCTCAAGCGCGACGAGGTGGACCTGCTGGCCGCGTCCTTCGCGGACCGCGAGCGGGACTGGTCGGTCGCCGACGTCGCGTTGCTGGACGAGCTGCGCATCCTGGTGGGCCCGCCGCCGAAGCGGCGCCGCCGGGCGCAGCCGGTCGAGCTGGACGCGGCGCCCGCGGCACGCGGCAGCGAGGGGCAGGGCCCCCACCGGCCCGAGCACTACGACGAGTACTCGCACATCGTGGTCGACGAGTCGCAGGACCTGTCGCCGATGCAGTGGCGGATGATCGGGCGGCGCGGCAAGTACGCGAGCTGGACGGTCGTCGGCGACCCGGTGCAGAGCTCCTGGCCCGACCCGGAGGAGGCCGCGCAGGCCCGTGACCAGGCGTTCGGCCCGCGCACCCCGCGGCGCCGCTACACGCTGCGCACCAACTACCGGAACTCGAAGGAGATCTTCGACCTCGCCGCGAAGGTCGTCGCCGGGCACGCGGGGGCCGACGAGCTGCCCGAAGCCGTGCGCACGACGGGGCTGGAGCCGGAGGTGCGGATCGTCGACCGGGCGAGCGTCGAGGCGTCCACGCAGGCGGCGGCGAAGGAGCTGCTGGACGCGGTGGAGGGCACGGTCGGCGTGATCTGCGCGATGGACCGCGTGCCCGAGGTGCAGCGGTGGGTGCAGGCGGACGAGCGGTTGAAGGTCGTCGGCAGCCTGGACTCGAAGGGCCTGGAGTACGACGCGGTGGTGCTCGTGGAGCCGACCGAGCTGATCACGGAATCCACGACGGGGCGGCGCGTGCTCTACGTGGCGCTCACCCGCGCGACGCAGCAGCTGACGGTGGTGGCCTCCGACCGGGAATGGCTGTGAGCCTGCCGCCGGACGTGCGGCTTTCGGTGCTGGACCTGGCGCCGGTCCCGAGCGGCGGTGACGTGGCGACGGCGCTGCGCAACACCCTCGACCTCGCCCGCCGGGCCGAGCGGCTCGGCTACCACCGGTACTGGCTGGCGGAGCACCACAACAGCCCGGGCGTGGCGAGCGCGGCGACGGCGGTGCTGATCGGGCACGTGGCGCAGGTGACGGAGCGGATGCGTGTCGGCTCGGGCGGGATCATGCTGCCCAACCACGCGCCGATCGTGGTGGCGGAGCAGTTCGGGACGCTCGAAGCGTTCCACCCCGGCCGCATCGACCTGGGCCTCGGCCGCGCGCCGGGCACGGACAAGCACACGGCGCAGGCGATCCGGGGTGCACGGGCGTCGCTGAGCGCGGAGGACTTCCCGGAGCAGCTGAACGAGCTGCTGGGCTACTTCGAGCCGGACGAGCAGCGCCCGGTGCACGCAGTGCCCGCGATCGGCCGCAAGCCGCCGGTGTGGCTGCTGGGGTCGAGCGGGTTCAGCGCGAAACTGGCCGGGGAGCTGGGGTTGCCGTTCGCCTTCGCGCACCACATCGCGGCGCGGAACACCCTGCCCGCGGTGCGGCTGTACCGGGAGTCGTTCCGGCCGTCGGAGGCGCTGCGCGAGCCGTACCTGATGCTCGCCGTGGCGGTCGTGTGCGCGGAGACGGACGAGCGGGCGCGGTGGCTCGCGGGGCCGATGAGGCTGCGGTTCCTGAGCAGGCACCACGGCCGCGCGATCCCGCTGCCCACCCCGGAGGACGCGGCGGCGTACGACTACACGGACGCCGACCGGAAGCTGCTCGACGAGCGGTTCGGGAGCAACGTCGTCGGCTCGCCGGAGACGGTGCGCAAGGGGCTGGGGACGCTGGTCGAGGACACCGGCGCCGACGAGCTGATGCTCACCACGATGGTGCAAGGCCACGCCGACCGCGTGCGCTCGTACGAGCTGGTCGCCCTGCTGCGATGAATTCCGGGGGCGGCCGGGGTCTACTCCGTCATGGCGAAATTCGTGACGATCGGCTACGGCGATTCCGGGGGCTACGAGCGCACCGACCAGCGCGTCCGTGACGCCGCGCACGAGCACGACCAGCGGCTGCGCGAGGCCGGTGTGCTGATGGGCATCGCGGGCACCCCCGTCCAGGTGCGCAACCACGATGCGACCGGGGTGGAGACCGAGAGCGGCCCGTACGTGCGTGCACCGCTACCCGTCGCCGGTTTCGCGGTGATCGAGGCGGCGTCGTTGCACGAGGCCGTCGACCTCGTCTCACACACCCCCTGCGCGGTCGCGCACGGAGTTGTCGAGGTCTGGCCGCTCGAACCCTAGATCCTGCTCGGAGCTGGCCAATGCGGCCAGCAGGGCGAGCTTCTCGGCATCGCTCGTACCCGGTTCGGCGTGGTACACGACGAGCATCTGCCCGTCGGCGCCGCTGATCGCTAGCTTTTCGCGGTGCAGCGTGAAGTCTCCGACCTGGGGGTGGTGCACGCGCGTCGGCGCGCCTTCGCGCAGGTGGACGTCGTGCCGTGCCCACAGCTGCCGGAACTTCTCGCTGGCCAGGGACAGCTCGCCGACGAGCTGCACGAAACGGGGGTCGTCGGTGTCGTTGCCGACCGACTCGCGGAACCCCGCGACGAGCTGGGCGGTCGCGTGCTCCCAGTCCGGGTACAGCGCCCGCTCGGCGGGGTCGAGGAACACGGCGCGCAGCCTGTTCTCCCCCACCCGCAGGTTGGGCGACAGCGCGCCGGCGAGGCTGTTCGCGGCGAGGACGTCGAAGTACCGTCCCTCGACGAACGCCGGGAGCCCGATGACCTCCAGGAGCTGCGCGATGCCGGCGGGAACCGTCTCGCGGCGGGGGCGCCTGCGCCGGGGTTTGGGGGCGGCGAGGCTGATCAGGTAGTCGGTGCCGTCCTGGTCGAGCCGCAGCACGCGGGCGATCGATTCGAGGACCTGGACGGACGGGTTGCGGTCGCGGCCCTGTTCGAGGCGCAGGTAGTAGTCGGAACTGATGCCCGCGAGCATGGCGACCTCTTCGCGCCGCAGCCCGGCGACGCGCCGCAGCCCGCTGACGGGCAGGCCGACGCTCTCGGGGCTGACCAGCTCGCGCCGCGCTCGGAGGTAGTCACCGAGCAGGTTGTTTCCGCTCACACTTCCACGGTAACCCGGGCTGCGGGCCGGTTTCTGTCCCTGACAATCCCAGGATCGAGGGCCTCTACCAGGCATTCTCGGGCGAGTTGCACAGTGGACCTGTCAACCGAAGGAGAGAGGAAACCATGACGACACTTCCCGGTGGCACGTTCCAGCTCGGCGACTTCGAAGTCGCCCGGATGGGCTACGGCGCGATGCAGCTGGCGGGCCCGGGCGTCTTCGGCCCGCCAGCCGACCGCGACGCCGCCGTCGCCGTGCTGCGCGAGGCCGTGGCGCTGGGCGTCAACCACATCGACACGGCGGACTTCTACGGCCCGTACGTGACGAACGAGATCATCAAGGAGGCCCTGCACCCGTACCCGGCGGACCTGCACATCGTCACCAAGGTGGGTGCGGTGCGGGACGCCGAAGGCAACTGGCCCCACGCCCGCTCGCCCGAGGAACTGCGCCAGTCCGTGCACGACAACCTGAAGCACCTGGGCCTGGACGTCCTCGATGTGGTGAACCTGCGCGTCGGTGGCCTCGACGCCCCCGAACCCGGCTCACTCGAGGAACCGTTCACCGCGCTGGCAGAACTGCAGCAGCAGGGGTTGATCAAGCACCTCGGGCTGAGCACGGTCAACGCGGAGCAGATCGCGGAGGCGCAGAAGATCGCACCGGTCGTGTGCGTGCAGAACATGTACAACGTGGCCCACCGCACCGACGACGCGCTGATCGACTCGCTCGCGGAGCAGGGCATCGCCTACGTGCCGTACTTCCCGCTGGGCGGTTTCTCCCCGCTGCAGTCGGAGGAACTCAACACCGTCGCGAAGCGCCTCGGGACCACCCCGCTGGCCGTGGCGCTGGCCTGGCTCCTCCACCGCTCGCCCAACATCCTGCTCATCCCGGGCACCTCGTCGGTGGAGCACCTGCGGGACAACATCAAGGCAGCGGAGCTGGAACTGCCCGAGGAGGAACTCAAGGCCCTGGACCGAATCGGACAGTAGGAGAACGGCGGTAGGCCCCACCCCCACCCACCCACCCACACAACCGCGACCCGGCAACGCGAACGCGAGCGGCCCCACCCACCACACCGCCCACACCGCACCCGGCGACGCGAACGCGAGCGGCCCCACCGCCCACACCCACCCCCACACCGATCCCCAGCCTCATTAGGGGACTGTTTCAAGATCGGTGTTTCTGGCCCGACACGCCCGGGCTGAGGTCCGGCGGGATGGGCGCTGTGAGTGATGACATCTGGGGCTGTGACT
>NZ_FORP01000010.1 GCF_900114035.1 Amycolatopsis sacchari | reverse complement strand
GACAAATCCCGGCAAAGACACCACAGGTCAGTCAAGGGTCGAGTCACACACCGAACCAGCAGCCACGCACCCATCATCCTCACTGTCAAGGGTGGGCGGAGCCCATCGCGAAGCGACGCCGAAGGCGCTCTTGACGCGGTGGAGCGGCCGTGAACACTCAAGGATCGGGGCGGGGGTGGGGCCGCTCAGCAGGCGCGCCAGCGCCGGGAGACCCCGGCACCCGGGCACTCAGCCGGACCAGGGAAAAGAAAAAGAATGCCTCGCCGGCGGGCAATACCGCTAAGTTAGTACGTTTTACCTGGTCAGGGCGTTATCGGAGGCTCTGTTCAGTCGTTCCCGCCGGTTAGGCGGTTCTCCACTTGAGACAGTCGCCGTTGCGGTTGAGGGGAATCTTCAATCGAGGCAACTGTTCTGTCGGGGTGTGACCGCTCTGTGGGCGACGCCTCCAAACGCCTCTGAGCTGCGGAAACTCGCCTAAACTTAGCGGTATTGGCCGGCGGGCAGGCTCCAGGATGATGGACCCCAACGGGATCTCACCTCGGGCAGGTGGTCGAGTTGAGTGATCATCCCGTCGCCTGCGGTTTGTGCATATCACTTTGAGGACCAGCCGCAAGCTTGGCAACGTCGGCCGCCAGCGAGCAAAAAGGTTGCGGCTGCCCCTCAAAGTGATCCACCGGTATCAGGCGACGGGATGATCACCCAACTCTGGGTGGGTTGGGGCCTTACCCCCAACCGAGTTCGTGCAGTCTCTCGTCGTCTATGCCGAAGTGGTGTGCGATCTCGTGCACGACCGTGACCAGCACTTCTTCGACGACCTCGTCCTCGGTGTCGCACATCGCCAGTATCGGTTCGCGGTAGATGCTGATGCGGTCCGGGAGCACGCCGCCGTAGTCGCTGGTGCGGGAGGTCAGTGCGACACCGTGGTAGAGGCCGAGGATGCCCGGCGCCTCCTCGTTCCGCTCCTCGACCAGCACGACGACGTTGTCCATCGCCCTGGCGAACTCCGGCGGGACGGCGTCCAGCGCGTCGGCGACCAGTTCTTCGAAGCGGGCCACGGTCATGTCGACCGGCATCAGCCGCCACCGGTCGGGCTCGCCGGGGGTGCCGACGCCGGGGGCGCGTCCTGGGCCTGCTGCCGGATGCTGCCGGTCACCGGGGCGAGCCCGCTGTTGTCCGGCAGCTTCGCCCCCACCTTGCAGTTGACCTGCGTCGAACCCGCGTCCCAGCTTTCCTGCTCCCGCAGGTCCCACGTGAGGATCAGCTTCTGCGCGTTCAGATCCACACCGCCCGCGTACCCCTGGACGTCGTGGTTGCACTCGGTGTCCAGCCACTTCGCCTGGTCGTCCTGCGACGGGTAACCACCGGTGAAGTGCGACTTCAGGTCGACCGTCGCGACGATCTCGTACGCGTGCGGCTGCGCGCAGTCGATCGGGTTGCCGACGGTCTTCCCCGCCAGCGCGAGGCACGTGCCCGGCTCCCACACCGGCGCCTGCGACTGGCCCGCCGCGTTGCCCGTGACCGGCTGCAGGGCACCACCCGGCGCCGCCCACTGCAGGACGCACCGCATGTCGCGATCGCCGTCGGCCCACTCGTCGTTGCCGGGGCGCAGCGCGCTCACCGTGAACTTGCCGAACGGGTCGAGCTGCTTGCCGAGGTACTTCTCCGCACCGTCGGCGCACCGCCCCATCGCCAGCTCGCGCCACTCGTCCACGGTCGGGGCCGGCGCACCGGCCGGGTACTTGTCGCCGACGCTCACCACCCCCGTCACCTCGTACAGGTGCGGCTGCGCGCACGGCACGACCCGGATGTCCGACGCGTCGGGCTGGACCCAGTTCAGGCACGCGCCCGCGTTCGCGTGGAAGGCGGCCTTCGCCTCGGGTGACTCCTCGACCTTCCCGCCACCGACGACCCCGTCGCCCCACGAGAAGGCGACGCTCAGCGACAGGGCGACGATCGCGCCCAGGAACACACCGACCATGACGAGTCGTGTGCGCACCGTGTTCGTTGCCAAGCCGTGTCCGAGCATCGCCCCAATAATGCCCGCGTCCGGCCCGCACGACGACCCTCGGGTGGTTAGTGTGTTGCCTGATGACCGAAGACACCCCGCCGGAGGAGCAGCAACCTCCGGAGCAGGCGCCCCAGCGCGGTTCGATGCGGTTCCAGGACCCGGAGACGACCAAACCGCGCGAACCGTCGCTCGCGGAGCAGCGTGCCCGCCGCAAGGCGCTCGCCGAGGAGAAGGAACGCACCGAGGCGGCGAAGCAGGCGTACAAGGAAGCCGAGCGCAAGGCCGCCACCCGCCGCAAGGTGCTGATCGGCAGCGGCGTCACGGTCGGGCTCGTCGGCGTAGTCGCCGCGTGGTACCTCGTCGGCACACCCGAGACGGTCAACGCGGTCTGCACCGACTCCAACAACGTGGTGCAGCCCGACGAGTACTGCGACGACAACTACGCCGTCAGCCACGGCGGCTACTACAACGCCGGCACCGGGTTCTGGTTCATCCCCATCCCCGGCGGTGGGGGGTACACCCAGTACCGCTACAACTACGGCGGCACGGGCACGGTCGGGCAGCCGGTCTCCGGCGGCACGTACACCAAGCCGTCCGGCAACCCGACGATCAAGACCAACTCGGGCAAGACCGTGCAGCGCGGCGGGTTCGGCATCAGCGGCAAGAGCAGTGGCGGCAGCGGCAAGTCGGGGGGCTCGTAAGTGCGGAGGGCAACCAGTACCCCTCGCCGGGACTGGCAGCGCATCGTCGAGGAACAGGGCCTGGTGTTCGGCACCCCCGCCCGCTACGGCTCCGGCCAGGACCGGCCGTACTGGGACGAGTCCGTGCACTACGTCCTCGAGATGGACGAGGTGCTGTCGCTGGAGGCCGACGTCGAGTTGCTGCACTCGATGTGCCTCGAGGCCGTCGACCACGTCGTGCTGACGGAGCGGTACCAGCAGTTCGGCATCCCGGAGTGGGTGTGGCCGCACATCGCCGAGTCGTGGAAGCGCCGCGACCCGCACGTCTACGGGCGGTTCGACCTGCGCTACGACGGCGGCGGCCCGGCGAAGCTGCTGGAGTACAACGCCGACACCCCGACGTCGCTGCTCGAAGCGGCCGTCCTGCAGTGGCACTGGAAGACCGAGGTCTTCCCCGACGACGACCAGTGGAACTCCGTCCACGAGAAGCTCGTCGAGCGCTGGCAGGAGGTCCGCGCGCTGCTGCCCGCCAACGAGGTGTACTTCACCTGGTCCACCGCCGACCCCACGGGTGAGGACCACATCACCACGTCCTACCTGCAGGAAACCGCGGCGGAGGCGGGGATCGACACCATCGGCCTCGCGATCGAGGAGATCGGCTGGGACCCGGTGCTCAAGCGGTTCGTCGACCTCGAAGAGGCGCCGATGAACACCGTCGTCAAGCTCTACCCGTGGGAATGGGTGGTGGACGAGGAGTTCGGCCGCTACGCCGTCGAGTCGCTGCCGCGCACCCTGTGGGTCGAGCCGCTGTGGAAGATGCTGCTGTCGAACAAGACGCTGCTGGCGATCCTCTGGGAGAACTACCCGGGGCACCCGAACCTGCTGCCCGCCTTCGTCGACGACCCCGGACTGCTCACCGAGTACGTGCGCAAGCCGAAGCTGGGCCGCGAGGGTGCGAACGTGTCGATCGTGGCACCCGGGTACGAGACCGAGACGCCCGGCGTCTACGGCGAAGAGGGGTACGTCTACCAGGCCTTCGACCCGCTGCCCGAGTTCGACGGGTTCCGGCCCGCGCTGGGCGCGTGGATCGTCGGGGACAGCTCCGCCGGCCTGGGGATCCGGGAGACCGCGGGCCTGGTCACCGACGACGGCGCGGCCTTCGTCCCCCACCGCATTCCGGAATCGTGATAAACACCCCACAACGACACTGACCGACCACCCTGGAGATCTCCATGACCCTCGCGCTGGCCGACACCTTCGGCTCCGACCTCGTCAAGGGGATCGGCGCGATCCTGCTGTACGGCGTCGTCGGCCTGCTGCTGATGCTGGTGGGCTTCTACGCGATCGACTGGACCACGCCGGGCAAGCTGTCCTCGCTCGTGCGCCGGGGTCTGCCGAACGCGGTCATCGTGACCGCCTCCGGGATGCTGTCGATGGCGTTCATCGTGGTGGTCGCCATCTTCAACTCGGCCAGCGACCTCACCGAGGGGCTCATCACCTCGCTCGTCTACGGCCTGCTCGGCATCGTGGTGCAGGTCGCGGCGGTGCGGCTGCTGGAGTGGTCCACGCGGATCAACGTCGGATCGACCATCGAAAGCGAGCAGTTCGCGCCCGCCAGCGTCGTGGTCGCGGCCGCCCACCTCGCTCTGGGGCTCGTCGTGGCGGTCGCCATCTCCTAATGTGGGGGCTGTGCGTCTGCTAAGGACCCCCGAAGACCGGTTCACCGACCTGCCCGACTTCGACTTCCCCACGCTGTACGCCGACATCGACGACCCCGGCGACGGCATCATCCGCATCGCCTACACCGAGGCCGGGCCTCCGGACGGGCCGCCCGTGCTGCTCCTGCACGGCGAGCCCAGCTGGTCGTTCCTCTACCGGAAGGTCCTGCCCGTCCTCGCCGACGCGGGGCTGCGGGCGATCGCACCGGACCTCGTCGGCTTCGGCCGCTCCGACAAACCCGTCGACGTGATCGCCCACAGCTACGCCCGGCACGTGGAGTGGATCCGCGCGTTCGCCTTCGACGCGCTCGACCTGCGTGGCGTCACGGTGGTGGGGCAGGACTGGGGCGGGCTGATCGGGCTGCGCCTCGTCGCCGAGCACCCCGGCCGGTTCGCCCGCGTCGTCGCCGCCAACACCGGGCTGCCCACGGGCGACCAGGACATGCCGCAGGAGTGGCACGCGTTCCGCGCCGCCGTGGCGAAGGCGCCGGTCCTCGACGTGGGGCGGTTCGTGCAGTCGGGCTGCCGCACCGAACTGCCGCCCGAGGTGCGCGCCGCCTACGACGCGCCGTTCCCGAACGAGATGTACAAGGCGGGGCCGCGCGCGATGCCGAACCTCGTGCCGATCCGGCCGGACGACCCGGCGAGCGAAGCCAACCGGCGCGCGTGGCGGGTACTGTCCGAATTGGACATCCCGTTCCTGTGCGCGTTCTCCGACGGAGACCCGATCACCGGTGGGATGGCCCCGGTCCTGCGGCGCGCCATGAGGGGCGCCGCTGGTCTGGACCACCCCACCGTGCCAGGTGCCGGTCACTTCCTCCAGGAGGACGCCGGGCCGGAGCTCGGGCGGATCATCGCCGACTTCGTGCGGAGCTAGCGGTTGCGGCGCTTCGGGTCGGCGTCGTCGTCGATCTCGATGCGCTCCTTGCGGACCTCACCGGAGATCGGCTGCTCCTCGGTGACGTTCTCCTTGCGCAGCCGCACCTGCTCCATCGGCACGACGTCCTTCTCCACCCGCGGCCGCTCGGCGTGCAGGGTCATCTCCTGCTCCTCCTCGCCGATCCGGGCTTCGCCGCGCTCGGTGCCGGTCATCGGCTCGCGCTCGACGCGGACCTCCTCGTGCGTCACCGGCACGCGCACCTGCTGCTCCTCGGTGACGGTGTACTTGCGCAGCCGCACCCGGCCGGTCTCGACCTGGTCCTTGCCGACGCGCAGCTGCTCCTCCGAGCGGGTCACCGCCTCACCGGCCTCACCGGTGCGCGTGCGGCCCATGCGGTCGCGCTGCCCGCCGGTCCGGTTCTCCATCGAGGCCCGCGGCGTCGGCAGGTTGTAGTACCGGTACAGCTCGGCGCTCTCCTGCTCGGACAGGTGCTGGTCGGCCTCGCAGCGCGGGGCGTCGGTCACCTGGTCCTTCGACACCTGGACGTGCAGCCCGTCGTTGTCGACCCGCGCGCCGCGCAGCGGCACGAAGCTCTCCTTCTGGCCGAACATCCCGGTCCGGACGGTGACCCATTCCGGTTCCTGGGTTTCGTCGGACAGGTAGACGGTGCCCACCTTGCCGATCTTCTTCCCCTGCGGGTCGACCACGGCGTGCTCGGTCAGTTCCTCAGGACGAAGCATGCTCGTCATGATTTGTTCTCCCCTTCCGATCTTGAACCGTCCACAACAGAGTTGACGGCCGGAAGGGACCCCGAAACTGACACGTTCGGGGTTCACCCACGAGTGCCTCAGGCTGTGGTGCCGTCCGGTTTGATCACGGAGAAACCGGTGTACGGCACCAGTGCCTCGGGAATCCGGATGGACCCGTCGGCCTGCTGGTTCTGCTCCACGAGCGCGACGAGGGTGCGGCCGACGGGCAGGCCGGAGGCGTTCAACGCCGCCACCGCACCGCGTTTGCCATCCTTGCCCTTGCCGCGGATGTTCGCGCGGCGGGTCTGGAACACGCCCGTGTCCGACGCGCTGGAGATCTCCCGGTAGGTCTGCTGGCTGGGCAGCCACACCTCGATGTCGAAGGTGATCTGGGCGGAGAAACCGATGTCGCCGGCGGGCAGCTTGATCACCCGGTAGGCGAGCCCCAGCTTCTGCAGCACCTCCTCGGCGTGCGCGAGGATCTCGTCCAGCGCCTCCCGCGACTTCTCCGCGTCGACGAGCTGCACCAGCTCGACCTTGGAGAACTCGTGCTGCCGGATCAGGCCGCGCGTGTCGCGGCCGTACGAACCGGCCTCCGAGCGGAAGCACGGGGTGTGCGCGGTGTAGCGCAGCGGCAGGTCCTCCAGCGTGAGGATCTCGCCCGCGTGCAGGTTGACCAGCGGCACCTCGGCGGTCGGGATGAGGAACAGCTCGCGGTCGGCGACCGACGTGCGGAACAGGTCCTCCTCGAACTTCGGCAGCTGACCGGTGCCGGTCATGGTCTGCCGGGTGACGAGCGCGGGCAGCGAGAATTCCGTGTAGCCCTGCTCGATGTGCACGTCGAGGAAGAACGCGGCGAGCGCGCGCTCCAGCTTCGCGCCGGGACCCTTGAACACGGCGAACCGCGGGCCCGACAGCTTCGTGGCGCGCTGCAGGTCGAGGAACCCGGCGCGCTCGCCGAGGTCGACGTGGTCGAGCGGCTCGAAGTCGAACTCCGGCACGCTGCCCCACCGGCGGATCTCCTCGGCGTACTCCTCGGTGGCGCCGTCCGGCAGCTCGTCGAGCGGCAGGTTCGGGATCGCGAGCAGGAACTCGTTCAGCTCGGCCTCGACGCTGCGCTGCTCCTCCTCCAGCTCCCCGATGCGCGTCTTCAGCTGCTTCGCCTGCTCACGCAGCCCGGTGATGTCCTCACCGCGGCGCGCGGCGGCCTGCACCTCGGCGGCGGCCTTCTTCGACCGCGCCCGCGCCTGGTCGCCCTCGCTGATGACCTCGGAACGCCGGCTCACCAGCTTGCTCAGCCGGTCGGTGTCGAGCACGTAGCCGCGGCGGCGCAGCTTGGCGGCCGCGTCCACCTCGGGGTCGAGCAGCAGGCGGGGGTCGTGCATGGGTACTCCAGGTACGAGCCGGGATTGTCCCGTCCAGCGTATCCACCCCGACCAGCGGCTTTCAGGCGACCTCGGGCACGCGCAGCGGTGCGGTCAGCGCGCTCGACGCGGCGAGCCGCTCCCCGGCGTCCTCGAGCGCCGCCCACATCGTCACCTGGTTCGCCGTGAGCACCGGGATGCCCAGGCGCTGCTCCAGCGGCGTGACGACGTCGTAGGTGGGCACGTTGGTGCACGAGACGAACAACGCGTCCGCACCGGTGAGGTCCAGGCCGGAGACGGCGCCGAGCACTGCGGAGTAGGACATCTTCCAGATGTCGCCGAGCAGGCCGAGCCCCAGGCTCGCGGTCGTGGTGATGCCGTACTCGGCGAGGAAGTCGAGCAGCCGCCCGGTCACGTCGTCGACGTACGGGGTGATCACCGCCAGCCGCTGGACACCGAGGCGCGTGCACGCGCGGATCAGCGCGCCGGACGTGGTGACGGCCGCGGGCGCACCCGCGTCGAGCATCCCCCGCACGAGCGCCGCCTCGCCCTCGGCGCCGCCCACGAAACTGCCGGAGGTGCAGGCGTAGGCGACCACGAGCGGTTCGGGCACCAGGACGTCCCTGGTCGCGCGGCGGACGCCGTGCGGGTCGCTGAGCGCCTCGGCCAGCTGCACCGTGACGGGCTCGGGCAGGTACGGCAGACGCGTCGTGTGCAGGCACACGCGGTCCGGCACCCAGCGCCACAGCTCCCGGTCCAGCGCGAAGTCGAACGGCGCCACCACGCCGACGCCCGTCTGCGCCGGCAGCACGATCTCGAACGGACTGCCCGCCATGCCCACCTCCCACCGAAGACCCCGGTGACGCTAGGTGTGCGGTGCGAAATCCAGCGGCGCCGCGTGTAACCGCGCCGTTAAACCTGGTCCGCGACGTAGGAGGCGATCTCCAGCGCGCTCGTCGCGGCGGGGGACGGGGCGTTGAGCACGTGCACCTGGTCCGGCGCGGTCTCGATGAGGAAGTCGTCGACGAGGGAGCCGTCCGGGCGCAGCGCCTGCGCCCGCACGCCCGAGCCGTGGCGCACGATGTCGTCGGGGCCGACGGCGGGCACGAGCCGCGCGAGGCTCGCGGCGAAACGGCGCTTCGACAGCGAGCGCAGCACCTCGTCCAGCCCGGTCGGGAAGGCGTACTTGCGGGCGAGCCGCCAGGCACCGGGGAAGCGGGCCACGTCGAGCAGGTCGGCGGGCGAGACGTCACGCCACCGGTAACCCTCGCGGCGCAGGGCCAGCACCGCGTTCGGCCCCGCGTGCACGCTGCCGTCGAGCATCCGCGTCAGGTGCACGCCGAGGAACGGCAGCGCGGGATCGGGCACGGGGTAGATCAGGCCGCGCACCAGGTGCCGCCGTTCCGGCCGCAGTTCGTAGTACTCGCCCCGGAACGGGACGATCCGGGCGCTCGGGGTGAGCCCGGCCAGGCGCGCGACGCGGTCCGACTGCAGCCCGGCGCAGTTGACCAGCACGTCTGCCCGCAGCACCTCGCTGCCCGTGGCGACCTCGACCCCGCCGGTGCGGCCTGGGCGGATGCCCAGCGCGGGCGTGCCGAGCCGCAGGTCAGCGCCCTTCTCCTCGAGCAGCCGGACGAGTGCCGCACACACGCCGGGGAAGTCGATGATGGCGGTGGACTCCACGCGCAGCGCCCGCACGCAGGACACCTCGGGTTCGTACTCGCGCGCCTCCTCCGGCGAGACGAGCCGCGCGGGCACGCCGTTGGCCTCGGCCCGCTCGGCGAGCACCTGCAGCGCGGGCAGTTCGGACTCCGCGGTGGCGACCACGAGCTTGCCGCACACCTCGACGCCGACCCCGTGCTCCCTCGCGAAGTCCACAATGGACTTGTTGCCCGCCACGGACATCCGCGCCTTCGCGGATCCGGGCTTGTAGTACAGGCCCGCGTGCACCACGTTGGAGTTGTGCCCGGTCTGGTGAGCGGCCCACGTGCGCTCCTTCTCCAGCACCGTCACGGCGGTGCCGCGGCGGGTCAGTTCCCACGCCACGGCAAGGCCGAGGATCCCGCCACCGATCACCACCGCACGCCGCGTCACGGGCCCAGGGTAAACGGCGGGTTGCCGGAAGGGCCGCGCCACGCGCTCTCTACCTTGGTGCGGGCCACGAGCGGAAGGAGACCGGGGTGACGCTCATCGGCGACGGCGCGAGGATCGTCGACGCGACCGCGGGACGCGTGCTCGGCCACGACGAACTGGTGCTGGAGGTCACCCGCGTCGCGGAAGCGCTTTCCGCCCTGCCGACCGGTGTCCTCTTCGCCCGCACCGCCACCGACCTGGAGAGCATCCGGTACTACCTGGCCGCGTTCGAGAGCGGCCGGCCGATCGCGTTGCTCGATCCCGCGCTGACCGCGGACGCGCTGGCCGAGCTGGTCACGCGGTTCCGCCCGGCCGCCGTGCTGACCGCGCCCGAGGCCCCGGAGCCGCCCGGCTACCTGGCGAAGGACGGGCACTGGGTGCGTGCGGACCCCGACGGCGTGTCCCCGCACCCGGACCTGGCGCTGCTGCTCGCGACCAGCGGGTCGACCGGCGTCCCGCAACTGGTGAAGCTGTCGCGGCGCGCGGTCCTGTCGAACGCGCACGCGATCGCCGAGGTGCTGAGCATCGGTCCCGGCGAGGTGGCGCCGACGAACCTGCCGCCGCACTACGCCTACGGCCTGTCCGTGCTCAACTCGCACCTCGCCCGCGGCGCGACGGTCGTCATCGAGCCCTCGGGCCTGCGCTCCCGGTCGTTCTGGGAGGCCGTGGAGCAGTGCGGCTGCACCTCGCTCGCGGCCGTGCCCTCGCACTACGAGATGTTGCGGCGGCTGGATTTCGACCCGGCCCGGTACCCGCGGCTGCGGACACTGACGCAGGCAGGCGGGCGGTTGCGGCCCGAGCTGGTCGCCGAGTTCGACGCGAAGATGCGGGCCGTGGGCGGCGGGCTGTACGTGATGTACGGGCAGACCGAGGCGGGGCCGCGGATGTCGACCATGCCCGCGGAGCTGCTGGCGCACAAACCGGAGTCGGTGGGCCCGGCGGTGCCGGGCGGCCACCTCTCGATCCGCTGCCCCGACGGGTCGGAGACCACGCACCCGAAGATCAGCGGCGAGGTGGTCTACCGGGGCCCCAACGTGATGATGGGCTACGCCGTGGACGAGGCCGGGCTCGCGCTGGGCGACCAGCTCGGCGGCGTGCTCGCGACCGGGGACCTCGGCTACCTCGACGAGGACGGCTTCCTGTTCGTGACCGGCAGGCTCAAGCGGATGGGCTCGGTGTTCGGCAACCTGTTCAGCCTCGACGACCTGGAGCAGGCCGTCCGCGCGAGCGCGCCGGAGGCCGGCCTGGTGGCCGCCGTGCCAGGGAACGACAAGGTCGTGCTGTTCGCCGAGGGCCTCGGGGCGGAGGCGTGCCGCGAGGTTTCGCACGCGCTGGCCGACCGGCTGCACCTGCACGCGTCACGGTTCGACGTCCGGCCGATCGCCGCCGTACCCCTGCTGGCCAGCGGGAAGATCGACTACCAGGCCCTGCGCGGTGAGATCTGAATCGCGATTACGCGCAAGTAACCTACGGTTCCGTAACCTGGGGGCATGGCTGAGCTCGTCTACCCACCCGTCATCCTGTTCGCGAAGACCATGTTCCGGGTCCTGGACCTGAAACTGCGGGTGGAGGGCGGCGAGCGGCTGCCGCGGCGGGGTGGCGCGGTGATCGCGTGCAACCACGTCAGCTACCTCGACTTCATCTTCTGCGGCCTCGGCGCCCAGCCCGCCGGGCGGCTCGTCCGCTTCATGGCGAAGGAGCAGGTGTTCCGGCACCGCGTCTCCGGGCCGCTGATGCGCGGGATGCACCACATCCCGGTCAACCGCGAGGCCGGGCGCGCCTCGTACGAGGAGGCGGTCGCCCGGCTGCGGGCCGGCGAGGTCGTCGGCGTGTTCCCCGAGGCGACGATCAGCCCTTCGTTCACGGTGGAGAACATCAAGTCCGGCGCGGTGCGCATGGCCGCCGAGGCGGACGTGCCCGTGATCCCGATGGCGGTGTGGGGCACGCAGCGGCTGTGGACCAAGGGGCACCCGCGCACCCTGACGAAGCGCCACGTGCCGATCTCGGTCCTGCTGGGCGAGCCGCTGCGGCCGCGGCCGGAGGACGACCCGGAGCTGCTGACGAAGGACCTGCGGACCCGGATGTCGGCCCTGCTGGACAAGGCGCAGGCGGAGTACCCGGAGCAGCCCAGCGGTCCCGGCGACCGCTGGTGGCTGCCCGCCCACCTCGGCGGCACGGCACCGCGGCCGCCCCAGGACTAGCTCCCGGCGATCGCGGCGGCCACCTCGCGCGGCCGTGAGACCGGGGAGAGGTGGCTGGTGGGCAGTTCGGTGACCCGGGCTTCCGTGCGGTCGGCGAACCACCGTTGCAGCCCGGGGTCCAGGATCCGGTCGTCGGTGGACAGGACGTAGGCGCACGGCAGGTCGTGCCACGCCCCGCGCTCCGCGGGAGCCGAGAAACACGCGCCGTGCGTCGGCTTCTGCGAGGCCGCGAGAGCGCGCGTCGTCCGGGTGGGCAGGTCGGCGCCGAGCGCGTCCCCGAACAGCCCGGGATCGAGGGTCGACCAGCCGTCGTCGTCGAACCGGATCGCCTTCTGCCCCGGGGTGGGGGCACCCCGCTCGCTGAGGGCCGGGATCGTCTCGCCTTCGTCGGGCGCGTACCCCGCGACGAACACCAGCGCTCTGACCTGGGTGTTCTCGCGGGCCGCGGCGGAAATCACCGTGCCGCCGTAGGAGTGCCCGGCCAGGATCGCGGGCCCGTCGAAGGTCGCGATCGCCCGCCGCGTCCAGGCCACGTCGTCCGCGAGCGAGGTCAGCGGCAGCTGGACGGCCAGCACCCGGTGCCCGTCGTCCTGGAGGGCGGCGACCACCTCCTGCCAGACCGACCCGTCACTCCACGCTCCGTGCACCAGAACCACGTTCGCCACTGTCGCCTCCTCGTCTTGTGCGACGCCAGGCAATCAGGCGAGGTGGCGAAATACCGAAACCCGAGGTGGATTTCGTCGCTATCCGGCAGCGGCGCGGCAGCCGCTGCCGCTTTCCGACATCGCGGCCGGTCAGAACCAGCGTTCCAGCACCTGCGCGACACCGTCCTCGGTGTTCGGGCCGGTGATCTCGTCCGCGGCGGCCTTGGCGGCCGGGTGCGCGTTGGCCATCGCGACGCCGTGCCCGGCCCACTCCAGCATCGCCACGTCGTTGGGCATGTCGCCGAACGCGATGACGCGCTCGGCGGGCACCCCGAAGCGCTCGGCGACCGCCGCCAGGCCGGTCGCCTTGGTGATGCCGTGCGCGGCGATCTCGATCAGCCCCGAGCCCGCCGAGAACGTGATGTCCACGTTGTCGTCCAGCACGGCGCCCGCCGCCTCGGCCATCTCGTCCGACGTCATCCCCGGCCTGCTGACCAGCAGTTTCATCGCCGGGTGGCCGGTGATCTCGGCCCGGGCCACCCGCACGCCCTCGCCGCCGTCGCCCCACGGGTTGAAGTAGTCCTCCTCGACGACGAGGTTGTGCACGCCCGGCTCCAGCGCCCGCTTCCCCGCTCGCTCCGCCGCGAACGCGCAGCCGGGGATCGCCTTCTCCACCTCGCGGACGACCTCACCGAGCAGGACCGGTTCGAGCAGCCCGTTGACCTCGACGACCAGGTCCTGTCCGATGTCGTACAGCACGGCGCCGTTCGCGCACACCGCGTACCCGGTCAGCTCCGCCTGCCTCGCCACCGACGGGATCCACCGGGGCGGCCTGCCACTGGCCAGCACGACCGGCACACCGGCGTCGGCGGCCCGGTGCAGCACCGACCGGGTGCGGGGGGACAGCCGCTCCCGGGCGTCCAGCAGGGTTCCGTCGACGTCGGAGGCGATCAGCAGGGGTTGCTCCACACTCCCATTGTCCCTTTGCGCCCCGTGCCAGATAGCGTTGGCTACGTGCGCGTAGGCATTGTGATCCTCCCGGAGGACCGGTGGTGGGCCGCCGAGCCCAAGTGGCGGGCCGCCGAGGAGTACGGCTTCGACCACGCCTGGACCTATGACCACCTCGGCTGGCGGTCGCTGGTGGACGGGCCGTGGTTCTCCGCGCTGCCCACGCTCACCGCCGCCGCGATGGTCACCTCGACCATCCGCCTCGGTACGTTCGTCGCGTCGCCCGTCTTCCGGCACCCCGTGCCGTTCATGCGCGAGCTGATCACGCTCGACGACATCGCCGACGGCCGTTTCCTGCTCGGCGTCGGCGCGGGCGGTCTCGGTTACGACAACTTCGTGCTGGGCGGCAGCGAACCGACGCCGCGGGAGCGCGCCGACCGGCTGACCGAGTTCGTCGAGGCGCTCGACGGCCTGCTGACGACGGATGGGTTCGACTACTCCGGGCGGTACTTCCAGGCCGTCGGCGCCCGCAACCTGCCCGGTCCCGTGCAGCGGCCGCGCCTGCCGTTCCTCGTCGCGGCGAACGGGCCCCGCACGATGCGCCTGACCGCCCGCTTCGGCGGCGGGTGGATCACCAACGGTCACCCCGCCGAAACGCTCGACGAGTGGTGGCAGGGCGTGGCCGGGCTGGTCAAGAAGTTCGACGAGATCCTGGGCGAGGCCGGGCGCGACGCCGCGAGCGTGCACCGCTACCTCAGCCTCGACTCGGCGCCCGTGTTCTCCCTGGCCAGCGTCGAAGCGTTCCGGGACGCGGCGGGCCGCGCGGGCGAGCTGGGCTTCACCGACATCGTGACGCACTGGCCCCGTTCGGGTGGTCCGTACGAGGGCAGGGAAACAGTGCTCGAACAGGTCGTGTCCGACGTGTTGCCGGAATTGCACGGCACGGCTTAAGGTGCGGCCGGTGCGGTAGCACTGCGTAGCGTGGGTACCCTCGACGCCCGTGAGCGAGCACACGAACCGCAGTGACTTTTCGGCAGCCGATTTCACCGGGTACGACCTCGTCGTGGTCGGTTCCGGGTTCTTCGGGCTGACCGTGGCCGAGCGCGCCGCCAGCCAGCTCGGCAAGAGGGTGCTCGTCCTGGAGCGGCGTGCCCACCTGGGGGGCAACGCGTACTCGGAGCCCGAGCCGGAGACCGGCATCGAGATCCACCGCTACGGCGCGCACCTGTTCCACACCTCGAACAAGCGGGTCTGGGACTACGTGAACCAGTTCACCGAGTTCACCAACTACTCCCACCGGGTGTTCGGCAAGTACCAGGGGCAGGTCTACCCGCTGCCGATGAACCTGGCGCTGATCAACCAGTTCTTCGGCAAGTCGCACACGCCGGACGAGGCGCGCGCGCTGATCGCGCAGCAGGCGAGCGAGATCGACACGAAGGAAGCGAAGAACTTCGAGGAGAAGGCGATCTCGCTGATCGGCCGTCCCCTGTACGAGGCGTTCTTCCGCGGGTACACCGCCAAGCAGTGGCAGACCGACCCGAAGGAACTGCCCGCGGCCAACATCACCCGGCTGCCGGTGCGCTACACCTTCGACAACCGGTACTTCAACGACACCTACGAGGGCCTGCCGGTCGACGGCTACACGGCGTGGCTGGAGCGCATGGCCGACCACGAGAACATCGAGGTCCGGCTGAACGTGGACTACTTCGACGTCCGCGACCTCATCCCCGCCGGCACGCCGACGGTCTACACGGGGCCGGTCGACCGCTACTTCGACTACTCCGCGGGCCGGCTGGGCTGGCGCACGCTCGACTTCGAGCAGGAGGTCGTCCCGACGGGTGACTACCAGGGCACCTCGGTCATGAACTACAACGACGAGGACGTGCCCTTCACGCGCATCCACGAGTTCCGGCACTTCCACCCGGAGCGTGATTATCCGAAGGACAAGACGGTCATCGTCCGTGAGTACTCGCGCTTCGCGAAGGAGGACGACGAACCGTACTACCCGATCAACACGCCCGAGGACCGGCAGAAGCTGGAGCAGTACCGGGAGCTGGCCAAGAAGGAGGCGGCCGAGCGCAACGTGCTCTTCGGCGGCCGGCTGGGCACCTACAAGTACCTCGACATGCACATGGCCATCGGTTCGGCGCTGTCGGTGTTCGACAACAAGATCGCCCCGCACCTGACCGAAGGCGCACCACTGGACGGGAGCCTCGATGCTTGAGAAGAGCGCACGGCGGCGCACCGAGATCGACGTGCTCGCGAAGGTGCAGGGCGTGCTCAAGCGCCCGGCGGCGGTGAAGGCCGCGCGCGGCCTGTCGCACTTCGGTGAGCACAGCATCGGCTGGTTCGCCGCCGGGCTCGTCGGCGCCGCCGTCGACCGCAAGCGGCGCAAGGACTGGCTGGTCGCGGCCGGGGGCGTCGTCGCGGCGCACGGCGCGTCGATCGCGGTCAAGCGGGTGGTCCGCCGCCCGCGGCCGGAGGACCCGAGCGTGGAGGTGCTGGTCGGCACGCCGAGCAGGCTGAGCTTCCCGTCCTCGCACGCCACGTCCACGACGGCGGCCGCCGTCCTCTACTCTGGATTGACGGGACGTAACCTGGTTCCTGCCCTGGTGCCGCCGATGCTGGCCTCCAGGCTCGTGCTCGGGGTGCATTACCCGACCGACGTGCTCGCCGGAGCGGCGCTCGGCGGCGTGGTCGGTGGTCTGCTCCGCAGGAAGATCAGCAAAAAGGGGTAGGGGGAAAGCCGCCCGTGACCAACTCAGTGAACAAGGCCGAGACCGACGTGGTGCCGGAACCGGAGACCACGCCGGCCGAGGCCGACGACAGCCGGACCCCGGCCAAACGCGGCCCGGTGCGCATGGCGCTGGGCGTCGTGAAGACAGCGCGTCCGCGCCAGTGGGCGAAGAACGTGCTGGTCTTCGTCGCGCCCTTCACCGCCGCGCAGATCACCAACGGTGGCGTGCTGCTGGACGCGCTGGTCGCGTTCGCGGCGTTCTGCCTCGTCGCGTCGTCGGTGTACCTGATCAACGACGCGATCGACGTGGAGGCCGACCGGGCCCACCCGACCAAGCGCAACCGGCCGATCGCGGCCGGGATCGTGCCGGTGCCCCTCGCCTACGCGGCCTCGATCGTGTTCTTCGGCGTCGGGCTCGGCCTGTCGTTCCTGGCGAGCCCGCAGCTGGCGATCGTGCTCGGGGTCTACGAGGCGGTCCAGCTGGGCTACTGCTTCGGCCTCAAGCACCAGCCGGTGGTCGACCTCGCCATCGTCGGCTCGGGCTTCCTGATGCGCTCGATCGCCGGTGGTGTCGCGGCCAGCATCGCGCTGTCGCAGTGGTTCCTGCTGGTCACGGCGTTCGGTTCGCTGTTCATGGTCGCGGGCAAGCGGTACGCCGAGATCATGCTGTTCGAGCGCACGGGCGCGAAGATCCGCTCGTCGCTGAAGAAGTACTCGGCGAGCTACCTGCGCTTCGTGTGGGCGACCTCCGCGGCGATCGTGATCATGTCCTACTCGCTGTGGGCGTTCGAGCTGCGTGAGCGGGCGGACGGCTCGGTGTGGCCGGTCATCTCGATGGTGCCGTTCGTCATCGCGGTGCTGCGGTACGCGGTGGACGTGGACGGCGGCACGGCGGGTGAGCCCGAGGAGGTCGTGCTGAAGGACCGCGTCCTGCAGATCCTCGGCCTGCTGTGGGTCGCGACGCTCGCGGTGACGTTCTACCTGTGACGACGGCGTTGGCTCGTCCCGCCGCGAGGGACACGGCACCGCTGCCGGACGAACCTCCGCTGACCCGGCTCCCGGCCGGCCGCGCGGTCGCCGAGCTGGTGCTCGGCGGCCTGCTGGCCGTGGTGGTGAGCATGGTGCTGCAGGTGGCGGCGAGCCACATCGGCACCGACCCCGGCACGTACGTGCCGCAGGCGCTGGTGAACCTGGCCACCGCGGTCATCCTGCTGGTGCTGTTCACCGGGCTCGCGTGGGGCTGGGCCCGCCGCTGGCCGTCCTGGCTGCGGCTCGCGGGCGTGTGGGCCGCCCTGAGCGCCTTCGCGACCCTCCTGCTGGCCGTTCCGCTGCAGGCCACGCGGTTCTACCTCGGCGGTTCCTCGGGCGACAACACGTTCCGCCTGCAGTACCTGGAGCGGATGGCTTCGGGGCACGGCCTGGCGGACATGAACTACCAGGGCATCGCCCCGTACTACCCCGGCGGCTGGTTCTGGCTCGGCGGCCGCTTCGCGAACCTCCTCGGCTGGCCCGGCTGGGCCGCGTACAAGCCGTATTCGATCCTGTGGATCGCGCTGGCGACGGTGGTCGCCTTCGTGCTGTGGAGCCTCGTGGTGCGGCGCCGGCTGGCGCTGCTCGCCTCGATCGCGACGGTGTTCGCGGGGCTGGTCACGGTCGCGGTGGACGAGCCGTACGCGTGGCCGACGACGGCGTGGCTGCCGCCGGTCGTGGTGCTGGCGTGGCGGGTGTTCCGCCACCGCGGCCGGGTGCCCGCGTGGCCGCTGCTGCTGATCGGGGTGTACCTGGGCATCTGCGGCATCACCTACACCCTGCACCTGGTGTTCGGGGTGTTCGCGGTGGTGGTGCTGGCGGTGCTCGCCGGCGTGCTCGACGCGCGGGGCGGCGAGGCCGTGGGCGCGATCGTGCGGCGGTCGCTGGTGCGGCTGGTCGTCATGGGCGTGGTGACCGGTGTGCTGTCGCTGGTCACGTGGGGGCCGTTCCTGCTCGCGGGCGGGCTCGGCGAGCCGAACGTCGCCGCGCACTTCCTGCCCGAGATCAGCGCCTACTTCCCGACCCCGTTCGCGCCGACGAGCGTGCTCGGCGTGCTGTGCCTCGCCGGGCTGGTGTGGCTCGTGCTGCGCGTGCGGCAGAACCCCGTCGCGCTGCCGCTGCTGACCGTCACGGCGCTGGTGTACGTGTGGTTCGCGTTGTCGACGCTCGCGCTCGTCGTGCACACCACCCTGCTGGCGTTCCGGTTCATCGTGACGCTCGAGACGGTGCTCGCGGTGGCCGGTGTGTTCGCCGCCGTGGACCTGCTGCGCTGGGTGCCCGGGTTGTTCCAGCGGTCGCGGCCGGTGCTGCTCAGCGGGTTCGTGCTCGCGTTCGCCGGTGCGCTGGCGTTGTCGCAGGCTTCCGTGCAGGCGCTCGGCGACCAGGTGAAGACCGCGGAGTCGGACTACTACGACAACGGGTACAACGCGAAGGGCCAGCACGACCCGGAGCAGGACGGCGCCTGGACCGGCCAGTTGATCAGCACGATCGACGAGCTGTCCGGGCGGCCGCGGACGGACAACGTCGTGCTCTCGGCGTCCGACCGGCTGCTGTCGTTCGTGCCGTACTGGGGTTTCCAGCAGACGACGCCGCACTACGCGAACCCGCTCGCCGAGTACTCGCGGCGCAGCGCCGAGATCAGGAACTGGGCCGCGTCGGCCGATTCCGGCCAGCTGCTGCAGCGCCTCGCGGACAGCCCGTACCGCGCGCCCGACGTGTTCGTCCTCCGCCGCGACGACGACCAGGGCCGGCTCCTCGCGTACGTCGCCTCGGACTCGTTCCCGCAGGCGTCGCCGGTGGCGGTCGAAGAGGTGCGTTTCGACCCGGCGTTGTTCGACTCGCCGCGGTTCGCGCAGCGGGACGTCGGACCGTTTACGGTTGTCGTCGAGAGGTAACAATGTCCTGGTGAGGACGTCCTGGTGGCTCCCGGCCGCCGCCGCGGTGCTGTCGGCGCTGACGTTCCTCGTGGCCAAGGACGGTCTCACCGACGACGCCTACATCACGCTGGACTACGCGAGGAACCTCGCGGTGCACGGCGAATGGGCGCTGATCCCGGGACATCCGGCGAACACCGCGACCTCGCCGCTGCACGTCGCGGTGCTGGCGTTCGTCACCCTCCTCACGCGACTGTCCGGTTCGGTCCACCCGGTGCTCGCGCTGGGTGTCGTGAACGTGGGCGTCAGCGCGTTGCTGGGCTGGGCGTGGTCCCGCATCCGGGTACCACCGGCCGCATCGGTGCTCGGGATCGCGCTGGTGCTGCTCAACCCGCTCCTGCTTTCCGCGCTGGGCATGGAAGTCCTGCTCGTCGCGGCGATGCTGGTGCTGCTCGTGGCGTTCGCCGACCGGCCGCGGGTGTTCGGGGTGCTCGCCGGGCTCACCCTGCTGACCCGGCTGGACCTCGTGGTGTTCGTGGTCCTGATCGCGCTTTCTTCGGCGGCGGTGCGGAGACGGCTGCTCCCGGTGACGGGCTGGTGCGTGCTCGTCGCGTTGCCGTGGTTCGTCTTCAGCTGGTGCTACTTCGGGTCCGCGGTCCCGGACACGCTCGTGATCAAGCAGCTGCAGCGGTCCTTCGGGGGAAGCGGTTACCTGCGCACGGGTCTGGACCTGATGTGGGGCACGGATCCCGTGGCGGTACTGAGTTTCGCGCCCGCGGAACTGGGTGTGCTGCTGGTGCTCGGCGTGCTGGTGCTGCGCCGCCGGTTCGACCCGTTCGTCGCGCTCGGGCTGGGCGCGCTCGCGTACTGCGTGCTCTACCAACTGCTGCACGTGCCGCCGTACCACTGGTACTTCGTGCCGCCGGTGGTCGCGTTGAGCACGGCCGCGGCGGGGATCGCGGGCCGCGCGCCGCGGCTGCCCCGCGCGGGTGCGCTGGCGCTGGCGGGTGTCCTCGTGCTCGGTTACGCACCGGCGTTCGTGCGCCCGCTGCCGTGGGACGCGCCACCGTTCTTCGGAAACTGGGCCAGCGCACGGGATTACGCGCGCGTCGGCCACGAACTCGCCGCCCGTGTGGGGAACACCGCGGTCGGCGCGCCGGGCGAAATCGGCACGCTCGCGTACTTCTGCGACTGCACGATCGTCGACGGGTTCTCCGATCCCGGCTTGCTGGCACCGCAGATCCGGCAGCGCATCGCGCAGGCGAGCCCGGTGGTCGCCTGGCTGTTCCGGGTCAACTACACGCATTTCGACTGGTCCAGGCCGCCGATCCCGATCAGCTCGCAGCTGCGGTGGGCGCCGGGACCGGGCCCGTGGCAGGTCTGTTCGGGCGCACGCGGTATCGGCCATTTCACTCTTGAACCGACTCGCTGATTCCGTAAGCTCCTCGTAAACTCCCTGCATCCAGGCGGTCGGGGAGATTCCAGCGAAGGGGCGTCATGCGTTACCCCCGGTACCGGCACGGCACGTTCGCCCTGATGGACGGCGTCGCCCACCCGGTCTCGTACACGGTCGGAGCGGACCACGTCCAGCTCCTCACCGGCGTGCGGGCGGAGCCGGTCCCGGTCGAGCTGTGCGAGCGCGTGATCTCCGTCCAGGTCTACGCCAGCTACCGCGGGCACGGCGTGTTCGTCGACGCGATGGACGAGACCGGCAAGGCCCGCATCATGGAAGCCGAGTGGGACGAGGAATGGGCCACCATCAACGGCTTCGTGCACGAGAACCGGTACGAGTACTTCAAGACCGTGGACGTGCTCGACCTGCGTGACTACTACGAGAAGCAGACGGACCTGCTGTTCCTGCGCTGGCGCGCGCGGCACTTCGCGCGGCCGGTGGAGGGGCAGCCGCTCACCGGCGGCTGGGCGAACGGCAGCCCCGCGGTGATCGACGGCCGTCCGCGCTCGGGCCTGGTGCGGCTGGAGGACGGCCGGACGACGGAGGTCACGACGCGCGCGGAGTACCTGGGGTACCCGTGCGAGGTCGCGGGCATCTCCGCGGACGGTTCGGTGGGCCTGTACTACCTGGGGCAGGACATGGCGCGGGCCGAGGCGGACGGCTTCCAGCTGACCGTGGACTTCCGCTGGGCCAAGACCGTCCACATCTACGACCTGGCCCGCTACCAGGAGCACCACGCCGACCTGTACTTCGAGGAATGGCGCTCCGCGCAGGAACTGACCCGCGGGTAGGAGCCTGCGCCCGATCGTGATCGGGCCGTGACGTTACAGTGCCGTGTGCTCGAACCGCTGAACGCCACCCGCGAAACCAGCACCGATCGCCGGCGCGCCACGCGCCGTGATCCGGTCCCCTGGCTGATCGGCGGGCTCGCCCTGCTGCTGGGCCTCGTGTTCGTCGGCTCCGACCTCGCGTTCAACGAGGGCAAGCTCCTCGCGCCGCTCGACGACGTCTACATCCACCTGCAGTACGGCAGGCAGATCGGGCTCGGGGAGTTCTTCCGGTTCAACACGGGCGATCCGGTCAGCGCCGGTGCGAGCAGTTTCCTGTACGCGCTGGTGCTCGGTCTGGCGTGGACGATCGGCGCGCACGGAAGCGCTTTCCTGGCCTTCGCCATGGGCTTCAACATGCTGTGCTTCTCGCTCGGGGCGGCGCTGACGCACCTGCTGGGCACGCGGCTGGTGGCGCGTCCGGTGGGGTTGTGGAGCGGGTTGCTCGTCGCGTGCAGCGGCCCGTTGCTGTGGGGCACGACGAGCGGGATGGAGGTCGGCGTCGTCCTGCTGCTCGTGGTCGCGTCGACGCTGGTGCTGGTGCACGAGCTGCCCGGCGGCCGGTTCCGGTTGTTCCCGGTGGTGGCGACGCTGCTCGCGCTCGTCCGGCCGGAAGGGCTGATCTTCGCGGGCGTGCTGGTGCTGGCGTCGTGGGTGGTGCTGTGGCGGCAACGGCGCACCACCGGCACCGGGCGCACGTGGGCGCGCTGGTTGTGGACGCTGCTGCCCGCGCTGGCGGGGTTGGGGCAGCTGCTGTTCTACCGGATCGCGACGGGCACGGCGTCGGCGAACGGCATCCAGGCGAAGTCCCTGCTGCACGACCGGCCGGTGTTCTACCTCAGCGATTTCCTCGACCGCGCGGTGGCGAACCTGCGGGGGGTGCTGGGCGCGTTCCTCGGCTTCACCAACGGCGATTTCGCGTTCCCCGGCACGCTGCTGCTGGCGTTCGGCGGGCTGGTGTACCTGGTGCTGATCCGGCGTGCGTGGCGCCCGGTGTTCGTGGCGCTCGCGGCGGGTCTCGTGCTGGTGCTGGTTTCGGTGTCCACTTTGAACACCGCGCTGGTGCACAACATGCGGTACCAGCAGCCGTTCCTGCCGATCCTGCTGCTGTTCGCGGTGTCGGGGGCGTACGGCATGAGCCGCGTCGTGTCGCCGCGGCTGCGGCGGCCGGTCCTGCACGGCGGGCTCGCGGTGGCACTCGTGTTCACGCTGGTGGCGGTGCCGACGTGGGCGATCCGCTTCGGCCGCGACACCGCGACGATCCGCGACACGGACGTCTCGGTCGCCGAGTGGGTCGCGGGCAACGTGCCGCCGGGGGCGAGCGTGGCGGTGAAGGACGTCGGCGCGGTCGCGTACTTCGGGGAGCACCACGTCGTCGACCTGATCGGCCTCGGCACGAACGGCCTCGCGGCGGCGGCGAACAACGGGATCGGTTCGCTGTACGAGGCGTTGCGGCGACTGCCTCCGGCGCAGCGGCCGGACTACTTCGCGACCTACGACACGGTGCCCGGCCCGTCGATCGCGCAGCTGCGGCAGGTCGGGATCCTGGAGGCGGAGCCGCTGCAGACGTTCGAGGTGCAGACGCCGCCGGACCTGGCCGGGAACCTGATCGTGCCGTTCAAGGAGCTCGGCGTGTACCGGGCGGACTGGCGGCTGGCGGGCAGCGGGGACGCGCAGCCGGTGCCGGGACAGCCGCGGGACTACGTCAACGTCGGTGACCTGGTGAGCGAGGGGGAGCACGCGTACCGGCCGGAGATGGCGCAGGTGAACATGCAGCCGGTGAGCATCGTGTCGCGCGCGGGCGACGTGGTGGACAGCGGCCGCACCATCCTCGGCGGTGAGTCGTTCACGGCCAGGAACCTCACGCCGGGCCGCCCGCTGACGATCACCGCCCGCACGGCGATGGACAAGGTGGTACCGGACATGGAGGTCCTGGTCGACGGCAGGCCCGCGGGCACGTGGGTGCGCCAGCCGGCCGCGGGCGCCTGGGCGACCTACACGTACACGATCCCGGGCAACCTGATCACGAGCGCCTCACCGCGGATCGAGCTGCGCCAGCCGCGCCCGCTGCTGAACCCGTACCCGGTCTACAACTCCTACGGCTACTGGCTCAGCCAGTGACGGTGGCCCGCGCGACGAGTTCCCCGGCGAAGGGCGCTCGCAGCAACAGGGCGGACCCGTCGGCGAAATCGACGCGCACCACCCGGGGCGGCGGGGCACTCCGCCCGGCGAACGGCGCGGAGAGGCGGACCTGACGGGGATCGGTTTCGCAGAACGTGGTGAACAGTTCGCCGGTCGTGCCGAGGAACTTGCTGGGGTACACGACCGCCACGCGCCGGTCGCTCACCACGAGGCGCGCTTCGCCGTGGCTGTTCGCGAAGTGGTCCGCGAAGTGCACGGCGAGCTGGTCGGGGTGGTGCGCGTACACGAAGTGCCCCACCGTCGGGTCGTCCGTCCAGTCCTCTTCGAGGACCTCGGGGGACGGCAGCGGCCAGCGGGGCTTGCCGAGCTTCTCCAGGTCGAACGCGGGCACCGGGTGCACCGGCTGGTGCGGGAGCCGGACCTGCCCGCCGATGTTCGACCGCACGTACTCCCGCAGTGGCGGGGTGCCGAAGCCGAGTCGTTCGCCCTTGCGCAGCCAGTGCCGGGTCAGTTCCCCGGTGACGAGCTCGTCGTTCTTCCGCAGCTGCTTCGCGAGGAGGTCCACGTCAGCGCGCCATCCACTCGAACACCGCCGGATCTTCGGCGGGGAGCAGGAGTTCCAGTCCCGATCCATCCACAAAGGACAGACGGAGGCAGGGCTTGCGCCTGCGTTGCGCCGCCGCGACGCCCGCGATCCGCGCCCGCGGCACCTCCGCCACGATCTCACGTCGTTCGATCACGACCGGCTGTCCCTCCCTGTGCGGGCCGTAGGTCTTCCTGCTGTTCCCCGTCACGGCTCTGGCCAGGCCCTTGCCCACGCCGAACAGAACCTTGCCCAGGCTCTCCGGCTCGGCCGTCACGGGCCGCCCGAACAGCACGAGCCGACGGGCGGTCAACGCCCACAGGCATTCGATGTTCACCCCCGGCTTCCCGAGCGCGGTGAGCATGTCCGCGGCCAGTCCCTCCTTGCGCTCGCCGGTGATGAAGGCACCGGCCAGCGGCCGGGAGTTCGAACTGGAGTCGGTCTCGCCGAGCATCTCCGATGCGAAGTCACCGGCCACCCCGCCGACCGCGCGCAGGCCGCGCAGGACGGCGTTCTTCTTGGGCTCGCCCAGCGGGTCCAGGCCGTCGACGTCGTAGTAGTACGCGAAACGGTTGTAGGCGGCCCACAGCAACTGCTCGTCGGGCGGGAGCTGCATCCGTGCGGTCGTCGCCGCGCCCACGCGGTCGGAAAAGCGGTAGCTCATTCGAGCGTGAAGCCTCTTTCCTCGGCGGCCCGGCGCTCCTCGTCGGACTGCGGTTCCTGTGCCTCGTTGTAGCCGTACCGCACGCCCTGCTCCACGGCGAAACCAGGCAGGTCCGACTTCGCCGTGCGGTAGGCGGCCTTGCCGATGGACGAGGTGCCGCTCATCCCGGCCATCCTCAGTCCCGTCTCGGCGAGGTTCGCGGCGAGCGCGCCCTCGCCGTCGCCGAGCCCGCGGGCGAACCTGTTGGCCGTGCCCGAGGCGATCCCGTCCTCGCCGGTCTTGGTGAGGATCTTGACCAGCGGGTTCCGGTCGAGGTGCTCGGCGAGCCGCTTCTCGAGGAAGTTGCCGTTGCGCAGGCCGTTCATCTTTTCGACGGCCTGCTTCAGCGGGCCCTTGCGCAGCCACTGCAGGAACTTCTCCAGCTTCTCCACCAGCGGCTTCAGCTTGCCGAGGAGCTCCTTGACCTTCATGCCGAGGCGGCCGCCGGTGATCCCGACCTCACCGGCCGTCATACCTTCCGCCGCCACCACCGACCCGCCCGCGGTGATCCACGAGGCCGCCAGCGCCGCCAGCCACTCGATGATCAGCCCGAGGATCAGCTGCTCGATGATGTCGACGCACATCTCGACGAACTCGTCGAACAGGTCGGCCGCGAACTCGAGCATCTGCTGCAGCCCGCGCACGTCCTGCGCCAGCCCCTTCGCGCCCTCGGCGAACTCGCCCATCTGCTTGCGGAACGCGTCCCCGCCGCCGCCCTGCCAGGCCGGTTTCGTCGCGTCGGCGCGCTGCTTCTCGTGCTCCCCGAAGCCGTCGAGCCAGTCGGCGACCTTGGACCAGCCCTGCGCCGTGCTGCGCATCTGCTCCGGGTCGCCGATGGCGGGCTCCAGCACCAGCTCCACCAGCGGGCTGATGACGATGCTGATCAGGAAGCCCAAACCGTTGTCGAGGAACGCCTGACCCGGGCTGGTGAGCAGTTGCAGCTGCTCCATGCGCGCGTTGATGGTGGCGAAGGCGACGTCCGGCGGGCTGCTCGCCCGCGCCACGTCCCCCGCCGCGCTCACCCAGGAGCTGCCGTACCCGGCGTTCTGCTCGAAATCGCTCTTCCGGCTGGAGTCGCCCGCGTGGTTGACGTCCGAGATGCTCGCCGGGTCACCACCGGCGTCCGCGAGCGCCTTGAACCTGCCCAGGTCGTCCGCCGTCAGCGAGTCCTGCCCCTGGTACAGGTGCGCCGCGAGCGCGGTGTTGTCGGCGATCTGCTCGAGGAAGGACTGCGCCTGCGTGGCGAGGTCCTGGCACTCCTGCAGCCCGTCGAAGTACTTGAAGGCGAGGAACTCGCCGATCGGGCCGAAGCAGTCGTCGCTCACGCGCGCCTGCTGCAGCACCCCGGCGAGCTTGCCCATGTGCTCCGCCGCTTCCCGGGACCCCTCGCTGTGCGCGAACAGCGCCCCGGTCTCCACCTGAAAACCCGTCGTCATCTAGTCACGCCTCAGAATCGGTCCGCCGAAGTCGTCGGGTTCGACTTCCGGCGCGGGCTGCCGGTTCCGTGGAGTGCGCGTGGGAACGGGCGGCTCCGGCGGCGGGGGCGCCTGCGGCGCGGGTTGCTCGGGCGCCGTCGGGGCCAGCGCCGGGACGTGCGCGTTGAGCGCCTGCTGGAACTGCTCGGTGCGCTCGCCCAGCAGCGGGCGCACGGTCTCCTGCATCCGGGCCGCGGCCTGCTGGGTCGCCTGCCGGATGGCCGCCATGATGTCCTGCTGGAGCTGCACGTGGGTCTTGCGCATGGCCTGCGGGGACAGCCGCAGCCCCAGCACCGCGCCGGACGGGGCCACGGTGACGCTCACCGCCCCGTCCGGGCTGCCGCCCTGGCCGCGCAGCTCGCCGAGCTTTTCCTTCAGCTGCGCGGCCTTCGCCGCCTGTTCCTGGAAGGACCGCAGCGCGCGGTCCAGCCGTTCCTCGCGGCTCGCCATGCTTCCCCCTCAGGTCAAGAACCACCCGAGGATCAGTAAAACACGGCGATAGCGGGTCAGATGGGCAGTTTCCGGAAGATCGGCCGCGGCACGTGGCGCAAAACGGACATCACGAGCCGGAACTGCGCCGGCGCCCACACGATCTCCTTGCCGCGGCGCGCGCCGTCCACGGCGACGTCGGCGACCTGCTCGGCGGTCTGCTCCAGCGGCGCCTTGCCCATGCCCTCGGTCATCTTCGTCCTGACCTGACCGGGGCGGACCACCGTGACCGTGATGCCGAACGGCCGGAGCGCCTCGCCGAGGCCGAGGTAGAACCCGTCGAACCCGGCCTTCGTGGAGCCGTACATGAAGTTCGAGCGGCGCACCCGCTCACCGGCCACAGAGGACAGTGCGATGACCTTGCCGTGCCCCTGCTGCTTGAGCTTGTCCGCCAGCGCCACACCGACCGACACCGCGGCGGTGTAGTTCACCGTCGCCAGCTCCACGGCCAGCGCGTGGTCCTGCCAGGCCTGCTCGGCGTCCCCGAGCAGCCCGAACGCGACGACCGTGACGTCGATGTCGCCCTGGGCGAAGATGCCGTCCAGCACCGCGGGGTGCGAGCCGGTGTCCTTCGCGTCGAAGTCCACTTCGGACACTTCGGCGCCGACGCCGCGCAGCTGCTCCGCGGCGAGCTTGCGGCGTTCCGACGGCCGCGCCGCGAGCACGACCTTCAGCGGCCGCTCGGCCAGGTACTTGCGGGCGATCGCGAGCCCGATGTCCGAGGTGCCGCCGAGCAGCAGCAGCGACTGGGGGTTGCCTACCGCGTCGATCACAGTTCGAGCCTCCGGCTCATGTCAGAGGCGAAAACGCCTTCGGGGTCAACGGAATGCCGGACCTTGCGCCACTCGTCCAGCCGCGGGTACATCTTCGCGAACATCTCCGCCGTGGTCCGCGAGTCCTTCGCCGTGTACAGGCGGCCGCCCGCGGCCAGCACGGCCTCGTCCATCTCCGTGCAGAACCGGCTGAGACCGTCCTTGATCGGGAAGTCCACGGACAGCATCCAGCCCGGCGACGGCCACGACAGCGGGGCTCGGTTGCCCTCGCCCATCCGCTTGAACACGTTGAGGAACGAGTAGTGCCCGGACGTGGCGATCCTGCGGCACAAGGCCTTCAGCTCGTCCTCGCGGCCGAACGGCACGGAGAACTGGTACTGGAGGAAACCCTTCGAGCCGTACGCGCGGTTCCACTCGCTGAGCATGTCCAGCGGGTGGTAGAACTGCGTCAGGTTCTGGATCTTGCCGCGGACGCCCTTCTTCGGCACCGTGCGCTGCCAGACGTTGTTGAGCAGGCCGAAGGTCAGCTTGTTGCCCAACCCGTTCGGGAACACGTCCGGCAGCGTCATCAGCTGCGGCGCGTCGAACTTCAGCGGGTTCGCCCGCAGCTTCGGCGGCAGCTGGTCGAGTTTCGCCAGCGAACCGCGCGAGAACGTGGCGCGGCCCATGCGCGAGTCGGAGTTGATGAGGTCCGGCACCGACATCGAGTAGTCGTAGTTGAGGTCCGAACCATCGGTGAACAGCGCGAGCGTCTCGTCCAGGTTCGACGTGCGGTCCGCGTCCACGACGAAGTACGCGCTCTCCGTCTTCTTCATGCGGATCGTGGCGCGCACGATGATCCCGGTCAGCCCGATCCCGGCGACGGTCGCCCAGAACAGCTCGGCCTCGGGGCCGTCCGGCGTGAGCGTCCGGACGCGGCCGTCGGCGGTGACGAGGTCCATCGACACCACGTGGTTGCCGAAGCTGCCCGCGCTGTGGTGGTTCTTGCCGTGGATGTCGTTGGCGATCGCGCCCCCGATGGTCACCTGGCGCGTGCCCGGCAGCACCGGCACCCACAGCCCGTACGGCAGCGCGGCCTTCATCAGCTGGTCGAGGCTCACGCCGGCGTCCAGGTCGACGAGCCCGCTGTCGGGGTCGATCGAGTGGATGCGGTTCAGCGCCGTCATGTCCACGACGAGGCCGCCCGCGTTCTGCGCGGGGTCGCCGTAGGAGCGGCCGAGGCCGCGGGCGATCACGCCGCGCCCACCCGCCTGGGTGACTGCGCGCGCGATGACCTCCACGTCCGGGGTGCTGAGCACGTCCGCCGTGGTCGGGGCTGTGCGGCCCCAACCGGTCAGTGTCCGCCGCTCGGTCGGGAAATCGGGAGTCGCGTTCACCCGCCCCAGGGTAACGATCCCCGATCGGCGGCTTGCGGCCTCCCGCTTCTACACTTTCCGGGTCCTGGAAAATCCCATGCCGGTGAGGTTGTGCAGTGGTGTCCACGGAACCGCAGGAGACGACGGAAACCCCGAAAGCCGCGCCCGGCCTCGTCGGCCAGCTGCTGCGCTTCGCCCTCATCGGCGGCTTCTGCGCGCTGCTCGACCTGGGGATCTACACCCTGGAGCTGGCGCTGGGCATGGACGCGCAGCCGTGGCCCGTCGTGGCGCGCGCCGTCAGTTTCATCGTCGGCACCACCACCGCGTTTTTCCTTAACCGGAAATTCACGTTCTCGGCGGGCCGGAAAGACGGCGCCGGGCAGATCGGCGGATTCGTGCTGCTCTACGGGGTGACGTTCTTCGTCGCCGTCGGCATGAACTCGCTGATGCTGGCCGTGCTGCCGGAGTTCACGTGGAAGAAGACGGTGGCGTGGGTGATCTCGCAGGGCACCGCCACCGTCATCAACTTCGTGATGCTGAAGTGGGTCGTGTTCCGCGAGCGGCCCGCCGCCGCCTGATCCGCGAACCCCTGTAGCTTGACCTCGGCGTGACCGAATCCCCTGGAGGACAGCGAACTCATGGCTGGTAAGACCGCCACCGGACGGCCCACCACGACGAACAGGGCGCGGGGCAACGGTTCCCGTGCCGCGTCGGGCAAGGAGCAGACCACGTTCTCCGAGCACAGCTCCCAGGGGCGGTTGACCACGCAGCGCGGCCTGTTCGCGGGCCCTTCGCCGATCGTGTCGAAGGACCTCTACGCCGAGATCACCTCCGGTGAGGCCACCCGGAAGCGTGATGTGCTGAGCCTGGAGGAGTCCGCGCGGGTGTCCGGGAACACCTATTTCGGGCGGTTCCCGGCGAGCTACTGGCAGCGCTGGACGACGGTGCGCGAGGTGCGTGCCGAGCTGGTCGTGAGCGGTTCCGGGCTGATCGCCGCGCGGGCGTCGGACTACGAGGGCGAGCCGCGGACGGTCGAGGCGCGTGAGGTCGAGGACGCGAAGCAGGAGGCGGTTTCGATCGACCTCAAGCTCGACAAGTTCCTCGACGGCGGTGCGCTGTGGCTGGACTTCGAGACGGAGACCGGGCAGCGGCTGCAGGTCGAGCAGGTGCGCTGGACGGTCGAGCCGCCGGAGAAGATCCGCCCGACCGCGGTGACGATCTGCACGATGAACCGCGCCGACGACTGCCTGAAGAACCTGCGGGCGCTCGCCGGTGACATCTCGTCGCTGGACACGCTCGACGCGATCTACGTCGCCGACCAGGGCACCGACCGCGTCGACTCGCGGGAGGGCTTCGCGCAGGTCGCGGAAGACCTGGGCGACAAGCTGCACTACATCACGCAGCCGAACCTCGGTGGCGCGGGCGGTTTCACGCGCGGGCTGTACGAGGTGGCGGGCCATTCGGAGACCGAGCACGCGAACGTCCTGTTCATGGACGACGACGTGCTGCTGGAGCCGGACCTGGTGATCCGGATGACGGCGTTCTCGAACCGCGCGGCGAACCCGATCATCGTCGGCGGGCAGATGCTGAACCTGCTGCACCCGCACCAGCTGCACGTGGGCGCCGAGTACGCGCGGCTGAACACGCTGGAGCCGGGGATGCCGGTCGAGCACAGCCTGTCGACGGCGGACCTGCTGGGGGTCGACGAGGAGACCGGCAAGCCGAACAAGCAGGAGCGGCGGCTGGACGCGGGCTACAACGGCTGGTGGTCGTGCCTGATCCCGGCGGAGGTCGTGCGGGCGGTCGGGTACCCGATGCCGTTCTTCTTCCAGTGGGACGACGCGGAGTACAGCTACCGGGCGCGGGCGCACGGCTTCCCGACGGTGACGCTGCCCGGTGCGGGCGTGTGGCACGCGGACTTCCACTGGAAGGACTGGGACGAGTGGCACCGGTACTTCAACCTGCGCAACTCGATCATCACGGCGGCGCTGCACAGCGAGTTCAACCTGATCGTGCTGGCGCGGGTGCTGATGGCGCAGCTGGTGCGGTACCTGCTGGGCATGCAGTACGGCCTGACGCACACGCTGATCAAGGCGGTCGAGGACTTCCTGGAGGGGCCTGAGATCCTGCGTGACGGCGGGGTGGCCGCGATGAAGGAGATCCGCGAGATCCGGGCGAAGTACCCGGAGACGAAGCGCCACGACCCGACCGAGGTCCCCGGCATCGCGTCGAACGACATCGGCATCATCAACGGTGCGGGGCGCCCGTCGCTGCAGCGGCTGGTGCTGGTGAAGCGCATCGTGGACCGCCTGCGCGGCCGGTCCCGCTTCTCGCTGGGCGCGATCCCGATGGACGAGGCGTCGTGGTGGCACGTGGCCCTGTTCGACACGGCCGTCGTGACGGACGCGAACCAGGAGGGCGTGCGGGTCCGCAAGTACGACCGCGACCGCATGCTGGAACTGGGCAAGCGCGGGATCCGGGTGATCAACCGGCTCCGCAAGGAGGGCCGGGCGGTGCAGGCGCAGTACAAGCGCGCCCTGCCGGAACTGACGAGCCGGGAGAACTGGAAGCGCCTGTACGAGCTGTGAGGCGGTTGGCGCCGCTGGCCGCGGTGGCGGTGGCCGCGGTGGCGGTGTTGCTGGCGGGCTGTTCCAGTGAGGAGCCGGGGAGGGCGCTTCCGGCTACCTCGGCTCCAGGCAGCTCCTCCCCGGTGGCGCAGAACGCGCTCGGCTCTTTCAACCCGTGCGAGGCGCTCACGAAGCAGGATCTCGACCGCTACCGGGTACAGGGGCCCGGACGGACGGACGACCCGCCCAGCGGTGCGGCCGCTTGGTGCCGGTGGACCGGGCGGGCCTCGGACAGTGCTTCCATGGTCTTCGGTCTCACCGTGCGGCCCCAGCAAGGACTGGCTGACCTGACGCGCACGGTGGGACAGCTGTCTGACGGCACGGTCAACGGCCGGCCGGCCCGCCGCTTGGCGGGTGAAACAGGTAGCTCCTGCACTGTCGCGCTCGCGGTGAGCGCGGGCTCGAGGGTGGATGTCTCGGCGGTCGGTACTACCGAGGTAGCCGAAGCCTGCACTGTCGCTTCGGACCTGGCCAACATCATCGAGCCGAAGCTGCCCCCGTATTCGGGCTGATGCGGAACCTAATGCCGCTGACCTGCGTCGAAGTGGTGTTTCTGTGTGAAATCGCGGTTGCGCTCGGTCGTGGGCCAGTACACTCCGCGGGGTAACCGGACGAGACGACGTGGGGACAGCGATGACGGGGTTCGTGCCGAACGGGGGTCAGCAACCGGCCACCACCACGGGAATCGGTGGTGCGATTGGTTCGGGTGTCGGCAGTTTGCTCAGCCAGGCGGCGATCGCCTCCACGACGGCTGAGGTTCAGAAGCTGGTTGACTCGGCGAAGTCCGGCGGGTTTGCGATCAGCGAGGAAGGCGCGGACGAGTACATCCGGGTGTTCCGGGATTTCGAGACACAGCTCAACGCGTTGAACAACACCGTTCAGGACGCGAGCCAAGCACCGGAACTCGGCGGCAGCACCTACGCGAAGACGGTGGCTCAGCAGACTGTCAAGATCGCAACGGGAGACGACCAGTCCTACGCGACAGCTCTCCGTTCCCTCGCTGTTATCGTGCAACAGGCGCGCCAGGCTTTCGAAGAAGCGAAAAAGAACTACGCGCAGATGGACGACGAGGCGAAGCAGACTTTCGGCGGAGTTCAGATTTGATGCAGAACGCCATGCGCGCGGCCCGAATTGTGTTGCCCTTGCTCGCCGCAACCGCTCTTGGGCTGACGGCTTGCTCCAGTGACGGCACGGGTAGCGCGGTCCCCGCCCCCAGCAGCGGGCCAGTGACCAGTGGTCCATCATCGGCCTCCGCCCCCAGCGGCTCGTCTGACGGCGACCCGAGGCTTGCCTCGATCGACGCGTGCGATCTGCTCACTCTTCAGGAGGCGGCCTCCCTCATGAAAGCTCAAGAAGCGGGGCACAAGGAGGACACAGCTGCCTCAGGTGCGACCAGCAACTGCAAATGGGCGGGACGGTCAGCGGACGACAGCTCGACGAATTTGAGCATCAGCGTGCGCGCGAAGCAAGGCCTGGGACAGGTCAACAACAACGACGGAGCCCTCACACAGGGAAATGTGAACGGCCGTCCGGCGACCCAGTACGTGCCGAACACCGGCGGCTATTGCCTGCTTTCTCTCGCCGTCAGCCAGAATTCCCGGGTGGACCTCGGCTACTCGATCCTGACGGCGAAAGACACCGCCCAGGTCTGTGAAGCGGTGAGCCGAATCGCGAACATTGTCGAGCCCAAGTTGCCGAAGTACGAGGGGTAGCCAATGACCAATCCGCAGCAGCCGGGCAATCAGGGGCTGGACGACTACACCGACCAGGGCGGCAAGTACACCTCTCCCCAGCAGCAGCTCGAACAGCAGCTCATCGCCGAGGGGTACGACCCCAACAGCAAGGGCTTCTTCGACGCGATCACCAACTTCGTCGCCAGGTCGCGGGCCGAGGCGGCCAGTGACCAGCAGCGTTCCCAGCAGACGCGGCAGCTCAGCCAGGGCGTCGAGTTCCGCGACGGGCTCCAGCCGTCCAACTACAACTACCTCGCCATGCCCCACGAAGAGCTCAAGACGATGGTCCAGACCGTCAACCCCAGCCAGGTCACGGGCGTCTCCACCGCCTGGACCCAGCTCGCCAACGCGATGGCCACCTTCGGCCAGCAGCTGGGGCAGGCGGCGAACAAGTCGGGCGCCACGTGGAAGGGGGAGGCGGCCGAGTCGGCCTTCAACTTCGTCTCCGGGCTCGGCACCTGGAGCGACCAGAGCGGCCAGGCCGCCCAGCTCGCCGCCGACCAGGTGTACAACCAGTCCTCGGCAGCCGAGACCGCCAAGAACAGCATGCCCGATCCGATCCCGTTCAGCTGGACCGACGAGATCAAGAGCTGGGCGAGCGCCAACCCGTTCAACCTCGTCGACAAGATCGACGCCTCGTTCGAGAAGCAGCAGCAGAGCCAGGAGGCCCACGAGCAGGCCGCGCAGGTCATGTCGTCCTACGACAGCAACCTCTACAGCGCCGCCGCGAAGGCCCCCGCCTTCTCCCCGCCGCCGACCTTCGAGGGCCCCGGCGCCGGCTCCCTCGGCCACGTCGGCAGCGGCCTCGACGGCACCGGCTCCTCCGGCTACACCGGCCCGACCGGCGGCAACATCGGCTCGTCCGTC
Organism: Amycolatopsis sacchari; assembly: GCF_900114035.1. Lineage (GTDB taxonomy): Bacteria > Actinomycetota > Actinomycetes > Mycobacteriales > Pseudonocardiaceae > Amycolatopsis_E > Amycolatopsis_E sacchari. The sequence goes on along the minus strand of NZ_FORP01000010.1, from coordinate 195,373 downwards.
GGCGCCACCGGCGGTCAGCAGGGCGGCACGGGCAGCGGCGTCACCTCCGGGTCGGTCACCGGCAGCCTCTCCGGGCTCACCGGCACGCCCCCGCCCACGCCCGCGCTGAGCAGCGGCACCAAGACCGGCGGGCGCACCACCCGGCCGGGTGGCACCACCGCGCAGGGCTTCCAGCCCGGCGGCGGCAACTTCAACTCCTCGAACAACTCCGGCCAGGGCACGACCGGCCTCGGCATGGGCGGCCTGCCGATGGCACCGATGGGCGGCTTCGGCGGCGGCGTCGACGGGGACGAGTACTCCAGCAAGGTCGGCCGCGGCGGCGGGGGCGGCTTCGGCCCCGGCGGCAGCGCGGCGAGCAGCGGGTCGGCGGCCGGCGGCGGCGCGGGTGCCGGTGCGCAGAGCGGTGCCAGGGCCGGTGGCGCGGGTGCCGCCGAGACCGCCGCGGGCGGTGGCCGCGGTGGTGCGGGCGCCGCGGGCCGCGGCGGCATGGGCGGCATGGGTACGCACGGCGGCCGGGGCAAGGGCAGCGAGGACGAGGAGCACCAGCGCCCGTCCTGGCTCATCGAGCCCGACCCGGACGACGTCTTCGGCACCACCGAGCGCACCGCGCCTCCGGTGATCGGGGAGTAGCCCGGCCCGGGGTCAGTGCAGCCCGAAGACCTTGCCCTTCCGCTGGAGGTCGTCGATGTACGCCACCGCGACCTGCGCGAAGTTCACCCAGACCCGGGTGTCCTCTTTGGTCTGCACCGACTCCACCGAACCGTGCTCCAGCAACAGGTGCAGCTTCGTTTCGAGTTCGTCGGCGTCCTTGTCCGGCAGCGCGAACACCAGCGGCTCACCACCGGTGTGCAGGTGCAGGACGAGTGCGGGTTTCCTGTCGGCCATGCGTCCAGAACAGCAGCCCGCGATCATGTCCGGCAACACGGTTCGCTCAAAGCAGAGGAACCACTTCGAGGGGGACGACCGACGATGCCACACCAGTTCTCGCTTTCACTGGCGGCGCTGGACATCCTGCTGGAGCGCCTGCGGCTCGGGCGGGCACCGGCACCCTTCGAGGTCCCCCACGTCGGCACCACGTTCGACGAGCGCGCCCAGATCCGCGACGCCGTGTTCCGCGACCTCGAGTCGCGCGGGGTGACGAGCCGAGGGCGCCTCGATCCCGACGTCGAGCTGGCGTTGCGCACCTTCGTCCAGGGCCCCGTCGCGATCATGGCGGTCGCCCAGCTGGAGCGCGACCAGCAGCTGTTCGCCCGCGCCGCCTCGAACGGGCAGTACGCGGTGGTGGCCAAGCAGGACCGGAACTCCCTGGTCTTCACCGACTGCCGGCCCACCGCGCTGGTGCCCGGCATCGTCGACCTGCTGCCGCGAACCCCCGCGGCGGCAGGGCCCTCCGTCACCATCCCCAAGCCGGCCCAGCAGAGCGGGCGGCACCGCCGCGACGACGACGCGTACGACCCGTTCGCCGGAGTCGCCAAGCCACGCTCCACCGCACCCGCCCAGCTGCGCATGGTCGAGCGGATCTTCCAGAAACCCAAGCTGCGCATCGGCCAGTTCAGCCTGGTCGTCCCCGGCCGCGACGGCAAACCCGTCCGCCTGACACCCACGGCGTGGTTCGACACCGAGGAAGGCCGCTACTTCGCCACGTCACGCAAGGCCGACGACGGGCAGAGCTGGCTCACCTACGCACCCGCCGACAACGCCCGCATCGCGCACCACCTGTTCGAGGAGCTGCAGCGGTACGGTCAGTAGCGGAAGAACCGCTCCCGCTGCCCCTGGCGCACCAGTTTCAGCCACTGCACGAACGCCTTCGGGTCCCGCTTGACGCCCACGAAGTACAGGCCGAACCGGAGCACCTCCAGCGCCCCGATCCGGCGCATCCCCGGCTGCGACAGCAGGTAGCCGCGGTTGCGGTAGGTGTAGTAGCGCTTGACGTCGTTCTCCGGGTCCTGCGCGTGGAACCGCCCGCCGAGCATCGGCTTGAACTCGTCCGAGCCGTCGGGGTGCAGGTACGCGACGCGCAGCGACGTGCCGAACGGCAGGCCGGACCGCACCAGCCGCCGGTGCACCTCGACCTCGTCACCGCGGACGAACAGGCGCAGATCGGGCACGCCGACGACGTCGAGCGTCGACGCCCGGAACAGGGCACCGTTGAACAGCGACGCGATCCCAGGCAGGAAATCCGTGCCCAGCTCGGCCGACGACCGCTTCCACGTCAGCCCGCGGCGCAGGGGGAAGGCCAGCTTCGCCGGGGCGTCGATGTTGCTCACCACCGGCGAGACCTCGGCCAGCCCGCGTCGTTCGGCCTCCTCCAGCAGCACGCCCAGCACCCGCTCGTCGGCGGGGCGGCCGTCGTCGTCGGCGAGCCAGATCCAGTCCGCGCCGAGCGCCAGCGCGTGCAGCATGCCCAGCGCGAACCCGCCGGCGCCGCCGAGGTTGTGGTGCGACGGCAGGTACGTGTGCGGCAGCGGGTACGCCTCGACCACGTCCAGTGCCGGCTGGTCCGGCCCGTTGTCCACGACGACGAGGTGGTCCACGGGCCTGGTCTGCGCCGCGATCACCTTCAGCGAGTCCGCGAGCAGGTCACGCCGGTGCCGGGTGACCACGACGGCCACCACGGCGCCCGCCGGCAGCGGGCCCTGCTCCGAACCGCTCATGCTCACTCGCCGCCTTTGGCCGTCACGACGTGCTCGATACCGAGCCGCTCCGCCATTTCCGCGCTCATGTTCTCGTACGGGTCGCGCCCCTTGTAGGCGGTCAGCACCTCGCGCAGCGAACCCTGCATGCGCATGCGGCCCTCGTCCATCCAGATGGCCGTGGTGCACAGCTCCAGCAGCAGGTCGTCGGCGTGCGAGGCGAAGACCAGCAGACCCGAGCGCTTCACGAGGTCGACGAGCCGGTCGCGGGCCTTGTTCAGGAACGCCGCATCGACCGCGCCGATGCCCTCGTCGAGGATGAGGATCTCGGGGTCGATCGTGGTGACGACGCCGAGCGCGAGCCGCACGCGCATACCGGTCGAGTAGGTGCGCAGCGGCATCTGCAGGTAGTCGCCGAGCTCGGTGAACTCCGCGATGTCGTCGACCCGCTTCTCCATCTGCTTGCGCGTCATGCCGAGGAACAGGCCCCGGATCATGATGTTCTCGTAGCCGGAGATCTCCGGGTCCATGCCGATGCCCAGGTCGAACACCGGCGCGACCTTGCCCTCGACGCGGGCGGACCCGCGGGTGGGCTCGTAGATGCCCGACAGCAGCCGCAGCAGCGTGGACTTGCCGGCGCCGTTGTGCCCGACCAGGCCGACGCGGTCGCCGTCCTTGAGCGACAACGTCACGTCCTGCAGCGCCTCGATGATCGGGACCTTGCTCTCGGTGCCGATCTTGCCGCCGACCTTGCCGAGCACCTTCTTCTTCAGCGAACGGGTTTTCGCGTCGAAGATCGGGAAGTCGACGTAGGCGTTCTGGACCTCAATGCTGACCATGTCTAGTTCTCACACCCAGTAGGAGACGCGGGCCCGGTAGTTGCGCATGGCGACCAGCGCGAGCAGCCAGCCCACGATGGTGATCCCGCCGACCACGACCCAGCTCCAGGGGTTGACGGCCTGGCCGATGAGCGGGGCCCGCAGGATCTGGACGAAGTGGTAGAAGGGGTTGAGGTGCACGATCGGGACGACCCAGCTGGCCATTTCGGCACGCGCGCCGTGGCCGTAGAGCTGGTCGATCGGCCACACGATGGGCGTCATGTAGAACAGCAGCTGGATCAGCGAGTTGATCACCTGCGGGATGTCGCGGTAGCGGGTGGAGATGATGCCCAGCAGCAGGGTGACCCACCAGGCGTTGAACGCCAGCAGCACGAACGCGGGGATCGCCGACAGCGAGTACCAGCCGAAGCCCGGGTGGCAGATGACGTCGGGCTCGCACACGCCGCTGTTCAGCCCGTAGCTGTGGTTCAGGCTCGTGAAGAAGATCGCGTCGATGATCACGACGACGATCAGGTTGTGCGCGAACATCAGGGTCTGCCGCCACACCGTGCGCAGCGCGTACACCGTCAACGGCGCGCGGATCTGCTTGATCAGGCCCTCGTTCGCGATGAACGACTCCATGCCCTCGGACAGGCAGCCGCTGATGAAGCCCCAGACGATGAACCCGGTGGAGATGTAGGGCAGGAACGTGGTGATGTGCAGCCCGAACAGCTGCGAGTACAGCAGCCCGAGGCCGAGGGAGATGACACCCTGGCTGATGGTGATCCAGAACGGGCCGATCACCGAGCGCCGGTAACGCTGCTTGATGTCCTGCCAGCCCAGGTGGCTCCACAGTTCGCGCTGCGTGAAGCCGTCACGGATGTCCGCGAACGCGCGTGAGAAGGAGCGGCTGTCGGGCGGCGTCGGGTTCGGGCCCTTGACAACGGGATCGCTGGCCGTCTGGACCGTGCTGGTGGCGTGCACGTGGCCAAGGGTAGCGAGTGGAGAGGGGGTGGCCCGCGCAGGGCTTTGGTCGTATGCGGGCTTCGCGCCGGGCACGATATCTTTCACGCATATGAGTGGAACGAGCAGGCGTTTCCACGTATTCATGATTCGGAGCTTGACGCCATGGTCAAGGAGCAGCACGAACCTGGCGAGAGATTACTTGCCCAGCGGACCCACTTCGCGGCACGGTCGTTTCTCGCGCCGAACGAGATGTACGCCCAGGTCAAGCAGGGTTCTGCCAGCCAGGAGCGCGATCGGCTCAGCGTCGAGCCCCATGCCTTCGTCACGACGAACACGTATTTCGGCCGGTTTCCGGCCAGTTACTGGCAGCGCTGCACCGAGGTCGCGGAGGTCGTCGTCGAAGCGGTGGTGACCGGCTCCGGCAGGTTGCTGATCACCGCGTCCGACATCTGGGGTGACGTCCGCGGTATCGACGCGCACACCGCCACCGGGGCGAAGGCCGAGACGGTGCGGCTGACGGCGCCCATCGACCGTTTCGTCGACGGCGGCGCGCTGTGGCTCGACGTCCAGACTGACGACGAGACGCTGGTCGTCGAGCAGGTCCGCTGGACCGTCGCCGCGCCGCGGGCGCTGCGCCCCGTCTCCATCGCGATCTGCACCCACAACCGGGCGGACTACTGCCTGGACACCCTCACCGAGCTGGCCGAGGACCCCGACGCGCTCGGTGCGGTCGCCGCGGTGCACGTCACCGACCAGGGCAACGACGCCGTGGAGTCCCGGGACCGCTTCGCCGTGGTCAAGCAGGCCATGGGCGACAAGCTGCACTACATCCGCCAGCCCAACCTCGGTGGTGCGGGTGGCTTCACCCGCGGCATGTACGAGATCGTCGAGGGCGAGCGTGGCGCGGAGTCCTACGTCCTGCTCATGGACGACGACGTCAAGCTCGAATCCGACACCGTCGTGCGCCTGATGGCGATCGCCAACTGTGCGACCCAGCCGATCCTGGTCGGCGGCCAGAGCCTGCAGGAGCTGCACCCCGACCGCCTCTGGGTGGACGCCGAGGTGGCCGACCTGCCGAAGCTGAAGCCGGGGCTCACGCCCACCGAGGAGTCGATGTCCGGCCGCTCGATGCTCCAGCACTCGCAGGAGCTGCGCCGGGACGCCACGCACAACGCGTGGTGGTGCTGCCTGATCCCGGCCGAGGTCGTCGCGAAGATCGGCTACCCGCTGCCGGTGTTCTTCCAGTGGGACGACATCGAGTACGGGCTGCGCGCCCGCGCCGCCGGGTTCGTCACGTTCACGCTGCCCGGTGCCGGCGTGTGGCACCAGGACCTGCACTGGAAGGACTGGGACGACTGGTCCCGGTACTTCCACTTCCGCAACAGCCTCGTCGTCGCGGCGCTGCACGGCGCGTTCAGCTCGTCGCGGACGACGGCCTTGCTGGCCAAGGAGTTCAGCGAGACGCTGGCCGCGATGCAGTACGGCCTCGCGGCCACGATGATCAAGGCGATCCAGGACTTCCTCCGCGGGCCGGAGGTCCTCTCCGACGGGGGTGCCGAGATCGTGCCGCAGGTGCGGAAGCTGCGTGCCGAGTACGCGGAGACGGAGACGCTGAAGCCGTCCTCGGTCAAGGTCCCGGCGGGCGAGATGCCGATCGTGGTCCCCGCGCCCAAGCCGTCGAAGCCCACGCTGGTACTGCTGAAGCGGCTGGTCGACCAGCTGCGCAACGGGCAGGAGCAGGGTGCGGCGATCCGTTCGCACGACCAGTACTGGTGGCACGTCGCGAGGTTCCGGACGGCGGTCGTCACGGACTCGGCGCAGACCGGCATGCGCGTGCGGAGGTTCGACCGCGAGCTGATGGTGCGCCTCGGCCGTGAAGGGGCGAAGACGCTGTGGCGCCTGCGCCGCGAGGGGGACGCGGCCGTGCGCCGCTGGAACGAGGCGCAGCCGCGGTTGGTGAGCAAGGAGAACTGGGAGCGGCTGTTCGAGTTGGACAAGAACAACAACCGCTGACACGTCCGTAAGTCACGAACAACCCTGTGCGCACGCGCACAGGGTTGTTCCGTACGCTCGCCCTTATGTCACAGCTCGACAGCGCTCGGGTGCTGGCCGTGGTCCCCGCGCGCGGCGGGTCGAAAGGCGTGCCGGGTAAGAACCTCATCGAGGTCGGCGACGAACCACTCATCACCCGCGCGGTTCGCGCACTGGGCAGGGCGTCCCGCGTGGACGACATCGTGGTCAGCACGGACAGCGCCGAGATCGGTGCGGTCGCCGCGGACGCGGGTGCCACCGTTTTCCCGCGCCCCGCGGAATTGTCGGGGGATTCCGTTTCGTCGGAAGCGGTTCTCCTGCATTGTCTGGACATCTTCCGGGGGCAGCACGGCTCCGACCCCGACGTGGTCCTGATGGTGCAGTGCACGTCGCCGTTCATCGCGGCCGAGACGATCGACGGCGTGGTGTCCTCGATCCTCGACGAAGGCTGGGACTGTGCGTTCACCGCGGCCCGGGTGCACGAGTTCCTGTGGCGCCGCGACGGATCCGGAGCGGCGGTCGCCGTGAACCACAGCGCCGAGGTCCGGCCGCTGCGCCAGGAACGCGAGCCGGAGTTCCGGGAGACCGGCGCGGTCTACGGCATGCGCACCACCGGTTTCCGCGCCGCGAAGCACCGCTTCTTCGGCCGGATCGGCCTCGTGGAGATGCCGGCGTCGCACGCCGTGGAGATCGACTCGCACGACGACCTGGCCATCGCCAGGGCGCTCGCAGCCGGCTTCGACTCCTCGCTGGGCACCGACGTCGACGTGGACGCCGTCGTCACCGACTTCGACGGGGTGCACACCGACGACCGCGCGATCGTGCTGCAGGACGGCACCGAGGGCGTCGTGGTCAGCCGCTCCGATGGCGCGGGAGTGGCGCGGCTGCTGGCCGCCGGCATCCCGCTCATGATCCTCTCGGTGGAGCAGAACCCCGTCGTGGCAGCACGTGCGAAGAAGCTCGGTGCCCAGGTGCTGCACGGCGTCGGGGACAAGGCGGCGGTGCTCAAGTCGTGGCTCGCGGAGCAGCGGCTCGACCCCGCCCGCGTCGCCTACGTGGGCAACGACCTGAGGGACCTCGACGCGATGGCGCTGGTCGGCTGGCCGGTCGCGGTCGGCGACGCCCACCCCGCGGTGCGCCAGGCGGCCCGGCTGGTGCTGACCAAAGTGGGCGGTGCGGGTGCGGTCCGGGAGCTGAGCGACCTGGTTTTGCGTGCGTACGAACGGAGGAACGCGTGACCTCGACCGTGCGGATCGGCGATCGCGAGGTCGGCGAGGGCAGGCCGGTGTACACGGTCGCCGAGATCGGCATCAACCACAACGGCGACCTGGAAATCGCCAAGCAGTTGATCGACATCGCGGCGAACACCGGTGTCGACGCGGTGAAGTTCCAGAAACGGACCCCGGACATCGCGACGCCGCCGGACATGCGCGACACCCCGCGTGACACGCCGTGGGGCGAAATGACCTATTTGGACTACCGGTACCGGGTCGAGTTCGGCGTCACCGAGTACGAGGAAATCGACCGGTACTGCGCGGAGCGCGGCATCGCGTGGTTCGCGTCCCCGTGGGACGTGCCGAGCGTGGACTTCCTGGAGAAGTTCGACGTGGTGTGCCACAAGGTGGCGTCGGCGTCGCTCACCGACAGGGAGCTGCTCGTCCGGTTGCGGGACACCGGCCGCCCGGTCATCGCTTCGACCGGAATGTCCACTATGGACGAAATCGACGCCGCGGTGGAGTTGCTCGGCACGGACCGGCTCGTGTTGCTGCACACGACGTCGACCTACCCGTGCCCGCCGGAGGAGGCGAACCTGCGCACGATCGAGACGTTGTCGCGCCGGTTCGGTGTCCCGGTCGGTTACTCCGGGCACGAGCGCGGTCTGCAGGTCTCGATCGCGGCCGTCGCGCTGGGCGCCTGCCTCGTCGAACGGCACGTCACGCTCGACCGCACGATGTGGGGCTCGGACCAGGCCGCGTCGCTCGAACCCGAGGGACTGCGGCGGCTGGTCCGCGACATCCGGACCGTCGAGGCGGCGATGGGCGACGGCGTGAAGCGGGTCTTCCCCGGCGAAGAGGCGCCGAGGAGGCGGTTGCGGCGTGTTTAGCGAGGCCGTGGAGGCCGAGCGTGACGACGCGGTCGCCGACGACGAGCTCGACGTCCATCGCGAGCTGTTCACCGCGTACGCCCGCGGGCAGCGGCCGCCCGAGACGATCACCGTCGTCGGCAACGCGCCGATGCGGCCGGATCCCGCTCGCGCCCGGCTGATCGACGACAGCGACCTCGTGCTGCGGCTGACGACGTTCGCGCTCGACGAGCACGGGGAAGCGCCCTGTTACGGGCGCAAGACCGACGTCGTGGTCGTGCACCGGGGAGTGCTCGCGAGCCCGCACACGTTCGCCGACTACACGTCCAGGCTGTACCTGCTGGCCGAACCCGGCCGGATGCACTGGGAGCCGGAGTGGTTGCCGGACTGGTGGCCGCCGGACCTCGGGTTCCTGCCGATCCCGAACCGGCCGGTCGTCCGCCCGCTGGGGCGCCTGCTGGGGCTCGACCCCGCCCAGCCGGTCTGGGCGACCACCGGCACGCTCGCCGTCTACCTGTGCGCCCGGCTGTTCCCCGAGGCGAAGATCCGGATGGCGGGGTTCTCGATCGTGGACGACCCTGAGCAGACCAGGTTCGCGCACGCGTGGGGCGCCGACGTGGAAGTGACCGTGGACCACCGGCTGCGGGCCGAGTCCGCGCTGTTGAGGTCGTGGCGTGACGAAGGAAGGGTCGAAGTCCTCCCGTGAGCGGTGTGAAGAGGCTGGGGAAGGTGCTCGCGTTCCCGCTGTGGCGGAAGCTGCGGTGGCGCATCGAGCAGGTCACCGAGCAGCGCCACGGCCCGCGGTTCGACGAGCTGCGCCGTGAGCTGGACGGTTTGCGCGGCGAGGTGCACACGCTCCGCGAGGAGCTGCGCGGGCACGTCGAAGCCATCACGAACAGGCTGGACTGGCACGACAACGAGCTGAAGCTCATGACGCCGATCCTGTCCGGGCTGCAGACCCGCGTCGCGGAGTTGGAACGGCCCGGCGTCGCGGAGGGCGACCCGCGGCCCGCTCTGGACGAGGTGCGGGCCGAGCACGCGCGCATCCGGGCACGGCTGACCGCGGTGGCCAAGTACGAGGAACGCCTGGCCCGGGTCGAGGACACGCTCAGCACGCGGCTGGGGCAGTGACCTCCGGCCGGGCCCGGCGCCGCCCCGCTAGAGGTACTGCCCGGTCCCGCTGATGCCGGGGGTGTGGCCGTCGCCGCGGGCGGTGGTGCCCGGGGGCAGCCCGCGGCGCATCTGCTCCAGCTGCACGCGTGCCGCCATCTGCTGGGCGAACAACGCGGTCTGGATGCCGTGGAACAGCCCTTCGAGCCAGCCGACGAGCTGGGCCTGCGCGATGCGCAGCTCCGCGTCCGACGGGGTGGAGTCCTCGGTGAACGGGCTCACCAGGCGCTCCAGCTCGTGCTGCAGCTCCGGCGCGAGCGCCTGCTCCAGCTCCTTGACGGAGGTCTGGTGGATCTCGCGCAGGCGGTTGCGGCTCGCGTCGTCCAGCGGGGCCGCACGCACCTCCTCCAGGAGCTGCTTGATCATCGTGCCGATGCGCATCACCTTCGCCGGTTCTTCGACGAGGTCACCGACGGACTCCTGCTGCTGGTCCTCCTCGCCCGACGGCACCCGCGCCGTGCCCACCGGGGCACCGTCCGGGCCGACCACGAGCACGTGCTGGGCCTGCTCGTCGGACTGGGGGTTGAGGTTGTTGGGGTCGGTCATCGCTCCATCCATGGACTCGCCTCGCCGCAGGTGCGGCACGTCCGAGCCTAGCCGCCCGGCGCGCCCATAGCCCAACCCCGGACGCGCAGCGAAATTACTCCTCCGTACCGTGTGCCCATGGCGTTCGACGTCGCTCGAATTCGTGGGTTGTTCCCCGCGCTGGGTGACGGCTGGATCCACTTCGACGGCCCTGCCGGAATGCTGGTACCCGAACAGGTGGCCTCGGCCGTGTCCACGGCGATGCGTGCTCCGGTCTCCGTGCCCGGTGGCGCGTTCCCGGCCTCCCAGCGTGCGGAGAGCATAGTGACCGCCGCCCGGCGGGCGGTGGCCGACCTCGTCGGTACCAATCCGGCCGGTGTCGTGCTCGGGCCGAGCGCCGCCGTCCTGCTCCGCCGCCTCGCCGACGCGATGAGCGAGCGGTGGACGCTGGGCGACGAGGTCATCGTGTCGCGGCTCGACGAGCACGCGAACCTCGCCCCGTGGCAGCGCGCCGCGAAGCGCGTCGGCGCGATCGTGCGCTGGAGCGAGATCGACATCGAGACCTGCGAGCTGCCCGCGTGGCAGTACGAAAACCTCGTCACCGCCCACACGAAGGCGGTCGCGATCACGGCCGCGTCCGGTTCCGTCGGCACGAGGCCCGACGTGCCGACGGTCGTGGAGTTCGCCAAGCGCGTCGGCGCGACGGTCGTCGTCGACGCGACGTACGCGGCGCCGTTCCTGCCGCTGGACCTGCCGGAGCTGGGTGCCGACGTGATCGTGGTGTCCGCGCAGTCCTGGGGCGGTCCCGCGGTGGGCGCGCTCGCGTTCCGCGACCCCGAGATGATCGAGCGGCTGCCGTCGGCGTCGCTGGACCCGGACGTCCGCGGCCCGGCCCGGCTCGAACTCGGCCCGCACGCGTACCCGCTGCTCGCGGGCCTCATCGCGTCGATCGACTACCTCGCGGGCCTCGACGACGCCGCCACCGGTTCGCGCCGCGAGCGGCTCGTCACGTCGCTGGGTTCGGCGAAGTCGTACCACGCCGGCCTGCTCGCGCAGCTCACGAGCGAGCTGCGGGCGTTGCCGCACGTGATGGTCATCGGGGACGCGATGCGGCGCATCCCGGCGCTGGCGTTCGCCGTGGCGGGCAAGAAGGCGCCGGAGGTCGCGGACCACCTGGCGGCACAGGGCCTGTGCGCGTTCGCCGACGACGGGACCAGCGGGGTGTTCGCGGCGCTGGGCGTCGGCGAGGTCGGCGGCGCGGTGCGCATCGGCCTCGCCCACTACTCCAACGTCTTCGAGGTCAACCAGCTGGTCCGCGTCCTCGAGGAACTCCGCTAACCCTTGGTGGTGAGCAGAACCTTCCCGAACACGCCGCCCTCTTCCAGTGCGGTGTGTGCCTTCGAGGCCTCGGACATCGGCACCGCCTGGCCGACGATCGGCTGAATCGTCCCGTCCTCGACGAACGGCCACAGGTTCTTCCGCACGTCGGCGACGATGCGGCCCTTGTCCTCCACCGGCCGCGCGCGCAACGTCGTCGCCGAGATCACGCCCCGCTTGGCGATCAGCTGGCCGAGGTTCAGCTCCGCCTTGGTGCCGCCCTGCATGCCGATGATCGTGAGCCTGCCGTTGGGCTTCAGCGCCGCGATGTTGCGCTCCAGGTACGCGGCGCCCATGTTGTCGAGGATGACGTCGGCGCCGCCGGTCTCCTCCTTCAGCACTTCGACGAAGTCCTGCTCGCGGTAGTTGATCGTGATGTCGGCGCCGAGCTGGCGGCACCGGTCGAGCCGCTCGGGTGAGCCGGCCGTGACCGCGACCGTCGCGCCCAGCGCCTTCCCGACCTGGATCGCGTGGGTGCCGATGCCGCCGGCACCGCCGTGGACGAGCAGGACCTCGCCCTCGGTCAGCTGCCCGATCATGACGACGTTCGACCACACCGTGCACGCGACCTCGGGCAGCCCCGCCGACGTGACGAGGCTGACCTCGCCGGGCACCGGCAGCAGCTGCACGGCGGGCACGACGACCTTCTCGGCGTACCCGCCGCCCGCGAGCAGCGCGCACACCTCGTCACCGACCTGCCACCCTTCGACGCCCTCGCCGACCGCGGCGATCGTGCCGGAGCACTCGAGCCCCGGGATGTCGCTCGCGCCGGGCGGCGGGTTGTAGAAACCCTGCCGCTGCAACAGGTCCGCGCGGTTGACGGCGCTCGCGGCGACCTCGACGAGCACCTCGCCGGGGCCGGGCTCGGGATCGGGAACCTCCGTCCACTCCAGGACTTCCGGGCCGCCGGGCTCACGAATGGTGATCGCATGCATACCCGTGACCCTATCTCGGCTCAGCCGAGGTCGCGGGCGCCGAAGGTGTCGCAGCGGGCGGGGTCACCGGTCGTGAAGCCGGTGTTGAACCACTTCTCGCGCTGCGCCGACGTGCCGTGCGTGAACTGGGAGGTGTCGATCTTGCCGTTGCCCAGGTTCTTCTGGATGTAGTCGTCGCCGATGCGGGACGCCGTGTCGAGCGCGCGCTGGATGTCGTCCTGGGTGATCTCGGTGATCAGCGGGCGGCCGCTCGACGACGGGGTGGTGGTGGCGTGGTTGCCCCAGACGCCGGCGTAGCAGTCGGCCTGCAGTTCGAGGCGCACCGAGCCGGAGGTGGGGCCGGTGCCGTTGCCGACGCGGTCGGACGTGCCGAGGAGGTTCTGCACGTGGTGGCCGTACTCGTGGGCGAGGACGTAGGCCTCGGCGAACGGCCCGCCTTCGGCGCCGAAGCGGGTCTGCAGTTCCTGGAAGAACGACAGGTCGATGTAGACCTCGGAGTCGGCGGGGCAGTAGAAGGGGCCGGTGTCGGAGGTGGCGCCGCCGCAGCCGGTGCGGACGCTGCCGTTGAAGAAGTTCGTGGGGACCTTGCGGTAGGTGCGCCCGGAGCGGGCGAACTGGTCGGTCCAGTAGTCCTGGATGGAGTTGATGATCGCGACGACGGCGCAGTCGTGGTTGCGGTTGGCGTCCGCGCCCGTGCGGCACTCCTGGGAGAGGGTGCTGTTGCTGATCTGCTGACCGGAGCCGAGCTGGCCCAGGCCGACGCTGCTGCTGCCGCCCGTGGTGCCGACGCCGCCCAGCTGGCTCAGCACGAAGTAGATGATCAGGCCCACCACGCCGAGCCCGCCGCCACCGAGCGCGACCCGGCCGCCGATGCCACCGCCTCCGCCGCGCAGGTCGTCAACCTCGGACGTGTCCAGGCCAGCGTTGTCGTCGAACCTCATGGTTGCGGAAGCCTACTGAAGAAATCCCGGGCGCGGTGGTTGGAGGAACCGCGCCCGGGATTCACCGAGGTTGTCACTGTTGTGGGGGCGGTTGGCTGCCTCTCGGGCCGGCGGGTTTCGCACTGCCGGTGCGCACGCGGAGGTGGTACCGACGCAGGCCAGATTCCCGCCGTGATGCGCGAGAGGTGGCGCACGGGGACGCCCGTGCTGTTCACATCGCGGCCGGGCCGGCGATCACCGTCTCCCGGCCGTGGGGGCGCAGCAGGCAGTCAACCGCGGGGTTTTTCTTGCCACTGAACCACCTGACCTTCCGCGGCGGCGGCCCCGCGCCGGGCACCCCCGGTGGTGTCCCGGTACCGCGGAGCTTCGTCCTCCGTCACTGCCCAGCATGCGCCTTTCCGGCGCCGGGCTCAACCGATCCGTCATCCCACGTCCGGGCGGATCCGCGTTCGCCCGCTAGGGTTGCCGGGCATGGGCGAAGTGCGCTGGCTGAGTGAACCCGAGGCGAAGGCCTGGCGGTTCTACATCGTCGCCACGCTCAAGCTGCGGCACCGCCTGCACCGCGAGCTGAGCGAAGCCCAGCAGGTCTCCCTGATCGACTACGAGGTGCTCGTCTGCCTGGACACCCAGGCGGACGGCCGGATGCGGATGACCGAGCTGGCGAACTTCCTGGGGTCGACGAAGAGCAGGCTGTCGCACCAGGTGGGGCGGGTGGAGGACGCCGGGTACGTGCGCCGGGTCCCCGATCCGGAGGACAAGCGCGGCGTGATCGCCGAGCTGACGCCCGCGGGCCGCGCCCTACTGGAACGCGCCGCGCCGACGCACGTCCAGGGCGTGCGGGAACACCTCATCGACCTGCTGACGCCGCAGGAGCAACGCGTGATCGGCGAGGCCTTCGAGCGGGTGTACGAGCACCTGAACCAGCTACCGGACTGACGGGCTACCCTGCAGGGCAGGGAAGCGTGGCAGAGCGGCCGAATGCACTCGCCTTGAAAGCGAGCGTGGGGCAACCCACCGGGGGTTCAAATCCCTCCGCTTCCGCGTCTCTCACCAGCAGATATGCCGGGCGAGGCATGTGCGCTCGCCCGGCATGGCTCCGCCTAGGTTGCAGTTCGGGTTGCAGTAGCCCCTACGGTGTAGCGCGTGCGGGGGTCATCCGAGCGCAGGGGCTTACGGTTAGTAGGTAGGTTCCTCCTCGACGCGCGCCAGCACTTCGTTGTCCTCGTGAACTACGAATAGCCAACAAGCCGCGTCGTCATCGATGCATACCGAGCGTCCATGAACGTCGTAGTAGGCGATTGGAAGCCGTCGACCGTCGGTGAAGACGGCAGTTAGCCCCTTGGGGGCTGGAGTGAACGGCCCAACGGGCCTGTCGCTGTAGTCGTCTGACCGCCGCCGAATGTGGAGACGTTCGTTCGGCTTGGCCTCCCGATGAGCGGCCACGAGACGGGCACCGCTGTTAGGCACGACGAGTGCATCACCTCCTGCGGTGAAACCGTAAACGCGCCGCGTGCGTCGACCTCCGCTTTCGGTGTTGACGTAGACCACCTCAAGTTGTTCGGCAGGTGGAATGGCGACGTGATCGGCGAGCTTTCCCAAGTCGTCAATGTCGACCTGGACGCGATCAACAATCGTCACCTCGTCCAATTTCAGCTCCCTTACCTAGCGATATCGGGCCAGGATCATTAACGCACGGCGAGCAGCCGCGGTTCCCGAAGAATTTAGACAGCTACCGGTTGGCCTGCCGAACCCTCATCTCCGTCGTCCTGGTCGTCCTCGGCCCAGAAGAACCCACCGATCTGATCAGCAATCGAGGTCATCAGCTCACTCGTCATGTGCTGGTAGCGGGACGTCATTCCGACGTGAGACCAGCCCATCACCTCCATCACTGCCCGGCCGGGCACGCCGAGCACGAGCAGCATCGTCGCGGCGGTGTGCCGGGCGTCGTGCAAGCGCGCGTTCCGCACCTTCGCGGCCTTCAACAGGTCCTTCCACTCGTCGTGGTCAGTTCGGGGATGAACGGCCTTCCCAATCGGGCTCGCGAACACCCAGCCCTCGTCCTGCCAGAGGTTCCCGGCCTGCTCGCGCTCCTGGAGCTGGTCGCGCTGGTGCTGGCGCAGCGCCTCCAAAATCGGCACGGGAATGGCGACCACCCGCCGCCCGGCCCGAGACTTCACTTCCTGTGCGATCGCGCCGCCGCCGTGCCGGTCCGGGCAATGCCCAGCGTGTCGACGTCCGCACGGATTCTCCGGGGTGCATCCGTGCTGCCACTTCACCGGCTGCAGCGACCGACGAACCGACAGAGTGCGAGCGGCGAAATCGACGTCTCGCCACTGCAACCCCAGGGCTTCACCTTTCCGAAGGCCGAGCGTCAGCGCGATGACGAATCGCACGCCGTTGCGCCGGTGCTGGCAGGCGCGGAGAATTCGAGCGGCTTCTTCCTTCGTGAACGGGATGATCTCTTCCTCGGGGATTCGCGGCGGCCGGGCGATCTGCGCGGGATTCGACGTGATGTGTCCGCGGCGCACTGCCTCTCCAAGCGCCGTTCGCACGGTGCGGTGCGCCTGGTGAATGGTCGCCGGACGAAGGACCTTCCCGTGCTTCCCCTTCTTGCTCGCGAGGTTCCGGTACAGCGTCTCCAGGTGCTCCGGCTGCAGCTTGTCGATCCGGTGTTTTCCGATTCCAGGGATGAGGTGGCCGTACACGGCCGCCCGGTATCCGACGAGCGTGTTCCTGCGGACTGACGGAGCGGCGATGTTCTCGACCCAGTGCGTCAGCCATTTCTCGACCGTCCAGGCGCGGCCCGGTTTGCGCACCTTTCCGGCATCACGTTGCTTCTCGAGTTCGCGAACCGCGTCGATCACGGCGGCCTCGTCCTTGCGCTTGACGTGTCGCCGGTCAGGGCTTCCGTCGTCACGCACTCCCATCGTGACCCAGCCGTGCCAGTTCCCGTCACTGCCCAAGTAGATGCTCGACGCGCCGTTTGGTCGGCGGCTGCCCTCGGGGCGCTTCCTGCGTGTCATGTCTTCCCCCTCGTTGATCAGGCAGCGCTCTGCTGCGTCGTGAGCTGCTGGACGTAGGCCGCGAGCGCGGTTGTCGGAACGCGGCGGAGTTGGCCGATCTGGACGGTGGCGATGTGCCCGGCCTTGATGAGCGCGTACATGGTGGTGCGGCCGATGCTGAGGGCCTTCGCGGCGTCCTCGACGGTCAGCAGCACACGCGGGCTGGTCGGGTCTTCGGTCGGGATGCTGGCGGTCTCCACTGGTCTTGCTCCTGCGGGTCGTGCGGGTGGGACTGAGCTGGCTGGGAGCGCTACGTCCGCTACTGGCGCTACGTGCCTGGTCAGGGCGGTAGCGGATACGGGGGGCGTAGCGCTTGGGTCCGCTACGGCGTGGTCACGACGGCGGGGGTGGCCGGACGGCTGTAGCGGTTGCGTCCGCTACGCCCTCCGTATCCGCTACGCCTCTGGCCTGCGCGGTAGCGCCTGTAGCGCTCGTAGCGGTGGCAGGCAGGTAGCGGCTCCAGGCGTCGGCAAGGCCGCCGTCGCCGGTCACGTGGTAGCCCTTGGCCACCTTGTCGCCGGGCAGCCGGACGTTCTTCGACGTGACGCCGTAGGGCTTCAGTTCGCGGGCCAGTCGGCGGGCGTCGAGCGGCTTGCCGTCGAGGTCGGCCCAGGGGGCTTCCTCCATTCCGGTCAGGGCGTCGAGGATCGCGGCGGTGGGTAGCTCGTCGGCGCGCGCGGCGCTGAACACCTCACGGAGGTCGGCGAGCAACCGGACCCGCGTGCCGCCGCCGCTGCGGTCGGTGTTGGCGACTTCGACGAAGTGCAGGCAGGCCGCGCGAGCGGTGTCGGGCCAGTGCCCGCCTGCCGCGTCGGCGATCGCGATGAGCGGGCGCCAGATCTCGGCGGAACGGTCCCGCACACCGGGCGGCATCGTGGGCCGTCCCCGGCTGATCTTGTCCGTCACGGAATCCACCCACGCCGCGAGCGCGTCCCGCAGCGGCGCCGCCTCGGTTTCGACCTCCTCTTCCCAGAACTCGTCTACCTCTTCGTCATCGCGGCGGCGCTTCATGTGCACGGTGATCGCGCGGGTCGTGATCGTGTCGGGCATGTTCCCGGCGATGCCCGCGAGCGCGGCCGGGGCGAACACGGGGAACCTCTGCACCTTCATCGCCTTGGCATCACCGACGCACCGGGCGACGGTCGCGCCACGCTTGTAGCCCGCGTTGAGCAGGCCCCGGAGGTCTTCATTGTTGCCGCCGTTCTTGCCGCCGAAGATGGTGTCCACTTCGTCGAACAGGATCGTGATCGGTCCTTCGGACACCATGCGGAACAGCGCGGCCGTGGTCGCGGAGAACGTCATTTCCGGTGCCCGCACGAGGAACTGAGCCACTTCCAGTACCCGCGTCTTCCCGGAGCCGGGTTCCACTGAGGACAGGATCAGGCGTGGCGTGACGTAGAAGTGGTCGGCGGCGTGAGTGTGGGCGTACCAGAGCGCGAGCATGGGTGCGCAGTGCTCGGACGGGAAGACGTTGAACCGTGCCACAAAGTCGCGCACCTGGTCCAGCACCTCGTGCCCGGCCATGACAACGCGGTTCGCCGAGCGCCAGACCTGCTGGCAGTTCTCCGAGCAGAAGTCATCCGAAGGGGACTCGCCGAGCGGTCGCCCGCACTGGTTGCAGGTACCGATCACTTCGTCGATCGCGGCCACGGTGTCGGTGGTCGTCGTCATGCGATCTCCTTTCGCTGCACGGGATTGCTGGCTCCCTTGTTCAGCCCGGCGTCGACCACGCGGGCGACTTCCCGCGGATTCGGCGGCCAGTGCTCGGAACCGATGAGGGTTTCTCCGGCTGTGATCAGCTCAGCGCGGGCGGCGCGGTGGTCGACGAGACCGGCCCCGACCTTGCGGCCGATGGTGTAGGCGGCCGACGAGAGCACAGCGTTGTAGGTGCCTGGCGCCGCGTCTCGCACGCGCTGGCACTCGCCCCGGAGTGCGGCCGACCCGTACGCGGTCGTGTCGGCAGAGCGGATCTGAACGGGCGCTGAGATCGCCGCTGACGGCTTTTCAGAGCACACCTGGACCAACCAGGCCGGGAGGTCGGCAGGCTCGCGCTCGTCAACCAGCTCGTACGCGCCCTCGGCGGTGACCGACCCAGGCGCCACCACATATCCGCCTCCAGCGCGGGTGTCCACGTTGGTGGCGATCTGGCGTTGCGAGTTGCGCAGCCGCACACCGGCCGGGGCGCGGTAGTACAGGTGCCGACCGCCGGAGGGCGTGGCGACGGTGTACGTGTCCGGCACCGGACCGCCACGCTCGGCGGCGAGCGCGGCCAGGGCCGTCGCGCCGTCCGGACCGGTGTCACCGGCCTTGGTCATGTCGAGGTCGACCACGACCAGCCCGGCGGGACCGGTCGCCAGTCCGATGTTCCAGCGGTCGGCGGACCAGCACCGGCGGATGCGCTCTGGATCGGTGGTTGCCCGGTGCTCCCAGTCCTTGAGGGCGGGCTGCCGCTTGGTGCCCGGACGGAGCGGGAACAGCGGCCAGCCGAGCCCGGCGAAGTACAACGCCCACTCCAGCAGCGAGGTGTCTGCGGTGGTCATCAGTTGCCCTTTCGGTGACAGTGCGTGTCCGAGACTTGGGTAGGGGGTGCCGTCACGGCGTTCCGAGGGGCGCCGCGCGGGCAGGGAATTGGTAGGGAATGGGCTGGGGAGTCCGGGCCGGGGAAGGGCGAATTCCCTTCCCCGTTCCCTTGCCCGGGTCACTACCGCTGATCAGCGGAAACATGTCGATCAGGGAGCGAAGGGAGCTAGGGAATCGCTGCCAGGAGAGCCTGGTCAGCGGCCCGGATCGCACCCACTGGAAGGGGTGCCGCGTGTTCCCTAGTCGTCGTCGCGGTCGGCGAGTGCGGCGTGGATCATGCGGGCACGGACGGTGAGGGTGCCGTTGACCTTCTTGACCACCACACCCTCGCTCGCGAGCCAGGCGGCCAGGCCCTCGGCGGTGAGCTTGCGGTAGTCCGTGTGCTCGGGTGCCAGTTCGCGCAGCCGGGCGGCGACGTCGGTGGCCTTGACGGCGGCCTCGGTGCCCAGAACCTCGGCCACGTCGTCGAGCAGGTCCCGCTCCTCTGGCCCCTCTTCGGCCGTGATCACCGTGCCTCGGCGGGTCTTGGCGCGCTCGGCGACCTCGGTGGCGTCCTCACCGTTGATGAAGTGCGTGCGGATCGTGATCGACGCCTGCCCGGCCGGGAGGGGCACGCCGTCTCCGGCGACGACCACGGTGCCCTTGTCCGCGCCCTGCCGGAGCTTGTGCGGCGCCGCGCCACCGTTGACGGCCTTGTCCCCGAGTGCCATGCGGGCCTGTTCCTCCGTGCCCACGACCAGCGAGGCCCGGATGTGGGCACCTTCGCGCACCAGCTTCGGGAGGTTCTGGTCGGTGGGGTCTTGGGTGCCCTGCCACAGGTGCACGTTCACCGCGCGCCCCTGGTTGTGGATTTTGCGGGCGGCCATGAAGTAGCGGCTGGTGTTCTTCGTCCCGCCATAGGGCCGCTTGTCCTCCCCGATGGCGGGGCACATGAATGCCACCTGGGCTTCGTCGACGACCAGGAAGATCGGGTGGAACCCGGACCCGGGGTAGCGGGCCATTTCCCGCGTGACGCCATCCGTGGCGCCGGAGGCTTCCAGCGCGGCAATGCGCCGCTCCATCTCCGCTACGCCTTCTTCCAGCATCTCGGTGGTGGCGATGACGTGCTCATCGGTCGGTCCCTGGATCAGGCGGGTCGCTAGGCCCTCGAACATGCGCCAGTCACCCACGCCCTTGAGGTCGGCGATCCGGAATTCGGTCGAGGTGTCCAGCGCCAGCCACAGCACCAGTGCCCGCAGCGCGGCGGTTTTGCCCTGGTTGGACAGGCCGGTGATCAGCAGGTGCCGCTGCAGGAGCGCGATCGCGGCGGCGTCGCCCCGGAGGTCCTGTCCCCAGGGTGCGCGGCCGGTGTAGAGGTCGGCGGTGGTGTCGGGGTCGGTGACCAGCGGAGACGGCCCGATCGGTTCGTCGAGGGCGCCGCTGTCGGCGATCCATAGCCGCACGGTGCGGGCGGCTTGGGGGATGGTGATGAACACTTCGTGCTCGTGGCGGGTCAGGTTTTCGGCGAGCTTGCGGCGCTTGCGCTGTACCTCCTCGGTGGTGACGCCGCTGGGAAGGGTCACGTCGACTTCGACGCCGCATCCTGCGAGCCGGATCGGTCCTAGCATCGACGCTCCCGCGTCTCCCATCTCCTTGATGGCCGTCGCCAGCTTGGCTATCCCGAGGTCGCGTAGGGCGGTGACCACGATCGACGGCGTGATGGGCTCTCCCTCACCGGAGCGCTGCCCGCCGGTGGACAGCCAGGAGGGGGCGGCCCCGGCCCGCCGGCCGATGTTCCACAGCGCCAGCACCACCACCCACGGGGCGGCCAGCACCAGCGGCCCCCACACCACGGTCACGACCCAGGCGATCCACTGCACCAGCTGCAGCAGGGCTTCGATCGGCCCCAGGATCTTGCCCAGGTCCTTGGAGGCGACGGCCAGCACGATCCCGAGCGCGAACAGGAACCCGATCAGCGAGGCGGCGCCGATGACGACGGCCTTGACCAGCTTCGCGGGGGCGTCGAGCCAGTCCATGCGGCGGCGGTGGCGGTGTTCGCGGGCCTGCTCGGCGCGCTGCTCCCACTCGCCCAGCCGCTCCCAGTCGCCCTGCACCTCCGCCGCCCGCAGCAGCCGCTCATAGCGGGAGTTGGTCTTGGCCTCCCACACCCGCTTCGCCAGCACCCCCGCACCACCCAGCACATAGGAGCCGTGCCGCATCAGCGTCTTACCCGCCGTCTTCGTGTAGTCGTGCGTCGCCGCGTAGCGGACACCCTTGTAGACAGTCACCGCGTCGCGGCGGTAGCCCCGGTAGCGCTCCAGTGCCTGCGCTTTCTGGCTCGTCAGCAACGCGTACTCCTCATCGCTGATCAGCTCGCCCTCGATCACCTCCGTATCAGCGCCGTTGTGGCTCGGCAGGTAGTGCACGCGCGCCAGCTCCTCACGGTCGTTGTCGGTGCTCACTTCGTGCCTCCCTGGCGGTGTTCGTCGCGGAGCTGCCGAGCGCGCGCAGGAGAGCAGCGCAGCGCCTTGCGGATCGACTCGGCAGAGGTCGGATCGATCGAGCCAGGGCGGGCCTTCATGGCCCGCTTCAGCTCGGCCCGGAGCTGTGCGATGGTGCGGCTCGGACGACCACCGACCTTCGATCGGTTGGGGGTCGATTTTTGCTGCTCAGGATCGGGATCGAGGGTCGCCACTGGACCGGTACCAAGGGTGCCGTCGGTCGGGTCGATCGAGGGCCGGTGCGTCGCCAGCAGGTCGGCCAACTCCCGGTCCCAGTCGGCCGACTCGCCGGTCGGCAGGCCGGGCACGATCGCGGCTTCAAGTCGAGGCCGCCGGGTAACGCGACTCCTGGCGATCACGTACCGGCCGGGGGCGTATACGAGGCGGGCGGTGCCGTCGGTGGCGATTTCGGCAACCGCCTGGCGCACCGCAGTGCGCTGCACCCGCGCGACCTTGCGCGCCGCCTGGCGCTCGATCCTCGCCTGCGTCCGTTCCAGCCGGGACCGGAGGTGCCCGGCAGTGATGAGCTGGTGCGCCAGCACTCCGGCGATCGAGCCGATACCCATCACGACGGCGGGGGAGAACCCGCGCTCGGCGCCGTGCAGGGCGTTCACACCGAACGCGACGGCGGCGAAGGCCCACACGCCGAGCTGCAGCGCCCACACAGGCCGTTCCGGGTTCCGGTGCCGGGTGATCTGGACGGCCAGGGCGAAGGCCCACATCCCGAGTTCGGTGATGCAGAACAGGGCGTAGCCCGTGGCGTTGCCGTACACCTGGTGGCCGTAGGCGGCCATCGCCGGAACCGCCAGCACAGCCGATACCAGCGCGAGCGGGTAAATCAGGAGGTCAACGGCGTGCGCGCTCGTCCAGGTCCGGATGCGGGCCATACGCGCCGCGCGCCGCCCCCGACGCCGGTCCTGCTCGGCACGGCGGGCCTCGGCGCGGGCCTGCTCGTCGGCCCGGCGCTGCTGGGCAGCCGCGGACTGCTCGGCGATGCGGACCTGTGCCTGAGCAGCCGCTTCCTCGCGCCTGATCTGTGCCTCGGCGATCCGGTCCGCGCGTCGTTCCTCACGCCAGTTCATCGCCGCACCTCCTTCGCCTCAGCAGCCGCGCGGATCGCGCGCTGCTTGAGCTGCAGTCGCACCTCATGCACGGCCCAGCAGACAGCGGCCACGCCGGAGAACGCGTAGAAGCCGTCCCAGACCGTCAGCGCGAGTCCCAAAGGGACAGTCACGCCCGCGATTTCGCCCAGGTGCCAACCGGCCCACGAGATCGCGCGAGTGGCGCGAGTCGGTTCGGTGGTGTGCGCGTAGACAGCAGCCAAGGCGCGTCGACGCGTATCCAGCTCGGTCGTGTCGGGGGTGTGCTCAGGCGTGGACATTGCTGGACTCCTCCCGGAAAGCGTTGGTGGGACGGAAGAATTGGTTGATCGGCCCGGTGGGTGGCTTGCTCGCCTGTTTGGTCGCGTAGCCGT
The DNA here is from genome assembly GCF_900114035.1 of Amycolatopsis sacchari. Lineage (GTDB taxonomy): Bacteria > Actinomycetota > Actinomycetes > Mycobacteriales > Pseudonocardiaceae > Amycolatopsis_E > Amycolatopsis_E sacchari. The sequence goes on along the minus strand of NZ_FORP01000010.1, from coordinate 172,298 downwards.
CAAGGCGCCGCATGGACACCTCCAGCACCCGCGCGAGGACGACCAGCGGGATACGCAGCAGGTGCAGCAGCAGGAACACGACCACAGCGGCGGCGAACTTCAGCAGTGCCGTGGTGCCGAACCGTTGCAGGACCTCGAAGGCCGACATCAGCGCTCACCACCGTGGACCAGGGCGGCGGCGTGGGCGCATTCCTCCAGGTAGGCCGGAATGGCCCCGCCGGGGATGCGCAGAGCGCCCTTGCCGGTGCCGATCTTGAACGCGTTGAGCTTCCCGGCCTCGATGGCGCGGTAGATGGTCGCGACGGAGACGTCCAGTGCTTCGGCGACTGCCTTGACGCGGTACATGCGGTTAGGCTCGAACTGCATCGATGCTCCCAAGGTTTCGATGTCCGCCCCGGCTGGTGTTGCCGCACCGGTCGGGGCTTTGTGCTGTGTGCGCTGACTGCGACAAGAGAGAAAGTAGCTGACACTGCTAACACAGTCAACACTGTCATATCTCGGGTAACACTGTTGGCGGGCAGTAGGCTCGTTGGCATGGGCAAACTCGACCCGGACGACTCACGGCCGCCGTACCGGCAGATTGCCGACGCGCTGCGGGCCGATATCGAGGCAGGCAAGCTCGCCCCAGGTGCGCAGCTTCCGGCGCTCCCGGCCCTGAGCAGCGAATACGAGGTGTCGACCGGCACCGTGAAGAGCGCCCTGGCGGTGCTTCGCGACGCCGGGCTGATCGTGACCCGGCAGGGCAAGGGCTCGTACGTCCGGACCCGGCAGGAACCCGTCGACGACAAGCCGACCGTGACCGAGCTGGACGAGCTGCGGCGCCTGGTCGAGGGCCTGGTTGAGCGCGTCGAGCAGCTTGAGCGGCGGCTTGCCGACCGCTGACCGCTCGGTGGAGTGGCGCTCAACCAAGGGCGTGCTGCAGGAACGAAGCGATTCCGTCGATCACCGTTCCGACGAAGTGTCCAGCCTGACTCAGCCACGTCGCGGCGTCCGTGGGGTGCTTGACGACGAGCGTGAGGATCGCGATCAGCGTCAGGAGCCCGACGACCTTGGTCAGCAGGCTCGTGCCGGTCTTGATCGGCGGGAAGGTGTTCTTGGCCATCTCGGTCTCCTCGCTCGCTGGTGTCGTTCTGAGGTCCGCGCTTGCTGGCGTTGCTCATGAAGCAAGAAAACCGCTGGTCGCAGGGTTGGAATAAGGACAACTTGAGTACCCAAGCTGGGTAAACTCGTCAGTAACAAGGGAGTTTTCGGCCCGACCTGGGGGAGGATCGAGGACGTGGCAAGGCAACGGCCAGCAGATCACCTACCGCCGGAAGTGCTCGCGCGAGCGGACTTCCGGCAGGCGTGTGCTGAACGCAATCTCGGCGAAGTACTGCGCCTGGCAAAGCGATGGGGAGGCGTCGGGTTCACCGCGTCCCACCTGGCCCGGCGATGCGAGCTGACCGTCTCGCGAGTGCAGGACTACATCAACGGCCGCGTCCAGGCGCAGCGCGTCGAGATCTTCGAACGCGTCGCGGACGGCCTGCACATTCCGGGGGAGATGCTGGATCTCGCACCCCGGTCCTGGGAGACCAGCACGCGCCACGTGCGCCCTGTTGCCGACGCCTCGCACACCCAACCGTCGAGCGAGGATGGAGACCCTTCAGTGCTGCGACGCGACTTCATGAAGCTGGGAGCGGGGCTTGCCGCGACAGGCCTGGCGGCGCAGCTGCCGGGCCTCCCGTCCCGCACGGTCGGCAACCGCGTGGGGTCGAGCACTGTCGCCGAGCTGCGCGCCAGCTTCGGGCGGCTGCGCCGTCTCGACGACCACCTGGGCGGCGCGGACACCTACCGGCTCTACTTCGCCGAAGTGCAGAAGACGGACGCACTGCTCAAGAGCGCCAGCTTCGCCGGGCCGGACCGGCAGGAGCTGCTGTCGTTCTTCGCCGAGCAGGCACAGCAGGCCGGGTGGGCGGCGTTCGACGCGGGCTGGCACAACGAGGCCAAGATGCTCTACGAACAGAGCTTCGAAGCGGCGAAGGCCGCGAACGACGTCGACCTGGCCGCCAACGCTCTCGCGCTCCGCTCGTACCAGCTCCTGCCCTCGACGGACGTGGCCGTGGACCTCACGGACAAGTCGTGCTCGATCGCGGCCAAGAGTGTGCATCCCGGCGTGAAATCGCTGCTCTACCAGCGCGGAGCCTGGACCTACGCGGTGGCCGGTCAAGCCGACAAGGCCGCATGGGCACTCGGCCAAGCGGAGGCGGCCCTGGTCAGTGAGGCGGGGGAGGGCTACGGGCCAGACTGGGCGGTGTGGGCGCACAACCCGACCGAGCTGCAGATCATCACCGGCCGGTGCTGGACCGAGCTGCACCGCCCGCTCCGCGCCGTACCCGCCCTCGAAGCGGCGATGGCCCAGTACGACGACAGCCACGCGCGTGACAAGGCCCTGTACCTGTCCTGGCTGTCGGAGGCGTACCTGGACGCGGGGGAGGTGGAGCACTCGGCAACCGCGGCTACCCGCGCACTGGGCCTGGCCGCAGACGTGGCGTCGGCCCGCCCGCAGCAGCGGCTCAGCGTGGTCATGAGCCGACTGGAGCCCCACCAATCCGTGCCGGAGGTGGCCGACCTACTCGCTCAGCGTCCGCTCGACCCACTCCAGGTACGGAGCTAGCCCGGCCGCGAGCGGGATGGCCGTAATCTCGGGGCTCGTCCACTCGTGCCGCTCGACGATGTGCTGCTCCAGCTCCTTGTAGCGGTCCTCCGTCGTCTTCAGGATGACCGTCCACTCCTCGCCCGTGCCGAACTCGCCCAGGTGCCAGAAGACGCTGGTCACGGGGCCGACGACTTGGCCGCCAGCGGCTAGCTTCGCCTCGACGGCTCCGCGCGCCAGCTCGGTCGCGTGTTCCTTGCTCGGAGCCGCTATCTGGACCTGCCACACTTGCGTCATGCGCGCGAGGTTACTCCGTAGTGTCAGCTTCCCCAGTCTTGTCGACTCTCGAGCCACGGAGAAGCATCTCCAGAATCAGGTCGTCGTTCGAGATCTTGGGTCCAATTTCAGGTTCGTCTAGAACGGTGGAAAGTATCTGCTCAAGAAAGAACTCAGCTATGTCGCTGGCATGGTATTTGTCGCCGACAAAGTCAATCACGCTCTTCTTATCAGCGGTTGGTGACCCATGAGCCACTGCCGACCTGTAGCGATAGATTTGCTTTGCTGCTGAGAAAATCTCATGGACTCGATCGGCTCCATTATGTGCAAGTAATGCCGTCGTGCGTAGGGCAAGTTTGTAGGTTATGTCGCCGGGACTGTCGTCGCCAGCAAGGGCTTCCAGGCCGATGCATGCGTCAAGAATTCGGTCCACCTGAGTTTGTCGGAGCGCTCCGCCAAGTAGGCGTTCTGAAGCCAGTTTAACCTTGGGCGACATTGCATTTAAGGAATCAATCCGCTTGCGCAAAAGCCGCGAATCGAGCTGGACGGGATTCTCGGGGACATCTTCTAATCCATGTAAATGTCGACGTTCATGCCATGCGTGTGACGCGCAAGGTAGCGCCGCCTTGTAGCCAGAGGACCAGCCGTTGCGGAGATAGATTGCATGGTTTACCCCGACTGGTTCTCGAGTGGTTATTTTTAGCGTCTGTAGGAACAGGCTCAGTTCCTCGAATGCTGTATAGTCTGCAGGCTCGAGTATGTCGCCCCATGCATGGCGTCTGCGAACCGGTAATTCCGGATACGTCCATGAGTGCGTGCTGCTCAATAGCAGTCGTTCATCGGCACCGCTCAATATTCTTGCGTCTGGCCAGCCTGCGGCCAATACCGCTAAGTTAGTACGTTTTACCTGGTCAGGGCGTTACCGGAGGCTCTGTTCAGTCGTTCCCGCCGGTTAGGCGGTTCTCCACTTGAGACAGTCGCCGTTGCGGTTGAGGGGAATCTTCAATTGAGGCAACTGTTCTGTCGGGGTGTGACCGCTCTGTGGGCGACGCCTCCAAACGCCTCTGAGCTGCGGAAACTCGCCTAAACTTAGCGGTATTGGCCTGCGGCAAGGATGCCGACATCCGTTTCTATTAGACGCCCTTTCAGCATCGGGATATCAGATTGGTTAAATGTTGATCCAAGAATTGGGATTATCAAATCAACTGTTAGGCCCTCGCCTATCCACCATCGTTCGAGTTCAATGTAGGTACTTTTCAGGAATTCGCTGTCGTATTCCCAGCCGACGCAATGTGCGTGTCGTTCGGCGATTTCCAGTGGAAGGTCGGCCGTGCCAACGAGCACCAATCTATCGCCAACCGTGTCAGCTTCTTTAGGCGAAAGAAAACTCCGATATTCGGGCGTCTTCTCCGTGTAGGCGAGAAGGTCGGAAAAGCCGTCAAGTTCTGCGTACGTGTACTGTCGGCCAAAGATGCCTTTTTCGGGCCCGATTGCTGATGAGTATTTAAGTGGCGACTTATGTGTCCGCTGTCTTCCTTCTGGGGTTTCGATTATGGTGGTGTAACCCCAGTACGTTTCCTTATTTAAACCTCTCGTGTAGGCGTCATGCATTTTGTGAAGTGCGTCACGTGCAACCGGCTCGACCAGTTCCCAGAGCGTCGCGTCTTTGATTTGGTTCTCCACCCTTGCCTTGTCCTCTTGTTAAGGCTTGCCGCCTTGGGTTGCGCCCGGTTGAAAGTCGTAGCGCGTCGCTGACAGTTTGAAGATCGCAGTCGCCGCACCTTGTGTTACCACGCGTTACCGGCGGCGCTATGCGTGCGCCATCTCGCAGTCCGAGAGGGGCTCAATGAGGGGCCCAGTTCGCCGCCCGCCGAACTTTTGCTGCAGTCGTACCCGCCGTCCTGACCAGGGGAAACGATCATCATCGAACCCCCTTGAACCACCCCTCAGGGTCTTGGAGAGCGGAGGGTTGCAGGTAGGCGACCCGGGGTGGGGTTGTGTGCAGTCTGGGTTGCAGTCCGAACCTGTTCGGGTTGTTCCAGTCGTGGCAGTGTTGCCCCTGCCTTCCAGGTCAGACCGGGTCCAGCCGCGTCCGAACAGCCCTTCATGGACCTTGAAAGCGAGCGTCGGGCAACCGACCGGGGGTTCAAATCCCTCCGCTTCCGCTTTGTGGCCGGAGGTTATGCCGGACGTCGCCCGGAACGGTTCCGCCTCGGTTGCAGTTCGGGTTGCAGTAGGGCCCCTACGGTGTAGCGCATGCGGGGGTCATCCGAACACAGGGGCTTGCGGTTAGTACCTAGGTGCCCTCCTCTATGCGCGTCAGCACTTTGTCGTCCTCGTGGACTACGAATAGCCAACAAGCCGCGTCGCCATCGATGCATACCGAGCGTCCATGAACGTCGTAGTAGGCGATCGGGAACCGTCGACCATCGGTGAAGACGCAGTCAGCCCTTTGAGTGACGGCCCAACTGGCCGTCGCTGTAGTCGTCTGACTGCCGCGTGGGAGCGGTCTAGGTGTAGATGGCTGCGGTCCGCGAAGGCATGCCTACGAATCGTAAGATCGAGAACTTTGAAAAAGCTCGGCGACAACGCGGCGAGCCCTCCGACTTCCAAGTCGCCAAGCTGATAAATTCTCGCCCGCCTGAACGCTTTGAACAGCGTTCGAACGAAGCCGACGCTCGCCAAGAGTGATCCTACTAGTGGCAGGTGTCGTAAACTGTTGACGTCAAGGAGTTGGGTGGGTTGAGACGATTCCCGAGGGGTTCAGAGTGGCGCAAATGGGACTTGCATTTGCATCCGCCGGGCACGAAGCTGAACAACCAGTACGGCAACGCCGACGACCCTGCAGTTTGGGAACGTTTCTGCCGAACTCTTGAGCAATCTGATGTCGATGCCTTCGGGATCACCGACTACTTCTCTTTCGACGGGTACTTCCGTCTCAGAAACGAGTACCAGCGCCTATATCCGTACTCGGAAAAAGTGTTCTTTCCGAACGTTGAGCTGCGTCTCGTCGAAGCTGTTAACGGTGCAGGTGAAGAAGTAAATCTGCATCTTATATTTCGGCCAGATATCAGCGAGGAAGTGGCTCAAAAATTCTTGTCTAGGCTTCGCACGCAGTGTTACGATCCGGGTCAGATACAGCTGACGTGCGCCGACCTCAAGCATAGCGACTTCGGCCGAGCTACTGTCTTAAAAGAGGATATCGCCGAGGCTGTAAAAGAAACCTTTGGCCGAAAAGTTGACATCTTAGAGAACGTGCTCGTGGTGACCTCGTGTAAAGGCGATGGTCTGCGTCCGACTCGTGGTGCTCGACGTAAGGAAAACCTCAGCGACGAGATAGACAAGTTTTCACATGCATTTTTCGGCAACCAGCGCAATGTGAGCTACTTTCTCAACATTGATCGCCTTGAAGGGGACGAACAGGTCGCTCAAAAACCGGTTTTCGGTGGCTGCGATGCACATCACTTCACTGACCTTGATACCGGTCTCGGTAAGCACGTGCGTGAAGGAAACACGAACTATGAAACGACGTGGATAAAGGCAGACCTCACTTTTGAAGGTCTCCAGCAAACGTACTTCGAGCCGCAAAACCGAGTGAAGCTTCAGGCTGTGCGGCCAGATCGACGCGAGCCTTACCAGTACATATCTAGGGTTAGCTTCACAGGTACCGAAGACTTCCCGTCGGAGGTCGTTCTTAATCAGAACCTCGTCTCGATTATTGGCGCACGTTCGTCGGGCAAGTCCTCCCTCTTGGCCTACATCGCCCATGCTGTCGACCCAGAAAATGCTATTGAACAGCAGGTGGCCACCGGTTTGGTAAGGCGCGAGGACGCAGGGCCGGCCGCCGGGATGACATGGGATTCTGTAAAGAACATCGTGTGCAAGGTGGAGTGGGGGGATCCCGCTGCGGAAACGGGCCGCGTCATTTACATCCCTCAAAACTCCCTCTATGCAATTAGCGAGCGACCCGAAGAAATAACGAGCAAGATTCAGCCGGCGTTGTTTAGGAGAGATACACGGTTCGCTGCTATTTACCGTCAGGTTGAAGCTGATATTCAGGCTTGCAATAAGACTATCCGATCTTCGGTCAATCGCTGGTTCGAGTTAACAAGTGAAGTATCCGCGGCAGTAAGCAAATTGCGGGAGCTCGGTGACAAGAAAGGGGTAGAAAGTACCTATAACGCGATTCTAGAACAGATCGCGACCTTGCGAGATGCATCGCATCTGACTGCGGGAGAGACTGAAACTTACCAGCGAATCGTCAGTGAGATCGGAGAGAAGGAGAGCCGGGCTAAGAGACTTGCTGAGGAAAGCGATCTAGTTGCGCCTTACGTCTCGATGACCGAAGGAGGGGGTTACGTCGGGAGTGAGCTCGTACAGGTTCGTATCGACACCACCCCCTCGTCCTCAGCGCTGCCTTCCGACCTTGAAAGTGAGATTGTCAAGCTGGTCGAAGAAGCGCGTAGTACGCTAACTGAAAATTTGAGAAGGAAAATAGGAGAGTACCGGCGCGAACTCGAAATTGAGTCGTCAGAGATCGGTGCAGCGACTCGATCGCTGAGGCTGGACAACGAGGCCCTCATTGCAAAGTACCGAGCCTTATCTGAGCTAGATGCACTGGTGCAAAGTAGCAGGAAGCAAGAAACAACTCTTGCTGCGATTGCCACACAGGAGGGTGTAGTTAAGAGGTTGCAGGAGCAGCAGCTAGCCGAAGTCGATAAGATAAAATCACAGATTAGTGATCGCGGTAAGCATATTAGTGAGCTGTTTGAAAACTTCGGCCATGCGAATAATAAGCTTGATGACGGTATCACAATCGGTATCGAAATAGAATTTTCAGAGGAAACGAAGCGGACTCTCTCGCAGGGGTTCAACATGCGGGATCACGGGCCGTATCTAGACAAGGCGACACAGACCGCCAGAATCGAGGAGGCTCAAGACGCACCCTCAGAATTCTTGCTGTCGATGTTTGTGGGTACTCAGAGAATTCGAGCTGCTTGGACGCCTGACGGTTTGTCTGCAGATGTCCTGTGCGCGACACCTGAGATCCGCTTCTTTGCTGTATTGGATGGGGACCGTATTGGGGGCTTTCAGCGTTCCTCAATGACTCCTGGTAAGCAAGCGCTGTTCGCCCCGACGCTTATACTGGAGGAATCGCCGGAGGCGTGGCCGTTACTGATCGATCAGCCGGAAGACGACCTGGATAGCAGGTCTGTCTATGACAATATTGTTCCATACCTTGTCAAGCGAAAATCCGAGCGACAGATACTGATGGTAAGCCATAATGCGAACCTAGTCGTCGGCGCTGACTCAGAGCAAGTAATCATCGCGAATCGCCACGATGATGATCGGAAAAATCTAAACGGAAGAATGTTTGATTATTTGTCCGGATCGCTCGAACACAGCGAGGAAAAGCGTGATGTTGACCATGTTCTGAGTTCTTGTGGAATCCGGGAACATGCGTGCGAGGTTCTCGACGGGGGGCCCGAGGCGTTCCGCAAGCGGAGCAGCAAGTACAAGGTTTAGATATCCGAAACCTGGGGCGGTTCGTCTCGTAGGGTTTCGACGAACTGCCCCTAGGTTGCGGCACGCTGGTCAACGCAGGTGGGTCCGCGGGCGAATACTTGGCGCAGTTGCCGAGCCCCTGTAGCCACGTGCGCAGCCTGGGTTGCAGTTCAGGCCCATCCATCCCCGCTCTCTCGTCGCAGTGGCCGCCTCCGCCTACGGTCAAACCGGGTCCGGCCACGTCCGAACTGCACCTCGTGGACCTTGAAAGCGAGCATGGGGCAACCCCACCGAGGGTTCAAATCCCTCCGCTTCCGCGTCTGTGACCAGGGGTTATGCCGGGCCAGGCCCGGGGCCGGTGCCTTTCAGGCGTCGTCCGTCGATCACTTCGCCGGTCATCGGATCCACGGTGACCGTTTCCGTCCTGTCGCCGAGGAAGTAGCCCGTGCAGTGGATTCCGCGGGAATCCGCCGCCAGCACGCGAAGATCGTCGACCGCCAGTCTCGGGGAACGCCACGCGATTCCTGACCTCCCGATAGCCACGATGTCGAAGTCGCGGACCAGCAGGAGCAGCGCCGGATCGAGCGATTTGGCCACCTGCTGGACCTGGACCTGGGCGACGAGCGCACCTGCGTGCGGCGCGTCCACCTGTACGAGATACGCGTCTCCAGCGGCAAGCACGCACATTTGACGGGCGGCCGGACCTGCGTATACCCCGTCGACGCCGCGGAGGTCGCCAGCCGGGAAAACCCCAACCCAAGCCGGTGCCTCGGCCGCGGTGACTCGAAGAACGAGGACTCCACCTGTGCCTGGCGCGAATCCGGGCTCGACCCGACCGTCCGGGCCGAACGTGAAAACAGGCTCAGCCCAATTGCCGTCCGGTGGGAACTCCGGGTTCACGTCGATTTCGTAGCCCGGCTCACCGACGACGTCGTAGAACTCCCGGAGGCCAGCATCCATGGCAGTATTCTGCCCGTTCCGGATGTCCGGGCCGGTGTGATGGCCCGATAACCACCTCGATTTCCGATTCCGGGAACGGTTTGATCACGGGACGAAACACCACGCCGCCTGTGACGGATAACCCTCGCGTGTCCCGATCTTGGTTCGCGGTGCTTCCCGCCGTGCTGCTCGCCGCCTGTGCGTCCACCGTCGCCGGGCCTGCGCCCGCGCCCAGCACTCCGCCACCCCCGCCGCCGGCGTTGACCGCCGAGCAGGCGTTCGGCGACCTCACCACGATCGACTACTGCAGTCTGCTCGACCTCGACGCCGCCGGTGCCGCGGGCGCGAAGAACGTCAAGAGCGTCCTCCCCGCGCCTGACCAGTGCTCCGCTCTGACCACTGTGGACGGTAAGGAAGCGCTGCTCACCGTCGGCGGGCTCGGCGGCAAGACGGCGGACCCCGACCGCACCGCGGACGTCACCGCGAAGACGCTCGGCGACGGCCTGAAGATCGAGTCCACCGGCTACGGCTCGCCCGACGAATGTCGTCGCTACCTGACCTTCGCCGACGGGACGCACCTCGCCGCGTCCGTGGCGCTCACCGGCGACGACAACACCGTCGACCAGCGTGAGGACCTCTGCAAGGTGGAAGACGCCGTTCTCGACGGCCTCGTCGCCGACGTCACCGCCAGGAAGGCCGGCCATCTGACCTTCCCCGCCGGCGGCATCGGCACGATCGACGCCTGCACCGTCGTGCCCGACGTCCTCGCGATCGCGCCGCCCGCGCTGGCCGACGGGATGAAGCCGGTGCCCGCTCTCACCCGCCACCACTGCACGTGGCTCGACCTGACCGACTACAGCCAGATCGAGTTCAGCTTGGACTACGGCAACCTGCCCGGCAGGTCCGACGTCCGCATCGCGAACCGGCCGACGGTCACCATGCCGGGCGACACGGGCTGTGCCCTGGCCACCGACCTCGGCCCTTCCCCGGTCCGCGGGTTCCACCAGTTCGCGCAGCTGTTCGTGCGCCCGTCCGACAACGCCACGGACGCCTGCACCGTGGCCAAGACGATCGCCGCCGCGACCTGGCCCAAGCTGCCCGGCAACGCGTGAATCAGTCCGGCGAAGAGGCGCCCCGTTCCAGCTTCTCCACCAGCCGCGCCAGTACCGGCAACGCCGTCTCCAGCACCGCCCGCTCCTCCGCCGGCAATTCGGCGATCGTGCGGGCCAGTGTCGCGGAACTGGTCCGGTCGTAGCGGTTCAGCAGGTCGCGCGCCTTCGCTGACGCGCTGAGGCGGACCGTGCGCAGATCGTCCGGGGCGGGGACGCGTTCGACCAGGTCCGCCGCGAGCATCGCCTTCACCAGGTTGCTCACGGTCGACGGCGCGACGTGCAGCCGCGCCGCGACGGTCCGCGGGCCCAGCGGCCCTTCGGCGACCAGCACCCGCAGCAGCTCGATCTGCGCCTCCGGCAGGTCGGGCAGGTCCGCGGCGGTGCGGGCCGCGCGCAGCACGGCGCGGCGGAGGGGGCCCAGCAGTCGGCCGAGTTCGGCGGCGGCGTCCACGCGTCACAGTGTGCCGCAACTCTCGTTTCGAGACAAACTAGTTTTGTGACAAAATAAAAGGCATGAGCACCACCGTTCAAGATCTGTCCGGCCTCGTCGGCCACCGGTTCATCTACACCTACGCCAACGGCTGGCAGTACGAGATGTACGTCAAGAACGCGACGACCATCGACTACCGCATCCACTCCGGGATGGTCGGCGGCCGCTGGGTCAAGGACCAGCAGGTCGACCTGGTCCGCCTCGGCGACGACGACTACAAGATCTCCTGGAACGAGCCGACCGGCACGTCCGTCGTCGTGAACGTGCTGCCCGCGCGGCGCCGCCTGCACGGCGTGATCTTCTTCCCGCGCTGGGTGGAGGAACACGGCGAGCGCACGGTCGTCTTCCAGAACGAGCACCTCGACGAGATGCGCGCCTACCGCGACGAGGGGCCGACCTACCCGATCTACATCGTCCCCGAGTTCGCCGAGATCACCCTGTTCGAGCACGTCGGCGAGAATGACGAGTCGGTCATCTCCGTCGCGCCCGACCAGCTGCCCGCCGGCTGGTCCGACCGCCGCAACTAGCCCCCTCGGAGGGTCTGTGCTCGAACTGCTCGCCCCCACCACCGGATTGCGTGACGCGTGGCTCCGCGCGCGGGACGACTGGGGCCCAGGCGTCCACGAGGACGGCTTCGGCATCGGCCCGGACGACGACGTCGACTCCCCGGAGGGGTTCGCGGCCTGGGTCGCGCGGCTGAACGACCAGGGGGACCCCGCGCGGCCCCTGCCGGACGGCCGGGTCCACGCCACCTGCCGGTGGATCGTCGAGGACGGTGAAGTGCTGGGCGGCATCGCGCTGCGGCACGAGCTCACCGGTGCCGCGGCGCGGCTCGGGCACATCGGCTACGGCATCCGTCCTTCGGCGCGGGGCCGGGGGATCGCCACCTGGGCGCTCGGCGCGATGCTCGACGAAGCACGTGCGCTGGGCCTGCCACGCGTGCTGCTCGTCTGCCGAGCGGACAACTCCGCCTCAGCCAAGACGATCGAGCGGAACGGTGGCGTTCTCGAAAGCAGTGACCGCGTTCTGCGTTACTGGATCGAGCTCTGACCGCGCCGCCTCACTCGCCGCCGCGGCTGGGGCGCCACAGCAGTGCGACCCCGTGCCCCGGCAGCAGCCACGAACGCACGTCCAGTTCCGGCAGGTCCTCCGCCCGCAGCCAGCGCGTCGTCGCGGTGTTGGAGCGGAACGTGAACGGCGCGAGGTTGAACTCGAACGCCCCCGAGCCCTCCACGTCCAGCTCCTTCACCGCGAACGTGATCTGGTCGACGTAGCACGGGTACGGCGCCTGCCAGTAACACATGCCGTCGTCGACGCGCTGCAGCGCGCTGACCCGCACCGACAGCCGCTCGATGGCCTGCACCGTGTGGTCGTCCGCGGCGATGTCGCTCAGGTCGCACTCGAAGATCCGCAGGTCACCGAGGTGGTCCGACGTGTTCTGCCGCGGCAGCGGGCCCATGTCCTCCCGGAAGAACGACAGGTAGTCCGCCCACTGCTGGTACTTCACCTCGCGCAGCCGCAGCTTGCTCGCCGACGCGCTGTGGTGCCTGCCCGCCGAATCGACGTACTCGATGCCGAGCCGCACCGACGGCAGCATGTCGTCCACCGAACTGTGGAACAGGGTGCTGTCCGGCACGAACCACAGCTCGAACAACGGCAGCTGGCAGCCGGAGCTGATCGAGTCCCGCAGCAGCGCGTTGCACGTCGCGAACACGATGAACCGGTCCACCGGCACGTTCTGCCGGAAGCTGTAGGTGACGGCGGTGGTGAGGTAGTACAGCTCCTGGTCGACGGCCCGCAGCTCCATGTGCACACCGGTGTGCGTGCTGATGGTCAGGTCGCCCCCGCCGGGACGGCGTCCCGCCCCGCCGAGCACACCCGTCATCACGTCCCGGTTCGCCTCGTTGCGCCCGTAGATCGAATCGAGGAACGCCTCCATCACCTGGTGGGGGAGGAGCGCCTCGACGATCCGCGGCCCGGCGATGCGCACGAGCTCGGCCGCCAGCCACCGGCGCAGGAACAGCTCGTACCCGTAGAGCCCGGCAGCCGCCAGCAACAACACGGGGAAGGTCAGTTCGAGCAGCCGGTGGACCGGCTCCGCCCAGCCACCTCCCGGCGCCCACAGCACCGTCCCGACCAGCGCCAGCACCCCGAGGAACAGCAGCGAGCCGGCCAGCCGCCGTACCCCCCGCCTGGGCCGCGTGAATCCGGCGGGCCGGATTTCGTCCCCAGCCTCCACTGCCTCTCCGCCTCGTAGCGAGAGCATCCATGATCTGCGGAAGGCGGGAAAGGGCGATAGGCCCGATCGGATTAATTCAGCTCTTGTGCCAGCGGGGTTCGTCGGCCTCGTCGTAGCTGTACGTGTTCAGCGTCGCCCGTTCCTCAGCCGGCAGCGCGTCCCGGTTCGCCAGGTCGTTGTACAGCCCGAGCAGATGGGCGGTCATCGACACGCGGGCGCCGCCCTCGTCCCGGCGCTTGAGGAACCACGCCACCTGGTCGTGTTCCGTCGCGGACCGGTTGTGCAGCTCCACCGTGCCGTAGCTGTTCCGCCGGTAGCCCCGCAGTTTCGGCACGAGCGACCGGTACAGCTGTTCGAGGAACTCGTTGTGGCTCGCCCTGATGACGGCGGCGTGGAACTCCTCGTCGGTGCGGAGCAGTTCGTCCGCGTCCTCGGTGGCCGCGGTCTGGTGGTCCTTCGCGCGCTTCGCGATCTCGTCGAGCTCGCCGTCGTCGGCGCGCGTCGCGGCGAGGCTGGCCGCGGTGGCCTCCAGCGCGATCCGGACCTCCATCAGGTCCGAACCGCTGATCTGCCCGTCGAGCACCAGCGGCGCCTCGTCGCGGTCACCGAAGTTCGTGGACCGGACGTACCAGCCGCGTCCGCGCATCACCTCGACGATGCCCTGCAGCTGCAGGCGCTGCAGCGCCGTGCGCAGCGAGCTGCGGGCGACCGCGAGCCGTTGCGCCAGCTCGGGTTCGGTCGGCAACCGGTCGCCGGCCTGGAAACGACCGCTCTCGATCAGCTGCCGGAGCTTGTCCTCGATCAGCTCCGGCAGTGGTTTGCGGGTGTCCGGTGAGAGCGCCCAGCTCTCGTCATCCATGAGCAGCCTTCTCGAGTCTCTAGGGGTTCCCCGAGCGTTCCAGGAACTGTAACTCCTGGCGGACAACGGACGCAAGTTGTCAGTCAGCAAGTTGTTACTTGACAGACAACAGACTAGACAAGCATGCTCGTTACACCGAGGCGGACAAGGGCTGGCAACCCCAACCCCCGGTGCCGGCTCGGCAGCAACCGAGGAGGTGTCGTGGTGAACTCGCAAAACCTGCTGATAGTCATCTTCCTGGTGGCCCTTGCGGTCGCGATGATCGGCTGGCGCACGATTCTGGTCATGACCGTGACCGCGGGGCTCACGCTCGCGGTGCTCGGCCTGGTGCAGATCGTCTCCTTGCTCGGCGGGGCCGTCTGATCGCACGCTGACGGCCGTTCGGGGGACATGTCGGTGATCTGTTGTCTGACATGTCCCCGGAGATGTGGGAACCCGGTGGGCGGCGTACCTTGTCGCGGTCGGGGATCACCTCTCGTTCAAGGTGGAAGCCGCAGGATGACTCTCAGTTCCGATTGGCCGGATGCGACCGAAGTCCACGCGGCGCTCGCGCCCGCGGACGCGCTCCTCGCCGAGCGCCGGGCGCTGTACCGGCTGGCCGTCGAGGTGTGCGCCTCGGCGCCCTGCACCCGGTCCGACGACCAGCTCGACAACCCCCTGTTCCGGTTCCGCGTCGGCGAGGCGCTGGCGGGCCGGAGCACCTTCGACCCCACGGCCGACGACTCGCTCGACGACGTGATCACGCGCCTGCACGCCGGGCCCCTGCGCCTGGACGTCGCGACCGGCGCGCAGGCCGGGGACCGCCTCGCCGGCGCGTTGTCGGTCGTGCACGCGCAGAGCGGCATTCCCGGCCCGCCGCCGCGGCCGCTGACGGAAGCCGACGGCGAACGGCACCACCGGGCGCTGACGCTCGTCCAGGCCGGGCTGGCGAAGGCGGCCGAAGTCATCCCCCGGCTCGCCGCGGACCTGGTGCCGCACACGGGTTTGCTCGTCGTGCTCGACAGGGACACCTCGCGCGGCCTGGTGTCGGCCTCCTCGCGGTTGTTCCCCGGGCTGATCCTGATCGACGAGCCGGCGTGCGCGTACGACGTCGCGGAGGCACTGGTGCACGAAGGCGCGCACCAGAAGTTCTTCGACCTCGCCATCACGCACGACTTCCTCGCCGAGGACCTGTCGCGGGACCGGATCTTCCGTCCGTCGTGGTCCGGGGCGAGCTGGCCGGTGGAACAGGTCGTCGCCGCGTTCCACGCCTACGCGTGCCTCGCGCAGTTCGCTGAAGAGGTCGTGCGCCGCGGGGAAACCGGGCTGCTGGGGGAGAATTCGCTGCTGCTCTCCGCCAGGGCGAGGGAAACCGAAATCGGGCGGTGGCTGCTGGGCGCCGAGGACGCCCTCGAAGGGGACGCGCGGTGGCTGCTCCGCACATTTTTGCGTGCGGAGGGAAATCCGCCGGAAATTCCCGGGGAAACCGCGCCCGCGGGGCGTTACGTTCTCGATCCGCTCGTGCGGCTCGCGCGGATGGCCGCGACCGGACGCGTCCTCGCCGCGCGCCCCGGCAGCCCGCCGCAACTGCACTGGCTGGCACAGGACGCCGCGGAAATCGTGCGGAGACTGGAAAAGGAGCCCTTGTCCGCGGACGCGCTGGCCCCGGAACAGGCCGTCGCGCTCGCGCACCTCGTGCGGTCGGCGCTGGTGCACCGTCTCCCCTGATCGGGGTGACACGTTCGAGGGAGCAGGGGGTTCGGCAATGCCGGTAACGGTTATCCGTCACCCGAAGTCAGCCCGGGTTCGCGCTGCGCCAACGGTTTTCGCGGCCGAATTGACCGGGGGCGGGGCGCGGGCGGACTGGCGCACCGGCGGAGTACTGTCCACATCGCACGGAATTCCCCGAATCGGTTAAGGAGCGCGATGGCAGCGCAGTGGGAGCCCTCTCGCAGAACCGGCACGCGGCCCGGCGAGCCGGTCACGCGACCGGGCGGGCCCGGCGAGCACCCCGCGGTCGGGCAGCAGCCCGCCGGCCGCCCGGTCACCCGGGTGGATTTCTTCCGCCGCATGCCCACCGGCGGCGGCACCGTCTACTTCAAACCGGCCGCACCGCAGGAGTGAACCCGCGCGGCAACAGCCTGTTGCCGCGCCACTTCACAGCGGTCCCGCCGCCAGCGCCTCGCAGCTGCGCACCACCACGGCCGCCGCGCGCCGTTCACCCGTGCCGGCCCCCGGCCGTTCCGCCAGCTCCCGCCACCGCCGGATCGCGTCGAGCACAGCGTGCTGCGACCCGTCGCCGCCCAGCCGCTCCGCGATCCCCGTGCCGTGCCCGCCCAGGAGCCGCACCGCCTCCGCGGCGAGCTCCGGCGGCAGCGCGATCCGCCCCGTCCGCAACGCCGCCAGCAGGCGCAGCTCGCGGAACTCGTGCGCGCTCACCACGACCCGCTCCAGCTCCGCGGCCAGCGCGGGCGTCGCGGGCCGGGGTTCCATGCGCAGCACCACTTCCAGCCCCAGCAGCGCGGAACGCGCCTTGAGCACCTCCTCGCGCTCGGTGAAGTACTGGTCGATCGAGTCGCGCAGCTCGGCGAGCCCGCTGCGGGGCACGAGCTGCGCCGCCAGTGACGGCAGGGTCTGCGCGCCGCGGCGGATGAGCGTGATCGCCAGCCGCACGCCGAACAGGCCGAACCGTTCGAGCAGCACCGCACCCGGCTGCCCGGTCGAGGCGAGGAAGCGGTCGGCCGACAGCAACTGCGGCTCCAGCTCGGCCTTCGGCACGGCGGCGAGGTCCACCAGCGCGTCGAACTCGGCCTCCCGCAGGGTGCGCCCGCCCGCGGCGAGCAACCCCGCGACCGGCACGACGTCCTGGCACAGGCCACGCAGCTCCGGCTCGCGCCGGTAGCGGCGGGCGATCTGGCGGGCGGAGATCAACGCGTCCACCCGGCCGCCGCCCAGCTCGTCGGCCCGCGACAGCACGACGACCGAGTTGACCGCCGAAGCACGCGCGATCGCGTGGTCCTGCAACGTGTGCAGGAAGCCGAGGTCGGCGTTGTGCGGATGCCGCACCAGGTACAGCACCGCGTCCGCTTCCGCGCAGATCCCCTCGATGGTCTGGGGGGTGGCGTGCTCGTCGATCGCGGGCGTGTCGATGAGCGTCAGCTCGTTCTGCGAGCGGCTCGGCGCGGCGCGGAACCAGCGCATCCCGTCGCCCTGCCCGGACAGCTCCTGCCCGGCGATCGCGCTCACCATCGTCGACTTGCCCGTCGCCGGACCGCCCACGACGGCGAGGCGCAGCGGGTCGGAGAACCGGTCGAGGTGCCTGCCCAGCCAGGAGGCGGCGCGCGGGCTGTCCCGGTACGCGTCGTAGGCCTGTTCCAGCAGCAGCCGGGTCTGTGCCGCGAGGTTCACGCGGTGAGCCCCCGCGGCACCTGGACCGCCCTGGTCGCGCCGAGCGACTGCGCCCGCTGCCGGAGCCCGGCCAGCTCCTCGATGCTGCGGCGGATCTCGTTCGCACGTGCCGTGCGCTGCGCCGTGTCGGTGTCGATGACCTGCTTGATCGACTTCGCGGACTCGGTGATCTCGGCCCGCAGCTCGTCGGCCACGGCCGTGAGCCGGTCGCGCAGCGCGCGGTGGATCTGCCGCGCGGTGTCCTTGCTGTGCTTGCCGTAGGTCAGGAAGAAGTCGTCGACGTACCGGTGGGCTGCGGTCTTCGCGGCGGCCTGCCTGCGCTTGAGCCGGTTGCCCCGCTCTTCGAGCACGCTCTTGGCGCCGAACGCCGCACCCGCGCCGAGCGAGATCGGGTTGATCAGCGGCAGGCCCGCGATCGTGGTCGCGAGGCCGAACATCAGCAGCCCGCTGTACGAGCCGCGCATACCGACGAACAGCTTCTGGCCCACGCCGAACCGCTCCACCCGGGGCATCCGCAGGTCGCCCACGGCGTCCGCGGGCACCTCGCGCGGCAGCGAGTCGGGCACCGCGTCGGGCCGGTGGGGCGCGAGCTGGCGGGCCAGTTTCCGCGCGATCCACTCGAACCGGTCGAGCAGCCATTCGGAGTTCGTCTCGGCGACCGCCGTCAGGTTCTCCCGGAGCCAGACCTCGAACTCGTCCCACGTCTTCGCGGGGTCGGCCGCGTCGAAGTACTCGTCGACCTCCACCAGGATCCGGCGCGTGCGGTCCCGCAGGTCGAACTCGACGTCCGACAGCAGGTCGGACACCTCGTCGGAGAGCATCGTCTGCCAGCGGCTCGCGTCGCGCTGCAGCCGTTCCAGCCTGCGGCCCTCGTTGTGCCAGCGTGCGACGGCTTCGGTGTTCGCGGCGCGCTGCGTCGCGGCGAACTCCTCCTGCAGCGGGCCGAGCAGCGAGTCGACGGTCAGCGCGGTCACCGCGGCGACCGAGCGGCGGGCGAGCAGGTCCGCCTGGCCCAGCAGGCCCTGGTGCAGGAAGCGGATCAGGTCCGCGAACCCGGATTCCTCGTTGAGGGCCTTGTCGCCGGTGCGGGCGGCGGCCAGCCGCAGCGTCGCGGACACGGGCAGCACCGTGGCGAGCAGGCCGCCCTCGACGAGGCGGGCGCGCGTCCGCTCGGCCACGGCACGCCAGCCCGGGACGAGATCGATCTTGGTGAGGGCCACGACGATCGTCGGGCACAGCCGCGCGACCTGTTCGAGCAGGCGGACCTCCGTGCCGGACAGCTCACTCGTCGCGTCGGTGGCCATCACCACGGCGTCCGCGGCCATCTCCCGCACGGTGTCCAGCGCGGCCGGGGCGGGCGAGTCGACGAGCGCGAGCCCGCCGGCCAGCAGGGCCCTCGGCAGGCCGATCTCCGTGCGGACTACCGGAGCGCCGGAGGCGGAGCGGGCTTCGCGGTTCGCCTCGGCCGTCACGTCCTCGACCGCCACAGACGTGCGCGAGGAGCTTGCGATGGCGCGCGGGCGGGCCGTCACCACGGCCGCGGTCGGGGTCTCGGCGTGCTCGATCAGGGCGGGGACCTCGGTGGTCCGGTCGTCGCCGACCGCGCACACGGGGGCGTTGAGCAGGGCGTTGATCAGCTGGCTCTTGCCCTGTCCCGCCTCGCCGATGACGACGACGCGGAGCTTCGGATCCAGCAGCCGGGATCTCCGCGTGCTCAGCCGCTCGACGAGATCCGCGCGCCGGTGGGTGGCGCAGGCGCGGACGGTGTCGTCCAGCACTTCGAGCCAGGGCGGTGCCATCACGGGCAGCAGTGTGCCCTGTCCGGTCACGAAATGGAAACGGCGGGGGTCCGTCTTGCGACGAACCCCCGCCGTCAGTACGACCGGCGGGCGGTGTTCTCACCCCGTAGGGAGGGCACTGGCGAGAACACCGCCCGCCACACTGGGCGCGGTCAGTGGCCGAAAGGCAGGTCGTCGGTGAGGCCGCCGAGGTCGGTGACCTGGGACAGCGGCGAGTGGTCGAGGGCGCTGGTCGCGTCGCTGACGGGGTTGTGGGACACGTCCACCGAGTCGCTCAGCGGCTGCGCGGACAGAGCGTGCTCCAGGTCGCCCGCCTGCGGCATCGGGTTCGCGACCGGCAGGTGCGGCAGCCCACCGGGCAGCTCGGCCTGCACGTGGACCGGCAGGTCGGCGGGCAGGTGCGTGGGCAGGTCGGTGGGCAGCTCCGGCGCGGGCAGCGCCGGGGTCGCGGGCACGTGCTGCGAGACCTGGTCCGAGGCGTGGTTCGCCGCGTCCTGGATCGCGTCGTTGCCCCGCTCGCCGGCGTCGGTGAGGGCGTTGGTCGCCCGCAGGTCGCCGGTGGGGGTGCTGACACCGGTGAGGTAGCCACCGATGGTCGTCGAGGCGGCCTCGACGTGCTCACCCAGCAGCTCGCCGCCGGAGGAGACGTAGTCGGCCAGGGTGCCGGCGGCCGGGGCGCTCTTCGCCAGCGCGTCGGAGTCCAGGCTCTCGCCCAGGTCGGTCACGGTGCCGAAGTCCGGCAGGGAGGCCGGGCTGCCCTCGGCGCTGACGCCGTACGAGCCGAGGCCGGACTCGCTCTGCAGGCCGCCCGCGAGGGTGTCCGCACCGGCGATCCCGCTGCCGGCCACGTAACCGAGCTTCGACTGGGTGGTACCCGCGACCGCCAGGCTGTCGTCGGCCGCGGCGACGCCCGCGGCACCCGTGGCCGCGTCACCCTCATAGGTCGCGGTGCCGGCGAAGCCGTCGCCGGTGCCGCTGGTCGAGGTCTCCACCTTGCCGAGGAGCGGCAGGTCCAGCTCGGGGGTCGAGACGGGCAGGCCGCTCACCTGCGGGGTGTTGAGGCCCTCGATGCCGCTGGTGGCGATCGGCAGGCCGTCGGACTTGGCCGCGTCGAGGGGCAGGCCGCTCAGCGCGGAACCGTCGAGCGGGAGGTCGCCGAGCGGCAGGTCGCCGAGCGCGGAGCCGTCGAGGGGGAGGTTGCCGAGCAGCGAGCTGTCCAGCGGCAGGTCCCCGACGGGCAGCGTGTTGCCCAGCTCCGGCAGCTGCTGGCCCAGCTCGGGCAGCCCGAGCGGCAGGGTGCTGCCCAGCTCCGGCGTGGCGACCGGCAGCCCGCTGAGCGTGGGGGCCGAAACCGGCAGCTGGCGCTCGGGGGCGTCCAGCGAGGGGAGGACCCCGGCGGCGTCCGCGGCGTCGGCGACGGCGGTCAGGTGCGCGATCGTGTCCTGCAGGCCCTCACCGGTGGGCAGGGTGGAGAGCACGGACTCGAGCGAGGCCGCGGCGTTGGCCGGCGCGTAGTCGGCGACGAGCGGGGCGACTTCCTGGATGTCCTGCGGCGTCACGTCGCTCAGCCCGGCGCGCTCGAGCGCGGCAGTCGGGTCGGCGGCGAACACGGACCGGGCGGCGTCGTCGGTCAGCAGGTTCAGCACGAAGTCGTGCAGGTTCTGGGCGGGGTGGGACAACGAGGTCTCCGGTATCTAGGGGTCGGTCTCACGAGGGCGTCCGGCACCGGCCGGACAACTTCGAGTCAATCTAGGTATTCCCGCAGGTCCTGCCATCGGGGATCGTGCCGGGTCCCGGTGGGGACCACGGGACACGAGCGGGTTAGGGGATTAGGGGATGTGACCCGAACGGCGGCCTTTGGTACGAAAGGACGACTCCTAGGAGGCAGCACTCGAATGCGTTACGTCCTCGGTATCGACCTCGGCGGCACCCGGATCAAGGCCGCCGTCTGCCGCCGCGCGGGAGAGGTCTGGGGCGAGCCCGAGGTGGTGTGCTCGCTCGAGTCGGTGCTGCACGTCGCGCCGGACGCGACAGTCGTCGCCGGACCGGAGGCACGCCGCCGCGCGCTGGCCGAGCCCGGCCGGAGCGCGCGGGGTTTCGCGCGCCGCATCGGCGACGACGTGCCCCTGCTGCTGGGCGACGAGCTGTACCGGCCGGAGGCGCTGACCGCGGTCGTCGCGGGCTGGGTGGCCGACGAGGTCGCGGAGGCCGAGGGTGTTGAGGCGGACCGGATCGCCCTCACCCACCCCCCGGGCTGGGGCGGGCACCGGCGGCGGTTGCTGCATGACGCGCTCGCCGAGGCCGGCCTGCCCGGTGCGTTGTTGCTGCCCACCCCGATCGCGGCGGCCGAGAGCCTGTTCGTGCGGGAGCGGGTCGAGCCGGGCAGCCTGCTCGGGGTGTGCCGGCTGGGTGGCGAGTACGTCGACACGGCGTTGCTGCGGCGTGCGGCGGCGACGTTCGAACTGGTCAGCTCCGACGAGCAGCTCGCGCCCCCGCTCGACGACGTGCTGACCGAGCACGCGGTGGCGCGCTTCGGCGGTGAGGCGGCGCAGCTGCACGACGCGTGCGTCGAAGCCAAGGAGCTGCTCTCGTCGTCGCCGGAAGTGGACCTGCCGGGCCGGCTCACCCGCACGGAGTTCGAACGGCTGGCCGAGCCGTACCTGAGGCTCGCGCTCACGCCGCTGCGGCGGTACGAGCAGCTGTCGGCGGCCCTGCTCGTCGGCGGCACCGCGCGGATCCCGCTCGCCGGACGGCTGGCGGAGGAAGTGCTGGACTGCCGCGTCGTCGTCGACCCCGATCCCGCGACGCCCGCCTGCCGGGGTGCCGCGCTCGCCGCCCGCCCGCCCGCCGAGGCGCCGCCCGCGTCCACCGCGCTGGTGCCGAGGGTGACGGGCCTGCCCGAGCTGGAGCCCGAGGAGGTCTACGATCCCGAACCCAGCCCACCACGACCCCCGGTGGTGGTGACCCCGCTCGAACCGCCGCGCCGCAGGTTCGTCCCGACCCGGCGGAGCGGTTCCCGAGACGAGGACGACGAGTGATCCTGCTGGACGAACCGACGGAACGCGTGTGCGCGGCCATCGTGGCCGGGGACCTCGCGCCGGTCCGGCTCGCGATCGTCGCACCCGGCGGCTACGGCAAGACGACGGTGCTCGAGCGCCTCGCCGGGGCCGACGTGCGCCTGGTCGACGACGCCCACCTGCTCGGCGACGCGGAGCTGGGCGAGCTGTTGCGCTACCTGGAGGACGAGCAGGCGCAGATCGTGATCGCCACCCGGCCGCATCCCCGGCGCGCGGCGCTGAACCAGGTGCTCGCGCGCCTGCGCGGGCAGATCGTGCTGCGCCCGTTCGACGTCGCCCGCACGAAGGCGTTCCTGGAAGCGACGGGCTCGCCGGAGCTGGCGGAGTTCGTGCACGCGCAGACCGGCGGCGTGCCGGGACTGGTCAGGGCGACGTCGGAGCTGAACCTGTTGCGGCACGAACTGGACCACGCGGGCGAGGACGTCGTCCGCTTCCTGTTCGCCGCGGAAGCCGGCGCGGCGGCGGACCAGTCGGGCGCCGTCATCGAGGCCGCGCACGCGACGGGGTTGTTGTCGCCGGACGGGCGGCTGCTCCCGATCGCCGCGCGGGCCCTGCGTGAGCTGGTCCCGCAGCCGCGGCAGGTGGCGTTGCGCAGGCAGCTGGTGCAGCGGCAGCTCGAACGCGGTGGTCCCGTGCTGCCGCTGGTGCGCCCGTTGCTGGAGGCCGGGCTGACCGGGCCGGAGATCGGCGCGGCGTTCGAGGCCGCCGCGGATGAGGCGGAACCGGCGCTCGCGGCGAAGCTGTACGAGGCGGCGGCCAAGGCGGGGCGCCGGGTCGGTGCCCGGTGGGCGGAGGCGGTCGCGCGAGCCGGTGACTTCGACGCGGCGTTGCGCCTGGCCGACGAGTTGCTCGCCGCCGAGAACCCCCGTGACCGCGAGGAAGGGGCGCGGGTGGCGGGCACGGCGCTGGCGCACCGCGGTCAGCTCGCGCGCAGCGCGGAGTTGTTCCAGTGGGCGGGCACCGGTGACAGCCGGTGTTTCGCGGCGATCGCGCTCGTCGGCACCGGCCGGGTCCCGGAGGCGCGGAAGGCGCTGGACGAGTGCGCCGGCACGGGTCCGCCGACGTTGTTGTCCGGCGCGGTGAACGGTGCCGCGCGCGGGATCGTCGAGTCGGTGACGGAGCAGCCCGCGGTCGCTCTGTCCACTTTGGTCCGGGCGGCGGAGATGCTGGAACCGGTGTCCAGGCGGCTGCTGCTGCCGGACAGCCCGGCGGCGCTCGGCGCGCTCGTCGCCCTGCACAGCGGTGAGGCGGCGATCGCGGAACCGTTGCTGGAGCGGGCGATCGAGGCGGGTGCGCTGGTCGCGCGGCACCGGTTGCTGCTGGCGTGGATCGCGATGGTGCGCGGTGACGAGGAGACGGCCGTCGCCAGGCTGCGCGAAGCGGGCGACGACCTGTCGCCGCGCGACTGGCTGTTCGCCGTGGGGCTGCGCGTCGGGATCGCGCGCCGGGCGAGCGACCTGGCGGCGCTGCGGCGGATCTGGGGGCAGGCACGCGAGGCCGTGATCCGGCACCCGGTCGACCTGTTCACGTTCCTGCCGTTCGGGGAGTTCGAGGTCGCGGCGGCCCGGCTGGGGGAGCGGGACCGGCTCGCGCCGCACCTGCGGCAGGCGCGGCAACTGCTGGCAGCGCTCGGGGAGCCGCCGCTGTGGGCGACGGCGTTGCACTGGAGCGGCCTGCACGCGGCGATATTGGCGGAGCAGCCGGAGGAGGCGGCGGAGCACGCGCGGGCGCTGGCCGCCGGTGCGGCGACGGGGCCGTACTTCGCGGCGATGTCGCAGGCGGCGGAGTGCTGGCTGAAGGTGCTGGGCGGCGAGGTGGACCCGGTCGCCGTCGAAGCCGCGGCCAGGGCACTGCACGACGTCGGGCTGTGCTGGGACGGCGCGAGGCTGGCAGGTCAGGCGGCGATCCGCACGTCGGACCGCAAGGTGATGGTGACCCTGCTGGACTGCGCGAGGGTGCTGCAGGGCCGCGACCCGGCGCCGACGCCGGGCCCGGCGCGCCTGAGCGAGCGTGAGCGGCAGGTGGCGGAGCTGGTGCTCGCCGGCCTGACGTACAAGCAGATCGGTGACCGCCTGTTCATCTCGGCGAAGACCGTCGAGCACCACATGGCGCGCATGCGGCAGCGGCTCGGCGCCGGCAGCCGCAGCGAGTTGCTCGCCGAGCTGCGGGCCGAGCTGGAGCCGGCGGAGGGTTAGGGGACGACCTGCACGGGGTCGCCGACGCTGAGGGTGCTGAAGAACTTCAGCGACGCGGCGCTGGAGAGGTGCACGCAGCCGTGCGACGGGGTGGAGAGGCTGCCCTGGTGGAAGGCGTCGCCGGGGTAGAAGAAGACCGAGTTCGGCATCGGCGCGTTGTCGAACTCCTTGCTGTAGTGCATCTTCTCCTTGTAGAGCACGTGGAACATGCCGGTCGGCGTCGCGTAGCCCTTGCGTCCGGTGGTGATCGGGACGGGGCCGTAGACGACCTTGCCGCCGCTGAGCAGCCAGGCCTTCTTCGCGGAGATGTCGACGCAGGCGCCGTCGGTGACGGTGCACGGCACGGCCGGGTTGGCGGCGGGCTGGGGCGTCGTCTTCTTCGTCGTGGAGGACGGCTTGGGGGTGGTCTTCGACGTGCTGGTGGTGCTGGTGGTGCTGGTGGTGCTGGTGGTGCTCGGGGCCGCCGTCGTGGACGGCGGTGCCGTGGTCGCGGGCGGGGTGGTCGCCGAGCTGGTCGAGGTAGGCGTGCTGACCGCGGCGAGCGGCTGCGAGCCACCGCCCTCGGTGCTCCCGCCACACCCCACCAGCGCAACGGCCGCGGCCGCGCCGGTCAAGGCCATCCAGATCTTGTTCACGCGCACGCGGTCCCCCTCGATTCGCCGTTCCCTGACACCAGTTGAGACGCCCACATCACCCGGAAGGTTGACGCGCAGCGGTCACGATCTTGTTGCGAGCGGGTCTTTTGAGGGGTTTGGGGTGCGATGGGAGGCGGGGTCGGTAGGGCAAGGCGTGTGCGCCAGCTGGGCGGTGAAGCGGCACCAGCCGCCGCTGGTGGGGCCGCTGCCCGGCACCTGCCGCCGCTGCCAGGGCCCGGTGGCCGACACCAACCGGGACTGCCGGGGGTCACTACCCGGCGACACGGCATCCGCCGCGACTGGCGGGGCCGCCAGGAGCGCGCCCGGCAACCGCCACCAGCCCTCGCCAGCCCCCACTGGACTGCTCACCCCACCCCGCCGCACACCGCCAGCCACCGCACCCACGCGCAGCCCCACGGATCGAGGCGGCATGCCCCGGACGGCGGTCTCGCTGGTGTGGAAACGCCTGCTGCCGCCGGTACACCCTCCCTACACGAAACCCCGCACCCCGCCGAGATTCCCCGCTCTCCGGCCCCTCCTGCCGAAGGGCGCGGCCCCCTCCACCCGCTCCGCGCGGGAAGACCCCGCCGGACGGAACTCGTGGCAGCGACCTGCCTGTCCGGAATCTCCTGGCATGCCCGTTTGCCCCGCCCGGCTCGCTCGCCACGGACTGGCGGCCGGTGGTGGGATGGAGGTATGCGATACATCATCATCGGCGCCGGGGCGATCGGCTCGACGGTTGCGGCCCAGCTGCACCTCGCCGAGGTTCCGGTCCTGCTGATCGCCCGCGGCGAGCACGGCGAGGCCATCCGCGAGAGGGGTTTGCGGTACTTCCGGCCGTCCGGGGAGCAGGTGGTGCGGGTCCCGGTCGCGGGCGGCGCGGAAGAGGTGGAGCTGAAGCCGGACGACGTGCTCGTGCTCTCGACCAAGACCCAGGACACCGAGGCGGTTCTGCAGGAGTGGTCGTGGCGCCCGGCCGGTGACGGCGTCGCAGCCGACCTGCCCGTCGTAAGTCTGCAGAACGGCCTCGAGAACGAGCGCGCGGCGTTACGCCGGTTCCGGACGGTCTTCGGGGCCGCGTTGTGGCAGCCCGCCACCTTCGTTCGCGCCGGTGAGGTCAGCGCGGACGGCGCCGAGAAGCCGGGCATCTTCTGGCTCGGCCGCTACCCGTCAGGTGATGATCCCCGGCTGTCAGGGATCGCGGAGGATTTCCGGGCCGCGGACTTCGCGGTGCAGATCGTGCCGGACCTCGTGCGCTGGAAGGCGGGCAAGCTGCTGGGCAATCTCGGCAACGCGGTCGAGGCCCTGTACGGACGGAACGAACGCGTGACCGCGCAGCTGCAGGCCGAGGCCCGGCGCGTGTTCGCCGCGGCCGGGATCTCGGCAGCCGACCTGGTGGCGGAGTCCGAGATCCCGATATCGCTCGCGAAGGCGGTGGAGAACTCGACTCGACCGCGGGTCGGGAGTTCGACGTCGCAGAGTCTCGCGCGTGGCCGGTCCGTCGAGGGGGACTTCCTGAACGGCGAGATCGTGTTGCTGGGGAGGTTGCACGGGGTTCCGACGCCGCTCAACGAGGCGGTGCAGCACCGTCTCGGCCTGGCGGCGGAACGGCAGGAGCAGCCCGGCACGGCGGACCTCGACGAGCTGCCGATGGCCGTGCCGCCCGTACTGATCAGCGGTGAGGAGCTGGCGCGGCAGCTGGAGTCCGCGGATCCCCCGGTGTTGCTGGACGTCCGGTGGGCACTCGGCGACCCGCACGGGCACCAGCACTACCTGGACGGACATATCCCCGGCGCCGTGTACGTGGATTTGGACACGGAGCTGGCCGCCCCGCCGGTGCCGACCGAAGGACGACACCCGCTGCCGGACATCGACGCCCTGCAGGCAGCCGCCCGGCGCTGGGGCATCCGAGAAGGCAGCCGCGTCGTCGCGTACGACAACGGCGGAAACCTCGCGGCCGCTCGTGCCTGGTGGTTGTTGCGCTGGGCAGGGGTGAGCGATGTCCGACTGCTCGACGGCGGCCTTCCCGCCTGGGGCGACCGTCCTCTTGAGACGGGTTTCGGTCCCAGCCCGGAACCGGGAGACGTCGTCCTCAAGCCAGGCAACATGCCCGTCATCGACATGGACGAGGCCGGGCAGTTCGACGGCGTTCTGCTCGACGCCCGAGCCGCCGAGCGCTACCGAGGCGAGCAGGAACCGGTGGATCCCCGGGCCGGCCACATCCCCGGTGCCGTGAGCGCCCCCACCGGCGAGAACCTGACGGCCGACGGACACTTCCGCCCGGTCGACGAGCTGGCCGCGCGGTTCAGCTCACTCGGCGCGGACGGTGATCGCGTCGCCGTCTACTGCGGTTCGGGTGTGACCGCGGCGCACGAGGTCGCCGCACTCGCCGTTGCCGGCATCGAGGCCGCCCTCTACCCCGGGTCGTGGTCCCAGTGGTCGAACCACCCGGACCGTCCGGTTGCCACCGGCCCCAACCCCTGACAGCAGCTCGTGAGGTCCTCGCGGGTGGTGGCAGGGCTCCTCCTCGCCACCACCCGCTCGGCCGCCGCGGGGACTTCTGGACTGTCGAGAGCCCGAGCCCCTCAGTCTCACTGTCCGCGTTCGCTCGTCCCCTCGCCGAGCTCCGCTCCACCGCGTGACCGCACCAGCACGCGGAGGAGGGAGTACACCGCTCCCGAAACCACCAGCCCGACGTAGTAGGCGAGGTCAGCGCCATGGGCGGCCGCGGCGACGGGACCGGTGAAGATGCTCGTGTTCATGAACGGCACCGCAGCGGCACAACCGACCGTGAACGCCACCAGAGCGGGCCAGCCCGCCTGCGGTTTCGCGGCGTCGGCGAGCACGTCGAACCGGCGCCCACGCTTCGTGCGGATCCACCAGTCGATCACCACCACCCCGACGAACGGCGGGATCCAGTACCCGATCACCAGCAACACGTCCTCGAACTTCGAGGCCAGGTCACCACTGTGCATCCACAGGATCAGCGCGAACGCGATCACGGTCACCACCACCGCCGAAACGGGACGCCGCAGCCGGACGCCCACGGTCTGCAGTGCGAGCGAGCCGCTGTAGTCGTTCATCGCGTTGGACGAAACCGCTGTCAACGCGATCACCAGCAGGGCCACTCCGCCGAGGACTCCGCCGCCGAGCAACGTGCTGATTCCCGCCGTGGTCTGGTCGCTCAGCGTCTGTCCGGCAGCCAATCCCAGCGCTTCTCCCCACACGAACGACAGCGTCACTCCGAGGAGCGTGTAGAGGAACGCCCGCGACCGCGACGTCGTCGGCGGCAGGTACCTGCTGAAGTCCGAGGCGTAGCTCGCCCAGGAGATCGACAGGCTCAGCGCGATCGTGCTGAACAGCAGAAACGCACCGACGAGATCCGCGCCCGACACGCTGTTGTCCACCACCACCGCATGCCCGCTCAGCAACCTGACGGTCAGCACGACGAAGAAGACCGCGATGATCGCCGTCATCACCGCCTGGACCCGGTGGATCACCTCGTACCCCAGCACACCCACCGCGCACTGCAGGAGCAAGACGATCGCCACTGCCAGCCAGAACGGCATCCCGACCAGCTGAGCGAGCGCGTCGCCGCCGAAAAGCCCCACGAGGGCGTCCCACGCGATCGAGTTGAACCACTGCACCAGCCCCGGCAGAACCACCGTCCCCCGGAAGGGCAGCCGCGCGAGCGGCAGCTGGGCCGTGCCGGTTCGCGGTCCCCACGTCGCCAGGTAGGCAACGGGAATCGCACCGAGGATCGTCCCGAGCAGCAGCGCGACCAGCCCCGTACCGAAACCGAGCCCGAGCCCGGCACCGAGTGTTCCGGAGAACACGGCGGTCATCGTCAGGTTCGGCGCGAAGAACACCGTGAGCAGGCGCACCGGCCGGCCGAACCGGTTGCCGAGTGGCACGGGCGTGATCCCGTGCGACTCGATCACGAGGTCACCGGCGCGAGCGGGCATCCGGCCGCCGAACACCTCCGCTGTCAGCGCAGTCCTGTCCATGGGCATCACCGTCTCACAGAACCTTCACCTTCTTCCTGTCCGCTTGCGCACACTGGCCGCCTCGCGGAGCCGGTCGGCCCCATTCACTGCCACCCCGGAAGCCCGTGGAACAGCGCCAAAATGCTGGGCACTTGCCTCCCCGCGCGATGAGGCTCGCCCGTCACCTGCGTCATCGCCCGTCGTGGCATAAGAGATCCGCTCGCACTCCTCCCCGTTCCTCCACAACCTCTGTCCTTTGTGGATCCACTGTCGGAGGGGCGCGCGACG
Source organism: Amycolatopsis sacchari (assembly GCF_900114035.1). Classification (GTDB taxonomy): domain Bacteria; phylum Actinomycetota; class Actinomycetes; order Mycobacteriales; family Pseudonocardiaceae; genus Amycolatopsis_E; species Amycolatopsis_E sacchari. Next base: position 142,879 of record NZ_FORP01000010.1, on the reverse strand, counting down.
CCTTGGCGGGCAGGTCGATCTCTGGCGCAAGTAGACCTGCACCCGGCCCGGTTCTGCTGGCCCCAGGTGTCCTTCGGAGGATGTCGTCGCCTGGCAGTCCATGCTGGAACCGGTAACCGTCCTCGCGCGTGGCGCAGTGCGCTCCGCGGGCGGCTTCCTGTTGCTGCGCGCAAAGCACGCTGCGCAGAGCCAGGGGCAAGTCGTGCAAAACCTTGTGGCACCACGAGAACATGATCAACCTACCTGTTCGAAGACGATTCGGATTCGGCCGGATGACTCTGCGCGGCCTCGAAGACGACCGTAGCAGATATCGAAAGCCTGTTCGACACACTTTCGGGTGTCTCGCTGTCGATGTTCCAGAAAAGATCTGTCTTTTGGCCGATGGTGCTCGACATGAATCTGCGCCAGTCTCGAACCCGGTTCGACCAATGGGGAAGGAGCGATGATGTGGACGGTACGACCCTCAGCCTCGGCGGCCCGTGGGGTCCCGGTACCGGGCAGGAAGCAGCACCGCGCGAGGGTGCGAGGCGGCTTCGGCAGCCCTGGCTCTGGTGCTCGGCGATCCTTGCGATCGCAGCGGTCGTCGTTCTCGCGGGATCACCGCGGGTGCCGAACGTGCTCGTCGCGTCCGCCGTGATCGTCATCGCGGCGGCCGTCGTGGGCCTCGAACCACGGGCTCGCCGCGGGCTGGAGCCCTGCCTCGGCATTGCGGTGGTGGCGTCGGTGACGGCGACGTCGGCAGCCGGCGGCACAACGAACGGCGGCGCCTTGGCCTGGCTCGTGGTGGAGACCGCCTTCATGCTGGTGCTCCTCGCGCGAGCGGTGCGGGTGTTGCCCCCGGTGCGGGCGGCCATCGGCTCATTGCTGGCCATAGTCGCCGTCGTCTCGTCAACCCTGCGGGTCACGTTGCTGCCCCGTGCCTCCCCTGACGCGGCGCAGGTGACCGGCCTGGCTTGCAGCTGGTTCGTCCTCGCTGCGGCTGCCACAGCTGTCGGGCTGTACCTCCGGCATCTGGACGAGGTGCGCGAGCACACGGTGGCAGCGGCCAGGCGGGAGCAACGTGTGCAGCTTGCCGGGGAGGTGCACGACTGGCTCGCCCATGAAGTGACGGCGATCGTGCTTGAGGCGCAGGCGACGCGGATCGGCTCCGACTCGCTCGAAATGGTGGCGTCGTTGCGGCGCATCGAGGAGGCGGGCGTCCGTGCTCTGGATTCACTCGACCGCACTGTCCGGCTTCTTGCCGCGCCTTCCGGGTCGCGACATGCGCTTCCGCAGGGGGATGGACGCGCCGACTTCGCCGGGATCGTCGAACGGTTCGCGAGAACGAGTTCGGCACGGGTCGAACTGCTGACGGAAGAAGGAGTTGGCGATGTGCCGCCCGAGGTTGCCGCGACAGCCGAACAGGTTCTGCGCGAGGCACTGACGAACGTGCGGCGGCATGCGTCCTCCGCCGCGCTGGTGCGGGTAGCGGTGCACCGGTGCGGGGCTGAGTTGGTCGTGACGGTGGATGACGACGGAGACGGGCGCCGGGCTCGGCCGCGGTTCGGTCGGCGGGTCTCCGGTGGAACCGGGTTGCCGCTGCTGACAGGACGAGTAGAGGCGTTGGGTGGGCGGCTCCAAGCCGGACGCCGCGAACGTGGAGGCTGGGCGGTGCGTGCGGTGATTCCGGTGCGGGCATGACCGGGGTCAGGGTGCTCATCGCCGACGATCAGGAGGCGGTGCGCCGGAATCTCCGGCGGATTCTGGAGGCCGAACCGGACCTGCGGGTGATCGGGGAGGCGGTGGACGGCGCGGCGGCGATCGAACGCGCGCGGGTGTTGCAGCCGGACGTCGTGCTGGTGGATGTCCGGATGCCCGGGCTCGACGGCCTCGCGGTGACGAGAGCTCTGGCTGGGCCGGACGTCGAGCAGCCTCTGCGGGTCGTCGTCATCACGACCTTCGAACTCGACGAGTACGTGTACGGCGCGATCCGCAACGGAGCCGCTGGGTTCCTCCTCAAGCGGTCTGGCCCAACACTGCTCGTGGAGGGCGTGCGTGCCGCGGTCTCCGGCGACGTGCTGATCAGTCCGGAGGTGACCGTCCAGCTCCTCCGGCACCTCACGACCCTGACGCCAGCGGCGGTGCCCACGGAGCCGCTGACCGCTCGCGAACTGGCGGTGGCGTCACTCGTCGCCGAGGCGAAGACGAATCTGGAGATCGCCGCGGAGTTGTCCATCTCCGTGGGCACAGTGAAATCGCATCTTATGCACGTGCAGCGGAAGCTCAGGTTGCGCAACCGAGTCGCAGTCGCTGCCTGGGTGTGGGAAAGCGGCCGGAAAGGAAGGTGATCGAGGCAAAGAGCAACCGGGCGACCAGCCGTTACTCTCCGCATGATCGAGCCCAGCTCGCGTCACCCGATAGAGTTGACTTTCTGCTTGATCGACGAAACTGAGACTGTTTCGTCATTGGGTGAGGCATCACCCTGGTAGCTTCGGGCGCGCCGCGTAGCAAGGAAAACTGCCGTCGGGTGATGGCCGGTTCCGCTGCGGGCGTCGAAGCTGATCAGACGGTGCCACTGGAGGATTGTGATGGCGCGCGCGGGTCTGCGCAGCAGGCCGGGTGACATCGTTACGGCGATTCAGATGGCCGATCGGACGGGCATCGTCGCCCACAGTGCCCCGCCGGCCGCGGAAGAGCCCAAGCCGGTGGAGATCACGCCGTCGGTACTGGTCGCTGCGACGGAACCCCAACGACCGGCCGGACGACGGGTTCGCCGCAACCTCGCCTTCACCTGCGCCGCGGCGTTGTTCCTGGTGGTGGGTTGGGTCAGCGGAGGGATGTTCGGGCAGCAGGACCCCGAGCCGACGCCCGCGCTGGCGGTGGGCACGGTTCCCGCGCCGGTGCAAAGCAGCGTTCAGCCGTCGGCTGAGCCGCCTGCTACCCGTGAGGTGGTTCCTGCTCCTCAGGCGCCCCAGACCACGGCGCCGGCCGTCTCCCAGAAGCAGGTTGTCCCGAGCGGTAAGCGCACCAGCAAGACCACCACGACGACCCCGGCCAAGCCGAGCGTGCAAGAGCGAGCCGACCTTCCTGACGCCGACTCGGGTCCGCTGCAGGATCCGGTGGACAGCCTGGGCGAGCAGCTCGAGCGGATGTTCGGGCCGTGGACGTGGGGTAGCGGCGGCACGCAGGTCTACCGCAGCCACGACTTCCACGTCTACGGCCGCTGAAGCCGCCCGTTCCGGCGGAAGCCGTAGCTGCGCTCGACCCGGGCGACCTGGACCTCGAACGCGGCGTACCACCGTTCGCGGCCGGTCTGGCGGGCGAGCGTGTGCTCGGCGTGCGAGCGCCAGGCGGCGATCGATTCCTCGTCGCGCCAGTACGAGGCCGTGATGCCGAGCCCGTCGTTCCCACGCGCGGAGTCGACGCCCAGGAAGCCCGGTTGCTCTGCGGCCAGCTGCAACATGCGCTCTGACGTCGGCTCGTAGTCGTCACCGGTGTCGTGGAAGCGTGAGGTGAAGATGACCGCGTAGTAAGGCGGTTCCGGGAAGCGGCCGACACCTAATTCCATACAGGTTGTATACGGGCTGTGTGCGCTATAGGGCAAGGCATTTCGCGCGGAGAGGTCAGGAGTTGAGGGCGCCGACCGCCCAGGCGACCACGAGGAGGGCTATGACGAGGGAGATGGCTGACTGCACCATCATCGTGAGCTTCGCCCAGGGGCGGAGGGGCATCACGTCCGTGGGGCTGAAGGCCGTCGAGTTGGTGAAGGAGAGGTAGAGGTAGTCGGGATAGGTCGGCCGCCAGTTCCGGCCCGCGAACTCGGGTGACGTCATCTGGGGGAACAGGAAGTCCGGGAACTCTTGCTCGCCGGTCGCGCGCTGGCCGGGCCCACCGCGGTCGAACTCCCAGTACCAGAGGGAGAAGGCGACGACATTGGTCCAGTAGACGATGGCGGCGCTCGCCAGAACCGGACCGGGGCGATTGGTGATCGAGCCGGAGATGATGCCGTCGACCAGCTGAACGGCGGAAGCCGCGTTGGCGATGCTCACCACGGCCACCACGGACAGCGCGATGCCGCGCTCCACCGGGGTGCGCTTGCTGACCCGCCCCGGGTTGACGAGCAGCAGTGCGATCACGAGCAGACCGGTGACGGCCGGCAACACCCACCAGGGGCGCAACACCAGCTCGTTGGGCAACAGCAGCTGGAGCGCGACCGTGCCGACGACGACCGCGGCCGCGGGTGAACGGTGCTCGCCCCGCGTCGGGGCGCGCCATGCCGGTGCCTCGTCCGAGTCCACGCGGCTGACGGTAACGGTCGCGGCTCCTCAGGAGCCCGCGACGTGCCGGGCGCGGGTCAGACGTTCGTGATCTCGGCGATGAACGCGTCGACGTCGAAGTGCTCGCTCTCGGCGCCGATCGGCACGATCTCCGCGGAGACGTCCAGGAAACGCTCGACGTCCTCGCGATCCATCTCCACCAGAGCGTAACCGTCCGGTGACTCGATCTCGAGAATCAGCAGGTCGTCGTCGTTCGCCAGATCGGGCCGGACCCGGACGTCCCCGAGGCCCGCCGGCTCCGACAGGCCGCGCACGAGCAGTTCCCTGGCGAAGGTCCACTCCACCCAGCGGCCCCGCTCGGTGCGGAAAGCGATGTTGACCGCGAACGGCTCGGTGCCCACATAGGACAGTCGAGACAGGACCGGAGCGGGAGAACCGTTCAGCGTGACGAACTGACTCTGGTTGACGGCTTCGGTGTTCACGTGCCTCTCCTCGTGCTCTGGGTCCGCGCCACGCGCGAACCGATCGGACAGCCAGGAGATGGCGTTGAGCGCCGATGATGATGCCCGGTGAAAGACTTTCACGCGATCCGGTGCAATCGGTCCGAACGTGTAACGCGTGACCCGCTTGGGGTCAGCCGCCGTTCAGGGGAACCGTCAGCCCGACCTTCACACGGTCCATCACGACGCTGGTGGTGAAGTGGCGCACCTCACCGTTGTCGAAGAAGGTCCGGCGGGTGAACTCCTCGAACTCTGCCATGTCCCGGCACATGACCACCAGCACGAAGTCCGCCGAGCCCGTCACGTAGTAACACTGCTGCACCGCCGGGTCGCTCAGCACCTGCTTGCGGAACGCCTCGAGCACCTCGATGCGCTCCCGCTCCATCTCGACGCCGACGATGAACGTCATGTCCACGCCGACCGAGCGGGGCTCGACGACCGCCACCTCCTTGGCGATCACCCCTGTCGCCCGCAGCCGCTTGATCCGGCGCTGTACAGCTGCGGTGGACAGGCCGACCTGAGCGCCGATGGACTCGGCGATCGTGCGGCAATCCACCTGCAGCCTGCTGAGGATGGCTTGGTCCAGGGGGTCGAGTTCGGCAGCAGGCACCTTCGCATCCTAGCGAGAAACTGCAGATCAGAGCACTGATTGCGCAAGTTCGGAGAAGTCCGCCTCGGCTCGCGGCCGATCAGGTGGGCGAGGCGGGCTCGTCACGGTGCCTCTGTCCTTTGTGGAGGAATGACCGCTTGTTCCACCGGGAGTTCCACCGCCTTTACCAGCCTGTAGTCCTTTCGGGCGGCGCGATAGTGACCTGGAACACAACTCACCGGTCTACCGAGTGGTAGGCCCTACAAGTGAAACATGCAGAAGGGGCATTCCGCGGTCGTCGCCGGGCTGGGCGCCTGGCTGCCCCCACGAGTGGTGGACAACGACGAGCTCTCGCGGAGCCTCGACACCTCCGATGAGTGGATCCGCACCCGCACCGGGATCCGAGAACGGCGGATCGCCGACGCCGACACGTCCACAGTGGACCTGGCGGTACAGGCGGGAGGGAACGCCCTCCGCAGCGCGGGTTCCGACGTCGTGGACGCACTCGTGCTGGCCACCTCGACAGCCGATCAGCTGTGTCCCGCCAGTGCTCCGCAGGTGGCGTCCGGGCTGGGCCTCAGCGGGATCGCCGCGTTCGACGTGAACGCCGTGTGCAGCGGCTTCCTGTACGCGCTCGCGACGGCGGGCGGGCTGATCGCGGGGGGCATCGCCAACCGGGTGCTGGTCATCGGCGCCGACGTCTTCAGCCGGCTGTGCGACCCGGAGGACCGGAGCACCCTGCCGATCTTCGGGGACGGGGCCGGCGCGGTGGTGCTGCGCGCGGGTGACGCGGATGAGCCCGGCGCGCTCGGTCCGATCGACCTGCACAGTGACGGAGAACTCGCCGACCTGCTGATCGTGCCCGCGGGCGGGGCGCGGCAGCGGGTGTCCGCGGAGCCGCACGACTACTTCCTGACCATGCAGGGCACGACGGTGTTCCGCCACGCCTGTGCCCGCATGGCGGAGTCGGCGCGGACGGTGCTGGAGCGGGCGGGGCAGGATGTGGCCGACGTGGACCGCTTCGTCGGGCACCAGGCGAACCTGCGCATCCTGCAGGCGACCGCCAAGCAGCTCGGGCTGCCCGAGGACCGGGTGGTGGCGAACATCGCCCGCACCGGGAACACCAGCGCGGCTTCGATCCCGCTCGCTCTTGCGGACGCGTGCGAGGACGGCAGCCTGCGGCCGGGGCACCGGGTGCTCATGACGGCCTTCGGGGCGGGGCTCACCTGGGGATCCACGCTGCTGACCTGGCCGGATGTGAAGCCGGGCTGACCGCGGTGCGGGCGACCGCGACGGGGCGCGGTGAGTCTGCCGGGCTGCCTGGGGCCGTGGCGGGTGGTTGGGAAGCCGAGTTTCGCATCGGTGGGGTGAGGCTGCCGGTGAGGGACAACCTGTGGGAGCGGGGGCTCGGCGGCATGGAAGCTTTGGCGGTGTGGCGGCTGGCTGGGAAGCCGAGTTTCGCATCGGTGGGGTGAGGCTGCCGGTGAGGGACGAACCTGCGGCAGCGGCCGGGTGGACCGGCGGCAGGGGAGCTCGGGATCATCGCGGCTGGTTAGCGAGCCGGGGTTCGCGTTGGCGAGGTGGGGCCGCCCGTGAGGCCACGGGTACGGCACGAACCTGCGGCAGCCGCCGAGCCGGGCAAGGACCGGCGACAGGGACGGCGCTCACGCCCCCCGAGGCGTGCCGACCCGCCTGCCACCCGGGGCGTGGCGACCCGCGTGCCACCCGGGGAACGCCGATCCGCCTGCCACCCGGGGCGTGGCGACCCGCGTGCCACCCGGGGAACGCCGACCCGCGCGTAGCCCGAGGCGCGGCGACCCGCACGCCACCCGGGGCACGCCGACCCGCGTGCCACGCAACAACCCCCCGAGACCCCGAAAGCGCTTACGCCGTCCAGGTGGCGGTGGGGATTTCCCGGCCCCTCAGGCGGATCTTCCGGTACGCCGACCACTGGTCGCGCTCCGCGGTTGCCGCCGCGGTGACCACCGCTTCGCTCGCCAGGATGCGGCCCGGGACCTTCTTCGCGTGCTCGGTCAGCCGCGCGGCCTCGTTCACCGCGTCGCCGATCACGGTGTACTCCAGGCGGCTGCGGGCACCCAGCTGCCCCGCGAACACGCGCCCGCTCGCCACCCCGATCCCCAGGTCCAGCTCACCCGCCGCCAGCACCTCGTCCCGGATCGCGCGGGCCGCGGACAGTGCCAGGGTCTCCGCGCCGGCCAGCCGGGTCGGCGCGCCGAACACGCACAACGCCGCGTCACCCTGGAACTTGTTCACCAGGCCACCCCTGGCATCCACCACCGAGACCACACTGCCGAACAGGCGGTTCAGCTTCCGCACGATCTCCTCCGGCGAACTCGCGTACGCCAGCGCCGTCGAGTCCACCACGTCCACGAACAACGCCGTCACCTCGCGCACGTCACCCGACAACGAGATCCCGTGCTCCAGCGCGTGCCTCGCCACGTCGTCGCCCACGTGCCTGCCGAACAGGTCCCGCATCCGGTCCCGCTCCCGCAACCCGGCGACCATGCTGTTCACCGACACCTGCAGCTGCCCGATCTCACTGGCGTCGTCGACCTGCACCTCGACGTCCCGCCGCCCCCGCGTCACCTGCTCCAGCGCCACCCGCAACCGCCGCAACGGCGCCGCCACCGCCCTCGCCAGCAACCCCGTGCCCACCGCCCCCGACAGCAACCCGACGATCGCCAGCATGAGCAGCGTCGCCCGGTCGTTGGCGTGGCCCAGATCCGGCGGCGACGTCACGACCAGCACCCCGAGCAGCGGCACACCGCTCGACACGCCCCACGTCAGCACCAGCCTCGACAACACCGTGACCGACGCCGCCCGCTCCGGCGGCGTCACCTCCAGCGCGACCGTCAGGATCGGCCGCGCCACCCACTCCGCCGCGAGGTACATCAACCCGACCGTGAGCAGGCCACCCAGCCCGATCGTGAGCGTCACGCCGTACGCGTACAGCCACGTCGCCAGCAAGGCCGCCAACGAGCCCAGCAACACCGTCCCACCGAGCCAGAGCGTGCCGCTGACCTGCGCCATGTGCACCGGCAGCCGCAGCGCCCTGTCCGCCTCCTCCGGGGTCGGACGGCGGCCCTCGGCGAACCAGACCGCGGTGCGCCGGTGCAGGAGCGCCGTCCACAGTGAACCCACGACCACGGCCAGCGCCACGTACGCGGCGGCGACCAGCACGAACATCAGGTTGTGCGCCCCCATGTCCGCAGGCAGCCCCTGCAGGACGAGCAGCAACGCCACCGCCGCCGCGCCGCACACACTCGAACCGACGCCCAGCACCGCGAAACCGACCGCCGTGCGCAGCGCGACCCGGAACCTCGTGAATCGCGTGGACCGGCGCACCTCGTGATCGTATTCAGGAAGCCCGTTTGCGCGAGCCCTGCGCCTCGCCGACCGCCTTCTCCAGCTCCGACCGCGACATCTTCGACCGGCCCTTGACGTCCAGCTCGCGCGCCATCTTGTCCAGCTCGGCCTTGCTCAGCCCCGACAGGTCCGGCGCCTTCGGCTTGCGTGAGGAGGACTTCTTCCTGCCGCCCCCGCCCTTGCGGCTTTCGACACTGCGCGACAGGGCCTCGAACAAATCGACGACCTTCGTCGGCTCGGCGGGCGGCGCCTCGACCGACACCTTGCGGCCCGCCTTCTTGTCGTCGATGAGCTTGTGCACGCGCTCGGTGTACGTGTCGTGGTAGTCCTCGGGCTGCCAGTCCTCCGTCATCGAGTCGATGAGGCTGACCGCCATGTCCAGCTCCCGGCCCCGCGCCTCCGTCTTCGACGGCAGCTTCCGCAGCTCCTTCGCCGGATCCCGCAGGTCCTCGGCGAACAGCAGGGTGTCCAGGATCAGCACCCCGTCCGCGCCCGCGCGGATCGCGGCGATCTGTTCCTTGCCGCGCATGACGAACCGCGCTATCCCCGCCTTGTTCGTCCGGTCCATCGCCTGCAGCAGCAGCCCGTACGCGCGGCCGAACTCCTCCTTCGACGGCGCCAGCCAGTAGCTCTTCTGGAAGAAGATCGGGTCGATGTCGTCGAGGTCCACGAACGCCTCGATGTCGATCGAGCGCGAGCGGCCCGGCGCGATCTCGTCCAGCTCCTCCTGCTCGACCAGCACGTACTCGCCGTCGCCGAGGTCGTAGCCCTTCACGATGTCGCCGAAGTCGACCTCCTTGCCGGTGCGCTCGTTGACGCGGCGGTACCGGATCCGGTCGGACGTGCCGCGCTCGAACTGCCGGAAGTGCACGGTGTGGTCCTCGGTCGCGCTGTACAGCTCGACCGGCACCGTCACCAGCCCGAAGTTGATCGCACCGCTCCAGATCGCCCGTGCCATGGCTCAGCCCTCCCGGATGACCGACGTCGGCGGCTTGTCGTCGCGCAGCCCGGTGAACCGAGGATGGCGCAGCTTCCCGTCGGCCGTCCACTCGGAGAACCGCACCTGCACCACCAGCTTCGGCTCCACCCAGCGCGGCCCGCGCTCGGGCACGACCTCGTCGAACGGCGAGGTGTCCCGGCGCAGCTCGCCGAGCGTGCCCGCCAGGTCCCGCAGCGTCGTCTCGGTGTAGCCGGTGCCGACCTTGCCCGCGTACCGCAGCTTCCCGGAGTCGTAGTAGCCGACGAGCAGCGCACCGAAACCGCTGCGGGAACCGCCCGGTTTGGTGAACCCGCCGACCACGAACTCCTGGTCCTTCACGCATTTAAACTTGAGCCAGTCCGAGCCGCGGCCGCCGCGGTAGGGGGAGTCGGCACGCTTGGCGACGAGGCCCTCCCAGCCGTGGGAGCACGCGTAGTCGAAGTACCGCTCGCCGTCGGCGTTGCGGTGGTTGCTGTAACGCAACGGGTCGACCCAGCCGAAAGCGTTGCGCAGCAACTGTTTCCGCTTGCGCAGCGGCAGTCCGGTGACGTCGGCGTGGTCCAGCACGAGGAGGTCGAACAGGTAGCAGTAGACCTGCACACCGGTTTCCGCGATGCGCGCGGGATCGGTGAGGTGGATGCGGGGCTGCAGCTTCGCGAAACTGGTCTGCGGGCCGTCGAAGGCGACGATCTCCCCGTCGGCGACGAAGCGTGGACCCCCGTGCGTGGTCAGCGCTTCCACCAGCTCCGGGTAGGAGTCGTTCAGCACGTGACCGTTGCGCGACCACAGCGTCGGACGGCCGCCGTCGCGCGAACAGAGCACGCGCACGCCGTCGAGCTTGCGCTCGAACAGCCAGTCCTCGCTGGAAAAGCGGCGCTGGGTCAGCGTCGCGAGCATGGGCTCACGCCAGCCGACCTCGGTCTCCATGATCGGCGGTGTACCCCCGCCGGGCCGGCTGGAAACCGTTGTCACCTCAGCGCGAGACGGAGTCCTCGTCCTGCTCGGTGAGCCCGTCGCGCAGCCGTTCCAGCGTCCTGGCCAGCAGCCGTGAGACGTGCATCTGGGACACGCCGATGCGTTCCGCGATCTGGGTCTGCGTCATGTTGTGCACGAACCGGAGCCCGAGGATCTTGCGTTCCCGCTCCGGCAGTTCCTGGATCAGCGGCAGCAGCGCCTCGTGGTTTTCGACGCCCTCGAGCGCGGCGTCCTCCTCACCCAGCGTGTCGCCGAGCGCGAGGTTCTCCGTGTCGCCCGAGAGCACCTCGTCCAGCGACATCGAGTGGTAGGCGTTGCCCGCCTCCAGGCCCTCGAACACCTCGTCCTGGCTGATGCCCAGGTGCGTGGCGATCTCGCTCGGCGTCGGGGCGCGGCCCAGCGACTGCGCGAGCTCGGTGTTCGCGGCGGAGATCGACAGGTGCAGTTCCTTCAGCCGCCTCGGGACCCGCACGAGCCAGCCCGTGTCGCGGAAGTGCCTGCGGACCTCGCCCATCACCGTCGGCACCGCGAAGGACAGGAAGTCCGAGCCGCGGCTCGCGTCGAACCGGTCGACGGCGTTGATCAGCCCGACCGTGGCGACCTGGACCAGGTCCTCCTTCGCCACGCCGCGCCCGGAGAAGCGTTGCGCGATGTGCTCGGCCAGCGGCAGGTGCCCGGTCACCAGTTCGTCCCGCAGCGCGGCCCGCCGGGGGTCGTCCTTGTCCAGCGCCGCGAGTTCCTCGAACAGCGGAGCGAGGTGCTCGTATTCGTTCGAAGAAGTGGGCTTCGCTGGCTCGGCTCGGGAGCCGGTCACGCGCCCGCCCCTGAGGGGTCGACCACGACCCGCCGCTTGGCGAGCTCGATGTCCACCTGGTGCCCTTGCTGCCCGTTCGCCGTGACGCGGCTGTCGACGGAGTCCGTCAGCGTCGTCAGCACGCGCCAGCCGAACGACTTCGTGCTGGGGGAGCTGTCGCTGTCGGAGTGCACCGTCCCGGTGAACCGCAGTTCGTCACCGGACACGGTGAACCGGCAGCGCATGGTGCTGCCGGGGACCGCCCGCGTGATCAACGTCGAGCACGCCTCGTCCACGGCCAGCCGCAGGTCGGCGATGGCGTCGAGGTCGAAGTCGGCGCGGGTGGCGATGGTCGCCACCACGGACCGCACGATCGGCAGGTGCACCAGGTCGGCAGCGAGCCACAGCTCGATGTCGTTGTTCGCGTGCAGGCGCGGGGGTTCCCAGTCTGCCACTTTCACCTCGCCGTAGTTCGGATGTCGCTGCGCACCATGATGCCTCGAACGGGGGACTTCCGCCCGCTGATGATCATCAGTTGTGGCGGAGGATCGCGCCGAAGCCTTCCGTCAGTGCGCTGTCAACGTAGACGAGGTCCGCGCCGACCGCGATGGCGGCCACCGGGACCGCCTCGTCGGCCCGCCGCTGCCGCACCTCCCGCGCGCCCATCGTGCGCAGTTCGGCCTCCGCGACGGCGATGTGGGTGGGCGAGTCGCCGACGTACACGGTGGCGTCCTGGGGGTCGCTGATCAGCAGCGTCTCGACGTTGCCCTCGACCAGCGCGGCCGTCACGGCTTCGAGCCCGTCGACCGCCAGGCCGCTCTCGCTGTTGAGGGCGTTGTGGAAGCGTTCCAGCACCTCGTCGAGGCGGCGCTGCTTCGCGGTCAGCACGACTTCGCTCGCGACGTCGGAGTGCGTGACTTCCTGCGTGATCTCCCGCAGCCGCTTCGGCAGTGCCTCGCACACCGCGCGCCGCCCCTGGATCTCGCCGGCGATCACGACCAGCTCGGCGCCGATGCGGTCGGCCAGCCTGGTGACGTCCTCGGCGACGTCGGCGACGTTGCGCCGGATGGTCTCTTCGGTGTGCTGGCGCATCGGGTACTGCGCGGTCCCGCCGCCGCGGACGTGGTGCACGGGGTGTTCGCGGCCGGTGACGTCGTCAGCGGCGATTTCGCCGCCGTGCTCGTCGTACGCGCGCACGGTCGCGTTGACCTGGTCGACGGTCGCGACGACGTATTTCAGCCCCGGCTTGGCGTAACGGGTCAGCGGGAGGACGTACGGCAGGTCCGACACGCGCGTGACGGGCGCGGCGGGCGGCTCGTCGAGCTGCTCGTCGACCACGACGGCGTTCCCGGCGGCGACGAGCCCGCGCCCGCTGCGGCCGACGGGGCGCGAGCTGTCGCGCACGGCGGCTTCGAGCGCGTCGAGCGACTCGTCGGGGGCGTGCTGGGCGGCCAGCTGGTCGCGTAGCTCCCGCCACCGGAGTTCGAGCTGCTTCGCCGCGTCCTCGGTGTCGTGGGAGTCCTCGAAGTAGACGGACGTGAACGGACCTGTGGTGGTCACCAGCTGTCGTAACGTCGTCGTCTGCATGGCCCGGTGGTACCCCGGTGCGAGCAGGGCAAAACGTGCTGTTCGATGGGGGTATGGCGGCTGAGTTCAAGGATCTGTGCCTCGACGCGAACGATCACCAGGCGCTCGCGGACTGGTGGTGCGCGGCCCTCGGTTACCGGCGGCACGACCCGGACGGCGACCCCGCGTCGCCGGTGCCCATCGAGGACCCCGCGGGCCGCGGCCCGCTCATCTGGATCAACCCCGTGCCCGAGCGCAAAACCGTGAAGAACCGGATGCACCTGGACGTGTGGGGCTCGGCGGAGGAGCTGCTCGCCGCCGGTGCGACGCTGGTCAGGGCGCGGGACGAGGACATCGAGTGGGACGTGCTCGCCGACCCGGAGGGCAACGAGTTCTGCGTGTTCGCCCGATGACCTGGTGGCACGGGGTCCTGGTGCTGCTCGCCGGGGTGTGGGCGGGTGCGATCAACGCGGTGGTGGGGTCCGGGACGCTCGTGACGTTCCCGGTGCTGGTGGCGCTGGGCTACCCGCCGGTGACGGCGACGACGTCGAACGCGATCGGGCTCGCGCCGGGCACGATCAGCGCCGCGGTGGGGTACCGGCACGAGCTGGCCGGCCAGAAGTGGCGGATCGTGCGGTACGCGGTGCCGTCGTTCCTCGGCGCGTGCTGCGGCACGGTGCTGTTGTTGTCCTTGCCGCCCAACGCTTTCGAGACCGTCGTGCCCGTGCTCGTCGGGCTCGCGGTGGTGCTGGTGATCGTGCAGCCGAAGGTGTCGACGTGGGTCGCGAAGCGGCGCGAGCGCGGCTCGGGCGAGGTGCCGCAGACCACACCGCTGCTGCTGTTCCTGATCTTCCTCGTCGGCGTGTACGGCGGGTACTTCACCGCCGCGCAGGGCGTGATGCTGATGGGCATCATGGGCATGCTGCTCACCGATCCGCTGCAACGGCTCAACGGCATCAAGAACGTGCTCGCCGCCGTCGTGAACGTGGTGGCGGGGGCCATCTACGCGTTCGTCGCGCCCATCAGCTGGCCGGTGGTGGCGCTGCTCGCGGTCGGCTCCACGCTCGGCGGGCAGCTCGGCGCCAAGATCGGCAGGCGCCTGCCGCCCGCCGTGCTGCGGGCCGTGATCGTCGTGGTCGGACTCGCCGCGATCGTTCAGCTGGTCCTGCGGTAGCTGCGGGCGGCGTGCAGGAACAGGTCGTTCTCCTCGGGGCGGCCGATGGTCACGCGCACGCCGTCACCGGCGAACGCCCGCACCACGACCTTGTTCGCGAGCGTGTGCTCGGAGAAGTCCAGCGCGGCGTCGCCGAGCGGCAGCCACACGAAGTTCGCTTGCGTGTCAGGCACTTCGTAGCCCGCGTCGAGGAGTGCGGCCCGCACGCGCTCGCGTTCGGCGACGATCGTCCCGCACCGGGCCAGCAGCTCCGGCTCCGCGTCGAGCGACGCCATCGCGGCGATCTGCGCGAGCGAGTTGACGCTGAAGGGCACGTACACCTTCCGCATCGCGGCGGCGATCTGCTCCGGCCCGACGAAGTAGCCGACACGCAGCCCGGCGAGCCCGTACGCCTTCGAGAAGGTGCGCAGCACGGCGACGTTGTCCCGCGCCCGCACGTAGTCCAGCCCGTCCGGCACCTCGGGGTCCGTGACGAACTCGCGGTACGCCTCGTCGAGCACGACGAGCACGTCCGACGGGACGCGGTCGAGGAAGCGGTCCAGCTCCGCGCGCCGGTTCGCGGTGCCCGTGGGGTTGTTGGGGTTGCAGACGATGACGACCTTCGTCCGCGGCGTGACGGCGGCGGCCATCGCGTCGAGGTCGTGCGTGTGGTTGGCGTCCAGCGGCACCTTCACCTGCTCGGCGAGCGCGATCTGGCTGGCGATGGGGTACGTCTCGAACGACCGCCAGGCGTAGACGACCTCGTCGCCCGGCGCGCACATCGCGTGCATCAGCTGGTGGCACAGGGAAACCGAGCCACAGCCCACGGCGACCCGCTCGACGGGGAGGCCGACCTTCGCCGCCAGCCGCGCGGCGAGCTTGCCGATGCTCGGGTCCGGGTAGCGGTTGAGGCCCGTGGCGGCCTCGGCGATCGCCCGCGCCACGCTCGGCAGCGGCCCGTCGGGCACCTCGTTGCTGGACAGCTTGATCGCTCCCGGCACGGTCCGGCCCGCGACGTAGTCGGGGAGGGAAACGAGATCGGCGCGGGGCTGGACGGGCATTGCGATGCTCCTTCTGGGCGAAAAGCGGCTGCTGTCACCGTAACCCGTGAGTTCCGACCAAGTTCATGTTGACTTCTGTTCACTCTCAGGTGGTTGAGTAGGGAGATGACGCAGACGCACACCGAGCACTACGAGCGTGACGACGGTCGCGCGATCGAGCTGACCTACGCCGAGCCGGAGAACGCCGTGCGGGGCGGGCTGGTCGTACTGCACGAGGCCGAGGGCATCACCGCGGGTGTGCGCCTGCTGATCGGCAGTCTCGCGACCGAGGGCTGGCTGGCCGTCGCGCCGCACCTGAAGGGCGACCCGGAGCAGGAGGACATCCTCGCCGCCACCGACATCGCGCTGGCCTGGCTCGTCGACCACGGGGTGCAGGCCGACCTCATCGGCGTCGTCGGGTTCGACCTCGGCGGCACCGCGGCGCTCGTCGTCGCCGCCAACCGGAAGCTGGGCGCGGCCGTCAGCGTCGGCGGGCAGGGCGGCAGCGACCTCGTCGCGAGCGCGCGCAAGCTGAGCAGCCCGTGGCTGGGGATCTTCGGCGACGCGGGCGACGAGCCCGCCGCGGCCGAGGTGGAGCAGCTGCGGGACGCCGCGGCCGCGTCCGGTGTGGTCACCGACGTCGTGCGCTACCCCGGCGCGAACCACCGGTTCGACGCCGATCCGAAGGCCGCCGTCGAGGCGTGGCAGCGCACGCTGAACTGGTTCGACGCGCACCTCCGCTGACGTAAAGTCGGCGTGTGACCAACGACGCTGACATCCCCGAAGTGCTGTGGCGCCCCGCTCCTGACCAGGTCGCGGGCAGCAGGATCCAGGCCTTCCGCGAGTGGCTGGCGAGCCAGCGAGGCGTGCGGGTGGCGGACTACGACGAGCTGTGGCGGTACTCGGTCTCCGACCTGGCCGGTTTCTGGGGCGGCCTCGCGGAGTTCCTGGCGCTGCGGTGGCACGACCGGCCGAGGTCGGTGCTCGACGGCGCGGACATGCCGGGCGCCACGTGGTTCCCCGGCGGCACGCTGAACTACGCCGAGCACGCGCTGACGCCCGGCGTGGCCGGCGCGACGAAGGCGGACGACGAGCTCGCCGTGATCTTCTCCCGGGAGGACGGCGCCGGCGCGCGGCTGACCTACGGAGAGCTGCGGAGCCAGGTCGCCGCGGCGCGGGCCGCGCTCGTCGCGCTCGGCGTCGGCAGGGGCGACCGGGTGGTCGCGCTCGCGCCGAACTGCCCGCAGACGCTCGTGGCGTTCCTCGCCACGGCGAGCCTCGGCGCGGTCTGGTCGTCCTGCTCGCCCGACTTCGGCGTCCGCGCGGTCACGGAACGCTTCGCCCAGATCGAGCCCAAGGTGCTCATCGCCGTCAACGGCTATGTCTACAACGGACGGTCGTTCGACGTGCGGCCGACGGTGGAGCAGCTGCGCCGGGAAATCCCGTCCCTCTCCGCGACCGTCCTCATCGGCTACGCGGGCAGCGGCGAGCTCGACGGCGCGCTCGACTGGGACGAGCAGCTGCGCGAGCACGCCGGGGCGGAGCTGGAGTTCGAGGCCGTCCCGTTCGACCACCCGCTGTGGGTCCTCTACTCCTCCGGCACCACCGGCCTGCCCAAGGGCATCGTGCACGGGCACGGCGGCATCGTCCTCGAACACCTCAAGGCGCTGGCCGTGCAGAGCGATCTCGGCCCCGGCGACCGGTTCTTCTGGTTCACCACGACCGGCTGGATGATGTGGAATTTCCTCATCGGCGGGCTGCTGGTGGGCACGACGATCGTGTTGTTCGACGGCAGCCCCGGCCACCCGGACCTCGGTGCGCTGTGGCGCCTCGCGGAGCGGGAGCGGATCACGTACTTCGGCACGTCGGCGCCGTTCGTGCAGAGCTGCCTCAAGGCGCGGCTGGAACCGGGCGCGGAGTACGACCTGTCGTCGTTGCGCGCCATCGGGTCGACGGGTGCGCCGCTGAGCGTCGAGGGCTTCCGGTGGATCGCCGAGAAGGTCGGCGCGAGCATCCAGATCTGCTCCGTGTCGGGCGGTACCGACCTGTGCGCGGCCTTCGTGTGCGCGGCGCCGGACGTGCCGGTGTGGCTGGGCGAGCTGTCGTGCCGTGCGCTCGGTGCCGCCGTGGCCGCGTACGACGACGACGGGAACGAGGTCGTCGAGGAGGTCGGCGAGCTCGTGGTGACGCAGCCGATGCCGTCGATGCCGGTGTACTTCTGGAACGACCCGGACGGCTCGCGGCTGCGTGACGCGTACTTCGACTACTACCCGGGCGCGTGGCGGCACGGGGACTGGATCCGGATCACCGAGCGCGGGTCCGCCGTGATCTACGGCCGCAGCGACTCGACGCTCAACCGCGGCGGGGTGCGGATGGGCACGGCCGAGTTCTACCGCGTCGTCGAGGGCTTCGACGAGATCGCCGACTCCCTCGTGATCGACACCACCAGCGTCGGGAATACCAACGGTGAGCTGCTGTGTTTCGTGGTGTTGGCGGAGGGCGCGGTGCTCGCCGACGTCGAGCCCGCGCTGCGGAAGGCGCTGCGGGCGGAGTTGTCGCCGAGGCACGTGCCGGACCGGTTCATCGAGGTGGCCGCGGTGCCGAGGACGCTCAACGGTAAGAAGTGTGAGGTCCCGGTCAAGCGGATCCTGGCCGGGATGCCACTCGACAGAGCGGTGAGCCGCGACGCGCTGGCCAACCCGGACGCGTTGGGGCCGTTCGTGGAGCTGGCCAGGGGGTAGGCAGCAGGAGGGGAGCGGGTTGGTGGGGAGGCCGTTGGCGGGCGAACGACACGTGTCGCCGGCGCTGTGGCGCCTGACCGGGGCCGCGTCGGTCGCCGCGATCACGTCGACGACGCGGCTCGTCGGGCTGGTCGCGGTGCTGTCGGTGGTGCTGCCCGCCGGGCGCAGGGGGTTGCGCGGGCACGTCGCCGAGTGGCTGGAGTTGCCGCAGGACGCGACGACGGCCGCGGCCGCGGTCGTGCTGGTCACCGGTGTGCTGTTGATCCTGCTCGCGTCGGGTCTGCGGCGGCGCAAGCGCCGGGCGTGGCAGCTGGCGCTCGCGGCGAGCGTGCTGCTGGCGTTGTCGCACCTGGGGTTGCGCCACGTGTTCGGTGCGGGGCTGGTGTCGGTCGCGCTGGCGGTGGCGTTGCTGGCGAACCGGCGGCACTTCATCGCGCTGCCCGATCCGGTGACCGGGCGGTGGCGGGCGGTGCGGGTGTTCCTGCAGCTGGCGCTGGCCGGGTTGCTGATCAACTTCGCGCTGCTGTCGTTCGCCCCGCGGGCGTTCGTGGAGCCGCTGGACTGGCAGGGCAGGCTCGCCGACGCGGCGCTGGCGTTGATCGGCGTGAGCGGCCCGGCGGTGTTCCGCGTCACGTGGATGGACGACCTCACCACGTCGGTGGGGTTGTTGTTCGGGCTCGGCGCGGTGCTGGTCGCGGCCTATTTCCTGCTGCGCTCGGCGGAGCCGGCGCCGCACACGTCGGAGGCGGAGAAGGCGCGGCTGAAGGAGCTGCTCGACCAGCACGGCGAGCGGGACTCGCTGGGCTACTTCGCGCTGCGCGACGACAAGTTCGTGGTCTTCTCGAAGACGGGGAAGGCGGCGGTGACGTACCGCGTGATCGCCGGTGCGGCGGTCGCGTCGGCCGATCCGCTGGGGGACAGCGAAGCCTGGCCGGGGGCGATCGAGGAGTTCCTGGAGGTGTGCCGGCGGCACGGCTGGGTGCCCGCGGCGATGGGCTGTTCCGAGCTGGGGGCGACGGTCTGGGCGCGCTACGACCTGGACGTGCTGGAGATCGGTGACGAGGCGGTCGTCGACGCTGCGACGTTCACGCTGGAGGGCCGCGTCATGCGCGGGGTGCGGCAGGCGGTGTCGCGGACGAAGCGGGCCGGGTACGAGGTGCGGGTGCGCCGGACGGAGGAGCTGAGCGCCGAGGAGCTGCGGGAGCTGGAGTCGCTCGCGGCGAACTGGCGGGGCAGCGACACCGAGCGCGGGTTCTCGATGGCGCTGGGGCGCATGGGGGATCCGGGTTCGGTGGTCGTGACGGCCGAGCAGGGGGGCCGGGTGCGGGGGCTGCTGCAGTTCGTGCCGTGGGGGACGCAGGGGCTGTCGCTGGACGTCATGCGCCGCGACCGCAGCGCCGACAACGGTGTGAACGAGCTGATGATCTCCGAGCTGCTGCTGAGGGCGCCCGAGCAGGGGGTGAGATATGTCTCGCTGAACTTCGCGGCGTTCCGGAAGCTGCTGGAGGAGGGGCGCCGGATCGGTGCGGGCCCGGTGGCGCGCGTCTCGGCGAAGGTGCTGGGCTGGGCCTCGAAGTGGATCCAGATCGAGACGCTGTACCGGTTCAACGCGAAGTTCCAGCCGAACTGGGTGCCGCGGTTCCTGGTCTACCCGGGCGTGCGTGAGCTGCCGAGGGTCGGCGTGGCGGTGTTCGAGGCCGAGGGGCTGGGCGGCCGTTCCCGCTGGCTGCGACGCTTGCTGCAGCGGTGACGGGGGTGCTGGGGCGGCTGTGGTGCAAGTTACAGCAGTTCTTGCGCTCGCTCACCTGTTTTCGCTGCTCAGGGCGGTTGTTGGGCGGGCGAGGGGGTGCTGTTTCCCCGGCTTCGGGGGATGTGTACTCTATCCAGGCAGTGGTCGTTGATCCGGGAGGCTTCGCCTAGTCTGGTCTATGGCGCCGCACTGCTAATGCGGTTGGGGGTAACCCCCCCTCCCGGGTTCAAATCCCGGAGCCTCCGCTCAGCGCCGGTTCGCCGGATGCTAAGTTAATAACTGAACAAGCGCCCGTAGCTCAACGGATAGAGCATCTGACTACGGATCAGAAGGTTAGGGGTTCGAATCCCTTCGGGCGCGCGTCTGGTTGAGACAGCAAGACCACGAGACCCCCTGGTGACAGGGGGTCTCGTGCTGTCTGGGGTCTTGCTGTGGGGGTGGGGTTGCGGCGGGGTTGCCAACTTATCGCCAGCTTTGCCTCGTGACGCTGGCTTGCCGAGGGGCACGACGTGGAGCGCTGGCGTCGGTGACTTCGGCCGCCCGGCGTCAGTCCTCCAGCGGCAGGTACAGCTCCGTGCGGAGTTCGGCCGGGTCCATCTCCGGCGAGGGCTTCGTCGCGTAGACCTCCCACCACAGCGAGCCGGGGCGCAGCTTCTGGGCGCCCAGCCACGAGTGGAGGCGCTGCCACGATTCGGGCAGACCGTCGTAGCCGCCGACGTGGACCAGGCGAGCGATGCGGCCGCCCGGGAGCTTGCCCGGTGTCACCTCTCCGTTCGGTTCGACCGGCCGATCCGTGGCAAAGCCGATCTCGACATCCACGCGCTCCGGCGTGAACGACCGGTACAGCGCGAACGCAGGCCCTGCGATCTCGATCCCCTGGGCGGCGATCGTCGCGGGCAACGCCTGGAAAGCGCTGTCGAAGAAGCCCGACAGCTCAGCGAGTGGCAGCTCACGACGGATCACCGCCGTCACCACGGGCTCCGCGACCACGATCTCCGGTTCGACACTCATGCACGCCTCCACTTTCGACTCTCGCAGGTATGGACCTGGGAACGGCCGAGAACTCATCGGTGGAGATCAACCGGACTTGAGGAAGCGCTCGAAGCGTCGTTGGAGCCGGTCGGGATCGGGGCGATCGTTGCGGGAGTGGGGCAGCCGGATCTGCTGCTCGTGCAGCTTCTGCAGGCCGTACTGCAGCATCGGCCCGCCTTCGTCTTCGAGCACGACCCGCGCGATGTGGATGGTGTAGTCAGGCGAGATGCCGAGTTGCTCGTTGTCGTACGCCGCGTGGTGGAGCTTGCAGAGGCTCAAACCATTGGAGATCACGGGCGCCCCGTCGTCCTCCCCGTCCGCGATGATGTGCGCCGCGTCGAGCAGGTTGCGGTAGGGCAGGTCGCAAGCGGCACACCGCGTCTCGTACGCGCGCAGAACGGTGGCTCGGAAGGCGGGCTGGTGCAGGCGCTGTCGGGCCACCCGCCGGGAATACCGCTTCTCCGCGTCCGTCAGATCCTGCTTGGTGTCGTCGAGCCGCAGGTCCGGATCGAACGAGATGTAGAACCGCTGCATGGCCCGCTCGTCGGCCACGACGTAGGCGGGGAAGGCGGGGACGTACCTGCCGGTGGTGATCTTCGCCAGGAAGATGATCGGCAACTCGAGTTCGTACGCCCGGCGGAGCTTGGTGTTGTCGCCGAACTCGGTGCCCGATCGGTAGGCGTAGCTGTAAAGCCCGTTCTCCTGCGGGCCGTCTTGGTAGGAGCTGACGTCCGACGACATGATCGACAGGGTGGCGAGCAGATCCTTCGGGTTGCGGATGCCCCGGTTGCGGTCCAACAGGCTCAGATGCTGCCCGTCCACCTCGAAGCGCGTGAGCTCGTCGCGGGTCAGGCTCCCGTCGGGAGAAGCCTCGACCGCTTCCTGCAGCAGATCCATGACGCGTTGTCTCAGGCGCCGTTCCTCAGCAAGGTTCACCCCTCGCTTGTACCACGTACTACCGAAAACCCCTGGTCTCCGGTATCTCGCCTGGTTAGGGTGGGCGCGGCACTGCTGGCTCGGGGATTGGCGGTCCTGGCGGATGGGTACTTCCTCGCGTATGACTCGCACGCTGCTCGGGATCTATCTCAACGATCACCTTGCCGGCGCGATGGCGGGGGTGGACCTGGCCAGACGGCTCGCCCGCAGCGAGGGCGAGTGGGCCGGCAACGGCAAGCTCGAGCGGCTCGCCGAGGAGATCGAGCAGGACCGGGCCGCCTTGCTGGAGATCATGGCCGCGCTGGGTGAGCCCGTGCGGCGCGTGGAGATGTGGACGGGCCGGCTCGCGGAGAAGGTGGGCCGCCTCAAGCTCAACGGGCGCGTGGTGCGGCGCTCCCCGCTCAGCAGGCTCGTCGAGCTCGAGGCGATGCGGCTCGGTGTCGAGGGCAAGGTCGCCGGGTGGCGCACCCTCCGCGTCCGCGCCGCCGTCGACGCGCGGCTCGACGCCGACCGGCTCGACGAGCTGATCGCCGGCGGGCGCAGCCAGATCACGCGGCTCGAGCGGTTGCGGGCGCGGGCCGCCGAGGAGCTGTTCGGCAGCGGGGGCGAGTGATCTCCCTGGCGCGCAAGGAGATCCACTCTGTCCCCTGTGGACGGACGGCGAGTTGTCCCCAGGTGTGGGCAACGCTGTGGATCACCGCGCCGCCGCGAGTCCCTCCCTCCTGACGCTCTCCCGCCAGCGGCAGGCGACCCGGCGCGCGCCCGTGACGTTCATCCGCCACCGGGCCATCGCCGTGCTCACCTGGAACCGGTTCGCCACCGAATGGTCCGACCACCCGCGGAACGCGGCGATCCGCGCGGCGTCCGTCGGCACCAGCAGCTCGCCGGACAGCTCCGCCGCCTCCTCCTCCAGCCACCGCACCGCCGACCGGCAGCCGTTCTCGTCCGCCAGCATCGGGCCGAACGGGTGCTCCAGCAGCACGTGCGCCATCTCGTGCGCCATCGTCGAGCGCCGCCGCCGCCACGGCTGCACGTGGTTCTCGATGATCACCACGCCGCTCGGCTGCAGCGGCACGAGCGCCGCGGAGAACACGTGCGGCCGCACCTCCGTCAGGTACCGCACCGATTCCGGCGGCAGCACCGGGTTGGTCAGGTCGAAGGTTTCGACGCCGTACAGCTTCGCCAGCTCGTACGGGTCCAGCGGGTCGAGCAGCCCGATGCCCAGCTCCTGCCGCACCTCCAGGGTGATGGCCCTGGCCTCCTTCTTGAAACCGCGCCGCAGTGCCACTTTCAGCCTCCCTTGTGGCGAGCCCTCATGTGCCTCAACGTGATGCCGACGACGTCCAGCACGTGCTGCTGGTCGGCCTCGCTGAGCTCCTCCTCCGCGCGCAGCAGTGGCGCCAGCTGAGCCTCCAGTGACGGCCTGGCCCGCTTCTCCCGCGCGCCCTCCGGCCACACCATGAACGTCTCCGCCGGCATCCCGAGCCACTGCACCAGCGCGATGAACCCGTCGAGGTCCGGCCGGTGCCCGTTGCCCATCCTGCTGACCAGTGACGGGCTCACCCCGGCCTCGGCCGCGAGCTGGCGCCACGACAGGCCTCTGGCCTCCCGCTGCGCGTCCAGCGCCGCGTACAACCTGGGTGCGTCGAGCCTTCCGGGCATCTTGGACTTCCTTCTTGTGGGCTATCCTTGCGCGGTTGAAACGGGGTTGCGGGTGTGAGACACTTTTGCTTGTCGGGAACATTGTTGCACCTCTGCAACTCTCCTGGGGGAGGAATTGTGTCATGAAGTGCACCGTCTACTGGGTTTCGCCCCTGCTGGGCAGCTGGGACGTGCGACGGATGGGGCAGGTCGTCTCGCATCACGGGCGCAAGCGCGAGGCGGTGCGAGCCGCCGCCGGGCTGGCGCGGCGGGACCGGCCCAGCCTGCTGCAGATCCAGCGGCGGGACGGTTCGATCGAGAGCAGGCGCGTCTACCGGCGGGGTGCGCCGGTGCCTGGTGGATGAGCCCCCTCGGGGTGGTTGTTCGAACATGGGTTCGATACTAGGGAGGGGGTGTGACAGTGGGGGGCGGGTTGGGGCTGGGGGCTTCTTCAGGACTTGACGAGGCGCGCGATGGCGTCCGATGCCTCGCGCACCTTGATCTCGGCCTCCCGGCCGCCCGCCTTCGCCGCGTCGACCACGCAGCTGGAGAGGTGCTCGTCGAGCAGTTCGAGCGAGAACGACTGCAGCGCCTTGGTCGCGGCCGAGACCTGCGTGAGGATGTCGATGCAGTACTTGTCCTCTTCGACCATCCGCTGCAGCCCCCGGATCTGCCCTTCGATCCGGCGGAGCCGCTTGAGGTAGGCGTCCTTGTCCCCGCTGTAGCTCGCCATTTCGCTGCCCACCTTCGTTCTCGGCTTCTGCTCGATGATACCCGCTCCCCGTATCCCGAGACAGAACTGAAACCTGATCTACCTGTTCATCTGATTACTCTGTCAGGTGTGATCAGGCGCGACTGGGCGGCCGTGGCCGCCATGGCGGTGTTCGTGGTGGTGCTCAACGCGGTGGGCTGGGGGGTGCTGACCCTGTTCGTCGTGCCCGAGCACTACCAGATCGGGAACGCGCAGGTGTTCGGCATCGGGCTCGGCGTCACCGCGTTCACCCTGGGCATGCGGCACGCGTTCGACGCCGACCACATCGCGGCGATCGACAACACCACGCGGAAGCTGATCGCCGACGGGCAGCGCCCGCTGACCGTGGGGTTCTGGTTCTCGCTCGGGCATTCGACGATCGTCTTCGGGCTGTGCCTGCTGTTGTCGCTCGGCGTGCGCGCGCTGGCCGGGCAGGTCGAGGACGATTCGTCGACGCTGCACCAGATCACCGGGGTGATCGGGGTGTCGGTGTCCGGCGTGTTCCTGTGCCTGCTCGGGCTGGTCAACCTGGTCGTGCTCGCCGGGATCCTCAAGGTGTTCCGCGGCATGCGGGAGGGGAGGTTCACGGAGGCGCAGCTGGAGGAGCAGCTGAACAAGCGCGGGCTGCTCAACCGCGTGCTGAGCCGCACGACGGCGGGTGTGCGCAAGCCGTGGCACATCTACCCCGTCGGCGTGCTGTTCGGGCTCGGGTTCGACACCGCCACCGAGGTCGGCCTGCTGGTGCTGGCCGGGGGAGCGGCCGCGTTCTCCCTGCCGTGGTACGCGATCCTCGTGCTGCCGGTGCTGTTCGCGGCCGGGATGACGTTGTTCGACGCGGCGGACGGGGTGTTCATGCACCGCGCCTACGACTGGGCGTTCGCGCAGCCGGTGCGCAAGATCTTCTACAACATCACGGTCACCGCGTTGTCCGTGGTGGTCGCCCTGCTGATCGGGGTGATCGAGCTGATCAGCGTGCTCGCCGAACGGCTGGACATCACCACGGGGCCGCTCGCGGCGATCGCCAACCTGAACCTCGACTACGTGGGCTTCGTGATAGTCGGGTTGTTCCTGGTGACGTGGGCCGTCGCGGTGCTGGTGTGGCGCGTCGGGCGGATCGAGGAGCGCTGGGCGCTGCCCACCGAGTGAAGGTGTCCCCGATACGGGTAGGGGGTAAAGTCGGCGGTATGACTGAGACCAGCTACACCGTCACGGGGATGACCTGCGCCCACTGCGTCAAGGCGGTCAGCGAGGAGGTCGGCAGGATCGAGGGCGTCGAGTCCGTCGCCGTCGACCTGCCCACCGGGGCGCTCACCATCGTCAGCGAGCGCCCGCTCGATGACGCCGCGGTCCGCGCCGCCGTCGACGAGGCCGGGTACCAGGTCGCCTGACATGCCCGGCACGGCGGAGCGGCTCGAGCTCGTGATCGGCGGGATGACGTGTGCGTCCTGCGCGATGCGGGTGGAGAAGAAGCTGAACAAGCTCGACGGGGTCACCGCCACGGTCAACTACGCCACCGAGAAGGCCGACGTGACCTTCCCGGCGGACG
Source organism: Amycolatopsis sacchari (assembly GCF_900114035.1). GTDB lineage: Bacteria > Actinomycetota > Actinomycetes > Mycobacteriales > Pseudonocardiaceae > Amycolatopsis_E > Amycolatopsis_E sacchari. Next base: position 117,244 of record NZ_FORP01000010.1, on the reverse strand, counting down.
TGGACCCGCAGCGCCTGGTCGAGACCGTCGAGGCCGCGGGCTACACCGCCACGTTGCCGCGGCCGGAGACCGAGGAGCCCGACCCCGTGCGCCCGCTGCGGCACCGGCTGGTCGTGTCCGCGGTGCTCGCCGTGCCGGTGATCGTGCTCGCGATGGCTCCGGCGCTGCAGTTCGACTACTGGCAGTGGGTGTCGCCGGCGCTGGCGGCCCCGGTGATCACGTGGGCCGCGTGGCCGTTCCACCGCGCCGCGTGGACGAACCTGCGGCACGGCGCCGCCACGATGGACACGTTGATCTCCGTCGGCACGCTCGCCGCGTTCCTGTGGTCGCTGTACGCGCTCGTCTTCGGGGACGCCGGGACGATCGGCATGCGGCACCCGTTCGAGCTGACGATCGGTCGCTCCGGCGGGGACGCCGTGTACTTCGAGGTCGCCACCGGGGTGACCGCGTTCCTGCTGGCCGGCCGCTACTTCGAGGCGCGGTCCAAGCGGCGGGCGGGCGCGGCGTTGCGTGCGCTGCTCGAACTCGGCGTGAAGGACGTCGCCGTGCTGCGGGACGGGACCGAGGTCAGGATCCCCGCCGCGCAGCTGTCCGCCGGTGACCGGTTCGTCGTCCGTCCCGGCGAGAAGATCGCGACCGACGGCGTGGTGGAGGACGGTTCCTCCGCGGTCGACGCGAGCATGCTGACGGGCGAGTCCGTGCCGGTGGAGGTCGGGCCGGGCGACCCCGTCGTGGGGGCGACGGTCAACGCCGGCGGCCGGCTGGTGGTGCGGGCGACGCGCGTCGGCGGGGACACGCAGCTGGCGCAGATGGCGAAGCTCGTCGAGGCCGCGCAGACCGGGAAAGCGCAGGTCCAGCGGCTGGCGGACCGCGTCGCCGGGGTGTTCGTGCCGATCGTGCTGGGGCTGTCGCTGGTCACGCTCGTCGGGTGGCTGATCGCGGGCGGCGCGCCGTCCGCCGCCTTCACCGCGGCGGTCGCGGTGCTGATCATCGCCTGCCCGTGTGCGCTGGGCCTGGCGACGCCGACAGCGCTGCTCGTCGGCACGGGCCGTGGCGCGCAGCTGGGCATCCTGATCAAGGGCCCGGAGGTGCTGGAGAGCACCCGCCGGATCGACACGATCGTCCTCGACAAGACGGGCACGGTGACCACGGGCCGGATGGCGCTGGTCGACGTGCACCTCGCCCCCGGCGTGGACCGGGCCGAGGTGTTGCGGCTGGCGGGCACCCTGGAAAGCGCTTCCGAGCACCCCATCGCCAAGGCGATCGCCGCGGCGGCGCCGGAACTGGGCGAACTCACCGAGTTCGGCAACGTCGAAGGGCTCGGCGTGCGCGGGGTCGTCGACGGCCGCGAGGTCGTCGTGGGGCGGGCCGCCTTGTTCGGGGAACTGGGTGAGCTTGCCGAGGCGAAAGCGGCCGCCGAGGAGCGGGGGCGGACGGCTGTGGTCGTCGGCTGGGGCGGGCAGGCGCGCGCGGTGCTCGCGGTCGCGGACACCGTCAAACCGACGTCCGCCGAGGCCATCACGCGGTTCCGTGAGCTGGGGCTGCGGCCGGTGCTGCTGACGGGGGACAACGAGGCGGTCGCCAGGGAGGTCGCGCGCGAGGTCGGCGTCGACGAGGTGATCGCCGAGGTGCTGCCCGCCGACAAGGTCGACGTGGTCAAGCGCCTGCAGGACGAGGGGCACCGCGTGGCGATGGTTGGCGACGGTGTGAACGACGCGGCCGCGCTCGCGCAGGCCGACCTGGGCCTGTCGATGGGCACGGGCACGGACGTCGCGATCGAGGCCGGGGACCTCACGCTGGTGCGCGGCGACCTGCGTGCGGCAGCCGACGCGATCCGCCTGTCCCGGCGCACGCTGGCGACGATCAAGGGAAACCTGTTCTGGGCCTTCGCCTACAACGTGGCGGCGCTGCCGCTCGCGGCGGCGGGGCTGCTGAACCCGATGATCGCGGGCGCGGCGATGGCGTTCAGCTCTGTGTTCGTGGTCAGCAATTCCTTGCGCCTGAGGCGGTTCCGGTAGTCAGTGGTGGTGCTCCTGGTCGGGGGCGCCACCCATCATCCTCAGCATGGGCAAGCCGCCGCTGCGGACGAAGCGGCTGACCAGTGCCGCGGCGAGCACCAGGAACGCGATGTTCAGCCACGTCGTGTAGTTCCACGTCACCCCTGCTTCCACGACCTGCGCGTCGCGGGCTTCCGGAGTCAGCCCGGTGACACCGAACAGCAGCTCCACGAGGTAGCCGGCGGCGACCATCGCGACGTAGAACGTGCCAAGCACCGTCAGCGCCATCCGCATGCCGTAGTACTTCCGGTAGATGTTCAGGATCGGCAGGATCAGCAGGTCCGCGAACAGGAACGCGACGACGCCGCCGAAGCTGATGCCCCCGTTCCACAACACCGCGGCGAGCGGGACGTTGCCGATCGAGCACACGAAGCTCAGGATCGCCACGACCGGGCCGATGACGGGACCCCACAACGCGGAGCCCAGCGGGTGGTCGGTGAGGAAGAAGCCCTGCCAGAACGACTCGGGCACCCACGCCCCGATCGCGCCCGCGATCAGCAGGCCCACCACCAGGTCGCGCAGGATCGCCGCCCATTCCATGACGAACACGTGCGACACCGAGGTGAACCCCTCCGGGGAGAGCAGCCTGCGCCAGAACGAACCCTCGCGGCTGACGGACATGTCCATCGCCGCATGCCCTTCCATCGAACCGGCGATGCCCTTCTCCGCTTGGTCACGGGCCTTGCGCAGCAAGCGTTCCCGTACGAACAGCCGGAACAGCAGTGCGACGAACACGATCATCAGCGGGCCGCCGACGAACTCCGCGACGGTGAACTGCCAGCCCAGCAGCAACGCCAGCAGGATGCCCAGCTCGACGACGAGGTTGGTGGAAGCGATCTCGAAGGTCATCGCCGCCGTGAAGTTCGCGCCCTTCCGGAACAGCGACCGCGCGAGGGCCACCGCCGCGTACGAACAGGACGACGACGCCGCGCCGAGCCCGGCGGACACCGCCAGCGTCCGGGGGCGGTCGTCGCCGAGGAGGCGCACGATCGTCGACTTGCGCACGACCGCCTGCACGACGGCGGACAGGGCGAACCCCAGGACGAGGGCCCACAGGACCTCCCACGCCATGGAGCCCGCGAGCGCGAGTGCCTCGCCGATCGCCTTCATACCTAGCAGGGGTATCACAGGTCCGAGATGCGGGCCAGCCGTGAGGTAGAAGGGAGCGGTGAGTGGACCTCTGTCCGGCGTGCTGGTCGCCGACTTCAGCCGGGTGCTCGCCGCACCCTACCTGACGATGCTGCTCGCCGACCTCGGCGCCGACGTGATCAAGGTGGAGCGGCCGGGTACCGGTGACGACACGCGGGCGTGGGGTCCGCCGTACGCGGACGGTGAGGCCGTCTACTACCGCTCGGTCAACCGCAACAAGCGGTCCGTCGTGCTGGACCTCGCCGACCCGGCCGCGCGGGAGCTGGCACGACGCGCCGACGTGCTGATCGAGAACTTCCGGCCCGGTCTGATGGCCCGCTTCGGGCTCGACCACGAAAGCCTGCGGACGGACAACCCCGGGCTGGTGTACTGCTCGATCTCGGGTTTCGGCAGCGGCGCGGGAGCGGCCCTGCCCGGCTACGACCTGCTCGTCCAGGCCGTCGGCGGGCTGATGAGCGTCACCGGTCCCGGCCCCGGCGAGCCGACGAAGGTGGGCGTCGCGCTGGTGGACGTGCTCACCGGGCTGCACGCCGGCCTCGGCATCCTCGCCGCGCTTCGGCACCGGGACACCACCGGCGAAGGGCAGCTCATCGAGGTGGACCTGCTCAGCACGCTGCTGTCGAGCATGGTCAACCAGAGCGCGAACCACCTGATGGCGGGAATGGTGCCGGAACCGAAGGGCAACCGGCACCCGTCGATCGCGCCGTACGAGGTCTACCCGGCCGCGGACCGCCCGATCGCGCTCGCCGTGGGCAACGACCGCCAGTTCGAGGCGCTCGCCGCCGCGCTCGAACTGGAGCCCGACGAGCGGTTCGCCACGAACGCCGACCGGGTCGCGCACGTGGACGAACTGGCCGACCTGCTCAGCGCGCGGCTGCGGACCCGGACCGCCGACGAGTGGTTCGAGCTGCTGACCCCGCTCGGCGTGCCGTGTGGTCCGGTCAACGACCTCGGCGAGGCGTTCGCGCTGGCCGAGCGGCTCGGGCTGGCGCCACGCGCGCCCGGCGGCACCGTGCGCAATCCGATCGGGTTGTCCGCGACGCCGCCCGAGTACCGGCTGCCACCGCCGGAGCTCGGCGAGCACACGGAGGAGGTGCTCAAGTGGCTGCGGGAGTCACCAGGCCGCTGAGCGGACCGCGCGTTCGATGGCCGTGCGGGCCTCGGCGAGCGCGTCGAGGATCGACTGCTCCGTCGCGGGGGTCAGGCGGGCGATGGGTACGGAGCAGCTGATCGCGTCGAGCACCGGCGTCTCGTACCGCAGCGCCATGCCGAAACAGCGCAGGCCGACCGTGCCCTCCTCGTTGTCGATCGCGTAACCACGCTCCCGCACGCCCACCAGGTCCGCGAGCAGCCCCGGCCGGTCGAGGGTGTGTTCGGTCAACGCGGGCATCTCCGGCGGGAGGAGCTTTTCGACCTCCTCGTCGGGCCGCTCCGCCAGGATCGCCTTGCCCAGGGACGTGATGTACGCGGGGAGGCGGCGGCCGACGCGGCTGAACGGACGCAGGTAGTGCCGCGACTCGCGGGTTGCCAGGTACACGATGTCCGAGCCGTCGAGCCGGGCGAAGTGCACCGTCTCGCCGACCTTCTCGCCCAGGTCCTCCAGGTGCGGTTTCGCCGCGGCCAGCCGTTGGTCGCCGTCGATGTAGGAGGTGCCGACGAGCAACGCCCGCACACCGATCGTGTACAGCGAACCCGTGGGGTCGGTGCGCACCCAGCCGCGGTTCACCAGGGTCTGCAGCAGGGCGTACAGGCTGCTGCGCGGCACGTCCATGCGCTCGGCGAGCTGCCGCAGGCTCATCGGCTGACCGTCGAGGCTCCCGAGTACCTCGAGAACCTCGACGGTGCGCGCGGCCGACTTCACATCGCGCACGCCCTTCTGCTGCTCAGGCATGCACGCATCTTCTCACTGGACCACGGGCGCGGTGACCCGCGAGCGCGCGGGCACGTGCCGGGCCCGCACCAGGAAGACCGTGCCCGCGGCCAGCACGGAGACGATCGACAGCGCGTACAGCCCGCCCGCGGTGCTGCCGGTGCTCTCCTCCACGGCACCGACGACGGTCGGGCCGACGAACCCGCCCAGGTTGCCGAGGGAGTTGATCAACGCGATGCCCGCGGCGGCGATCTTCAGGTCGAGGCTGTGCTGGGCCAGCGGCCAGAACGCCGACGCCGCGCACTTGAAGCCCGTCGCGCCGAGGCACAACGCGACCAGCGCGAACCACGGCGGCCCGACGGTCGCCAGGAACGTGCCCGCCGCACCCAGTACGAGCCCGACCGCGACCCACGGCCGCCGTTTGCCCGTGCGGTCGGTGTACCAGGCGAGCGTGTACATCGCGACGATCGCGCAGATCCACGGGATCGCCGAGAGCAGGCCGACCATGAAGTCCGACGTGTCCGGGATCTTCTTCACGATGCTGGGCAGCCAGAACGTGATCGCGTACCCGGTCAGCGACATCGCGAAGAACAGCCAGCACAGCAACAACACCTGCGGGTTCGTGACGAGCTTCCACCGCGGCACGCTCGCGGTCTTCTTGTCGCTGCGGACGGCTTCGTCGCGTTCGATCGCCGCGCTCAGCGCCGACTTCTCCTCGTCGGTCAGCCACTTCGCGTCCTTCACGCGCGAGACCAGGAAGAACCCGGCCACGATGCCGATCACGACGGAGAACCCGCCTTCCAGCAGGAACATCCACTTCCAGCCGGCGATGCCGCCGAGGCCGTGCATCTCCAGCAGCGCTCCGCTGATCGGCCCGGTCACGATGTACGCCGACGCGGAACCGCCGAGGAAGATCGCCGTCGCGCGACCGCGTTCGGCGTTGGGGAGCCACTTCGTGAAGTAGTAGATGACCCCGGGGAAGAACCCGGCCTCCGCGACGCCGAGCAGGAACCGCAGGAGGTAGAACGTGGTGGCGTTGCTGGTGAACGCGGTCGCGGCGACCACCACGCCCCACGTGATCATGATGCGCGTCAGCCACACGCGGGCACCGAAGCGTTCGAGCAGCATGTTGCTCGGCACCTCGAAGATCGCGTAGCCGACGAAGAACAGCCCAGCGCCGAGCCCGAAGGCCGCGGCGCCGATGCCCAGATCGGTCTTGAAGTGGGTCTGGACGAACCCGACGTTGGTGCGGTCCATCTGGTTGATCACCAGCATGAACACCACCAGCGGCAGCATGCGGCGGAAGAACTTCTTGACCGCGCTGCGGTAGGCGGGGTTTTCGGAAGACAGCGTCATCGACGTCTCCGGTCTCTCTCGGGGAAGCCGTTACCAGCGGGGGAACTTCGGCGCGGTGAAGTCGGGGTGCACGCGGCGCATCGCGGCGGCGTCGTCCCGGCGGCGCACATCGCTCTCCTGCCAGCGCTGGTGCAGTTTCGCGAGGGCGTCGCGGTCGAGTTCCACGCCGAGGCCCGGGGTGTCCGGCACGCTGATCTTGCCGCCGGAGAACGTGTGCGGCTGCGTGATCACGTCTTCGGTCTGCCACGGCCGGTGGGTGTCGCACGCGTAGCGCAGGTCCGGGATCGTCGCGGCCACCTGGGTCATCGCGGCGAGGCTGATGCCGAGGTGCGTGTTGGAGTGCATGGAGACGCCGACGCCGAAGGTCCGGCACACCGCGGCGAGGTCCTGCGTCGCCCGCAGGCCGCCCCAGTAGTGGTGGTCGGAGAGCACGACCTGCACCGCGTCGGTCTTGAACGCCTCGGGGATCTCGTCGAACGCGGTCACACACATGTTCGTGGCCAGCGGGAGCGACGTGTGCCGGGCGACCTCGGCCATGTTCGCGGTGCCGGTCGTCGGGTCTTCGAGGTATTCGAGGACGTCCTCCAGCGCGGCCGCCACTTCCAGACTGGTCGCGACCGACCAAGCGCCGTTCGGGTCGAGCCGCACCGGCTGCCCGGGGAAGGCCTCCGCGAGCGCACGCGCGGCGGCGACCTCCTGCTTCGGCTCGAAGACGCCACCCTTGAGCTTGAACGAGCTGAAGCCGTAGTCCTCGGCCATGCGCTTGGCCTGCGCCACGACACCGTCCGGGTCGAGCGCGGAGCCCCAGTCGTCCTTGGGCTCGTCCGGCTCCGGGTGCTCGGCCCAGCGGTAGAACAGGTACGCGCTGTACTCGACCGCGTCGCGCACCTTGCCGCCCAGCAGCGCGTGCACGGGCAGGTCCAGCTCGTGCCCGAGCGCGTCCCAGATCGCGACTTCGAACGCCGACGCGACGCTGGAGGCGATCTTCCCCATCGTCCGGCTGCCGCGCAGCCCTTCGGCCTGCACGGTGTTGTCCACCCGCTCGGCTCCGACGCGTTCCAAACATTGTGTAACGGCTGTATGCAGGTTGTTCACAACGAGTTCGGCGCCCCTGAGCTGCGGCGCGAAGGCTTCGGCGAGCTTGAGGTAGTCGGTGTCGCCGTAGGTCTCACCGAGGCCGACCGCGCCGCTTTCGGTGATCACCTCGACGATCGTGCGAGGTGTATACGGCTGGTGTACGCCCTGCAGGTTCAGCAGGGGCGGGTCGGCGATCAGGATGGGCGTGACGCGTACTTCCGCGATGCGGGACAACTGTGTCCTCCTCAGACCAGGTCGAGGCCGGTGGCCAGCAGGGCTTTCAGGGTGGTCAGCTCTTCCGGGGTGGGATCGGTCAGCGGCGCGCGCACCGGGCCGACAGGCAGGTCGCGCAGCCGGGCCGCGGCCTTGACCAGCGACACCGCGTAGCCGGGGCGGTGGTCACGCAGCTCGACGAACGGCTGGTAGAAGTGCCGCAGCAGCTCGTCCACACGCGACTGGTCACCGGCGTGCAACGCGGTGAAGAACGCCTTCGAGATCTCCGGTGCGAACGCGTGCACAGCGGACGAATACGCGGGGATGCCGATCGCGGAGTACGCGCGAGCCTGCATCTCGGCGGTCGCGACACCGTTGAAGAACAGGAAGTCCTCCGGGGCGGCGAGCTTGAGGCGCTGCAGCTGGTCGAGGTCGCCGTGCCCGTCCTTGAGGCCGATGACCCCGGGGATCTTCGCCAGCTGTGCGACGGACGCCGCGGTGAAAGTGACGTAGTCGCGCTGGTATGCGATGAGTGGCAGCGAGGTGGCCTCGGCGACCTTGCGCACCTGCTCGACCAGGCCGTCGACGGGTGCCTTCACGAGGTAGTGCGGCAGCAGGAGGGCACCGTCCGCGCCCGCCTCCTCGGCGCGGGCGGCGTACTGCGCGGCGATCGCCCAGCCGTAGCCGACGCCGGCGATGACCGGGACACGGTGCGCGGTCTCCTCGACGGCGATGCGCACGACCTCGGCGTACTCGTCCAGCGTCAACGAGAAGAACTCACCGGTGCCGCACGCGACGAACACGGCGGCGGGATCCGCCGCGAGCTGCGTGCGGAGGTAGGTGCGGAACGCGTCCGGGGCCAGCTCGCCGCCTTCGGTGAACGGGGTCAGGGGGAACGAGAGCACTCCGGCGGCCATGCGGCTCCGGAGCAGTTCTGCGGTTTCGTGCGGTCTGCTCATCAGCTCGTCTTCATATGTAGACAGTGACTCGATATGAAGACAGCCTAGGAACATCCAGCCGGGCGAGTCAATGGCGAGGGCCCCCTTCCCGGCGGGAAGAGGGCCCTCAGTGCGGTGCGATCAGCGGGACGGCAGGAGTTCCTGTGCTTTGGTTTTGAGTCCTTGTGCCATGAGGTGCCAGGCGTTGGGGTCGCCTTTGAGGACGGCTTCGGCGGCGGATTTCATCTGCTCGAACGTCGCGTGGGGTGGGATCGGCGGGACTTCGGGGTCGCACCGCACGTCGAGCACCGCGGGCCGGTCGGCCGCCAGCACCCGGTCCCACGCGGGGCCGAGTTGGTCCGGAGAGTCGACCGAGACGCCCTCGAAGCCCAGTGAGCGGGCGATCTCGGCGTAGTTCACGTCGGGCAGGGACTGGGATTCCTCGAACTTGGGTGCTCCGCCCATCGCGCGCAGTTCCCAGGTGACCTGGTTGAGGTCGTTGTTGTGGAACACGCACACCACCAGCCGCGGGTCGGCCCACAACTCGCGGTAGCGGGCGATCGTGATCAGCTCGGCCAGCCCGTTCATCTGCATCGCCCCGTCCCCGACCAGGGCGATCACCGGCCGGTCCGGGCAGGCGAACTTCGCCCCGATCGCATACGGCACCCCCGGCCCCATCGTCGCCAGCGTCCCCGACAGCGACCCCCGCACCCGGCCCCGGATCTTCAGGTTGCGGGCGTACCAGTTGGTGGAGGACCCGGAGTCGGCGGTGATGATCGCGTCCTCCGGCAACCGCTGGGACAGCTCGTGCACGATCCGCATCGGGTTGACCGGCTTCGCCTCCAGCATCGCCTGCTGCTCCACCGTCGCCCACCAATCGGCCACATTCTTCTCGACCGTCTGCCGCCAGGAGCGGTCTTGCTTGCGGGTGAGCATCGGCAGCAACGCCCGCAGCGTGCCCTGCGCCTCACCGACCAGGTTCACCTCCGTCGGATACCGCATCCCGATCATCGACCCGTCCAGATCGATCTGCACCCCCCGCGCTTTCCCGTACTCGGGCAGGAACTGCGAATACGGGAAGTTCGAGCCCACGATCAGCAGGGTGTCGCAGTCCCGCATCAGCTCATACGACGGGCGAGTGCCCAACAACCCGATCGACCCGGTGACATAGGGCAGGTCGTCGGGCAGCACATCCTTACCCAGCAACGCCTTCGCCACCCCCGCCCCGGTGACCTCGGCGAGTTTGCGCACCTCCGCCGCGGCGTTGCGCGCGCCCTGCCCCACCAAGATGGCGACCTTCTGGCCGGCGTTGAGGATCTCGGCCGCGCGGGCCAGCTCGTCCTCCGGCGGGATCGTCACCGGATGCGGCCACCCCGGCGCACTGGAAGGCACCTGTTTGAACGCGTGCTCCGGCGGCGAGTACGGCGACTCCTGCAGGTCGTTCGGGATGATCACCGCCGTCGGGGCGCGTTTGGCCAGCGCGGTGCGGATCGCCCGGTCCAGCGCGTTGGGCAACTGCTCGGCGACGTTCACCTCGACCAGATACTCACTGGCGACGTCCTTGTACAGCGCTTGGAGGTCCACCTCCTGCTGATAGGAACCCCCCATCGCCGACCGCGCGGTCTGCCCCACGATCGCGACCACCGGCACGTGGTCCAACTTGGCGTCATACAGGCCGTTGAGCAGGTGGATCGCCCCCGGCCCCGAGGTGGCCATGCACACCCCGACCTGGCCGGAGAACTTCGCGTACCCGACCGCTTCGAACGCCGCCATCTCCTCATGCCGGGCCTGCACGAACCGCGGCTGGTTGTCCGCCTTACCGAACGAGGCCACGATGCCGTTGATCCCATCACCCGGGTAGGCGAAAACCTGCTCCACACCCCACTCACGCAACCGCCGCAGCAGGTAGTCGCCAACCGTCTCGGCCATGGTGCCTCCTCACGCTGTCCCTGGGTTCCGAGTTCGGCTACCCCCGGGGTGAGGCGGTGACACCTCGTCAGGCGTTCAGGCGGTCCGGCACCGGCCGCAGCACCGCGGCGTCCCGTGACGGGTTCACCGCTTTGATCGTCTCCAGCGGCAGGGTCTCCTCGTGCACCTGCAGGCTCGCGAGGTGGTGCAGCATGATCCCCTCGCGCAGCGCCCACGGGCAGATGTCGACCTCGCGGATGTCGAGCGCGCTCATCGTCGCCTTCGCCACGATCGCGCCCGCGAGGATCTGCCGTGCCCGCGACGCGGAAACCCCGCGCAGGCGGGCGCGTTCCGCCGCGCGGAGGTCGGCGAGGCGCGGGATCCAGTGGTCCAGCGAGTCCTGCCGGAGCGTGCGGCGCACGAATGGACCCTTGCGCTGTGGGGCGGCCCCGGCGAGGCGGGCCAGCTGCTTGAACGTCTTCGACGTGCCGACGGCGCGGGAAGGCGCGCCCTCCCAGCGCAGCCGGTCGGCGACCTCGCGCAGCATGTCGCGCACGTGCCGCTGCATGTCCTTGACCTGCCGCCGCGACGGCGGGTCGTCGAGCAGGAACTGGCGGGTCAGGCGGCCGGCGCCGAGCGGGAGGGACAGCGTCAGGTCGGGTTCGGCGTCACGGCCGAGCGCGATCTCCAGCGAGCCGCCGCCGATGTCGAACAGCAGGATGCGGCCGGCGGACCAGCCGTACCAGCGGTGCGCGGCGACGTAGGTGAGGCGGGCTTCGTCCTCACCGGTGAGGTACTGCGGGCGCACGCCCGTGCGGTGCTCGATGCGGTCGAGGATCTCGTCGCGGTTCGTGGCGTCCCGGATGGCCGAGGTGGCGAACAGGAACAGCTGCTCCACGCAGTGTCTTCGCGCCGCGGCCAGCGTCGCGTCGACCGCCTCGACGGCGCGGTGCACGCCCTCCTCCGACAGCGAGCCGTCCGCCTCGATCAGCTCCGCCAGGCGCGTCGGTTCCTTGACCGCCAGCGCGGGCAGCGGAGGCGCGCCGGGGCTCGCGTCCACCACCTGTAGCTGAGCGCAGTTGGAACCGATGTCGAGCACGCCTAATCGCATGAGATCCTGGGTACCCGTTCAGGTGCCCGTTCACACGGATATCCGCCAGGAGCCGCGGCGCTGCCGCACGAGGGCGGGGCGAACGGGCCGGGCGGCGGGTGGGCGTGGTCCTACGCTGGGGCGCATGGCCGAGCACGTCGTCGTCACGACCACCACCGACAGCGAGGACTCCGCGCGGGAGCTGGCCGCGCGTGCGGTCGAGGCGAAACTGGGCGCCTGCGCGCAGATCGTGCCCATCACCAGCGTGTACCGCTGGGAGGGCGAAGTCCAGACCGAACCCGAGTGGCGGGTGGAGATCAAGACGGCGGCGGACCGGGTGGCGCCGCTCGTGTCCCTGCTGGAGGACGTGCACAGCTACGACACCCCGGAGGTCATCGCGACGCCCATCGAAGGCGGGAGCACCGAGTACTTGCGCTGGGTGATCGCGGAAACACGGTGACGATTGACGGGGCCGTACGGCGAACGTAAATTTCTTTCGCATGTTGCGCCGGAGCCTCGCCGTCGTCCTCGTCGTCGTTCTCACGGTGCTGGCCTGGCAGCCGGCGCAGGCCGCCGCCTGGTCACGCGCGTTCTACTGGGGCGTGGCGACCGCCGGGTACCAGTCCGAAGGCAGTGCGCCCGACAGCAACTGGTCCCGCTACGTCGCGCGCAGCGGTGAGGTCGACCCGTACGGCAACGCCGTCGACTTCCGGCACCGCTACGCCGAGGACATCCAGCTCGCCGCGGGCATGGGCGTCAACACGTTCCGGTTCAGCGTCGAGTGGGCGCGCGTACAGCCGCGGCCCGGCGTGTGGGACGAGCAGGAGCTGGCGTACTACGACGACGTCGTGCGGCACATCCGCGACGCCGGGATGACGCCGATGATCACCCTGAACCACTGGGTGTACCCGGGCTGGGTCGCCGACCGCGGTGGCTTCGCCGACCCGCGCACGGTCGGCGATTTCCTCGCGTTCACCGAGAAGGTCGTGCAGCGGTACCGGAACGTGCTGTGGGTGACGTTCAACGAACCCGTCGCGTTCCTGAGCCAGGAGCTGAAGATCGGCGCGCTCAACCCGTTGCAGATCCCGTTGTGGCAGGCGGACGTCGTGCTGGCGCACCGTCGCGCGTACGACCTCATCCACCGCCTGGACCCGGGCGCCAAGGTCACCAGCAACCAGGCGTTCTACGCGGGCTTCAACCCGCTGACGGACCTCGTGGTCATGGACCAGATCCGGGACAAGCTGGACTTCGTGGGCCTGGACTACTACTACGGCGTGAGCCTGGACAACCTCACTGCGCTCAACGCGATCTCGGGGGACCTGTGGAAGATCAAGCTCCAGCCCGAGGGGATCTACGACGCGCTGCGGTACTACGCGAACCGGTACCCGAACCTGCCGTTGTACATCGTGGAGAACGGCATGCCGACCGACAACGCCCAGCCGCGCGAGGACGGCTACACACGCGAGACGGCGTTGCGCGACTCGATCTTCTGGGTGCAGCGCGCGAAGGCCGACGGGATCAACGTCATCGGCTACAACTACTGGAGCATCACCGACAACTACGAATGGGGCAGCTACCGCCCCCGCTTCGGACTGTACACAGTGGACGCACTGACCGACCCCTCGCTGACCCGCCGTCCGACGGCCGCGGTGCCCGCGTACCGGGACGTGATCGCGAACGGGGGCGTGCCGGAGGGGTACCGGCTCGGGCAGGCGCCGGCGACCTGCTCGCTCGTGGACTTCCCGCTCAGCTGTCTCGCCCCGCCGAACCCCAGCGGCCCACTCGCTCACCTGGGTTAACGCGGTCTCAGGAAACATCAGCTCGCAGTAGGTAGTTTCGAAGCATGGCGAAGCGACTTCGGTGGACGGTCCCGGTGGCAGCGCTCGGTGCGCTGGCGTGGGCCGTCTGGGAGATCCCCCTCGCGTTCGGCGGCCGCCCGGACCTCGAGGTGATGAAGCGGTCACCCCAGTTCCGCGACGGGCGGTTCCAGAACCTGGCCCCGCCCGTGCCGCAGACCGCGAGCACCGGCCGCGACCTACTCAGGGAGATGCTGTTCGGCGGGCAGCGCCGCAAGCCGGCCGGACCGATCCCGCTCGTCCCGCCGCCGGCGGACCACCCGGCCGACGGACTGCACGTCACCTGGTACGGGCACTCCTCGACGCTGGTCGAGATCGAGGGCAGGCGGATCCTCATCGATCCGGTGTGGGCGAAGCGGGTTTCGCCGTCGCGGCTGATCGGTCCGAAGCGGATGCACGAGCCGCCGTGCCGCCTCGAAGACCTGCCGCCGCTGGACGCGATCATCGTGTCGCACGACCACTACGACCACCTCGACGCGGCCGCCGTCCGCACGCTGGCCCGCATCCAGGACGCCCCGTTCATCGTGCCGCTCGGCGTCGGCTCGCACCTGCGGCGCTGGCGGGTTCCCGCGGAACGGATCATCGAACTCGACTGGCACGAGAGCACCGAGATCTCCGGCGTCCGCATCACGGCCGCCGACGCGCAGCACTTCTCCGGCCGTGCCTTCACCCGCAACAACACGCTGTGGGCGTCGTGGATCATCGCGGGCCCGAACCGCCGCCTGTTCTACAGCGGCGACTCGGGCTACTTCGACGGGTACCGCCGGATCGGGGAGAAGTACGGGCCGTTCGACGCCGCGCTCGTGCAGATCGGCGCGTACCACCCGTCGTGGCCGGACATCCACATGACACCGGAGGAAGGCGTCGCCGCGCACCTCGACGCACGGGGTGGCGTGCTGATCCCCGTGCACTGGGCCACTTTCCGGCTCGCCCTGCACGGCTGGAACGAGCCGGCGGACCGCGTCTGGCGCGAGGCGAAGGCACACGACATCACGCTCGCCGTCCCGCGCCCCGGCGAGCGGCTGGACCTGGACAACCTGCCCGCCGTCGACCCGTGGTGGCAGGCCCTCTAGGCGCTCAGCGCAGCCCGAGCAGGCGGGTGATCCGGATCTCCAGCACCACGCGCTCGGGGTTCGGGCGGGGCCGGCGGTAGCGCGCGGCGTAGCGCTCTTCCGCCTCCCGCACGGACTCCGGGTCCTCGCGCACGACGGCGACGCCCTCCAGCGTCGACCACCGGCGCCCGTCGACCTGCGTCACGGCGACGCGTGCTTCGCCGTTCCCGGCGCGGACGTTGCGGGCCTTCACGCTGTCCCGCGAGCAGATCACGCGTGCGGTGCGGAACTCCTCGTCCACCGTGACCCCGACGGGCACGACGTGCGGCGACCCGTCCTTCCGCAGCGTCGTCAGCGTGCACAGGTGCCGCTCACGCCAGAACTCGTGCAACTCCGGGCTCATCCGGTGTCCTTTCCTGTCGTACCCACTTGCCAAGATCATCCCCATGATGGGCCGCACGCACGCACTCACCGGCTGGTGTGCCGGACTCGCCGTCGCCCCGACCGTGGGCGCGAGTTCGGTGCACCAGGCCGTCGCCTTCGCCGCCACCACGGCCGGTTTCGCGCTGCTGCCCGACCTCGACCACCCCGGCGCGGGCGCGTCACGCCTGCTCGGGCCGGTCACGGGCGCACTGTCCTGGCTGCTCCGGCGTCTGTCGTCGATGCTGTACGCCGTCACGAAGGGGCCGCGCGACGAGCGGCACCGCGGCATGCACCGCCACCTGTCGCACACCGTACTGTTCGCCGCCGGGCTCGGCGCGCTCACGATGTGGGGCACGCGCGCGGGCGGCTGGTACGCCGTCGCCGGCGTGGTGTTGTTCGGGCTGCTGCTCGCCGCGGACGCACTGGGGGACTGGCTGCTGCTCGTCGGCGCCGGGGCCGTGGTGTGGTGGGCGCGCACGGCGAGCGCCGCCGGGGAGCTCCAGGAGCTGACGGGCTGGCTCGGCGTGGCGGTCGCGGTCGGCTGCCTCACCCACTGCCTCGGCGACTCGCTCACCGAGGCGGGCTGCCCGTTCCTGTTCCCGGTCCCGATCGCGGGCGAGACGTGGTACGAGCTGCGGCCGCCGTCGTTCCTGCGCTTCCGCACGGGCAAGCGGGTGGAGAACCTCCTCGTGTTCCCGGCGTTCGTGGTGCTGGGTGTGCTGCTGGTGCCCGGTGTGTGGCAGGGGCTGAGCGGTTTCTTCGAGCAGATTTCCGTCCAGGCCGGTGCCCACCCCTAGACTCCTTTTCCATGACCCGCATCCGGCTCGGCTGGCGAACGAGGCTCGACCAGATTTCCGTCGCGTTCATTTTCCTCGTCCTCGGCGCCGGTTTGGTGCTTTCGGGTGCGATGGCCGGTACCAGCGGCTGGCTGACCGTTCCGATGATCGTCATCGGGGTGGTGTTCCTGCTGGTCGTGGCCTTGCGGCTGCTGGGGTGGCGCTCGTTGCGCTGGCCGCGCGAACTCGTCGTCGACGACAGCGGAATCGGCTACGAGACCAAGGGTGGGGACGCCTTCCGCATTTCCTGGGCGGATCTTTCGGCGGTCGGCGTCGATTCCGAGGAGGGGGTGGACGAGCGATTCGGGCTGGTTCTGGTGTTCTTTCCGAAATCGGGTGATTTCGCCGAGCACCTGTACAGCCCGGTGCTGGTGCGGTTGCCCCGGAATTCCGCGGTGAAGGTGCGGCTGCCGCGCCGCGCGGGCGTGGCCGAGGCGGTCGCGCAGGGGGCTCCGCGGGACTGGCAGCGCGTGCCCTCGACCCCGTGGAGCGCGCTGGTGACGGCGCCCGGGGTCGCGCCGCAGCTGGTTCCGGCGCCCGAAGCGCAGCCGCCGGTCGTGGTCGACCTCGGCAGGCGGACCGTCGTGCAGGCGCTCGTCGGCGGGGTGCTGGCGGCGTGCGTCGGCGCGGGCCTGCTGACCGCGGCCTTCACGGACTCCGGGGCCGGCGTCGTGGTGCGGGTCCTGTCCGTCCTGCTCGGCGCGCCGTTCGCGCTGCTGGCGCTCGGGCTCCTGCTGTGGTCGCCGATGGTGGCGCGCGGCCGGTGTTTCGTGCTCGACGCCGACAGCCTCAGCCTCGACGACCCCAGCGGCGAGCCGTTCACCCTGCCCTGGGGCGAGATCACCTCGGTCGCGGTGGAGACCTTCTGGAGCAGGCGCGCGGTGGGGAGCTTTGCCTCGCGTCGTCGGCTCGACCAGGTGCTCGTCCGCACGCACGAGCGCACCACCACGGTGCACCTGGGCAGCCAGCGCGGCTCGGTCGACGAGCTCGCCCGTGCCGTCCAGCGGTTCGCGCCCCGGCTCTGGGCCGGGGCGACCACGCGCGCCGCCGGCCCGTTCCAGATCAAGTAGGCCGCGGGCGGCTCACTCGCCTCCGGCGGGTCGCTCCCCGGCTCCGGCAGGTTGCTCGCCGCCGGATTCCTCCTCGCGGTGCTCCTCCTCGTAGGCCTCGGCGGCTTCGTGCGAACGGTCGGCCTGCTCGTTCTCCTGGCGGCGACCTTCGGCGGCGGCGTGCACCCCGTCGCTCACATTCGGTCTGGGCACTCCACCTTCTTCGACCCACTTGTTCAGGTTGAGGAAGCTCTTCTCGAGCGGGTTCTCGTGCTCGCCCTCGGTGGCTTCGCGCAGTTCCTTCGCTTCGGCGGCTTCGTGCGCTTCCTTACCGGCCTGCTTGAGCCGGTTCGCCGTGGACTCGATCTTCGTCGCAGCGTCGAGGCTCTTGTCGGCGATCTTGTCCGCGGCCTTGCCGACCTTGGCCAGCGCCTTGGCGGCACCCTCGATGGCGGCCTTGGACTTGTTCGCGTTCTTCGCCAGCGCCTCGAGCCGCTCGACGATCTTCGCGATCCGCGTGCTGATCTTCTCGGCGAGGATGCCGCCCTCGACCACGGTGTCGGCGATGAACGCCGCCACGGTGCCGCCGAACGAGCACCACGACGTGGCCAGCGCGGCGAGCCCCTTGACGATCAGTTCGCCCACGAACTCGGAGATCATGTCGCGGATCAGGCCGCGCTCGGTGCCCACGATCGCGGCGGCGACCTGCATGGCCGTCGAGGCGCTCTGCGCGTGCCCCGCCGCGCCGCGCAGCGCGTCCGCGTACCCCTTCGCGGTCTCCTGGTACGCCGCCGGGCCGCCTTCGCCCTTGTACGACTGCGCCGTCTTGGCCGCCGACCGCTCGTAGGTCTCGGCTGCCTCGTTGAGCTGCTTCGAGACGTTCTGCCAGGTCTGGGCCTTCGCCGTGACGGCCTCGGGGTTGCCCGCGAGCTTGTCCAGCCCCTCCTTGAGGAAGCTGATGTGCTCGATCAGGAAGCCGACCCCGGCGCTGGCCAGTGCGCCGAGCGGATCCATCGCCGCGTCGAGCAGGTCCAGCCCGTCGGTCGCGACATCCAGCCCGGCGTTGGCCCAGTCGCCGTCCGAGAAGTCCTTGACCGTGGTCGCGACGTCGTTGAACAGGCCGGAGCCGGAGGTCTGCGCCGGCAGGTTGTCGATGACGCCCGCGCCGTCCTTGCCGGTGTTGGTGAACGGCCCGGAGGGCGGCTCGGCCGTGGCGACGAGCGGGTTCTCGGTCGAGGTCATGGCTACAGGTCCTTACCGATCGCGGTGAGTGCCGCCTTCGACTTCTCCTCGTGCGACGAGATCGCCTCGTGCGCCGTCTTGACCTTGTCGGCGAGGTCGTGCCCGGCGTCGCCGAGCCCCTTGACGAAGCTGGTGGCGCTGGCGATCCAGTACTCGACCCCCAGCGCGACGACCTGCCCGACGAGGCCGAACGCGTTCAGGTCGCCGAGCCCCTGTGCCGCGCCGGTGGCGTCGATCGCTTCGTGGACCTTGTCCGCGACCTCGCGCACCTCCGGCTCGTGGGCCGCGAGCGCGTTCAGGTCCGCCTCGAAACCGCCTGCCATCACCAGTCCCTCCGCATGAACGAACCGAATTCCTCGTCACCGCCGTCGACAGGCGGGCGGGGCGGCCGTGGTGGTGCGGGCGGCCGGGGAGGAGGCGGCGGGGCGGCCTGTTCCTCGTTCACCACGAAACGGCGTTCCTGCGGGGCCGCCGGTTGTTCTTCCGGCAATTCGGGCGCGGGGAACTGTTCCTCCAGAAAACGCATCGCGTCGCTGTCGGTGCCGATCACCGGCGCCATGATCGCCGTTATCTGCCGCGCCGCCTGCGCCTGCGCGCGCTGCGCCGTGGCGACGACCGCGGCCGCCAGCCGGTCGAGCGGCAGTT
Source organism: Amycolatopsis sacchari (assembly GCF_900114035.1). GTDB lineage: Bacteria > Actinomycetota > Actinomycetes > Mycobacteriales > Pseudonocardiaceae > Amycolatopsis_E > Amycolatopsis_E sacchari. Next base: position 98,483 of record NZ_FORP01000010.1, on the reverse strand, counting down.
CGCGCGCTTTCGGCCCGAATGCCAGTTTCTGCAGCGCACCACTGGCGTTGACGGTCACGGTCGCCGCACCGTCCGCACTGGACAGCGTGGCCGACAATTGCCGCAGCTGCGCCTTGGCGACTTCCGCTTTGCGCGTGATGTCCGCTGTTCCCGCGTTTCCGGGCGAATTCATGCTCACTCTGACGGAGCTAAGTCCAAACGGGTTCCGGGAACAAGCGGAAATGCGGAATGTCCGCTTTGTTTTATTCCTTCAGCGCCAGCGCCAGGTACTTCACGTCGAGGTACTCCTCGATGCCCTCGTCGCCGCCCTCGCGCCCGAACCCGGACTGCTTCACCCCGCCGAACGGCGCGGCCGCGTTGGACACCAGGCCCGTGTTGATGCCGACCATGCCGGTGGACACGCGCTCGCCGACGCGGAGGGCGCGGTCGAGGTCGCGCGTGAACAGGTAGGCGACGAGCCCGAACTCGGTGTCGTCCGCCAGGCGCAGCGCCTCGTCCTCGGTGTCGAACGTGGTCACCGGCGCGACCGGGCCGAACACCTCCTCGCGCAGGATCCTGGCGTCCGGCGGGACGTCGGTGAGCACGGTCGGCGCGTAGAAGAAACCCTTGCCGTCCAAGGCCTTGCCGCCGGTGGTGGCGCGGGCGCCGCGGGATAGCGCGTCCTCGACCAGCTCGCTCACCTTGTCCCGCTGGTCGGCGCTGATCAGCGGGCCGACCTTCACCCCGTCCTCGGTGCCGTGCCCGACCTTGAGCGCCGACATCTGCTCGGTGAGCCGCCGCACGAACTCCTCCGCGATCGAGGAGTGCACGTGGAACCGGTTGGCGGCGACGCACGATTCCCCGTTGTTGCGCATCTTCGCGGTGATCGCCCCGGCCACCGCGTCGTCGAGCGGGGCGTCCTCGAACACCAGGAACGGCGCGTTGCCGCCCAGCTCCATCGACATGCGCTGGAGGTTCGGCGCGCACTGCTCGACGAGCTTGCGCCCCACCTCGGTGGAGCCGGTGAACGACATCTTGCGGATGCGCGGGTCCTCCAGCGCGGGGCTCACCACCCGGCTCGCGGACGTCGAGGGCAGCACGCTGAGCACCCCGTCGGGCAGCCCGGCCTCCTGCAGCAGGGCCGCGAGGTTCAGCATCGACAGCGGCGTGAGCTGCGCCGGCTTGACGATCATCGTGCAGCCGGCGGCGATCGCGGGGCCGAGCTTGCGGGTGCCCATCGCGAGCGGGAAGTTCCACGGCGTGATCAGGATGCACGGGCCGACGGGGCGTTTCGTGACGAGCATGCGGCCCGTGCCCGCCGGGTTGCGGCCGTAGCGCCCGTCGATGCGCACGGCCTCCTCGGAGAACCAGCGGAAGAACTCGGCGGCGTACGTGACCTCCGCCTTCGACTCCTCGACGCTCTTGCCCATCTCCAGCGTCATCAGGCGAGCGATGTCGTCCGCGCGGTCCGTCATGAGCTGCCACGCGCGGCGCAGGATTTCGCCCCGCTCGCGCGGCGGGGTCGCGCCCCACTCCTCCTGCGCGGCGACGGCCGCTTCGACGGCTTCGCGCGCGTCGGCGTCCTGGGCGTCGGCGACCTCGCACAGCTGCTGCTCGTTCCCCGGGTCCTGCACGGCGAACCGGCTGCCGTCGGCGGCGTCCCGCCACTGCCCGGCCAGGAAGATCTGCTTGGGTACGCGCTCGATCAGCTCGCTCATGCAGGCGGACTACCCGTGCCCTCCTCCGCGTATGCCTCCGGCAGGACACGCAGGCGCCGCAGCGGCGAGCCGATCAGCCGGGCCGCCGACAGCGCCATCCCCGCCGTCGCGAGCCACATCGACGCCCGCAGCCCGGCGACGTCCGCGACGAGGCCACCCAGCAGGCTGCCCACCGGCGCCACGCCGAACGTCACGAACCGCATGGTCGCGGTGACCCGGCCGCGCAGCCGTTCCGGGGTGGCTCCCTGCTGGAAGCTCACCTGCACGATGTTCGACACCGTGATGGCGAACGCGGTGACGAAGTTCCCCACCGGGTAGCAGGCGACCAGCCAGCCGGGGCTCGCCAGCGCCATCGCGGTGTAGCCGAGCGCGATCAGCACCCCCATCACCCACAGCAGCCTGGCCTCGCCGAAGCGCTGCCCGATGCGCCGGCCCGTCACCGCGCCCACGAGCGCACCGAGGAGACCGGTGGTGCTGAGCAGGCCGATGATCCCGGGCGAAAGCCGCACCTCGCGCAGCAGGAACACCACCCCGATCGCGATCTGCACGGACTGGAACAGGCTCGCCAGCGTCAGCGCCGCCGCGATCGGGCGCAGCAGCGGGTGCTTCCGGACGAAGTCCAGGCCCTCCCTGATCTGGCGGCGCAGCGGCACCCGTTCGGTGCGCGGGGGCACCGGCTCGGGCTTGCGGATGCGGCCGAGCCAGAGCGCGGACCACAGGAACGACAACGCGTTCCCGCCCACCGCGGCCTGCCCGCCGAAGTACTGCACCAGGAAGCCGCCCGCGCTCGGCGCCGTCACCGCGGCGACGGAGAGGTTGGTCTGCAACCGCGCGTTGCCCTCCAGCAGCCGGTCGCGCGGCACGAGCCGCGGCAGGTACGTCTGGTGCCCGACTTCGAAGAACACCGCGAGCACCCCGGCGACGGCGACGACGAGGTACAACTGGCCCATGGTCAGCACCCCGAACGCGGCGGCGACGGGAACCGTGGCGTAGAGCGCGAAGCGGCCGAGATCGGTGCCGATCAGCAAGGGCCGCAACCGCATCCGGTCGCACCACGCGCCGACCTGCAGGCCGATCGCGAGGTACGCGAGCGTCTGCAGGGTGCGCAGCAGCGAGACGCCGAAGGCCGAGGCGCCGAGGCTGCCCGCGGCCAGCAGCGGCAGCGCGAGGACGTTGAGGCGGTCGCCGAACTGGCTGAGCAGGTCCGCTGTCCACAGGCGGCGGAAATCCCGCTGTCGTAGCAATCCCCCAGGCATGCGTCCAGGTCTACCGCAAAACGAGAGCCCAGGCCCCCGACCAGCCTGGGCTCTCCACCCGCCAACCCGCTGGGGCTACCCGATGTCTCGCTGTCTGAAACCCCGCAACCCCACGATGAGGGCGACGAGTGCGATTCCGGTCAGCCACAGCAAAGGCGTGGCGGTCAGTGCGGCGTTCGGCAGCTTCGGCACGTGCGTGAACGGCGAGACGTCGAGCACCGCCTGCGGCAGCCGCAGCACCGGTCCGTACAACGCGATCGCGAGGGACAGGGACGCGACCGACCAGCTCGCGGTCGCGAGCTTCGGCGCGAAACCGAACAGCAGCACCGAAATCCCCGCCACCACCCACACGGCGGGCAGCTGCGCGAACGTCGCGCCCAGCACCGGCGGGATGTGCGTGCCGACGTCCCCGGCCCGCAACCCGTGTGCCACGCCCGCCGCGGTACCCCCGACGGCGAGCAGCAAAGCGCTGCCCAGCAAGGAGAACACGAGGTGGCTGGCCGCCCACCGCAGTCGCCGCACGCGGGTCGCCAGCAGGGGTTCGAGCCGGACCGCGGTCTCCTCGGTCCGCATCCGCAGGTTCGCCTGCACGGCGTAGAGCGCCGCGACCATCCCGAAGATGCCCGCGATGGACGCGAGGTAGGCGTCGACGAGCGCGGAGGCGCCACCCATCCGCTCGAAGATCTGCCGCACCTGCGCGCTGTCGCCGACCAGGCCGCCGATCCCGTTCGCGAGCGAGCCGAACAGCACCCCGGCGACCGCGAACCCGACGACCCAGCCCGTCAGCATCCCCCGCTGCAGCCGCCACGCCAGCGCGAACGGTGAGCGCAGACCCGGCGCGGCGGTCGCGGGCCCGAGCCGTGACGGGAAGATGCTCAGCCCCACGTCGCGACGGGGCAGCAGCCAGTAGGCCAGCCCGGTGAGCAGGACGGCCGCGGCCAGCGGCAACAACGCGACGGCCCAGCGTTCCCCGGCGAACGGCCGCAGCTGCGACGTCCAGCCCAGCGGCGAAAGCCACGACAGCCACCGCATCCCGCTCGCGGAGTCGCCGACACCACGCAGCAGGAACGCCACCCCGAGCACCGCCGAGGCGAGGCCGTTCGCGGTGCGCGAGTACTCGACGAGCTGGGCGCACACCGCGGCCACGCCGCTGAACACCCAGCCGGCGAGCGTGACGCCGAGCCCGAACGCGATCGACCCGGCCGCGGGCTGCCCGGCGGCGAGCAGGGTGGCCATCGCGATGAGGCCGGTGACCAGCGCCGCCGCACCGGACACGAGCAGGGCCGCGGTGAGCGCGGCGTACCGCCCGGTCACCCCGGACGACAGCAGCTCCTGCCTGCCGGTGTCCTCCTCCTGCCGCGTGTGCCGGACGACCGTGAACACGCAGCCCAGCGCGACGAACAGGGCGAGGAAGACCCCGAGCCGCCACGCGGTGAACCCGCCCGCGGTGGACAGGTCGAACGCGGGCCCGTAGAGCAGCGCGATGGACGGGTTGGCCGCCGTGCCCGCGGTGAGCGTGGCCCGGTCGGCGGCGTCGGGGTAGAACTGCTCGTACGTCGAGGCCATGACGGGCGGCAGGATGCCGAGCAGCACCACCCAGATCGGCACCACGACCCGGTCGCGGCGCAGCGCGAGGCGGACCAGCTGGCGGGTTCCGGTGAGGGAGTTCACTTCGCCCCCACCTCGACCTGGTAGTGGCGCAGGAACAGCTCTTCCAGCGTCGGCGGCTGGCTGGTCAGGCTGCGGACGCCGACGTCGGTCAGCTGCCGCAGCACCTTGTCCAGCGAGTGCGTCTCGACGTCGAACCGGACGCGGTTGCCCTCGACCTTGAGGTCGTGCACGTCGGCGAGCGAGGACAGCCCGTTCGGCGGGCCGGCGAGTTCCGCGGTGATGGAGGTGCGGGTGAGGTGCCGCAGGTCGGCGAGCGTGCCCGATTCGACCGTGCGCCCGTCGCGGATGATGCTGACCCGGTCGCACAGGGCCTCGACCTCGGCGAGGATGTGGCTCGACAGCAGCACGGTCCGGCCCTGGGTGCGTTCCTCCTGGATGGCCTCCTGGAAGACGGCTTCCATCAGCGGGTCGAGGCCCGCGGTGGGTTCGTCGAGTATGAGCAGGTCCACGTGGGAGGCGAGCGCGGCGACGATGGCGACCTTCTGCCGGTTGCCCTTGGAGTAGGTGCGGCCCTTCTTCCTCGGGTCCAGGTCGAAGCGCTCGACGAGGTCCTTCCTGCGGCGCTGGTCCAGCCCGCCCCGCAGCCGGCCGAGCAGGTCGATGACCTCGCCGCCGGAGAGGGTGGGCCACAGGTTGACGTCTCCCGGTACGTAGGCGAGGCGGCGGTGGAGGCTCGCGGCGTCCCGCCACGGGTCGCCGCCGAGCAGCCGCACGTGCCCGGCGTCGGCGCGGAGCAGGCCGAGCAGGATCCGCACGGTGGTCGACTTGCCCGAGCCGTTGGGGCCGAGGAAGCCGTGCACCTCACCCGCGGCGACCTCCAGGTCGAGCCCGTCGAGGGCGCGGGTCGACCCGAACGACTTGCGCAGGCCGGAGACGGTGATGGCGTTGTCCATGGCGGCGAAGCTACGCTGTTTTCACAAATTTGTGAAGTTAGGAAAATGTCAAGATCGAAGAGAGGCTGTGGGGGATGAGAGAGGATGGTTCCATGCCGACCGACGACCCCGCGCCCCTCGCCGAGGGCGCGGTGCGGTTCGCCGAGAAGTTCGGGCAGATGCTCACGGACGCGGGGATGCCGCGGATGCCGTCACGCGTGTTCGCCATGACGCTCGCGAGCCCCGAGGGGCACCTCACCGCCGCGGAACTGGGTGCGGCGCTGAAGATCAGCCCGGCCGCGGTCTCCGGCGCCGTGCGGTACCTCGTGCAGATCGGGCTGCTGCGCCGCGAGCGGCCGGCGGGCGAGCGGCGGGACCAGTTCGTCGTGCACAGCGACTACTGGTTCGAGGTGTACTCCCACCAGGACAAGCTCTACCGGACGCTGCTCAAGACCCTCGCCGAGGGCATCGACGCGGTCGGCGCCGGAACCCGGGCGGGCGCGCGGCTGCAGGAGACGCACGACTTCTTCGCGTTCATGGCCGAGGAGATGCCGAAGCTCGTCGAGCGCTGGCGTGCCGGCCGGGCTAGCGGAGCAGGGGCTTGACGAGGGTTTTCGCGAGCGCGTCGAAGTCCCGCGGCCCGTCCTCGAAGTGGCTGAGGAACGCCTGCTGGAAGCACGCGCCGAGCAGCAGCGCGGCGATGGCGTCCAGGTCGGCGGAGCGGGGCAGCCTGCCGAGCCGCTGCTCGGTGCGGAGGTATTCGACAAGCTTGTCGTGCGGGTGGTGCGGCCCCGCGCTGCGCTCGTGCACGGCGTCGCGGTGCGCGGCCAGCAGTTCGCGCGTCGAGAAGACGGACGCGGCGATGGGGAAGCTCTCCGCGTAGAAGTCCAGCGCCGCCTTGGCCACCTTGGTCAGGTTGGCCCGGACCGTGTCCCGGCCCGCGTTGGCCGCGACGTCGGTGAGCACCGCGCCGAGTGCGGGCAGCTGTTCGGTCAGCACGCCGAGGAAGATCTCCGTCTTGTCGGCGAAGTGCTTGTACAGCGCGGCTTCCGAGTACCCCGCCGCGCGCGCGATCTCCTTCGTCGTGGCGCGGGCGTACCCCTGCTCGCGCATGATCCGGCTCGCCGCGGCGAGTATCGCCTCCCGGGTGCCCAACTCTCAGCTCCTTCTCAGCGTCCCCTTGACGGTAAGTGAGTACTCACCAACCATAGCGGGTGAGTGAACACTAACCTGAGGAGGCAGGCATGAAGCTCACGGTTTTCGGCGCCAGCGGGGGAACCGGGCGCGAGGTGGTGCGGCAGGCACTGGCCCGCGGGCACCACGTGACCGCGGTCGTGCGGGACCCGGCCCGGCTCGACGAGCCCGTCCAGGACGTCGTCGTGGCCGACGTGTTCGACCCCGCCGCGCTCGTCGCGGCGGTCGGCGGCAGCGACGCCGTGGTGTCGGCGCTCGGTCCGCGTGGCCGCGGGCCGAGCCGGATCTGCCGGGACGGCGCGGCCGCGATCATCACGGCGATGCGGCAGGCGGAGGTGCGGCGGCTGCTGGTGGTCAGCAACAGCGGGATGCACCGGGAGGGTGACGGCTGGTTCACCCGGCTGGCTGTCAAGCCGATCCTGATCCGGATGCTGCGCGAGGAGTACGAGGACATGCGCGTCATGGAGGAGCGGGTCGCCGCGAGCGGGCTCGACTGGACCGTCGTGCGCCCGCCGCGGCTGACGGACGGTCCGCACACCGGCGTCATCGCGAGCAGTGTCGGCAGGAACGTGCGGGGGAGCTTCACGATCTCCCGTGCCGACCTGGCGGACTACCTGCTGCGCCTCGCCGAGGACGGTTCCCACCGCGGCGACGCGGTCTCGGTCGCGAAGGGGTCCTAGTTCTCCAGGAGCTCCTTCAGCTTCCGCAGGTCCTTCATCACCGCTTCGGCGTCGGCGGCGTACTGGGCGTCGTCCATGTCGGGCAGGCGGAAGAGGGTGAACAGGACCTCGCTGCCGGTTCCGTTGCGCACCACGCGCATCGGCACGTACACGTCCTGTCCCGGCAGGTGCACGGTGTGGTCGAGCACGCCGAACTCGTTGACCTCCGCCGAGGTGACGGGCGCGCTGCTGTCCATTCCGGAGGCCCATTTCGCAGAACTTCCCGGCTCCGTCAGGAAGTTGTAGACCTCGTCGCAGGGGCGTTCGATGCGGATGCTCAGTGTCCGCGAAGGCAGTGTCGTCATGGGCGCCAAGTCTGCCCGGCAGGACACGGCGGGTCTTGAACGAATCGGACCTCCACACCACGGCGAGTAGGCGGCCGTTGGGCTGAACGGGTGAAAGTGGGGAGGGCCGACCAGGGGCTTCGAAAAAATTCCTGCCGGTGTGTATCTGTCGCGGCCCCCCGCGCGTCATAGGAGCGTCGGTTGATTTGACCCCCTGTTGGAGGATGCATGAGCACCCACCACTCCTGCGAAGAGGAGATCGCGGCGATCCGTGAATCCCTTGCCGCGCTTGGGGATCCGTGGCAGGCGGAGGAGACCCGCCTGAGCAGGCTGGGGGCCGGTTCGCGTGCCGTGCGGCTGGGGGTGCCCGCCCCGAGTGCGGCGGAGGTCGAGGCCAGGGCGGAACTGCCCGGGCTGATGACCGAGGCCGCGCTCGGGGCGGTCGGGCAGCGCTGCACGTCGCCGCACGCACCGTCGGGGGAGCTGCCGCGGGTCTTCGACCTGCGGCGGACGTGCGGCGGTGACTACACGACGCCCGTCAAGGACCAGGGGGAGCGCGGTACGTGCACCGCGTTCGGGGTGGTCGCGGTGCTGGAGGGGACCGCGGCGTACACCCGGCGGGCGGCGGAGCTGAACCTGGACCTGTCCGAGGCGCACCTGTTCTTCGGGCAGGCCACACCGAGGCAGATCGACGGCCAGGACGGGGCCTGGCCGGACGACCTGCTGGGGGACTGCGTGTCGACCGGGGTGGCACTGGAGGAGTGCTGGCCCTACGTCGACACGGGTGCGGGCGCGCTGCGGCCGGACTGGCCGCAGCGGGTCGTGCACGCCGAGAAGACGGTGGACCTGACCCGCGACCCGGCGGGGATCAAGCACCACATCTTCGGGTACGGCCCCGTGACCGCCTGCATGGTGGTCTACGAGGACTTCTTCCACTACGCGGGCGGGGTCTACCGGCACACCACCGAGGAGACCCGCGGGGGACACTGCGTGGCCCTGATCGGCTGGGACGACGACCAGGGCTGCTGGATCGCGAAGAACTCGTGGGGCACGGGCTGGGGCGAGGGGGGATTCTTCCGGATCGCCTACGGGGAGGCGTTCATCGAGGACTACCCCGAGCCCCGGCCCACCACGCTCGGCTGCACGGGCGTGGCACTGCGCACGTGGTTGCCGCCGCAGCGGGCGCTGCGCCTGTTGGCGTCCGGAAAGGACGGTCGCGCGTGGGCGTTGCTGGAGGACCTGGGGTGGCTGCGGCTGGCGGAGGGGACGAGTGGCGCGCACCAGCTCGCGCTGCTCGCGGACGCGCGGGCGGGCGGTCATCCCGTCAGCCCGTTCGTCGTGCACGACGAGTTGCAAATGGTTCAGACCACATACTGACCTGCGAGCAGGGGAGCGAGAGCCATGACGACGAGTGAGACCGAGAAGCCGGCCACCGGCCCCGAGGAGGAGCCGCGGCCGAAGCCGGTGACCAAGCCGGACGGAGCGTGGGATCCGAACACCCCGCCCACGGGTGCGTGGGACCCGAACACGCCTCCGCCGACCGGAGCGTGGGACCCGAATACCCCGCCGCCGACTGGCGCGTGGGATCCGAACACCCCGCCGCCGACTGGCGCGTGGGACCCCAACACCCCGCCGCCCACGGGCGCGTGGGACCCGAATACCCCGCCGCCCACGGGCGCCTGGGACCCGAACACGCCTCCGCCGACCGGAGCGTGGGACCCCAACACCCCGCCGGTGCCGATACCGCAGCCGGTCAACGGCCACGCGCCCCAGCAGGGGGCGGGCCTGTGGATCCGCGACCGGGTGATCACGCACCTGCTGTCCTCCAGTGCACGCCCCGGCGTGTGGGCCTTCGTGGCGGGGCTCGGCTGGAAGCGGCTCGCGGCGGTGGAGTCGGGGCGTAGCCCGCTGACGGGGCTGGCCGTGCTGGCGAAGGCCAACGGGCTGCCGGTCTCGTTCCGGGAGAACGCCCTGGGCCAGATCGACCAGATCCTGGTCTGACGAAGGGCTGGTGGTGGCCGGCAGCCGAGGGGGCCGCCGGGCGCCACCGTTCGCCGGATCGCCGAAGGAGGTTCGGGGGAGGCTCCGGACGCGATCCGAACGTGGCCGCCGCGAGGACGGCCACGAGGTGCGATGGCCGAGGGGGAAGGCCATCGGGTGTGAGGGGGGAGCCGGCCGGTGTCCGCGGCGCGACGCCGGCCGGCGCTCACGCGTAACGAGGTATTACTCCGATCGGGTGACATTTGTATCTGATGGCCGCAAGCCTTCTCTCATACGGCGAGAGCGGGATACTGCGAGCACCGGCGGAGGAGTGACCACTGAGAGCGGGGGCGATTGGCGTGACGGAAGTCCACACCGCCGAGGCTGGCCCACCATGGGACGGCCTCCGTGGCCCTGAGCTGTTCGCGGCGTGCCTGGAGGCCGCCCGCGGCGGGGACAAGCGGGGGCTGGACCGGCTCGTCGCCGAGCTGACCCCGCTGGTGTGGAACGTGGCCCGCGGTGCGGGTCTCGACAAGCACGCCGCCGAGGACGTGGTGCAGACGGTCTGGCTGGCGCTGCTGAGCCACCTCCACCAGCTGCGCGAGCCGAAGGCGCTCGCCGGCTGGCTCGTGACCACCGCCCGCCACGAAGCGCAACGGGTCAACGGCCGCAGGCAACCGCCCGTGCCGCTGACCGACGAGATGGCCGAGGCCGTGCCCAGCACGCTGCCGGCGCCCGAGGCCGAGGTGCTGCGCACCGAACGGGACCGGCGGATCTGGGCGGCCTTCGGCAGGCTGCCGCAACGGTGCCAGGAACTGCTGCGGCTCACGGTGCTGGCCGGGCGCGCCGAGTACCGGGTCGTCGCCGAGGCGCTGCGGATGCCGCGGGGCAGCATCGGGCCCAACCGGGGGCGCTGCCTGAAGACGATGCGCGAACTGCTGGACTCCGAAGGGGGCAGTGCATGAACGAGATCAAGGTGCCGGAGGGAGCGCATCCCGGCGACGAGGCCCTGCTCGCCGAACTGGGGCGCGTGCTGGAGGCGGTCGACCCCCCGCCGCCCGGCCTGGTCGAGCGGGTCCAGTTCGCGCTGGAGCTGGAGAACCTCGACGTCGAGGTGGCCAGGTGGGAGCGCGCAGACCAGCTCGTGGGCGTCCGCAGCAGCGTCGACCAGGGCACCATCACGTTCACCGTCAGCGACCTGACCGTGATGATCAACCTGACGAAGGTGGGCCGCTGCCACCGCATCGACGGCTGGCTCGTGCCCGCGGGCAGGCACGGGGTCGAGGTGCGGGTGGCCGAGCACGGGTCGTCCTCGACGGAGTCCGACGAGGGCGGCCGGTTCGTGCTCGACGAGGTACCGCGCGGCACCACGCAGATCGTCATCTCGGTGGGCGGTACGGGTGCCAGGCGAACGGTCGTCACGCCCGCGGTGGTGCTCTGACCTCACCGGCTGTACCCCGGCCGAACACGATGTGCTCAGATAGCTGGTGTGGCCGTACCTGAGGAACCGCGAAGCGTCCTCGCACGCGTGCGGGAGCTGCATTCCCGAGCGGCCGACGCCTCCGGCGACCTGCACAACGCCGTCGCGCTGCGCCTGCTCGACCAGGCGCTGGAACTGCTGGACTCGGCGGGACCGGTCACCGAGCCCGACTGGGTGGAGCTGCGCGTCCGCGTGCTCGTCAGCATCGCGCTCGCCGAGGCCGAGACCGGGTCCACGGCCGCGGGTCTCGCGCACCTCGACGACGCCGCCGCCCTGCCGGAACTCCTGCCGGAAAGCGCTTCCCCGCACCTGCTCAGCGCGGTGATCGACGCGCAGCGCGCGCTCGTGCTGTGCCGGGTGGGCCGCTTCACCGAGGCGCTCGAACTGTTCGACGCGATCATCCCGGTACTGGGGCGCGACGCCGAGGCCAACGCCTTGCCGCTGTCCCGGAACCTGATGAACCGGGCGCTGGTCCACATGAACCTCAACCAGCCCGCGGCGGCGCTTTCCGACCTGCGCCGCTGCATAGATCTGGCCACCCGCCACGGCCTGGTGCGCATCGAGGGCAAGGCGCGGCACAACCTGGGCGACCAGTCGCAGCTCGTCGGCGACATCCCGGAGGCGCTGCGGCACTACGAGCAGGCCGCGCGCATCTACGAGCAGGCGGGCCCCGGCTGGCTGCCGCGGCTGCGGCTGGACCAGGCGCGTGCGCTGCTCACCGCCGGTCTCGCCGAGGAAGCGGCGCGGCACCTGGACGAGGCGCTGCCGGAGCTGCGGCGCAGCCGTGCCATCCAGGACGTCGCCGAGGCGGAGGTCGCGCGCGCCGCGGCGGCGATACTCGAACGGGACTACCCGTTGGCGCGCAAGCTTTCCACCGCCGCCCGAAAGCGCTTTCTCCGCCGCGGCAACGAAAGGTGGGCGGAGGTGGCGGCGCTGGCGAAACTGCGGGCGAACGCGACCGAAGCCCTGGAGGGCGCCGCTCGCCCGGCCCGCCTCGCGGCAGTGGAGCTGGTCGAACACGCGAACCGCTTGGCGGAGCTGGGTTTGCGGGACGAGGCGGCCGTCGCGCGGTTGCTCGCGGTACGTCTGCACCTGCGGCGTGGTGCGGTCGACGCGGCGGAGGAACTCCTCGCGCGGGTACCGAAACCCCGCCGCACCACCCCCATCGACCACGTGATGCTGCTGCGGTTGTGCCGAGCGGAACTCGCCGTGGCACGCGGCAGTTCCCGTTCGGCACTGGCGCAGGCCCGTGCCGGGTTCGCGGAGCTGAGCCGGGTGCGGGACCGGATGGGCGGGCTGGACCTCGTGTGCGGCACGGCCGTGCACGGGCAGGAACTCGGGCGGCTCGCGGTGGGCCTGGTGCTCGACGGCGCGCGCGGGAACGCCGGGGCGCGGCGGGTGTTCGCGTGGCAGGAACGCACGCGCGCCCAGGTGTACCGCTACGAGCCGCTGCCCGAGATCGCCGATCCCGTGCTGGCCCGGTTGATCACCGAGATGCGGCACGTGCAGCGCAGTGCGCAGCAGAACCGGCTGGAGGGCAAGCCGGCCGGGGCGCTGGAGCAGCGGTACGTGCGGCTGCAGCGGGAGGCGAGCAGGCTGGGCTGGTACACGAGCCCTTGGGGCAAACCCCGGCCGGTGTCCACTCCGGACGAGGTCGCGGCGGCGCTGGGCGAGCGCGCGCTGGTGAGCGTCATCGCGCACGGGGACCGCTTGTCGGCGGTGGTGGTGCGGGACGGCCGGTTCCGGCTGGTCGGGCTGGGGCCGTTCGCGGAGACCGTCGAGATCACCAAACAGCTGCACGCGGACCTCAACGTGCTCGCCCCGGACCACCTGCCCGAGGCGCTGGTGGCGGCCGTGACGCGGTCCGCGGAGAAGCGCGCGGGCCTGCTCGACCGCCTGGTGGTGGACCCGCTCGCCGACGCGATCGGTGACCGCGAGCTGGTCATCGTGCCGATCGGCCCGCTGTACGCGCTGCCGTGGGCGGCCTTGCCGTCGTTGCGCGGGCGCCCGCTGTCGATCGCCCCTTCGGCGACGGCGTGGCGGAACGCGGCCGAACGCGGTGAACCGGAGCCCGTGGTGCTCGTCGGCGGGCCGGGGGTGCCGGGCGCGATCGGTGAGGTGCGGGAGCTGCGGTCGGTGTACCCGGGGGCGCGGCTGGTCGACGGGCCGAGCGCGACGAGCGCGGAGGTGCTGGCGGCGCTGGACGGTTCGGGGCTGGCGCACCTGGTGGCACACGGGGCGCACGAGCCGGCGAACGCGTTGTTCTCCCGGCTCGAACTGGTCGACGGTCCGCTGTTCGCCCACGAGACGACGCGGTTGAAGCGCCCGCCGGAGCAGGTCGTGCTGGCGGCGTGCGAGCTGGCGATGAGCCACATCCGCCCGGGTGAGGAGGCGCTGGGGTTCGCGGGCGCGTTGCTGGCGGGCGGTTCGCGGACGATCGTCGGGGCGATCGCGAGGGTCGGCGACCGCGCGGCGGCGGACGCGATGGCGGACCTGCACCGCAGGCTGGCGCGCGGCACGTCACCGGCGCTGGCACTGGCGGAAGCCACGGCGGTCGACCCCCTGCGGCGGCCGTTCCTGTGCCTCGGCGCGGGCTAGGGCCAGCCGCTTCCCCGCCACCACCCTCAACGGACACGCTCCGCGTGGCTTGCCTAGCCCAAGAAATCGGGGAGCGGCACGGGCGTCAGACCGTCCTCTTTGGACTGACGCAGGAACGCGGCGAAGTCCTCGGGGAACGTCTTGCGGAAGTGCATCAGCACGACGTCCCCGGCGCGCAGGTGCTTGCCGGTCTGGAAGTCGACGCGCCCGTCGTTGACCGATTCCGTCCACAGCACGCTCGCGCGCATCCCGCAGTTCGCGGCCGCCTTGAGCGTGTTCTGGTCGAAGGAGCCGAACGGCGGCCGGAAGTAGACCGGCCGGACGCCCAGCATGCGCTGCAGTTCGTCGGCGTCGCCGCAGATCTGCTGCTCCTGGTAGGCGAGGGGTTTGCCGCGCAGGTCGGGGTGGTCGATGGTGTGGTCGCCGAGCGTCGCGCCGGCGGCGAGCACCTCGCGGAAGTAGTCCTCGTGCCCGCGGACGTAGCGGGCGTTGAGGAACAGCACCGGGTGCGCGCCGGATTCGCGGATCAGGCTCGGTGCGTCGGGGTGCGGGATGGCGCCGTCGTCGATGGTGAGGAACACGTACGGCTCGGCGATGTCGATGCGGTTCAGCTGGGGCACCTTGCCGTCGGTGACGGGAGGCGCCTGCCGCTGGACCTGCCCGAAGGGGTAGGGCGTGGTGGGCGCGGGGGCAGCGGTGGAGGCCGGAGCGGGGAGGGGTTCCGGCGTCAGCACGGCGGCTTCGATCCGGGAGGTGCAGGCGCTGAGCAGCGCGACCAGCGCGAACGCGGCGGCGACGGCACGCCTTGGCATCGAGTCCCCCTTCCTCACGGCCTACAGAGAAGTCGCGGAAGGGGACGTCGGTGTTGCAGTTGCTCGTAGTGATCTCAGTCGCGTTCGGCGGCGCGGACGAGCCGGGCGGACAGGAAGACGATCGCGGTCCGCAACAGGGCGAGCACGAGCGGCCCGGTGCCGGGGACCTTCTCCTTGAACGTGCCGCGCCAGCGCAGTTCCGTGCCGTTCGGGGTGGGGGTGAAGGTCACCTCGCCGCGGTAGTCGTCGACGGGGGCGGAGCGGGCGAACGTGTAGACGTGGCGCTTGCCGGGTTCGTACTCGAGCGTCTCCTCGTACATGAGGACGGGGAACAGCCCGACGCGGCGGATCGCGCCCACGCCGCCGGGCTGGTCGGCCCACCGCTCCCAGCCGGACTGCACGATGAGCGGTTTCGCCCACTCGGACCAGCGGGCGCCGTCGGTTTCCAGTCGGAACAGCCGGTCGGGCGAGGCGGTGCTGGTGCGGGTGACCTCGAAGGAGAAGGTGCGTGGCGGCATGCCGGTCATCATCCGACAGGGGACGCGTCCTGCGCCAATGCGCGGTTCGGTGTTCGATGGGGAGATGGGCATGAACTTCGACGACCTCAAGAAGCGGGCCCAGGAGGCGCTGGGCCAGAACGCCGGGAGGATCGAGCAGGGCATCGACAAGGCGAGCGGGTTCGCCAAGTCCAGGCTCGGCCAGCACGCCGACAAGATCGACAACGTGGCCGGCAAGGCGAAGGACCTGCTGCACCGCACCCAGGGGGAGGGTGGCGGGCCGGGCTCGGGTGGTCCGGGCTCGGCTGGTGGGCCCTCGGGTGGCCCGGGTTCGGCGGGTTGGCCTGGCCCGGGCTCGGCTGGTGGGCCGGGACCGGCTGGTGGCCCGGGTCCGGCCGGTGGGCCTGGCTCGGCTGGTGGGCCTGGCTCGGCTGGTGGGCCGGGTCGGGCCGGTGGGCCGGGTCGGGCCGGTGGCCCGGGATCGGCTGGAGGTCCGCGCCCGGCTGGAGGTGCGGGCGGTCCGGACTCGCCGGGCGACGGTCCTGGTCCGGCGGGCGGGCCCTCGAACCGCCCGGGTCCGGGACCGGATCGCCCCGGCCCGACTGGCTGATTTCGCCCGGCTACTCGCCGGTCACCGCGCGGCCCCGCGGGTCCTCCCGCGTGGCTGAGTCCCGCTGTGCCCTGCGCGACTGGCGCGGCGCCCCCACCGCCTGGCCGAGCGGGGGCTCTCCACGCTTCGCGGCGGATCGGTGCCGCACGTGGCCCCTCCGCGCGCCGCGCAGCCTTCGCCGCCGAACCTCGCCGCTCGCCCGTCGAGCCTGAGCTGCCGTCACCCCGCCGTCGACGGCCGCCGAACCTCGCCGCCGAGTCGGCCCCGGCCGCCGACCCCACCGCCGACCGCCGCCGCGCCCCGGCCTCGGCCACCGCCGCCGCGTCCAGCTCAACGCCTGGCCGCCCACTGCCGCCGAACCTCGCCGCCAAGTCGGCCCCAGCCGCCGCCGACCGCCGCCGCGCTCGGCCACCGGCCCACCATCGCCGACCTCACCACCGCCCGCCACCTTCGCCGAGCCGCGCCGACCTTGCCGAAGCCTCAGGCCACTTCGCCGATGGCGACGTCCTCCGTGATCGCCGTGATGCGGCCGCCCCTGGCGCCCAGCGCGCGCAGGCCGTCGCGGGCGTCGGGGGCCGTGAGGCTCACCCGCACGCCCGCCGGGGTCTGCGCACGCCACTCCGCAAGCGCTTGCGCCCCCTCGTGCCCTGCGTTGATCGTCGCCGCGAGGCCGCCCGTCGAGGCGAGTGAACCGCGCATCGCACCCAGCCTGCCGAGCGCCTCGTCGAGCACCGGCAGCAGCGCTTCGCGGTTGCCCTCCGTCATCGCGCGCACCAGCTCCGGCCGCGTGCCCGCGACCCGCGTCCCGTCCGCGTACGAACTCGCCGCCAGCGCGAGCGCGACCGGCCCGCCCTCCGCACCGACCGTCGCCAGCACCGCCGCGAGCAGGTGCGGCAGGTGCGAGATCCGCGCGACCGCCTCGTCGTGCGCCGCGGCGGTCAGCGGCACGACGTGCGAGCCGACGTCCAGCGCGAGCCGCGCGACCTCAGCCCAGGCGGCCAGATCCGTGTCGTCCTCGACGCACGCCACCCACGCCGCCCCGCCGAACAACGCCGGATTGCCCGCGCGCCAGCCCGACTCCGCCGTACCCGCCATCGGGTGCCCGCCCACGAACCGCGCGTCCGGCGCGAACGACCGCACCGACGCCAGCACGGGCGCCTTGACGCTCGTGACGTCCGTCAGCAGGCACCCCGGAGCGTGCTTACCCACCTCGCGCAGCACCTCGCCGACGACCGGCAACGGTACCGCGAGCACCACGAGCGCGTCCTGCTCCCCGGCGCGGCGGAGCGCGGCGGCGACGTCGGTCGAGGCGTCGAAACCATCCGCCGAGGCCGCTGCGGCATCAGCCTCGGAGTCGGTGGCGCCCCAGGCCGCACGCCCGACAGCGGACGCGGCGCGCAGCAGCGAGCCGCCGATCAACCCGAGCCCGATCACGCATACGTCTCGCACGAGGCGTCATCCTGCCAGTGATCGCCGTGGTGCACGCAACGCGTCCAGCGCGTATGCCGCGTACATCGCGACGCCGTTCGGGAAAGCGCTTTCCTCGTGGAGTACCCGGTTCGAGTGGTTCGAGGCGGCCTCCTCCGGGTCCGTGCCAGGTGGACAGGTGCCGAGGAACGCGAAGGCCCCCGGAACCCGTTGCAGCACATAGGAGAAGTCCTCACCGCCCATCATCGGTGCCGTCATCGGCGCGACGTTGTCCTCACCCAGGACTTCACGCCCGAGGGTGAGCACGCGCTCCGCTTCGACCGGGTCGTTGGCCGTCACGGGATAACCCGGTTCGAGGTCGACCTGCACCCGGCAGCCGTGCGCCTGTCCGACCGCTTCGCACACCTTGGGCAGCTCGTCGCGCACCAGCGCGCGGCTGCGCTCCGACAGGGTGCGGAAAGTGCCTTCGAGCTCGGCGACCTCGGGGATGATGTTGCTCGTCGTGCCGCCTTCGATCCGCGTCACCGACAGCACCGCGGGGTCGAACACGCTGACCCGCCTGGTGATCATGGTCTGCAGCGCGCCGACCATCGCCGCCGCGGCCGGTACCGGGTCGATCGCCTGGTGGGGCGCGGAACCGTGGCCGCCCTTGCCGATCACGCGGACCAGGAAGTTGTCCGTCGAGGCCATCATCGGGCCGGGGCGGGTATGCACCTGCCCGGCCACGATGTTCGCCGACACGTGCAGTCCGAACGCCCGCTGGACGCGTTCCCCGGCGGCGTCGAGCACCCCTTCGTGGATCATGTGCCGCGCGCCGTGGAAGCCCTCTTCACCCGGCTGGAACATGAACACGACGGAGCCGGCCAGCTCGTCGGCGTGCGCGGCGAGCAGCCGGGCCGCCGACGCGAGCATCGCGACGTGTGTGTCGTGCCCGCAGGCGTGCATGACGCCGTCCTCCACCGAGGCGAACTCCAGCCCCGTGTCCTCACGCAGGGGGAGCGCGTCCATGTCGCCGCGGAGCAGGACGGCGGGCCCGGGCTGGGCGCCGCGCAGGACCGCGGTGAGGGACGTCGTGGACTTGCCGAGCGCGATCTCCAGCGGCAGGTCGGCCAGCGCCCGCTGGATGGTGGCCTGCGTGCGGGGCAGGTCGAGGCCGCGTTCGGGGTGCCGGTGGATTTCGCGCCGCAGCTCGACGGTGGTCGCCTGCAACGCTTGTGCCTCGGCCAGCAGCCCGGCGAACCGCGCGTCGGGCAACGAAGGCAACTCGGTGGGTCCGCTCATGTGTCGATACTGACCCATGTCCCTCCGCCGCAGGTATACGGTGTGCGCATGTCGGTGAAGGAGCCGGTCGCGGGGTTCGCCGTGGCTGTCGTCCGCGAGGACGGCAAGTGGCGGTGCAGCGCGTTGGACGCCGACGCGCTGACGAATCTGGACGCGGCAATCACGGCACTGGGGAAGTTGCGCTCGACCGGGGCCGTGTTCGCGTTGCTGGCCGTGGACGACGAGTTCTTCGTCATCGTGCGGCCCAGTCCGCGTGGCCCGTCGTTGCTGCTGTCGGACGCGGCGGCGGCGCTGGACTACGACATCGCCGCGGACGTGCTGGACGTGCTGCGCGTCGAGCCGCCGGACGAGGAGGACGACTCGATCTGGCCAGAGGGCGACCTGGAGATCCTGGCCGACGTCGGCCTGCCCGCGCCCGAGCTCGAGGTCATCGTCGGCGAGATCGACCTGTACCCGGACGAACAGCTCCAGATGATCGCGCAGCGCTGCGGCTTCGGTGACGAGTTCGGCGCGCTGCTCGACGAGATCTGATGGACGACGCCGCTCTGGTGCGTGCCGCGCTGGCGGCCGCGCGGGAGGCGGGGCCGGACGTCCCGATCGGCGCGGCGGTCTTCGGGCCCGACGGCGCGTTGCTCGCTTCCGCGCACAACGCGCGCGAGGAGCTGGGCGACCCCACGGCGCACGCGGAGGTCCTCGCGCTGCGTGCGGCGGCCCGCGTGCACGGCGACGGCTGGCGGCTTGAGGGCTGCACGCTGGCGGTGACGGTGGAGCCCTGCACGATGTGCGCGGGGGCGCTGGTGCTCGCGCGGGTCGCGCGGGTGGTGTTCGGGGCGTGGGAGCCGCGGACGGGCGCGGTCGGTTCGCTGTGGGACGTGGTGCGCGACCGCAGGTTAAACCACCGGCCGGAGGTGGTGGGCGGCGTGCTGGAGGCCGAGTGCGCCGCGTTGCTCGACGCGTTCTTCGCGGGTCACCGGGACGTGTGACGCCTGCCGGGCACGGGTAACCGACCGTAGACCGGAAGGAGGAGAGATGAGCGTTCTGGAGCGTGCGAGGAGCAGGTCCCGCCAGCTGGTCGGCGCGGCGAAGCAGCAGCTCGGCCGCCGGACGGGCAACCAGCGGCTCACCGCCTCTGGAAGCCGGGACCGGCTGGTCGGCACCGTCCGCGAGACGACGAACGAGGTGCGCGACTGGGCGACGACCGCCGCCCGCGACGCCCGGCGGCGGTTCGGAAGCCGCCCTCGGTGAAGTGCGGGAAGGCCGTGCAGTACCCTAGTCGGCGGTAGCGTGTCCGAGCGGCCGAAGGAGCACGACTCGAAATCGTGTGACGGTTAACCCCGTCCGTGGGTTCAAATCCCACCGCTACCGCTCGTGCCGGACGCCCGGCTCCCACCTCGGGAGCCGGGCGTTCTGGCGTTTCGGGGGTGCTTGTCCTGCCATCCTGGACGTTGTGCTCTCGGTTCAGATGAATGACGCGGCCTTCGCCTCGCTCGGTGAGCAACCGCTTCCCTCGCTCGCTCCGGGCTTGCGTGAGATGGCGGTCCGGGGAATCGAGCGCCGGGGTGCGGTCCTGACGTGGGCCGGATCGCCATTCACCGCGGTCAGATCGACGCCTCCCATCGACAGGACGGGCTGGGAGTGCGACGAGACCTCGCTTCACCTGGAGCGTTTCGTGTCGATGGGCAAGACGACCGCCGAAGGCGTGCCGCACATTTCCGTGCAGGGGCAGCGACTTCTGCTCGGCCAGGGGCTCGCACTCGCATTCGCTCTGCGGGAGCCGGTGTACGCACTGACCCCCCGCGTGCCCGTTCGGTGCATCGTCGCCGCGAACGAGACCAACGGGACCTTCCGATTCCACCAGATCCGTGCCGGGGAGAGCTGGCACGTGCCCGATCTCGACTCGTACCAGTCGGAAAGGGTGCTCGTTGTGAACATCGAGCCGCCTGGTGCAGCGGCGTTGTCGTAGAAGCGCGGCCCGCACGGACCTCGCCACCCCGACCGGGCACCGTCAGCGAACCGTTACCACTTGTTACACCGTGGTCTTCCCCTGTCTCACCGTTTCGAGGGAGGATGCCTCGACCGATCGAGACTGAGGGGAACTGAGGGTGATCTCTCGTAGAACGGGTTTCGTGGCCTTCATGGCCGCCGCCGGGCTGGTTGTCGGCGCGTCGCCCGCGTTGGGGGCGCCTGCCACCGACGTGCTGATCGGCGAGGTGTACGGCGGCGGTGGCAACTCCGGCGCCACCCTGACCAGCGACTTCATCGAGTTGACCAACGTCGCCGGCACGGCCGTGAGCCTCGACGGGTGGAGCGTGCAGTACCTCCCCGCGAGCCCGAGCGCCTCCAGCAAGTGGCAGGTCACCCCGCTCAAGGGCAGCGTGGCCGCGGGCGCTCGGTACCTCGTCGCCGAATCCACTGGATCGGGTGGCACCGTCGCCCTGCCGACGGCCGACGCCTCGGGCAGCATCGCGCTCGCGGCCGGCGCCGGGACCGTCGCGCTCGTGCACGGCACCACCGCCCTGACCTGCCTCACCGCCGCCGACTGCACCGCCGACCCGGCGATCCACGACCTCGTCGGCTACGGCAACGCCACCGTCCGGGAGGCCAACCCCGCGCCCGCCGCGAGCAACACCACCTCCGTCTCGCGCACCGGCGCCGACACCGACGACAACGCCGCCGACTTCACCGCCGGCACGCCCTCGCCGACCAACACCAAGGGCGAGACCGCCGGCGGCAGCACCCCGGCGACGCCCGCGAAGATCCACGACATCCAGGGCGTCACCCGCATCTCCCCGCTGAAGGGGCAGAAGGTCACGGGCGTGACCGGCATCGTCACCGCCGTCCGCTCCTTCGGTTCCTCACGCGGCTTCTGGCTCACCGATCCCCAGCCCGACAACGACCCCCGCACCAGCGAGGGCCTGTTCGTGTTCACCGGTTCCACCACGCCCGCCGTCGCGGTCGGCGATGCCGTCAGCGTGACCGGCACGGTCAGCGAGTACTACCCCGACAGCCCGACCGACTCGATCTACCAGTCCACCACGGAACTCACTGGTCCACAGTGGACCGTCCAGTCGAGCGGGAACGCCCTTCCCGCACCGACCGTGCTCACGCCGAACACCGTGCCCGGCGAACTCGCGCCGCAGGTCGGCGGCAACATCGAGAGCCTGCCGCTGCAACCGGCGAAGTACGCGCTGGACTTCTGGGAGGCGCACGAGGGCGAGGTCGTGAGCGTCAGCGACGCACGCGTCGTCGGGCCCAGCAACGAGTACAACGAGCTGTACGTCACGACGAAACCCCGCGAAAACCCCACGCCGCGCGGCGGGACCGTCTACACCGGATACGACGACCCGAACACCGGTGTGCTCAAGGTCGAGTCGCTGCTGCCCTTCGCGCAGCGGCCCTTCCCCGTCGTCAACGTCGGCGACACGCTCACCGGCGTCACGTCCGGGCCCGTCGAGTACGACTCCTACGGCGGCTACACGCTGGAGGCGACCACCCTCGGGCAGGAACGCAGCGGCGGGATCACCAAGGAGGTCACGCGCAAGCAGCGTCCCGACGAGCTGGCGGTCGCGACCTACAACGTCGAGAACCTGTCCGCTGTGGACGGTCAGGAGAAGTTCGACCAGCTGGCGCACGGCATCGTCGACAACCTCGCCGCGCCGGACATCGTTACACTGGAGGAGATCCAGGACAACAACGGTGCCGCAACAACCGCGGACACCGTCGTCGCCGCCGACCAGACGCTGAAGCGGTTCACCGACGCGATCGTCGCGGCGGGCGGCCCGCGCTACGAGTGGCGCGAGATCGACCCGCAGGACGACCAGGACGGTGGCGAACCCGGCGGCAACATCCGGGTGGGCTTCCTGTTCAACCCCCAGCGTGTGTCCTTTGTGGATCGACCGGGTGGGGACGCGACCACGGCGGTCACCGTGGTCAAGCAGCGGGCCAAGGTGCACCTGTCCGTCTCGCCGGGCCGGGTGGACCCCACAAACGAGGCGTGGGAGGACAGCCGGAAACCGCTCGCGGGTGAGTTCGTCTTCCGCGGCCGGACGGTGTTCGTGCTCGCCAACCACTTCAACTCCAAGGGCGGCGACCAGCCGACGCACGGCCGCTACCAGCCGCCCACGCGCAGTTCCGAGGTGCAGCGCGGCGAGCAGGCCCAGGTGCTGCGCGGGTTCGTCGACCAGCTGCTGGCGGCGGACCGGCACGCCAACGTGATCGTCGCCGGGGACCTGAACGACTACCAGTTCTCCCCGGCGCTGCGGACGCTCACCGCGGGCGGCCGGCTCACCGACCTGATCGACACCCTGTCCCCGTGCGAGCGGTACAGCTACGTCTACGAGGGCAATTCCCAGGTGCTCGACCACATCCTGACCGCGCAGACCCCGCACGGCATGGACTACGACGTCGTGCACATCAACGCCGAGTTCGCCACGCAGGCCTCCGACCACGACCCGCAGATCGTGCGTTTCCGGCCCCGCGGCTAAACAGGGTGCAGGTAGGTGGCCCGGTGCTGGGCAGCCCGGGCCGCCTGCAGCACCGCCTCCGCGAGGTCGGCGGGATCGACCTTGCCGAGCAGTGCGGTGTTGATCGCGACCTCCACGACCTCCCCGGTCCTGGTCACCCCGACCTCGACCAGGCCCCAGTCGTCCTGCGCCACGGTGATGCGCTGCTCGCGTTGCCGGCGGCGGGCGAGCGGCTTCGGCTCACGCTCCATCGCGTCCCCCTTCCGCCGCCTACGACGGTGGAGGACCGGCGGCGGTTCCGGGAACCCGGCCGCTTTCCCACCCGTCGGAACGATCATGAGCTGGACCCGGGCACACACCGAGCACCTGTCCCGCCGCCGGATCGCCCCCGCGGTTCCCGCCGCCGTCGGCGAAGAGACGGGCTGGGTGCGGGCGTACGTGACGCTGCCGGTCGAACCCGAGGACGAAACGCTCGAACCGGACCGCTGGCTGCGCCCGGCGCACTAGCGGCGTGCGCGCCAGCCCAGTGACAGCACGGAATCCACCAGTTCCTGGTACATCGGCTTCAGCTCGTTGAGGTACCGCTCCAGCCACGCGCCCCGCGCGTTGGCGGCGGGCGTCGGGCCGTCGGCGAGTTCGAGCCACGGCAGCCGGGACACGTTGTCCTCCGCCATGCGCCACCAGTGGTGCGCTACCTGCACGGTGCGCTGCTCACGCTGCTTGGCCTCGGCGACGGCCTGCTCGGCGGCGAGGATCTCGTTGTCCAGCTCCTGCGCGCGCCGCAGCTCCCACGCCCGCAACTCCTCGGCCGCCTTGCCGGCGAGCCCGACGATCTCCTTGTAGCGCATGGCGGCGGACGTCATCAGAACTCCGGGCGGTCGAAGGGGATCATGACTTCCGGGGACACGTGCGTGCTGCGGTCGAAGAACAACGCACGGCCGGGCCTCGGCGACCAGTGCACCACCTGCCCAGCCGCGAACTGGCTCAGCTCGCTGCCCTGCACGTCCAGCGCGGCCCACGCGCCGATGTCGTCCGTGCTGCCGAAGCCGAGCGTGTCCTTGAGCCGGGCGGTGCTGCGCCACCAGCCCAGCGTGTGCACGTTCCGCGTCGGTCCCTGCTTGAGCACCGTGCGGAAGTGGTCGAGGCCGCTCTTCAGCTCGCCCGGTTTCTTCGCCTCCAACGTGGGCAGCGCAGCGTCCACGCCGTACAGCAGCAACAGCCGCGCGCGGTCGGGCGGCTCGTCGAGGAGCTGGGCCATGCGGGCGCCGAGTTCGTCCTCGTGCAGTTCCGACACCAGGTGCCCCTCCGCCTTGAGGACCTGCACGAGGTGGTCGACGGCCGGGGAACACCGCTCCACCAGGCACGACACCAGGAACTCGGCCTCGTGCGGCCGGTACTGGCGCGCCAGCGACTTGGCTGCGGCGTCCAAAATGGACAGCGCCTCCGCCGCAGCGGTGCCGAGCACCGCGAGGTTGCGGCCGGGCGCGTTGAACAGGTCCACCGCGCACGCCGTGTCCTCGACCTCGATGGCCTGGCCCAGCAAGGCCTGCGGGCGACCGCCGGGGGACAGCGCGGCGAACGCCGGCACGTGCTCCAGCATCGGGGAGTGCGCGCCGTCGAACAGGCGCGGCCGCTGGTGCTCGTCGGCGTAGAGCTCCCACAGTTTTCGTTGCAGGGACGAGAAGATGTCCCGGCTGCTGGCGTCGGGCACGTGGGCGAGCTGGTTGCCGTGCGCGACACCGGAATCGTGGTTGACCACCGCGTGCCACTTCGGCGCCGCGACGGCCGCGTTGTTCGTCTCCGCCAGCACGCGCCGGGCCTTGGGCATCGCGATGCGCAGTGTGCACTGCTCGAACACCGCGGGCTTGCCCCAGAACGCGTCGATGCCCGCGATGTCCTGGCTCGCCAGTATCAGGTGGATGCCCTGCGCCCGGCCGCGGCGGGCGATGTCCTCCAGCAGCGCCGTGGCCTGGTTCGTCACGGCGTCGCGGCCGGCGAACAGGTACTGGAACTCGTCGATCACGGCGACGATCCGCGGCCAGTGCCCGGTCGGGTCCTGGCGGCGCAGCTCGGCGAGGTCGGTGACCTCGTGCTCCTTCGCGGCGGCCGAACGGCGCCGCAGCTCGTCGGCGAGGAACCGCAGCAACGCCAGCCCGAACTCGCGGTCGGTGTTGACGTTGACCCCGATGAGGCGGGCGTGCGGCAGCCAGCTCGCGTCACGGCGGCCGGGCGCGAGGCCCGCGAAGGACACGCCCTCCTTGAAGTCCAGCAGGTACAGCGCCAGCTCGCCGGGTGGGTAGCGGGCGGCGAGGCTGCCGATGAGCGCGTACAGGAAGTTCGTCTTGCCCGAACCGCTCGGGCCGCCGATCAGGGCGTGCGGGGTGGCGTCGCCGATCACCACCTCGACCGGGTCGCCCTCGTAGAACCCGACGGGCGCACGCAGTTCACGCGCCGAGTTCTCCTGGCCCAGTTCGGTGGGCAGCAGGTCGGCGAAGGAACGCGGGCCGCCCTGCTTGGCGATCAGGGCCTCGGCCAGCCTGCTCGCCGCGCTGCTGACCTCGACGGCCGGGATCGGCGGATCGAGGTCGACGACGAGGTCGGGGCCGGTCATGCTGGTCACGGCGTGCTGTTCGTCGAGCAGGCGGATGTTCTCGACACCACCGCCGAGCATGGTCGGCAGGTCGACGACGATCAGCGAGATCCCCGCCGCGAGCGCGCCGCCCGCGATGCGCCGCAGTTCGCGTTGCTGCTCGCGGGACCAGTCCTCGCCGTTGCCGAAGAACACCGCGATGCGCCACGGTTCGGTGCGCTGCCCGAGCGCCTCCCGCATGTCGCGCAGCGAGTGGTGCCCCGCCTGCATGGTCTGCGCGGAGATGCGGCGGACGTACCCGGCGAGCTCGTCGAGCAGGTCGTCCAGGCGCGCCGGGTCGTAGACGGTGACGGCGCTGGTGCGGCTGAGCGGGTAGAGGTTGGGCAGGACGGCGGTGAGCTGCCCGATGTCCCACAGGTGCACCCGGACCGCGCCGGGCTCCATGCTGCTCAGCACCCGCAGCAGCAGCCCTTCGACGAGCGCTTCCGCGGCGGCGCGGGTCTTCGGGGCGGTCGTGATCGCCAGGTGCGACTCGTCCAGCAACGGCACGGCCACCGGGAACGGTCCCGTGGAGTCCACTGTGGACGAGCCGATCCGCCACAGCGGCGGCGGGGTCAGCTTGCCGGTGCCGACGCGGCCCAGCCAGTCGCTCGGCGGTCTGCTCGCCGCACCCGGCGCCGTCTCGGCGACCAGCTGCCGCAGCTGCCCCGGCACCGTCGCCGCCTCGGCGTGGAAGGCGGCGTGCACGGCGTTCAGCCGCTCCCGCACGCTCGCCAGCGCCGGGTGCCGCAGGTCCTCGGGGTCGGCGCCCGCGATGCCGGCCCGGACGATGCGCTGCTCCAGGCGCAGGCGTTCGAGCTCGGCCTCGGCCGACTCGCGGGCGGCCTGCGCCGCGCCGAGGACGAGGCCGAGCTGCTCACGCATGGCGCCGAGCGCGGCGAGCACCCGCCCGCGCTGCGCACTGGACTTGGCGAACTTCATTACAGGCTGGCCTGGTAGCCGCTCACCAGGTCGTCCGCGGCGGCGAGCCGGCCGGCGTCCTGGCGAAGCCGTTCCTCGGCGAGTGCGAGCTGGGGCGGCACCCAGGGTTCCGCCTGCTCGAAGGCCGTGACGATCGTTTCGCGTGCTTCATCCAGCAGCTCCACCGCACGGTTGGTGTGTTCGGTTGCCTCCGCCAGTTTGGCACGGAAGGCGCCCAGTTGGGCGTGCAGCTCGGCGAGCGAGAACATCTACAGCCGAGCGGAGTAGGACTCGGCGGACGAAACGGCGGCCTGGATCGTGTTCTGCTGGCCCGTGATGCCCTGGACCGCTTCGGCGAGCAGGCCGTGCGCCTGGGTCACCTCCGGCTGGGTGC
The DNA here is from genome assembly GCF_900114035.1 of Amycolatopsis sacchari. Classification (GTDB taxonomy): domain Bacteria; phylum Actinomycetota; class Actinomycetes; order Mycobacteriales; family Pseudonocardiaceae; genus Amycolatopsis_E; species Amycolatopsis_E sacchari. Next base: position 71,697 of record NZ_FORP01000010.1, on the reverse strand, counting down.
TGCCCGCCGTCACCTGGCCGAGGATCTGCTGGGCCTCCTCGAGTGCCTGGGCGGCCTGTTGCAGGGCGGCGACGCTGGCGTTGCACTTCTCGTTCGCCATCGCGATACCGGCCCGGATCTCTTCCACTCCGGCCATCGGTGTGGGTTCTCCTCGGATGTGTCGTGCCACGTGGTCGTCGTTGGTGACGACCCTCATAAAACTATCGGTATGCCCGGGAGGGGAGTGCACTAGGCCGATCGTGTGAACAGGCCCCGGGCGCTTATCCGCCCGGGGCCTGTCGGAAGAGAGCGGAGGATACGGGATTCGAACCCGTGAGGGCTGTTACACCCAACACGATTTCCAATCGTGCGCCTTAGGCCGCTCGGCCAATCCTCCGTGGAAGAGCGTACACGGGGCTCATGCGCGGTCGAGACGGGGGAAGGTGACTTCGCGCAGGAGCAGCAGCACGGCGGCCGCGAGCGGGATCGCCACCAGCGCGCCCACGACGCCGAGCAGGACCCCGCCGAGCAGCACCGCGACGACGGTGACGAGTGCGGGCACGCGCACCACGCGGCCGATGATCTTCGGGACGAGCAGGTAGTCCTCGGCGAAGCGGTAGACGAGCGCGAAACCGACGGTTGCCAGGCACGCCGGCACCGAGACGGTCAGCGCCATCAGCGCCAGGACCGCGCTGCCGACCGTCGAGCCCACGACCGGGATGAGGTCGAGGACACCGAACAGCAGCGCCAGCAGCACCGGGTACGGCACGCCGAAGACCAGCAGCCACACGAACGCCGTGACGGATGCGATGAGCGAGACGGCGAGGTTGCCGAGCACGTACCAGCCGACCTTGGCCAGGATCTCGTCGCCGATGAGGATCGCGCGCGGACGTCGGCTGTGCGGCACGAACCGGTAGGCCGCGGCCCGCAGTTTCGGGAAGTTCGCGAGGAAGTAGATCGTGAGCACCGCCACGACCAGTATGTCGGTGAGCGTGCCGAGCAGGGCCTTGCCCCCGCCGAAGAGGCCGGTCAGCAGTTCGGGGTTGTGCAGTGCCGACTCCGCCCGTTGCTGGAGCTGGAACCGCTCGGCGAGGCGGCCCAGCGGTGAGCCACGATCACCCAGCAGCTGGGGTGCTTTGTCGACGAACTTCGTCGCCTGCGCCACGAGCGGCGGGACCAGCGCGGCGAGCAGCCCGGCGGCTCCCGCGAGTGCGGCGAGCACCACGACGAGCACGGCGACGGGACGGGGAAGGCGCTTTCCGGCCAGCCAGCCGGTGACGGGTTCCAGCCCGATCGCGAGGAACAACGCCACGCCGATCAGCACGAGCGTTCCGCTGGTGACGTACAACAACCACACCGCGCCCGCCGTCACGGCCATCCCCGCGGCCAGCGAGAGGCCCACGAAGAACGGCGACCGCCGGTCGAAGCGCGCCCCCAGCGGGCCGAGCGGTTCAGCGGGCCCGGACAGCCGCGAGGCCTTCGAATCCGCGTCCGCCACCGGATCTTCGAAGTACCTGGACGCGGACATGGCAGCCGGTTTCCCTGCCCCGGAAGGCGGAAACCCGAACGAGACTCACACGGGTGGGTGGCTTCGGGGCTCAGGCCGCTTCGAGCGGCTCCGGCCGCAGCACGGTGTGGCCCGCGGCGGTGAGCCGGACCGGGACGCGCTGCCCGAGCGCACCCGGCCGCGCCGGGCAGATCAGCTCCGCGTGGGCGAGGAGCCGGGCGATCGCCTGGTCGCAGCAGGCGAGCCCGTCGATGAACAGGTCCGGCTCGCAGCTGCACGTCATCTCGGCGCGCCCGGCGGCCACTGCTCGCAGCACCGCCAGGGCTCGTGCCGGCAGGTCCGGGGAAACGGGACTCATCGCGACCACCCTCCGCTTGCTCTCAGTGGCCAGAACGAGCGCCGGTCGGGTCACTGACGCTTCGACTGTGTTTCGTTTGTCGGTACGCCATGTTCGTTCAGTGAAAAAGCATATCAGGCTGTCCGCTGTTCGGGCACACATCCGAAGTTATCCGGAGGGCGGAACAGCGTACAGATCTCGGTGATGACCTGCCGGTGCACCGCGAGCGTCAGGTGACCGGCACCGGGCACCACGACGTTGCGGACCGCCAGGTCGGGGTGCACGAGCAGGGCGTTGCGGCTGGGCAGCACGACCTGGTCGCTCTCGCCGGCGAAGGCGACGAACCGCGTCGTGCAGCCCGGCGCCGGCTCGGCCAGTTCGCGGATCAGGGCGCTGTCCGGCCGCAGCTGCCGCACCAGCGGCAACGGCGACGGCAGCCGGGCCGCGATCGTGCCGCGGTGCGGCGTGCCGATCGTGACGGCGGTGCCGACGCGGGCGTGCCCGCCGAGCCGCTGCACGTAGTACCGCGCGATGAGGCCGCCGAGGCTGTGCCCCACGAGGTCGACCTGCTGCTCGCCGCTGATCTCGCACAGCTGCTCGAGCTGCCCGGCGAGCCGGGTGGCCGCCGTCTGCACGGTGCCCACCAGCGGGCTGTAGCTGAACGACACGACCGGCCCGGCCCCGCACGCCTCCAGCGCGGCCCGCAGTTCGGTGAAGACGGCGGTGTTGTCGGCGAGACCGGGCAGCACCACCAGCGGCCGCCGCGCCCGCGGCGTCAGCGTCCAGCGGGTGCCGATCCCGGTGGGGTAGCGCACCAGGTGGTTCACCACGCTGGCGAGCTCCACCGCCATGTTCCGCAACATGCCCAGCTCACCTCGGCTCAGCCGAACAGCCCGAGCTTCGGCATCACCTCGGCCGCGGCGGCCAGCAGCGACCGCACCGTCCCGAGGTAGGTCTTGGCCTCGGCCGGGATGACGTGGCTGTCGCGGCTCGTCGGGGTCTGCAGCTCCCTCGCCCGCTGGCGCAACGCCTCGACCTGCGAGAACTGGTGCCCGAACTGGGCCGTCACGGCCGTGCCGACGACGTGGTCCGGCGCCGCGGCGGAGGCCCGCAGGCCCTGCTGGGCGAGCAACGCCGACCCGATCAGCTGCGCGGCCTGCGCGAGCAGGACGAACGCCGAGTCCGGCGAAGCGTCCGTGAGGTGCTCGGCCGAGGCGATGTGCTTGCTCGCGAGCTGCAGGAACGGCTGGCTGTTCGCGGCGGGCCCGCCCGCCATCTCCAGCTGACCGGTGCGCAGCAGCTGCGTGACGACCTCGTTGCCGGTCAGCGCGACGCCGGCGATCTGCGGTGCGACGCGCGGCCGGATCGGCGCGACCTCGACCACCGGGTGACCGGGGCGCTGGCGGGGGATCTGCAGCGTGTCCAGGTCCGGTTCGAGCGTCGCGACGGCGAAGTGCACGGGCCGCTTGAGCCGTTCCTCGGTGCGCTTCGCCGCGGTGCGCAGCGCGCGCTCGTCGGGCTTGCGCCCGGGCGGTGCCGCGAGCAGCAGTTCGACGCTTTCCGGTGCGGGGCCGGGGATTCCGGCGAAGCGGTCGGCCCACACACCGCCCAGCACGATCCGCACGACGCCCGGCACGGCACCGAACTCCTCGCCGATCACCTGCGGCACGCCGTAGGTCAGGCGCATCAGTTCCGTCAGCGGGCCGACCAGCGGACCGCCGTCACCCGCGGCACGCATCAGGCGGATGGTGCCCTCGCGGCGGCTGGTGAGGATGCCGGCCTTCTCCAGGAGCTTGTTCTCCTTGTCGACGCTGGCCAGCGAACTGCCCGCGTGCTCGGCCAGTTCCGTGAGGCTGAACGAGCGGTCGGGGTTGAGCAGCGTCGCGGCGAGGATCCCGGCCTGCACACGGGAACGGAACACCGGCAGCAGCGCCGGGGTGCCCTGCGCCCGGCGGGCGGGGCCGGGGCTGGCGGGCGCGTTCTCGGTGACCACCGCGTGCCCGAGCCTGCTGCGCCGCCGGGCAGCGGCGGCCGCGATGTCGAGGCGTTCCTGGGGCACCTGCAGCACGACGGACAGCCACTGCCGGGTGCCCAGGCGCGGGATCTGGTGGCCGCGCTCCCACCTGGCGACGAGGTCGCGGGTGATGGTCGGCCGGCCCGAAATCGTCGCGAGTTCCCTCGCGAGCGAGTACTGGCTGAGCTGGCGCTGGCGCCGGGCGGCCCGGATGACGTGCGAAATGGGCTGGTTGAAGTCGACTTCCATGATCGCTCGTACTCCTGTTCGGCTGGGTTCGCCCTGGTGAGACCTCCGACGCTAACTCCGGGGGTGGGGCGCGGGCTGTCCGCTTTGCGCACAGCTTTGGCGCATTCGCGCACGCCCCCGGGCGGTGCCGGACCGGATGAAACACGACCCCTGGCTGCTCACCTGCCGCGGCGGTGAGCCTCGGAACTGAACCGACAGGCTAGAGGAGCACAATCGTGACCAACCCGATCAGGCAATTCTCTGACCTGCTGCTGGAACCGGATGCGACGATTCGCGAAGCGCTGCAGGTCATCGACCGATTTTCCGTCTCGAATGTTTTCGTCGTCGGCGAAAAAAGGCGGTTTCTGGGTACGGTGGCCGACTGCGACATCCGCAGGGCGCTGTTGCAGGGAATCGCACTCGACAACCCCCTGACGCCCTTGGTCGCGAAATCCCCTGCGGCGATCGGGGAAGAGGTGGGCCGCGCCGAGGCGCTGGACCTGATGCACGCGCTGAAAGTGCGTGAGGCACCGATAGTCGATTCCGAAGGGGTCGTCACCGGAATACATTTCGAGCACGAGGTGCTCGGGACGCCCGCACTGCCGAACTGGGCCGTGATCATGGCCGGTGGCAAGGGAACGCGCCTGGGGTCGCTGACGAAGGACACGCCGAAACCGATGCTGCCGGTGGCGGGGCGTCCCATTCTCGAACGGCTCGTGCTGCACCTGGTGGGCGCCGGGATCCGGCAGATCTTCATCTCGGTCAACTACCTCGCCGAACAGATCGAAAAGCACTTCGGGGACGGTTCCCAGTTCGGGTGCGTGATCGAGTACCTGCGTGAGGAGACCGACCGGCCACTCGGGACCGGCGGTGCGCTCTCGCTGCTCGGCGACCTCGGCTACCAGCCGGACAAACCGATCCTCGTGATGAACGGCGACCTGATCACGGATTTCTCGGTCTCCCAACTGCTCGCGGCGCACGGGGCCCGTGACGTGCTGGGCACGATCGCGGTCACCGAATACCGGCACGAGGTCCCGTTCGGCGTGCTCGAATCGCGTGACGGCAAGCTGACCGGGGTGGTCGAAAAGCCGACCGCGGCGTGGCCGGTGAATGCCGGGATCTACGCGCTGGAGCCGAAACTGCTCGAACTGATCCCGCGGAACGAGATGTTCCCGATCACCAGGCTGTTCGACGAGTGCCTCAAGCGGAACTGGCCGATCGGGCTGTGGCGGGTCGGGGAATGGCTCGACATCGGACGGCCGGCCGAACTCGCGCTGGCTCGTGGTGAGGTGGTCTGAGGCTGGTTGCCCGGCAGTGTTCGCCATGGCATGCTGATTTCACTACGCGAAATGGTTGACGTGTTGTGAAAACCGGCAGGGAGTGCCAGTGGTCGGCTATCGGCGAAACAGCCTTCAGGTGAGTGGTTCCGTCGCTCTCGAACTCCACGAAATCACCGGCGACGCGGGTCCCACGCTCGCGGTGCTGGGCGGGGTGCACGGGGACGAGCCGGAAGGGATTCTCGCGTGTGACGCGTTCGTGGCGGAACTGCGCGAGCTGGACCGGCTCAGCGGGCGGGTGCTGGTGCTGCCGCGGTCGAACCCGATGGCCGTGGCGGCCGACACTCGGACCAGTCCGGACGACGGGGAAAACCTCGCGAGGGTGTTTCCCGGCGACCCGGTGGGAAAACCGACGGAACAAGTGGCGCACACGATTTTTCGGGAAGTGATCACGGGTTCCGACGCACTGGTGGACCTGCACAGCGCCGGGTGCGTGGGAATCATGCCGTTCTTCTGCGGTTACCACGAGCTGCACGACGAATGCGCCCGGAAGGCGGCCGGAATCGCGCACGCTTTCGCCGCGCCGATCACGTGGGCACACGATTCGGCGGCCGCGGGCCGTTCCCTTTCGGCGGCGCGGAGCCTCGGCATTCCCGCGATCTACGTGGAAAGCGGTGGCGGCAAGCAGGTCGAAGGCGAGCACCTGGACGGTTACCTCAGCGGGCTTTTCCGGGTCATGGCCCACCTCGGGATGCTGGAGGCCCCCGGGTGGCTCACCCCGCCGCCCGCCGGCAGGCGGATCGTGCGGGGCGGCTACGGCGACATCGACGCCGCGTACCCCGCGGAGGTCGCGGGCCGCTGGGTCACCCGCGTCTCCGTCGGCGACGACGTGCGTGCGGGCGCGGTACTGGGCGAACTGCGCGATGACGAAGGAAGGGTCATCAGCACGATCAGAGCCGAACGCGATTCGTGCGTGATGCGGTTGCGCCGCTGGTGCCGCGTGGAGGCCGGAGAAGCCCTGGCGATGCTGGGGCCGATCTCGGAGCCCGCACCCGCGGCGGAGCCGGTGCTGACCTGACGTGGAAGGGGCCGGGTGCGAGTTCTCGCACCCGGCCCCGGTGTTCCGTCAGACACGGGCGGGAATCACCGAAGTGCCCTTCAACCCGTCGGCCACCATGCGAGCGAAGTCGAACTCCGGCGCGAAGCCGAGCAGGCGCTGCGCCTTGGAGACGTCCATGTCCAGGTGCCAGTCGACGGGCACGTCGACGGTGTAGGACGGGACGTCGAACGCCTTGGCCACGATCGCCGCACCCTCGTCGAAGCCGGTGGGGTGCGGTCCCGCGATGTTGAACGTCTCGCCGAGCGCGGCGGGGTGGTCGAGGGCGAGCAGCACGCCCTGGACGATGTCCCGCACATCGGCGAGGTGAAGCGTCCACGGTGTGCCATCGGGCCCTCGCAGTGCGACCGCCGGGTTGATCTCCTTGTCCGGCACAGCGGCTTCGACGATCTCCAGCATGTCGGGGTGGCCGTGGAAGAGGTGCCAGATGTTCGATTCGCGCCCCAACGCCGCCCGGCTGAGCACGCCGCGGACGTACTCGTAGCGGAACCGCGAAACCGCTTCCTCGGGGCTGAGGATCGTGCCGAAGCGGACGACGGTGTGGGGGATGTCGTACTGGTCGGCCCAGCGCTGCAGGATGACCTCGCCGAGCAGCTTGCTCGACCCGTAGTAGTCCGCTGGTGCCAGCGGCGAGGTTTCGGCCAGTGGCCGGGCGGTCGGCGCGCCGGGCCGGTAGGTGCCGTCGGTGCTGGCGAGCACGAAGCGTTCGAGGTCCGGCGCGTGCCGGACGACGGCTTCGAGCAGCCGGAGCGTGCCGAAAGCGTTGATGTCGAAGAACTTGTCGACGGGCGTCTCGTTGCGGTTGAGCTGGGCCGCGAGGTGCACGATCGCGGTCCGGCCCTTCACGGCGCTGTTGATGGCCTCCTGATCGGTCAGGTCCGCCTCGACGATCTCGATGTCGGCGACGGAGTCGAGCTTGCTCCGCAGCGGATCGTTCGGTGGCACCATCGCCACCACCTGCCGACCCGCCTCGACCAGTCGGCGGACGACGTTGGCCCCTACTCGTCCACTGGCCCCGGTGATCAGTACCGACATGACGGGTTTCCTCCTGCTGGTGATTGGTGCTGCTGGTCAGGCTGTCCGCTGGGCAAGGGTTCCCTCCGCGATCTCCTCCGCGAAGTGGCAGGCGACGAGCCCGGCGCCGTCGGTTTCGCGGAGCTGCGGGGCTTCGGTTGCGCACCGCTCCCGCGCCCACGGGCAACGGGTGCGGAAGCGGCACCCGCTGGGCACGTTGAGCGGGCTGGGGATGTCGCCCTTGAGCACGATCTGGTCGCGCGCGCCCGCGGGCGTGGTGTCGGGGACGGCATCGATCAGGGCGCGCGTGTACGGGTGGCGTGGGTGGGAGAAGAGCTCGCTCGTGGGAGCGGTTTCCACCACCGATCCGAGGTACATCACGGCGATCCGGTGGGACAGGTGGCGCACGACGGCCAGGTCGTGCGCGATGAACAGGTACGCCACCCCGAACTCGGACTGCAGTCCGGCGAGGAGGTTGACCACCTGTGCCTGGACGCTGACGTCGAGCGAGCTGACCGGCTCGTCACACAGCAGGAGTTTCGGCTCGACGGCGAGCGCCCTGGCGATCGCGACGCGCTGCAGCTGCCCGCCGCTGAGCGAGCCCGGGTACCGGTCGCGCATCGCCGGGTTCAACCCGACGAGGCGCAGGAGTTCGTCCACCCGCGCCGAGCGTTCGCCCGGAGCCCGCACCCGGTGGATGTCCAGTGGCTCCCGCACGGCCTGGTAGATGGTGTGCCGCGGGTTGAGGCTGCCCCGCGGGTCCTGGAAGATCATCTGCGCCGTGCGGCGCAGCTCCTTCTCGTCGAACTTCCGGCCGCTCACCGTGCTGCCGGCCACCCGGATCTCACCGGACGTGACGGGTTCGATCCTGGCGACCGCCCGTGCCACGGTCGACTTCCCGGATCCCGACTCGCCGACGAGGCCGAGGGTTTCACCCGGCGCGACGGTGAGGCTGACCCCGTCGACCGCCCGGAGCGTCTGGTGCCCGAAGGCGCCGGACGGCACCGGGAAGTGCACGTGGAGGTCCGAGATGTCCAGCAGCGGCGTCGGCGCCTGCTTCGGTTCCCGTGTTTCGGTCTGTGCCCACGAAGCGGTCATCGTCGTGCTCCCGAGGAAGAGTTGGCGACCCAGCACGCCGCGGGGTGCGGTTGTCCGGCGAGTAGGGGCAGTTCCTCCTTGCAGGTGGCCACCGCGTGCGGACATCGGGGCTGGAAGGAACACGCGTCGAAGGCGTGGTCCTCCAGCGCCGGCGGCTGCCCGGGAATCGGGACGAGCGGCTCGGTGAGCGGACTGTCGAGACGCGGACGCGACGCGATCAGTCCGCGGGTGTAGGGGTGCCGCGGGTGGTCGAGCACTTCCTGCGTCGAACCGCTTTCCACGATCCGCCCCGCGTACATCACGGAAACCCGGTCCGCGACCTGCGCGACCACGCCGAGGTCGTGGCTGATGAGCAGCATGCTCGTGCCCAGCTCGACGCGCAGCCGGCTGAGCAGGTCGAGGATCTGCGCCTGGATCGTGACATCGAGTGCGGTGGTGGGCTCGTCGAGGATCACGAGGCGGGGGCGGGTGATGATCGCGCCGGCGATCATCACCCGCTGCCGCATGCCGCCGCTGAGCTCGTGCGGGTACTGGCGCAGCCGGCGTCGTGGGTCGCTGATGCCGACGAGCCGGAGCATCTCCAGCGCCTGTTCCCGCGAATCCGCCTTGCCGCTCGTCAACCCGTGCAGCCGCAACGGTTCGGTGAGCTGCTGCTCGATGCGTTTGGCGGGGTTGAGCGAGCCGAGCGGGTCCTGGAAGACGAAACCCACGTCCCTGCCGCGGGTTTTCCGGAGTTCCCTGGCGTTGAGGTGCACCAGGTTCCGCCCGGCGAGCGCGACTTCGCCGGTGATCTCGCTCTTCTTCGGGTCGAGCAGCCGCAGCAACGCGAGCGCTGTCACGGACTTCCCACTGCCCGATTCACCCACGATGCCCAGGGCCTCGCCCTGCCCGAGGTCGAACGAGATCGAGTGGACCGCTTCCAGCACGCCGCCCCCGCGCTTGAACCCGACCTTCAGGTCCCGCACGGACAACAGGACTTCCGCCGGCGCGGCTGCGGGCGCTTCGAGTTCGACCAGTTGTGGTTCGCTCATACGGCGGTCACCCCCTGATTGATGTTCTTGCTGTCGGAATCGAGCCGGTCACGAAGGCCGTCGCCGAGGGTGTTGAGGAGGAGCACGAGCACGGCGATCGCGAGGGCGGGGATCAGGGCGAGGAAGGGTTGGGTGGTGAGGTACGAGCGGCTGTCGGTGAGCATGCGGCCCCAGCTCGCGCTGGGAGGCTGCGCGCCGACCCCGAGGAACGACAGTGCCGCCTCGGTGAGCACGGCGAAACTCATGATGAGCGTGGCGATGACCAGCAGCTGCGCCTTGATGTTCGGAAGCAGGTGGCGGAACGCGATCCGAACTGGCGAAGCGCCCACGATACGTGCGGCGACGACGTAGTCGTTGACACTCTCAGAAGCGACGACGCCACGGACGAACCGGATCGCGACGGGGGTGAAGATGATGCACATCGCGATAGTCGCGGTCGTGAGTCCGGGGCCGAGCGCTGTCGCGAGCACGAGCGCGAGGAGCAGGCCGGGGAACGCGAACACCACATCGAGCAACCTGCCGAACACGAAGTCCAGCCGCCCGCGCCGGTAACCGAGGAACAGACCGAAAGGTATCCCGATCAGCATCGAGACCGCCGCGACCGTACCGGAGACGCTCAAACTTATCCGGGCGCCGTCGAGGATCCTGCTGAACTGGTCCCGGCCGAAATCATCCACGCCGAACCAATGCTGCGGCGATGGCGGGGAAAGTGGTAGTCCTGCAGTCAGGTCTTGCGGGTCATAAGGTTGAACCAATGGTGACAAAAATGCTGCCAGCGCTATCAGGGCCAGGAGAGACCCACATATTGCCACTCGGTAGTTGATGCTCCTGCCGCGGATCTTCGCAGGCAGTCGTACCGCGATCGAATGTACGCTCATCGGCCGACCTTCAGTTTCGGGTTCAGCGCCGCGTACAGAACGTCGGTCGCCAGGTTGACGACCACGAACGCGAACGCGAGAAAGAGCAGACACGCCTGAACAACGGGGTAGTCCCGTTGTGTGATCGAATTGAGCAGCAGCAATCCAACGCCGGGGTAACTGAACAGGGTCTCGACCACTATTGCTCCACCCAGCAGCTGACCGATCTGGAGGCCGACGATGGTCACAGTGGGAAGGGAAGCGTTGCGGAGAGTGTGCCTGGTTATCGCTCGGAGCCGAGATGCGCCCCGCGCTTCGGCCGTGCGGACGTAGTCCCGGCGCAGTTCATCAAGCAGGCTCGAACGTAGAACGCGGACGATGACCGCGGAAGCGGGTAGCCCGACAGTCAGGGCGGGTAACACGATGCTGACCGCGAAACCCAGTGGGTCTGCGCTGGGTTCGATGTATCCCGCTACCGGGAAGAACTTGAGCTGTACGGCGAAGACGATGATCAGGATGATTCCGATGACGAAATTGGGTACCGCAACGAAGATCCCGCTCACGGTGGTGACGAGGGAATCCAAGCGGCCACCTGGGTAGCGAGCGGTGATGATCGCGGTCGGCACCGCCAGCACCAGTGCTGAGAATATACCCGCGAGCGCAAGGTAGATCGTGCGCGGTATTCGTGTGAGTAGGTCTTCGATCACCGGGGTGTGCGTGGTGAGGGATGAACCAAAATTTCCCTGGACGATGGCGCTCAACCAGCTCCAATACTGCTCGACCAAGGGCTGGTCGAAGCCATACATCTTGCGCAACGCGGCTTGGGCTTCAGGGCTGAGGCCTCCTTCCGCGAGGCGGGCTGTAATGGGGTCACCCGGAATGAACCGCACCATCGCGAAAACCACCATGCTACTCACCAGGAGGGTGAGCAGGCCGCCGGCGACACGTCCGATAACGAACCTCGTCATGGGATCCTGCTATACGCTACGCGCGGCCGGGGTGGCGTACCACTGAATAACTGGTCCATTGGACACGATATCGCCTCCGTCGGCTCTGAACGGGACTTACAAATAGCTGTGAACAAACAATTTTCGCGCAAATCAGAATCCGGCCGTGGAGGGCCGGGGAAAGTGGACTACCAAAGGATCTTCGCGGCGATGTTATCGGATTGCGACTCCGTTGGCGCGAGTTCGTGATCTCCACCGCCGAGTGCGGACCGGCAAGTCGATGGGGTCAGCTCTTCGGTTCGCGACCGTGATGCTTCAGATCGCGAGCGAGTGTTTCTGGTCGGGGGAGGTGTGTCCAGGTGGTCAAGGCGGATTGCCGCCGCCGTGGAGGACTGTTCGCTCGCCTGTGGACGAGTCGGTCGAGAATGGTTGTCGATGGTGAGGTTTCGTCAAAATGAACTCCTCGTTCTGTTGGATGAAAATACGGTGCCTCCTGGCTGTCATGCTGTCAAGGGTCCACACCTGATCTTCGAGGCGTTCGCGACGAGTAGTTCGTCCCTGTTGGTTTGATGTGTCACCGGCGATGATCGTGTCGTTGACACGCCACATACCCGTGGGTAGCCTGGTTCGTCAGCTGGATCGAAGAGTTCAATCAGTGGAACAGGGTAGCTGGACCGATCGGACGACGGGGAAGGGGTCTGCCGGAGGATGCGGTTCGCGGCGCTGGGCCTCTACCACGAGGCCAACACGTTCTCCGCCATCAAGGCCGACCGCGCCCTCTTCGAGAGCGGCGGGGTCTTCCGCGGCGGGCAGATCCTCGACGAGTACAAGGGATCCGCGACGATCCTGGGCGGCTACCTCGACGAGGCGGACCGGCTCGGGATCGGCCTCGTGCCGCTCTTCTTCGCCCGCGTCAACCCCGTCGGGCCCATCACCGGCGACGTCTTCGAGGACTTCAGCGCGGAGATGCTCGACGAGCTCGAACGCCAGGGGCCGTGGGACGGCGTGCTGCTCGCGCTGCACGGCGCGGCCGTGTCCGAGGAATTCCCCGACGCCGACGCCGAACTCGCCGCACGCGTGCGGGAGGTGCTGGGGCCGGACGTGCCCGTCGGCGTCGTGCTGGACATGCACGCCAACCTGTCCCAGCGGCTGGTCGACGCGGTCACCGTGACCCTCGTCTACCAGACCAACCCGCACGTCGACGCGCGTGACCGCGCCATCGACTGCACGCGGCTGGTGCACGCGACCGCCAAGGGCGCCATCCGGCCGAAACAGGCGCTGGTCACCCCGCCGCTGGTCGTCGACATCGCCCGGCAGGACACCGGCGAAGCGCCCATGCGGGACCTGGTCGCCGCGGCCGCGCGCGCCCGGCAGCTGCCGGAAATGCTGTCCGCCAGCATCGTGGAGGGTTTTCCCTACGCGGACGTTCCCGCGATGGGCATGTCCTTCCTGGCCATATCCGACGGCAACGAAGCCATGGCCCAGCAGGTCGCGACCGAGCTGGCCGAACTCGCCTGGGCTCGCCGCGAAGAGCTGCGCGGGCACGGCCTCACCGTCCCCGCCGCGCTGGAAGTCGCCGAGCGCGCACCGGCCGGTCCCATCGTGCTGCTCGACGTGGGCGACAACATCGGCGGTGGCGCCCCGGGCGACTCGACCGTCATCCTGGCCGAAGCGCAGCGGCGGGGTACCCGTTCCCTCCTGCAGACGCTCTGGGATCCGGATGCGGCAGAGCAATGCCGCGTCGCCGGCGTCGGCGCGGAAATCACCCTGACCGTGGGTGCGCGGCATCCGCATTCCGCCGGCCGCCCCGTCACCGTCACCGGGCGCGTGCGCCACCTCGGCGATGGGCGGTTCGAGGAAACGCGTCCCGTCCACGGCGGTTTCCGGTTCTACGACATGGGCCCCACAGCGGTTGTCGAGACCACCGACGGTCACACGCTGGTGCTGATGTCGCGACAGACGGCGAACACCAGCAGGCAGCAGTTCCTGAGCCTCGGCCTCAACCCAGAGGACCACCACATCGTCGTGGCGAAAGGCGTCAACGCGCCTCGCGCCGCGTATGCGCCCATTGCGCGTGAACTGGTTCTCGTCGACACCGACGGGATAGCCGCGCTCGGCCTGGACCGGTTCGACTACCAGCATCGACGCCGGCCCCTTTTTCCCTTCGAGCCGGACGCGACCTTCTAACGGCCGGAGCCCGGCGAAACGGACCTCTCATGCGTCCGGCGCCCCCGGCTAGTAGACAAGTTCCTGGTATCGCATGAATTAGTGCGGACGGCGACCAGGACAAGGTGTGATGAATAGACTCGCGGGAAAACGCGCGCTCGTGACCGGGGCTGACGGGTTCATCGGCAGCCACCTCGTGCAACGGCTGCTCGCCGACGGAGTCGAGGTCCGTGCGCTCTGCCTCTACAACTCCGACAACCGCATGGGCTGCCTCGAACAGCTGTCCGCGGAGGAACTCGCCCGCGTCGAGGTGATTTTCGGCGACATCCGCGATTTCCGTTCCGCGCGTGACGCGGTCGCCGGTGTCGATGTCGTCTTCCACCTGGCCGCGTTGATTTCCGTGCCCTACAGCTACGTCGCGCCGGTTTCCTTTCTCCATACGAACGTGTCGGGAACCGTCAACGTCCTGGAGGCGGTGCGGGAGCACGAGGGCGTCAAGATGGTGCACACCTCGACCAGCGAGGTGTACGGAACCCCGGAAACGGTACCGATCTCCGAGGCGCACCCGCTGCGCGCGCAGTCCCCGTACGCGGCGTCGAAGGTCGCGGCCGACCAGTTCTGCCAGTCCTACGCCAGGTCCTTCGGGGTGAACGTGGTGACGTTGCGCCCGTTCAACACCTACGGCCCCCGGCAGTCGGCACGCGCGGTGATCCCGACGGTCCTCACGCAGCTGCTCGCGGGCCTGCCGACGATCCGGCTCGGCAGCCTGCGCCCGCAGCGCGACTTCACCTTCGTCACCGACACCGTCGACGGGTTCGTCCGGATGGCCGAAACCGACCTCGAACCGGGCTCGCTCGTGCAGCTGGGGGTCGGGTCCACGGTGTCCATCGGTGACCTGGTGGAGCTGTGCCGCGAACTCACCGGCTCCGACTCGCGGATCGAGGTGGAGGAACAGCGGATCCGCCCGGAACGCAGCGAGGTGGAGATCCTGCTGTCGAACCCCGAACGCGCGCGGCGTGAACTCGGCTGGGAGCCCACCGTGTCCCTGCGGGAAGGGCTGATGCGGACCATCGACCAGCTCAAGGCCGGGCCGGAGATCGCACGGGCCGGGAGCTACCAGCGATGATCCCCCTGTCCGTGCCGTGGCTGGCGGGCAACGAGGCGCGGTACCTCGCGGAGTGCGTCGAGGAGGGGAACGTCTCCGCGGCGGGCCGGTTCGTCGAGCGGTTCGAGCGCGAGTTCGCCGAGGTGACGGGCACCGCGCACGCCGTGGCCTGTGCGAGCGGAACCGCCGCGCTCCACGTGGCGCTCCGCCTGGCGGGCGCCGGGCCCGGCCGGCTGGTGGCCGTGCCGACGTTCACGTTCATCGCCTCGGCGAACGCCGCCACCTACTGCGCGGCCGATCTCCTGCTGGTGGACAGCGAACCCCGCACGTGGAACATGGACACCGCCCGCCTGCACGACGAGGTCGTCCGCCGGGCACGCACCGGTGACCGGCTGCCGGACGTCGTCGAGGTCGTCCACGTGCTCGGCCATCCGGCCGACATGGAACCCCTGCTGGCGCTGAAGGACCGGTTCGAGATCCCGATCGTCGAAGACGCGGCGGAGGCGTTGGGCGCGTCGTGGAGCGGTGGACCGCTCGCCGGGCGCTCGGTCGGCAGCGTGGGCAGGTTCGGCTGTTTTTCCTTCAACGGCAACAAGATCATCACCAGCGGAGCGGGCGGGATGATCGTCACCGGGGAGGAGCACCTGGCGCGGGAGGCGCGCTACCTGATCAACCAGGCCAAGCAGGGCGACCAGTACGTGCACGAGACCGTCGGGTACAACTACCGGCTGCCCAACCTCGCCGCCGCGCTGGGTTGCGCGCAGCTGGAGCAGCTGGCGGACGCCGTCGCGGCCCGCCGCGCCCTCGCCGCGCGCTACCGCGAACTGCTGGCCGGACTTCCGCTGACGGGTCCCCCGTCTGAGGAGTGGGCGCGGCCGTCGCACTGGCTGTACTCGGTCCTGGTCGAGGACGCGGGGATCGAGGCGGACGAACTCGTGACGAAGCTCAACTCGCACGGAGTGGGGGCGCGGCGGTTGTGGCCGCCGGTGCACCTGCAGAAACCGTATGCACGATCGGAGCGCCTCGGCGGCGCAGTGGCGGAGGACGTCTTCCGCAGGGGCCTGTCGTTGCCCAGTTCCAGCCAGCTGAGCGTGGACGAACAACGGCGGGTCGCGGCCGCGTTGCGGCAGTCATGGTCAACCCCGGTACGAGGAAGTGCGCAGTGAGGTATCGCAGACTCGGGCAGTGGGGCGCCAAGCTCTCGGTGGTGAGCTTCGGCACCTGGCTGACCCACGGTGGCAGCGTCGACGAGCAGGACACCGTCCATTGTGTCCACCGGGCCTACGACGCGGGGATCAATTTCTTCGACACGGCCAACGAGTACCAGGCCGGACGCGCCGAGGAAGCGCTCGGCAAGGCATTGTCCGGTTTGGACCGCGAAACCTACCTCGTCGGCACCAAGGTCTACATGCCGATGGGCGAGGGGCCGTTGCGCCGGGGGCTGTCGCGGAAGCACGTCATGAGCCAGATCGACGGTTCGCTCCGGCGGCTCGGCGTGGACTTCGTCGATCTGTACCAGTGCCACCGGTACGACCCCGAGGTGCCGGTCGAGGAGGTCGCCAGGACGATGGACGACCTGGTGCGGGCAGGCAAGGTCCTGTACTGGGGCGTGTCGGAGTGGCCGCCGGACAAGCTCGTGGAGGTCATCGAGCTCTGCCGCGCGGCGGGCTGGGCCGTCCCGGTGTCCGACCAGGTCCAGTACTCCGCGCTCTGGCGCACGATCGAGCCCGAGGTCCTGCCCGCGTGCCGGCGGACGGGGACGGGTGTCCTGGCGTGGTCGCCGCTGGCGATGGGGCTGCTGACCGGGAAGTACGCGCCGGGGGCGGTCCCGGAGGGGAGCCGACGGGCGTCCGGGGACGGCTGGTTCCTCGACCGGTACCTGCGGCCCGGGGTGCTGGAGGCGGTGCAGGAGTTCAAGAAGATCGCCGAGAACGCGGGGTACACGGCCGCTCAGCTGGCGATCGCCTGGTGCCTGCACGACGAGGCGATGACGAGTGCGATCGTGGGCGCGAGCAGGCCGGACCAGCTGTCGGAGAACCTCGCCAAGGTCGACGAACCCCTCGACCCGGCACTGCACGCCGAGGTCGCGTCGCTGCTCGAGCCGGTGGCCAGGTTGTGACGCGGCGGATCTGTGTCGCGACCGGTTCCCGTGCCGACTACGGCCCACTGCGCCCCCTCCTCGCGCGGCTGCGCGAGGAACCGGAGGCCGACCTCCGCCTGCTCGTCTCGGGCGGCCACCTGGTGGCCGAGCAGGGCCTGACGATCGAGGCGATCCGGCGGGACGGCCATCCGGTGGACGAGGTGGTGACCAACGTGCTGGCCGGCGACTCGCCCCACGCGATGGCCAAGTCGTTCGGGGTGGCCGCCGCCGGGTACGCCGACGCGCTGCTCGGCCTGGCGCCGGACCTGCTCGTCGTGCTGGGCGACCGGTACGAGGCGCTGGCCGTGGCGGCGGTGGCGGCGTTGAGCCGGATCCCCGTGGCGCACATCGCGGGCGGGCAGGTCACCCGAGGAGCCGTCGACGACTCGATCCGGCACGCGATCACGAAGCTCGCGCACCTGCACTTCACCTCGACGGAGGAGTTCCGGCGCCGGATCGTCCAGCTCGGCGAGCCCGCCGACCGCGTGCACGTCGTGGGTTCCCTGGGGCTGGACGAGGTGTTGTCCCGCCCACGACCACGCAGGGCCGAGGTGCTGGGCGAACTGGGCCTGCCGGACGGGAAGCCGCTCCTCCTGGTCACGTACCACTCCGTGACGGCGGACCCGGCCGACTCGGCGGCCGGCCTCGCAGGGCTGACGGCCGCGCTGGACCGGTTCCCCCAGGCGACGATCGCCTTCACCGCGTCCAACGTGGACAGTGGGGGCGCCGAGGTCAACCGCCGCCTGCGTGAGTTCGTCGAGCGGAACCCGGACCGGAGCGCGCTGTTCCCGTCGCTGGGGCAGCAGGGCTACCTCGACCTGATGATGTCGTGCGACCTGGTGCTGGGGAACTCGTCCAGCGCCCTGATCGAAGCTCCGGCGGTGCAGACGCCGACCGTCAACATCGGGCGCCGCCAGGAGGGGAGACCGCGTGCCGCATCCGTGATCGACTGCGGGACGGGCGCGGACGAGATCACCGCCGCGGTGCGACGAGCGTTGGCGCCGGAACACGAGCGCGTGACCGCGACGGCGACCTCCCCTTACGGCGACGGCAAAGCGGCCGAGCGGATCGTGCACCACCTCCTGCGGGAGCCGCTGGACGGGCTGCTCCACAAGGAGTTCGTGGACGGAGGAGTGCGGTGCTGAACCGCGTGGTCATCCTCGGGTACGGCAGTCTCGGGCGCCGGATCGAAGCCATGCTGAACGGGACCCAGCGCATCGACGGGGACGTCAGGGCGATCGGGTTCCTGGACAACGCATCCGAGGGACCACCGGTGCTCGGCGGGGACGACCTCCTGCCCGAAGTCGACGCCCGGTACGTGATCGCGGTCGCGGATCCCGCGGCACGGGAGGACATCGACCGGCGCGCGCTAGCAGCCGGGCGCGAGCCTTACACGCTCGTGCACCCGCGGGCCTACGTCGAGGACGGGGTCGGCGTCGGGCCGGGGTCGATCGTGCTCGCCGGCGCCTGCGTCAACATCGACACGCAGCTGGGCAGGCAGGTGCTGATCAACGTCAACTGCGTGGTGGGGCACGAGGTGACGATCGGTGACCACACCACCCTCAGCCCGCTCGTGTTCGTCGGCGGCGGCTGCGCGATCGGGAACCGCGTGTTCATCGGCGCCAGTGCGGTGATCCTGCCGCGGCTGAAGATCGGCGACGACGTCGTGATCGGTGCCGGTTCCGTCGTGCGGGAGGACCTGCCGCCCGGCAGCAAGGTCGCGGGTGTGCCGGCGCGGCCGCTCGGAAAGACCTCGTGACGGAACCGCCCACCCTGACCTAGGATGAAATGATCGTTTCACCTTAGCTGTCCCTGGGATCCGCGGCTCCCCGCCGCGGAGGTGGGAGCCGTTGTGGTGCGTAACGCCCTCGGGTTGAGCAGGTTCGCGGACGATCTTCCGGAGGTGGGCGAGTTCGTCTCCCTCGGTGAGGGGGACACGCCGCTCGTCCCGCTCGACAAGCTCGCGAGGCGGCTGGGGGTCGCCTCGCTCACCGCCAAGCTGGAGACCGTCAACCCCACCGGGTCCTACAAGGACCGCGTCGCTGCGATGTCCATTTCCCTCGCGAAGCGCCGGGGCCAGCGGGGCTGGGTCACCACCTCCTCCGGCAACGCCGGCGCCGCCATGGCCGCCTACGGCGCCCGCGCGGGGCTACCCGGGTTCGTCTGCCTCGTGGCCTCCGCGCCCAAGGAGAAACGGCTGCCGCTGCTGCCCTACCCGATCGGCGTGGCGGCCGTCGAAGGCGTGGGCAACCGGGCGTCCGGCAAGAGCGAAACCGGGCTGTTCGGGCACGTCCGCGCCGCGGCGCTGCGGCACGACCTCTACCTCGCCACCACCGCGCACGCGTTCAACCCCGACGGCATGCGCGGCATCGACACGCTGTCCTACGAACTGGCCGAGCAGCACCCCGACGCGACCCACGTCTACGTGCCGACGGGAGGCGGCGGGCTGCTGGCCGCGGTCTCCCGTGGCGTGCTGCACCGGGGGATGCGGGCGCGGACCATCGCCTGCCAGCCCACGGGGTGCGACCCCATCGCGCGGTTCCTCGCCGGGCAGCTGCCCGAACCCGCCATCGACACCTGCACGAGCGGGATCTCCGCACTGCAGCTGCCGCACCCGCCCGACGGGCTGCTGGCCGCGGAGCTGGTGCGCAAGTGCGACGGCTGGGGCGTCAGCGTGCCGGACGAAGAAATCCTCGCGGCGCAGCGGGTGCTTTCCGAGGTGGAGGGGGTGTTCGTCGAACCGGCGGCCGCGGCGGGGCTCGCCGCGCTGACCGCGGACGTCCACGCGGGACGGGTCGGCGGGGAGGACGAGCCGGTGCTCGTGCTCACGGGCGCGGGGTGGAAGGACCTCAACCGCTTCGCGCCGGACCTCGCCCGCATCAGTCCACTCGGGCTCGACGAAGTGCCCGCCGCCATCGATGCGTGGCACGGCGGGCTGGACTGACGCGGTGGGCGGTTGCCCCCTTCGGCCGGGGCCACCTCGCCCGCGCGCGTCAGCCGACGGCCACCGGGTTCGTCGCGATCCCGGCCGCGATGTCGATCAGCACCTTCGCCGCCTTGCGGGCCTCCTGCGCGGAGAACCGTGAGGACGGTCCGCTGATGCTGATCGCGGCGGGCAGGCGGGTGCCGAGGAGCGGCACGGCGACGCAACGGCCGTCGTCCTCGTTCTCGCGGTCGTCGATCGCGTACCCGACCCGGCGCACCTTCCCGAGCTCTTCGAGGTACTCGTCGATGCTCGTGATCGTGTTGTCGGTCCGCCTCGCCAGGCCGGTTTCGTCGAGCAGCTCACGGACCCGGTCCTCGGGCAGCTGCGCGGCGATGGCCTTGCCCAGCGCGGTGCAGTGGATCGGGTCGCGGTCGCCACGGGAGGCGGCCAGCCGGACCCCGCGGCGGCTTTCCACGATGTCGAGGTAGATCACGTGATCGCCGTCGAGCAGGCCGAGGTTCGCGGTTTCGCCGATGTCGTCACGCAGTTGCTCGAGGAACGGCCGGGCGCGCTCGCGGAGGATCTCCAGGTGCCGGGACTGCATGCCGACGAAGCCGAGGCCGAGCCGGAACAGCCCGCCCGCCTCGTCGCGCTCGACGTAGCGGTGGTTCTCCAGCGTCCACAGGTACCGGAAGGCCGACGACTTCGGCAGGCCGGTGGTCTGGGCCACCTCGTTGAGGGTGATGCCGTCCACCGATTCCTGCAGCAGGTTCAGGATCAGGCAGACCCGTTCCACCGCGCGTACCGAGTAATCGCGTTCCTCTTCGTTCGCATCCTGTTCGCTGGCCGGGATGTCGTCCGGATCCTGCTTCCCCTTGCGGCGTGCCACTGCTACCTCATTTCGACCGTCAACGTGAGCGTTTCAGATGCTACCGCTCCGCGAAGGCCGATGTCAGGGGGCCAGAGCCGGGCGGGAACGGGCGGTGGTATGGGGCCGTCGGCGGTGTTCGCCCCCCTTGACTGTTCTCGGCCACTCGCCGTAGCTTGAATGAACACAGATCTTGCGTTTCATCTAGTGAAACTCACCGCGGATCGGCCTGCCGGGCAGGGATTTCGATTTCCGGGCTGTTGAAAGGGATCTTCGATGGTTGATGACGCGCCGGGGCGTACGCCGCGTTCGGACGAGCTGAGGAACCGCGCGTTGCGGCTCACCCCCGGGGGCGTGCATTCGAACGTCCGCCTGGCCGGGGCGCGTGACTTCATCCAGCGCGCGCAGGGGGCCTGGCTCTACAGCGTCGACGGGCAGGACTACGTCGACTACCTGCTGGGCCAGGGGCCGAACTTCCTCGGCCACGCGCCGGGCCACGTGATCGACGCTGTTTTCCGCGCCTGCAAGGACGGCGTCATCTTCGGCGGGCAGCACGAGCTCGAGGTCCGCGCCGGTGAACTGGTGCTGGAGGCGCTGGGCTGGGCGGACCTCGTCCGGTTCAGCATGACCGGCACCGAGGCCGTGCAGGCCGCGCTGCGTCTCGCCCGGGCGGTCACCGGCCGCACCAAGATCGTGCGGTTCGAGGGGCACTACCACGGCTGGCTCGACAACGTGCTGATCAGCGAGCGCGACGGGCGGTGGGGGCCGGCGAGCCGGGGGCAGCTCGCGAGCCACCTCGAAGACTCGATCATCCTGCCGTGGAACGACGCCGAGCGGCTCGCGGACGTCCTCGGGCGGGACGGTGAGCAGGTCGCCGCCGTGATCATGGAGCCGATCATGATCAACGCCGGCGTGATCGAACCCCGCGCGGGGTACCTGGAGGAGGTGCGGAGGCTGTGCGACGAGCACGGCATCGTGCTGATCTTCGACGAGGTGATCGCGGGTTTCCGGCTCGGCCTCGGCGGCGCGACCGAGCGTTACGGCGTGACGCCGGACCTCGCGACCTACGGCAAGGCGATCGCGGGTGGCTTCCCGGTCGCGGCACTCGCCGGCCGCGCCGACCTGATGGCGCGCTTCGGCACGGGTGAGGTCAACCACTCCGGCACGTTCAACGCGTCGGTCATGGCGATGGCGGCCGTCGTCGCGTCGGTCGGCACGCTGATCGACGAACCGCCGTACGAGCGGGTCGCCGAACACGGCACCGCGCTCATGGCCGGGCTGAGGGAGATCGGGCTCGCCCGCAACCTGCCGCTGCGGGTTTCCGGGCTGCCGGCGGCGTTCCACGTCTCGTTCGGCGACGTCGAGGTGACGGACTACCGCTCGCTGCAGAAGCTCGACCTCGCCCGGTACGAGCGCTTCGTGCCCGTCCTCGTCGAGCACGGCCTGTGGGTCGCGGGGCGCGGCGTCTGGTACGTGTCGGCGGCGCACGGCCCGAAGGAACTGGACGCCGCGCTGACCCGGTTCGAGAAGGCCCTCACCCAGTGGGTCAGCGCATGACCCACGCGCAGTCGAAGGACGGGCACACCACGCGGTTCTCCCCGTACCGCGAGGCGGGCGGGTTCGTCTTCGTCTCGGGGCAGGCTTCGGTGGACGCCTCGGGCTCGATCGTGCCGGGCACGTTCGAGGAGGAGATGCGCCGTTCGATCGAGAACGTGCGGCGCATCCTCGCGGACGCGGGCCTGACGCTGCGGGACGTGGTGAAGGTGGGTGCGTACGTCACCGACGCCAAGGACGTGCCCGAGTTCAACCGGATCTACCCCGAGTACTTCGGCGACCCGCTGCCCGCGCGGACCACGCTGACCGGCTGCCTGAGCAGCCGCATCAAGTTCGAAATCGACGTCGTCGCCTACTCGGACGACAGATAGAAGGACGAGGCAGATGAAGTTGCTCAGGGTCGGGCCGCCGGGTGAGGAGCGGCCGGTGCTGCTGGAGGACGGCCGGTACTACGACCTGACGCCGCTGACGCCGGACATCGACGGCGTGTTCTTCGCGCAGGACGGGCCGCGGCGGGCGCGGATCGCGCTGGATTCGGGGGAGTTGCGGGAGACCGACATCCTCGGCCTGCGGATCGGGGCGCCGATCGCGCGCCCGGGGGCGGTGCTGTGCATCGGGCAGAACTACGCCGCCCACGCGGCCGAATCCGGGGACGCGCCGCCGTCCGAGCCGATCCTGTTCCACAAGTCGCCCAACACCGTCGTCGGACCGTACGACGAGGTGCTGATCCCGCGGGCGTCGGAGAAGACGGACTGGGAGGCCGAACTCGGCGTCGTCATCGGGAAACGCGCGCGGTACCTGGAAAGCCTCGACGAGGCGCGCGCCTGCGTGGCCGGGTACGTCACGTCGAACGACGTGTCGGAACGCGCCTTCCAGCTCGGCCGCCCCGGCGGGCAGTGGGCCAAGGGCAAGTGCTGCGAGACGTTCAACCCCGTGGGCCCGTGGTTCGTGCCCGCGCACGAGGTGGCCGATCCGCAGGTGCTCGAGATCCGGTCGTGGGTGAACGGCGAACCGCGCCAGGACTCCAAGACCTCGGACATGATCTTCGGCGTCGCCGAGATCATCTGGCACCTGTCCCAGTTCCTCGTGCTCGAACCGGGGGACCTGCTCAACACCGGCACCCCCGAGGGCGTGGCGCTGTCCGGCCGCTACCCGTACCTGCGCGCGGGCGACGTCGTGGAGATCGAGGTCGCCGGGCTCGGGCGGCAGCGGACCGTGTGCGGACAGGCCTGATGGAGCTGCCCGACGGAGTCGTAGACGCGCTCACCGACATCGTGGGCTTCGACGGCGTGCGACTCGCCCCCGGTGAACTGGCGGTGTACGGCCGCGACGCGACCCCGTTGTTCGAGGGCAGGCCGGACGTCGTCGTGCTGCCCAGGACCACCGAGCAGGTCGCCGCCGTGCTGCGGCTCGCGACCGAGCACCGGGTTCCCGTGGTGCCCCGCGGCGCCGGGTCCAACCTGTGCGCCGCGACGGTCCCGCTCGCGGGCGGCATCGTGCTCGCACTGACGCGGATGACGCGGATCCTCGAAATCAGCAACGAGGAGCTGCTCGCCAGGGTGCAGCCGGGCGTCACCACGGCCCGGCTCGCCGACGCCGCCGGGGCGAGGGACCTGCTGTACGCGCCGGATCCGGGCAGCCGCACCACGTCCACGGTCGGCGGCAACATCGCGACCTGCGCGGGCGGGCTGCGGGGGCTGAAGTACGGCGTGACGCGGAACTACGTGCTGGGCCTGGAGGCGGTGCTGCCGACCGGAGAGGTCATCCGGACCGGCGGCAGGCTGTGGAAGGACGTCGCGGGTTACGACCTCACGCGGCTGCTCACCGGTTCCGAAGGCACGCTCGCGGTGATCACCGAGGCGACGGTGGCGCTGCTGCCGAAACCCGCCGAGACGGGCACGGGCGTGGCGTACTTCGAAACGCTGTCCGACACCTGCCGCGCCGTCACGGCGATCCTGTCCGCCGGCATCGTGCCGGCCACGCTGGAGTTCCTGGACCAGAACTGCATCAGCGCGGTGGAGGACTTCGCGCGGCTCGGCCTGCGCCAGGACGCCGGGGCGCTGCTGCTGTTCGGCGACGACGGGCCGATCGAGGTGGTCGCGGGAAACCTGGTGCGGCTGCGGAAGATCTGCACGGAGGCCGGTGCGCTGGAAGTGACGCTCGCCGAGGACGTCGCCCGTTCCGACGCGCTGCTCGCCGCGCGCCGGTGTTCCCTGCCCGCCCTGTCCCGGCTCGCTCCGCTGACGATCCTCGAGGACGTCACGGTGCCGCGCCCGAAACTGGCCGCGATGGTCGACCAGATCAACGAAATCGCCGCGCGCTACGCCCTGCGCTTCGCGACGTTCGGGCACGCCGGGGACGGCAACCTGCACCCGACGTGCGTGCTCGACCCTGACGACGGTGCGGCGGTGGACCGCGCGCACAAGGCGTTCGCGGAGATCTTCGCGGCGGCGATCAGGCTCGACGGCACGATCACCGGCGAACACGGGGTGGGTGCGGCGAAACTGCCGTTCCTCGCCGACCGGCTGGGCACCGACCAGCTGCGCCTGCTGGGCCGCATCAAGTCCGCCTTCGACCCCGCCGGCATCCTCAACCCCGGGAAGGTCGGCTCGTGATCTTCGACGACGAGCTGCTCGAGCGCTGCATCTCCTGCGGTTTCTGCCTGCCCGCCTGCCCGACGTACGCCTTGACGGGCGAGGAAGCGTCCTCGCCACGCGGCCGGATCACGCTCATGCGCGCGCTGGAAACCGGGCAGCTCGAACCGGATGACCCGACGCTGGTGGAACAGTCGTCGTTCTGCCTCGGCTGCCGGGCTTGCGAACCGGTGTGCCCGGCCGGCGTGCAGTACGGCAACCTGCTCGAACAGTGGCGCGACCACCAGTGGCGGGGCCGTGACCGGCCGTGGCTCGCGCGCGTGCTGATGGCGGTCGTGGCGCGGCGGTGGCTGCTGCGGTTGCAGGGCCTCGTGCGCCGCCACGCGCGCGCACGCGGGCGGGCGGAGTCGTTGATGCTGGGCTGTGTCGAGCGCGGCCTGTACCCGGCGGTGAGCCGGGCGGCGCTGCGCATCGCGCCGGATTTGAACGTCCCCGCGAACCAGGGTTGTTGCGGCGCGCTGCACGCGCACAACGGCGAATCCGGCCGTGGCGCCGAACTGGCGCGGGAACTCGGAAAGCGCTTACCCGGAACGATCGTCACCACCGCCGGTGGCTGTGCCGCGCACCTGACCGCGCACCTCGGCCGGGACCGCGTGAAGGAGTTCAGCGAATGGCTCGTCGAACGGAACGCGTGGCCGGACGGGGAAGTGCGGGTGGACGGCAGGCGGGCGCGGGTGGCTTTGCAGGATTCCTGCCACCTGCGCAACGGAATGGGCGTGACGCGCGAACCGCGTGAATTGATCAAAGCGGTGGCCGATTACGTCGAGCTGCCGAACGCGGGGAGTTGTTGTGGTGCGGCGGGAACGTATTCGCTCCTGCGGCCCGCGGACAGCCGCGAGGTGCTGGCGCCGAAGCTCGCGGAGATCGAATCGGCCGGGGTGGACTACGTGGTGGCGGTGAACCCCGGCTGCCTGCGCCAGTTGCGGCAGGGCCTGCGTGGAACACCGGTCAAGGCGCTGCACCTGGCGGAATTGCTCAGGCTGGCGGGGAATTGAACGGGAAACAAGCGGAGAAATCCGCCACGGACGGGTGCCCGGCCTACTTTCGGTAGCCGAAACTCCTTGTTTCCTAGCCGGTTCGGCGTAGTATGTGATTCTTCTCTTGATTGTGCTGCTACCGAACCTAGTCCTCGAGCCGAGAGCCCCGAACTCGCGCGCGACGGAGGTACAGGGAGAAATGGCATTGCCCTTACAAGGTCATCGGCTCTTCCGTTCCGGTGACCTGGACCACGTACGTGACGAGATGAGTCGCATCCTGTGTCCCCACGACGTCGTGACCCTCGAACGCGACGCGCGGATCGACGCCGAGATGAACTCGCTGGCGCTGGGCAACGTCGTGCTCAACTACGTCCACTACGGCGCGGCCGTCGCGGTCGATCCGGGGCTGACGCACGACTTCATCGCGCTCCAGGTCCCGATCGCCGGGTGCGCGACCATCACCTCGGGGTCCGAAAAACTACTGTCCACTCCGGACCGGATGCTCATCAGCCGGAACACCGAACCGCTGAGCATGCGCCTGTCCGCCGACGCGCGGTTGTTGCTGACCAAGCTCTCGTGGCCCTTCCTGCAGGGCGTGCTCAGCGATCTGCTCGGCGGGTACGTCCCCTGGCCGCTGAGGTTCGAACTCGGGCTGGACTGCCAGGGCGCGCGGCAGCGGCGCTGGGTGGACTTCCTGCTGACCTACGTCCGCCGCGCGAGCAATCCGGAGCACGGGTTCCGCAGGCGGTTGTGGGAGGGGCACTTCCAGGAGAGCCTGGCCGTCGGGCTGCTGCGCGTGCAGCCGAACAGCTACAGCGCGGTGCTCGAGACCCGCCCGCTGCCGGCGCCGCCGTACACGCTGCGTCGCGCGATCGACATCCTGGAAAGCACGCCGGAGGAGGCGCACACCGAGGGCTCGCTGGCGCGTGACCTCGACATCAGCACGCGGGCGCTCGACGAGGCGTTCCGCAGCAGGCTGTCCCAGTCGATCCCGGGCTACCTCTACCACGTGCGCATGCGCCGGGCGTACCTCGCGTTGCGCTGGGCCGAGCCGGGGGACGTCACGGTGGAGTCCGTCGCGGAGCGCTGGGGTTTCACCGAACCCGGTTTCAGCAAGTGGTACTACCGCGAGTTCGGCGAAACCCCGCAGCAGACCCGGTATTCCTGAGTGCCGGGGCGTTGACTGGCCGCTGGCGCGCTGACTATCGTGAGAAATGAAACGGCCGTTCCAGACGAAAAGAACGTGACGCCATGACAGACGAGGAGCACGACGCGGCGCGGGTGCTGGGCCCGCACCTCGTCCGGGTCGAGCGCGGGCAGCGGCTGGAGGTGCGCGTGACCGCGCTGGCCGGCCCGCGGCTCGTCGTGGGCACCCTGGCCTACACGTGTGACGCGACGATAGAACTCCAAGGCCCGCAACCGGACTACTTCCTCCTCATCGTCTTCCGTGGACGGTTGGTGTGCCGGCACGGAAAGCGCTATCTCGAACTCGGCAGCGGTGCCGTGGTCGCGGCGTCACCGGAGCAGCTGAGCACGATCCGGTGTGCGAGCGGCTCGCTGTTCCGCGTGATCCGCATCCGCCCAGACCTGCTGCGGGCGCGGCTCGCCCCGCTGCTGGCGTTCCCGCCCGAGGGCATCGTGTCGTTCCGGCCGCTCGTGCGCAGCCTGCTCGGTGATGCCGGCCCGCTGGCCAAGAGCGTGCGCCGGCTGCTCACCGGCCCGCCCGGTGACCGCCTGACGCGCCACGCCGAGGAGGTGCTCGTCGACTGGGTCGTGCGCAACCAGCCGCACCAGTTCTCGGGCGGGCTGCGGCGCGGCGGCTGGGATTCGGCGGAGCTGGTGGCGTTCGTCAAGGTGCTGATGGACTCCGACCCGTTCTCCGGCCGGTCGATGACGTACTACGCGCAGCTCGCCGGGGCCACGCTCGCCGAGCTGACCGGCGCGTTCCAGGAGGACGGCTGCCTGCCGCACGAGTACCTGCGCGGGGTGCGGCTGGACTGCGTGCGCCGGTTCCTGCTGCGTGGCGAGCAGCCCTCGGTCCGCGCCGCCGCCGAGCGGTGCGGCTTCCGCGACAACGCCCAGTTCAACAAGTGGTACGTCGAGCGGTTCGCCGAGTGGCCGTGGGAGACGGCGCGCCGCGGCAGGGTGGAGTGACGCGGGTGCTCGACCTCCCCGAGATCACGATCACCGCGCGGGACAAGGCCTTCCCGTTCGACGCCGTCGGCAGGCCCGCGGCCGCGCTGAGCGCCACCCTGGACGACTTCCTGACCCCGGTGCTGGCGCTCCGGCGTTCCGCGCTCGACCACAACCTCGCCACGATGGCCCGGTTCTGCCGGGAGCACGGGCTCGCGCTCGCCCCGCACGTCAAGACGACGATGTCGCCGGAGATCGCCGAGGCGCAGCTCGAACGCGGGGCGTGGGCGCTGACGCTCGCCTCGCCGAGCCAGGTCAGGGCGTTCCGCTCACTGGGCGCCCGCCGGATCGTGCTCGCCAACGAACTGACCGACCCGCAGGCGATCCGCTGGCTCGGTGCCGAGCTGGCGCGCGATCCCGGGTTCACGTGCTACTGCTACGTCGACTCCCTCGACGGGGTCGAGCTCCTCGAAAAGGAGCTGGGGCAGCGCACCCGTCCGCTCCCGGTGCTGGTGGAGCTCGGTGTGCCCGGTGGCCGGACCGGGGTGCGGGACCTCGCGGCGCTGCGGTCGCTCGCGGAACGCGTCCGTGCGTCGGAAGCTTTGGAGCTGGCGGGGATCGGTGGCTTCGAGGGCATCATCGGCGGCACCCCGGCCGCGGAGCTGCTCGCGAACGTCCGCGGCTACCTGCGCCGGTTGCGGGACGCCGCCGACGAGCTCGCGGGGAACGGGGAGTTCGTCGTGACGGTCGGGGGCAGCGCGTTCCCGGAGGTGGTCGTCGACGAGCTGGGTCCCAGGTGGCAGGCCGGGCGGGCGATCCGCGTGGTGCTGCGCAGCGGCTGCTACGTCACCCACGACTCCCTCGTCTACGAGGACTACCGGACGATCGTGGGCACGGAGTACCGCACGCTGCCGTTGCGCCCGAGCCTGGAGCTGTGGAGCCGCGTGCTGTCCTGCCCCGAGCCGGGGCTGGCGATCCTGGACTTCGGCAAGCGCGACACCGGCGTCGACGCGGGATTTCCCGTGCCACTGCACCGGATCCGCCGCGACACGCACGAGATCGAACCGGCTCCGCCCGGCGGGCTGATCGCGCTCAACGACCAGCACGCCCACTTCCGCGGCGGCGAGCTGGCGGTGGGGGACCGGGTCGCCTTCGGCGTGTCGCGCCCGTGCACCACGTTCGACAAGTGGCGGCTGGTGCCGGTGTTCGACGACAGGTATGTCCTTTGTGGAACGGTACGGACGTTGTTCTAGCGTTCACCGCTGTCGGATTCGGGCCACCACTGGTCGAGGATCTCCATGCGCGCGTCCAGCAGCGCCGGGTCGCGCAGGTCGACGACGTGCACCCCGTTCCACCGGCGGAAGCCGACGCGTTCGAGCATCGCCCCGGCGCGGACGCTGGCCAGCTCGGCGGCGACCCGGTCACCGGGGCACGGGAAGTCCAGCGGTGACACGCGGCTGGCGCCGAGCCGGGCGTCGGGGGCGAGGATGCGCAGGGCGCTGGCGATCAGGGCGGCGCCGAGGCCGTGCCCGCGCCAGGCTTCGACGAGCTCGACGCGGCGCAGGATCACCATCCGGGCCGGGCCCGGGGAGATCTCCTTGTCCAGCTCGGGGTGCAGTTTCCCCTCGTCGGGGTCGATCACGGTCTCGGCGATGAACTCCAGTGCCCACTCGCCGAGCACCACGGAGTCCAGCAGGTTGCGTTCCTTGGTGAGGTCGGCGATGACGAGGGAGATGTCGCCGACGTGCCGCAGCTCGTCGGGGCAGACGTCGAGCGGCGAGATGTCGGCCGAGGCGTGCCACTGTTCCGGCTGCTCGTCCTCGTCGTCGATCTGCCACCAGAACCGGCGGTGGGACAGCGACAGTTCGATGGACAGCGGGTTCGCCGGCAGGTCGGGTACCATCGCCGCCTCACCGGCCTCCGGCCGCAGTTGCATGTGCACGTGCATTCGCATGGTCGCCGATTCCGGTCACGCGGAAGGTCTTAATCACAATCCGGCTTCCCGTCAACGTGGGCAGGGTGGCGGCCATCCGGGTCAGCCTATCCGGCGGAAGCGAATCAGAGCTACCGCCAAAGGTTTGACGACGCGTGGAGCAGCCGTTTTGAAATTGATCTCGGGTTGTCCCGGGCGCGGTCCGGATCGTTCCGGTAACCGCGCCCGGGTACAAAACTACCCGAACGGGTGAGGAGGGCGTATTCACTGCTGCTGCCGCCCCCTCCGGTCCGCTATGTAAGTTCCTTTCGATCTGACCGTCACGACCAGTCCCCGGTAACGGAGGAGACGGGTCGCGTGCCGTGCGGTGCCCAGGGAGACGCCGTATTCCTGGGCGAGCCGCCGCTCGGACGGCAACGCGGTGTTGGGTGGCAATTCCCCCGCCTCGATACGCGCTGCGAGGTGCTCGGCCATCATTTCGTAGACGTATCCCGGGGTGTCGCCGGGCTTGAACTCAGGAACGACCACGGGAAGGACGGTAGAGGCCTTTGAACAGGGGAAATAGCGGGGGTGAGCCATTCTGCGGTAGGGCGCGACAATGCGCGTACGACCCGACCTGTGGACTACCGCCCTGATTTCACGAAGGGGGGAGCGTGGAACGTGGAAAAATCTCGTAATCAGTGTCGCGGACTGCCGCGCAGAACCTCGTACCGCTCGGATCCCGGCCAGCCGTTGACCCAGCTCGACCCGGAAACGTGCTTCGCGGTTTTCTTCAAGGGCGCGAGCATCCGGGAAACCTCCCGATAGGACCGCACGACGCCGCCCGCGCACACGACCGTCGCGAGCGAGACGGTCACCGGCATCCCCTCGGCGGACCACGGGGCGCTCAGCAACGTGTCGGCCACAGTGGAGATTTCGTCGATGTCGCAGGCGATGAGGAAATCGTCGCCGCCGACGTGGCTGACCGTGACACTGCGCAGTTTCGCGCCCAAATCGGACAGTGCCCGGCCCAGCGCGCGGATCAGGTCGTCACCCGCCGCGAACCCCGCGGTGTCGTTGACTCGCTTGAAGGAGTCCACGTCGAGCCACGCGACGACGGTGGGGTGCCCGGCGGCGAGACGGCGGTCCACCTCGCGCGCCACGGCGTCGCTGCCGGGCAGCCGGGTGAGCGGGTTGAGCGCCGCGGCCTCTTCGATCTTCTGCTCCGCGACCCCGCGGACGAGCTCGTTGACGAGCACCACGCCCACGCACCGGCCGTCCGCGTCGACCACGATCACGTCGTCCCCGCTGCGGTCGAGTTCCGCGTCGGTCACCAGGTCCAGCAGCTCGAGCGCGCCGGCACCGGAACGGATCGTGCGGGGCGGGTCGGCCAGCCGGGCGGCCGGCCGGTTCGCGTGCAGCGCGTGCCCGAACGGGCCGGTCAGGTCGAGCAGGAACCGCGAGCGGTCGACCGTCCAGACCGGGCGCCCGTCGTCGTCCAGCCCGACGACGCCCGTCGTCGCGTCCTGGTCCAGCAGCACCTTGCGCACCTGGTCGCAGGTGGCGCCGGCGGGCAGCGTGACGGGTGCGCGCAGGAAGTCGTCGACGCGGGGGTTGGCCGCGCTCGCCCCGGTCGGCTCCGGCTCCACCGACACCAGCCCCGCCGTCGGCACCACACCTTCCCTGGCCGGGGCGAACAGGTTGCCCTGCACGGTGCGGACGCCGAGCCGCTGCACGGTGGCGAGCTGCGCCTCGGTCTCGATCCCCGTCGCGACGAGGCGGACCCCGGTGCGCGCGGCGAAGTGGCACAGCGCCTCGACGAGCGCGACCGTGGGCTGGTCGCCGGGCAGCCGGTGCAGTGTCGTGCGGTCGAGCTTGATCAGGTCGGGGCGGGCCTCCGCCAGCAGGTTCAGCGGCAGGTCCCCGTGGCCCAGGTTGTCGAAAGCGATGCGGAAACCCAGCTCGGCGAACCGCCGGATCCCGGCGAGCAGGGCCTTGGCCGACACCCCGTGGAACGGGGAGCCGACCTCGAGCACGACTTCGCGCGCCCGGCGGCCGGTGCTGCCGAGCGCCTCCTGCAGCGGGTCGAGCACGAGTTGCGGGGCCGCGGCGGAGGCGGCGGTGAGGTTGAGGTGCAGGGGCAGCAGCGTCTCGTGGCTCGACTCCAGCAACACGGCCCGCGCCGCGAGCGCCGCGTCGACGGCCACCAGCCTGCCCCGGCGCAGCGCGTGCCGGAGCAGCTCCTGGATGCGCCCCTCGGCGGGCCGGGCGAGCGCTTCCACCCCGACTATGCCGCCTGTATGCAGGCTGTACAACGGCTGGAAGGCGAAGCTGACCTGCTCGACCGCGACTTCCACGACTGAGTCCCCGCTCTTCCCCAGAGCTGTTTCCGCTGTTCGTCGCTCGATGGTTACACGTGAACAATCGACGTTTCGGTTTTGTGCGCCAGGTCACTGGCCGGTCGAACTGGCCTCTACCGCCGGGGCGGGGCGGCGGCGACGCTGGAGGGGTTGTGCCGTCCCGGGGCCGGAGGAGAAGTCATGCCGTCCTTCATGGAGCCGTTCCGCATCAAGGCCGTCGAACCGATCCCGTTCCCCACCGAGGAGGAACGCCGTGACGCGCTGGCCGCCGCCGGCTACAACCTCTTCCGGGTGCCCGCGCGGCGCATCACGATCGACCTGCTCACCGACTCGGGAACCGCGGCGATGTCCGCCGCGCAGTGGGCCGCGCTGATGGCGGGTGACGAGTCGTACGCCGGTGCGCGGTCATTCGAGCGGTTCGAAGCGATCGTACGGGAGCTGACCGGATTTTCCGAGGTCCTGCCGGTGCACCAGGGACGGGCGGGGGAGCGGATCCTGCTGGGCAACGTGCTCGGGCTCGGCGACATCTCGGTCAGCAACACGCACTTCGACAGCACCAGGGCGAGCGTCGAGGCGGCCGGGGCGGAAGCGGTCGACCTGCCGGTGCCCGCGTACGAGGGCATGCCGAACCCCTTCGGCGGCGATCTCGACCTCGGCGCGCTGGCGGAGCTGCTCACCGGCCGGTCCGGCAGGCGCATCCGGTGCGTCGTGCTGACGGTGACGAACAACGCCAACGGCGGGCAGCCGGTGTCGCTGCTGAACATCGCCGGTGCGCGGAAGCTGTGCGACCAGCACGGCATCCCGCTCTTCCTCGACGCGTCCCGGTTCGCGGAGAACGCTTACCTGATCACCGAACGGGAGGCGGGGTACGCGGACTCGACGCCCCGGGAGGTCGCCCGCGCGATGTTCGACCTGGCGGACGGGTGCTGGGCGAGCCTGAAGAAGGACGGGATGGCGAACATCGGCGGTCTGATCGCGTTGCGTGACCGGGAACTGGCCGATCGCTGCGCCGAACAGGTCATCGCGACCGAGGGCTTTCCCACGTACGGCGGTCTCGCGGGCCGTGACCTGGACGCGCTCGCGCAGGGCCTGCTCGAGGTCACCGAACCCGACTACCTGCGGTACCGCGCGGAGAGCACCCGCTGGTTCGGGGAACAGCTGAGCCTGGCGGGGCTGCCGGTGCTGCAACCTACGGGTTGTCACGCCGTCTACGTCGACGCGGGGCTGCTGCTCGACCACATCCCGCCGCACGAACTGC
Source organism: Amycolatopsis sacchari (assembly GCF_900114035.1). Taxonomy (GTDB): domain Bacteria; phylum Actinomycetota; class Actinomycetes; order Mycobacteriales; family Pseudonocardiaceae; genus Amycolatopsis_E; species Amycolatopsis_E sacchari. Next base: position 38,238 of record NZ_FORP01000010.1, on the reverse strand, counting down.
CCGCGACGGCGTTCGCCAACGAGCTGTACCTCGCCGGCGGGGTGCGGGTGTGCGAGCTGGGCACGCTGGTGTTCGGCAAGCGGGCGCCCGACGGCGGCCCGGACATCCCGGCGCCCCGCGAGCTGGTCCGCTTCGCCCTGCCGCGGCGGGTCTACACCGCGAGCCACCTGGAGTACGTCGTCGACGTGGCCGAGGAGGTCCGCTCGAAGGCCGCCCAGCTGCGGGGTTACCGCATCGAGCGGCAGGGCGGGGCGCTCCGGCAGTTCACCGCAATGCTGCGTCCGGTGTAATTCGGCTCCGCCCCTGATTCGCCGTTCCACGTCCTGCAAATTGCAGTTGGCAAAACTACACCCGTTTGCCGGTACTCCTTCCGGTGAAAAGAGCCGACAGTATCAGCCTGGAGGTGTGGGAGTCGGCATCGCCAAGACCTTGATCGACCAGGCTGCCCGGGACAAATGAGTGAGTTACCTCTCGAAAAATACAAACTGTTCGAGTCCACGGACGTGGACGAGACCCGTGACCAGGTAGGGAGGATCTTCTGCCCCCACCGGATGGACGTCGTGGGACCGAAGCCGGAACTGCGCGCCAGGATGCACTGCCGTCGTATGCGCAATATAGCGGCGACGTATATCTCGTACGGCTGGGATGTGCGGGTCAATCCCGGCGAGCTCGAAAGTTTCTTCGCCATTCTGATGCCGACCGCGGGCAGGGGAACCTTCCAGTCCGGTTTCGAACAGGTACAGGCATCACCGGAGAAGATCGCCATCGCGTCCCCCACCGAACCGTTGCACATGCGGCTGTCGGGGGACTGCAGCCAGCTGGTGATCCGGATCGAACGGGCCGCACTGGAGGCGCGGCTGTCGGAGATGATCGACGGCGCCCTGCGTGAGCCGATCCGGTTCCAGCTGGGCATGGACGTCACGGAGGGGTATGCCCGCAGCTGGTTCGACGCGCTCAACTACGGCGTGAAGGACCTCAGCAGGCCGGAGAGCCTGCTCGCCCACCCGATCGGCATGGAGCAGTTCGAGCAGAACATCATCACCGGACTGCTGCTCGCCCAGCCGCACAACTACAGCGCCATGCTCGCCGGTGACGACCGCCCGGTGCCATCGCGCCTGCTCGGCATCGCCGTCGACCTGATGGAGGGGCACCCGGAGTGGGCGCACACGCCTGCGAGCCTCGCCCGGCGGGCCGGTGTCAGCGTCCGGGCGCTGCAGAAGGCGTTCCGGGAGCAGCTCGACAGCTCGCCCAGCGAGTACCTGCGGGGCGTGCGGCTGCAGCGGGTGCACGACGAACTGTGCGCGGCGCAGGCCGACACCACCACCGTCGGCGAGATCGCGAGCAAGTGGGGGCTCGCGCACCACGGCCGTTTCGCCGCGGTCTACCGCGAGCGGTTCGGCGAATCGCCGCGGCAGACGCTGGGCAGGCAGCACGCGCGGAAAGGATGAGAGTGTTCGTGGAACGGATGGTTCGCTGTGAGCACGATAATTAACGTCAGACCCATGCCGACCCGGGAGACCGGCGGGGTGCCGCGAACCGGCGAGGGGCTGCCGATCGGCCGCCTGATCCGCTCGGTCCGGCGCGAGCGCGGGCTCACCCAGTACGACCTGGCGGACGCGCTCGCGGCCGCCTCGGGCAACAGCGCCCTCGGCCGCGACGAGGTGTCCCGCTGGGAACGCGGCAAGCGCGTGCCGGGGCCCTACTGGCAGGGCTGGCTCAGCCTGGTGCTCGGCATCCACCCCGAGCGGCTGCGCTCCTCGGCGCGGCTGGCCAGGGAACTGCGGTGGCGCCAAGTGGAACACGCCCCCTGATCAAGGCCCGGCTCCCGGGCGCACGCTTCCGGCGGGGAATGGCACGTCTTTTTTTCCGGGAGTGGGAGCAAATGGGCAAATCGCTGGTGACCCTCGTCAACCCCAATCTCGTCCACCCGCCGATCACGCCCTATGCGCTCGACATTCTGACGACCTCGCTGGAAATGGACGGGTTCGACGTCGAGGTGGTGGACCTGACGTTCCGGCGGGACGACTGGCGGAGCGTGCTGCGGGAGTACTTCGCCGGGCGCGAGCCGCTGCTGGTGGGGGTGACGGTGCGCAACACCGACACCATCTACGCCCAGCAGCAGCGGGTGTTCCTGTCCGACCACCACGCGATCATCTCCGAGATCAAGGCGCTGACCAGCGCTCCTGTGGTGGCGGGCGGGGTCGGGTTCTCCTCGATGCCGTTCGCGCTCACCGACTGGTTCGGCATCCCGTTCGGGGTGAAGGGGCCCGGCGAGAACACCCTCGTGCGGCTCGCGAACGCGCTGCTGACCGGCGCGCCGCCCGAAACCGTGCCGGGGCTGATCGTCAACCGCGGCGGCGGCGAGGTGGTCCGCGTCCCGCAAATCGCGCCCGGCCGCCGGGGAAAACCCGAGTTCACGCCGTTGAACGCCGTGACGAAATACACGCGCCGGTCCGGCGACCCGTACAAGGTCGACAATCTCCGGTATTACCGCGGTGGCGGGCTGGGAAATATCCTCACCAAGAACGGTTGCACCTATTCCTGTGCGCATTGCGTCGAACCGGACGCGAAGGGCACCCACTTCACGCGCCGCGCGGTGGAGGCGGTCGTGGACGAGATGGAGCTGCTCTGCGCACAAGGTGTATACGACCTGCACACGACCGATAGCGAGTTCAACCTCGCCATCGCCCACAGCAAGGCCGTGCTGCGGGAGGTCATCCGCCGTCGTGAGGACCCCGCCTCGCCGTTGCGGCACCTGCGGCTGTGGATCTACGCCCAGCCGACGCCGTTCGACGAGGAACTGCTCGAGCTGCTCGTCGAGGCGGGCTGTGCGGGGGTCAACCTCGCACCGGACCACGTGAGCGAGGACCTGCTCGACGACTGGAAGGTCACCGGCCGCGGCCGCCGCTACTACGACTTCGCCGACGTCCGGCGCGTGGTGGAGCTGACGAAGCGCCACGACCTGCCGGTGATGGTCGAGGTGCTGCTGGGGATGCCGGGGGAGACCGTCGAGACGATGACGGAGGCCGTGCGGGAGACGCTCGCGCTCGACGTCACGGTCGCCGGGTACAGCCTCGGCATCCGCGCCTTCCCGTACTCGCCGCTGGGCATCCAGCTCGCCCAGCAGTGCGACGGCAGGCGGACGGTGCCCGGGCTGCAGTCGGACACCGCGACCGAGCCGATCGTCCTCAAGCCGCGCAGCCGGTGTGCGAGCGTCGTGGAGTACGAGCGGCAGTTCGTGTTCGACCGCCACGGACGGTTCCGCCCCGTGTACTACCTGTCGCCGCTGCTGCCCGAGGACCCCGAGACGCTCGCTTCGCCGAACGGCCGCTGGGAGAAGACGGTGCGGCTGCTGTGGGACCTGGTGCCCGAGTCGGAACTGCACCGCGTCATGCTGCCGACGCTGCCCGGCCTCACCGAGGACGACAACAACTACGCCGACAACCCGTTCCTGCTCAAGCTCATCCAGCTCGGGTACACGGGGGCCTTCTGGTCGCACTGGCCCAAACGGGCGGAGATCATGCAAACCGTCTGAACGGCGGAGCAAGGTCTCGATTTCGATACAGCCGTTCGCGTGGCCGCAACGGTTATGTAGAGTCGGCCGCAGGTTGCTCCGGCAACACCGCCACTTCTCGAAGGTGGCTCCGGCCGCGCCGGCCGGTCTCCTCAACGTCGAGGAGGCCGTCCGGGCGGCCGGTTCCTTTTTGTCCACAGTGGACGAAGTGTGGTCCTCGTTCCGCTGGGTAGCCAGCATTCATGAGATATCTGCGCGAACTGCCGTGGGCCCGAGGTGAATACGAGCGAGCGCTGCAGGAGCAGGCGGGACCGCCGCCCCGCCGCGTCTCGGTGCGGCTCGGCACCGACGTGGCGGTCGTCGTCGCCTGCATCGCGCTCGCGATCGTGCTCGGGCTGTTCGACCTGTGGTGGGGTTCGGTGCTGCTGTCGGTCGTCGCCGTCGGCTGCCTGCTCGACTTCGTGCTGATCGCGGGGCCGAAGTACCGGCGCTGGCGTGTGCTCACCACCGATCTGGGTACCCGCCAGGCATGACGCGCGCGCATGCGTTCCCCGACCGGCGCACGGCCGGGCTGCACCTGGGCGAACAGCTCAGCGGCCGCGCCTGGCACGACCCGCTGGTCCTCGGGCTCGCTCGCGGTGGGGTCGTCGTCGCGCACGGTGTCGCGGCCGCGCTCGGCGCGCCGCTGGACGTGGCCGTCGCGCGGAAGATCGGGGCACCGGGCAGGCCCGAGTTCGGGGTCGGCGCGGTCACGGCGCACGGCGAAGCCACCTACGACACCCGCACCCTCCGCGCACTGGGGTTGAGCGTGGACGATCTGCGGGAAACCTGCGAGGCGGAGCGGGCCGAGGCCCGCCGCCGCGAGCGGGTCTACCTCGGCGGGCGCGAACGCGAGCCCCGCGCGGGACGGGACGTCGTGCTCGTCGACGACGGTCTCGCCACCGGGGTGACCGCCCGCGCCGCCGCACACGCGATCCACGAGGACCGGCCGCGCTCGCTCGTGTTCGCCGCACCGGTCTGCGCTCCGGAATCCGCGGTCGCGCTCAAGGCCGACGTCGACGAGGTGGTGTGCCTGCTCGCGCCGGACGACCTGCGGGCGATCGGCGAGTGGTACGTGGACTTCGAGCAGACCAGTGACGACGAGGTCGTCGAACTCCTCGGGAGCGAGCTGTCGTGACCGTCCCCGTCACGATCGACGTCGGTGCCGCCGCGCTCCACGGCGACCTCACCCTGCCCGCCGACGCGACCGGCCTCGTCGTCCTCGCCGCCGACTCGGACAACTCCCGCAGCGTTCCGCGCGTGCAGGCCCTCGCCCGCACGTTCCAGGACTTCCGGTTCGGCACGCTGTTGTTCGACCTGCTCGTCCCCGACGAGGAGGCCGACGTCGACCTCCTCACGCGGCGGCTGCTGCACGTGCTCGACGACCTGACCCGGCGCGATGCCACGGCGAACCTGCCGCTCGGGTTGTTCGCGGCGAGCGCGGGGGCGGCCGCGGCACTGGCGGCCGCAGCGGCCTGGCCGGAGGAGGTGTACGCCGTGGTCGCGAGCGGTGGGCGCCCCGACCTCGCGGCGGACGCCCTGCCCCGGGTCACCGCTCCGACACTGCTGATCGTCGGTGGCAAGGACCCCGACGCGCAACGGGTGAACGAGGAGTCCGCGCAGCGGCTCGGCGGACCCAGCGAGGTCAAGCTCGTCACCGGCGCCACCGCGCGCTTCGAGGAGCCGGGCACGCTGGAGGAGGTCGCCGAACTGGCGGCGAGCTGGTTCACCCAGCACCTCGTCTGATCACGGCAGGCCGACGACATCGGCCATCCGGTCGGCCGTGAAGGTGAAGAACTCGTCGGCCGGGTCGGCGCTGCCGACGTACTGCCCGAACAGCTCGAAGCTGAGCGCGCCGAACAACTGCGTCCACGCGACGACCAGGCGGCTCACGTGCGCGGGCGGGAGGTCCTTGCCGATCACCTCCGCGACCTGCCGCATCTGCTCTTCGAGCTTCTCCGGTGCAGGCGGGACCGGGGCGAGCGGCGCCGACAGGAGGACCTCGACCAGCGCCAGCGCTACGCGGCCGGCCGGGGTGATGGTGTCCTGGGGTGCCGAGTAGCCCGGGATCGGGGAGCCGTAGATCAGGGCGTACTCGTGCGGGTTCGCCCGCGCCCACTCGCGGGCCGCCCGCCAGAGCAGGTGCCACCGCTCCCGTGGTTCCTTCGCCGGGTCGTCTGCCTGCTCCACGGCCTCGCCGATCTCGTTGTACGCGTCGATGATCAGCGCCGTGAGCAGGTGGTCCCGGCTGGGGAAGTAGCGGTAGAGCGCCGAGGACACCATGCCCAGCTCGCGGGCGACCGCTCGCAGGGAAAGCCCGTTCGGCCCGACCTCGCCCAGCTGGCGGCGGGCCTCGTTCTTGATCTCCCGGGTCAGCTCGGCGCGGGCGCGGTCACGGGCGGTCTTGATGGCGGCCATGCCCCGAGTCTGCCAGCGATGAGATCAGTAGACAAATTCGAGAGCAGTGCTCTTGACGCTTCGGTCGCGAAGGTGTTCACTGATCTCAGACGAGAGCACCGCTCTCGAAGGTGGAGGAGGCCGCGATGACCCGCTACATCAAGCCGCGCAAGGGTGAGCACGTCCTGCACAACTCGGTGCGCTGGCTGACCAAGCACGGCATGAGCCTGCTCGGCAGCCGGGTGCTCACCGTGCGGGGCCGCAAGACCGGCGAACCGCACTCCAACCCCGTGAACCTGCTGACGTTCGAGGGGGAGCGCTACCTGGTCGCGCCCCGCGGCGAGACCCAGTGGGTGCGCAACCTCCGCGCCGCGGGCGAGGGACAGCTGCGCGTCGGGCGCCGGGTCGAGCGGTTCAAGCCCGTCGAGCTGGCTGACGACGACAAGCCCGCCCTGCTGCGCGCCTACCTCAAGCGCTGGAAGTGGGAGGTCGGCATGTTCTTCGACGGCGTGGACGCCGGTGCCTCCGACGAGAAACTGCGGGAGATCGCGCCCGGGTACCCCGTTTTCCGGATCACGGCGTGAAAGGCGCTGCCGACGGCCTCCCGGTCGCCGACAGCGCCCCGCACGTCAGTGCTCGTGCCCGCCGTGCCCGCCGCCGGGGTGCACGTGGAACCGCGCGACCTCGGGCGGGTGGACGACGAACGGCCGCATCATGCCCTCGTCTTCATGATCCAAAATGTGGCAACGGTACATGAATTCGCCGGTTGCGCCCTCGTGCCTGCCGGCGACGGTGATCCACTCACCGGCGGCCACCTGGAACGTGTCCTTCCAGCCCTCCTCGTAGCGCTCGATCGGCCGCCCCGGCGGCGGCACTTCGAGCGGCGCCACCGTGCCGCCCGTCGCCACGTCGAAGCCCGCGACGTTGCCCTGCGCCAGCGAGAACGCCCGCCGGGTCAGCAGCTGGAACTGCGCCATGTGGATGTGCAGCGGGTGGGTCGGACCGCCGAAGTGCAGGAAGTTCCACACCGCCCAGCGACCGTGGTCGATGAAGAACGTCGTGGTGTCGTCGAACAGGGCCGCGACCCGCTCGAACGTCCGCACCTCGCCCGTCGCCGGGTCCTTCACCTGCAGCACCCCTTCGGCGGGCAGGCTGGGCGGCGCTTCGGTCAGCTCCCGCAGTTCCCACATCTGCGGGTGCGCCTCGCCCGCGGTGCCCGGCGGCACGAGCGCGACGAACACGTGGTCGTGGTCCTCGGGCACCGTCGTGCCGTGCTGCAGCCGGACGTAGGAGCTCGACAGCCGCTCCGGCAGCCGGAACGGGTCGTGCCGCGCCGAGTCCTCCACCCGGAACTCCATCAGGTCGGGCTCGGTCGGCCCACCCTGCGCGGAGGCGTCGGTCAGCCGCAGGCGCTGCCCGGCGAACCGGCTGAAGTCGATCAGCACGTCCGCCCGCTCCGCCGGGGCGAGCGTGAGCCCGCCCTCGGGGACCGGCGCCGGAGTGGGCAGCAACCCGCCGTCCGTGCCGATGATGCGCACCGCGTCGTGCTGCGCCACCCCGGCCTCGTCCACGAGGTTCAGCCGGTAGAACCGTGAGTTCGACGCGTTGAGCACCCGGAACCGGTACCAGCGCGTGTCGACCTCCAGGTGCGGCCAGATGACACCGTTGACGAGGTTGAACGGCCCGGTGAACGGGATCGGCGCCCCGCTCGGGGCCACGCCGATCTTGAACAGCAGCTGCCCGGTGAGCGCCCCCGTCGCGGGATCGGTGTCGAGGTTGCGGTCGCACAGGACGAGCGGGATCTCGTGCCTGCCGTGCGGCAGGTTGAGCGCGTCCTCCTCGGCGTCCCGGATCAGGTACATCCCGGCGAGGCCGGCGTGCACGTTGAACCGGGTCACGGCCATGGCGTGGTCGTGGTACCACATCGTGGTCGACTGCTGGCCGTTCGGATATTCGGCGAGCTGCGCGTTCCCCCGCAGGACGGCGTTGTGCGCCCAGCCGTCGTTGCCCCCGTTGGTCATGGCGCCGTGCAGGTGCACGACCTGCCACGCGGGCAGGTCGGCGACGCCGTCGATGAGCGAGAACCCGGGCAGCAGCTGCCCGTTCGCGTCCCGGTAGCCGCCAGGGACGGTGCCGGGTGCCTGCGCGATCGGTCCCTGCACGGCGACGAGCGGGATCGTGCCGTCGGCGTCGTTGGTCCAGGCCACCCGCAGGCGCTTGCCGCTGCGGACCTCGATGGTCGGCCCCGGGAACTCCCCCTCGTAGGCCCACACCTCGGTCTCCGGCAGCTGTGAGTGCAGCCGGACCCGCGTGCGGACCGCCTTGATGGTGACCTCCTCCTGCCGCCACCACAGGTGCGGTCCGATGACCGACGGGATGCGGAGCGGGTCGAGGAACTTGGTGAGCCCGAAACCGGGTGCGGTGACGGGTACCGGTTGTGCGATGACCTCCGTCATCGGGTTTCCTCCCTGAATCTTCTTCGTAGGGGAGGGCCACGCAGACGCTCCCCCGCCCCCAGAGCGGCCGTCTCCCGGCGGCCGTACTCAGGCAGAGGCGGGTCGCGGGCGGCCAGATACGCGGGAGGGCTTATTCGTCTCGACCGGCGAAGTCGACGAGGACGAGCGCCTGGTCGTCGTGCCGCTTCGCGCGTGGCCAGCGTTCACCGGCGGGATCGCCGGTTTCGGCTTCGCGCACGGCGTCGAGCACGGCTTGCGGCCCGCGCTGCCGGGCCAGGCGCAGGGCTTCGGGCCAGTCGAACAGGCGGTAGTCGTCGACGCCGACGGACACGCCGTCCGACGCGAGCAGCACGGCTCGCAGCGCTTCCCGCGGCCAGCTCCGGCACAGCGCGTGCGTGGCCGCGGCCGGATCCGCCTCGGCGACCCAGAACCCCTCGGGCCGGTTGCGGAGGGCGCGGACCTCGGCGGCGGTGCCGAGCCGTCCGGCGGCGCGGAGCAATGCGAGCCGGTCGTCGGCGAGCCGGCCCGCGTCCGGCGTGAAGGCCACGATCGGGCTGTCGGCGAGGACGAGGCCGTCCACGCGTTCGTCGTCCCAGCGCAGCATCGCCACGGTGCTCGACGGGGAGGAGCCGGGCAGCAGCCGGTGCGTCCCGGCCACGGCCGCGATGGCGTCGGAGAGCAGGAGGCGCAGGTCGTCCGCGGGGCGTTCACGCAGCAGGCGGGCCAGTTCTCCGGCGAGCAGCCCCGCGTACCAGCCACCAGGAGGGAGGTCGGGGCTGGGGGAGGTGGCGCCGTCGAGCAGGACGACCGCGTGGTCCAGCACCACGACGTGGTCCTCGGTGGGGCGTGGCCTGCCGTCGAGACCCACCCCCGCCTGTTCGGCGACCTTGATCCCCGGCACGTCTGTCCACCCTACGCATGTCAACTCAGGTTGACAGAGGCGTGGTGTCAACGTAGGTTGACAGCATGACGGAAGCAACCGAACTGGCCGCCAGGGCCGGGGACCGCGACCCCCGCGTGGGGCTGCGGGCCGTCGCCGCACTGCGCCGGCTGCTGGAGCAGCTCGAAGCGGTGCAGGTGCGCAGCGCCCGCACACAGGGCTGGTCCTGGCAGGAGATCGCACACGAACTGGGCGTGAGCCGGCAGGCCGTCCACAAGAAGCACGGAGGCAACTGATGTTCGAGAGGTTCACCCGCGACGCGCGGGAGGTCGTCGTCGAGGCGCAGCGCGAAGCCCAGGAGACGGGCGCCGCGGAGATCACCCCGCTGCACCTGCTGACCGCGATGCTCCGCACCCCCGAGAACGCCGGGACTCGGTTGCTGACGCGGCTCGGCGTGTCCGTCGACGACGTCGCCGCGGAGGCGGGGCGCGTCCGGCGGCGCGGTGGCATCAGCGAGGCGGACGTCGAGGCGCTCGGCGAGTTCGGCATCGACGTCGACCGGATCGTCGAGCGCATCGAACAGGCACACGGCCCCGCCGCCCTTTCGGGCAACGGGAAAAGCCGGAAGGGCAAGCATATCCCCTTCGCGGGGGAATCGAAGAAGACCCTCGAGCTGTGCCTCAAGGAGGTCGTCAGGATGGGCGGGAAAACCCTTGGCAGTGAACACATCCTGCTCGCACTCGCGGTGCAGCGCGGGCCCGCCGCCGACGTGCTCGCGCGGTTCGACGTCGACGCACCCAGGTTGCGACAAGCGCTTTCCTGAATGTTCCGCTGTGCTTTCCCGGTGCGCCAACCAAGATCACCAGACTGAGCCCGATTTTCCGGACTCAGGAGGAACTCCCCCATGGATCAGGCACCCAGATCTGGTGGTCTCGGCCGTCGTCGGCTGTTGCAGGCGACCCTCGCCGCCCCCGTCGCGGTCGCGGCGGGCTCCCTCGTCACCGGCGCTCCGAGCGCGGGGGCGACGCAGGGGCGCAACGCCGGCGGCCGGCGGTTCACGCTCGCCGTCATGCCCGACACGCAGTACCTCTTCGACGAGGGCGGCACGGACCAGGAGCCGGTGCGGGAAAGCCTGCGCTACCTCCTCCGGCAGCGCCAGGAGGACAACATCGTCTTCATGGCGCACCTCGGCGACGTGACCGAACACGGCACCGAAGCCGAGATGGCGCTCGCGGACCGCGTGTTCGCCACGGTCGACGGGAAACTCCCGTGGAGCGTGCTCGGCGGGAACCACGACGTCTCGGGTGACGACCAGCGCGGGGACACGCCGTTCCTCCGCACGTTCGGCCCGCGCCGGTTCGTCCGCTCGCAGACCTTCCGCGGCGCGTCGCCGGACGGGTACAACACCTACTACACCTTCCAGGCTGCCGACCGGACCTGGCTGCTGCTCGCGCTCGACTGGCGCACCTCCGACAAGGGGCTGGCGTGGGCGCGGCAGGTGCTCGACCGCAACCCGGGCGTGCCGACGATCCTCACCACCCACGACTTCGTCGAGCCGGACGGCACGGGCGGGGCTTCCTTGTCCGACAACGGGAAGCACATGTGGGACGGCCTGGTCCGGCGCTACGACCAGATCTTCCTCACGCTCAACGGCCACTACTGGCCCGCGGGCCGCACGACGCTGACGAACGACGCGGGCAACCCGGTCTTCTCGCACATCACCAACTACCAGGACCGCTACTACGGCGGCGCCGGCATGATCCGGTACTACACCTTCGACCTGGCACGGAACGCCATCGACGTCGAGACGTTCTCCCCGTGGCTGCTTGCCAAGCGCGATCCGTCCACTTTGGAGGCCGAGACCGCCGAGCTGAGCGGTGACGTGGACCGGTTCACCGTCGAGATCGACTTCGACGAGCGCTTCCCCGGCAAGCCGCTGCCCGCGTTGCCCGCACGGGCGGCGCTGGTGCCGGGCACCGTCGCCTACTGGCGGTTCGAGGGGCGGGACGGCACGCCGGTCACCGGTGCCCGCGACCTCAGCGGCCGGGGCAACGACCTCACGATCCAGCGCATCGGGTCGAGCGGCGACGACGTGCTCAAGTACTCCGCCGAGTACCACGAGGCGCAGCCCGCGCACGGCAGCATCCGCTTCGACGGCGCGAAGAACCGCGGCGCGGTGCTGCACACCGGTCCTTCGGCGCAGCTGAACACGATGAAGTTCGAGCAGGGCTACACCATCGAGACGTTCCTCAAGCTGCCGGAACCGTTCGTCGGCGACCACGCGTGGATGGGCATCCTCAGCTGGGAGGGCCGGGCCGGGGACGCGGGCAAGAACGGCGGTTACTCGCCGGACGACGCGCCCTGCAGCCTCAACGTCACCAGCGAGCGTTTCCTGCAGTTCGTCGTGTACCCGGTCAACCAGAACGACGACCCGACGGCCTGGAGCCACGCGCTGCCGACCGGCCGGTGGACGCACGTCGCCATCGTCAACGACGGGCACCACACGACGGTCTACGTGGACGGCTCGAAGATCGCGCGCAACCCGTCGCTGGACTCGCGGGGCATCAGCACCGTGGGCAAGCCGTTCGCGCTCGGCGGCACGCAGGGCGGCGGGCAGTACGGGCAGGGCTTCTACGGCTGGCTCGGTGACACGCGGATCGTTTCGCGGGCGCTGCGGCCGGATCAGTTCCTGCTTTCCCGGTAGCGCCAGGCCACGAGCGGGAGGAACGCCTGCGTGAGCGGGCCGATCGCGACGGCGTACAGCACGGTGCCGACACCGACGCTGCCGCCGAGCAGCCAGCCCGTCACGAGCACGGCGACCTCGATCGCCGTGCGCGCCACCCGCACCGACAACCCGGTCCGCGTGGACAGCCCCGTCATGAGGCCGTCCCGCGGGCCGGGTCCGAGGCGCGTGCCCACGTAGGCGGCGGTGGCCAGCCCGTTGAGCACGATGCCGCCGACCAGCAGCGGGATCTGCCAGCCCAGCGCGTGCTGCGGCGGCAGCACGGCCCGCACCAGGTCGACCGTCACCGAGATCACCACGACGTTGAGCACGGTGCCGATGCCGGGCCGCTGCCGCAGCGGGAGCCACAGCAGGAGTACGGCGACCGACGCGATCGCGACGACCGTGCCGAAGGTCAGCCCGGTGATGCGCGTGAGCCCGTCGTGCAGCACGTCCCACGGGTCGAGGCCGAGGCCCGCCCTGGTCATCATCGCCATGCTCGCGCCGTAGAGCACGAGGCCGCCCACCAGCTGCGGGAAGCGGCGGAGGGGGCTGACGGTCAGGCGGACCGGACTGAGTTCCAATGAAGCCACACCGCGATCCTGACCCGTGATTGGTCTTTCGTTCCAGAGCCAATGTGGAAGTATTGGTCTGGTGAACACCTACGGCCGGATTTCCGCGCCTCGATTGGCCACCTTGCTGGGCTCCTGGCGGCAGGGCTCGCGGCAGGGGGCCGCGGCCCTCGCGGCCGCTGTTGAACTGCAGGTACTCGACGGGCACCTCCCGGTGGGCACGCAGCTGCCCGCGGAACGGGAGCTCGCGCAGGCGCTGGGCGTGAGCCGGACGCTGATCGGCGCCGCGCTCGACCGGCTGCGTGAGAGCGGCCTGGTCGCGAGCCGTCGCGGCGCGGGCTCGTGGATCACCCCGCCCGGCACGAGCCGCGGGCAGGAGACGTTCTTCCCGCGTGACGGCGAGGACATCGACCTGGTGTGCGCCGCCCCGCCCGCGGTGCCCGGCATCACGCGGGCGGTCGACGCGGCCCGTGGCGCGCTCGTCGAACAGCTCGGGCACACCGGTTACGGCGAGCGCGGGCTGCTCGTGCTCCGGGAGCGAATCGCCCAGCGCTACACCGAGCGCGGCCTGCCGACGAGCCCCGCGCAGATCATGATCACCAACGGGGCGCACCACGCGTTCGGTCTCACCGTGCGGATGCTGGCGAACCCGGGTGACCGCGTGCTCGTCGACCAGCCGACGTACCCCAACGCGCTGGAGGCGATCCGCGGTGCGCACGCGTTGCCGGTGCCCGTCGCACTCGACGCCGAGGGCTGGGACTTCGCGGGCATCGAGGCGGCGCTGCGCCAGGCCGCGCCCCGGCTGGCGTACCTCATCGTCGACTTCCACAACCCGACCGGGCTGCTCATGGACGACGAGGGGCGCGAACGGCTCGCGGCGCTGCTCACCAAGGCACGCACCCCTGTCGTCATCGACGAGACGCTCGTGGAACTGGACTTCGGCGACGAACCCGCACCGAAGCCGTTCGACGCCGGAGAGTGGTCGATTCTCGTTGGCAGCGCGTCGAAATCGCACTGGGGCGGGTTGCGCCTCGGCTGGATCCGGGCGTCGGAGGAGGTGCTGAGCCGGCTGTCGTCGTCGCGGTTCGGGCTGGATCTCGGGTCGCCCGTGTTCGAGCAGCTCGTGCTCGCCGAACTCCTCGCGGACCCGGAACCGTTGCGGCGCCGCAGGGAAGACGTCCGCCGCCAACGGGACGCGCTCGCGCAGGCCGTGCGCACGCACTGTCCTGAGTGGACGTTCCGGCTGCCGGGTGGCGGGTTCTGGTTGTGGTGCAAGCTGCCCGCGCCGATGAGCACCGGACTGGCGGTCGCCGCGGCGAGCCACGGCGTGCAGCTGGCGCCGGGCTCGCGCTTCGCCGCGCACGGCGGTCTCGAACGCCGGCTCCGGCTGCCGTTCTCGCAACCCCCGGAGGTCCTCGACGAGGCGGTGCGTCGCATCAGCCTCGCGGCCGCCGCGGTCCGCGGCAGCGCACGCCCCGTGACATGACAACAGCCGGTGCACCGGAGTGGCTTCTCCAGGGATGGAAGCCGTCCTCCGGCGCACCGGCTGTCGTTGCGCCGCACTGGGCCGGCACAGCCCCTCGACGTGCCGGCGGTGGTGCGGCTAGGCGCGCACCGGGCCGTTGCCCCTGCTCGGCGCGTTGAGCAGGGAGGTCCGGGGCGTGCCTGGTGTTGGTCCCGCCGCCACCGGGGCAGCGTGGCGGCGGGACCGGAGCCCGCAGCGGCCGGGCGCGGTCGGCCGCTCGGGAAGCCTGGTGAAGTGCATGGAAAAGCCCCTCGGTCGGTAAGGACCCGCGAAGTTGATCTTGGTTTGGACGCGGGTCGCCTGCGGAACCGGGCGTGGGGTCAGTCGGGGGAGGTCGTCGGCAGTGCCGCGTCGCGGCTGCCACCGGTGGAGGTGGGCCGGGGCGCGATGCCCGCGGGGGAGGGCTCGGGAGTCACGACCCCGGTGCCCAGGATCGCGAGCGGGTGCTTGGAGCCGCTGCCGCCGTCGTGGGCGGGCGCGACACCGCAGACCTGACCCGCGGGGCCGCTCGGCACGGGCGCGGGCACGTCCCGGTCCGCGTGCACGGTGTGGTCAGCCACGGGGGCCTGCTCGGTGCGGGGCCCGGGCGCGGGGGCGACCGGGTGTTCGCGGTGCCGGACCTGGTGCTCTTCCGGCGCGGACGCGACGGCAGGCGTGGCCGGCGCCGACACCGTGCGTTCGGGAGCGGGCGCCTCGGCCCGCACGGGCTCCGGCTCCCGCTCGATCCGCGTCTGGACGGCGCTCTCGCCGGTCTCGCGGGTGTTCTGGGTGTCCTGGTGTTTCGGCGTGGTCGTCACCGGGGCCCGCAGCGTTTCGGTGACGGGCTGGACCACCGCGTTCGTCGTCTCGGTCACCGCGGTGGTGAGTCCGCCGACGGTCTGCGTGACCGCCGTGACCGTGGTCTGCAGGGTGCTCGTGACCTGTTCGACCGTGTTCGTCAACGTGTCGAGCGTGCCGCCCAGCAACCCGCCGAGCAGCCCGCGCTGCTGCGCGTGCTCGCTCGTGCCGGGCTCGCCACCCTGCGGCAGCTCGTCGGCGGAGGCGGCGGGCCCGCCCAGCAGCCCGGCGAGGAGCCAGCCCGCCGCGGCGAGCCCCGCGGCCACCAGCACCCTGGCCCACAGCGGGACGGCGCGGGACGTGCGCTTCACGTCACTCACCGCCATCACCACCATCCGGGCCGCCGCCCAATCGGGCGATTCGATCTTGTCGGTCTGCGTTCGACCTGGTCATCCGCCATGTGGAACCGGCACATTTCTAGCACCGCTGGCGAGTGTTTCACCTCTAAAGCGTTCGATCCACCCCAGACGGCCGAAAAGAGCTACCGGCTTGCGTGCATTCAACCAGATTCCGATCACGCTGGGTATCGCATCTTGCCGGTCGGAACCTGCACGTTCTCCCCGTCCGATGACTCGTCTGGGTGCTGACCTGCGGTTTCAGGAGCCATCTCGCACTCCGTCGCGTCGCAACTGCGTGCAGTGGCCGATCGGGAAGACGAGGGGTGCACGGATGGGCCAACCTGATTTCGGACCGTGGCTGACGGCCGCCGCCGGAGGCGACGAGACGGCGTGGCGCCTGCTCGTCCGGGACCTGTCGCCGCCGGTGCTGCGCGTCGCGCGCACGGTCGGCCTCGACGATCCCGACACCGCCGACGTCTGCCAGAACACCTGGCTGGAGCTGGTCCGCTGCCCCGGTCTGCGCGACCCGGCCCGGCTGCCGTCCTGGCTGAGCACGACGGCACGCCGCGACGCCGTGCGCGCGCTGGCGGCCCGTCGCCGCGAATCCCCGTGCCCGCTGCCGGAACCGCCCGGCCGCGCGCCCTCGCCCGAGGTCGTTTTCCTCGCCGCGGAACGGGATCGGGCGCTGTGGCTCGCGGTCGAGCGGCTGCCGTGGCCGCACCGCGAACTCGTCCACCTGCTCGCCTCGCCCTGCCCGCCGACGTACGCCGAGATAGCAGGCAAACTCGGCATCCGGCCGGGCAGCGTTGGTCCCCTGCGCCGCCGCGCGCTCGACCGGCTGCGCCGACTGCTCGAAGCGCAGGGGTACACGCGGCCCTGAAACCGCTTACCGCAGTTCGTGCAGCCTCTTGATGCCCTCGTCGAGCACCTCGTCCCGCTTGCAGAACGCGAAGCGCAGCAAGTGCTTCCACTGCTCGGGGTGGTCGGTGAAGACGCTGACGGGCACCGCCGCGACGCCGATCCGCTCCGGCAGCTGCCACGCCAGTTCGGCGGCGTCGGTGAAGCCCAGCGGCCGCACGTCGGCGCAGACGAAGTACGTGCCGAAGCTCGGGCGCACCGCGAAACCGGCCTCCGCCAGTCCCGCCGACAGCCGGTCCCGCTTGGCCTCCAGCGACTTCCGCAGCGCGTCGACCCAGTCCAGTTCGTGGTCCAGTGCGTGTGCGACGGCGGGCTGCAGCGGCCCGCCGGAGACGAACGTGATGAACTGCTTGGCCGCCTTGACCGCGCCCACCAGCTCGGGCGCCGCGCAGACCCAGCCGATCTTCCAGCCGGTGCAGTTGAACGTCTTGCCCGCGCTGGAGATCGACACGGTCCGCTCCCGCATGCCGGGGAAGGCCGCCAGCGGGCGGTGTTCCGCGCCGTCGAAGACGAGGTGTTCGTAGACCTCGTCGGTGATCGCGACGAGGTCGTTCTTCACGCACAGGTCGGCGATCGCGGACAGCTCGGCCTCGCTGAACACGGTGCCGGTCGGGTTGTGCGGCGAGTTGACCAGGATCGCGCGCGTCGCGGGCGTGACGGCGGCCCGCAGCGCCTGCACGTCGAGCACGAACCGGCCGTCCTCGCCCTCGGCGAGCGGCACGACCTTGCGCGTCGCACCCGCCATCGCGATCGCCGCCGGGTAGGAGTCGTAGTAGGGCTCGATCACGAGCACCTCGTCGCCCGGCTCGGTCAGCGCGAGCACGGCGGCCGTGATGGCCTCGGTGGCGCCTGCCGTGACGAGGATCTCGGTGTCCGGGTCGTAGCTCAGCCCGTACCGCTCGCGGTGGCGGGCGATCGCGGCGCGCAGTTCGGGCCTGCCGGGGCCGGGCGGGTACTGGTTCGCCCCGCCGTACAAGGCGTTCTTCGCCGCGTCGAGCATGCCGACGGGGCCGTCGGTGTCGGGGAACCCCTGGCCGAGGTTGATCGCGCCGGTGCGGACCGCGAGCGCGGTCATCTCGGCGAAGATCGTCGACGTGAACGGCCGCAGGCGGGGGACGAGAGCTGGTACGCGCATAATTTCCGATCCTCACGGACAATGGGGGTGTGGAGCAAACGACCCTCGCCGATCCGCCCGGTGGCCTCGCCGGTGAGGAGGCCAAACGGCGCGGCCTGCGCAAGATGAAACTCGTCGCGCTGGCGTTCCTGCTCGGCGCGACGCTCGTGTTCGCGCTCACCAGCTGGGCGCAGGCGGCGGGCTGGTCCGGCTGGGTCGGTTACGTGCGGGCCGCGGCCGAGGCCGGCATGGTGGGTGCGCTGGCGGACTGGTTCGCGGTCACCGCGTTGTTCCGCAGGCCGCTGCGGCTGCCGATCCCGCACACGGCGATCATCCCCAGCAAGAAGGACCAGCTGGGCTCGAGCCTCGGCGACTTCGTGGGCACGAACTTCCTGTCCGAGCAGGTGGTGCGCGACAAGCTGCGCCGCGCGGACATCGCGCGGCGGCTGGGCGAGTGGGTGGCGCAGCGCGAGAACGCCGAGCGCGTGACGTCGGAGCTGGCGACGGTGGTGCGTGGCGCGGTGACGGTGCTGCGGGACGAGGACGTGCAGGCGGTGCTGGAACAGGCCGTCGTGCGGCGCGTCGTGGAGCGGCCGTGGGGGCCGCCGCTGGGCAAGCTGCTCGAACAGGTCTTCGCCGACGGGGCGCACTACAAGCTGGTGGACCTGGTGTGCGACCGCGCCTACGAGTGGGTGCGCGACAACCACAACACGGTGCTGCGCGTGGTGTCCGACCGCGCGCCGAGCTGGTCGCCGAAGTTCGTGGACTCGATGCTCGCGGACAAGGTGTACGGCGAGGTGCTGTCGTTCGCGTGGGCGGTGAAGACGGACGTGAACCACCCGATGCGGCTGGCGCTGGACAAGTTCCTGGGGGAGTTCGCGCAGGACCTGCAGCGGGACCCGGACACGATGGCGCGGGCGGAGCAGGTCAAGCAGCAGCTGCTCGACCACCCCGACGTGCAGAAGCTGATCGGTTCGGCGTGGACGACGGCGAAGGGCATGCTGCTCAGCGCGGCGGAGGACCCGTCGAGCGAGCTGCGCCGCCGCGTCCGCGACGGTCTGGCGTCACTCGGCGACCGCCTGTGCACGGACGACGGGCTCCGGTCCAAAGTGGACGGCTGGCTGGAGGGCGCGGCGGCCTACGTGGTCACCCACTACTCACGCGAGATCACCACGATCATCACGGACACCGTCGAACGCTGGGACGCGGAGGAGACCTCGCGGAAGATCGAACTCCAGGTCGGCCGGGACCTGCAGTTCATCCGCATCAACGGCACGGTGGTCGGCGCCCTCGCCGGACTGCTGATCTACAGCATCGCGGAGGCGGTGTTCTAGGCCGCTTTTAGAGCAGCACCCAGCCGCCGTCCACGCACAGCGTCTGCCCGGTCATGAACCCGCTGTCCGGGCTCATCAGGAAGCTCACCGCACCGGCGACGTCCTCGGCGAGCCCCCGGCGTTGCAGGATCTGCTTGGCCAGCACGCGTTCCCGTACCTGGTCCTGGTCCGGGAAGGCCTGCAGCTCCTCCTCGGTCTGGATCGCGCCCGGCATGACGGAGTTGACCCGGATGCCGCGGGAGCCGAGTTCACGCGCGAGTGACCGGGTGAACCCGAGCAAGCCCGCCTTCGTGGTCGTGTAGTGCAGTGACTGCGGCGCGCCGACCTTCGCCTGCACGCTGCTGACGGTGACGATCGAGCCGCCGTCGTGCCCTCGGCCTTCGCCGAAAGCCCGGCGGCAGCACAGGAACGCGCCTTTCAGGTTCACCGACGACACCTTGTCCCACGCGTCCTCGGTGATCTCGTCCCACGGCAGCCGTCCCGTCGCGGCCGCGTTGAGCACGAGCGCGCCGACCGGTCCCAGCTGCTGCTCGCAGTCGGTGAACATCTCGTCAACGGCCTCCGCGTCCGTCACGTCGGCCGCGAAAACCGCCGCGTCACCGCCGTTGTCGCGGATCTCCTCGGCGACCTCCTTGGCCTGCGCCAGCAGTTCGCCGTCGGGGTAGCTGTTGATCGCGACCGCCATGCCGTCCCTGGCCAGCCGCCGCGCACAGGCGGCGCCTATACCGCGGGAACCGCCCGTCACCAGTGCTACACGCATGGGAAACCTCCGGAGAAACGGTGGGGGAGCAGACCTCGGACGGGAAGGTCAACGGCGTACAGGAGCCCGCCGCCGGCGGTGTCCCCCCGGTTCGCCGTCGTGACGCAGAGCGTCGACAGATCGCGGCCGCCGAACGCGCAACTCGTCGGGCACGACGCGGGCACCTGCACGACGGCGGTGGTCTCGCCGGTGACCGGGTCCAGCCGCCACACCTGGCCGGCACCCCAGACGGCGAGCCAGATGTCGCCGTTCTCGTCCACGGTGAGCCCGTCCGGGAGCCCGGTCTCCGGCGGGATCCGGCGCACGAGCCGGGACGCGCCCAGCTCGCCCGCGTCGAGCCTGAATTCCCAGGCAGTGACGGTGCCCGCCGTGCTGTCCACGTGGTAGAGCTCGTCGCCCGCCGGGGACCAGTCGAGCCCGTTGGACATGGACAGGTTCTCCAGGTGGGTGCTGACCTCGCCGTCCAGCCGGTACAGCGCCCCGCGGCGGCTGCCGTCGCGCACGGCGGACCCCGCCCAGGCGCGGCCCCGCGCATCGATGCCGCCGTCGTTCATCGAGACGGGCGGGCTGACGACCTCCGTGAGCTGCTCGACCTGGCCCGAGCGCGGGTCGAGGCGGCCGAAGCCGGTCGTGGTCACGGCGAGCAGGTCGCTGCCGGGGCCGAGTTCGACGGCTGTGGTCCGCGCGGACAGCGCCACCTCGTGGTGCCGCCCGTGGAGGTCCAGCGAGTGGAGCCGCTGTCCGGGGACGTCGAGCCAGCACAGCCCGGCTCCCTCGATCCAGAGCGGGGATTCCCCGAGTTCCGCCACCGCCGACGAAACGGGAGCGGCCTCGAGAACGACTTCGCAGGCGGACGGTCCGGCCAAGGGGTCACCACCGTTTTCCCTGAATGAAATGGCCGTTTCACGCTAGCAGAGTGAAGGAGCGATCCACAGGGGAAGACCGCTGCGCCGCTCGGGTGAATGTGCTCGATAGCGGTGACCTGCGGCGATGCCTAGTTGTCCACAGATCCGGAGTTATCCACAGGTTGATCTGTGGGTAACTCGTTCGAGGGGCTCCGGCGTTCGCGCCACGCCCTGGCCTTCTCCCGGTTCCCGCAGACGCGCATCGAGCACCACGTCCGCGACCGGTTGCGCGACTGGTCGAAGAAGGCCCAGCGGCAGTCGTCGGCCAGGCAGATCTTCACCCGTTCCCAGTCGTCTCGGACAGTGAGCCGGACGGCGGCCGCGAGAACCGCGGCGACGGCGTTCGTGGCCGCCAGCGCGGGCCGTCCTGTCGTCAGCTCGACCGCCAACGGGACGGTGAGCCGGGCCGGCTCGGCATGCGGATCGCCGACCGCTGCCCGGAGGGATTCGCGGACTTCCCGCGCGAACGGCAGGGGATCGGCGCCCAGGCCGCGCTCTTCAGTCCACTGCCGCCATTTCGCCGCGTCCGCCAGCGCGTCGAGCCCTCGCTCGATGTCGACCGTGTTGAGGAAGTCGACGACCAGGGAGGCGTCATCGGAGGCGATCACGTAACCAGTGTAAGCGGATTACCGGTTGCGACCTTTCCGGCATAACCCCCATACTCGGGTCACTGGTTACCCTCGGAAGGAGAAGCGCATGGGTGCTGTACCCACTTTCGGTCTCGTCGCACTGGACTGCCCGGATCCCCGTGAGCTCGCGGAGTTCTACGGCGCGCTGCTCGAATGGTCGGACCTGGACGCCGCGGAGGATGGGCACTGGGTCGAGCTGTCCGGTCCCGGCGGCGTCACGCTGGCGTTCCAGCGGGTCGAGGACTACCGGCCGCCGGAGTGGCCGGGGCAGGACGTCCCCCAGCAGCTCCACCTGGACCTCGACGTCACGGACCTCGCCGCCGGGCAGGAGCGGGCGCTCCGGCTGGGCGCGAAACTGCTCGACGACAGCCATGAGGGCTTCCACGTCTTCGCCGACCCGGTGGGGCACCCCTTCTGCCTCGTCGCAGCTCAGTAGCTATGCACTGGGTGTATAGACGGATGCTATACACCGCGTGTATAGTCCGGTGGCATGTCGATCGGACACACACTCCTCGGCCTGCTGGAAAGCGGGCCACGGCACGGGTACGAGCTCAAACGTGCCTATGACGAACGCTTCGGGCTGGAGCGCCCGCTGCACTACGGGCAGGTGTACGCCACGCTCGCGCGCCTGCTGCGCAACGGCCTGGTGACCGAGTCCGGGGTGGAGGCGGGCTCCGGCCCGGAGCGCAAGAGCTACGCGATCACCGACGCCGGGGTCACCGACGTCGAGAAGTGGCTCACCACACCCGAGAAACCCGAGCTGTACCTGCAGAACACGCTGTACACGAAGGTCGTGCTGGCGCTGTTGTCCGGTCGCAGCGCCGACGAGGTGCTCGATGCGCAGCGGGCCGCACACCTGAACACGATGCGTGAGCTGACCACCCGCAAGACGAAGGGTGACCTCGCGGACGCCCTGATCTGCGACCACGCCCTGTTCCACCTCGAGGCCGATCTGCGGTGGCTGGAACTGACCGCCGCCCGGCTGAACGAGCTGGCGGAAGAGGTGCGCCGGTGACAGCCCTGCTCACAGCCTCGGCGCTGCGCAAGTCCTTCGGCCCCACGGAGGCCCTCGTCAGCGCGAGCTTCGCCATCGACGCGGGGGAAGTGGTGGCGGTCATGGGCCCGTCGGGCTCCGGCAAGTCCACGCTCCTGCACTGCCTCGCCGGCATCGTGCGCCCCGACGAGGGGCAGGTGCGTTACCAGGGGCGGGACATCGCCGAGCTGTCCGATTCCGAGCGCACCGCCCTGCGCCGGGACGAGTTCGGCTTCGTGTTCCAGTTCGGCCAGCTCGTGCCCGAGCTCAGCTGCCTGGAGAACGTCGCACTCCCGCTGCGCCTCGCGGGCCTGCGCCGCCGTCAGGCGGAGGCCACGGCCCGCGAGGTCATGGCGCGGGTCGACGTCGCCGAGCTCGCGCCGAAACGCCCCGGCGAGGTGTCCGGCGGCCAGGGGCAACGGGTCGCGATCGCCCGCGCGCTGGTCACCCGGCCGAAGGTGATCTTCGCCGACGAACCCACCGGCGCGCTCGACTCGCTCAACGGCGAGCGCATCATGCAGCTCCTCGTCGGGGCCGCGAAGGAGAGCGACGCCGCCGTCGTCCTGGTCACGCACGAAGCCCGCGTCGCGGCGTATTCGGACCGGGAAGTGGTCGTGCGCGACGGCAGGACACGGGAACCGGTGGTGGCCGCATGAGCCGCGGCGCGCACCGCCTGCAGGACCTGGCCATCGGGGTCCGGCTGGCCGTCGGGGGCGGCCGGACCCTGAAGGCCTCCCTGCTCCGGCTGGTGCTGACCACGATCGGCATCGGCCTGGCCACCGCGATCCTGCTGCTGGTCGTCACCAGCGCGTCCGCCTTGCGTGACCGGACCGACCGCGTGGCCGCCAGGGCACCGGACACCACCGCGGGCCAGGGCACGCCGGTGTACCTCCTGGAGCACCACCCCGCCTGGGACCTCCCGGTGTACTACCTGGAACCCGCGGGCCCGAACGCGCCAGTGCCACCGGGGCTGCGGTCCATCCCGGCGCCGGGGCAGATCGTCGTGTCCCCGGCGCTCGCCGAGAAGATGCGGGAAGACCCGCGGGTGCGTGGCTTGTTCTCCCAGCAGGTCGTGGGGACCATCGAGCCCAGCGGCCTCGCGGGGCCGAACGAGCTGATCGCGTACGCCGGTGGCAGCGGGCTCCGGCAGTCCGAATACGTCGACACGGTGTACGCGTTCGGCCAGCCCCCGAACGCGGACTCGCTGCCGCCGCAGTTGCTGATCCTGGGCATGATCGGTGTCCTCGTGCTGCTCGTGCCGATGCTGGTGTTCGTCGCGAGTTCGAGCCGGATCGCCGGGCCCGAGCGCGAACGCAGGTTGTCCGCCCTGCGGCTCGCGGGGGCCGGGGCCGCGCAGGTCCGGCGGATCGCCGCGGCCGAGTCGCTCGTCGGAGCGGGCACCGGTGCGCTGCTCGGGCTGCTGCTGTACCTCGTGGTCCGGCCCTTCGCGGCGGGGCTGGACCTGGCGGGCGTGACCGTGTACCCGGCCGACTTCGTGCCGGACTGGCCGCTCGTCGTACTGGTCTTCGCGATCATCCCGTTGATCAGCGTGTGCTCCGCGTGGCTCGGGCTCCGCAGCCTGATCGTCGAGCCGCTGGCCGTGTTCCGGCGGGGCAAGCCGTTGCGGCGGCGCCTGTGGTGGCGGCTGGTGCTCGTCGTGGCCGGGGTCGCCCTGCTCTTCGCGGACAAGGCCATACCGGGCGACCAGTCGGCTGGGGACATGTTGCCCTACGTGCTGCTGGGCGGATCGCTGCTGCTGGTCGGCGTGCCGACGTTGCTGCCGTGGCTCACCGAGCGCGTGGTGAACCGGCTGCGTGGCGGCTTCCCCGCCTGGCAGCTCGCGGTGCGCCGGCTCCAGGTGGACAGCGGAACTCCCACCAGGGTGGTCGCCGGCGTCGTCGTGGTGCTGGCCGCGGTCGTGGCGTTGCAGACGCTGCTCTGGTCGGTCGAGGCCAACGCGAACGCCGATCGCACCAGCTACTACGGCGCCGACCTGGCGAACGTCTCGATCGAAACCGGGCTG
Organism: Amycolatopsis sacchari; assembly: GCF_900114035.1. Classification (GTDB taxonomy): domain Bacteria; phylum Actinomycetota; class Actinomycetes; order Mycobacteriales; family Pseudonocardiaceae; genus Amycolatopsis_E; species Amycolatopsis_E sacchari. The sequence goes on along the minus strand of NZ_FORP01000010.1, from coordinate 14,242 downwards.
CAGGCCGAGGTCGAACCCCAGGTCACCGCGCTGCTGACCGGCGTCCCCGGGGTGCGCTGGGCTGAGCCCGAGCGGTGGCTCACCCTGCGAGGGCCCCATGGCGAGTACGTGGAGACGGTCGTCGCCCCCTGTCGCCTGCTGGAGCACCATTTCTTCGTGTCCGGCTGCACGGAGGGAGCCGCGTTCACCACGGAAGACCTGGATCCGGGCATGGTGCTGGGCTCCAGGAGCGGGCAGACGTTCACGGTCCCGGCGGACCTCGAGCGGGCAGCGCAGCGCTCGCGTGAGGGTGCGGAGCTCCTCCTCACCCCCACCGCCGCGGGCGCGCTCCGGCCCGACTACGGGGATATCAAGGCGTTGCTCGACCCCGCGGTGCCGGACGCACTCGATCGCGTGCGCTCGGCGGTCAGCCCGCTGCAGTGGCGGGCATCGGTGTCCGCTCCGGTGAGCGAGAACGGGGACATGGCCATGCTCAACGCGACGCGGGCGCTGCTGTACGCGGGCGCGGTGCTGACCATGCTCCTGGCGGGGATCAGCATGCTCGTGCTGGTCATCGGGCAGATCAGTGAGCGGCGCCGGCCCTTCGCGGCGATGACAGCGGCGGGCGTGCCGCGGGGAGTGCTCAGCCGCTCACTGCTGTGGCAGAACGCGCTCCCCGTGGTGTTCGGCGTTCTCGTGGCGATCGGGGCGGGGATCGGGGTGGCGGCGATGCTGCTGCGGATCATGACGCCGGGAGCCGCGATGCTGCTCGACTGGACTTTCATCATGGTGATGGCCTCCGCGGCGCTGGTCCTCGTCCTCCTGGTGTCGGCGGCGGCGGTGCCGGGGCTGCGCTCGGTCACGAAGCTGGAGGCGCTGCGGATGGAGTGATGCGTAGTCTGGGGGTGTGATTTGTCCGAAATGCCAGAACGTGATGCGGACCGTCGAGAAGAACGGTGTGCACATCGAGCAGTGCGAAGGCTGCCGGGGGATCTTCCTCGACCGGGGTGAGCTGGAGCAGATCGCCGGTGCGGAAAGCGCTTACTACGGCGCTCCGCCGCCGTACCGCCCTGATGTGCACCGCGGCCACGGTGACTCGCCCCGGCCGTATCGCGGGGGATATGGGGATTCCCCGCGGCCGTACCGCGGCGGGTACGGGGATTCGCCCCGGCCCTACCGGGGCGGGTACGGGGACTCCCCGCGGCCGTACGGCGGGCATCGCAGGCGCAGCTTCCTCGAGAACCTGTTCGACTAGGTGCTCGATCCGCGCATCTGCCCCGAGTGCGGTGACCGGGCAGACGTTCCGGTGGTCGAGGGATCGACGCGGGTGTGCGACCGGTGCGGTCACCGCTGGCCGTTCCGGCGCCTCCCGCTGTTCGCGCTGACCGGGCCCAGCGGGGCGGGCAAGTCGACGGTCGGCCCGGCGCTCGCCGAGCGGCTTGGCGGCCGGGCCGTCGTGCTGGAACAGGACGTGCTGTGGACAGCCGGCCTGCGTGACGACGTCGACGGCCACCCGGCGTTCCGCGCGACCTGGTTGCGCATGGCCGCGATGATCGGCCAGAACGGCCGCCCGGTCGTGCTGTGCGGGACTGTCGTGCCACCCGAGTTCGAGCCGCTGCCCGAGCGCGCGCTGTTCTCGGAGATCCACTACCTCGCGCTCGTCGCCGACCCGGAGGTGCTTGCAAGCCGCCTGCGGTCGCGCCCCGCGTGGCGCGAGTGGGACGAGGCCCGCATCGCCGAAACCCTCGAGTTCAACGACTGGCTCCGCAAGCACGCCGCGGACCTCGAACCCGCCGTCGCCCTCTTCGACACCACCCACGCCACAGTGCCGGAAGCCGTGCACCACACGCTGAGCTGGTTCGAGCGGTATTCCTCGGAATCAACCAGGTAGAAAACGCCTCATTTTCGGTTCTATATTGGACTATTACCCTGATTCTGGTTGTAGTCACGTCTCCCGCAATATGGCAAGAGCACTCCGGAAAGAGGATTTTTTATGAAGGCTTTGCTTCTCGCCCACGGTACGCGAGGAGATGTGGAACCGTTCGTCGCGTTGGCCAGAGGTCTGGTGGGTGCCGGTCACGAAGTCCGACTGGCGTGCTCTGCGGAGCTGGAGAAGACGGTTACCTCTACTGGTGCGGAGCATTTTCCGCTCCAAGGGATATCGACTGGCTGGGTGACCTCGGACGTCTTCCGCCGAGCGTACGACACAAATTATCATGCTCTTTGGAATCCGCGGTTTGCGCTTGAGTTCAGAGGATTCTACAGAAACCTGATAACCTCGGTTCTGGATGACTACTTGGCAGCGTCGGATGATGGAGCGGATGTGGTTCTCCACTCTCCGATTCAACAAGGGCAGCAGATAGCAGAAAGACTGGGCGTCCCTTCTATTGCGGTATGCCTGGGGCCCTTTTGGGCGCCCACCTCAAGTTTTCCCAATGCTGGTTTCCCTGTTCGAGTACCTCGGCGCCTCAATCGCGCAACCTATCCGTGGTCAACGTTCCTGCGGGAGATCTTTGTCGGCAGTACGAGGAAGTGGCGGCAGAAGAAGCTGGGGTTAAGCTGGCGACCGCACTACAACAATCCCTTGCGCCAGGCTGATGGGCGTGCGACCAGCATACTGCAGCCGGTCAGTCGACACGTGCTTCCGCCGAACCTCGACTACCCGAGTTGGGTGCACAACACGGGGTTCTGGTCCGCATCGCCGCCGGAAAACTGGGATCCCCCGCAGCGGCTTGTCGAGTTCCTCGACCATGACCCAGCGCCAATTTACATCTGGTTCGGCAGTATTGTGGGGTCAGATCCGAGCAAGACCGCACGGATCATCGTTGACGCGGTGAAGAGGTTGGGTGTACGCGCCGTGGTGGCCCGTGGTGGGAGTGGTATCGCTTTTCCTGAGGAGAAAGACCCTTCCATCTATTATGTTGAACAAGTGCCGTTCAAGTGGCTTTTTCCCAGGGTTAGTGCTGTCGTGCACCATGGCGGGATGGGTACCGCCTCACTCGCGCTCGAAGCCGGTCGCCCCCAGGTGGTCTGCCCGTTCGTCTTCGTCCACAGGCACACGGCCGAAAGGATGTATGAAATCGGAGTGTCGACGCCCCCGGTGTTGCAGTCCAAGATGAGCGTCGACAGACTGTCGAAAGCGATATCAGAAGTCCTTGATCGAAATTCTTATGCAGACCGATCTGCAACCTTGCAGAAGCTCATCGCGGAAGAAGATGGTATTGCTGAGGCGGTACGTGTCCTCGAGCAGATCGGCGAACGCGGACTCTGATGTCAGGTTGAGCGGTCGGCCTGTGTTTGTTCTAAACTGTCTGCTAGCGGTGAACGCCCACGGCAGCACATGCTGCAATTCGTTCAACAGTTGCTTGCGAAGCCCTAGGACGTCCCGTGTCGCGCGCTTTGGTTTGCGATCTCGGTCAGTGTCTGTGGGTGTTGCTTAGCTCCTCGTCGCTATTGGGGATCGGTGCCGAGGAAGACCAGGGCCAGGGCGCGCATAGCCCTTGGTGCGACCCTTGGGGTGGCCGATCAAACGCTGATCCTCCGGCTCCTCCGGGCGCTGCAGGGACTGGGGATTTCGCGTCCTCGCTTCCTTCGCGCCGACCCGTCATCATCCGCGCCACGGTCGTGATCGACAGCTGTGTCGTGCGCTTACAGTTCGGATCGTGACCCGAGTCTCGCCCGATGGTTGCAAGCAGGGTGCTTGCAAGAGCTAGCAGTGGGGCGTACCGTGGGAGGTGTCGCGAGGAGATGAGCCGAATGGCAGACGAGGGAGACCTCGAAGGCTCGCAGGCGGGGCCGATGGAGAAGGTTGGCCACATCGCTTCCGACATCGGTGAGTACATCCGGCAGCAACGCAACAACGCGAAGATCTCTTTGCGGCAGCTGTCGAAGCTCGCCGGGGTGTCGAACCCGTACCTGAGCCAGATCGAGCGGGGGGTCCGCAAGCCGAGCGCGGAGATCCTGCAGCAGATCGCGAAGGGGCTGCGGATCTCGGCGGAGGCGCTGTACGTGCAGGCGGGCATCCTCGATCTGCCGACCGGGGGCCCGGTGCCGGACGCGATCCGCGCCGACGCCGCGCTCACCGAGCGGCAGAAGCAGGTCCTGCTCGACGTGTACGAGTCCTTCCGCCGCGAGAACAACCACACGCCGGACGATCCCACCAAGGAGAGTGAGCATCATGGCGAGCACCCGGACCGATGACGTGCGCAAGGTCGTGAACACTGCCGTGGAGCAGCTCCGCACGCCGCTGCTGGCCGCGCTGGGCGCGGGCAACCTGGCGGGCCAGGCGGTCGCCGAGGCCGTCGGCAAGGCCAAGGAGCGCGTCACGGAGAGCGGCGAGGTCGCGCGCAAGAACCTGGAGGAGCTGCCCTCCGAGGTGACCACGCTGCGCGAGAAGCTGGACCCGGCCGAGCTGCGCAAGCTGGTCGACGACTACACCGAGGCCGCGCTGCGGCTGTACAACAAGCTGGCCGAGACGGGCGAGCAGGCGTGGGACAAGTTCCTGGCCGAGCCGCGCGTGAAGGCCGTGCTGGACCAGGTCGAGGGCGTCAGCACCGAGGCCCGCGAGAAGGTCGAGGAGGTGCTGGGCTTGGCGGCGAAGAAGACCCGTCAGGGTGGCGCCAAGGTCGCCGTGGAGAGCTCCGAGGTCGCGTCGAAGATCGAGGACGCCGAGGAGACCGTGGCGCCCAAGCCGGCGGCGAAGACCACGCCGGCCCGCAAGTCGACGGGCACCACGACCCGCCGCACCACCGCGACGACGAAGAAGCCCGCGAGCGGCTCCGCCGACAAGTGACCCCGAACCGCGCGGCGCGTCTGTCCCCAGTGGACGGCGCGCCGCGCGTTCGCGTACAGGCCTGAATCTCCGGAGGGCGCCTGGCATTTCCGCCGATGCCGCGATGGCGATGACCGCTTGCCCCTCCGTCGCCGACCCCGCTACCACCACCCGCGCGGCATGGGACGCCAGGGGCCTGTCGTCTGCCGCCAGACCCAGATCTCCACTCGAGCCGCCTCAAACCCCCGCCCAGCCACCCGCGTCAGTGGAGTTCCGCCCACCGCCGCGAGCCGCCCATCGAGGCCCGGGCGCTGTTCCGCAACCGACGCGCTGCCCCCGCCCAGGCACCGAGTCACGTTTCTGGCGCAAACCCCCGCACTGCGCCCGACGTCCCGCCACGGCGGAGTTCCACCCACCGCTGCGAGCCACTCACCGGGGCGCGGGCGCCGATCGGCATCCAAAGTGCCGCTCCCGCCCCGGTACCGAGCCGCGTTTCTGGCGCAAACCCCCGCACTGCGCCCGACGTCCCGCCACGGCGGAGTTCCACCCACCGCTGCGAGCCACTCACCGAGCCCGGGCGCCGATCCGCAACCGGAAGTGCCCGCCCCGCCCCCGGTACCGAGCCGCGGTCTGGCCCGAACCCAGCACCCCGCCCCACCCCAGACGCGAGGAAGCCCACCCCCCGGAGCCCCCACCGGGTCCCACCCACCGGTCCGCAACCGGCAACACCACCCACACCCACCGCTCCGAACCCCCGGCGCATCCGCCGCCACCCGCACCGCGCCCCGTGTGCTGAACGGGGCGTTCGTGGCATTCTGGTCACAGCAGGGACGTCAGGCAGGGGTGAAGGGACGTAGGCTGAAACCGTGCCGCCCATAGCGCAATGGATCATGCTGGTCATCAGCTGGGCCGGGACCCTGGCGGGCCTCGGCGCGTTCTTCCACGCGCTCCTGCAGCGTGCGGACGCCTTCACGGCCGCCGACCGCAAGACCAAGCCCATCTGGCTGGCGATCACCGGCGCGGGCACCGTCGCCATGGGGCTGTTCACCTTCGGCGGCGCGGGCACGCTGTTCTGGCTGGCCGGGATCGTCGCCGTCCTCGTCTACCTCGTGGACGTGCGCCCCAAGCTCATCGAGGTCCAGCGCGGCGGCAAGAACTGGTAGCCACCGGCCGCCGCTCCCCGGCGCGTCCTAATCTCGTGCCATGAGGAACTGGACCATCTCGGGCACCCTGACCGTCGAACCGGCCGAGCAGCGCACCGACCTGCTCGCCGAGCCCGTCGCCAAGGCGCTGGCCACACTGGACGGCCACGACGTCGGCGTCGTCGAGATCGACCCGGACCTGGCGGACACCGCCGCGTTCTGCGAGGCGTACTCCTCACCGATGTCCGCCTCGGCGAACTGCGTGATCGTCGCGGGCAAGCGCGCCGGCGAGGTCCGGTACGCCGCCGCGCTCGTCCTCGCCACCACCCGCGCCGACGTGAACGGCGTGATCAAGCGTCGGCTGGACGTCCGCAAAGCCTCCTTCGCGCCGATGGACGAGGCGGTCGAGCTGACCGACATGGCCTACGGCGGCATCACCCCGGTCGGGCTGCCCGCCGGCTGGCCCATCCTGATCGACAAGGCCGTCGCCGACTCGCCGGAACTCGTCATCGGCAGCGGCATCCGCGGCGGCAAGCTCCTCGTCACGGGCGAGCTGCTCGCGTCCCTGCCCGGCGCCGAAGTCATCGAGGACCTCGCCAAGCCCGTCGCGTGACCGTCGTCGTCCGCGCTCCAGCCGACCTCGACGCGTCGGCGATCCGCCGCATCGCCGCCGGAGAGCGCGTCCAGCTCACCGACGACCTCCTGTATACGGTCTCCATACAGCGTGAGGCTGTACTCAACGCGCTCACAACCGGTGTACAACCTGTATACGGTGTGAATACAGGCATGGGCAGGCTTGCCGGCCGGAGGCTCACGGCCGAGGAACAGGCTGCCCACCAAGCGCGCCTGCTCGTGGGTCGGGCCGTCGGCGGGCCGCCCTGGCTGCCCGCCGAGGACGTGCGTGCGCTGTTCGCCGTGCGGCTGCGTGACCTGCTCGCCCCGGAGGCCGGTGCGAGCGCGGAGGCCGTGCGGTTCCTCGTCGCGCGTCTCGATGACGGGTTCGTGCCCGCCGTCCCCGCAACCGGCAACGGCGCAGCGGGCGAGATCATCCCGCTGTCCCACGCGTTCCAGACCTTCCTCGGCCTCGGCACGATGCTCGATGGGCAATCCGCCGCCGACGCGCTCGCGGCGCGGGGCGCCGAGCCGTATCGGCCGGGCCCGAAGGAAGGTGCGACCCTCATCCAGGGCAGCCCGATCGCCACCGCGCACGCGATCCTCCGCGCGGCCGCCGCCGAGCGGATCCTCGAACTCCAGACGCTGGCGCTGGCCCTCACCGTGGACGCGCTCGGCGCACCACGCGGGATCTACCGACCGGAACTCGCCGGGCCCGACCCGGTTCTCGCCGCCGTCCTCCGTCGCATCACCACACTCACGGAAGGCGGCACCCGGCGGGACGTCGTGCAGGCCCCGGTCTCCGTCCGGGTGGGGCCGCCAGCGATTGCATACAGCCTGCATACCGCCGATGAACTCCTTGCGGCCGCCGAACGACGCCTCGCCACGCCGACGGACTCCCCGGCCTTCGTCGACGGCGAGTTCGTCTCGACGACGGGGTTCCACGCCGCCGAGCTCGGGCTGCGGATCGACGCTGCGACCGCCGCGCTGGTGCACGTCGGCGAGATCAGCGTGCAACGCGTGCACCGCCTCCTGGACGAGCGCTTCAGCGGACTACCCCCGCAGCTCACGCCCGATCCCGGACCGCACGCAGGGCTGGCGCCGCTGCACAAACGGGCTGTGGGCGAGCTGCATGCACTGCGCCGTCTCGCCGGCCCAGCCTCGATCGGGGCCCTCGACACGTCATCGGGACAGGAGGACGTGCAGGTGTTCGCCCTGCAGGCGGGGGAGCAGCTCCGCGCCGCACTGGAGCACCTGCTCGTCATCACCGCCTGCGAGCTGATCACCGCGCACCAGGCCCATGTCCTGCGTGGCGAACCCGGGGCGCCCGCGCTCACAACTCAGCGGGAGTGGCTCGCCGAACGGGTGCCGCCCGTCGCCGAGGACCGTTCGCTCGGCCCGGAGCTCACAGCACTTGTGGCTGCCTTGCGTTCCGCAGCGCCAGGCCCCTGGGCACCGCCCAGCGGATGACCAGCGCGAACAGGCCCTCGCACAGGAGCGCGAGCACGATGACCGCGACCCCGCCCGCGAGGATCTCGCCGTAACCCGCGCGGCCCTGGGCGAACCCGTCGACGATGTAGCGCCCGAGCCCGCCGCCGTCGTTCACGATCGCGCCGATCGCCACCGTGGCGACGAGCTGCAGGAACGCCACGCGCGCACCCGCGAGGATCACGGGCAGCGCCAGCGGCAGCTCGATCCGGAACATGATCTGCGCCTCGGTGTACCCGGTGCCGCGCGCCGCGTCGACCGCGTCGGCGTCGACCGAGACGACGCCCGCGTAGGTGTTGGTGAACAACGGCGGCAGCGCGAGCGCGACGAGCGCGACGAGCAGTGGCCAGAAGTCGGTGTTCAGCTCCCAACGGCTGGCGAGGAACCAGAACAGGATGATCAACCCGAAGCTGGGAATCGCGCGCCCCAGGTTGACCACGGTGCTCGACAGGAACGCGCCGCGGCGGGAGTGCGCGAGCCACAGCGCGGGTGGCACCGTCAGCGCGGCCGCGACCACCAGTGACAGCGCCGAAAAGCTCAGGTGCTCGACCGTCCGGTACGGGATACCGGCCGGGTCGGTCCAGCTCCACCGGTTCGGCTGGCCCAGCCAGTCCCAGGCCTCGGAGAAGATGCTCACGCCCGCCCCTTCCGCGCCCACGGGGCCAGCGCCCGTTCGGACAGCCAGAGCAGGAAGTCGACCACGACGGCCAGCACGATCGACAGCCCGATGCCGACGATGATCGCCGTCGGGTTGGGCGTCGTGGTCTGGATGCCCGCCCTGATGAAGAACCCCAGCCCGCCCATGCCCAGCATCGAGGTGACCGTGACGAGCCCGATCGTCGTCACCGCCGCGACCCGCAGCCCGGCGATCACCACCGGCAGCGCGAGCGGCAGCTCGACGCGGACCAGCAGCTTCGCCCGCGTGTACCCCATCCCGACGGCCGCCTCGCGCACGTCGTTGGGCACCTGCTGGATGCCGGTCACGATGTTGCGCAGCAGGATCAGCAGCGTGTAGGTGGCCAGCGGGATCACCGCGGTCGTGAACGACAGCCCGAAGAACGGCACGAGCAGCGCGAACGCGCCCAGGCTCGGCACGACGTACAGCGCGCCCGCTGTGGACAGCGCAACGGGGTAGAACCAGCGCCAGCGCAGGGACAGCACCGCCAGCCCGATCGACACGACCAGCCCGGCCGCGAGCGCCGTCGCGGTCAGCGCCAAGTGCTCACCGAGGCGTTGCAGGATCGCATCGGCGTTGCGGTCCACCCACCGCCACTCGAACAGCGGCCGGTCGGACTCGGCCAGCACGATTCGGTCCACTCGGCGAGCATAGGTGGTCAAGGGGAGCGATTTCCCATCATGTGGTTTCTGTCGGTGGGCGCCGCTCGGGTCTTGACCGACCGATCGACCGGAGGGTGGAGCAGAGGATGCGCTGGACAAGGGGTCTGCGGGCCGGGGTGGTGCTGGCCGCCGCCGTGCTCGGGCTGGCGGCCTGTGGCGGGGGCAGCGACCAGTCCGCCGCGCCGAGCAAGGGCGGAAGCCCGATCGTGGTGGCGTCGTTCAACTTCACCGACAGCCAGATACTCGCCGAGCTGTACTCGCAGGCGCTGGAGGCCAAGGGCTACCCGGTGACCAGGAAGTTCAACATCGGCTCGCGTGAGCTGGTGTACCCGTCGCTGAAGTCGGGCGAGCTGCAGTTCATCCCCGAGTACCAGGGTGCCGCGATCAGCAGCGGGTTCAACGAGCAGGCCCCGAAGGACGCCGACTCGGAGCACGCGAAGCTCGCCGAGTTGTTCGCGCCGTCCGGCGTCGGGCTGCTGAACTACGCGCCGGCCGAGAACAAGAACACCTACATCGTCAAGTCCGACCTGGCCAAGCAGCAGGGGCTGACGAAGATCAGCGACCTGAAGAAGCTGGACAAGGTCGTGCTCGGCGGCCCGCCGGAGTGCGGCACGCGGGCGAACTGCTTCATCGGCTTCCGTGACACGTACAAGCTGAACGTCACGTTCCAGAGCATCCAGGAGGCCGGTCCCCGGCTGGAGCAGCTGAAGTCCGGCGCGGTCACGGTGATCCCGGTCGACTCGGTGAGCCCGCCGACCGCGGACCCGGCGTACACCGTGCTGCAGGACGACCTGAGCATCGTGGCGACGGAGAACATCGTGCCCGCGGTGAACAAGAAGGTGCTCGACGAGCGGGGTGCCGACTTCGCGGCGGCGGTCAACGCGGTGAGCGCGAAGCTGACCACGGCCGAGCTGCGTGACCTGAACAAGCAGGTCGACGCCGACGGGGACACGGTGCAGGACGTGGCGAAGGACTGGCTCGCCAAGCAGGGGCTGGCCTGATCACTAGAGTCGCGGTCGAACACCACGACGGACTTCGGGAGTGAACATGGCGCAGGTCACGGCCACCGCGGAACGCACGATCGACGCACCGGTGGACAAGGTGCGTGAGCTCGTCGCCGACTACGCCGGTACGCGGCCCCAGATCCTGACCGAGCAGTACCGGGACTACGAGGTCACCGAGGGCGGTCAGGGCGCGGGCACGAAGGCGAGGTGGAAGCTGCAGGCCACGTCGAAGCGGGTGCGTGACGTGGCGGCGACCGTGACCGAGCCGGAGCCGGGCAAGCTCGTCGAGACGGACGCCAACTCCAGCATGGTCACCACGTGGACGGTGCGGGAGGCCGGTGCCGGCCGCAGCGTCGTGCGCATCGAGACGACGTGGCAGGGCGCGGGCGGCATCGGTGGCTTCTTCGAGAAGACCTTCGCGCCCGCAGGTCTGAAGCGGATCTACGACGGGGTGCTGGGGAAGCTCGCCGCCCTGGCCTGAGCCTCCGCCCGAGGCCGGGTCGCCGGCTCGGCCGAGGTGGCTGCGGTGTGATCGACGCCGGATAGCCGAGATGCGGTGACTGGTGGGCGGGCGTGCTCGCAACAATGCGGCGAAGGCGGCCGCCAGTCGGCTGGCGGAATCCCGCCCACCGCCCGAGGCCCTGGCCGGGAAGGCGGCTCCAAACTGGAGCGGCCCGGTGACCTGCCCCTCGGGCAGCCGCCCGAACCCCCGAACGGGGCAGCCGGGGTGCGGGCGGGGCGAGTGTGGGTAGCCCCGACGAAGCAGTGACGGAGGGAGTTCCACGGTGAGCAGTCCGACCACCGCGACCGAGGTCCGGCTGGCGTCCCGCCCCGAGGGGTGGCCGACGCTGGACAACTTCACCATCGTCGACACCGAGGTCCCGCGCCCCGGGCCGGGCCAGCTGCTCGTCCGCAACCTGGAGATCAGCGTCGACCCGTACATGCGCGGGCGGATGAGCGCCGCCAAGTCCTACGCCGAGCCGTACGAGGTCGGCAAGGTCATGCACGGAGGCGCGGTCGGCGAGGTGCTGGAGTCCACAGTGGACGGATTCGCGCGCGGTGACGTCGTCCTGCACGGGCTCGGCTGGCGCACGCACGCCGTCGTCGAAGCCGCGCACGCCGCGAGGGTCGATCCGGAAGCCGCACCGCTGAGCACGTACCTCGGGGTTCTCGGCATGACCGGCCTGACCGCGTATGCCGGACTGCTTGACGTCGCCCAGATGAAGGAAGGCGACACGGTCTTCGTGTCCGGCGCGGCCGGGGCGGTCGGCTCCGTCGTCGGGCAGCTGGCGAAGCTCAAGGGCGCGGGCCGCGTCATCGGCAGCGCCGGCTCGGACGACAAGGTCCGCCACCTGCGCGAGGACCTCGGCTTCGACGTGGCGTTCAACTACAAGAACGCGCCCGTGACCGAGCAGCTCGCGCAGGCCGCTGCCGACGGCATCGACGTGTACTTCGACAACGTCGGCGGCGACCACCTCGAAGCCGCGATCGAGGCGGCCAACCTCCACGCCCGCTTCGCCGTCTGCGGGATGATCTCGACCTACAACGCCACCGAGCCGCCCGCGGCACCCCGCAACCTGACGAAGGTCGTCGGCAAACGGCTCACCATCCGCGGTTTCCTCGTCGGCGACCACTTCCACCTGCGTGAACGCTTCCTCGCGGAGGTCGCGCCGCTGGTGCGCAGCGGGCAGCTCAAGCACCAGGAGACGGTGGTCGAGGGCATCCGCAACGCCCCGCAGGCGTTCCTGGACATGCTGGCCGGAGCGAACACGGGCAAGATGCTCGTCCGCCTGTGACCGCTCCGGCCGCCCGGGTCAGCCGCGTGGCAGCACCATCGGCAGCACGCTCGTCAGCGTCCGCCAGTCGGAGCTGACGAGGCTGGCGTGCCGGGCCGCGAGCTGGGTCACGCGGTCGGTCGCCTCCTGCACGCTGGGTGTGGTGGACGAGATCGCCGGAGACACGTTGTGCGCGTCCGTCATGATCAGGAAGTAGTGGTTGGTGTCGTACCACGACGTGTCGATACCGCCGTCGACGTACGTGCTCGCGTCCCCGTCGAAGAACACGAACCACGGCCGGATCGACGTGTCGGCGTACTGGGTGCGCGGGTCACCGGACTTCGCGCCGAGGACGCTCGCGAACGCGGTCGCGTTGCCGAGGTTACCCGCGGCCTTGAGGTTCTTCAGGTAGGTGGCGTACTCGACGTCGGTGTGCAGCGTGTCCGTCGGGTTGGACTGCTCGACCGTGCCGGGGATGACCTCGAGGATCATCTTCCCGGCCAGCGCACTGCGGCTGGGCCACGCGTTCGCCCGGGCAGCTTCGTCCAAAGTGGAGTACGAGCCGATGAGGTCGGCCGGCTTGAACAAGGCGTTGCCCGCGTTGGCCTTCACGTAGGCGTCGAACTCGTCCGGTCCCATGCCGTCCCGGTCGTCGAAGCCGAGCTTCAGCTCCACCTTGACGATGATCGGGCCCGCCCCGGGATGCGCCGCGAGCCAGGTCCGGATGTCGGCGAGGCAGGTGCCGAACGACTGGTTCTGGCTGCCGCCGTACAGGTTCGACGTCGGCACGCAGTTGTTGTCGTTGCCCAGCGGGTTGGAGTGGCTGACCTGCCAGGTCTTGGTGAGGATGTTGTCCCAGACGTCCAGTTCGACCAGCGAGCCGCCGGCGTCGAGCCCCTGCGCGAGGTAGCTGTACGCGGCCTTGTCATACGTGTTGTGCACACCGACTGTCGTCGCCTGCGACAGCTTGAGCGCGCCGGTGTCGGCGGCGTGCGCCTGCGGGGCGGCGACCAGCACCGCGGCCAGCAGGGTTCCCAGTACTCGGACCAACCTCATCAGGTCTCCTTCCGTCGGGAAAACCCTGGCCGACCTGCCTTATCGGAAAATGATTCACGTCTGACCGGAAGGTAATACGGCGGGGAACGTACGCGGCAGAGCCGTTCGTAGGGTGACGTCAGCGAGCCGGAAAACGCCCAGCATCAACGGCATGACGATCCCAGCTGTCAAACGGGAACTCGCCACGGCGCGCGCCCGCCCCGTCGAACGCACCGCGTATGCGGTGGCCGCCGTGCTGCTGCTCAGTGGTCTGGTCCACCTGGGGGTGCTGCTCGCCTCGGGCGCGACGTGGGAGGGACCGCTGTCCTACCGCAAGGCCATGACGTTCGGGCTGTCCTTCGGGCTCACGCTGGCCACGCTCGCCTGGGCGACGTCCTTCCTGCGCCTGCCCGACCGGACGCGCACGTTCCTGCTGGGCGCGTTCACGGCGGTGAGCGTCGTCGAGGTCGCACTCGTGACGTTGCAGGTCTGGCGCGGGGTGCCGTCACACTTCAACTTCGAGACCGGCTTCGACACGGTCGTCTCGATGACGCTCGCGCTCGGTGGGGCGGTGATCATCCTGACCGTCGGCGGGTTCACCGTCGCCGCGCTGCGTACAACGAGTGGACTCGCCCCGAGCATGCTGCTGGCCCTGCGGTTCGGCCTCGTCGTGCTGGTCGCGTCGCTCGCGGTCGGCGCGCTCATGATCGCCGACGGCGTCCGGCTCTCCCGCAGCGGCGATCCACAGCTCGCATACACCACGGCGGGCGGGCTGAAACCGGTGCACGCGGTGGCCATGCACGCGATCCTCGTCCTCCCGGCGCTGGCCTGGCTGCTGCGCTTCACCACCTGGTCCGAGCGGCGCAGGACGCGGGTGGTCCAGGCGGCTGCGGCGCTCTACGCGCTCGCCGTCTTGGGAACTTGGCTGGTGTAGCTGCCACGCGAAGCGTGTCCGCGAGGGGTGGTGGTCGGGCGAGGGTCAGGCCTAGATGTGATGTCCAGAGAGGTTGGTCAGGCGGGTGATCGGGGGTTTGCCGCTGGTTGCGCTGTGGGGTCGGTGGTGATTGTAGAAGTGCAGCCAGGGCGGTAGTGCTGCCC
>NZ_FORP01000036.1 GCF_900114035.1 Amycolatopsis sacchari | reverse complement strand
TCTGACAACGCTGGACCAACCGCCGCCGGCCTTCGACCGACAGCGGGGCATTACGGTGGAGCATGGACGGGTCTTTCAGTCGTGACGGACGAGTTAGTGGTACTTCTCATCCTGCCGCCGAAAGACCCGTCCCCTCACCTCAGGCCCTCACCCGCGTCACCAACGTCACGACCCGCAAGAACTAGCCCTTCAGCGGGAACGCGTCCGCCATCGCGGCGGCCAGTTCCAGCAGTGCCAGCCGGGTCGCCGGCTGCAGGCGCTCGAGTTCGATCTCGGCGCCTTCTTCGAGGTGCGGGTCGAACGGGATCCGGCACACCGACCGCGCCCGCGCCCCGAAGTGCGCGGCGAGCTTGTCGAGGTCCACCGAGCCCGCCTTCGGGCGCACCGAGTTGATCGCCACGATGGACCGTTTCACCAGGTCCCCGTAGCCGTGCGCCTCCAGCCAGTCGATCGTCGCCGAGGCGCTCGTGGCGCCGTCCACCGAGCCCGTCGACACCACGACCAGTGCGTCCGCCGAGTCCAGCACGCCCTTCATCGCGGAGTGCATCAAGCCCGTGCCGCAGTCGGTCAGCACGATGTTGTAGTAGTGCTCCAGCAGGCTCACGACCCGCAGGTAGTCGGTCTCGGAGAACGCCTCCGACACCGCCGGGTCCTGCTCGCTCGCGAGGATCTCCAGCCGCGATTCACCCTGCGACGTGTACGCCCGCACGTCGCTGTACCGGGTGATCTTGTCGGCGTCCCGCAGCAGGTGCCGCACGGTCGCGGTGGTCTCGATCGGGATCTTCTGCGACAGCGTGCCGCGGTCCGGGTTGGCGTCCACGGCGATCACGCGGTCCCCGCGCAGGGACGCGAACGTCGCGCCCAGCGTGGTGGTGATCGTGGTCTTGCCGACGCCGCCCTTGAGGCTCATCATCGCGATCCGGAAGCAGCCCCGCAGCGGCTGGTTGACGCGCGCCACCAGCTCCCGCTGCCGCCGCTCCGCCGGGCTCTCCCCCGGGTTGATCAGCTTCCCGCTGCCGACGTACACCGCCTTGCGCCAGCCGGACCGGGGCGGGCGCTTGGGCGGCCGCACGACGTGACTGGACATCTCCGGCCGGGGCCGGGACGGCTGGGGCAGCGGCGGATACGGCGAGTTCGGCTGCAGGGGCGGCAGGTTCGGGTCGTAGCCCGGCGGGAACGGCGGCAGCTGCGGCTGCCGTCCCGGATGGGCCGTGGAGTCCGTGCGCTCCTCGGAGAACTCGCGAGGATCCGTCATCAGCCGACCCCGGCGTAGGAATGCAAGCCCGTCGTGACCAGGTTGACGAAGAACAGGTTGAACACGGTGACCGCGAAGCCCAGCGTGTTGATCACCGCCGCGCGGGTGCCGCGCCAGCCGGCCGTGGCCCGCGAGTGCAGGTACGCGGCGTAGACCACCCAGGCGACGAACGCGGTGGTCTCCTTGGGGTCCCAGCCCCAGAACCGACCCCACGCCGACTCGGCCCAGACCGCCCCGCACAGCACGCCGAAGGTGAACAGCGGGAACGCGAACACCGTGGTGCGGTACGCGACGCGGTCCAGCACGTCCGCGGCGGGCAGCTTCGGGCCGAACCGCGCGAAGCGGCGCGGGTTGCGGTCGTAGGCGTTGCGGACCAGGTAGAGGACGCTCGCCACGCCCGGCACCAGGAAGATGCCCGACGACGTCGCCGCGGCGGACACGTGGATGACGAGCCAGTACGACTGCAGCGCGGGCACCACCGGGGCCGCGACGGTGTACAGCATCGTGCCGCCGATGAACATCAGGATCACGATCGGCAGCAGCATGAAGCCGGACAGGTGGCGCACCGGGAACTTGCGGATCGCCCACAGCCACGTCACCACGGCGATGAACGTCACCGCCATGATGTATTCGTACATGTTGCCCCACGGCACGCGGTGCGTCGCGAGGCCGCGCAGGAGCAGGGCGGCGAAGTGCAGCAGCACGCCCAGCACGGTCAGCGAGGCACCCATCCGGCCGATCCGCTCGGCGCGGCCGCGGGGCGCGGGCGGCTCGGGCACGTCGGCGGTCGTCCCGGAGACCGGGGCGCCGGCGCCGACGAGCTGCCGGGTCTTGGTGCGCTCGGCCGCGCGGCGGCCCTTGGCGCCGAAGGACTGTTCGATGAGGAAGAAGACCAGCGCCAGGACGTAGATCGCGGTCGCGGTGGTGTAGGACCAGTCGCTGTACTGGGACAACGTCTCGTTGACAGGCACTTCTACTTCCTCTTTCCGCCAGTGAGCAGCTCATCCGCTAGCCGGGTGAACTCCTCGCCGTAGCCCGCCTGGTCGGTGCGGGCGAGTCCGCCCACCTGGACAACGGTACCGTTTCCGTCCCCATCCGCAGGCCGGACCCGCAGCCACACCCGCCGCCGCTTGACCAGCAGCGAACCACCCAGGCCGAGCAGCATCGCGACCGCGAAGACCAGCACGTACACCTGCGTCGGGTCGTGGGAGACCTGCAGCGCGACCCACTGCTGGACCCCGTCGAAGCTGATCTTCGTACCGTCGTCGAGGGTGATCGACTGCCCGACGGCGAGGTTCTGGCGGGCGACCCGCTGGAGCCTGCCGTCGTCGATCATGGACTGGTCGACGCTGAAGATCGACTGGGTCTGCCCGGAGTCGAGGCCGAGGTCGCCCCGCAGGACGTCGACCGCCACCATCGGGTTGTTCAGCACGGGCGCGGTCGAGGTGAGCACCCCGCCGTGGACGAAGGACGTCGGCGCGAAGACGCCGGTGATCGCGAGCTGCCGCTTCCGGCGCTCCGCCGCGTCGGTGACGCCGGGCGGGTCGAACTTGACCGCACCCTGGGACAGGAACGTCTTGGTGTCCTCGGGCACCCACTGGATCGCCTGCTTGCGCACCTCGCCGTCCGGGTAGGTGACGGTGAACTGCGGCGAGTACCCGTGGTTGAGCAGGTAGACGCGGTCACCCGCGGTGCGCAGCGGCGAGTTGACCTCCAGCAGGTACGGCCGCCAGGTGCCGGTCGTGAGGTCGCCGCCCGACTGGTACTCGATGTTCGACGAGTAGTGGATCGGCTCGCCCGACTCGGTGTACTGCGCGGTGAAGTCGTTCACCTTGATGCAGAACGGTTCCAGGTCGGTGCCGTCGACCCGCAGGCCGGGGTTGAACGAGTCGTAGGCGTAGATGCCGGAGTTGCAGAACTGCGAGTCCGTGCCGCCGGTCGCCTGGACGATCACCTGGCCTTCGTAGGTGTACATCTTGCCCAGCGCCAGCGCGACGATCAGCCCGAGCATCGCGAAGTGGAAGACCAGGTTGCCGGTCTCCCGCAGGTACCCGCGCTCGGCGCTGATGCTGCGGGCGCCGTCGGCCTCCTCGCGCTCGTCGGTGCGCCAGCCGCGGAACCGCGTCCGCGCCCCGGCCAGCACGTCGTCGATCGAGCGCTCGACGGTGGCCTCGCGGAAGTGCGGCATGCGCGCGAGGTTCCGCGGCGTCAGCACCGGCTTCGCGCGCATCTGCTTCACGTACTCGAAGCTGCGGGGCGTCAGGCAGCCGACGAGCGACACCATGAGCAGCAGGTAGATCGCCGAGAACCAGACGCTGGAGTAGACGTCGAAGAACTGGAGCCGGTCCAGCAGGGTGCCCCACCAGCCGTGGGCGGTGATGTACTGGCTGGTCTTGGTCGGGTTGAGCGAGCGCTGCGGCAACAACGCGCCCGGCATGGCGGCCAGCGCGAGCAGGAACAGCAGGATCAGCGCGGTGCGCATCGCGGTCAGGCCGCGCCAGGTGTTGCGCAGGAAGCCCAGCACCCGCTTCGCGGGCGTCGGGCGGTACTGCGGCGTCGGCCGGGCCTCGGTGGCGGTCACAGCGGAAGCACCGTGTCCGTGACGAAGGCGTCGCGCAGCCAGCTCACCAGCTCACCCCACAGCCCGGTGACCAGCAGGACCCCGACGACCAGCAGCAGCCCGCCGCCGAACAGCTGCACGCGGCGGCCATTGCGGCGCAGCCAGTCCGTGGCGCGGACGGCCCACCGGGCGCCGAACGCGATCAGCAGGAACGGCAGGCCGAGGCCGAGGCAGTAGACGAGGACCAGCAGGAACCCGCGTGCGCCCGT
The DNA here is from genome assembly GCF_900114035.1 of Amycolatopsis sacchari. GTDB lineage: Bacteria > Actinomycetota > Actinomycetes > Mycobacteriales > Pseudonocardiaceae > Amycolatopsis_E > Amycolatopsis_E sacchari. Next base: position 46,425 of record NZ_FORP01000036.1, on the reverse strand, counting down.
GCTGCCGCTCGCGGTCGCGATGGCGAGCACGCCGGACAGCGTCGGGCCGATGCACGGCGTCCAGCCCAGGCCGAACACCGCACCCAGCAGCGGCGCCCCGAGCAGGCCGCCGCGCGGGACCCGGTGCGAGCGGATGTCCTTCTGCAGCGCGGGGATCAGGCCCAGGAACACCAGGCCCATGGCGATCGTCACGACGCCGCCGATCCGCTGCAGCAGCTCCTGGTTGCCGAGCACCGCGTCGGCCAGCCAGACCAGCGTGCCGAGCCCGGCGACGAACACAACGGTGAACCCGAGGACGAACAACGCGGCCGCGCCGACGACGGCGTACCGGCCCTTCTTGCGCTCCTCGTCCGCGGTGACGGCGGGTGCGTCCGCGCCGACGAGCGCGGCGAGGTATGCGAGGTACCCGGGCACGAGCGGGACGACGCACGGCGAGGCGAACGAGATCGCGCCGGCGACGAGGGCGACTCCGGCGGCGAGGAGCAGCGGCCCGGAGGTCGCCAGCTCGGTCACGGAGTTCACCCTGCTGAGAGTAAGCAGTGAGTTCGGTGTGAACTCTTCGGGGCCGGGCTACTCCGCGGCCAGCTGCTGCACGAGGGGCTGGAGGTCGCTCGCGAGCAGAGTGCGCAGGTAGACGGCGGCGACGCGCTGTTGCTTGTCGATCACGATGGTCGACGGCACGGCGTTCAGCGGGTAGCCGGACAGCTTCAGCAGCCCGCGCCCGGCCGGATCGTAGAGCGACGGGTACGTCAGGCCGCGGTCACGCATGAAGTCCTGCGGCGCGGAGCGGTCGTAGTCGCGCACGTCGTAGCCCAGCACCTGCACGCCCTTGGCCTGGTTGGCCTGGTAGAGCTTCTCCATCTCGGGCGACTCCGTGCGGCACGGCGCGCACCACTGGCCCCAGATGTTGACCACCACGACCTTGCCGGTGAAGTCGGCGAGCGAGAGCTGCTTGCCCTCGTTCATCAGGTCGTCGCCGGAGAGGTTCGGCACGTGCTTGCGGTCGCCGACGTCGTAGACGATGTCCGTCTTGCCACCGGGAGCGACGAACTCGAACGTGTCGCCCTGGGACACCGCGTCCTTGCCCGTGGAGCAACCGGCCAGCAGCGCGAGCGTGAGCAATCCCACGAACAGCCGTTTCATGCGCCGGTGACCTTCGGGTCGGTGGCGCCGGCCGGTTCGCTGTACACGATGTCCACCAGCTCTTCACCGTCGAAGACGAGGCTGGTCAGCGACGCGAGAGAGCACTGGCGGCGACGCGGGTCGTGCCACAGCGGCTTCGCTTCGAGGTACCGGCGGAGCGTCCAGATCGGCAGCTGGTGTGAGACGCACAACGCCTCGTGCCCCTCCGCCGCCGCGCGGGCCCGGTACACCGCGCCGAGCATCCGGCGCGCGATGTGCAGGTACGGCTCGCCCCAGGACGGGACGAACGGGTTGCGCAGGATCGGCCAGTGCCGCGGGTTGCGCAGGGCCCCGTCACCGACGGCGACCCGCTTGCCCTCGAACTGGTTCCCGGCCTCGATGAGCCGCTCGTCGGTGTGCACGTCCAGCCGGTGCGCGGCGGCGATGGGCGCGCCGGTCTCCTGCGCACGCTGCAGCGGCGACGCGACGACGTGCGTGATGTCGTGGCCCGCCAAGGCTTCCGCGACCGTGAGCGCCTGCCGCTGCCCGCGCTCGGACAACCGGAACCCGGGCAGGCGGCCGTAGAGGATGTTGTCCGGGTTGTGCACTTCGCCGTGCCGGAGCAGGTGGACGACGGTCGTCACCGGCCCGCCTCCGCCGCGGCGGCGGCTGCGGCGGGCAGCGCGGCTTCGATGACCTCGAACGCGGCGTCGTCCATCGCCGCGTTCACGAACCACGCCTCGTACGGGCTCGGGGGCCCGTACACGCCGCGTTCGAGCAGGGCGTGGAAGAACGGCGGGAAACGCCAGGTCTCGGCGCTGGTCGCGTCGTGGTAGTTGCGCACCGGTTCCTCGGTGAAGAACACACTGAGCAGGTTGCCCGCGTACGCGACGTGATGCGCGACCCCGGCCGCGTTGAGCGCTTCGGTGAACAGGGCGCCCAGGCGCTGCGAGTTCGCGTCGAGGGCGCGGTACACGTCGTCGTCCGCCGCGCGCAGTGTCGCCAGGCCCGCCGCGACCGCGACGGGGTTCCCGGAGAGCGTGCCGGCCTGGTAGACGGGGCCGCCGGGGGCGAGCTTGCTCATCACGTCGGAGCGGCCACCGAACGCCGCCGCAGGCAGCCCGCCGGACATGACCTTGCCGAAGGTGTACAGGTCACCGGGCACGGCCTCCAGGCCGAACCAGCCGGAGCGCGAGACGCGGAAGCCGGTCATGACCTCGTCCATGATCAGCAGCGCGCCGTGGGCGTGGGCGAGTTCGAGCAGGCCCGCGTTGAAGTCGTCCACCGGGGCGACCGCGCCCATGTTGCCCGCCGCGGCCTCGGTAATGATCGCCGCGATCTCGCCGGGGTTGTCCTCGAAGGACTTCCGCACGGCGCCGAGGTCGTTGTAGGGCAGGACGATCGTGTCGGCGGCCTGCGCACCGGTGACGCCGGGGGAGGTCGGCAGGCCCAGCGTCGCGACGCCCGAGCCGGCCTGCGCGAGCAGCGCGTCCACGTGCCCGTGGTAGCAGCCGGCGAACTTGATGATCTTGCTGCGCCCGGTGAAGCCCCTGGCGAGCCGGATGGCGCTCATCGTCGCCTCGGTGCCGGAGTTGACGAGCCGCACCTGGTGCACCGGGTCGACGCGGGAGATGATCTCCTCCGCGAGCTCGACCTCACCGGTGGTCGGGGTGCCGAAGGACAGGCCGCCCGTCGCGGCCGTGCGCGCGGCCTCCACGACCGCGGGGTGCGCGTGCCCGAGGATCATCGGCCCCCACGAGGACACGAGGTCGACGTAGCGGTTCCCGTCGACGTCCCACAGGTACGCGCCCTCGCCCTTGACCATGAACCGCGGCGTGCCACCGACCGAGTTGAACGCGCGCACCGGCGAGTTCACGCCACCCGGTGTCGCGGCCGATGCGCGTGCGAACCATGCCTTGGACTGATCGACTCCGTGCGTCACGACTGCCAGTCTCACACCTCGTCGAGCGTGCCCGCGAACCGCCCTTCGGGCTTCGGTTCGCGGTGCTTGGCGCGGGTGGCGAGCAGCACCTCGCGGACGGCGTCGACGAGCAACAGCGCGGCGACGAGGCCGAGGCCGATCGCACCCGCCACCCAGCTGCCGAGCAGGCGGGTCGAGGTGAGGACCACACCGTCGGACAGGTGCACCGTGAGCGTCTTCACGCCGTGGTGCCACACGGGGAAGGCCGCCCAGACGGCGACGGCAGCCAGCACCACCTCGACCACCGCGACCAGGGCCCGCCGCGGCTGATGCAGCTTCGGCTGAGTGTTCACGGGAGCCAGACTCTCACGCCCGGCCGAGCGCGGCACGCAGTGCTCGCGCGTCCCGCGCCCAGGCGAGGACGACGGTGCCGTCGGTGAGGCGGATGGGCAGCTCGTCGTACTTGCGCGGGGTGCTCCAGCCGCCGCCCAGCACGCGTGCCCCGGCGGGGGCGCCGACGTCGTCGACCTCGGCGATCTCGGCCAGTGGCAGGGATTCGCGCCCCTGCCAGAGCTCGGTGTCGGTGACCTTGACGGTGAGGAAGCGGCGGCGCGCGTGCACCCAGGGCGCGGTGATCACGGCGAGCCCCAGCCCGACGAGCACCCACGCGATCGCGTGCGTCGTGCCCGTGGCGAGTTCGGCGAGGTACCCCAGCAGGGCGAACAGGGGCCCGTAGAGCAGGGCCGTCCACCTCGCCCCGTGTTCGACGTACCGCGGCTCGCTCACGGGGCCCTGCGGTTGACCTTCGGGAAGTACGGGTTGGACTGCGGCAGGTACATCAGGAGGAGCGCGATGAGGCCGAGGAGCGTCGCGAGCAGCGTGATGACGTTCGCGAACGGCTGGACCAGCTGGAAGACGACGGTGACCGCCATCAGGACGGTGAGCACCGTGCGCGCGGAGCGGGTCCCCTGCCGGGCCTTGTACGCGAAGAGCGTGTAGAGGACCGCGAAGGAGATCGCGCCGACCAGCAGCACGGCGAGGAGCACCGTGGTGCCGGAGCGGATCTGCTCGGCGCTCACGGCGGGGTTCCGGTTCGCCTTGACGATGTCGTCCATGAACCTGCCGCGGGCGAAGAAGATCACCGCGTACCCGATGACGAACACGACCGCGGACGAGACCCACAGCCAGAACGACGCCTTGACCGGCTTCGGCGGGTCCACGGGCACGGGCTCGTCGCCGGGCAGCAGGGGCGCGGGTGGCAGCCCCTTGGCCCGGCGCTCGTCGTCCGATTCGGTCACGCGGACAGACTAGTCCAGCCAGGCGGCGGCTTCGGTGGCCCAGTACGTGAGGATCATGTCGGCACCGGCGCGGCGGATCGACGTGAGCACCTCGAGGATCGTGCGCTCGCGGTCGAGCCAGCCGTTCGCCGCGGCCGCCTCGACCATCGCGTACTCGCCGGAGATGTTGTAGGCCGCGACCGGCACGGGCGAGCCCTCGGCGGCCGCGCGCAGGATGTCGAGGTACGACAGCGCCGGCTTGATCATGACGGCGTCCGCGCCCTCGGCGACGTCCAGCTCGATCTCGCGCAGCGCTTCGCGGGCGTTGCCCGGGTCCTGCTGGTAGGTCTTGCGGTCACCCTTGAGCTGCGAGTCGACGGCCTCGCGGAAGGGGCCGTAGAAGGCGCTGGCGTACTTGGCCGAGTAGGCGAGGATGCCGGTGTTGGTGAGGCCGGCGTCGTCCAGGGCCTGGCGGATCACGCCGACCTGGCCGTCCATCATCCCGCTGGGCCCGAGCATGTGCGCACCGGCCTGGGCCTGCGCGACGCCCATCTCCGCGTACAACTTGAGGGTGGCGTCGTTGTCGACGTTGCCGTCGGCGTCGAGCACGCCGCAGTGACCGTGGTCGGTGAACTCGTCGAGGCACGTGTCGGCCATCAGGACGGTGTCGTCGCCGAGCTCGCTGCGCAGGTCCCGCAGCGCGACGTTGAGGATGCCGTTCTCGTCGATGGCCCCGGAGCCGACGGCATCCCGGGTGGCGGGGATGCCGAAGAGCATCAGGCCGCCGACCCCGGCCCGCACCGCGTCGACGGCGGCCTTGCGCAGCGTGTCACGCGTGTGCTGCACGACGCCCGGCATGCTCGCGATGGGCCGCGGCTGGTCAATCCCCTCGGCGACGAAGAGCGGCAGGATCAACTGGCGCGGCCGGAGCGTGGTCTCACTGACGAGCCGCCGCATGGCGGGAGTGGTACGCAACCGGCGGGGACGATGCTCGGGAAACACGGTTACGACGGTACTCCGGGGTGGTTGATGACCGCTCAGCCGACCGCAATGGCTGCCGCTGCTGCGTGAGTCGCCTCGCCATTCGTCCAACAGTCCCGACGGCGATACTTCCTCGGCTTCGAGTTTCACTGTATGGTTTTTCTATTTCAAGTATCGCCGCAGCGAGCTGGAGACTTCATGATCGTGCGAGAAGTAGTCAACCCTCCTGCCGCACCGACGAGGGGCACCTCCGTGAGCCCGGTCCGGTTCGAACACCGCGACTTGGCCCTGGGGATAGGCACACCCACTCCCCGCCTGTCTTGGCAGGTGACGACCGATGACCCGGCTTGGTCACAGACCGCGTACGAGATCGAAGCCGAAGGCAAGAGCGTTCGAGTTGAGTCGGACGAGCAGATCCTCGTCCCTTGGCCGTTCGAACCACTGCGGTCGCGTGAGCGGGTAGCCGTGCGGGTTCGCGTAGCGTCGGGCGAAAAGTGGTCGACGTGGAGCGAGCCCGCAACCGTCGAGGTGGCGCTGCTGAAGCCGGAGGACTGGACGGCACGCTTCATCTCGCCGGTCGGCATCGGCCGCTGGGAGGACCCTGCCCCAATCCTCGCGCAGACATTCTCATTGCGCTCGGACGTCACTAACGCGCGTTTGTATATAACCGCCCATGGCCTCCACCACGCGACGATCAACGGCATGCCGGCAGGCGACGAACTCCTCGCGCCCGGCTGGACCGCCTATCAACATCGCCTGCAGTATCAAACCTATGATGTGACCCATCTCCTGCATGAGGGCCAGAACGAACTCGACGTTCTGCTCGGTAACGGTTGGTACCGCGGGCGAATCAGCTGGCGTGCCGTCTACGGCGACCGTCTGGCCCTACTCGCTCAACTCGAGGTGACCTATTCGGACGGCTCGAAGGAGAGCTTCTCGACCGGTCACGATTGGTCGGCGCGCAACAGCAACGTCCTCGCGAACGATCTGTACGACGGTCAGCGAATGGATCTGCGCAAGCGCTCGGAAGATGCCCACCCCGTCGAGGTCCTGGAAGAAGATCTCGGACGTCTGGTCGCTCCCGAGGGACCTCCAGTCCGGGCGACCGAATACCTTCCCGCGAGGCGCGTCTGGCGGTCACCCTCCGGCAAGACACTGGTCGACTTCGGACAGAACATCGCCGGCTGGGTACGGATCAGCGTGGACGGCGTGGAAGGGCAGCAGGTTACGGTCCGGCACGCCGAAATACTGGAACACGGCGAACTGGCTACACGGTTCCTCGTCACAGCGGAAGCCACGGACACCTACATACTTCCAGACGGTATCTCACACTTGGAACCGAACTTTACCTACCATGGTTTCCGTTACGCGGAAATCACCGGAATCGACGATCTCTCCATCGAAGACGTTCAAGCTGTGGTCGTCGGATCAGATCTTCGCCGCACGGGGTGGTTCGAGTGCTCGGATCCCGACTTGACCAAGTTCCACGAGAACGTGGTCTGGTCGGCCCGGAGCAACCTGCTTCATGTTCCCACCGACTGCGCCCATCGCAGTGAGCGACTCGGGTGGACCGGAGACATACAAATCTTCTCACCCGCCGCCGCCTCGATTCTCGATGTTGCGGGGTTTCTCTCGTCCTGGTTGACCGATCTAGCCGCCGAGCAGTATCCAGACGGTCTCGTTCCCTACATCGTCCCCGATGTTGGCGGAGTCACCGTGTCGGCGGCTGCCGGTTGGAGTGACGCGGCAACAATCATCCCCTGGGTGCTCTACCAGCGTTACGGCGACCTGGATGTTCTCCGACGACAGTATGAAAGCATGCGGTCTTGGGTGGACAGGGCAGCATCGCTGACCACAGACGGAGTGTGGGCCGGAGGATTTCAGTTCGGCGATTGGCTTGATCCGACTGCTCCTCCAGACGCCCCGTACGACGTCAGGGCCAACCCAGATGTCATCGCAACCGCCTACCTCATTCGGTCCGCCGACATCATGGCGGAAGCCGCACGATTGCTCGGACATGACGAAGACGTGACGAAATATTTGAAGCTGGCCGACGAAACCCGCACCGCGTTCGCACGTCATTACGTGACCCCGGCTGGACGAGTGTTATCGGATGTGCCAACGGTTTACGCACTCGCCCTCGAGTGGAAGCTGCTACCCACGGCGCACCAGCGAGAAAGGGCAGGCGCAAGGCTGGCCGACTTGGTCCGTTCCAGCGGATTCCGCATCTCCACCGGCTTCATCGGCACTCCGTTGATAACGGACGCTCTCTGCACAGCAGGCCGTCCCGATCTCGCCTACCGCTTGATGCTCGAAAAGGGTTGCCCCTCGTGGTTGTACCCTGTAACGATGGGAGCCACCGCGTCCTGGGAGCGGTGGGATGCGATTCGTCCCGACGGAAGTCTCAACCCCAACAAGTACACGTCATTCAATCTGTACGCACTGGGCGCGGTGACGGACTGGGTACATCGGACAGTCGCAGGTATCACGCCGACCGCACCGGGCTACCGGGAGTTCACCGTCAAACCAATCCCCCACCGGGACTTGACTAGCGCGAAGGCAGTGCGCCACACGCCCTTCGGCGAGATATCCGTATCTTGGAGCTGTAACAACGGGCGTTTTTACTTGCACGCAGTAGTGCCGGTTGGAAGCCGCGCTACGGTCGAGCTACCAGATGGTTCCCGGGCTTCAGTCGGTCACGGCAGCTACCGGTGGACTGTCCGGGTTCCGCCAGAGCCCCAACGCCCAGTTCGCACGATACGCGACGTGATCGACGATCCGGATCTGTGGGCCGACACGATCGCACGCTTCGCCGCAGAGGGTCTGGGAGACGATCCCGCGACTTTCGCCCGGCAGCTCACGCGCTATCTGGAATTCCCAGCAGAGGAGTTGATCTGGCGGATCAGGGAGGAAGCACATGCGGTGCCTGAGCCCAAAACTCCGCAAGCGAGGGTTTCGGCCAGAGTTCGTTCAAATCGCAACGTAGAGCCCATGATGGATTGATTCGACACCCAAACGAAAGGGGGCTCCCGGCACCAGGCCGGGAGCCCCCTTCCGTCACGACCTCACGAACGGCGCGTCCGCTTCGCCTTCCTCGGCGGCGGCAACGCACCCTCCGCCCGCAGCTTCGCCGCGTGGGCGGCCAGTGCGTCGACCAGGCTGGGGATGTCCGCCTTCTCCGGCTGGACGTCCACGCGCAGGCCGAACTCCACCGCCGTCTCCGCCGTCTTCGGGCCGATGCACGCCACGAGCGTCCGGGTGTGCGGCTTCCCCGCGATACCGACCAGGTTCCGGACCGTCGACGACGACGTGAAGCACACCGCGTCGAAACCGCCCGTCTTGATCATCTCGCGGGTCTCCGCGGGCGGCGGGGCGGCGCGCACCGTGCGGTAGGCCGTCACGTCGTCGACCTCCCAGCCGCGCTCCACCAGGCCCGCCGACAGTGTCTCCGTCGCGATGTCGGCCCGCGGCAGCAGCACCCGGTTCACCGGGTCCAGCACATCGTCGTACGGCGGGAACTCCGCCAGCAGACCCTCGCTGGACTGCTCGCCCTTCGGGATCAGCTCCGGGTTGATCCCGAACGCCCGCACGCGGTCGGCCGTGGCCTCACCGACGCAGGCGATCTTCACACCCGAGAACGCCCTGGCGTCCAGCCCGAACTCCTCGAACTTCTCCCACACCGCGCGCACCGCGTTCGCCGACGTGAACACGATCCACTGGTACCGGCCGTCCACGAGCCCCTTCACCGAGCGCTCCATCTGCGCCGGGCTCCGCGGCGGCTCCACCGAGATCGTGGGCACCTCGTGCGACGTGGCACCGTGCTGGCGGAGCCGCTCGGCCATCTCGCCGGCCTGCTCCTTCGTCCGCGGCACCAGCACCTTCCAGCCGTACAGCGCCCGCGACTCCCACCACGACAGCTTCGACCGCTGCCCCGCGACCTCACCGACGGTCACGACGAGCGGGCCGACCAGCTCACCGGCGTCCTGCGCCAGCGTGGCGAGCGTGCTGTCCAGCGTGCGCTGCGTGTTGATGGTGCCGTTCGACGTCACCGCGACGGGGGTCTGCGAGGGCAGCCCGTGCTCGACCAGCGCGCCCGCGGCCTCGGCCAGGTGGGCCGATGTCGCGTGCAGCACGATCGGGCCCGGCGTGCGCGCCAGCCCCGCCCAGTCGACCTCGCCGCGGACGTCGACCTCGGCGTGGCTGCCGCCCAGCGCGATCCCCGCGTACGCGGGCACCGCGACCCCGGGCGACACACCCGGCACGACCTCGAACACGGCGCTCGTCTTGGCCACCGCCTGCACCTCGGCCACACCGGCGGCCAGCGTCAGCGGGTCACCGGCGACGAGGCGCAGCACGAGCCGCCCCGCCTTCGCCTCTCCGGCGAGGTCCTTCGCCACCTCGGCGGGCTCCCCGACAGCGGGACGCACCTCGGCGTCCGCGCTGGCCGCGGCGAGCACACCGGCGGGCACGTCGGGGTCGGTCACCACGACCTCGGCCTTGGCCAGCAGTTCCTGGGCACGAACGGTCAGCAATCCGGCGTCGCCGGGGCCCGAGCCCACGAACGCGACGCGCCCAGCGGTGTTCCGCGCGGGGGTCATCAGCTTTCTTTCTCCAGTACGAATTTCTCTGTCAACGTGAGTTGCGGCCAGGGCCGGACAGCGCACCGGCGCCCAGGTCGAGCAGCTCCGCGGCCAGGTCCCGGCCGAGTCGCTCCGCTTCGCTCTTGTCCGCGACGGCCGACGCGCGGATCAGTTCCACGGACTCCCCGTCGAGTCCGGCGGCGGCGACCCCCCGCAGCGAGACGCGCTCGACCACCGAGCCGTCCGCGTCGAGGTCCTCCACCACCTCTGCCAGTGCACCCACGGGCGCGCTGCAACCGGCTTCGAGCGCCGCCAGCATGGCGCGCTCCGCCGTCGCGGCGACCCGCGTCGCCTCGTCGTCCACAGTGGACCGAAGCAGGTGTTCGATGTCCACGTCGTCGACGCGGCACTCCACCGCCAGCGCCCCCTGAGCGGGCGCGGGCAGCATCTGGATCGGGTCCAGGGTCTCGGTGATCTCGCCCGCCCGGCCGAGGCGCGCGAGGCCTGCCCTGGCCAGCACGACCGCGTCCAGCTCACCGTCGGTGACCTTCCGCAGCCGGGTGTCTATGTTGCCCCGGATCGGCACGATCTCCAAACCGAGCCCGAGCGCCTGCAGCTGCGCCGACCGCCGCGGCGAGCCCGTGCCGACCTTCGCGCCGCGCGGCAGCTCGCCCAGCGTCAGCCCGTCGCGGGCGATCAACGCGTCACGCGGGTCCTCGCGCAGCGGCACCGCCGCCAGCACGATGCCGGGCTCGGGCGCGGTCGGCAGGTCCTTGTACGAGTGGATCGCGACGTCGACCTGCTTGTTCAGCAGGGCCTCACGCAGCGCCGACGTGAACACGCCGACCCCGATCTCGGCGATCGGCGCGTGCGACCGGTCACCGGGGGTGGAGACCTTGACGATCTCGACGTTCTCGCCCGCGCGGCGCAACGCGTCGGCGATGGTCCCGGTCTGGGCGAGGGCGAGCGCGCTGCCCCGGGTACCGATCCTGATGGTTCGTGTCACTGGCTTTCACCGTCTGTGTTGGGTTGGGGAGAGGGGCTCGCGACGACGGCGGGCGAAGCGGGGTCGAGCTCGAAGAGTTCCCGCAACGCGCTCGCGTAATCGGTCCCCTGCGCGTCGGCCGCGAGCTGCTTGACCCGCACGGTCGGTGCGTGCAGCAGCTTGTCCACGACGCGGCGCACGGTGCGCGCGAACTCGTCGCGCACGCCGGGTTCGAGGCCGGGCAGGCGGTGGTCGAGCCGCAGCAGCTCCGCGTCGACCACCTCGGCGGCCCGCTTGCGCAGCGCCGTCACGGTCGGGGTGACCGCGGCGCTGCGCTGGCCCGCCAGGTACTCGCGCACCTCGTCGAGCACGATGCCGGTGGCACGGGCGATCTGCTTCGCGGACGAGCGGCCTCCGGTGTCGTCCATCCGGCGCCGCACGGTCTCCAGGTCCACCACGCGCACGTCCGGCACCGCGGCGACCGCCGGGTCCACGTCGCGGGGCAGGCCGAGGTCGCAGATCACCAGCTCACGGCCGTGGCGCGGCAGGATGTGCTCGGCGGCCAGCACGACGTCCTGCGCACCGGTGCAGCTCACCGCGAGGTCCGCCTCGGCGAGGCGCACGGCCAGCTCGTCCATGCCGGCGGCGACCGCGGGCACGCCCAGCTCGCTCACGTTCGCCGCGAGCCGCTGCGCGTTCTCCAGTGTGCGGTTGACCACCGTGATCCGGCCGATGCCCGCCTTGCGCAGCTGGCTCGCCGACAACGCGCCCATCGAGCCGGCGCCGAGGATCACCGCGTGCTTGCCCGTGAGGTCCGGCGCCTCGCCCAGCGCCTCCGACACGACGGAGGCGCCGAGGGCGTCCAGCCCGGTCTCGCTGTGCACGCGCTTACCGACGCGCAGGGTGGTCTGGATCAGCTCGTGCAGCGTGCGGCCGACCGTGCCGGCCTCGCGCGCGGTGGCGTAGGCGTTGCGGACCTGGCCGAGGATCTGCGTCTCGCCGACGACCATCGAGTCCAGGCCCGAGGCCACCGAGAAGATGTGCTCGACGGCGGCACCCGCGTAGTGCACGTACAGGTGGTCGTACAGGTCGGCCGGGGTGCACCCGGCCTGCTGCGCCAGCACCTCGGACACGTCGGCGAGGCCGCCGTGGAAGGTCTCGACGACCGCGTAGACCTCGATGCGGTTGCAGGTGGACACGAGCATCGCCTCGTCGACGTGCTCGGACTGCTGCAGCTGGTGCAGCACCTTCTCCAGCTCGTCGGCGCCGATCGCGGCCCGCTCCAGCGTCCGCAGGTCGGCGGTCCGGTACGACAGCCCCACGGCCAAGACAGACACTTACGGCACCACCATTCCGTTGCCCACCGCGTGGGACCCCTTCTTCTCGTCAGCGCACCGGGCCACGTGGAAGGACAGGATCTGCAGCTCCACCGCGAGATCCACCTTCCGCACCTCGATGTGTTCCGGTACCTGCAGCACCACGGGCGCGAAGTTCAGGATGCACTGCACGCCGCCGGCGACCAAGCGGTCGCACACCGACTGCGCGGCGGTCGGCGGTGTCGCGATGACCCCGATGGAGATGCCGCGCTCGGCACACACCTCCGGGATGTCGTCCAGGTGCGACACCGGGATCCCGCCGACGGGCACCCCGATCAGGTCGGGGTCGACGTCGAACAGCGCTTCGACGGGAAAGCCCCTGCCGGGGAACCCGCCGTAGTTGGCCAACGCGTGACCGAGGTTGCCGATTCCCACCACGGCGACCTTGTGCTGCCTGGTCAGACCGAGTGTGCGCTCGATCTGGCCCACCAAGACTCGCACGTCGTAACCCACGCCACGAGTGCCGTAGGACCCCAGGTACGACAGGTCCTTGCGCAGCTTCGCGGAGTTCACGCCCGCGGCGGTCGCCAGCTCCTCGCTCGCCACCGTGGTCGAGCCCTGCTCGGCCATCGCGGACAGCACCCGCAGGTAGACGGCGAGGCGCGCGACCGCGGCTTCGGGGATGGACCGGACGCGGACCGGGTCGCCGTCGGTGACCGCGGGCATCTCGGCGGTGGGGGCGTTGTCGGCGTCGAAGGGGACCTCGGCGCCGTTCCGCCGGCCACGCCGTGCCACCACGCTGGCCTCCTCGTCAGACACCGTCAACACCGCTTCGCTACCGCTTGGAGAAAGTTCCTCTTGACCCGGGAAGCGAAGTCCGGTTCGATGCCGGGGCTACGCGGGGCCTCGCACTACGGTAGTCCACTTGTGAACGCAGGCACAAAGTCGCTGGTCGTGGGCATGACCAGCGACACACCGGCGGCTCAGCGGGCCGAGAAGGTGATCGTGTGCCAGCCGGTCGCGCCGTCGGGGACGACGTCGGCGATCTGGTCGGTCTGCGTGTAGCCGTCGCGGTCGGTGGCGCGGACGGCCACGCTGTGGCTGCCCGCCGGCGCGTCCACCTCCGCCCACCACATGCGCCACGTGTCGGTGGAGACCTCCGCGGAGAGCACGGCCTGCTGCCACGGGCCGCCGTCCAGCCGCACCTCCACCCTGTCGATGCCGGTGTGCTGCGCCCACGCGATGCCCGCGACGCGGACCTTGCCCGCCGCCACGTGGCCGTTCGGGGCGTCGATGCGCGATTCGGTCTTGATCGGCCCCTGCTCGGCCCAGCCGCGCTGCAGCCAGTACGCCTGCTTCGCGTCCCACGTGGTCAGTTCGAGGTCGGTGACCCACTTCGTCGCCGACACGTAGCCGTACAGCCCCGGCACCACGAGCCGCGCCGGGAAGCCGTGCTCGACGGGCAGCGGCTCGCCGTTCATCCCGATCGCGAGCATCGCGCCGCGGCCGGGTTCGAGGAGCGTCGAGACGGGCGTGCCCGCGGTGAAGCCGTCCGCGCTGGTCGAGAACAGCTGCTCCGCGCCCTCCCGCACACCGGCCTCACGCAGCAGCTCCGCCAGGTCGACGCCCAGGAACCGTGAGGTCGAGATGTACGGGCCGCCGACGGGGTTGGACACGCAGCACAACGTGATGATCCGCTCGACGAGCGGCCGGTTCCGGATGTCGGCGTAGGTGAACGTCAGCTCCCGGTCGACCATCCCGTGGATGCGCAGGGTCCAGTCCTCCGCGGGCACCTGCGGCAGCACGAGCGCGGTGTCGATCCGGTAGAAGTCCGCGTTGGGCGTGATGAACGTCGGCGTGCCGAGCTTCGCGAAGTCGGCGTCGGCGGGCACGGGTGGCGCGGGCTGGGCCGGGGTGAGCGGCCCGACGGCGGCACGCGACGCGTCGGCGTTCTTGCGCGAACCGAGCCACTGCCCCACCCCACCGGCGACACCGGCCGCCACCGCGGTCAGGAGGAACCGCCTGCGGCTGTCCGAAACACCCCGCGACAACGCCGCGCCGTGCAGCCAGCGGAACACCAGCACCCCGGCGACGAGGCTCGCCAGCGGGGCGGCGAGCGCGAGCTGTCCCAGGTCGGGACGGCCGTAGACCGCGACTCCCCGAGCACGCCGAACACCGCGATGACGACCTGCCCCGGCAGCGCCCGCTCACGGGAGATCAGCCCCGCCACGACCGCCAGCGCGACCATCACCACGGCCATCCCGGCCAGCAGCACCGTCTTGTCGTGCGTGCCGAACGAGCTGACCGCGAAGTCCTTGAGCCAGGACGGGGTGAGGTCGATCGCCGCGTTCCCCACGGCCAGGTACGGCGAGGCGCCGCGGCCGACGAACGCGGCCACGAGGTGCCCGGCACCGAGCGCGGCGGCGAGTGACAGCACGCCGGTCCACCCCGCAACCGCAGGGTTGAGCCGGGGCGGGGCTTCGCGCAGGACGGTGGTCACGCCGCCATTGTTCGCGCGAGCCCGTCGGATCAGCGTCCGGTCGCGGTTACGAGAGCCTTACGGAAGCGGTCTTCCTCGACCTTCCAGTACCCGTGCTCGGCGCCGTCGATGAGGATCACCGGCACCCGGTCGCCGTACTCGGCACGCCACTCGGGGTCGGAGTCCACGTCCGCCGTGGCCCATTCGACGCCCAGCTCGCCGCAGATCCGCTCGACGTCCCGCTCGGCCTGCTCGCAGGCGTGGCAGCCCTGGCGGCTCATGACCGTCACCTGTGTCATGACCGCAAACGTACCCGCCGCAGCTTGCCCGTCGGCGAATGCGGCAGGGACTCGGTGAACTCGACCGTGCGCGGCACCTTGTACCCGGCGAGCAGCTCCGCGCAGTGGTCGACGACCTGCTGCTCGGACAGCGCGGCGCCCGCGGCGGGCACCACGAAGGCCTTCACCGACTCGCCGCTGCGCTCGTCGAGCACGCCGACGACGGCGACCTCCGCGACGCCCGGCAGCGTGGCGATGACCTCCTCGACCTCGTGCGGGAACACGTTGAAGCCGTTGACGATCATCAGGTCGTTCGCGCGGTCCACGAGGTGCAGGTCGCCGTCGGTGTCGAGGTAGCCGACGTCGCCGGTGCGGTACCAGCCGTCCTCGTCTGGGCCGTGCGCGCCGTCGGGCCAGTAGCCGGAGAACAGGTTCGCGCCGCGCACGGACACGAGCCCGGCGCCCGCGTCCTCCTCCACGAAGGCGTCGTCGAGGTCGTCGGGGTCCAGCGGCACGGGCTCGGCGAGCCCGTCCGACTCCACCAGCCGCAGCTCGACGCCGGGCAGTGGCCGCCCGACGGAGCCCGGCTTGGGGTAGCCCGTGACGAGCGTCGACGTCAGCACGGGCGCGGTCTCGGTGAGCCCGTACCCCTCGAAGATCCCCAGGCCCGTCTTCTCCCGCACGGTCGCGAGCACCTTGGGGTGCAACGGCGCGGCACCCGACGTCAGCAGCCGCACGGAGGCGAAGCTCGCACGCAGCTCGTCGGCGTCCATCCGGGCGAACTCGGCGTACATCGCGGGCACGCCGCCGATCACGGTCACCTGGTGCTCGGCGCAGATCCGCAGCGCGGCGGCCGGGTCGAACCGTTCGGCGAACACGGTGGTCGCGCCCACCGAAGCCGAGTGCAGCAGGCCCGGGCCGAGACCGTAGACGTGGAACAGCGGGATGGCGAGCAGCACGCGGTCCTCGTGCTCCGGCGTGCCGGGGACCGCCCCGACCTGCTCGACGTTCGCCAGGAGCGCGCGGTGCGACAGCATCACGCCGCGCGAGGGCCCGGTGGTGCCGGAGGTGTACGACAGCACGGCGATGTCCTCGCCGCCACCGGCCGCCTCGACGGGCTCCCCCGGCCCGGCCTGGGGCGGCACGTCACCCGGCTCGCGCCCGACGACGAGCCGCGCGCCGCTGTGCTCGACGATGCCGCGGAACTCGGGTTCGGGGGCCAGCGGGGAGACCGGGACCGCGATCGCGCCGGCGCGGGCCGCGGCGAACAGCGCCACCGCGAAGTCCGCCGACGTCGGCAGCCGCAGGAGCACCCTGTCCCCCTCGGCGACGCCGTGCTCGCGGAGGGCACGGACCTGTCCGTGCACCGCCGCATCCAGCTCCGACCAGGTGAAACGCGTGTCCGCCGTGGTGTCGGCGAGCGCGGGTGCGTCCGGCCACCGGCGCGCGGCGGCGGTGAGCAGATCGGCGATGTTGGCCATGTCGCCCGTGCCTCCTCCCGCCTCCCGTCAGGGGGAGGCTCGCGGATCGTCGCACTTCCGCAACAGACACCACTACCTACTTCCGGGTAACAACACGTATGCTGCTCTCGCGCCCGAGTGGTGGTGATCACTCGGGACGGGACAGAGGAGTCGCCGTGACGAACTGGCTTGCTGCACGCCCGCTGGGGCTGCACGTCGGCACGCTCGCGCGCCCTGTGGACCTGCCGGACGACGAACCCGACTCGTGGGACCTCGTCCACGCCGCCCAGAAGGGCGACAGCACGGCCTTCGGCACGCTCTACGACCGCTACGTCGACGTGGTGTACCGGTACGTCTACTTCCGGCTGGGCGACCGCGAACTGGCCGAGGACATCACCAGCGAGACGTTCCTGCGCGCGCTGCGCCGGATCACGTCCGTGAGCTACCAGGGCCGCGACGTCGGCGCCTGGTTCATCACGATCGCCCGCAACATCGTGTTCGACCACGTCAAGTCGAGCCGGTACAAGCTCGAGGTCGTCACCGACGAGGTGAGCGAGTCCGGCTCGGCGCCGTTCGTCGGCCAGACCACCGACGGGTCCGGCCCCGAACAGCAGGCGCTCGCCGGCGCGACCCGGGAGGCACTGCTCAAGTGCATCGCCGAACTGGGCGAGGACCAGCGCGAATGCATCGTGCTGCGGTTCATCCAGGGCCTGTCGCTGACGGAGACCGCGCAGATCATGAAGCGCAACGAAGGCGCGATCAAGGCGCTGCAGCACCGGGCGGTGCGGAAGCTGGCGCAATCGTTGCCCCCGGCGTGGCGCTGAACCCGTAACACCCCGGGGGTATCGGTCGTTCACCAGTCGTGGACGTGCCCGGGTGGTCAGGACGCGACCTGGAGGTCATCTCCGGGCTGCGCCGGCTCGGCGACGCCGCGAAACCGGACGCCGCCACCCGTGAGCGCATCAAGGACGGCATCCTCGAACGGCTGGCGGAGCAGGAACGGCAGCGGCCCTCGCGACGACGGCGGATCCTCGCCGAGGTGCTCGCGGCCGCGGTCGCGCTCGTCGTCGCACTCGGCGGGATCGGCCTGCTGTTGTCGAGGAACGCGTTGCCCGGCGACCCGTTGTACGGCGTCAAGCGCGCGGGTGAGTCGGCCGAGCTGGGGCTCGCGTTCGGCGACTCGGCGAAGGCGCAGAAGCACCTGGAGTTCGCGGCGAACCGGCTCGACGAGCTGAAGGCGCTCGCGGGGGCGGACGCGGGGGCGGACGCGGGCGCCTACCGGGCCGCGTTCACGGACTTCCAGTACGAGGCCAAGCTCGGTACCGCCGTCCTCACGCAGCTGGCCACGCAGGGCAGCGGGCAGCAGCTCGACCAGCTGCGCACGTGGTCCCGCGACCAGCGCGGGAAGCTCGACGCGGTGGAGTCCGCCGTCCCGTCCGCCGCGCTGCCCCAGTTCACCTCTTCGGCGGAACTCCTCGACCGGATCGAGGCACGGGCCCAGACGCTGCTCGCCCGGCTGGACTGCTTCCGCATCACCACCGGCCAGCTGGACGACCTCGGCGCGGTGCCGGAGTCGGGCTCGTGCGCGCCGCCGACGGACGCGCTCATCGGGCAGCAGCCCCCGGTCCCGGCGCCGACCGCGCCGAGCAGCGAAGCGCCGCCCGCGCGGCAAACCACCACGTCCACGCCCTCGCCGGTGTCCTCGCCGCAGCTGCCGACGCCCCCGTTGCCGCACTCGCCGACGGTTTCGGCGCCCTCGGCGGTCGAGCCGCCGGTGCTCGCGCCGACCAGTCCGAGGCTGCCGTCGACGACCACGACGCAGCCGCCGTTGATCTCCCTCCCGCCCCTGCTCCCCGGCCTTCCCGGGGTGGGGATCGGCTGACCGGAATCGCTACGCTGGCAGTCCGGACACCCGCGATTCAGGAGGCGGTCTGCGTGTGGCGCGGCAGGGGCAAGGGCCCGGAACTCGAACGACTCGCCACGCTCGCGGGCGAGGCGTCGGCCGATGCCGCCGTCGCGATGGAGACCGCGCAGCTCGACGGCGTCGAGCTGCCACCGCCGCCCGCCACGCCCGACCTCACCGCGGCCGCGTTCTTCGACGTCGACAACACGATGATGATGGGCGCGTCGATCTTCCACTTCGCGCGCGGGCTCGCCGCCCGCAAGTACTTCACGGCCTCCGACCTCGCCGGGTTCGCCTGGCGGCAGGTGAAGTTCCGCGTGGGCGGGCGCGAGACGCAGGACAGCGTGAAGGCCAGCCGTGAGCAGGCGTTGTCGTTCGTGGCGGGCAAGACCGTGCAGGAGATGACCGAGGTCGGCGAGGAGATCTACGACGAGCTGATGGCCGACAAGATCTGGGCGGGCACGCGCGCGCTGGCCCAGATGCACCTCGACGCCGGGCAGCGGGTGTGGCTCGTGACGGCGACGCCGGTGGAGCTGGCGGCGATCATCTCGCGACGGCTCGGCCTGACGGGCGCGCTCGGCACGGTCGCGGAGCACGTCGACGGCGTGTACACCGGCCGGCTCGTCGGGGACCTGCTGCACGGCCGCGCGAAGGCGCACGCGGTGCGGGCGCTGGCGGCGCGCGAGGGGCTGAACCTGCGGCGCTGCACGGCGTACTCGGACTCGTCCAACGACATCCCGATGCTGTCGGTCGTCGGCACCGCGGTGGCGGTGAACCCGGACGCCGGGCTGCGGGAGATCGCGCGCGCCAGGGGCTGGGAGATCCGCGACTTCCGCACCGGCCGCAAGGCGGCGAAGATCGGGGTGCCGTCGGTGCTGGGCGCCGGTGCGGTCGCGGGCGCGGTCGCCGTGGGGATGGCCTACCGGCGCAGGTGAGCCAGGCCTTGACCTGAACCTTACTCGAGCTTTTACCGTCGGTGCCATGACGGACACGACGGCGGCACCCGTGCGGCGCGGGCCACGGGCACTGCTGGCGGCACTGCTCGGCGCCAGCACGATGACGATCATGGCGAGCGCGACGATCACGCCCGCGCTGCCGGGGATGGCCGAGCACTTCGCGGCGACCCCGCACGCCGGTGTCCTGGTGCGCCTCGTCCTCACCCTGCCGGGGCTCGCGATCCTGCTCTCCGCCCCCGTCATCGGCCGCGTGAGCGTGCGGGCCGGGCGTGTGCGCGTGCTCGCGGCGTGCCTGGTGCTCTACGTCGTGGGTGGCGGTTCGGGCCTGGTACTGAACTCGCTGCCCGCGTTGCTCGCCGGGCGTGCGGTGCTCGGGGTCGGGATCGCCGGGATCATGGCCACTTCCACAGCGCCGCTGGCGGACCACCACCCGCCCGCCGAACACGGCCGCGTGCTCGGCTTGCAGGGCGCGGCCATGGGCTTCGGCGGCGTCGTCTCGCTGCTGCTGGGCGGACTGCTCGCCTCGCTCAGCTGGCGTGGTCCCTTCGCGGTCTACCTGCTGGGCGTCCCGCTGCTGGTGCTGGTGCTGCGGTACGTCTCCGACGTCCCGGTCGCGACCACGGGCCGGACGGCCACCACCGGGGCGTGGCAGCCGCGCCTGCTCGGCCTGTACGCCCTCGTGTTCCTCGGGATCCTGGTGTTCTACGTCGTGCCGACGCAGGCGCCGTTCTGGCTGGGGCAGATCGGCGGGGCGGGCCCGGCGCTGACGGGAGCGATGCTGGCCGCGCTCAACCTGGTGATGACCGTGGTCGGGCTCAGTTTCCGGCGGCTCAGGGAGGGCCGGAGCTTCCGGGTGCTGGCCATCAGCCTGTTCGCGGCCTACGCGGCCGGTCTCGTCGTGCTCGGGCTCGCGGGTTCGCTGTGGGTCGCCGGGCTGGGCATCCTCGTCGTCGGCCTCGGGGTGGGCCTGCAGAACCCGACGTTCAACGGCTGGGTCGTCGCCTCGGTCGCCCCCGCCGCCAGGACCGCGGCACTGGGGCTGCTGACGTCGGCGATGTTCCTGGCCCAGTTCCTCTCGCCCCTGCTCGCCCAGCCGGTGATCGACGCCGTGGGGCTCGGCCCGATGTTCCTGTGCTCGGCCGCGCTCGGCGCGTTCGTCGCCCTGCTGCTACTGGTGGCCGGGAGCCGACTCGCCCAGCCGGACCGCGCGGCGTAGGTCGCCGGCGTAGGCCTCGGGCTGCTCCCACGCGGCGAAGTGACCGCCTGCGGCGTGTTCCACGTACTCACGCACGTTGAGAAACGCCTCGGCGTAACTCCGCGGCTCCGGTTTCGTGTCGTGCGGGAACACGGAGAGCACGGTCGGCGTCTCGACCCGGCTGGGTACGGCGGCCGGTTCGGCGTAGGTGGCGAACGAGGTGCCGATCGTGCCGGTGACCCAGTAGGCGCTGATCCAGGTGAGCAGCTCGTCCCGAGTGAACGCCGATTCGCCGGACCACGCCTGGAGTTTCTCGGCGATCCACGCCGCGAGGCCCGCGGGCGAGTCGCCGAGGGCGACGGCGAGCGTGTTCGGCCGCATCGACTGCTCCGCGATGTACCCGCCCTCGGCCCGGAACCACTGTCCGGTCCGGCCGAGGTAGGCCGCCGCGTCGGGCGCGAGCTTCGCCGGGTCGGCCGTCAGCGCGTGTTGCGGGGCGACGTTCGTGAGGTGCAACGCGGCCACGCGGTCCGGGTGTTCGGCGGCGAGGATTTCCGCGACGGTGCCACCGACGTCGCCGCCGGACAGCGTGTACCGCGAGTACCCGAGTTCGTCGAGCCCGGCGGCGACGATTCCGGCGATCCGGTTCACCGACATCCCCGACGTGGTGAGCGGGGCCGCGAACGGGAAGCCGGGCAGCGCCGGGACGACCACGTGCAGGTCCGCGAGCAACGGCAGCACGCGCTCGAACCGCAACACCGAATCCGGCCACCCGTGCAACAGCACGACGACCGGGGCGGCCGGATTCGCGGAGCGCTGGTGGATCATCCCCAGTTCGGTGTCGCCGGACCCCGTGGTCACCCAGGGGTACGCGGCTATGCGGCGCTCGTGCGTGCCCCAGTCGTAGCCGTTCGCCCAGTGTTCGAGCAGGTCGTCGAGGCGGCTGCCGCCGAGGCCGCGCTTCGGGTCCTCGGCCCAGGGTGTCGCGACGCGGCGCGTGCGGCGGAGCCGGTCCCGCAGTTCGAAAGTCATGTGTACGACCATACACACGATGTGTATCCTCGTACACATGCATTCCCGCGACTCGGCCGCGACCAAGCAGCGGATCCTGAAGCACGCGCGACAGCAGTTCGCCCGGCACGGCTTCGCGGCGATCACCGTCAAGGGCGTCGCGGACGCGGCAGGCGTGTCGCCCAACCTCATCACGCGGTACTTCGGCGGGAAGGACGGTCTGTTCCTGGCGGCGGCCCAGGTGGAAATCCCGGTCGAGATCTCCTTCGACGGCCCCCGCTCCTCGCTCGGCGCCCGCCTGGCGGCGAGCATCGTCCAGCGCTGGTTCGGCTCGCCGGGCGAGGACCCGCTGCTCGTGCTGCAGCGTGCGTCCGGGGAACGCCCGGAGGCGGCGGAGGCGCTGGCCACCTTCCTGGACACGAACTCGCTGGAGCCGCTGCACCGCTACCTGCGCGAGAGCGGCCTGGACGACGCCGAGGCCCGCAACCGCGCAGCGGCGATCGACGCGTTCGTCCTCGGCGTCTCCACGCGCCGCCGGGTGTTGCGCGCCGAACTCGGCGACCCCGCCGAGCTCCGGTCCTGGCTCGCCACCACCATCCAGCGTCTCGCCGACGGCAGGTGAGCGTCAGCCCTTGAAAACGCTTTCCCGCTGGTCCAGCCGGGCGTAGAGGGTCTGCTGGATCGACTCGCGCACCTGGTCGGTCAGGCTGAACACCAGCATCGGGTCGTCGTGGTCCTCGGCGGGGATGTGGTCGGTGTGGATCGGCTCGCCGAACTCGATCGTCCACTTCGTCGGCAGCGGGAGCGCACCGAGCGGCCCCAGCAGCGGGAAGAACGGCGTGACCGGGAAGTACGGCAGCCCCAGCAACCGCGCCAGCGGCTTGAGGTCGCCGATCTTCGGGTAGATCTCCTCGGCGCCGACGATCGCGCACGGCACGATCGGCACCCCGGTGCGCAAGGCCGCGGACACGAAGCCGCCCCGCCCGAAGCGCTGCAGCTTGTACCGAGCCGAGAACGGTTTCCCGATGCCCTTGAAGCCCTCCGGCCACACCCCGACCAGCTCGCCGGACCGCAGCAGCCGCTCGGCGTCCGGGTGGCACGCGAGCGTTTGCCCCGACTTGCGCGCCAGCTCGCCCAGCAGCGGGGTGCGGAACACCAGGTCGGCACCCAGCATGCGCAGGTGCCGGTGCGCGGGGTGCTCGTCGTGCACCGCGACGGCCGTCATCACCGCGTCGAGCGGCACCGTGCCGGAGTGGTTGCACACGATCAGCGCGCCGCCCTCCTTCGGCACGTTGTCGATGCCGTGCGCGCTCACGCGGAACCACTTCTCGTACAGCAGCCGCAACGGCGGGAGCAGCAGGGTTTCGGTGAGTTCGCGGTCGAACCCGAACTCGTCCACCTCGTACTCGCCCGTGAGGCGGTTCCGCAGGAACTTCAGCACCCGCGTGACCGCGTCGGGCCGTTCGTCGACCGGCGCCGGCGCCGGCTCGGGCGGGACGGGGGCGTCGGCCTGCCGGGGCCGCCGCAGGGGGATGACCTGTGCTTCCGTGCTCGTCGTCACTGCCCGCTCCAGGTTCTGTCCGGGATCATCTCGCCTGACCGGTCGCCGCTGCGGCCACGACCCGGTCGGCCAGCGCCGCCAGGTGCTCGCCGGGGACGACGGGGCGCAGCCCGCGGCCGCGCACGTAGTCTTCGAACGCCGCGGCCGTCGTCCACCGCGGGCGGTACCCGAAGGTCCGCTTCAGCCGCGTGGTGTCCACGACGCGGCCGTAGTTCAGCAGCCGCACCTGGTCGGTCGAGAAGTCGACCACGCGGGCGCCCCGCAGCACCTTGGCCACCGAGGGGAGCAGCGGCCGCGGCACCGGCAGTTCGACCCTGCCCGCCCTGCGCAGGGCCTGCCCGAGGGTGAGTACCCCGTCCGCCGCGACGTTGAACACCCCCGGCCGGTCCTCGAGCGTCGCCAGCTCCAGCACGGTGAGCGCGTCCGAGGCGTGCAGCAGCTGCAGCCGGGCGTCGTAGCCGAGCACGCTCGGCACCACGGGCAACGCGAAGTACCGGGCCAGCACCGTGTCCACGTCCGGGCCGATGATGTTCGCGAACCGCAGCGTCGTGATCGTCAGGTCGGGCCTGCGGCGGGCGAGCCCCCGCACGTAGCCCTCCATCTCGATGGCGTCCTTCGCGTAGCCCGTCGAGGACGCCGGGATCAGCTCGGAGTCCTCGGTGAAGACGGCGGGCGAGCTCGCGTCGGCGCCGTAGACCGCGGTGGTGGACTTGACGACGAGCTTGCGCACGGACGCCGAACGCTGGCACGCGGCGAGCAACCGCATCGTGCCGATGACGTTGACCTCCTTGAGCGCGCCGCGGCGGGCGGGCCCGGCGGGGTGGCACGTCGTCGCGGCGTGCACGACGGTGCCGACCCGCGCGTCCGAGATGATCTTCGCGATCAGCGGGTTGCGGATGTCGGCACGGACGAACTCGGCACGGCCCAGCCGCCGCAGCACGTGCGGGCGCGGCGGCGTCGTGTCCACCCCGAGGACCCGGGCGAACGCGGGGCTGGCGCCGAGCCTGGCGAGCAGGCGGCCCCCGAGTTCACCTCCGACCCCGGTGACGAGCACGACTTCGGACGGCATGGCACCCCCTGGTCACAGGGCTGGAGTTCCGGCGGCGGTGGCGATGCTACCGCGCGACCCGAACGGCGTCAGGGGCCAGAAAGCCCCGGTCCACGCCCCGTCACCGCCGCCACCCAAACGGACGCGACCCGCCCGGCTGTCCGGACGGGTCGCGTCGAAGAAGCGTCAGCGGGGTGTCACTTACCCTGCTTGCGACGCTGCATCCGCGTGCGGCGCAGCAGCTTGCGGTGCTTCTTCTTGGACATGCGCTTGCGGCGCTTCTTGATCACCGAGCCCACAGGTGCTCCTTCACGTTTTCCGTCGATCCGACGCTGCCCGGCGCAGCGTCCATCGGTTGGAGCGCACAGGCGCGAGCGGTCTCCCAGATTACCCGTGGGCTCTGGACACAAGCGCAGCCCCCCACCTAGCCGACGTCGTAATAGGCGCCTTCCAGGTATTGGTGCACTGCTTTCTCGGGCACGCGGAACGACTTGCCGACCCTCACGGCCGGCAGCTCGCCCGAGTGCACGAGGCGGTAGACGGTCATCTTGGAGACCCGCATCAGCGAGGCCACCTCGGCGACCGTCAGGAACTGGACCTGCCCGACAGCGGGCACGTCCTTCTTGTTCGACGGCATACGTCACCGTGCCCTTCGACACGCGTCGTGCCGCTCGGCTTCCCCACCGGCGGTTCGACACGCACGTGCTTTACCCATGAGGGTAGCGGGACTGATGGGACCAGTGCGACGTCTGCCGGGGTAATTGGTCCAACCGGGCGCGTTCACCTGCGGATCGTGGCTACTTCCGAGCCTCCGAGATCCACTTCCGGCACCGTTCGGCGCAGCGCGGTGTGACGCGCTTGTTGACGCAGCGTCACTTACCGAGTTCGACCGACCGGTCCCGCGCCGCCTCGATGGCGTCCAGCATCGCCGCGCGGACGCCGTGCTTCTCCAGTTCGCGGATGGCGTTGATGGTCGTGCCCGCCGGGGACGTGACGGCCTCCCGCAGGATCACCGGGTGCTCGGTGCTCTGCGCCAGCATCTTCGCCGCCCCGACGGCCGACTGGACGATCAGCTTCTCGGCGACCGCGCGCGGCAGGCCCAGCAGGATGCCGGCGTCGATCATGGCCTCGACCAGGTAGAAGAAGTACGCCGGCCCGGAACCGGACAGCGCGGTCACGGCGTCCTGCTGCGACTCGGGCACCTCGATGACCTGACCGACCGACGACAGCAGCTCCTTCACCAGCGCCACGTGCCCGGCCGTCGCGTGCGTGCCGGGCGAGATCGCGCTCATCGCCTCGCCGACCACCATCGGCGTGTTCGGCATGACCCGCACCACCGGCACGCCGTCGGGCAGCCTGCGCTCGTACAGCGACGTCGGCAGCCCCGCGCACAGCGAAACGACCAGCGTCCCGGGGCCGACGGCGGGCGCCAGCGCGGTCAGCACGGGATCGATGTCCTGGGGCTTCACCGCGACGACGAGGACGTCGGCCCGCTTCGCCGCCTCCTCGACCTCGACACCCGCGATGCCGTACCGGTCGGTGATCCTGGCCGCCTGCTCCGGATGCCGCTCGGTGAACAGCAGCTCGTCCGCGCTGCGGCCGCCCTTCAGCAGCCCCGCCAGCAGCGCTTCACCGATCTTGCCCGCACCCAGCACCGCGATCGTCGTCATACCCCGAGACTAAGGCGAAGGTGACAACGCCAACTGCCGGGCCTGGCACACGAGCCGTCCCGCCGAGTCGATGACCGTGGCGTCCGAGTCGAACCACGCCTCGTGCACCGAGCGGGACTCCACCTGCACGCGCAGCCAGCCCGACGCGGGCCGGGCGCGCACGAGCGCGGTCAGCTGCACGGTCGGCGCCCAGCCGGTGCGGCCGAGGTTGAACACCACCGGCGGGTTCACGTCCCCCGCCAGCAGCACGAAGTACGGGTCCGGCACGCCGTGCCGCGGCCGCACCCACAGCCGCAGCCGCGGCGGTTCACCCGTGCGGCCGGTGAGGTAGCCGGCCGTCGCGGGGTCGAGCCGCACGTCGCAGCCCTTCGCGAGGTTGAAGGCGCCCTCCGCGGTGTCGCCGCCGAGCGGGATCGCCCGCGGCGGCGGTTCGGCGGGCATCGGGGCCAGGTCCGTCCACTCCGGACGACGGATCGGCAACCGGCCCGCGGTCACCGTCGCCTCGACGCAGCTGCGCCCCCGCTGCTCCAGCCGCACCGCGACGACCGTGGCGCGGCGGCCCACCTTCCGCAGGTCCGTGCGCAGCAGCACGGGCCCGATCGCGGGCGGGCGCAGGAACTCCGCGCTCACGACGAGCGGCTCCGCCGTCGGCTCGCCCCGCTCGGCGAGCACCGCGACGGCGGCCTTCGCGAGGAGGGACAGCAGAAATCCCCCGTGCGGGTGGTGACCGATCGACCACTCAGGGCGAAGGTCCGCGGTCAGCGTGCCGTCTCCCAGGGACCTCACCGCGCATGCCACCTCGAAGGACGCGGGGTCCTGGGCCTCCACCGTGCTCACGAACGGCTGGCCAGGGAGCGGAGGAAGAAGGCCAGGTTCGCCGGCCGTTCGGCCAGCCTGCGCATCAGGTACGCGTACGAGTTCTCCCCGAACGGCACGTACACGCGCACCGTCTCGCCTTCGGCGGCGAGCCGCCGCTGCTCGTCGGGCCGGACGCCGTAGAGCATCTGGTACTCGTACGTGCCCTGCTTGCGGCCGTGGAAGCGCACGCGCTCCCGCAGCAGGGGCAGTAACCGGGGGTCGTGCGTGGCGAACATGGGGTAACCATCCCCGGCCAGCAGGACGTTCGCCGCCCGGACGTAACTCAGATCGACGTCGTGGTCCCTCTTGTGGGCGACATCCGGGCTCGCCGCGTACGCCCCCTTGCACAGCCGCACCCGCGAATCCGCCTGCGCGAGGGCGGCGGCGTCGGCCTCCGTGCGCTTCAGGTACGACTGCAGCACCGCACCCACCCAGGGCCACGTGTGCCGCAGCTCCGCCAGCACCCGCAAGGTGGCGTCGACGGTGTCGTGCTCCTCCATGTCCAGCGTGACGGTGGTGGCGCACTGCTCGGCCGCGGCGCAGACGCGCCACGCGTTGTCCAGCGCCAGCTTCTCGTCGAACCGCAGCCCGACCGCGGACAGCTTGAGGCTCACCTCCGCCCGCACCGTGAGCCCCTCGCCGTGCAGGCGGTCGAGCAGGCCGAGGTACGTCTGCACCACCTGCTCCGCCTGCCGCGCGTCCCCGGTGCGCTCTCCGAGATAGTCCAGCGTCACGTACAGGCCGTCCTCCGCGAGCGCGGTCGTCGCCGCGACGGCGTCGCCGACTGTCTCACCGGCGATGAACCTGTCGACGACACCTCTCGTGGCTGGGGCTGCGGTCACGACACGGTGGACCGTGTCGCTGCCTGCGGCGGCGAGGATCAGCGAGCGGAACGGGTTCACGCTGGAAACTTTACGTGTTCACATATCGGAAGCCCATGCTCCGGAACGCGGCAACCGAGTGAAGTTGATCTTGTACCGTCGTCACGCACCCAGGTGGAACCGCGCGAACAACAACGCCTCCGCCAGGTCTTTCATCCGGTGCGCGGAGCTCGGCGCGCGGCGCGTGTTCACTTCGAGCACGACCTGCCCGCCGAAGTCGCTCGCGGCGAGCTTTTCGAGCAGCTCCGCGCACGGCTGACCGCCGCGGCCGGGCACGAGGTGCTCGTCCTTCGGCACCCCCGTGCCGTCGGCGAGGTGCACGTGGGTCAGCCCCTCGCCCATCCGCTCGGCCAGCGCGAGTGCGTCCATTTGAGCGGCGGCCGAGTGCGACAGGTCGAGGGTGTAGTGCCGGTAGCCCACGTCGGTCGGGTCGATCGAGGGCCGGAACGCCGACATCCGCGTGTCCTTGCGGCCGCCGGGCGGGCGCACCTTGAACATGTTCTCGACGGCGATCTCGATGCCGCTTTCGTCCTCCAGCTCGGCGATCAGGTCCTCGAACGCGTCACCGTAGCGGCGCTGCCAGCGGAACGGCGGGTGCACCACGACCGTCCTGGCCTCCAGGTCGAGCGCGGCCTCGACACTGCGCCGCAGCCGGACCACCGGATCCGGTGACCACACGCGCTGCGTGATCAGCAGCGACGGCGAGTGCACGGACAGCACCGGCACGCCCGTGCGCCGCGACCAGCGGCGCAGCTCGGGCACGTGCTGGCTCACCGGATCCACCCACACCATGACCTCGACCCCGTCGTAGCCGAGGTCCGCGGCCAGCTCGAACGCGGTGCCGGCACGGAGCGGCCACACCGACGCGGTGGACAGCCCGACCGGGATCACCGTGACAGCAGCAGGAGTGCCGCGGGCGAGACCGTGACCACGAGGCCGACCAGCACCGCGAGGACCATCGTCTGGATGTCGTCCGCGCGGCGGATCTTCCGCACGATCCACACCAGGCCGACGATCACCACGAGCGCGACGACGAGCGCGGCGGCGGGCAGCTGGCCCCACAGCCAGTTGAAGCCCAGCCACACCGCGGCACCGCCGATCACGCCCAGCGCGAGCTGGACCGCCATCGACAGCCACTGCTTCGCCGGGGAGGCGGGGCGTTCCGGCTCCGCCTCCTCCGCGTAGTCCTCGTCCTCGGCGTGCCCGGCCTCGTCGGGCTCGTAGTCGTAGCCGCCGCGGCGCTCCGGTTCGGCCTCGCCGAACTCCCCGAACTCGTCGACCTCTTCGTCGTCCTCCGCGAAGGGGTCGTGGAAGCCGGTGGCTTCGAGGTGCTCGTCGGGCACCTGCTCCTCGCGCACGGCGGGCATCACGCCCACCTCGGTGTCCTCCGAGCTCACCTGCTCACGCTGGCGGCGCCAGCGCGACAACCCCGCGGGCGGGGCGTCCGGCGGGACGACCGCCTCGGGCGGCTCGCTGCCGTTGACGGCCTGGAACTGCTCGGTGTGCGGTTCCGGCTCGGCCGGCGGCCGGGCGGGGGCCCGGCGCGGACGGCGCGGGGGCACCGGGAACGCGCCGCTGGGCGGCGGCCCGGGATCGGGGGTGTCCTCGGGCGCCGGGGCGTCGAGACCGTCGAGCCGCGCGGCCAGCCCGTTGCCGGGCGCGCCCGCGGGCGGGCGGCGCAGCGGCTGCACCTGCCTGGTCTCCTCGGCGGCGCGGGCAGCCCTCGGCTCATCCTGCTCCGGCAGGGGCAGCGCGCCGGACTCCTGCGGCGGCCGCTGAGGCAGGCGCGGCCGGCGGCCCGGCATCGAGTCGGGACCACCGGAGGGCCTCGGGAACGCACCCGACTCGGGCGGGACGTTCCGCGGGGGCGGGGTCGGGTCCGGACGACCGAAGGTGCCCGACTCCTGCGGGGGCCGGGGGAACGCGCCGGACTCCGGCTGCCCGGCGCCCGGCTGCGGGAAGGCACCCGAAGCGGGCGGGACCGCGCCGTTGACGGGGCCGTTCGGGCGGGGGAACGCGCCCGAAGGCGGGGCGCCGTTGGGCCGCGGCAGCGTCGCGGAGTCCTGCGGGCGCAGCGGCGGGGCGTCCGGGGGCCTCAACGACCCGTTGTCCTGCGGACGGAGCGGACCGGCGTCCGGGGGCCGCAACGAGCCGTCCTGCGGACGGAGCGAACCCGCGTCCGGCGGCCGCAGCGAACCCTCCTGGGGACGGGGCAGCGCGGCGGAGTCCTGGGGGCGCCGAGGCGCGCCGGTCTCCTGGGGACGCAGCGGCGGGGCGTCCGGCGGGCGGAGCGAGCCGTTGTCCTGCGGCCTCAGCGGGGCGGCTTCCGGAGCCCGGGCCGGGCCCGCGTCCTGCGGTGCCCTGGGCGGGACGGGCTCCTGGGGACGGAACAGGCCGGAGTCCTGCGGAGCGGGCTGCTCGTCGTCGGGCAGGGCGCGCCTGCCGCCGTTGCGGCGGCCGTTCGGCGGCAGCGGGTTGTCCCCGCGGACGCGTTCGATGATCGCCTGCGGGCCGGTGTCCGTGGCACCACGCGCGCGCCGGGGCGCGTCGGTGCCGTTCGGCGCGGCACCGCCGGGCTGCTGCTCTTCCTCCTCGTCGGCGGCCCGCCGGTGCCGACGACGGCCTTCGACGTTCCCGCCGTGCAGGGCGAGCAGCTCGGCGACCGTCTTCTGCGAACGGTCCTGACCGCTTTCCCGACTCATCAGCGTTTCACCCCCACCGCACGTTGGTCGTCGCGTAGCCTGCGAGCCCGGGTCCGGGCACGGCACACGTGCAGCACCGCCTCACGCATCCCTTCCACCTTTCCACCGTGCCCTCACCGCGTCACTCCCGTCCACCGGGCG
Source organism: Amycolatopsis sacchari (assembly GCF_900114035.1). Taxonomy (GTDB): domain Bacteria; phylum Actinomycetota; class Actinomycetes; order Mycobacteriales; family Pseudonocardiaceae; genus Amycolatopsis_E; species Amycolatopsis_E sacchari. The sequence continues at coordinate 16,100 of NZ_FORP01000036.1, read as the reverse complement.
TGCTGTCACCGGTCCGTTCGCGCGACGAACTGCGCCACGCCTCCGGTGCAGTGTCGTCCGCACCGTTCGAGCGGTCCAGTCGCCGCAGGATCAGCCCCTCTCGCAGAGCCCACGGGCAGATCTCCAGTTCGTGCACCGACAGCGCCCGCATCGCGGCCTGCGCCACCAGCGCGCCGGCCACGAGCTGGTGCGACCTGCTCGCGCTGACCCCCTCCAGCTCGGCCAGGTCGGCCGCCGTCATCCGGGAGACGAAGGCGATCAGCTGCCGCAGTGCGGTGTCGGACAGGGTACGGCGTACCCGCGGGCCCGCGGCGGAGGGCGCCGCCCCCGCCAGCCTGGCCAGCGAACGGAACGTCTTCGACGTGGCCACCACCCGGTCGGGCGCGCCGAGCGCGGCCACCTTCCCCGCCAGCGGCGCGAGCTGCTCGTCGAGCCACGCGGACGTGGCCACGAGCTCCGACCGGCTGGGCGGGTCGTGCTCGAACCGGGTGCGGGTGATGCGCCCGGCGCCCAGCGGCAGCGACTCCGCGAGCTCGGGTTCCTCGTCGATGCCCATCGCGACCTCGAGCGAGCCGCCACCGATGTCCAGCACCAGCAGCCGCCCGGCGGACCAGCCGAACCACCGGCGCACCGCGAGGAACGTCATCCGCGCCTCGTCCGGCCCGGAAAGCGCTCTCAGCTCGATGCCGGTCTCGTCCCGGACCTTGCGCAGCACCTTGGCCGAGTTCGTCGCCTCGCGCACCGCCGACGTCGCGAACGCCATGACCTCCTCGCAGCCCAGCTCGGTGGCCGACTTCTTCGCGGTGGCGACCGCGTCGACCAGGCCCTGCGCACCGGCCTTGCTCAGCTCGCCGTGCTTGGTGATCTGCTCGGCGAGGCGCAGCACGATCTTCTCGGAGTGCATGGGCGTCGGGTGGGCACCACGATGGGCGTCCACCACCAGCAGATGCACGGTGTTGGACCCGACGTCGAGTACCCCTAGGCGCACAAAGCCCTACCGTACCCGGAAGGCGGCTTAAGTCTCGAACTTGTAACCAAGACCGCGCACCGTCACGAGGTGCCGCGGGGAGCCGGGGTCGGGCTCGATCTTCGACCGCAGCCGCTTGACGTGCACGTCCAGCGTCTTCGTGTCGCCCACGTAGTCCGCGCCCCACACCCGGTCGATCAGCTGGCCGCGGGTGAGCACCCTGCCGACGTTGCGCAGCAGGTACTCCAGCAGGTCGAACTCCTTCAGCGGCAGCGAGACCTCGCTGCCGTCGACGGTCACGACGTGCCGCTCGACGTCCATCCGCACCGGGCCGGCCGCGAGCACCGGCGGCGCCAGCTCGCCCTCGCCGCCGTTCTCGCCGCCGCGCCGCAGCACGGCACGCACGCGGGCGATCAGCTCGCGCGCGGAGTAGGGCTTGGTCACGTAGTCGTCGGCGCCCAGTTCCAGGCCGACGACCTTGTCGATCTCGCTGTCCCGCGCGGTCACCATGATCACCGGCACGGCGGAACGCTGCCGCAGCTGCTTGCACACGTCCGTGCCGCTCATGCCGGGCAGCATGAGGTCCAGCAGCACGATGTCGGCGCCGTTGCGGTCGAACTCCTCCAGCGCCTGCTGGCCGGTGGTGGCCACCGCGGCGGTGAAGCCCTCCTTGCGCAGCAGGAAGGCCAACGGGTCGGCGAACGACTCCTCGTCCTCGACGATGAGCACCCTCGTCACTGCTTTCCTCCCTGTTCCTGACTGGTCCCCACGAGCCGGGGTACCCGGTCGGGGGTCTTGTCGGCCGCGGCGCCGTTCGGTGCCGCGCCCTGGTACGCCGGCAGCCGCAGGGTGAAGGTCGACCCCGTGCCCGGCATGCTCCACAGCTTGACCTCGCCACCGTGGTTGGCGGCGACGTGCTTGACGATCGCGAGCCCCAGCCCCGTGCCGCCGGTGGCGCGCGAACGCGCCTTGTCGGCGCGGTAGAAGCGCTCGAAGACGCGCTGCTGGTCCTCCTCGGCGATGCCGATGCCGCGGTCGGTGACCGCGATCTCGACCATGCCGTCCACCAGCCGCCTGCTCACCGAGACGGGGCTGCCCGGCGGCGAGTACGCGACGGCGTTCTCCAGCAGGTTGGACAGCGCGGTGACGAGCAGGGTGCGGTCGCCCTCGATGAGCAGGTCGCTGTCCGGGTCGGCGGTCACCTCGATGTCGGCGGACTCGGCGGAGAGCTTCGTGCGGCCCAGCGCCTCGCGGACGACGGCGTCCACCTCGACCACGTTCAGGTCGGGCAGCCGCTCGGCGCCCTGCAGCCGGGACAGCGCGATCAGCTCGGTGACCAGACGCCCCAGCCGGGTCGACTCGTGCAGGATCTTGCCGCCGAAGCGGCGCACCTCCTCGACGTCCTCGGCGGCGTCGAGGACGGCCTCGGCGAGCAGGGCGATCGCCCCGACCGGGGTCTTGAGCTCGTGGCTGACGTTGGCCACGAAGTCGCGGCGGACCGCCTCCAGGCGCGCGGCCTCGGAGTGGTCCACCGCCTCGATCACGGTGAAGCCGTCGCCGAGCGGGCGGACGTGCCCGACGACGGCCTCGGGCTGGCGGCCCCGCGCCTCCAGCGGCGACAGGTCGACCTCGACCGGCTCGTCGGTCTCGACCACCTGCTCGGCGGCCTTGCGGGCGCGGGCGTCGGCGCGGTTGTCGCGGATGAGCCCGAGCGTCTCCGCGCGGTCGTTGTGCAGCACCATGTCGCCGAAGCGGTTCAGCACCACGACACCGTTGTGGGAGGAACGTACGAGCCGCAACAGCAGCTCGGCGACGGTGGGACCAGCCGGCCGGCGGTCGGCCCGGCGCCGGCGGGACCGGCTGACCAGGGAACCAGCGAGCCCGCCGACCAGCAGGCAGCCGACGGCCAGGGCGAGTGCGGCACTCACGCTCACGGCTGAATCGTAAGCACGAAGCTGACCATTTGACCTAGCCTTGACGGCCTTGTCGTGACGCCTGTGACACCTCCACGGAAAGTGTTGGCCGCTGGTTCAGGCCCTGTTCACGGGACCGCCGCCCGGCCGTGATTCACCGGATCGGGTCGATCCGGCGCAGTTCCTCTTCGGACAGTCGCAGCGCGCCGGCCGCGAGGTTCTGCTCGAGGTGCGCCGGGTCGCTCGTGCCGGGGATCGCGAGCACGTGCGGGCCCTGGTGCAGCGTCCAGGCGAGCCGGACCTGCGCGGGCGTCGCGTCGTGGGCCTCGGCGACGGCCTCGACCTCCGGGTCCTCCTGTCCGGAGTGGATCGCGAAGAACGGCACGAACGCGACGCCCTGTTCGCCGCACAGCCGCACGAGTTCGTCGTCTTCGCGCCTGGTGGACAGGCCGTACATGTTCTGCACGCACACGACGGGGGCGATCTGCTGGGCCTCCGCCAGGTGCGCGGCGGTGACGTTCGAGATCCCGAGGTGCCGGACCAGGCCGGCCTCCCGCAGTTCGGCCAGCGCGCCGAAGTGCTCGGCGAGCGAGCCGCTGCCGCGGTCGAGGGTGTCCCCGAGGCGCAGGTTCGCCACGTCGAGGTGGTCCCTGCCCAGCTGGCGCAGGTTCTCCTCGACCTGCCCGCGCAGCTGGTCCGGCCGGGCGTAGTAGAACTCGCCCCACGGGTGCCGCCCTGGGCCGACCTTGGTGGTGATCACCAGCTCCCCGGGGTAGGGGTGCAGCGCCTCCCTGATCAGGTCGTTCGACGACAGGACCGAGGTGAAGTAGAAGGCGGCGGTGTCGATGTGGTTCACGCCGAGTTCGACGGCGCGGCGCAGCACCGCGATGGCGCGGTCGTGGTCGCCGGGGGCGTCGGGCATCCCGGGCAGCCGCATCGAGCCGAAGCCCAGGCGGTTGACGGTGCGGTCGCCGAGGGTCCAGGTGCCCGCCACGTCGGCGGTGGTGGTTCCAGTGCTCATGCTCCGAGCGTGCTTCGCGGGCGCGAGCGACGCCTCCGGTTGGCACTTTCCTGCCACACTGGAGGGGTGGATGTCTCGGTGGTGTTCGGCGAGGCCGAGCTGTTCGAGCGCGCGGCGCACCTGTTCACGGCGGGTGAGCCCGTCGCCTGCGCCGCACACGACCTGTACGCGTGGGCGGTGGCCCGGCAGGTGAGCCGGCCGACGCCGGTCGACTTCCCGGTGCGCAAGCTGTACCGGCCCGCCGTGCTGCTGGACCCGGTGCAGGCGCGGCACGTGCGGGAGCTCGCCCGGATGGGCGCGCGGGTGCGGATCACCCCGTCGGAGATCAGCGAGACGTTGATCTTCGGCGAGCGGGCGGCGATCCTCGCCGGGGACCGGTCGAGCGGCGAGCGCAGCTACAGCGTCGTCACCCGTCCCGACGTGGTGCGCGGGGTGACGTCGCTGTTCGACGCGGCCTGGCGCTCGGCGACGGACCTCGCCGTGTTCGAGGCGCGGTTCGCCGAGGTGCGGCCGCTCGCGCCGCGGATACTCGACATGCTCGCGTCCGGCTGCAAGGACGAGACGGCGGCCAAGACGCTCGGGCTCAGCCTGCGCACCTACCGGCGCCGCGTCGCGGAGCTGATGGCCGTGCTGGGCGCGGAGTCCCGCTTCCAGGCCGGGGTGCGGGCACGCGACTTCGGGCTCGTCTGAGCGCGGGAGCCCGCCGGGCCCCCGCGCTCGACGAGGATCAGCGGCCCTGCGCGGCGACGGCGGCGGCAGCCTCCGCCGCGGCCTCAGGGTCCAGGTACGTGCCGCCCGCGGTGACCGGCTTGAGGTCCTCGGTCAGGTCGTAACGCAGCGGGATCCCGGTCGGGATGTTGAGCCCGGCGATGGCCTCGTCGGAGATGCCGTCGAGGTGCTTGACCAGCGCCCGCAGCGAGTTGCCGTGCGCGGCGACCAGCACGGTCTTCCCGGCGCGCAGGTCCGGCACGATGGCCGACTCCCAGTACGGCAGCAGCCGCGCCACGACGTCCTTCAGGCACTCCGTGAGCGGCGCGTCGTCGGCGTAGCGCGGATCGGTGTCCTGGCTGAACTCGCTGCCGCGCTCGATGGGCGGCGGCGGCACGTCGTACGAACGGCGCCACAGCATGAACTGCTCCTCGCCGAACTCGTCACGCACCTGCTTCTTGTTCTTGCCCTGCAGCGCGCCGTAGTGCCGCTCGTTGAGCCGCCAGCTGCGCCGCACGTCGATCCAGTGCCGGTCGGCCACGTCGAGCGCGATGTTCGCGGTCGAGATGGCGCGGCGCAGGAGCGACGTGTGCACGACGTCCGGCAGCAGCCCCGTCTCGGCGAGCAGCTGCCCACCCTTGCGGGCCTCCTCCTGCCCCTGCTCGGACAGGGGCACGTCGACCCAGCCGGTGAACAGGTTCTCCGCGTTCCAGGTGCTCTGCCCGTGGCGGAGGAGCACCAACGTTCCAAGTTCGGCCATGCGTCGAATCTAACCGCGGCCCGAACCTTCCCGTGATGGACCAGGGTCTACGCACAGTGCGTTACTGCTCGGTAACGCGATCGCCCGGGAGCAGGAACGGGCTCGAACGGCCAGCGCGGAAAGTGACACTTGCTGCGTTGCGTTAACAGCCGTTATAAATTTCACTCGAATGGAGTATCCAGTAGTCTTGTGATTACTGGTGGATATCTGACAAGTTGACTTACGTCCCGCACCGCTGGATTCCACGCACTCCCCAGCGGCGGCGGGAAGCGACCGCAGCTCGTCTCCCCCCTGCCGAGCTGCGGCCCCGCCGGCCCCGTTGGCACTCCCCCTCGCCACCGGGTCCACAGCGGCGGGAGCGTTCAGCGGGGCGGCTCGAGTTCGCGACTCCCCCTCCCTCGAGCCGTCCCGCCTCCTCTCCGCATGCTCGCGCTGGCGCGCTCGCCTGCGGGAGGCGGTTCCTCATTGCTTTCTGGGGGTCGAACCCCCAGACCCCCGCCAGGGGGCTCGCCCCCTGGACCCCCATCGCGGTGGGTCGGCTTCGGGAGGGCCCTCGCCTGTCGTGGTCGGCTTCCGGGGGACTCCTCGGCTTACGCGGTTACTTCCGTTGCCGGGGTTACTGGGTGAGGGTGCCGGGTTCGTGGGGGGTTTCCGGGGTTACCAGGTGTTTGAAGGCTTGGAGGTTGGCCAGGGACTCGCCCCGGGAGACCCGCCAGTTCCACTCGCGCTTGATGCTGGTGGCGAAGCCCAGTTCCAGGATGGTGTTGAAGTCGTTGTCGGCGGCCTCCAGCACCTGGCCGAGGAGCTTGTCCAGCTCCTCCTCCGTCACGGTGCTCAGGCCCAGCCTGCCGACGAGGTAGATGTCGCCGAGCGCGTCGACCGTGTAGTGCACGCCGTAGAGCTTCGCGTTGCGGCGCAGCAGGAAGCGATACACCGCCTCGTGCTCCTCGTCAGGACGGCGGCACACGAACGCCTCGATCGCGAACGCGTGCTCACGCACCAGCAGCCAGCAGTTCGTCTGCAGCTTCTTCGTGCCCGGCAGCGTCACGAAGTACCGGCCCTCGCCCTTCCGGTCGTACTTCAGGTCCGCCTTGTCCAGCGTGGACCGGATCACCTCGTCGATGCTCAAACCGCAACCTCCGCACGTACCGCGTTCCGGAACGAGTGTGCCGCCGCGGCGTAGGTGTCCAGCAGCGCGTCCGTGGTGCGCTGCCACGAGAACCGCCGCGCGTGCTGCACGGCGTTGGCGCCCAGCTCGGCCCGCCGGTCCGGCCGCAGCGCGACGCTCGCGAGCGCGGCCGCCCAGTCCTGCGCCGCGTGCGACGGCACCAGCAGCCCGGAAACCCCGTGTGCCACGGCCACCGGCAACCCGCCGACCTCCGCGGCGACCACCGGGGTGCCGCAAGCCTGCGCCTCCAGCGCCACCAGGCCGAACGACTCGTTGTAACTGGGCACAGCTACCACGTCCGCCGCGCGGTAAACCTCGGCCAGCCGCTCCCCCGGCTGCGGCGGCAGGAACCGCGTCTGCCCCTCGATGCCCAGCGCCACCGCCAGTTCCCGCAGTGCCTGCGGCTGTTCCAGACCCGTCCCCGACGGACCGCCGACGACGAGCACGACCAGCCGGTCCCGCAGCCCCGGCCGCCGCTGGAGCAGGTGCGCGGCCGCGTGCAACAGCACGTCCGGCGCTTTCAGCGGTTGTATACGACCTGCGAACGCGAGCACCACGGCGTCGCGCGGCAGCCCGAAGCGGTCGCGCGCCGCGTCCCGCGAGCCCGGTGTGAAGCGCTCCAGGTCCACCCCGGGCGCCACGATGTGCACGGAGTGCGGATCGGCGTCGTACAGGCTGACCAGCTGGCGCGCCTCGACGGGCGTGTTCGCCACGAGGCAGTCCGCCTCGGCGACCACCTGCTCCTCGCCGAACACGCGCGTCCGCGGCTCCGGTTTGTCGCCCTCGGCGAGCGCGGCGTTCTTGACCTTCGCGAGCGTGTGCGCGGTGTGCACGAGCGGTACGCCCCAGCGGTCCCGCGCGAGCCAGCCGACCTGCCCGGACAACCAGTAGTGCGAGTGGATCACGTCGTAGTAGCCGGGCTCGTGGAACGCCTCGGCCCGCAGCACACCCGACGTGAACGCGCACAGCTGCGCCGGCAGCTCGTCACGGCCCAGCGGTTCGAACGGGCCCGCGGGGATGTGCCGCACCAGCACGCCGGGCGCCAGCTCCGCGGCCGGCGGCTGGTCCGACGACGTGGCCCGCGTGAACACCTCGACCGAAATGCCGCGATTGGCCATTTCAACGGCTGTATGCGTGATGTATACGTTCATCCCGCCCGCGTCGCCCGTGCCCGGTTGCTCCAACGGCGAGGTGTGCACCGACAGCACCGCGACCCTGCGCGGCCAGATCGCCGAGTTCCGCCGAGACCCGCGCAGCGAGATCGTCACCCTGGTTCACTCCCGTTGTGTCCTGCTGTCCGCCACGGGGCGGAGGCCGCCCCTGGACGCAACACGGCATGCCCCCGCCATCTTCCCCAACGGGCAACGCGGCTACAGCGCGGACTTCGCCCGCCAGGCCGGCCAGGACACCAGCCAGTCCATGACGTCCGAGGTGACGGGGCCGGCGAGCCGGGAGCCGGTGATCTCCACGGGGTCGCCGATCAGCGCCGAGTCGAAGTAGTCCTTCGCGTCGGCCTCCAGCAGGTTGACGCAGCCGTGCGAGGTGTTCCGCCTGCCGATGTTGGCCGCGTTGTCCTGGTTCTCGTGGATGAACTCGCCGTGGTTGGAGATCCGGCACGCCCACTTCTTGTTGACGTTGGTGTAGCCGTAGCGGGCGTTGTCGAAGATCGCCGACGGTTCCTTGGTCATGATGATGAACGTGCCGTTGGGCGTGTTGAGGTTCACGTCCGAGTCGAGCCCGTTGCTGCACGGGTAGCTCTTGACCTTGGCCCCGTTGCGGTAGACGTTCATCACGTGGTCGGGGGTGTGGATCTTCACGACCTGGTTGCGCCCGATCCTGAACTCCGTCGTCACGTCGGCGCGCGCGTACCGGCCGCCGCCGAGGTCCATGCCGTACAGCTCCGCCGCCACGGTGACCTGCGTGTTCGCAGGCCAGTACTCCTTCGGCCGGAAGTCGACCTGCCGGTCGGACAGCCAGCCCCACGAGCCCTCGACGTCCTTGCTCGTCCGGATCTTGAGCGCCTTCTCGACCTCGGCCTTGTTCGTCACGTCACCGCTGAACTTCACGCTCACCGGCATCGCGACGCCGACCTCGGCGTTGTCGGTGGGGTTCACGGTGACCCGGATCTGCTGCGCCGGGTTGATCGTGGTGAAGCCGCCCGAGAGCTCGGCGGTCTTGCCGTCGCTCCCGGTCGCCTTCGCCGCGTAGCGGTAGGTCTTGCCGTAACCCAGCACCTCGCTGCTGGTCCACACCGTGCGGTCGGGGTTGAAGGACCCCGCGACCGCTTTGCCGTCGGCGTTGGTGAGCACGACCTCGGTCAGCGAGCCGCCGGTGACGCGGACCGTGACCGGCTGGCGGACGGGCACCTCCTTGGCGTCGGCCGCCGGTTCCGCCGTGAGCTTGGCCACGGGCGCGGCCTCGCTCGCCCGCCCGCCGCCGTCGGTGTTCCCCCCGCCGCCGGAGCCCCCGCTGCACGCCGCGGCGAACGCCGCAGCGCTCGCCGCCAGTGCCGCCTTGACCACCGCACGCCTGTCCACCACTTCGCACAACCTCCCGCACTCCCAGAGCCGGACCCCCCGCTTGCGAGGATGGCGGCATGAGCCAACGAACCGCAGTCGTCACCGGGGCCAGCGCGGGCATCGGCGAAGCCACCGCCCGCGCACTGGCCGAAGCCGGGTTCCACGTCGTGCTCGGTGCCCGCCGCCTCGACCGCCTGGAGAAGGTGGCCGCGGAGCTGTCCGGTACCGCACACCAACTGGACGTCACGGATCCCGCCTCGGTTGCCGCTTTTGTCCAGCTGATCCCAGAATGCCACCTCCTCGTCAACAACGCGGGCGGCGCCAAGGGCCTGGAGCGCGTGGTCGACGCCGACGAGGACCACTGGCGGTGGATGTGGGAGACGAACGTGCTGGGCACGCTGCGGATGACCAAGGCGCTGCTGCCCAAGCTCGTCGAATCCGGCGACGGGCACGTGGTCACCGTCACGTCGATCGCGGGCCACGAGGTGTACGACGGCGGCTCCGGCTACACGTCGGCGAAGCACGCGCAGTCGGCGCTGCACCGCACGCTGCGCTCGGAGCACCTCGGCCAGCCGGTGCGGTTCACGGAGATCATCCCCGGCATGGTCGAGACCGACTTCTCGGCCAACCGGTTCGACGGCGACACCGAGCGCGCCGCGAAGGTCTACCAGGGCCTGACGCCGTTGACCGCGCAGGACGTGGCGGAGGTCATCGCGTTCGCCGCGACCCGGCCGTCGCACGTGAACCTGGACTCGATCGTGCTCAAGCCGCGGGCGCAGCTCGACGGTTCGCGCTCCTACCGCTCAGAGTGAGCAGTTGATCAGCAGGGGCTCCGGGTGCAGGGTCACCCCGAACCGCGCCCGGACCCCGTCCCGCACCTCGCGGGCCAGCGCCAGCAGGTCGGCGGTGGTCGCGCCGCCGCGGTTGGTCAGCGCCAGCGTGTGCTTCGACGACAGCGACACGCGGCCGCCGGGCCCGGCGTAGCCCTTGCCGAAGCCGGCGTGCTCGATGAGCCAGGCGGCGGACAGCTTCACGCCGCCGTCGGCCGGGTAGCGCGGCATCTCGACGTCGGCGAGCACGTCCTCGGCGACGATGGGGTTCGTGAAGAACGAGCCGGCGCTCCACGTGTCGTGGTCGCCGGCGTCGAGCACCATGCCCTTGCCACGGCGCAGCTCCAGCACGGCCTCGCGGGCCTGCGCGGCGGGCACCCGCGCCCCGAGCTCCACGCCGAGCTTGCGCGCCAGCTCGGCGTAGCGGATCGGGGCGGACAGGCCGTCCTCGCGCAGGGCGAACCGCACGCTCAGCACGATCCCGGCGTCGGTGCCCTTGAGCACGCTCGTGCGGTAGGCGAAGCCCAGCTCGTCCGCGGTCATCGTGCGGACCTCGCCGACGCGCCGGTCGTAGCACTCGATCGAGGTCAGCAGGTCCGCGACCTCGCAGCCGTAGGCGCCGACGTTCTGGATCGGCGTCGCGCCCACCGAGCCCGGGATGCCGGACAGGCACTCCAGCCCGCCGAGCCCCGCGTCGACCATCGCGGCCACGAACTCGTCCCAGTTCTGCCCCGCGGCCACCTCGACCTCGGTGCCGTCGACCCGCCAGCCGCTCGTCGCGATCTTCACGACAGTGCCGTCGAACCCGGCGTCGCCGATCACCAGGTTCGAGCCGCCGCCGAGCAGCAGCACGGGCCCTCGCGTCCCGCGCACCGCGCTCAGCAGGTCTTCCGTGGTCTCGGCGACGACGAACTCGCGGGCGGGGCCGCCCAGCCGCAGGGTCGTGTGCTCGGCCAGGGCGGTCCGGGTTTCGACTCGGGTCACGGCTCCAAACGGTACTGTCTGCGGTCATGGCCTCCCGTATCGAGCACCACGCCGAGTTCTCGCAGGGCGTGGACGAGGTGTACGCCGCCCAGACCAGCGAGCCCGCGCTGCGGGCGCGGCTGGCCGAGATCGGCGGGCAGAACGCCGCGCTGCTCGACTACGCCCCCACCGCCGACGGGGTGCGGTTCACGCTGCGCCAGGGCGTGGCGGCCGACAAGCTGCCGTCGATCGTGCGCAACCTGCACAGCGGGGACCTGGCCGTGGACCGGCAGGAGACCTGGACCCGCTCGGGCGGCAGCTACACCGGGACGGCCAGGGGCACGGTGAGCGGCGTGCCCGGCGAGATCAACGTCCGCACCGAGATCGGTGCCGAGGGCGGGAAGACCGTGCTGCGCGCGACCGGGGAGGTGAAGATCCGCATCCCGCTGGTCGGGGGCAAGCTGGAGGGCTTCGTCGCGGATCAGATCACCAAGCTGCTGCGGCGCGAGGTCGAGCTGTCCGCGCAGTGGCTCGAGAGAAACCCCTAGGCAACCCCACCCGAGGCACCACCAACCCCAACCGCCTGCGCCGGGTCGACCGCTGGCTCACCGCTTCGCCACGCGTGTCCACCCTGCTGCGGCACGCGGACGACCCGTTGGTGGTGGACCTCGGGTACGGCGCGTACGGAGTGACGACGGTCGAACTCGCCACGCGGTTGCGGGCCGTCCACCCGCGGGTGCGCGTGCTGGGGCTGGAACTCGATCCGGAGCGGGTGGCCGCCGCCCTGCCGGCCGCCGACCCGCCGTGGCTGGACTTCCGGCAGGGTGGGTTCGAACTGGCCGGCACCAGGCCGGTCGTCGTGCGGGCCTTCAACGTGCTGCGCCAGTACGCCGAGGAAGAGGTGCCCGGCGCGTGGAAGCTGGTCCTCGACCGGCTCGCCCCGGGCGGCCTGCTCGTCGAGGGCACGTGCGACGAGATCGGGCGGCTGTGCTCGTGGGTGACACTGTCGGCGGACGGGCCGGTGACCCTGACGTTGTCCGTGCGGCTGGGTTCGCTCGACCGTCCGTCCACAGTGGCCGAACGTCTGCCCAAGGCGCTCATCCACCGCAACGTTCCCGGCGAACCCGTGCACGACTTTCTGTCGCTTGTGGACAGTTGCTGGGCCGCGGCCGCCCCGCACGGCGCGTTCGGCGCGCGGTTCCGCTGGCTGGAGACCGTGCGCATGCTCCGCGCACGCGGCTGGCCGGTGCTCGACGGCCCGAAGCGCTGGCGCCTCGGCGAACTGACGGTGCCCTGGCACACGGTCGCGCCGCGGTAAAAAGGGGGAAAGCCCTACTCTTTCCCAGCGGGCAGCCAGTACGGGCGAACCCGGAAGTTACCCCGAACATCGGGCAAAACGCTGTTCACGAGTCGTGCGGCTCCGACACGATCGCCGCATGACGACGCTCATCGACACGGGGTACGAAGCAGTCGTGACCAGGGACCCGGCCTTGGTGGCAGGCTGCCAGGAACTGCGGCGGAAGGTGTTCTCGGCCGAGTTCGGGGTCGCCGAGGACCGCGACGAGTTCGACGAGATCTGCGAGCACCTCGCGGTCTCGCACCGGGGCGAAGTGGTGGGCACCTACCGGCTCCTCCCCCCGGGACGCAGTGAAACCCTTTATTCGCAAAGCGAATTCGCCCTTGACGCGCTGCGGCCGCTGCGGCCGGACCTCGTCGAGATCGGCCGCTCCTGCGTGCACCCCGCGCACCGGACCGGCGCGGTGATCAACCTGATGTGGGCGACGCTCGGCCGGTACGCGATGGCGGAGGGCTACCGCCACCTGGCCGGCTGCGCGTCTGTGTCCCTCGCGGACGGCGGTGCCACGGCGGCCGGCACGTGGGAGCTGGCACGGGCGCGGCACCTCCCGCCGCCGGAACTGCGTGTCGAACCACACCACCCGTGGTTGCCGTTGCCCCGCAACGGGAATCGGCCCACCTACGCGGACGTGCCGCCGTTGCTGCGCGGCTACCTGCGGCTGGGCGCGTGGGTCTGCGGCCCGCCCGCGCACGACGCGGAGTTCGGCGTCGCCGACTTCTTCACGCTGCTGTCGTTCGACCAGGTCGGCGAGCGCTACCGGCGTTACTTCTTCGGAGACGGCAGGTGAACGCGTGGGCCGTGTGTTCACCGTGTACACCGCGCTGCGTCACCTCCACGCGACCTGGGGTGACCACAATGCAAGCGGTGCGACGGTGGCGGGGCGTCGGTTCCACGCTGGCGGGGCTCCCCTCCGCCGTCCGCCGGGGTGAGCTGCGTGCGACCGCGCGCCGGCTGCTCACGGAACTGGGGGTCGACTTGGCCACGGACACCGACCGGCTCAGCGCGCCCGGCGGGCGCGGCACGCTCATCGTCGGCAACCACGTGTCGTGGCTGGACATCGTGGCCGCGCTCGCCGTGGAACCCCCGGGGTTCCTGGCGAAGGCGGAGATCGCGGGCTGGCCGGTCATCGGGGACCTCGCGCGGCGCTCGGGCACCGCGTTCGTGGCCCGCGACGAGCTGCGCCGGCTGCCGCAGGTGGTGGCGAGCCTGGCCGACACGCTGCGCTCCGGCCGGTCGGTGCTGGTGTTCCCCGAGGGCACGACGTGGTGCGGGCGCTGCGGGGGCGGCACGTTCCGGCGGGCCGCGTTCCAGGCCGCGATCGACGCGGGGGCGCCGATCCGGCCGGTGACCTTCGAGTACCGGCAGGACGGTGAACCGAGCACGGTCGCGGCGTTCGTCGGCGAGGACACGTTGCTGGCGTCGCTGCGCCGCGTGGTGCACACCGACGACCTCACGGTGCGGCTGATCGCCCACGAACCCTTCGAACCCGACGGCACCCGGCGTGAGCTGGCCGCCCGAGCGGAGGCCACCACCCGGCAGGTCGTCCATGCTTGAGGCGCTGAACCACATCACCGAGCTGCTGCGGGACACGCTCAGCTCCCCCTGGCTGTGGGTGCTGGTGTTCGCGGTGGCGGCGCTGGACGCGCTGCTGCCGTTCATGCCGAGCGAGACGACGGTGGTGACGGTCGCGGTGCTGCTGGGGCCGGACGTGCCGAGGTTGGCACTGCTGGTCGCGATGGCGGCGGTGGGGGCGTTCGCCGGGGACTGCCTGTCGCACTGGATCGGCCGCCGCGCGGGTCCGCGCATGCTGGCCCGGCTGCAGCGGGGCGAGCGCGGGCAGGCGCGGTACGAGTGGGCCCGGAGCCAGGTGGAGCGGCGCGGCGCCCTGTTGATCGTCGCCGCGCGCTACCTGCCCGGAGGCCGCGTGGCAAGTGGGCTGGCGACCGGCAGCATGGGGGTTTCCTGGGCGCGCTTCATCGCATACGACGCGCTCGGAACCGGTATTTGGGCTGTATACAGCGTGTGTATTGGCGCGGTGGGCGGCACGAAGTTCGCCGACGAGCCCGCCAAGGGGCTGCTGCTGTCGTTCGGCATCGGCCTGCTGCTGGTGGCTGTGCTGGAGGTCGCCCGCCGAATACGCTCCCGGTATGCAGCACGACGACTACCTGAAGACGATCCGGGTCCACTGCGACGCACTGCGATCGGCCGCGTCGGCAGCGGGCCCGGACGCGCCCGTGCCCACCTGCCCGGGGTGGACCGTTAGCAGGCTCGTCGCGCACCTCGCCCGTGTGCAGTCGTGGGTGGTCAACGCACTGGCCGACCCGAGCGGACGGCAGGTCGAGGCCGACCGGCCGCCCCGCGACTGGGAGGAGCTGCTGCCCTGGTGGGACGAGCGGCGCGAGGAGATGCTCACCGGCCTCGCCGACCCGGAGACCCCGGCCTGGCTGCCGTTCACCCGGTACCCGCAGGTCGCGCGCTCGTGGGCGCGGCGGCAGGCGCACGAGGCGGCGATCCACCGGCTGGACGCCGAGCACGCGCTCACCGCCGAGCCGCCGCTGGTCTTCGACCCCGAATTCGCGGCGGACGGGGTCGACGAGCTGATCGCCTGGATGGTGCCGACGCGCCGGGACTGGTCGAAGTCGGCGCATTCGGGCGTCGCCGTAGTGCATGCGACCGATGTGGACCGTGCGTGGGCGGTCCGGTTGTCTTCAGGCATGCCACCGGAGATCACGGCGGAGGTCGTCGCCGGTGACGTGACGATCGCCGGACCCGCGGACGCCGTGTACCGCCGGGTGTGGGGGCGGCCGAGCAGTGCCGTCGTCACCGGGAGCACCGAGCTGTTGGAGCCCCTCGCGGCGCCGTGAGCTGCGGCGGGGGATGATGACCGGGTGTCCGAACGACGTTATGTGATCACCTTCGGCTGTCCCGACCGCACCGGCATCGTCGCCCGCATCTCCTCCTTCCTCGCCGACGCGGGCGGCTGGATCGTCGAGGCGGCCTACCACACCGACCCGGACACCGGCTGGTTCTTCACGCGGCAGGAGGTGCGCGCGGACTCGCTGCCCTACGACGTGGACCAGCTGCGTGCGCGCTTCGGCGAGGTCGCGTCGTCGTTGTCGGCGGAGTCGAACTGGCGGGTCGAGGACACGGCGGTGCGCCGCCGCGTCGTGATCCTGGTGTCGAAGGACGGGCACTGCCTGTACGACCTGCTCGGCCGCGTCGCGTCCGGCGAGCTGGACGTCGACGTGCGCGCGGTGATCGGCAACCACGAGACGCTGGCGGACATCACCCGCGCCCATGGAATCCCGTTCCATCATGTGCCCTTTCCTCGAGAGGACCCTGCGGCGCGGAGCGCCTCCGTTGAGGGTGGTGGTGGGCGAGGGGCTGGCCATAAGGCCGCGGCCTTCGCGGAGGTGCGCAAGCTCGTCGAGGAGCACGACCCGCATGCGATCGTCCTGGCGCGGTTCATGCAGATCCTGCCGCCGGAGTTGTGCGCGGCGTGGGCGGGCCGGGCGATCAACATCCACCACAGCTTCCTGCCGTCGTTCATCGGGGCGCGGCCCTACCACCAGGCGCACCGGCGCGGGGTGAAGCTGATCGGCGCGACGTGCCACTACGTGACCGCCGACCTCGACGCGGGCCCCATCATCGAGCAGGACGTCATCCGAGTCGACCACGGCGACACGGTGCCCGACCTGGTGCGCAAGGGCCGTGACATCGAGAAGATCACCCTGGCCCGCGGGCTGCGCTGGCACCTGGAGGACCGCGTCCTGGTGCACGGCAACCGCACGGTCGTCTTCTAGGTGTGATGTTCAGGGACGTTGTCCCGGGTTGAGGTGACCGTTGGTGGCCTGTCGTGCTGACAGGTGAAGGCCTCCGGTTGTGAAGTGGAGC
>NZ_FORP01000056.1 GCF_900114035.1 Amycolatopsis sacchari | reverse complement strand
CGAATACTTCCTCGGTCGCGCCACCGTTTTGATCCCTTCGATTCCTTACAGGATAACCCGATTGGGTCCCTGTCCGGAATCTCCGAGGCACCCCATGCGCGGCGGCTTGGGTGGCTGTGGCGGCTTGGGCACGTGCGCGGCGGCTTTGGGGGCGTTGGGTGGTCTGAGGGCGTTTCGCGCCCTGGGGCGTGCGCGGCGGCTTTGGGTGGTCTGGGGCGTGCGCGGCGGCTTCGGTGGCTGTGGCGGCTTGAGGGCTCTGTAGCCGCTTGAGGGCTCTGGCCGCTGGTGGGGCGCGGGGTTGCCCACGCGCGTCCGTTTGCTGTGTCGCGGAGCTCTTCATGCAGAAGCCCTGGTGCGATTCGGCCCGGCCCGGACGGGTCCGCAGGGAAGCGGCAATGGCGCTGAGCGGCCTGCGTGGACGGCGAGTTCCGGTCACGCGGAGGTGGTGACGGGGCGGTCCGGTGGCTGTCTGGTAGCCGAGGGGCGCCCCGTACTGCGTCGTGGTTGTAGGAGGGGGTCAGACGGCGACGGCGGCCGAGAGGTGGGTGCGGAGGGCGTCCGGGCCGAGTGCTGCGAGTGCCCACAGTGCGCTCACCGTGCGCAGGCCCTCCCGCGCGGTCAGCTCCGGCGGCGGCGGGTAGTGGACCGCGAGGCCGCGGGCGAGGAACGGCGCCTCATCCAGGTAGCGGGCGCCGCCGCGGCCGCAGAGGTACGTGGCGGCACCGACGCACCGCGTCAGGTCGGCCAGCCGCTCCGAACGCTCGTCGCTCTTGACGAAGGTGCTGCTGCGGACCACGTCGCCACGCCAGCCGAGCTGGGCGAGCAGCGCGCGGGTGGACACCTCGGTCACGTCGGCGACCCGGTCGGTGAGGGCGAGCGCCGTCAGCACCTCGTCGACGGCATCGCGGGCGCTGGCCCAGTGCGGGGCACGCCGGTAGTACTGGTGCACCAGCCGCTCCACCCGGCGGCGGCTGGTCTCCGGATCGGCGAGCAGCAGCTCTCCGATCCGGCTCTCGCGGCCACGCGGCCGGTGCACGGGCACGGTCAGCCAGCGTTGCGCGGACGGGTCACCCAGCGGCGCCAGCCGGGCGCGGTGCTGGTAGTCGCGTGCGTTGAACTGGACGTCGTCCAGCACCACCCACACATCGGCGTGGAAAATCTTCGCCAATGTCGACAAACGGGGAAAGAAATTCGGTTGATGGACGGCACAGCATCTCGGGTCGGCCACGGGCCGTATTCGATCACAGCATCCGGCTGCGGAAACCGGCGGCCACTAGTCTTTGGTACGCGGCGTACACCTTCGGGGGAACGTCCTGCGCGATCGCGAATCCCTGACCGGGATACTCGATGATCCGTTGGAGGTCGCCGATCATCATGTCGATCAGCTCGGTGCCGTGGCCCCGCGTCCGCACGTACTCCTGCAGCGACAGCGGCACCGACGCGCACACCGGCTCGACGTCGGGCCACACCTTGCGGGTGGTGGCGTAGGCGCGCCGCTCCATGTACGGCATCGACACCAGCATCACCGATTCGACGGAAATCTCTGCCACACGCAGGACTTCACGCGAAAGGGTGATGTTCTCGCCGGTGTTCGTCGCGCAGGGCTCGACGAGGATCGCTTCCTCGGGCACGCCGAGTTCGAGCGCGCGCTCCCGGTAGTGCACCCCCTCGCCGCGGGGGAACGTGGCGTACGTTTCGCGGCTGTTGGCCCCGGTGAACACGACCACGGGGAACAGGCCGCGGTGGTACAGCTCGGCAGCGTAAGTGGCGACCCCGAGATCGTGGCAGCCGAGTGCGACAGCGGCACAGCACTTTTTCGGCCGGTGCCGCAACCGGTGGTATTCCCACACGATTTCGGCGTCGGCCCAGGTGCGGTCGAGAAGGTCTTTCCGCATTCTTTCCCGATACCGATTCTTCACGCCTGGCGCTCGAAAGCGCGACGGATTCCGTCGATGCTCTGCAATTGGTGCAGCAAACCGAACCGGGTGGAAATGCGGGCGCAGCGGTCGAGCATGGCGAACCCGCTGCCGGCCGTCGCGCGGTCGGACAGCAGGATGTGCGCGTGCGCCGTTTCGAGGCGCACCTTCTGCAGCGGTGTGTCGTTCACGCGGTGGGTCAGCGCGACGTCGATCGCGTGGTTCGCCTGCGTGAGGTTGCCCGCGCCGCGGTGGGCCAGCGCGAGTTTCTGGTGCGCGATCGACCAGTCCTCGGGCTCCTCGAGCGTCTCGAACTCCTGGATCGCGGGGACGATGTGCCGCGTCGCGGACTCGTTGAGCCCGCGTTTGCTCAGCGCCGTACCGACCCACAACCGCGCCCGGGTGCGGTCGTGCTCGCTCAGCCGCTCGTCGGCGGTGAGCGACTCGTAGTGGCGCGCGGCGGAATCGAGGCGGCCGGCCATCTCCTCGAGCACGACGAGCTTCAGTTCGATCTGCGCGACGCGCCGCGGCGCGTTCAGTTCCGTGAAGACGCGCAACGCCTTGCGGTACGTCTGCTCGGCCGACGCGGGCCCGTGGATGACGCCCTGGTCCTGTTGCACCTCGCCGAGCAGTCGCAGGGAGCGGCCGTAGAGGTACATGCCGCGGGTGTCGTTGCTGTTCGGCTGGTACCGCCGGAGCCAGCGGTCGAGCAGGGTGCGGGCGAGCGGGAACTCCTGGCGTCCGAGGCAGGCCATGGTGCGGTCGAGGTCGTCGGCCCAGGCCTCGTAGTCGTAGCCGGAGACGCCGGGCGCGGCGGGCTCGTCCGACTGCTGCAGCAGCAGGTCGAAACGACGCCGGGCCTCGGGTTCGGCGCGGGCCAGCGCGGTGTCCAGGATGGCCTGCGTGTCGGGGCGGGGCACGGTCAGCGCGCCACCGGACTCCCACTTCGCGACCGTTCTCGCCGCGACGCCCAGGTACCCGGCGAAGGCGCGGACGGAAAGGCGAAGCGCATGCCTCAGCAGCCGCGCTTCGCGCCCACTCCAGTGGTGCGCGGTCGCGGCGACCTGGCTGTCGTCCCCGGTGGCCACCCGATGAGGTTAACGCGACCAGGGCCAGGTAAGTACACCGAAAGTGCAACAGCAGTTCGTATGCGTGACGAATTCCATCGTTCAGCCTAGAGGGAGGCACTCGTCGCCGGGCTGACTCCTTTGTCCCGGGCCGATACCCGGCGCCGGGTGCCGCTCCAGTGCCGCGTGACCGGCCGCGGTGGCCGGCGCGAACGGGCGGGCAGGCGCGGTCGCGTGTGGCCTGGTGACGCGGAGGCCGAGCAGGGGCGGTCTCCGGCGCAGGTCGCCGTTCCGGTGGAGCCGGCGCACCGCCGTTCCGGGCGGAGGTGGCGCGGCGGCGGGGAAGCGCCGGGACGGCGCCCGCGGCCGTTTCCTGGGGTGGCTGGATGTTCATCGGGATCCGTTCGTGGTTGGGGTTCCTTTCGGGCTGTTGGGGCTGTTCGGGCTGTGGCTGAAGTGGGCGGGGTTGGGTCCGGCGGTCCTTTTCGGTGGTCGCTGGGGGTATCGAGTTGTTCGGCTGCGGCTGCGGTTGGTGGAGTCGGGTCCTTTCTCAGCGGTTGCTGGGGTTGTCGGCTCGTCGGGCTGTGGCTGGGGCGGGTAGGGGTCGGGTCCTTTCTCGGTGGTTGCTCGGATTGTCGGTGGTTCGGGCTGCAGCTGGGGGTTGGGAGTGGCGGGATTCGGGTCGTTCGGGCTGGAGTTGGCGGGGTTTCCCGGGTCGTTCGGGTTGGGGTTGGCGGGGTTGGGGTCCCCTCTCGGGTGGTTGCCGGGGTGCTCGCGGGCGGCAGGTGGTGGCTCATGGGGTGGGCTGGGTGTGGGTGAGATTTCCTGTGCCTTGAGGCCTTTCTGGTGCCTTGGGGGTGGGGTGTCACGGGGCGGCGCTGTGCTGCTGGCGGGTCAGGTGGGTTGTGGCCGGGGTTTCCCCGTGCGCGCGCCTTTCCGACCTCCCGGAGGGTCGGGGCCGCTGACGGAACCTGGTGCGGGAAAGCGCTTGCCTGTCCGCTCGCGGACAGTGGGTGGACGGAGCGGGATGAGGGATGCGCGCTCGGTGATCGTCCCGGAGCGAACAGTCCACACCGGACAGACTGGTGCGGTTGGCCGACGGAGGAGTGACATGGATGGATTCCTTTCCTGAAGTGGACATCTCCACAGTAGGGCGCCCGGCTGCGGGAGCACATCAGCCGAAAGTCAGATCTTTCGTGCCGAGGGTGAATTCGGGCGGCGGGGCGGATTTTCCGGCAGTACCATGGACACCGTGACTTCGGGCTCGATGGTGGCGCCGGCGCGCAACGCCTTCCGGGAGCAGCAGTGGCGGGAGGCGCACGAGCGCTATCTCGTCTGTGCGCGCACGGTTTTCGCCGAGCTGGGGTACCACGCGGCGACGGTGGCGGACATCGTGGCGGCGGCGAACGGGAGCCGTGCCACGTTCTACGCCCACTTCCGGGACAAGGCGGACGTGGCGGCGTGCCTGTTCGAGCGGACGCTCCCCGCGGCGGCCGGGATCTACCGGCGGGTGGCGGAGCTGGCCGAACCCACGCGGGAAGCGGTGCGCGCCTGGCTGGACGAGCACGCGCTGGGGTTCTGGCTGCGCTACGGCGTCGAGGTCGAGGCCGTCAACCACGCGATGGCCGCGGACCCCGGCGTCGCCGCGCGGCATTACCAGTGGGTGCTCGACGCGGCGCGGGAGCTGAGCCCGCACCTCGCCGCGTGGACCGGGCCGCACGCCGAGGTCGGGCTCACGCGGGCCTCGCTGCTGGTGCTGCAGCTGGAAAGGCTGTGCTACCACTGGCTCGTGCGCGGCGTCGCGCACGACCGGGAGCAGATGCTCGACATCCTGGCCGACCTGTGGTTCCGCGAACTCGCCCTGCTGCGGGAGGGTCCGCCCCGGTGATCGTCCTCGACGGTGGGCTGGCGACCGAACTCGAGGCACGCGGGCACGACCTCTCCGACGAGCTGTGGTCCGCGCGCCTGCTCGCCGACGACCCCGGCGCGATCGTGGCCGCGCACGAGGCCTTCTTCCGGGCCGGTGCCCAGATCGCGACCACCGCGAGCTACCAGGCCAGCTTCCCCGCGTTCGCCGCGCGGGGCTACACCCGGCGGCAGACCGCGGCGCTGCTGCGGCGGAGCGTGGAACTCGCGGCTGAGGCGCGGGATCGGGTTGGCGGGCAGGGGTGGGGTGCGGCTGAGGGACGGGATCGAGGCGGCAGGCGGCGGGGGATCGCGACCGAGGCGGGGGATCGAGGCGACGGGCAGGAGTGGAGCGCGGTCGAGGCGCGGGACCGGGTCGGTGGGCAGCGGTGGAGTGCGGAACTCGCGGCGGAGGCGCGGAATCGTGTGGGCGGGCAAGAGTGGAATGCGGCCGAGGCGGGGGATCGAGGCGACGGGCAGGAGTGGAGCGCGGCTGAGGCGGGGGATCGAACCAGCGGGCAGCGGCGGAGCGCGGAACTCGCGGCGGAGGCGCGGGGCGGAGGCGACGGGCAGGGGTGGAGCGACGTCGGGGCGGGGGATCGGGGCGGCGGGCCACGGTGGATCGCGGCCTCCGTCGGGCCGTATGGGGCCATGCTCGCCGACGGGGCCGAGTACCGGGGCCGTTACGGGCTCAGCGTCGCCGAGCTGACGGCCTTCCACCGGCCGCGGATCGAGGCGCTCGCCGAAGCCGGACCCGACCTGCTCGCACTGGAGACGGTCCCCGACGTGGACGAGGCGCTAGACGAGTAATGCGTAACTCGGTCAGTGGTCGTAGGCGGTGAGGGATCGGGTGACGGGTTGGCCGGTGGCGCGGTTGTGCCAGATGGCGGCGG
>NZ_FORP01000035.1 GCF_900114035.1 Amycolatopsis sacchari | reverse complement strand
CAACCCCACACGGCGGCAGCGCCCTTGCCAGTCACCACGCAACCAAACCGGACCATAACCACCAAGCCACAGCCCACCCACACCCTCACACTGAGCGCCCTTGACGCGACGGATCGGCCGTGAACACTCAAAGATCGGGGCGGGGGGAGGGCCACCCGGCTTCAGCTCTGCGCCGTCGGGCGCACGACGATCTCGCTCACGTCCACGTCGTCGGGCTGTTCCACCGCGAACGCGACCGCCCGGGCGACGGCGTCCGGGGTGATGCCGATGTCCGCCATGTTCGCGGAGATCTGCGCCCGCACCTCCGGGTCCATCCGCTCGGCGAACTCCGTCGAGATCATGCCCGGCGAGATGGTGGTGACCCGCAGGCTGTCGCCCGCCTCCTGCTGCAGCCCGTCGCACACCGTGCGCACCGCGACCTTCGTCGCCGAGTAGACCGTCTGGACCGGCTTCGTGCGGTACGCCGCCGTCGAGGCGATCGTGACGAACTGGCCCGAGCCCTGCGCGCGGAACACCGGCAGGGCCGCCGCGATGCCGTACAGCACCCCCTTCAGGTTCACGTCGATCATCTCGTCCCAGTCGTCGACGCGCAGTTCGTCGATCAGCGAGATCAGGCCGACACCCGCGTTGTTCACGAACACGTCGAGCCTGCCGAACCGCTCCCGCGCGACCTCCACGAGCCCGGCGAGGTCCTCGCGCCGGGTCACGTCCGTGACCGCGAAGGCCGCCTCCCCGCCGTCGTTCCCGATGCGCTTGGCCACCGCCTCGAGGCGTTCCGCGCGCCGTGCGCCCAGCACGACCTTCGCCCCGCGCTCGGCGAGCAGCACCGCCGTCGCCTCGCCGATCCCGCTGCCGGCACCCGTGATCGCGACGACCTTGCCTTCGATTCCCGTCATCGGGACTCCTTCCGAAAAATGTAAGACCCTTCTTACATTACTCTGGTCGGGTGCCGAAGCGCGAGAGCTACCACCACGGCGACCTCCGGGCCGCGCTCGTCGAAGCGGCGTTGACGCTGATCGCGGAGCGCGGGATCGACGCGTTGTCGGTCGCCGAAGCGGCTCGTCGCACCGGCGTCAGCCCCGGCGCGCCCTACCGGCACTTCCCCACCCGGCTGGCGCTGCTGAAGGCGGCCGCGACCCGGGCGGCGGAGGTGCTCGCCGCCGACCTGCGCGCGTCCGTGCGGGAGACCGCCGACCCGGCGGAAGCGCTTGCGGCGACCGCGGCGGTCTACGTGCGGTTCGTGGTGCGGCACCGCGCCGGGTTCGACCTGATCTTCGCCGAGCAGCTGCGCCCGCTCGCCGATCCCGCGCTCGGCGACGCCGGCCGCGCGGTGATGGACGTCCTGCTGCCGATCGCGCTGGAGCTGACGGGCGACGCGCAGGCGGCGCTCGACCTGCTGCAGCAGCACATCGCGGCCGCACACGGGTTCGCGGTACTGCACCTGAGCGGGTTCATGAGCCGCTACTCGCCGGACGTCGACGCCGTGGCCGAGGCGGCGGCGGGGACGAGCCGCGCGCTCGCGACCTCCGCCCGGCGGTAGAACCTGTTACAGTTCCGGCCATGATCCTGGATCGCTTCCGGGTGTCCGGCAAGGTCGCCGTCGTCACCGGGTCCGGGCGCGGCATCGGCGCGGCGGCCGCGGTCGCCCTGGCCGAGGCGGGCGCCGACGTCGTCGTCTCCTCCCGCACCGAGGCGGATCTCGCGGCCGTGGCCGAGCGGATCGTCGCCACCGGCCGGAAAGCCCACGTCGTGCCCGCGGACCTCAGCGAGCCCGCGGCCGCCGCCGGGCTCGCCACCGCCGCCGTGGAGGCGTTCGGGCGGCTGGACATCGTGGTGAACAACGTCGGCGGCACGTACCCGCGGCCGTTGCTGGAAAGCACGGCGGAGTTCCTGGAGGAGGCCTTCCGGTTCAACGTCGCGACCGCGCACGCCCTGACCACGGCGGCCGCGCCCGCGATGCTCGAAGCCGGCGGCGGCGCGGTGGTCAACATCTCGTCGAACATGGGCCGCATCGCGGGACGCGGCTTCGCGGCGTACGGCACGGCGAAGGCGGCGCTCGCGCACTACACGCGCCTGGCGGCGTTCGACCTCGCGCCGAAGATCCGCGTGAACGCCATCGCGGTCGGTTCGGTGACGACGTCCGCGCTCGACCTCGTGACGGGCAACCCGGAGATCCGCGAGCGGATGGAGTCCGCCACGCCGTTGCGCCGCATCGGGGACCCGGAGGACGTCGCCGCGGCGATCCTGTTCCTCGCCTCACCCGCGGGCGCGTACGTCACGGGCAAGGTGCTGGAGGTCGACGGCGGACTCCAGGCGCCGAACCTCGACCTCGGACTGCCGGACCTCTAACGCAGGGACCTCAGCCCCGCGAGCAGGATGCCCAGCGCGAACCGGAAATCGTCCTCCGCGGTCGCACCCGCCTCGTGCCGTTCACGCATCCCCCGCACCATCAACGGGAACGGGATCGACGGCAGCACAGCGGCCTCTCGCGCGGGGTCCGGCCGCGCCTGCTCCTCGACGGCCCGGCCGAGCACGAACTGCACGAGCACCCCGGCCACGCGGGTGGCGTCGGCGAGCGAGAACCCCGCTGTGTGCAGGACTTCCACCGTTCGCTCGGCGAACTCCCCGAGCGAACGGGCGACGACCAGGTCCGCACCGAGCGCCACGCGCGCGCCATCGCGATGGCTCAGCAGCGCGCCGCGCAGCGCCGTGGCCGCGTTTTCCACCCACTCGAGCCAGGGCCCGCCGGGCGGCGGCAGCCGGTCGACCACCGGCGCCACCATCGCGTCCGCCAGGTGATCGAGCAGCGCCCGCTTGCTCGCGAAATGCCAGTACAGCGCGGGCGCCTTGACCCCGAGCGCCGTGGCCAGCCGGCGCACGGTGAGCTTGTCCAGCCCCTCCGCCTCCAGCAGGTCCAGTGCGACGCGCACCGCCTTCCGGACGTCGACCGCCACCACGCCTCCTTGACACCTTAACTAGTTCAGGGCAGCGTAGCATTTAACAAGTTAAGGAGGACCTCGTGGACGCTGACGTGCTGGTCGTCGGAGCGGGGCCGGTGGGCCTCTGCCTCGCCGCGGAACTCGCCCTCGGCGGGGTGCGGGCGCTCGTGCTGGAGCGGTTGCCCGGCCCCAGCGGGGAACCGAAGGCACGCGGCATCGGCGTGCTCGCCACCGAAGCGCTGCGGCGCCGGGGCCTCGGCCCCCAGCTCGACGCCGCGCACGAGGACGGCGTGCGGGACTTCGCCCGCGACCACGGCAGCCACCTCGGCCACTTCGCGAACATCCACAAGCTCGTGCCGGATCCCGGCAGGCGCGGCACCTACATCTGGCAGCCCCAGCTCGAACGACTGCTCGCCGACCACGCCGGACGCCTCGGGGTGCGGGTCCTGCGCGGGCACGAGGTGGACGCGCTCGAGTCCACTGTGGACTCGGTGACGGTGGTGGCGGGCGGCCGGCGGTGGCGTGCGCCGTGGCTCGCCGGGTGCGACGGCGGGCGCAGCACGGTCCGCAAGCTGGCCGGGTTCGGTTTTCCCGGCACCCCGGCGCTGCTCCGGATGATCGCGGGGCGGGTGCGGTTCGCCGGAGAAGTCCCCGCGCCTGGCCGGTATCCCAGTGGCACCTTCCTGCACGGCCACGGCATGGCCGGGGTGCAGGAGCCCGCACGGGACTCCGAGCCGGAAGGCCCCGTCACGCCCGGTGAACTGGCCGAAGCGATCGAGCGCGTGACAGGCCGGTCCGTGGTCGTCGAGGAGGTTTCCGAGAGCCGCCGGTTCGGGGACCAGGCGCGCCAGGCCGACACCTACCGCCGCGGCCGGGTGTTCCTGGCGGGCGACGCGGCGCACGTGCACTCACCGAGCGGCGGGCAGGGGCTGAACCTCGGGCTGCTGGACGCGGTGAACCTCGGCTGGAAGCTGGCCGCCGTGATCCGCGGTGACGTCCCCGAGGCGCTGCTGGACACCTACTCGCGGGAACGGCATCCGGCGGGCGAAGCCGTCCTGCGCAACACGCGGGCGCAGTCGGCGCTGCTGGCGCCGGGCCCGCACGTGGACGCGCTCCGCGAGATCGTCGCGGACCTGATGGACCTCCCCGAGGCGAACCGGTACTTCGCCGACCTGCTGTCCGGGGTGAACCTGCGTTACCCGTTCCCCTACCCCGCGGCCGGGCCGGTCGGACAGCACTGCGCCGACCTCGAACTAGTCGCCGTCGACGGCGCTGTGTCACATCTGTACGAGCACATGACGACGGGCCGAGGCCTGCTGCTCACGCCGTCCGCTCCCGTGACAGACCGGGTGGACGCACTCACCGTCACGACCCCCGGCCCGCTGCTGCTGCGTCCCGACGGCGTCATCGCCTGGGCTGGCGGCGAAGCGCTCGACGCCGCCGTGAAGACGTGGTTCGGCTAGTTCACCTTCTCCGGCTCCGGCTTCACCGTCGCGGTCTGCGACGGCGCCGGTTGCCTGCTGCCGCACCGGCGAATCCTGCGGACGCCCGCGGCGTTGCCGATGCTGCCGGTCGTCACGCTGACGCCGGTGCCCGCCACGAGCCGGAGCGCGTGGTCCAGTTCGCCGCAGGCACGAGCCGTTTCCGAAGCGCTCGACGCCGCCGTGAAGACGTGGTTCGGCTAGTTGACCTTCTCCGGCTCCGGCTTCACCGTCGCGGTCTGCGACGGCGGCGGTTGCCTGCTGCCGGTCGTCACGCTGACACTGGTGCCCGCCACGAGCCGGGGCGCGTGGTCCAGTTCGCCGCGGGCACGGCCGTTTCCGCCGCTCCAGGCTGTCGTGCCCGGCGTGGTTCGGCTAGTTCACCTTCTCCGGCTCCGGCTTCACCGTGGCGAGGAGTTCCGGGTCCTCGCGCGGGCCGCGCTTGCGGGCGACCACGAAGTAGATCATCGCGCCGAGGAACACCAGTACCGACGTCCAGACGTTCACCCGCAGGCCGAGGATCTCGTTCGCGTGGTCGGAGCGCAGCAGCTCGATCCAGAACCGACCGAGGGTGTAGCCCGCGACGTACAGCGCGAACGCCCGCCCGTGCCCCAGCTTGAGCCGCCGGTCCAGCCACACCACGAGTGCGGCCACCGCGAGGTTCCACAGCAGCTCGTAGAGGAACGTCGGCTGCACCGGGCTGTCCGCCAGCGGGATGTGCCCGAAGGCCACCCCGTCGGGCCCCTGGTCGGGGATCGCCGGGTTGTCCGGGTCGAAGCGCTGGTAGATCTCCAGACCCCACGGCAGCGACGTGTGCGCGCCGTAGAGCTCCTGGTTGAAGTAGTTGCCGAGGCGCCCGATGGCCTGCGCCGTGACGATCCCGGGTGCGATCGCGTCGGCCATCGCCGGAAGCGGGATCCCCCTGCGGCGGCAGGCGATCCACGCCCCGACACCGCCCAGCGCGATGGCGCCCCAGATGCCGAGGCCGCCGTCCCAGATGTAGAGCGCCTTCACCGGGTCCTTGCCGGGCCCGAAGTACAGCTCCGCGTCCGTGATGACGTGGTACAGCCGCCCGCCGATGATGCCGAACGGCACGGCGAACACCGCGATGTCCACGACCGTGCCCTTGGTGCCGCCGCGCTCCTGCCAGCGGCGCTCACCCCACCAGATGGCGAGGATGATGCCCAGGATGATGAACAGGGCGTAGGCGCGGATCGGGATCGGTCCGAGGTACCAGACGCCCCGGTCCGGGCTGGGGATCGTCGCGAGGAACACCGTGTGCACGGGGCCACCGTAGCCTGCCCGGGTCACAGAACGGCGTGAAGCCCGGCGGTCCGGTCAGTCGGCAGGGCGGTTGAGGAACGCCGACGCGACCGCGAGGACACACCCGACCCCGAAGATGGCCGTCAGCCACCACGGACCGCCGCGCCACAGGTTCCAGCCGCCGGCCAGGAGCATCAGCACAGCCAGTACCAGGTTGCGCAACTGGAGGGGTGACGGTTTGGCCATGCCGCCAGCTTTTCACGCCCCGCCCGGCCGGCCCGCGGCGGCCTTGCGCGCCCTGCGCAGCTCCGGCCCCGGCAACGCCTCCGCGACCACCAGCTCCGGCAGCAACTCCGGCTCCCGCAGCAGCGCGCGGAACGCGAACCCCACCGTCACGTCGTGCGCGGGCCGCGAGACGACCGTCACCGGATCGCCCGCGCGGATCTCCCCCGGCTCGATCACCCGGAGGTACGCGCCCGGCTTCCCGTGCAGCGTGAACCGCTTGACCCACTGCTTCTCGCCCAGCCACTTCGCGAACACGCGGCAGGCGGTGCGCGGCGCGGAAACCTCCAGCACCACGTCGTCGCCGATCCGCCAGCGTTCGCCGATCTTCGCGCCCGTCACGTCGAGACCGGCGGTGGTCAGGTTCTCCCCGAACATCCCCGGCGTCAGCGTCCGCCCGAGCTGGGCGGCCCACTCGTCGAGATCCTCGCGCGCGTACGCGTACACCGCCTGGTCGTCGCCGCCGTGGTACCGCAGGTCCTTGATCACGTCGCCCGCCAGCCCGCTGCCCCCGGTGCCCAGCGGCCCCGGCGCGGACACCCGGACCGGCTCCGTCACCGGGCGCTTGTCGATACCGGTGTCGGAGCCGTCGCCCGACACGTTCACCGAGACGACGCGGCTCACGCCAGGCACCGCCAGCCGGGCGCCGGGGCGTCGGACTCCGGCGAGAACGTGACCTTCAACGTGAACGCGTGCGGCGTCGGGCCGTGCTCCCGCAGGTGCCGGATGCGCTCCTCGGCTTCCGCCGTGCCCGGCCGGTGCCTGTCGGGCACCCACCACAAGGCGGTGTACGCCTCCCGCATCCGCTCGAACCACTCGCGCCGGCGCCGCAACAGCTCGCGGTGCTGCCCTGAGTACGTGAACGCGGCCAGGTCCTCGACCGAACGCCACACGGACATGTTGACGATGATCTCCGGCCCGTCGTCCTCGAACGCGCGCACCGCCGTGGCGTTGCCGTCCTCGGTCTGCAGCCGCCACACGAAACCCGGTGCGGCGTCGGCGATCGCGTTCACCGGGTCCAGCGCGGCGACGAAGTCGGCCAGCTGCGGATCGGTCAGCGGGGCCTTGAGCCGGGCGATGTTGACCTGCGCGAGTTCCATGCGATCACTCTGCCCGCGACGGCCCGCGCCCGGCCACGGATTTTCGTCAGGCCGCGACCGGCTGCCGCACGCCCTCCGCGAGCTCGGCGCTCAGCGCCCGCACGGCCTCGGCACCCTCGGCGGCCTTCGTCACCAGCGCCGAGCCGACGATCACCGCGTCCGCGAACCCGGCGACCTCCGCCGCCTGCTCACGGGACCGCACGCCGAGGCCAACGCCGATCGGCAGGTCCGTGTGCGCCCGCGCTCGCCGCACCAGCTCCGCGGCACCCGCGCCGACCTGGTCCCGCGCCCCGGTCACGCCCATGACGGCCGTGGCGTACAGGAAGCCCGAGGCCGCCCGCGCGGTCAGGTCGAGCCGCTCCTCCGAGGACGACGGCGCGACCAGGAAGATCCGGTCCAGGCCGTGCTCCTCCGACGCGGCCATCCACTCGGCGGCCTCGTCCGGGATCAGGTCCGGCGTGATCATGCCCAGCCCGCCCGCGGACGCCAGGTCCCGCGCGAAGCGGTCGACGCCGTAGCGGTGCACCGGGTTCCAGTACGTCATCACGACGGCCCGGCCGCCGCGCGCCGACACCGACTCGACGACCTCGAACAGCTGCTTGAGCCGGAACCCCTGCTTGAGCGCGGTGTCCGCGGCGAGCTGGATCGTCGGCCCGTCCATCACCGGGTCCGAGTACGGCATGCCGACCTCGACGAGGTCCGCACCACCGTCGATCATCGCGGCGAGCAGGTCCTTCGAGCCCTCGACGCTCGGGTAGCCGGCGGGCAGGTAGCCGACCAGCGCCGCCCTGCCCTCGCTCCGCGTCCGGGCGAACATCTCCTTGAGCGTCATTTCCCGTCGACCAAACCAAACCACTTCGCGGCGGTGTCCATGTCCTTGTCACCGCGCCCGGACAGGTTGACCAGGATCAGCGCCTCGCGGCCCAGCTCCTTGCCCAGCTGCATGGCACCCGCCAGCGCGTGCGCCGACTCGATCGCCGGGATGATGCCCTCCGTCCGCGACAGCAGCCGGAGCGCCTCCATCGCCTCCGCGTCCGTGATCGGGCGGTACTCGGCGCGCCCGGTGTCCTTGAGCCACGAGTGCTCGGGACCGACGCCCGGGTAGTCCAGCCCGGCCGAGATGGAGTGCGACTCCATCGTCTGGCCGTCCTCGTCCTGCAGCAGGTACGTCATCGCGCCGTGCAGGTTGCCGGGCGTGCCCTTGGTCAGCGTCGCGCCGTGGCGACCGGTCTCGACGCCCTCCCCGCCCGGCTCCAGGCCGACGAGCCGGACGTCCGGGTCGTCGATGAAGCCGTGGAAGATGCCGATGGCGTTGGAACCACCGCCGACGCACGCGGCGACGGCGTCCGGCAGCCTGCCGGTCTGCTCCAGGATCTGCGCGCGGGCTTCCTCGCCGATGACCTTGTGGAAGTTCCGGACCATCGTCGGGAAGGGGTACGGCCCGGCCGCGGTGCCGAACAGGTAGTGCGTGGTGTCGGCGTTGGTGACCCAGTCACGCAGCGCTTCGTTGATCGCGTCCTTCAGGGTGCGCGAACCCGTCTTGACCGGGACGACCTCGGCGCCGAGCAGCCGCATGCGCGCCACGTTCAGCGCCTGCCGCTCGGTGTCCACCTCGCCCATGTAGACCACGCACTCGAGGTCCAGCAGCGCGCACGCGGTCGCGGTGGCGACGCCGTGCTGGCCGGCCCCGGTCTCGGCGATGACGCGCTTCTTGCCCATCCGCTTGGTGAGCAGCGCCTGGCCCAGCACGTTGTTGATCTTGTGGGAGCCGGTGTGGTTGAGGTCCTCGCGCTTGAGGAAGATCCGCGCGCCGCCGGCGTGCTCGCCGAAGCGCGGGGCCTCGGTCAGCAGCGACGGGCGGCCGGCGTAGTCCCGCAGGAGCCGGTTGAACTCGTTGACGAAGTCGGGGTCGGTGCGGGCCTTGTCGTACTCGGCGGCCACCTCGTCGACGACGCCGATCAGCGCCTCCGGCATGAACCGCCCGCCGTACGGGCCGTAGTAGCCGCGCTCGTCGGGGTCGTGCTCGTTGTGCGCCTCGCTCATCGGCTCGGCCTCGGGCAGGCCGGGTGCGAACCGGCGGTGACGAGCTTGACCAGCGCGCCCTTCGGGTCACCCGAGGCGACGAGCCCCTCGCCGACCAGGACGGCGTCGGCACCGTGGCCCGCGTACGCCATCAGGTCACCGGGGCCGCGGACCCCGGACTCCGCGACCTTCGTCACGTCGAACGGCAGCCCCGGCGCGAGCCTGCCGAACACGTCGCGGTCCACCTCGAGAGTGTGCAGGTTGCGGGCGTTGATGCCGATGACCTGCGCCCCGGCCTCCAGCGCGCGGTCGGCCTCCTCGGCGTTGTGCACCTCGACGAGCGCGGCCATGCCGAGCGACTCGACGCGGTCCAGCAGCGAGACCAGTGCGTTCTGCTCCAGCGCCGCCACGATCAGCAGCACCATGTCCGCGCCGTGCGCGCGGGCCTCGTGCACCTGGTACGGGCTGACGATGAAGTCCTTGCGCAGCACCGGAACGTCAACGGCCTTGCGCACCGCGTCGAGGTCGGCGAGGGAGCCGCCGAACCGCCGCTGCTCGGTGAGCACGCTGATGACGCGGGCGCCCGCCTCTTCGTAGTCCTTCGCGAGTGCCGCCGGATCGGCGATCTGGGCCAGCTCACCCTTGGACGGGCTGCGGCGCTTGACCTCCGCGATCACGCCGATCGACGACTCGCGCAGCGCACCGGCGGCGTCCCGCGGCGGGGCGGCCTTGGCGGCGAGCACCTTCAACTCGTCGAACGGCAGTGCCTTCTCGCGCTCGGCGAGATCGGCGCGGACACCGGCGATGATTTCTTCGAGAACGCTCACCGGGTGCCCCCGTTCCCAGGCGCATCCAGGTTTTCACTCGAAAGCTGGCTCACAAACACCTTCCCCTTCCCGCAGAAAAGATGCTAACCCGCGCACAGTCACGGGCCGGTTCCGGGTCAACGGTCAGTCGGGTCTTCGCCTTCGGAGAGCGCCTCCCACAGTTCCGTGTCGGGGTCACGGGCGGTCTTCTTCACGCTGGGTGCCGCGTAGCGTGCGCCCAGTCGCGGCATGGAGCCCGCCTTCCTGGTGGCGATCAACCCGCCGAGGAGCACGAGAATTCCCCCCAGCAACGCGAGTCCGCGTCCGGTGAAGATCTGCCATCCGGGTGTCCCGGCGGGGAAACCGCCGAACGAGAGCCCGTCGACGGCGAGCCAGCAGGCCCACAGCCCGGCCAGCGCGAGCAGGACGCCGAGGACCCGGCGGGGCCAGCCGCCGGTCGCCACCGCGCCCGCCACCCCGGCGACCGCGAGCACGGCCAGCGGCACCAGCGCGCCCTGGACCTGCGCACCGGTGTGGGTTTCCAGCACGACGCCGCGGACGCCACGGTCGTGCTGCTCCGCCGACCAGACCAGGCGCGAAGCACCCCACAGCGCCGCCGCCCCGAGCAGGAGCAGCACCGCTACTGTCCACAGTGGACGCTTACTGGGCGTTGGCTGCGTCATCGGCCGGGTCCAGCGCCCTGGCGGGGGCCATGGTCTGCGCGGCGGCGACCGCGGAGAGCACGGTGCGCGCCTTGTTCAGCGACTCGTTGTCCTCGTAGTCGGCCACCGAGTCGGCCACGACACCGCCGCCCGCCTGCACGTGAGCCACGTTGTCGCGCACCAGCGCGGTGCGGATCGCGATCGCCGTGTCGGCGTCCCCGGCGAAGTCGAGGTAGCCGACGACTCCGCCGTAGAGCCCGCGGCGGACCGGCTCCAGCTCCTCGATCAGCTCCATCGCGCGCACCTTCGGCGCGCCGGAGAGCGTGCCCGCGGGGAAACAGGCCGTCACGGCGTCGAACGCCGTGCGGTCGTCCCGCAGCTCGCCGGTGACGGTGGACACGATGTGCATCACGTGGCTGTAGCGCTCGATGGTGAAGAAGTCGACCACGCGGACGGTGCCGGGCTTGCACACCTTGCCGAGGTCGTTGCGGCCGAGGTCGACGAGCATCAGGTGCTCGGCGCGTTCCTTCTCGTCGGCCAGCAGGTCCTTCGCCAGCTGCGCGTCCTCCTCGGGGTCCACGCCGCGCCAGCGCGTGCCGGCGATGGGGTGCGTGGTCGCGCGGCCGTCGCGGACGGTAACGAGGGATTCCGGGCTGGAGCCGACGATGTCGAAGCCCTCCAGTCGCAGGAGGTACATGTACGGGCTGGGGTTGGACGTGCGGAGCACGCGGTAGATGTCGAGCGCGTCGGCCTGCGTGGCGATCTCAAACCGTTGCGATGGCACGACTTGAAACGCTTCCCCGGCCTTGATCGCCTCGACCGCCGCCTCGACCGCCGCGTGGTAGTCCTCCTTGGTGCGGTGCCGCCGGAACTCCGGCGCGGGCCGCGAGAAGACGGCGGTCGTGGAGGGGGCGGGTTCGCGCAGCTGCTCGGTCATCTCCTGGAGGCGGCGCACGGCGTCGTCGTAGGCCGCGTCCACGCGCTCGGGCGAGTTGTCCCAGTTCACGGCGTTCGCGATGAGCGTGACCGTGCCCTCGTGGTGGTCGAACGCCGCCAGGTCCGTGGCCAGGAGCATGGTCAGCTCGGGGATGTCGAGGTCCTTCTCGGCCAGCTCGGGCAGCTTCTCCAGCCAGCGGACGGCGTCGTAGCCGATGTAGCCGACCATGCCGCCGGTGAGCGGGGGCATGCCGGGCAGCGGTTCGGTGTGCAGTGCGGCGACGGTTTCCCGCAGCACCTGCAGCGGGTTGCCCTCCGTGGGCAGGCCGACGGGCGGGGTGCCCACCCACACGGCCTCGCCGTCGCGCACGGTGAGCGCGGCCGGGCTGCGCACCCCGATGAACGACCACCGCGACCAGGACTCGCCGTTCTCCGCCGACTCGAACAGGAACGTCCCGGGGCGGTCCGCGGCGAGCTTGCGGTACACGCCGACGGGGGTCTCCCCGTCGGCGAGCAGCCGCCGGACGACCGGAATGACCCGGCGGTCCTGGGCGAGCGCGCGGAACTCGTCCCGGGCGGGGCTCACGGCACCGAGCCCGCCGGATGCGGAATTCGCGGAGTGGACAGCGACCATGCGGAAAGCCTAGCCACGGGAAGCGCGCCCTCGGCAGGCAGGCAAGCGGGCTCACCCGCGGGGGGAGCGGGGTGCCCGGGGATGGGAGGGGCTGTGGGGGCTGGGGTGGGTGGGGCGTGGCGGGGTGGGGCCGGTGGGGCCGTGCGGTGGGGGACTTGCCGTGGCGGGTGGGGGGCTACCGCGGGCCGGGCCCGGTGGGCCGTGGCGGGTCCGCCCGGCGGGGCGGCGCGGAGGACTTGCCGTGGCGGGTGGGGCTGTTGCGAGGCCGGGCCCAGTGGGCGGCGGTGCGGTGGGGCGGCGCGGAGGCCTTGCCGTGGCGGGCGGGGGCCGTCGCGGGCCGGGCTCGGCGGGCGGGGCGGTGAGGCTTTGCCCTGGCGGGCGGAGCTGTCGCGGGCCGGGCCCGATGGGCCGTGGCGGGTCGGCCAGGTGGGGCGGCGCGGAGGCCTTGCCATGCCGGGAGCGGGCGGTGGCGGGGGCCCTGCCATGCCGGGCGGGGGTGATCGCGGTGCCGGGGATCGGCTCGGGTGGGGGCTTGCCATGACGGGAGGGCTGCTTCGCCGGGTAAGGCTGGGCGGTGCCGTGGGTCGGCGGGGGATTCCTTGCCAGCCTGCCGCGCGGCACGCCTCACCGACCACGCACCGGCCATCCCGCCGGATCCCCACCGCCCGAACCACCGCCCGCCCACACACCGGATCCCCCACCGCCCGGACCACCGCCCGCCCACACAGCAGCACCACCCAACCCCCACCGCCGACACAATTCATCCCACGTCGAATTCCCCTGTGCCGCAGGGCATGATGGAGCGGTGAGCACGGCAGAGCAACCGAACACCGGCAAGCGCCGCGGGCGGCGGCCCGGCGGGCAGGACACCCGCGCGGCGCTGCTCGAGGCCGCGCGGGCGGTGTTCTCCGAGAGCGGCTACGAGGGCGCCACCGTCCGGGCGATCGCGGCGCGGGCCGGGGTCGACGCGGCCATGGTCAACCACTGGTTCGGCGGCAAGGACGCCTTGTTCGCCCAGGCCGTGCTCCAGTTCCCGTTCGACCCCCAGGTGGTCGTCTCGACCCTCGTCGAGGGGGACCTCGACACGCTCGGCGAACGGATCGTCCGGCGGTTCGTCTCCGTGTGGGACTCCTCCGCCGGCGGCGTCTTCCCCGCGCTCGTCCGCAGCCTCGCCGGCCACGACCAGGCCACGATCGGGCTGCGCGACTTCCTCATCGAGAACGTCCTCAGCCGGATCGTCGCCCGGATCGAGGCGGACCACCCCCAGTTGCGCGCCACGCTGTGCGCCTCCCAGCTGATCGGCATCGGCATGGTGCGCTACGTCGCCGGGTTCGAACCGCTCGCCTCGGCCGACGTGGAAACGGTGGTGGCCGCCGTCGCCCCGACCCTGCAGCGTTACCTCACCGGCGACCTCGGTTCCACACGTTCGAATTGACTCACGCGCTCACCTTCTCCGGCATCAGCCCCAGCCGCTGCATGGCGCGCTCCACGTCCCGCACGTGCTCGTTCGCGATGCGCTCCGCCGCCCGGACGGCGAGCTGCGCTGAATCCAGGAACTGCCGCAGATCCGCACCGTCCGTTGTGGACAGCTCACCCGGGTTGTCCATGTCCGCGCGGAGAACCTCCTCCACCGCGGCCTCGACCAGCACGAGGTCGTTCATCGCGTCGTCCAGCTTGCTCACCAACTGCCGCGCCCTGCCGCGCATTTGCCCGTAATAGCACTGCGTATCGCTCATGACCGCACCTTTCCGGAAACGGGGAGATCGTTTTTGGTCCCCCATACATTCCCCGGAGAGGGGCGGGCTTGGCAACGAATCAGACAACGAGATCGGAAGTTCACCCGGAAGATCGAGGCGAACGTCTTTCCGCGGTCAACCGCGGTCGTCGGCCAGGAGCAACCGTTCGTCGGTGTCGAAGCAGGTGCGGGTGTTCGTGTGGCACGCGGGACCGGTCTGGTCCACGCGGACGAGCACCGTGTCACCGTCGCAGTCGAGGCGCACCTCGCGCACGTGCTGCACGTGCCCCGAGGTCTCCCCCTTGACCCACAACTCCTGACGGCTGCGCGAGTAGTACGTCCCGCGGCGGGTGGTCAGCGTTTTCTCCAGCGCCTCGTCGTTCATCCAGGCGACCATCAGCACGTCGGAGGTCGCGTGGTCCACGACGACGGCGCACACCAGGCCGTCCGCGTTGCGCTTGAGCCGGGCGGACAGTGCGGGATCGAGGCTCACGCGGCATCTCCGAGCAGGTGGCGGCGCACGGGGGCGGAGTTCAGCAGGACCCACGCGTAGACGTACCCGGCCGCGAGCAGGCCGGAGAACACCTTGAACCACAGCACCGCGCTCGCGAGCAGCAGGAAAGCGTGCAGCAGCGCCAGCAGCGCGGTGACGGCGAACCCGAAGAACCGCGCGGAGGGCATGCGCAGCACCAGCCCGCCCGCGACGAGCCCGCCGAGCACCACGCTCGCGACCGGCAGCAGCAGCGTGCGCGGCGAGGCTTCGGACGTGGTCACGATGACGATGCCCAGCACCAGGTACGCCAGGCCCAGCCCGAGCAGCAGCCCGACCGTCACCTTCACTTCGAGGCGCTTCACCGGACCTCGACTCCCCCGGCGCGCAGGGATTCCTTGACGTCGCCGATCTTCAACTGTCCGAAGTGGAACACGCTGGCCGCGAGCACGGCGTCGGCCCCGGCGCGCACCGCGGGCAGGAAGTGCTCGACCGCGCCCGCGCCACCGCTCGCGATGACGGGCACGCGGACCACCTTCCGCGTCCGCTCGATCAGCTCCAGGTCGAACCCGTCCTTGGTGCCGTCGGCGTCCATCGAGTTGAGCAGGATCTCGCCGACGCCCAGCTCCTCGCCGCGCGCGGCCCACTCGACCGCGTCGATGCCGGTGCCGCGACGGCCGCCGTGCGTGGTCACCTCGAAACCGGACGGCGTCGGCTCACCGCCTTCGGGCACGCGGCGCGCATCCACGGACAGCACGACGCACTGCGCGCCGAACCGGTGCGACGCCTCACGCAGGAACTCCGGCCGCGCGATGGCCGCCGTGTTGATGCTCACCTTGTCCGCGCCCGCGCGCAGCAGGCGGTCGACGTCCTCGCACGTGCGCACGCCACCGCCGACGGTGAGCGGGATGAACACCTGCTCGGCGGTGCGGCGCACGACGTCGAACGTGGTCTCCCGGTTGCCCGAGGAGGCGGTGACGTCGAGGAAGGTGAGCTCGTCGGCGCCCTCGGCGTCGTACCGGGCGGCCAGCTCCACCGGGTCACCCGCGTCGCGCAGGTCGGCGAAGTTCACGCCCTTCACGACCCGGCCTGCGTCGACGTCCAGGCAGGGGATCACCCTCACGGCTACGGACATATCTCCAGCTTAAGGGGTTCCCCACGGGAGGCTGCCCGCTCGGTCGGCGAACCGTCCCGTCGGCCCGTCCGGTGTACTCCTCGACGGGACCGACCTTCCCGAGGACACCGGTCCTCCAGGCCGCGGAGCGCCGGATCGCCGAACGTGGCCGCGGACAGCGGGTTCCAGTGCAGCAACTCCCAGGTGGCGTCGTAGCGCCGCAGACCCCGAACCCTGCGCACCGGTGCCTGTCGCCGGGCGGTTCCGAGGGCGCGCCGTAGGCTTGCCGGGATGTGGTGGGGATTGCTGTGCGCGGTGCTGGCGGCGGTGGCGTACGGGGTGGCTTCGGTGCTGCAGGCGGTCGCGGCCCGGTCGGTCGCGGTCGGCGAGGGCGGGGTGGATCCGCGGCTGCTGGTGCGGGTGTTCCGGCAGTGGCGTTACGTCGTGGGCACCGCGCTGGACGTGGTCGGGTTCCTCGCGCAGCTGGTCGCGTTGCGGGTGCTGCCCCTGTTCGTCGTGCAGGCCGCGCTCGCGGCGAGCCTGGCGGTGACGGCCGTCGCGGCGATCGCGATCGGCGCCCGGCTGCACGCGCGGGAGTGGGCGGCCGTCGTGGCGGTGTGCGCGGGGCTGGCGCTGCTGGGCGCGTCGGCGCAGAGCGAGGGGTCCGCTCCCGTGGGGCTGGGGTTCCACGTGGCGTTGCTCGTGGCGACGGCCGTGCTGGGCCTGCTCGGGTTCGCGGCGGGACGCGTGCCGTGGACACTCGGGCTGGTCGCCGGGCTGCAGTTCGCCCTCGTCGCGCTGGCCGGGCGGACCATCTCGACGAACAGCGTGGGCGCGTTCTTCGCCGACCCGGCGCTGTACGCGGTGGGCGTGGCGGGCGCGCTGGGGATGCTGTTCTACGCCTCGGCGCTGCAACGCGGCAGCGTGACGACGGCGACGGCGCTGATGGTCGTCGGGGAGACGGTGCTGCCGTCGCTCATCGGCGTGCTCGCGCTGGGCGACACGACGCGGCCGGGGTTCGGCTGGCTCGCGGTCGCCGGGTTCGCGGCCGCGGTCGCCGCGGCGCTCGCACTGGCCCGGTTCGGCGAAGTCGGTCCATAGTGGCGGGCATGACTGCGGGGATCGAGCGGCTGATGGCCGAGAAGTACGTGCTGATCACGACCTACCGCAAGGACGGCACACCCGTCGCGACGCCGGTGTGGGCCGCGCCCTACCACGGCGAGCTCGCGGTGTGGACCGAGCGGAAGTCCGGCAAGGTCAAGCGCATCCGGCGCGACGGGATGGTCCGCGTGCAGGCGTGCGACCTGCGTGGACGGCGGACGCACGGGCCGGAGTTCACCGGGCGGGCCCGCCTGCTGGACGAGGCCGGCACCGAGCACGTGCGGCACGCCATCGCGCGGAAGTACGGCGTCGTGGGCCGGGTGTCGATGTTCTTCAGCCGCCTGCGCGGCCCGAAGGACCGCGTCGTCGGCGTCGCGATCCGCCTCGCGGAGGCCTGACCGGTCCGCGCCTCAGCGGACGGCGGCCAGCGCCTCGGGCAGGGTGAACGCGCCCGCGTACAGCGCCTTGCCGACGATCGCGCCCTCGACGCCGTCGCCGGACAGCCGGGCCAGCGCCCGCAGGTCGTCCAAACTGGACACTCCGCCGGAGGCGATGACGGGGGCGTCGGTGCGGGCGGCGACCTCGCTCAGCAGCTCCAGGTTCGGGCCCTTGAGCGTGCCGTCCTTGCTCACGTCCGTGACCACGTAACGGGCGGCGCCGTCGCGGTCGAGGCGCTCCAGCACCTCCCACAGGTCACCGCCGTCCTGCGTCCAGCCGCGCGCGGCGAGCCGGTGGCCCGCCTCGGTGATGCGCACGTCCAGCCCGATCGCGACGCGGTCGCCGTACTCGGCGACGGCCTTCGCGGTCCACTCCGGGTCCTCCAGCGCGGCGGTGCCGAGGTTGACGCGGCGGGCACCGGTGGCCAGCGCCGCCTTCAGCGACTCGTCGTCGCGGATGCCGCCGGACAGCTCGACCTGCACGTCCAGCCGCGCGACGACGTCCGCCAGCAGCTCCCGGTTCGAGCCCTTGCCGAACGCGGCGTCGAGGTCCACGAGGTGGATCCACTCCGCCCCGTCGCGCTGCCACGCGAGGGCCGCCTCCAGCGGGTCCCCGTAGGAGGTCTCGGTGCCGGCTTCGCCCTGGACGAGCCGGACGGCCTGGCCATCGGCCACGTCAACGGCGGGAAGGAGCGTGAAAGTCACGCCGCCACGATAGCTGACCTGCTCAAAG
The DNA here is from genome assembly GCF_900114035.1 of Amycolatopsis sacchari. Taxonomy (GTDB): domain Bacteria; phylum Actinomycetota; class Actinomycetes; order Mycobacteriales; family Pseudonocardiaceae; genus Amycolatopsis_E; species Amycolatopsis_E sacchari. The sequence continues at coordinate 35,574 of NZ_FORP01000035.1, read as the reverse complement.
GCGCCGTCAAAGGCTCCGGAGCCAGTTCTCCAGCAGGTGCGCGCCCGCGTCACCGGACTTCTCCGGGTGGAACTGGGTGGCCCACAGCGGGCCGTTCTCCGCGGCCGCGACGAAGTCCTCGCCGTGGTGCGACCACGTGACCTTCGGCTGCTGCCCGGGCAGGCCGGAGTCCAGCTCCCACTTCCGCGCCGCGTAGGAGTGCACGAAGTAGAACCGCGTGTCCGGGTCGAGGCCCGCGAACAGCTGCGAGTCCTCCGGCGCGCGCACGGTGTTCCAGCCCATGTGCGGGACGATCTCGGCGTGCAGGCGCTCGACCGTGCCCGGCCACTCACCCGCGCCCTGCGACTCGACACCGTGCTCGACCCCGCGCTCGAACAGGATCTGCATGCCCACGCAGATGCCGAGCACGGGCCGCCCGCCGGCCAGCCGGGTACCGATGATCTTGTCCCCGCCCACCGAGAGCAGCCCCGCCATGCAGGCGGCGAAGGCACCGACACCGGGCACGACCAGCCCGTCGGCTTCGAGCGCCGCCTTCGGGTCGGCGGTCACCTCGACGTCGGCGCCGACCCGGCGGACGGCGCGTTCGGCGGAACGGAGGTTCCCGGAACCGTAATCCAGGATCACGACGCGACTCACGCGTCCAGTCTAGGGGGCGCTCACAGGTGCCCGTAGAACTCGCGAATCGTGTGGGTGAGCGAAGGCACATCGAGCCCGTGTGCCACGTCGTGGTCCTCCGGGGTGCCGTAGACGCGGACTTCGGCGTCGCGCCGGACGCCGAGGCAGCGCAACCGGTGCGGCACGTCGGCGAGCGCCTCGGCCACGAGGTGCGCAGAGGTGCCCGCGAGGTAGGGCTCCACGAGGACGACGTCGGCGGCGGAACCGATCGCGGCACGCAGTGTCGTGGCGTCGAAGGGCCGGACGGTGTGCGCGTACAGCACGGTCACGTCGAGCCCCTCCGTCGCCGCGAGCACGCGGTCGAGCATCGGGCCCACCGCCAGCACCACGCCCGCACGGCCCCGCCGCAGCGCCTGCAACCCGCTGCCCAGGTGCGGGCGGGCGTTCGTCTGACCGCTGAGCCGCAGGTAGACGCTCTCGTCGCCGGGCAGGGACTCCAGCAGCAACCGCCGGGCTTCCTCGGCGTGGCCCGGCACGTGCACGGTCCAGCCCGGGATGGTGTCGAGCAGCGCGACGTCCCCCGGCGACTGGTGCGTGCGCCCGGCGGTGGACATGTCGTAGGACCCGCCCCAGGAGACGAGCACCGCGCCGGCGCCCTGGTGGGTCAGGTCGAGCTTGACCTGTTCGTACGGGCGCTCGACGAGGAACGGCGGGAAGGTGTGCGCGACGGGCCGCATCCCGGCCAGCGCGAGGCCGCCCGCGACGCCGATGAGCGCCTGTTCGCGGATGCCGACGTTGATCACGCGGTCGGGGTGGCGCCGGGCCGCCCCGGAGACCTGCGCGACGGAGATCTCGGCGAGGACGAGCGCCACGCGGGGATCGACGTCGAGCGCTTCCTCCATTGTGGACAGAAAGGTTTCCCGCACGGGTCAGCTCTCCTTCGGTTCGACGACGGCCACCACGCACAGCGGCTGCCCTGGGTGGGGTTCGGTGAAAGCGGCGTACAGGGCGTCGCGGTCGTGCCCGTCGACGGTGCGCGTCGCCCAGCCCTCGACGGCGAAACGCCGGTCGATGCCGCCGGGCCAGCCGTGCGTGGCGGAGGAGTTGTCGATCACGACGGTGGTGAGCGCGTCGAGCCCGAAGCGGGCGGCGAGCACGATCGCCTCGCCGTTGGAGCCCTCGTCGAGTTCGGCGTCCCCCACGAGCACGACGACCTTCGAGCCGGTGAACCCCTGCGCCCGCAGGCCCAGCGCGGTGCCCACGGCGAGGGGCAGGCCGTGGCCCAGCGAGCCGCTGGAGATCTCGACGCCGGGGACCCGCATCCGGTCCGGGTGCATGCCCAGGCGCGAGCGGACCGAGGCCCAGTCGTCCAGCTCCGCCGGGTCCAGGAAGCCCTTGGCGGCGAGCACCGCGTAGTAGGCCATCGGCCCGTGCCCCTTCGACAGCAGGAAGCGGTCGCGGCGGGGGTCGCGGACCGCGCCGGGCGAGATGTTCAGCACGCGGTCGTAGAGCACGGCGATGACGTCCAAAGTGGACGTCGCGGCGGCGAGGTGCTTCTCGTCGCCCGTCATGCGGGTGAGCAGGGCGGTGGGGTCCGGCGTGGTGGTCGTCATGCCGCCACCGTGCAACCTCGACTTAGGTTGAGGTCAAGGCTAGGCTGGCACCGTGACCAAGCTTGCCGACCACCTCAGCATCGGGCAGGTCGCCGAACGCAGCGGCGTACCGCACACGGCGTTGCGGTTCTACGAGGACCGCGGGCTGATCTCGTCCGAGCGGTCCGCGGGCAACCAGCGCCGCTACCCGAGGTCGGTGCTGCGGCGGATCGCGTTCATCCGGGCGGCGCAGCGGGTGGGGCTCAGCCTGGAGGAGATCAGCGCCGCGCTCGCCACGCTGCCGAAGGACCACGCGCCGACGAAGGCGGACTGGGCGAGGTTGTCCCGGAACTGGCAGGAGGAGCTCGACGCGCGGATCGACGCGTTGCAGCGCCTGCGGGACAGGCTGACCGGCTGCGTGGGCTGCGGCTGCCTTTCGCTGCGCGTGTGCGGGCTGTACAACCAGGACGACCAGATGTCCCGCTTCGGCCCCGGCGCGCGGCGGCTCAAGCCGGCCGTCGAGGGCGGGGCGTAGTGCCTACAGCTTGATCACGATCTTCCCGTGCACGTGCCCGCCGCCGCCGACGAGCGCGGTCGCCGCGGTGAGGTGCTTGCCGCGGAGCCGCTCGGCGAGCCCGGGACCACGACATAATCGGGGATCGCCCGCCGATCGCGGCGTCGTGGAACCGCTTGCCGGTGCGGAGTCCTGTTCGGTAAGGCGGGCCATGACGGCTCACGCGCTCCGCCGCGGCCGCCCCAGCAACCGGCGGCCGACCTCCAGCAGGTGCCCGCGCAACGTGTCGTCGTCCATCTCCGCGAACTGCGGCGCACCGCCGGTGAGCGCGATGCCCACGATCGCGGCGTGTGCGGCGATCACGCGGCTCTCGTCCTCCTCCGGCCCGGCGAACAGCTCCATCATGCGGATGCTGAGCACCTCGGACCACGAGTTCGCGAGCGCGCGCGTGACCCCGGGATCGCGTGCGAACAACGCGATCAGCGCCCGGTGCCGCACCACGACGTCGACGAACCCGGACAGCAGGTGGTCCACCCGCGCGCCACGCCGCCGCAGCCGCGACGCCTCTTCGAGGACGACCTCCAGCTCGCGCAGCCCCGGTTCGGCGACCGCGCCGGCGATCTCGTCCTTCGTCTTGAAGTGGTAGTAGACCGCCGCCTTCGTCACACCCAGCGCGTCGGCGATCATCTGCAGCGACGTCGCTTCCACGCCGTGCTCGGTGAACAGGCGTAACGCGGTGGCGAGCAGGCGGGTCCGTGTGTCCTCCTGACCGCCCGCGGTCGCGGGGGCCGTCCCGGCTGTCATCGCACCCTCCCAGTGAACAGGCCGAGGGTACGTGCCCTCCCCGCCTCCGGCAACCACACAGGCGCTAGCCGTGCGGCTAGTCACACCACTAGCCGATCGGCTTGGACAGCCACTTGCCGATCGGCTAGCGTGGATCCTCACCCGATGGACTGAAAACGGAGGCGTGCTCGTGGCCACCCTGCTGTACCGACTCGCCCGCTTCTCCTTCCGCCGGCGCTGGCTCGTGGCCACCGTGTGGGCCGTGCTGCTGGCCTGCCTCGGACTGGGCGCGCTGACCCTGTCCGGCCAGCTCACGAACTCCGTGACGATCCCGGGAACCGAATCGCAGCGGGCGATCGACCACCTCAAGGAGCGCTTCCCGCAGGCCGGCGTCGGCGGCGCGACGGCACGTGTCGCGGTCGAGGCACCCGCCGGGCAGAAGCTCACCGATCCGGTGAACCAGGCGACCGTCGAAAGGCTCGTCGAGCGTCTCAAAACGGCACCGAAGGCGCGGGCCGTGACCGATCCGTTCCAGTCGAAGATGGTCTCGCCGGACGGCCGGGTGGCGCTCGTGCAGATCAGCTACGGCGTGCAGGCGTACGAGCTGACCGAGGGCGACCGCGAGGCGGTGATGGCGCCGGCCGGACCGGCGCGCCAGGCCGGGCTGACCGTCGAGTTCGGCGGTGACGCGATCGAGGGCATGCCGGAAACCGGGGCCACGGAAGGGCTCGGCGTCGTCGTCGCGGCGATCGTGCTGACCGTGACGTTCGGCTCCCTGCTCGCCGCCGGGTTGCCGCTGCTCACGGCGCTGATCGGCGTCGGCGTCGGCATGACGGGGATCCTGACCGTCTCCGGGTTCACCGAGCTGAACTCCAACACCCCGATCCTGGCGCTGATGCTGGGCCTCGCCGTCGGGATCGACTACGCGTTGTTCATCGTTTCGCGCTACCGCCACGAACTGAGCGAGGGGCACGATCCCGAACAGGCGGCGGCCCGCAGCGTCGGCACCGCCGGTTCCGCCGTGGTGTTCGCCGGACTGACGGTGATCATCGCGCTGGTGGGGCTCACCGTCGTCGGCATCCCGTTCCTCGGCCAGATGGGCGTCGCGGCCGCGGCGACCGTCGCCGTCGCCGTGCTGATCGCGCTGACGTTGCTGCCCGCCGTGCTCGGCTTCGCGGGACGCAAGGTGCTCGGCAAGCGCGCCCGCAAGCAGCGGACCCGCGCGACGCACGGCGAGCGCTGGGCGCGGTTCGTGTCGCGGCACCGCGTGCCGGTGCTGATCGCCGCCGTCGCCGGGCTGCTCGTGGTCGCGGTGCCGGCGCTGAGCATGCAGCTCGGGCTGCCCAACGACGCGACCGCGGCGCCGGATTCCACGCAGCGCAAGGCTTACGACATCGTGTCCTCGGGCTTCGGGCCGGGCGTGAACGGCCCGCTGATCGTGGTGATCTCCGATGCCACGGACGCCAACACCACGGCGGCCGTCGAGCGCGTCTCGCGGCTCGGGGACGTCGCCGCCGTGACGCCGCCGCAGTTCAACCCGCAGCACGACACGGCGATGTTCACGGTGATCCCGAAGAGCGGGCCGAGCAGCGAGCAGACCGAACAGCTCGTGAGCGACATCCGGGCGCAGGCGGACGGCACGGAACTGGCCGTCACGGGTCAGACGGCGCTGCAGATCGACGTGTCGGAGAAGCTGGCGGACGCGATGCTGCCGTACCTGGCGTTGATCGTGGGGCTCGCGTTCCTGCTGCTGATGCTGGTGTTCCGGTCGCTGGTGGTGCCGCTGAAGGCGACGCTCGGTTTCCTCGGCTCGGTGGTGGCGACGTTCGGCGCGGTCGTCGCGGTGTTCCAGTGGGGCTGGCTCGACGACCTGCTCGGCGTGAAGTCGACGGCGCCGATCATGAGCATGCTGCCGATCCTGCTGATCGGCGTGCTGTTCGGGCTCGCGATGGACTACCAGGTGTTCCTGGTGACGCGCATGCGCGAGGAGTACGTGCACGGCACCGAGGCGCGGGAGGCCGTGGCGCAGGGCTTCCGGCACGGTTCACGCGTGGTCGTCGCGGCGGCGTTGATCATGATCAGCGTGTTCGCCGGGTTCGTGCTCGCGGACACGACGCTGATCCAGTCGATCGGGTTCGCGCTGGCGTTCGGCGTGCTGGTGGACGCGTTCGTGGTGCGGATGACGATCGTGCCCGCGGTGATGGCGCTGCTCGGCGCGAAGGCCTGGTGGCTGCCCCGCTGGCTCGACCGGGCACTCCCGAACGTCGACGTCGAGGGCGAAGCGCTGACGAAGCGCCTGGACAAGCGCGAACCGGTGGAGGTCTAGGCGGTCAGCCGACGATCCACGCGATCGCGCCGCCCAACGCCAGCAGCGTCGCGACCAGCAGGAACCCCGCCAGGGCCCGCGAGTTCTTCCACGTGCTGTACACGCCACCCGCGAGGAACCCGGCGAGCGCCAGCAGCAGGACCCCGACGATCTCCTTGCTCACAGCACGCCCTCCTCGAGGCCTAGACAGTCGCAGCGGGAACCGAAGGATATATGCGCCTCGAAGACCAACCGCCACTGCCCCATCAGCCAGAGAGATACTCAAGAACAGCGGCGACAGCGGCATTTCGCATCTGTCGCGCCCTCGTCGGCCCAACGTAGTGCGCCTTCTTAAAGGTATCCTCCCCTGCGGCCAGAACTTGGCCGATAGTTTTCAGCCCCAGCTCACCCAGCTTCTTATGTTGAAACTGGGTCACATCAAGTTTCGACGCGGGAGCTTCAAGTCGAGCGCGCAAGGCCTCATTGTTGCTTGACTCCAGTCCATCCAGCGAGAAATTCTGAATTGCACGAAACGCTGGATGATTTGCACCAAATTCGACCATGCGCTTGATAGACAAGAGCCGACGAACCTCGGTGCCGTAAACTACGGGATCTTTCGCAAGGGCAAATTGACAACCCAGGTTGACCATGTAGCGTGTTCCGATTTCGCTGCGGGTCGCACGGATTCCTGAAACGCCTTCTTGCAAGATGCCACTGTAACAGAGGAGCCGGAGCGCTTCCCGCACCACCTCTGGCGCATCTCTATGGATCCAGATATGAGACGACGTTTCATGGGGACGCCCCTCGTTGCGCTCGAAGAGCGCGGGCAGAACATTACCTTCCATGAACGAGCGACCCCAGTCAATCAACTGGCGATGCCCAGGATACCTCTCGGCCAACTTCGAGTGCTCAGACCATATTTCTTCACGATAGTAACTTTTCACAACCTCTTGAACTCTCCGCCTGTTAAGGGGAGTACTTCGCGAGAGAGTCTTCAGCAAGATGCGAGGGTTTCCAGTCGCCGCAAAAGCAAGAGTGTCGAACGCCTCACCCTCTCTCGCAATAATTTTTCTATAGCCGTCATCCTGTTTGTACACAATCTCTCGCATCGAACGCGCATAGTCGTCTTCAACGATCGGGCGATCCACACTCATTTCAGTGGCGTCATGTGTCATCTGAAATGATTCACCAAAAGCGGTTGCCCCGGGGTAGACGGCAGCTTTCACCGCTATATACGGGCTGCGTAGATCCCTCATCAAAGTGAAGAACTGGCGTTGCTGCTCGGGAATGAAGACATGTGCAGCTTCGTCTATAAAGAGGTTAACCCGTCGAAGATTCGCGGCATCACATAGATCTTCGACGGCGTCTTTGAGCACATCAACATCGGGCACGCCAGTCAGGTCGTCAGAGGACTCGACACCTTTCCATGATTCCTCTAGTTGTGCTTCAATTGCCTCGAGTCGCGAAATGTTCGACGAGGAGGTGCCGCGGATCGCTTTGATCGAACTTCCCGCCGGGAGGGTAAATCCAAAAGATGCAGCCGCCCTAATCAGTCGATTGCAGATTTTTGCCAGCATCCACGCCTGAAAACGTTCAGGAGTGGGTTTCGCGATCAGACTCGCGCGGGCAAAGGTAACATAAACCGGCAAGACACGCTGCTCCTTCAACGCATGGGACAGCTGCACTTCGGCAACTCGCATCAAGAAGGATTTACCAACGCCGCGACTACCTCGCAAAATGACAGGAGACCGCCCCTTGAGAGAGTCAACTATCTTCCTATCACTGTCAGTCTCCACAAGGTGGGTCAGCACCTCTTCCTGAGTAAGGTCTTCCGACCGAAAAAACAACTCAGATGACACGACTACCCCTCGTCGTCGACAGGAAGACCAAGAAACGAGCGAACATATTTGAGATGCGAAAAGTGCGCTTCCAAACCTTGCTCCAACTTTCCGTCGTCAGAGGGGAGGAGCTCTCCTCCGTATCGGCAGAGAAGTAGATACAGCACACTTTCAGCTGCCTGGATCGATATTTCAGACCAAGAAGTCAGTACAGAACCCGAGAAAGAAAGACTATCGGGAAGCGCGGCAACATGTGTCGCCTTACCGTGTACATACTCCGAGCAGGAGCGATAACTCACAGCCGCCTTTTCCGCAAATATTGAAGCATGCCGTCCGGCGTCCTCGTTAAATTCACGCACAAACCTTGTAGCCAAAACCCCGTCTTGCTCATCCAATGCCTTCGACCAAGAGAAGTCGTAGCGTCCCGCGACCCATCTCCGCCGGTCAAGCTCATGGGCCGAAAAGTAAACAGCGGCGAAACTCAATTCCAGAAAGAGCCGGACACTGGCGTAAGCCTGACTGTAGAGCCCAGAGGCCGCGCAATAAATCGCGTACGCGAGGTTTCGTCGCGCCGACGTCAGCAAAGCGGTCTCGGGACGTTGCCTCAGACACTCTTCCCAGGCCTTGATGTCGAGATCGAGCTGGAGTAGACGACCAAGTGCGGACGAGTGGTCCGACACGGAAGCCCGTATCGCCTTTTCTGCACCGGCATGAAGATCAACAAGATGCTGTTCCAACTCAGATCCGCTTGCGATGGCAATCATCCCTCCCCAGTAGCTACGAAGAGAGACTGTACAAGCTTCAACGGCAGCTATGAAAGTCCTTCGCCGCCAGCCAAGGAGTCACGATCGTGCCAGTCATCCGGTTAGAAGAATCCTGCATCTCGGCTGCCAGACCGGTCTTACTCCGCCAGCAGCAGGACGCCGACGATCTCCTTGCTCACAGCACGCCCTTGGTCGACGGGATGCCGCCCGCGCGCGGGTCCGGCTCCGTCGCGGCACGCAGGGCCCGCGCGAGCGCCTTGTACTGCGCCTCCGCGATGTGGTGCGGGTCGCGGCCGTACAGCACCCGCACGTGCAGCGCGATCTGCGCGTGGAACGCCAGCGAGTCGAACACGTGCCGCGTCAGGACGAACGGGTAGTTCCCGCCGATCGTGAAGGTGTTGAACTCCTCCGGCTCGCCGGTGTGCACGCAGTACGGCCGCCCGGAGACGTCGATCGCCGCGTGGGCGAGCGTTTCGTCCATCGGGATCCACGCGTCACCGAAGCGGCGGATGCCCTTCTTGTCCCCGAGCGCCTGGCGGATCGCCTGCCCCAGCACGATCGCGGTGTCCTCGACCGTGTGGTGCGCGTCGATGTGCACGTCACCCGTGGCCTCGACCTTGAGGTCCAGCGAACCGTGCACGCCCAGCGCCGTCAGCATGTGGTCGTAGAACGGCACGCCCGTCGAGATCTCCACCTGGCCCGTGCCGTCGAGGTCGAGCACGACCTCGATCGAGGATTCCTTGGTGGTGCGCGAAACCTTGCCGACCCGGGTCACCGGGGGACCTCCTTGCTCGCCGCCAGGAAGGCGTCGTTCTCCTCCGGGGTGCCGATGGTCACCCGCAGGTGCCCCTCGATGCCGACGTCGCGGATCAGCACCCCTTGGTCCACATAGGACTGCCAGCTGGCCTTCGCGTCGGCGAAGCGTCCGAAGAGGACGAAGTTCGCGTCACTCGGCACGGGGGTGAAACCCAGCCCCAGCAAGGCTTCCACCACCCTGTCCCGCTCCGCCGCGAGCTTCGCGACCGACGCGAGCGTGGCGTCCGCGTGCCGCAGGGCCGCCCGCGCGGCCGCCTGCGTCAGCAGCGACAGGTGGTACGGCAGGCGCACCAGCTGCAGCGCGTCCACCACCGCGGGCGCGGCCGCCAGGTACCCCAGCCGCCCGCCCGCGAACGCGAACGCCTTGCTCATGGTGCGCGACACGATCAGCTTCGCGGGATACGCGTCGAGCAGCGAAACCGCGCTCGGCTGCGACGAGAACTCCGCGTATGCCTCGTCCACCACGACGATGCCCGGCGCCGCCTTCAGCACCTCTTCCAGCTCCGCCAACGGGATCGACCCGCCGGTCGGGTTGTTGGGGCTCGTCACGAACACGATGTCCGGCTTGCGTTCGGCGACGATCCGGGCGGCTGCCGCGGTGTCGAGGGTGAAGTCCTCACGGCGTGGCGTCGGCGCCCACTCGGTGCGCGTGCCGGCCGCGATGATCGGGTGCATCGAGTACGACGGCTCGAACCCGAGCGCCGTGCGCCCCGGCCCGCCGAACGCCTGCAGGATCTGCTGCAGCACCTCGTTGGACCCGTTGGCGGCCCACAGGTTCCGCTCCGACAGCAGCACACCCGTGGACACCGACAGGTAGTCCGCCAGGTCCTGCCGAAGCGCGATCGCGTCGCGGTCCGGGTAGCGGTGCAGCCCGGCGGCGACCTCACGCACGGCCGCCGTCACGTCGTCCACCAGCTCCTGCGGCGGCGGGTACGGGTTTTCGTTGGTGTTGAGCCGGACCGGCACGTCCAGCTGCGGCGCACCGTACGGGGAGCGGCCCCGCAGGTCGTCGCGCAGCGGCAGGTCCGCCAGCGTCACGTCGTCCGCGCTCACTTCTCCCCCTCGAACCGGGCCGTCACGGCCTCGCCGTGTGCGGGCAGGTCCTCGGCGTTGGCCAGCGCGACCACCTTGCCGGAGACCTCGCGCAGCGCCTGCTCGCTGTAGTCGATGACGTGGATGCCGCGCAGGAAGCTCTGCACCGACAGCCCCGACGAGTGCCGCGCGAACCCACCGGTGGGCAGCACGTGGTTGGAGCCCGCGCAGTAGTCGCCCAGCGAAACCGGCGCGTACGGGCCCACGAACACGGCGCCCGCGTTGCGCACCCGCGCGGCGACCTCGCGCGCGTTCGCCGTCTGGATCTCCAGGTGCTCGGCCGCGTACGCGTCCACCACGCGCAGCCCGTCGTCCACAGTGGACACCAGCACGGTGCCGGACTGCTTGCCCTGCAACGCGGTCGTCACGCGCTCGCTGTGCTTGGTGGCCTTGACGCGGGCGGCCAGCTCGGCGTCGACGGCGTCGGCCAGCTCCGGCGAGGTGGTGACGAGGACGCTCGCGGCGAGGGTGTCGTGCTCGGCCTGGCTGATCAGGTCCGCGGCGACGTGCCCGGCGTCGGCGGTCTCGTCGGCGAGGATCGCGATCTCGGTCGGGCCCGCCTCGGAGTCGATGCCGATCAACCCGCGCAGCATGCGCTTGGCCGCGGTCAGGTAGATGTTGCCGGGCCCCGTGACCAGGTCCACCGGCACCAGTTCGCCGCCGTCGGTGTCCGTGCCGCCGTACGCCAGCAACGCGACCGCCTGCGCGCCGCCGACGGCCCACACCTGGTCCACGCCCAGCAGCGCCGCGGCCGCGAGCGTCGTCGGGTGCGGGCTGCCGCCGAACTCCGCCTGCGGCGGCGTGCACAGCACGAGCGAGCCGACGCCCGCCTCCTGCGCCGGGACGACGTTCATCACCACGCTCGACGGGTACACCGCCAGCCCGCCCGGCGCGTACAGCCCGACGCGCTCGACCGGCACCCACCGCTCGGTCACGGTGCCGCCCTCGGTCACCTGCGTCGTGACGTCCTCGCGGCGCTGGTCGGCGTGCACCTTCCGGGCCCGCGCGATGGACTCCTCGAGCGCGGCGCGGACCTCCGGGGCCAGCTCTTCGAGCGCCTTGGCCAGCGCGTCCGCGGGCACGCGCACGCTGGACGGGCGCACGCGGTCGAACTTCTCCGTGTACTCCAGCACGGCTTCGACACCGCGGTCGCGTACCGCCTCGACCACCGGCCGCACCTGATGCAGCGCGGCATCCACGTCGATCTCGGCGCGAGGCAGCGTGGCACGCAGCTCGGCGGCGGACGGGACCTTTCCACGCAGGTCGGTGCGGTTCAGCATGGGTCTAGGGTACGGAGGGGGAAGCCGTACACGACCAGGGAGGTAGCCGTGCTCCGGATCGGGCTGAGTCAGGTCACGTCGAGTGAGGACCCGGCGGAGAACCTGGAGCTCATCCGCCGTGAAACCGCCCGCGCCGCCGCCGAGGGCGCGCGCGTGGTCGTCTTCCCCGAGGCCGCCATGGTGCGCTTCGGCGTGCCGCTCGGACCGCTCGCCGAACCGCTCGACGGCCCGTGGGCCAAGTCGGTGGCCGCGATCGCGAACGAGCACGACGTGCTGCTGGTCGCGGGCATGTTCACGCCCAGCGACGACGGGCGCGTCCGCAACACGCTGCTCATCACCGGTCTCGGGCAGCACCTGGGCTACGACAAGATCCACCTCTACGACGCGTTCGGCTTCCGCGAGTCCGACACCGTCGCGCCGGGCACCGAGGCCGTCACGACCACGGTCGACGGCGTCACGCTCGGTTTCGCCACCTGCTACGACATCCGCTTCCCCGAGCTGTTCCGCCGGCTGGCGGACCAGGGCGCGTCCGCGATCGTCGTGCCGACGTCGTGGGGCGCGGGCGAGGGCAAGGTCGAGCAGTGGGACGTGCTGGTGCGCGCCCGCGCGCTCGACACCGGCTGCTGGGTGCTGGGCTGCGGTCAGGCCGACCCGGCCGCGACGGGCACCCAGGTCAACCCGAAGGCGCCCACGGGCATCGGTCACTCCACCGCGTCCGACGGCTTCGGCCACGTGCACGCCAAGGCGGGCGCCGGGCCGGAGCTGCTCGTCGTCGACGTCGACCCGGCGGTCACCGAGAAGGCACGCGCTGCGACGGGTGCGCTCGCGAACCGGCGCCTGGGCTGACTCCCGCCGTCCGCGGTGGCGCCACCAGGTGGCTGCTGCGGTGCGACAGGATCGCGATCCCGGCGACGATGACGCCCGCCGCGAGCACCTCGCCCGCCAGCACCCCCGCACCCGTCGCCGCGGACTCGCCCAGCCAGCCGATCCCGATCGCGACCCCGATCAGCGGGTCGCTCGTCGTGATCACCGCGAGCGCCGGCGCGATCATCCGCCCCTGCTGGAACGTGTTCTGCGACAACAGGAACCCGATCGGCCCGATGACGCAGACGACGTACAGCGCCCAGTGCGTGAACGGCACCCCCGCACCCTCACGCAACTGCCCCGCCACGACCTTCAGCAACCCCGCGGTCACGCCGTAGCAAACCCCCGTCGCCAGCGCGAGCCCCAGCACCCGGCCCGGCCCGCGCAGCACCGTCGACAGCCCGATCCCGCCCAGCGCGACCAGCGTCAGCACGACGGCCAGCGGCCCGGCGTTGGCGACCATCTCGGTCGACCCGCCCGTGGGCCGGGCCAACGCGAGGAACGCCGACAACCCCGCCACGCACACCAGCGTCCCGAACACCACCACCGGATCCGGCCTGCGCCGGTCGAGCCACGCGGCGAACCCGCTCGCGAACGGCAGCGCGGTCACCAGCAGCGGCTGCACCAGCAGCAACGGCCCGAAGCCGAGCGCCAGCACCTGCAGCAGCAGCCCCCCGATGGTCGCGGCGATGCCGACGAGCCACAGCGGCCGGTGCACGAGGTCGACCAGCAGGCGCGGGTTCAGGGTCGCGCTCGTGCGGACCTGGTGGGAAGCCTTGGCCTGCACCGCGGAGGCGAGTCCCATCAGCGCGGCCCCCGCCACCGCCGAGGGGACCGCGACCAGCAGGTCGGTCCACTGCTCGTCCATCGGCTCACCTCCCTCCTACCGGAACATCACACCACCGGCCGCGGCTTCCCGGATCCGGAAATTTCCCGGAAGCGTTACCCGGACCCAACCCTGATCTCACAGGTTCGCCGGGTACTGTGGGCGGCCTCCCGCACCCCCGCGAGACAAGACAGCGAGTCCGATGCCCCCGCACCTGACCGTCCACCTCCCTGCTTTCGGCGCGCTCCTGCGCCAGGGCGCGAAACACCTGCTCGAGTCCACCGTCGTGCCGCTCGGGCTGTTCTACCTGCTGCTCACGCTCGTCGGCTTCGACGGCGGTCTGATCGCGGCCCTGTCGTGGTCGCTGCTCGCCGTGGTCCGCCGCGTCGTGCGCCGCGAGCCGATCCCCGCGGTACTGCTGCTGACCACCGGCCTGCTGGTGGCGCGCACCGTGCTCGGGCTCGTCACCGGCAGCGTGTTCCTCTACTTCCTGCAGCCGACCCTGCAGAACTTCCTCATCGCGTTCGTGCTGGTCGCGTCGCTGCCGTTCGGCCGCCCGTTCATCGCGAAGCTCGCCGACGACTTCTGCGCGTTCCCCGCCGCGTTCAGCAAGCACCCGCGGATCGAGCAGCTGTTCCGGCGGCTGTCGCTGCTGTGGGCGCTGGTGTTCCTCACCAACGGCGTGACGACGTTGTGGATCCTCGCGCGTGAGAGCGTCGGGAACTTCCTGCTGGTGTCGACGGCGGGCTCGTGGAGCGTCGTCGGCGCGGCGATCGTCGTGTCGCTGCTGTGGTTCCGCCGCGTGCTGCGGGGCGAGGGCATCGCCCTGCGCTGGGGCGCGCCGGTCGCGGCGGTAGCGGCGTAGGCGGCTCACGGGTTCGCGGCTTCGCCGGAGAGATCCGGGAACGAGTGGTGCTCGTGCGTCACGGTCCAGCGTCCCTGCTGTTTGCGCAGGCCGAAGGTCAGCCGCAGCCGCAACGCGGGGTTTTCCGCGAGTTCCTCCGGCGTCCCGCACCGCACGAGCGCCTGGGCGAACGCGACGTCCGCACCGGCGGTCACGTCGAGGGATTCGACCTCGAACAGCGCGCCCTGGGCCTGCCAGGTGAAGAAGGGCGGCCATACCGCCCGGTACGCCTCGATGCCGCGCACCCCTTCGCAGGGCGGCGGCACGTCGAACATCACGATGTCGTCGGCGTGGTCGGCCAGCACGCCCGCCAGGTCGCCCTCGTGGACCGCGGCCGCCCACCGCTGGATCAGTGCCCGCACCTGCGTCTCGTCATCTGCCACATCCAGACAGACCGGCACCGGCGGGAAAACTCACCGCCCGGCTAGGAGATCCCCTCTTCGATCGCGAGGCGCGTCAGCTCCGGGCGACGGCGGCGGCCAGTCTTGTCGCGGATGCGCTCCAGGTAGGAGCGGACCGTCCGGACGCTGATCGACATGGCCTCCGCGATGTCGCTGTCCCGCTCCCCCGCCGCGACCAGCGACAACACCTGCCGCTCGCGGTCGGACAGCAGGCTCTTCACCCCGCGCGTCGAGTTGAGCAGGAACGACGCCAGCGCGGGTGAGACGTAGGTGCCGCCCGCCGCGATCTCCCGCACCGCCCGCAGGATGTCGGCGCCGTCGGCGTCCTTCGACAGGTAGCCGCGCGCGCCGGCGGAAATGGCACCGAGCACCTCGTCCTGCCCCGCGTGCGCGGAAACCACGAGCACCTTGTGCCCCATTTCGACGACCTTCTGCACCGCGGCGGCGTCGGTGACCCCGCGCAGTTTGAGATCGAGCACGACGACGGAACCGGCGGGCTCGCGCGCCGCGGCGAAGCGGGGCACCGAATCGGCGACCGCGCCCAGCTCCACGTCGGGTGCCTCAGCCAGGACCCGCGCCACCGCGGACCGGTAGAGCGGATGATCCTCGACCACGCTGACCCTGATCCGCGGCTGCTCGTTCATCCCGCCTCCTCGCTCGTGCCCGCGGATTCTCCCCCACACGGGCGGCTGTGGCTATTTCTACCGACAGAAATCGTGACACAGCCGTTTATTCTGTACCAGGAATCGAAGAGAGGCGTCGAACTTGACCACCGCCGATGCACGGATTCCCGCCCTCACCGGGGCGCACCGCCCCGGCGCGGTCCTGGCTTCCCACGTGCTCCCGGTCCGGCTCGCGCAGGTGGCCTGCTGGCTGCTCGCGCTGGTCTTCTGCGCGCTGGAGCCGTCGGCGGGCCCGGCGCTGCTCGCGGCGCTCGTGGTCGGCACCACCTCGGTCCACGTCGCCGGGCGGCACCTCGCGGGGTGGGCGCTGACGTGGGTGCGCTTCCGGCTGCTGCGGCACACCGACCGCAGGCTCGGCACCGATCCGCTGCTCGTGCTCGCGCCGGACCTCCGGCTGCGCCAGCACCACGACCGGGCCGGTCACCGGTTCGGCGCCGTCGGCGTCGAGGACGGCTGGAGCGCCGTGCTGCGGCTGAACCCGGGCGTCAAGCCGGACGTGACGGCACTGACGGCGGTGCTGCGCCAGGCGTGCGAGGCCCCCGAGATCCCGCTCTCCGGCGCCCAGCTGCTGGTGCGCACGCACCGCGGGCAGCGGACGTACCTGCTGGCCCTGCGCTTCCGCCCCGCCGACGCCCCGCTCGCGGCGCTGTCCCGCGGTCCCGGTGAGCTCGGCGAGCACCGGGCGCTGACCCGGGCGGCGCTGGACGTGCTCGGCGCGCTCGCCGAACGCGGGTACCCCGCCACGGTGCTCGAAGCGGGCGAACTCGCCGCGGAACTGCGCATGAGCCTTGGCGCGCAAGGGGAACCGCTGCCCGGCACGGCGGTGGACGAGGGCTGGCGGGCGTGGTCAGGCGCCGGACTGGTCCAGACCTGCTTCTCGCCGAGGGCGGATCTGGAAAGCGCTTTCCGCGCTTCCGCGCGGGGCGCCGTCTTCACGGTGGCGTCGTACCGGCTGCACCGGACGTCGCAGGGCAGGCTGCACGAAGAAGTCCTGTTCCGCGTCGCAGGCAGCCGCGTCCCCCGCGCGGACGAGCTGGAGGTCCCGGTGGTGCCGCTGTACGGACGGCACGAAGCGGCCGTCCGGCGCACCCTCCCGCTCGCGTTGCCGCACTGACGGCGTTTCCCGACTTCCGTAGGTACCAGGCGAAGTTCTGACCGAAATACTTTTCGACAGGTCTCTTCCCCTTCCCCCTCGGAGGTCTCGATGCGCAAGACCGGCGCCATCCTCGCCGCGGCGGCCCTCATGGCCGGTGCGGGCACTGCGACCGCAGAGGCCGCCACCCCGCTCATCATCGGTGGCACGACCGTGAGTTCGGCGCCGTGGGGCGCGCAGATCTACTGGGACGACGTGAGCAGCTACGGCGGGTTCGAGTGCTCCGGCACGATCATCGCCTCGCAGTGGGTGCTCACCGCGCAGCACTGCCTCAACAGCCCCGGTATGCACGTCAAGGTCGGCAGCGTGACCCTCCAGCAGGGCACCGACGTCGACGTCGACCGGCAGCTGGCGTCCCCGTACGGCGACATCGCGCTGCTGCACCTGACGCGCGCGGTCAGCACGACGTACATGCAGCTCGCGGACAGCGACCCGGCCACGGGCACCACCAACCAGATCTACGGCTGGGGCCGCACGCAGGGCACGAACCCGCCGTCGAGCACCCTCAAGACCGCCAACGTACGCGTGACCGGCACGAGCAGCGACGCCTACGGCGGCCCGGCGATCGCCAGCCGTGGTGTGACGGGTTCGTCGTGGCACGGCGACTCGGGCGGTCCCGAGGTCTACAACGGCAAGCAGGTCGGCGTCTGCTCGACCGGCAACAACACCGGCTACCAGACCAACGGCACGCAGAACTACGCGAAGGTGACCGCCAGCCGTTCGTGGATCCGGTCGAACGCCGGGGTCTGATCGGGGCTGTGGGAAAGTGACGGGGTGAGCAAGCGCCCGTACGTCCTGGCTTCGGCCGCCATGTCGCTCGACGGTTTTCTCGACGACACCAGCCAGGAGCGGTTGCTGCTCTCCAGTCCGGAGGACTTCGCCCGCGTCGACCAGGTGCGGGCCGGCGTGGACGCGATCCTGGTCGGCGCGAACACCATCCGGACGGACAACCCCCGCTTGCTGTCCCGCTCCGGGCCCAGCCCCGTGAAGGTCACGCTCACGACGAGCGGGAAGCTGGACCCGGCGGCGAAGTTCTTCACGACGGGGGACGTGGCGAAGCTCGTGTACGCCGCGTCTCCCGCCGTGCCGGAACTGAGCGCTTCGCTCGGCGACGCGGCGACGGTGGTGGACGCGGGAGACCCGGTCGACGTGCACCGCGTGCTCGCGGACCTGGCCGAGCGGGGCATCGGGCGGCTGATGGTGGAGGGCGGTAGTGCCATCCACACGCTGTTCCTGACCGAGGACGTCGTCGACGAGCTGCACCTGGTCGTCGCGCCGTTCTTCGTCGGCCAGCGGGAAGCGCCCCGGTTCGTGGGCGCGGGGCGCTTCCCGCAGGGCAGGCTGATGCTCGTCGAGACGCGGCAGCTGGGGGACGTCGTGCTGCTGCGGTACCTGGCGGGCCGGGCGGCGCGGGACCACCGGAGGCTGCGGGAGGCGGTCGAGCTGGCGGAACGCTGCCCGCCGTCGACGACTTTCCGGGTGGGTGCGGTGATCACGGACGCGGCGGACAACGTGCTGGCCACGGGTTTTTCGGGCGAGACCGATCCGCACGACCACGCGGAAGAGGTGGCGCTGGCCAAGCTGGGCCGCGACCCCCGCCTCGCGGAGGCGACGATCTACAGCTCGCTGGAGCCGTGCAGTGAAAGGGCGTCCCGGCCAATCACCTGCACCCAGCACATCCTGGACGCGGGCATCCCGCGCGTGGTGTTCGCGTGGCGCGAGCCGGACGTGTTCGTGCACGCGCAGGGGGCGGAGCTGCTGCGGGCCGCAGGGCGTGAAGTGGTCGAGATCCCGGAGCTGGCACCGCTCGTGCGGCAGGCGAACCGGCACCTGCCGGGCGTGGACTGAGCCGATCGATCAGGAACGAAGAAGCGCCGGGCGGGTTGCGGCACTTAGCTTTGCCCGCATGGCTGACACTCTCTTACGGTCGTTGTCGCTGCGGTTCCAGCGGCGGATGAACGTGCGGACCACCGCGAAGATCCGGCGAAAGGGTGGCCGGATGATGGGGATGGACATGCTGGTCCTGCACACGGTGGGCCGCCGGAGCGGGCAGGCGCGCGAGACGCCGGTGACGTGGTTCGCCGATGGTGACGGCTGGCTGCTCGTCGCGTCGGGTGGCGGCGACAGGCACCCGGACTGGTACGCGAACCTGATGGCGAACCCCGACCGCGCCGCGATCGAGCTGCACGGGCAGGACCGCGTCCCGGTCACCCCGCAACGGCTGGAAGGCGCGGAACGGGAGCAGGCCTGGCAGCGCATCGTCGCCGCGCAGCCCCGCTACGCCAAGTACCAGGCGAAGCGGGAGCGGAAGTACCCCGTGGTCCGCCTCACCCGGCGGTGACGGCGGGGGGCGGGGCAGCAGCTCCGCGCGCTGACGGCCCGACGGTGGTGGCGGGGCGGTGGCAGCGGCGGTGGCGGTGGCGGCGTGGGCGGGGCGGCAGCTCCGCGCGCTGGCGGCGAGCGACGGTGGCGGCTCAGCGCAGTGGCAGCGCGCCGGTGGTGGCTCAGCGCGGTGGCAGCACGGCGGTGGCAGCGCGACGGTGGCGGTGGCGGTTCAACGTGGCGCGCGGCGGTCCAGCGGGGCAGCGGTCAGCCCCAGTCCCGCCCCCCACAGCCCCCTCTCACGGCCGCGCCCCGGCCGCCTACCGCGGCACCCACATCGTCACCCGGGTGCCGCGGCCGGGGCGGCTTTCCACCCGGCACCAGCCGCCCACCTCGGCCAGGCGCGCCTTCATCGACTCGCTCATGCCGAAGCCCGGTGGCCGCTCGTCCTCGTCGTAGCCGACGCCGTGGTCGCGGGTGATCACGACGACCCCGCCGTCGCGCTCCTCCATCCGCACCACGACATCCCGCGTCCCCGCGTGCTTCATCGTGTTGCGCAGCGCCTCCCGCGCCGCGTCACGCACGGCGATCCGGCGTGCCTCCGACAGCTGGTCGTCCCCGATGTCGGAGATCGCCAGCTCCGCGCGCAGGCCTTCACGGGCCATCTCCGTCGCCAGCGTCGCCAGTTCCGCGGCCAGCCCGTCCGGCGCCGAGGACGAGTTCAGCGCGCGCCGCAGCTCGTGCGCCTGTACGCGGGCCGCCTGCCGCACGCGCGCCAGCTCCGCCTCCCCGCCCTCGGTGAGCGCGATGGCCTCCAGCGTCTGCAACACGGTGTCGTGCAACGTCCGCTCCGTGCGTGCCCGCTCGGCCTCCTGCCCGAGCCGCATGCCGATCGCCAACGCCAGTCGCGTCGCCAGCCCCAACAACACCAGTGACCCGACCGCCGCCGTCACCACCACCAGCAACAACCCGACGATCCCGGTCACGTCCCCCGCGCCGAGCCCCAGCAGCACCGACCCCAGCGCCGCGAGCGCGAGCCCGGTGAGCACGCCGCGGCACATCGTCCACAACGCGACCGTCCCCGCGAGGTACACCAACGGGATCCACAGCCCGCACCACAACCCCAAGGCGACCCCGAACACGAGGTCCACCCACAGCAGCAGCCGCGTCCACCGGCCACGCAGGTCCGGCACCCGCAGCACCCACACCGCGCTCCCCGCCGTGAACACGGTCCCGGCCCACGCCACCACGGTCAGCCACCACGGCACGCCGTTGCCGAGGACGAGCCACAGCCACGTGAGCGGCAACCCGACGAGCCGGCACGCCAGCGGCAGCAGCACGGCGTACCGCGTCGCGCGGATCATGAGCGGGTCGGACGGCGGGGATGCCTCGGACGCGGCCATCGCCCCCATCCGCCGCAGGGCGGGTACCGGTTCCGGATCGCCGACCTCGGCGGGCAGCTCCCGCGGGGTCGACGCCAGCACCGGCGCGCCCCGCCGGAGCAAGGCCAGCAGGAACTTCGAGCCACGGGTCAAGGTCGTCGTGCTCCCTCTCCCCCCGGCGCCACCCTGGGGACTGTTCAGAAGCGGCTTGCGCGACGGTGCGAGTACCGCCCCACCCGTCCCAGAACGGGCGCGCTCCCCGCGGCTGAGCCGAGTCAAGGCGTCCCTCAGAACCCGCGCCGGCTCCGCCGCTCAGGAAACCCACCCTAGCCGGGTGCTCAGCGAAGATCGAGACCCAGATCCAGCGCCGGTGAGGAGTGCGTGAGCGCGCCGACGGCGAGGAAGTCCACGCCCGTCTCCGCGTACTCACGCGCGTTGTGCAGCTTCAGCCCGCCCGACGCCTCCAGCCGCGTCTCCGGCGACAGCTCGTCCCGCAGCCGCACGCCGCGCGCGCAGTCCTCGGGCGTGAAGTTGTCCAGCAGCACCTCGTCGGCCCCGGCGCGCAACGCCTCGTCCAGCTGCTCCAGCGTGTCCACCTCGACCTCGCACGGCAGGTCCGCCGCGTGCGCCCGCGCCGCGGCCAGCGCTGCCGTCACGGAACCGGCCGCGACGACGTGGTTGTCCTTGATCAGCACCGCGTCGCCGAGGCCCATCCGGTGGTTCACGCCGCCCCCGCAGCGCACCGCGTACTTCTGCAGCAGCCGCAGGCCGGGCAACGTCTTGCGGGAGTCGCGGACCCGGCACCCTGTTCCGTCCACTTCGGACACCCAGGCGGCGGTCGCGGTGGCGATGCCGGACAGGTGGCACAACAGGTTCAGCGCCGTCCGCTCGGCGGTCAGCAGGCCACGCACCGGCCCGCGCAGCACCAGTGCGGGTTCACCGGGCACGAGCTTGCTGCCGTCCTCCAGCGTGGACAGCACCTCGTACCCCTCGCCGAGCACCTGCTCGAACACCGCGAGCGCGACCGGCGCCCCCGCGAGTGTGCCGGGCACGCGCGGGGTGATCTCCGCCAGCGCCGTGGCGCTTTCGGGCACGGTCGCGTTCGTCGTCGCGTCCGGGCCGTACCGCAGGTCCTCGTCGAGCGCGAGTTCCACCACTCGCCGGACGTCCTGAAGGTCCAGGTCGCTCATGCCGCTCCTCTCGCCGCCACCGGGTCCGCCAGCACCGGCTGCCCCGACGGGCTGAGCCGGATCAGCTGGCTGCGTTGCCACGTTCCGTCGTCCCGGTGCGGGAAGTCGGCGCGGACGTGGCTGCCGCGCGACTCCGTGCGCCGCTCGGCCGCGGCGACCAGCGCCTGCGCCACGAGGGTGAGCGCCGCGTCCTCCACGTCCCGATGCGTCCGCAGTGGACGGTCCTCAATGGACAGGTCGAGCACCGAGCCCACCACCGCGAGACCTTCGGCGTCACGGCCGATCGCGGCGTAGCGGCTCATCACGCGCTGCAGCGCGTCGCGCTCGGCGACGGGCACCGGGCCTGGTCGCCGCACGACGCCCTGCCGCGGATCCGCGAGCAGCCCGGCGGCCAGATCCGCCGCGACCGCCTCAGCCGTCCCCGCGCCGGCGACGAGGCCTTCCAGCAGGCTGTTCGACGCGAGCCGGTTCGCGCCATGCAACCCGGTCCGCGCGACCTCCCCCGCCGCGTACAGACCCGGGACACCCGTACGGCCGTCCGTGCCCGCGACCACCCCACCGCACGCGAAGTGTGCGGCCGGTGTCACGGGGATGAGGTCACGCGCGGGGTCCACCCCGATCGCCCGGCACGCCGCGAAGACCGTCGGGAACCGTTCCGCGAACGAGGAAACCCCCGTGGCGTCGAGGAAAACGTGGTCGTCGACGCCGCCAGGCGCCTCGATCATGCGGCGGGTGATGGCGGCGGAGACGACGTCGCGCGGCGCGAGGTCGCCCAGCGGGTGCACGCCCTGCATCACCGACTTCCCCGCACCGTCGAGGAGCACCGCGCCCTCGCCCCGCACGGCCTCGGTGACCAGCGGGCACCGGCCGCGCGCGCCGGGCGTGTACAGCACCGTCGGGTGGAACTGCACGAACTCGAGGTCCGCGGCCTGCGCCCCCGCCCGCAAGGCGAGCGCGAGACCGTCACCCGTCGCGATCTCGGGGTTCGACGTCGCCTGGTACAGCTGGCCCAGACCACCGGTGGCGAGCAGCACGGCGGGCGCCCGCAGCACACCCGGCACACCGTCCGGGTCCAGCACCGTCACGCCCGCGACCGCCCCCAGCGGGGTGAGCAGGGCGTCGACGGCGATGTGCCGCTCCAGCACCGGCAGCCGCCGCCCCGTCGCCTCGGCGACGAGCGTGCGCTCGACCTCCGCACCCGTCGCGTCGCCGCCGGCGTGGATCACGCGGAAGGCGCTGTGCCCGCCTTCGCGCGTGCGGGCGAGCAGCCCGGCGTCGCCCGGGTCGAACCGGGCACCGGTGGCGCGCAACCAGGACACCGCACGCGGCCCGGCGTGCAGGATCGCCCGCACGGCATCGGGTTCACACAGCCCCGCGCCCGCGATCAACGTGTCCTCGACGTGCCGTTCCACCGAGTCGCCCTCGTCGTGCTGGTCCTCCAGCACGACGGCGACGCCGCCCTGCGCCCAGCGGGTGTTGCCGTCCTCGACGGCCGCCTTGGTCACCACGAGCACGCGCAGCCCGAGCTCCTGCGCGCGCAGCGCCGCGGTCAGCCCCGCCACCCCGCTGCCCAGCACGACGAGATCCGCACGGGCTTCCCACACCGGGGTTTTCGACTGAAAGTCGCCAACCGGTCTCATCACTCGCCGCCGCCGGGCTGGCCGATCTCGATCATCCGCTGCACCGAGGCACGCGCCCTGGCCGCGGTCTCCTGGTCCACGTGGACCTCGTCGGCGCCCTCGCGCAGCGAGCGGAGCAGGGCGGCCGGCGTGATCATCTTCATGAACCGGCACGACGCGCGGTCGTTCACCGCCTGGAAGTCGATCTCCGGGGCGGCCTTGCGCAGCTGGTGCAGCATGCCGATCTCGGTGGCGACCAGCACGCTGCGCGCCTTCGTGTCCCGCGCCGCGTGCACCATGTCGCCGGTGGAGAGGATCTTGACCTTCTCGCGCGGCACGGTGCCCTCGCCCGCGAGGTAGAGCGCCGAGGTGGCGCAGCCGCACTCGGGGTGGATGAACAGGTCGGCGTCCGGGTTCGCGGCGGCGCGCTCGGCCAGCTCGGGCCCGTTGATCCCGGCGTGCACGTGGCATTCGCCCGCCCACACGTGGATGTTGTCGCGCCCGGTCTCGCGCTTGACGTGCGCGCCGAGGAACTGGTCGGGGCAGAACAGCACCTCGCGGTCCTCGGGGATCGAGGCCACCACGTCCACCGCGTTCGACGACGTGCAGCAGATGTCGGTCTCGGCCTTGACCTCGGCCGTGGTGTTGACGTAGGAGACCACGACCGCGCCGGGGTGTTCGGCCTTCCACGCCCGCAGCTGCGCGCCGGTGATGGAGTCGGCGAGCGAGCAGCCGGCACGGGCGTCGGGGATCAGGACCGTCTTGTCCGGCGAGAGGATCTTCGCGGTCTCGGCCATGAAGTGCACGCCGCAGAAGACGATGGTCGACGCGTCGCTGGCGGCCGCGATGCGGGACAGCGCGAGCGAGTCGCCCGTGTGGTCCGCGATGTCCTGGATCGCCGGGGACTGGTAGTTGTGCGCCAGCAGCACCGCGTCGCGTTCGCGGGCCAGCCTGCGCACCTCCTCCGCCCACGCCTCGTCGGGCTCGATCCCGCTGTACGGCGTCAGCTCCTGCAGAGTCGAAGTCATGTGGCCCTCCTGGACCGTGTTGCGGGTTTTCGCCTTATAATCGAAAACCGTGCGAAGCCATATTAACAGCAGCGCCCCACTGGCACACGAGGTTTTGGCGGCCGTAGTGCAGGTGCGTTACGCCACACTGCGGGTGCTGCTGTGGCGGCGCGCCCTCGATCCGCACGTCGGGCGCTGGTCGCTGCCGGGCGGGCGGTTGCGGCCCGACGAGGACGTGGAGACGTCCATCCGGCGGCAGCTCGCGGAGAAGGTGGACGTCCGGCAGCTGCAGCACGTCGAGCAGCTCGCGGTGTTCAGCGCCCCCGACCGGGTGCCGGGCCCGCGCGTCGTCGCGACGGCGTTCCTGGGGCTGGTGCCGTCCGACGTCGATCCGGAGGTGCCCGAGGACACGCGGTGGCACGAGGTCGACGCGTTGCCGCGCACGGCCTTCGACCACCGCGAGATCATCCTGCGTGCCCGGGACCGGTTGCGGTCCAAACTGAGCTACACCAACATCGGCTTCGCCTTGGCACCACACGAGTTCACCATCTCGGCGCTGCGCGAGATCTACTCCGCGGCCTTGGGGTACAAGGTTTCCGCGACGAACCTGCAACGCGTGCTGTCCCGCCGCGGACTGCTCGTGCCGACCGGGCACACCGCCCCGCCGGGCCGCAGCGGCGGGCGGCCCGCCGCGCTGTTCTCCTTCGCCGGTGAGGGAATTCAGGTGACGGATCCGTTCGCGGTGTTCCGCCCGCCGCCGAAGCGACGGTGAGCGACGCACCGGTTTTCGAAGTACCGTGTAGACCGTGAACGATGCGGAACGGCCGGAAAGCAAGCAGGTGACCGTCCCGCTGTTCCCGTTGCAGACAGTGCTCCTGCCGGGTGCGGCGCTGCCGCTGCACCTGTTCGAACCGCGTTACCGGCAGCTCGCCGTGGACCTGCTCACCGGCGCGGTGCCGGACCGGCGGTTCGGGATCGTGGCCCTCCGCAGTGCGGGCAACGCGGAGGTCGAGAAGCTGGAGCACGTGCACGAGATCGGCTGCACGGCGCTGCTGCTGGAGAGCGAGCGCCTGCCCGACGGCCGGTTCGACATCCTCACCAAGGGGGAACGCCGGTTCCGGCTGCTCGACCTCGACGTGACGCGCGCACCGTACCTGGTGGGCACAGTGGAGTGGCTCGACGACGAACGCCTGCCGCCCGCGGCCGCGGAGGCGACGGCCCGGCTGGCGGGCGCGGCCCGGTCCGCGCACCGGCGGTACCGCGAGTCCGCACTGGATCCCGACCGCATCGAGCCCCCCGCCCCGGCGACGCACCCGGCCGATCTCGCGTACCTGCTGGCCGCGGACTGCCTGCTCCCGCTGGCCGACCGGCAGGAACTGCTGGAGGAACGGCACCCGCTGCGGCGGCTGCGGCTGATCCACCGCCTGCTGACCCGGGAGGCGGCGTTCCTGGCGAAGCTGCACGCGGTGCCCGCGCCCCCCGCGCAGCTGCCCCACCTGATGACGCGCGCGGTGTTGAACTGAGCGCGCGGTTCGGGGAGGCGTGCTTGCCGCGTGCTCCGCGCGGTTGACCGGTCCGCTTTGTAGCGGCAGGTCGCACAGCCCAAGCGGCGACCGAGGTCGCGGGCGATCCCAGCCGCCGCAGTGGCAAGCCGGTCAGCCCAAGCGGCGACCCGAGGGCGCGGCCGATCCCAACCACCGCAGCGGCAAGCCGCGCAGCACACGCGGCGACCGAGGTCGCGGGCCGATCCTCAGCCTCCGCAGCGGCAGGCCGCGCAGCCCAAGCGGCGACCCGAGGTCGCGGCCAATCCTCAGCCGCCGCAGTGGCAGGCCGCGCAGCCCAAGCGGCGACCCGACGGCGCGGCCAATCCCAACCGCCGCGGCGCAGGCCGCACAGCCCAAGCGACAACCGAGGTCGCGGCTGATCCTCAGCCGCTGCAGCAGCAGGCCGCGCAGCCCAAGCAGCGACCAAGGTCCCGGCCGATCCTCAGCCGCCGCAGTGGCAAGCCGGTCAGCCCAAGTGGCAGCCAAGATCGTCGCGGCCGATCCCAACCACCGCGGCGGCAGGTCGCGCAGCCCAAGCTTCGCCGCTTGTCGCGAGCAGGCGAGCCGCGCAGCCGAACGGCGACCGAGGCGCGGCCGATCCCCTCCGCCGGGGCAGGCAAGCCGCTCAACCCAAAGGCGGCGACCGAGGTCGCATCCTCCGGGCCGACCGGTCAGCCCAGGCGGCGGCTCAGGTCGTCGCGGCCGTTCCAGCCTGCCAGCAGGCCGTAGACGAGCGCCGTGGCCAGTGGCTGCGCCACCAGCACCCACATCGACTCCAACTGCGGCGCCTTCGCCAGCACGTCCCCGACGTGCGGGGTCCCGGTGACGGCGTAGTGCCCGTTGGCGAACGCCGCACCCATCGACGTGCCCAGCCAGCCCGCGAGCAGCCCGCCGAGCACGGCCGCCAGCAGGATCACCGGACCACGCCGTTCCCGCAGCAGCCAGACCGCCGCGCCCACCACGATCCCCATCGCGAACGCGAGCAGCAGGTACACCCCGAGGTCGTCGAAGCGGTGCCAGCTCTCCAGCTGCAGCGGCACGAGCTGGCCGCCGTCGTACACCCGGACGTGCTGCGGCGGCGCGAGCCGGGACCAGATCCAGCCCAGCGGGATGCCGACGAGCCCGATCAAGGACAGCACGCTCACCGACGGCAGGAGATCCGCCTTCACGATCACGCGCGGCCGGGGCCGGGGCATCGAGAACACCAGGCGCGACAGCCCGGGCTCGTTCGACCTGCTGTCCGCGCCGACCGATCCCTGTGCCACTGCTGAACTCCCCTTCGCCGCACCGCTGGCACAGCGAGACTAGCCGGTGGCCCCGCTCGTGCACGCACCGTGTCGGCTGCATCGCGCTTCCCACCCGGTGGGCGTCACCTGCACGACCAGCCGCCGCGCGCACTCGGCGCAGAACCGCGGCGGTTCCAGCGCCGCCCGCGGCGAGCGGCAGCGGGCGTGCTCCCCGGTGTCCCTGGGCTCCCCGCAGTGCACGCAGTACGTGCCCGCTGCGCTCACAGCGTCTCGCTCAGCGCCTTGACCGGCATCTTCAGCTCCTCGAGCATCGCGAGGTCCTGGCTCGCGGGGCGGCCGAGGTTGGTCAGGTAGTTGCCGACGATGATCGCGTTGATCCCGCCCAGCATGCCCTGCTCCGCACCGAGGTCACCCAGCGTCAGCTCGCGCCCGCCCGCGAACCGCAGCATGGTGCGGGGCATCGCGAGCCGGAACGCGGCGACGACGCGCAGCGCGTCCCTGCCCTCGACGACCTCGTACTCCTCGTACGGCGTGCCCGGCTGCGGGATCAGGAAGTTCACGGGCACCTCGTCGGGCTCCAGCTCGGCCAGCTGCACCGCGAACTCGGCCCGCTGCGCCGGCGTCTCCCCCATGCCGATGATGCCGCCGCAGCACACCTCCATGCCCGCGTCCCGGACCATGCGGAGCGTGTCCCAGCGCTCCTCCCAGGAGTGCGTGGTGACGACGTTCGGGAAGTGCGAACGGGCGGTTTCGAGGTTGTGGTTGTAGCGGTGCACGCCCATCGCGACCAGCTCGTCGACCTGCTCCTGGGTGAGCATGCCGAGCGAGCACGCGATCTGGATGTCGTTGCCGTCGGCGCGGATCGCCTCGATGCCCTCGCGCACCTGGGAAAGCAGCCGCCGGTCGGGGCCGCGCACGGCCGCCACGATGCAGAACTCCGTCGCGCCCGTCTCGGCCGTCTGGCGAGCGGCCTTGACCAGACCGGGGATGTCGAGCCACGCCGAGCGCACGGGGCTGGGGAACCGGCCCGACTGCGAGCAGAAGTGGCAGTCCTCGGGGCAGCCGCCGGTCTTGAGGCTCACGATGCCCTCGACCTCGACTTCCGGCCCGCACCAGCGCATCCGCACCTCGTGGGCGAGCGCCAGCAGCTCGGGCAGGCGGTCGTCGCCCAGGCTCAGCACGTCGAGCACCTGCTGTTCACCGAGGCCGACGCCCCTGTCGAGCACCTGCTCCCTGGCGACGGCGAGGACGTCGGTCTGTTCGGGCGCGGCGGTCACGGGTCTCTCCTTCGAGCGTGGGCGCGGACGGATGTCATGCTGCCGCACGCGGGCGGAGAACCCGTGCGACTCACGTCACGTCCGGGCAGCGGCCGCCTTCTGGAAGCGCTCGGAGTCGAACTCGCCGCCGAACCACGGCGACAGCCCCGCGCGCGCCTCCTCCAGGAAGGTCTCGCGGTCGAGCCTCCCGGCACCGGCGGCCAGTGCGCCCAGCAGCGGCGCCCCGGCGGCGACGGGCAGATCGGCGACGTTGGACAACATCGCCAGGTCCGGCTCCGCGGGCCACGACCCGATCACGACCCCGGCCACGTGCAGACCGCGTGCGGTGGCGACCTCGGCCGTCAACGCCGTGACGTTGAGCGTGCCGAGCCCCGCCTCCGCGACGACGAGCACGAGCGCGCCCAGCGCCCACGCCACGTCGGCGAGCGTGCTGCCGTCCGGGCCGAACCGCACCAGCAGCCCGCCCGCGCCCTCGACCAGGACCAGGTCGTGGAACTCGTCCAGCTCCGTTGCCGCCGCCGCGATCTCCGGCGGGTTCAGCACCGGCAGCCCGCTGCGCCGCGCCGCCGCCTCCGGGGACAGCGGATCGGGGTAGCGCTGCAGCTCCCGGGTGGTCACGTCCCCGGCGAGGCGGACCACCTCGGCCAGGTCCCCCGGCTCGTCCGGCGCGACACCGGTCTGCGCGGGCTTGAGCACCGCGACCCGGCGCCCGCCAGCGCGGGCGAGCGCCGCGATCGCGGCGGTGACGGCCGTTTTGCCGACGCCGGTACCCGTTCCGGTCACCACGAGGATGCTCACGGGATTCCACCGTAGTACCGGCATCGGGCGACGCGGCACCGCATCGTTCGATAACGACGCCGGTCGACGTCACGATTCAGCAGGGAGCACCGTCCGCAAGCGACGCCCACCCACACGTGGCGGAGGCGAGATCATCAGCCGCCAGGCGGAACTACCGGTTCGACGGGGACAGGTGCCTCTGTCGACCTGCCCCCGTCGCCGGAAGTCAGCCGCCGGCCCGTGATCCTGCTGCCCGCCGAACGGAAGACGCCGGTCTCCGGGTCGTACAGGTGCACCCGCGCCGAGCCGAGGTCGAAGTACATGCCCAGCAGCTCGATGTCCCCGCGTGCCTCGGCACGCGCGATCGACGGGTACTCCCGCAGCCTGGCCAGCTGCGCCAGCACGTTGTGCAGGGCCAGCTGGTCGGCACCGGCCGGCGTCTCGCCCTCGACCTGCAACGGCGGCCTGGTGCGGTACCGCTCCAGGCCCGGCTCCGCGTGCCGCAGCCACGACCGCAGCGCCGGTGCGTCATCCGGCGTGCCGGACAGCAGCGCCTTCATCGCTCCGCACGACGAGTGCCCGCACACCACCACCTCACGCACCTTGAGCACGTCGACCGCGAACTCCAGCGACGCGCCCAGCGACGACTCCGCCCCTTCGGCGCAGGTGGCGTGCGCCGGGACGAGGTTGCCGATGTTGCGCATGGTGAACAGGTCACCCGGCCCGCTGCTGGTGAGCACGTTGGGCACGATCCGCGCGTCCCCGCACGTGATGAACAGCGTCTGCGGCTCGTGCCGGTCGGCGTCGAGGTACGGCCGCACGAGGTCCGCCGTGCGCCGTTCGAACTCGGCCACCCCGCGCCGCATCGAGCTCTCCCGCGTGCGCTGTGCGGGCACGGCGGGCAGGGCCGTCCCCTGCGCCCGCTGCCACTCCGACCACGGCGCGAACCATCGCGGCGCGACCTGCCGCGCCCGCCTCTTGTGCACCGTCGGCTCGCCCGCCTTGCCGCGTTCGAACCACGGGTGGCCGACCTCGTCGACGACCACCGTGCCGCCGGCCTTCTCGTGCGACTGCTGCCACGCCGACAGCAGGTCGAACGCCGCGTGGTCGAGGTAGTCCACGACGAGTTCGAGCGTCACGCGGCTGCCCCGCGGGATTCCGTTCAGCACCGCGGACAGCCGGGGTATCGACAACGCCGAGAGCGCGCCCTCCACGACGACGTGCCAGCCGTCCTCGTCGCGCTCGGCGTGGATACCCGACCACAGCAGGCGCCGCAGCATGAGCAGCGCGGCGACGCCGATGCCGATCAGCACGCCGGTGAGCAGGTCGATCGTGACCACGCCGAGGACCGTCACCAGGTACACCGGCAGGTCCCCGTGCCGCAGCACGTCCTTGATGTGGGCGAAGTTCACCAGCCGGGCGCCGACGTGCACGAGCAGCCCGGCCAGCGCCGCGAGCGGGATGTTGCGCAGCAGCCCCGCCAGCACGGCGACGAACAGCAGGATCCACAGCCCGTGCAGGATCGCCGAGGCACGGGTGCGCGCGCCGGACTGCACGTTGGTCGAGCTGCGGACGATCACGCCGGTGACGGGCAGCCCGCCGATCGCGCCGGAGGCCATGTTCGCCGCGCCCTGCCCGATCAGCTCGCGGTTGAGGTCGGCACGCGGGCCCGAGTGCATCTTGTCCACGGCCACGGCGGAAAGCAGGCTCTCGACGCTGGCGACGAGCGCGATCGTCACCACCGCGAGCCCGAAGTCGAACCAGCCGCCGTCGGGGAACAGCGGCACGAACCGGATGTCGAGCACGTTGGCAGGCACGTCCACGCGCGGCACGGTCATGCCCGTGACGACGGACAGCACGGTGACCGCGACGATCGCCGCGAGCGGGCCTGGCACCTTCCGCACCGCGGCGGGCAGCCTGCCCCAGCCGAGCAGGATCGCGATGGTCAGCACGCCGACGAGCGTCGCCGCGCCGTGGGCGTCGAGCAGCTGCCGGGGCAGCTGGAGCAGGTTCTGCACCGGCGAGCTCTGGGCGCTGCCGCCCAGCACGACGTGCAGCTGCGCCAGCACGATGGTGACGCCGATACCGGCGAGCATGCCGTGCACGACGGCGGGTGAGATGGCGAGCGCGGCGCGCGCGATGCGGCTGAGGCCCAGCAGGACCTGCAGCGCGCCCGCGAGCACGGTGATCGCGCACGTCGTGGCCCAGCCGAACTCGGCGATCGTCTCGGCCATGATCACCGTGAGCCCGGCGGCGGGCCCGCTGACCTGCAGCACCGAGCCGCCGAGCGCCCCGGCCACGACGCCGCCGACGATCGCGGCGATGAGCCCGGCGACGATCGGCGCACCCGAGGCGAGCGCGATACCGAGCGAAAGCGGGACCGCCACGAGGAACACCACGAGCGACGCCGGGACGTCGTGTCGCAGGTTCTCCAGGATCCGTTGTCCGCGCGCGCCGTCGCCAGGCGGAGCGTGCTCGCGTTCCCGTGCCGCAGTGATCATGTTGGCCCTCCGTAGTGGGTTCGGGGGTGAGGTGGCGGGAGATACCGGACCGTCCCCAGTGACCGCCGGTGATCCACAGATACCGAAATCCGGCCGGTTTGTCCGATATGCAAAGAAACTCTCACGTTTTGTTCACAGCGGGTGGTGACTGGCTAACCTCGCCGAAACAAGCCATGGGTGCGCGCCCGCTCACTCAGGAGCGTGCGAACGGGCAGTTGTTCGCACGCTGCGTGATCAGCCGCGAGTCGGTGCGCGCCGTCACACCCGTTCTAGTGAACTTTCCCCGTACCGTCGGTCAGGCGGCGGCCGCGACCGCCGTCATGGCTTCGGCGATGGTCCGGACCTCGGCGTCCGTGCAGACGAACGGCGGCATGGCGTAGACGAGGTCGCGGAACGGGCGCAGCCACACTCCGCAGTCGGTCGCCACTTTCGTGGCCGCCGCCATGTCCACCTCGTGGTCCAGCTGCACGACCCCGATCGCCCCGAGCACGCGCACGTCGGCCACGCCCGGCACCTCGCGCGCGGCCGCCAGGCCGTCGCGCAACGCGGATTCGATCCGCCGCACCGAACCCCGCCAGTCCTGGCTCAGCAGCAGGTCGATCGAGGCGTTCGCGACCGCGGAGGTGAGCGGGTTGCCCATGAACGTCGGGCCGTGCGCGAGCACCGGCACCTCGCCGCGCGAGATCCCGTCGGCCACGCGGGGCGTGCACAGGGCGGCCGCCATGCTGAGGTAGCCGCCGGTGAGCGCCTTGCCGAGGCACAGCACGTCCGGCGTGACCTCGGCGTGTTCGGCCGCGAACAACCGGCCGGTGCGGCCGAAACCCGTCGCGATCTCGTCGAAGACCAGCAGCACGTCGTGGCGTTCGGTCAGCTCGCGCAGCACGCGCAGGTAGCCGGGCGCGTGGAACCGCATCCCGCCCGCGCCCTGCACGACGGGCTCGACGATGACGCACGCCAGCTCGTCCGCGTGCTCCTCGATCGCCTGCGCGAGAGTGTCCACATAGGACGGATTGAGCGGCGCGCCGAAACCGGCGGGCGGCTCCGGCACGAACACCTGCTCCGGCAGGACCCCGCGCCACAGCGAGTGCATGCCGCCGTCGGGGTCGCACACGCTCATCGGGTGGAAGGTGTCGCCGTGGTAGCCGCCGCGCCACGTGAGCATCCGGCGCTTCTCCCCGCGCCCCAGCGAACGCCAGTACTGCAGGCACATCTTGACCGCGACCTCGACGGACACCGAACCGGAGTCGCACAGGAAGACGTGCTCCAGCCCCGGCGGGGTCAGCTCGGCCAGCTTCGTGGCGAGCCGGATCGCGGGCTCGTGGGTCAGCCCGCCGAACATGACGTGGCTCATCCGCCCGGCCTGTTCGGCGAGCGCGGCGTCCAGCACCGGGTGCCGGTAGCCGTGGATCGCCGCCCACCACGACGACATGCCGTCGATCAGCTCGCGCCCGTCGGCGAGCCGCAGCCGCACCCCCGACGCCCCGGTCACGAGCAGTGGCGCGACGCGGCCCGGCATCGGGCCGTACGGGTGCCACACGTGCCGGGCGTCGAGGGCGAGCAGCTCCGCGGGGTCCATGCCCCGCACCCTAGCTTCAGGCCAGCCGCACCGGGAGCGTCTCCAGCCCGCGCATCAGCGTGCTGTCCCGCCAGCGCAGCTGCTCCGGCTGCCCGTCCAGCTCGATCGTGCCGAAGCGGGACAGCAGCTCGCGGAGCGCGATCTCGGCCTCGATGCGGGCCAGCGGGGCGCCGAGGCAGTAGTGGATGCCGTGCCCGAAGGCCAGGTGCCCGCCCGCCGGGCGCGTCACGTCGAGGCTGTCGGCGTCGGCGAACCTCTCGCCGTCGCGGTTGGCCGCCAGCAGCGAGACCATGACGAACTGGTCCGCCGGGATCAGGACGTCACCCACCTGCACCGGCTCGGTCGTGACGCGCAGGGTCGCGATGTTGACCGGCCCCTCGAACCGCAGGAACTCCTCGACGGCGTTGGGCAGCAGCGACGGGTCCTCACGCAGCAGCGAGAGCTGATCGGGCCGGTCGAGCAGGGCCCGCACCCCGTTGCCGATGAGGTTCACGGTGGTCTCGTGCCCGGCGACGAGCAGCAGGAACGCCATCGACACGAGTTCGGCCTCGGACAGCTGGTCACCGGCTTCGGACACGTGCACCAGGTCGGACAGCAGGTCCTCGGTCGGGTTCGCGCGCTTGGCGGCGATGAGCTCCGTCAGGTACTTCGCGAGCGCGGCCGAGTGCTGCTGCAGCTGCGCGGGTTCGGAGGCGGAGACGACCGTGTTGGACCAGGCGCGGAAGTCGTCGCGGTCCGTGGTGGGGACGCCCAGCAGCTCGCAGATCACCGTGATCGGCAGCGGGAAGGCGTAGGCCTCCAGCAGGTCGACGCTGCCCGGCGCGGGGATGGCGGCGAGCAGTTCGTCGGCGATCTCCTCGATGCGCGGGCGCAGCCGGGACACCGTGCGGGCGGTGAACGCCTTGTTCACGAGCTTGCGCAGGCGCGTGTGGTCGGGCGGGTCCATGTTGAGCATGTGCGCCGCAAGCGAGGACGTGAAGGTGCTCTCCGCGCCGGAGGCCGCCTCGAAGAGCCGTCGCATGCGCGTGTTGTCCTTGCTCAGCCGCGGGTCGGCGAGGACCGCCTTCGCGTCGGCGTAGCTCGTGACCAGCCACGCGTTGAGCCCGCGGCGCATGATCACCGGGCGGACCGGCGCCTCGGACCTCAGCTGCTCGTAGAGCGCGTGGGGGTCCCGCGTGAAGTCCGTGTCGAGCCGGATCGGTTCGTCGAGCACGCGCATACCTTCTGTCGCCTTCCCACTCGGTGCCGTGACGACGGGACAACGAGCAACGGTGCTCGAAGGTGCCCGGTCTCAGGTTTTTCCGAGCGTTTCACCGATGCGCTCCACGACGTCCGTCCAGTACGCCCGTTGGCGCGCGCGTTCCCCGACGTCCGCCAACCGCTCCTGGTGGAAGCGCAGGGTGGTTTTCCCGCCCGTGGTGCGCACGGTGACCTGGACGGTCGAGTCGTGCTCCCAGTCCGGCGGCCGCCACGTCAGCCTGATGCGGTCGAGGCTGTGGTAGCTGCGCACCTCTCCGGCGATGCCCGTCCCGGTGCGGTAGCGCGCGCCGCGTTCGGTCGGCAGCGTGACGCCGGGGCCGAGCCAGATCGCCGTACCTGCCAGCCGGCGTCCGCCGTCCTGCCCACTTCGCTGGTCATGGGTTCATTCTGGCGGTGGGGTACGACAGTTCCGGGCTTGGAGGAGAATCGGAGATCATGAGGTACCGCCCGATCTCCTTCGACCGGCTCGCCACCGAACTGGCCGAACGGATCCTCGCGCTGCCGGGCACCCCGTGGGTGCGGGTGGCGGTCGACGGCGCGCTGGACACTCCCCTGCTGGCCGACGCGCTCGTGGATCCCTTGCGCGTCAGCGGCAGGCCGGTGCTACGAGTGTCCACAGTGGACTTCCTGCGCCCGGCGTCGCTGCGGTTCGAGAAGGGCAAACAGGACGCGGAAGCCCGTTACTTCGACTGGCTCGACGAGGGCGCGTTGCGGCGCGAGGTCCTCAACCCGCTCTCGCCAGGGGGAAGCGGAATGGTGCTGCCCGCGTTGTGGGACGCGGAGCGGGACAGGGCAACACGCCTGGACCGGGTCGAGTTGCCACCGGGCGGCGTGGTCATCGTCGACGGGGAGTTGTTGCTGGGGCGGGGGCTGCCCTTCGAGCTGGCCGTCCACCTGTCCATCTCACCCAGCGCCCTGCGACGGCGGTTGCCGGAGGAGGAGCAATGGGCCCTCCCGGCCTTCGCCCGCTACGAGGAGGAGGTCGACCCGGCAACGGTCGCCGATGTCGTGGTGCGGGCGGATGATCCGAAGCACCCAGCCGTAGCGGCGTGAGGAAGCAGCGGAACGGAAGCGGCCACACACAACCGCCACCCGGCAACGCGAACGCGAGCGGCCACACCGCCCACACCCACCCCCGCCCCGATCCCCAGCCGCACTTACGGCCGATCCGCCGGGTCAAGAGTGGGCGAAGCCCATCCCGAAGGGACGCCGAAGGCGCTCTTGACGCGACGGATCGGCCGTGAACACTCAAAGATCGGGGCGGGGGTGGGGCCGCTCAAGCAGGGCGCGCAGCGCCCGGGAGACCCCGTGCCCGACTTGACCAGCGAGGAAGCCGGTCCAAAGATCAAAAGAATGCCTCGCCGGCGGGCAATACCGCTAAGTTTAGGCGAGTTTCCGCAGCTCAGAGGCGTTTGGAGGCGTCGCCCACAGAGCGGTCACAC
>NZ_FORP01000038.1 GCF_900114035.1 Amycolatopsis sacchari | reverse complement strand
GGGGGGGGGGGGGGGGGGGGGGGGGGGGGGGGGGGGGGGGGGGGGGGGGGGGGGGGGGGGGGGGGGGGCGGGGGGGGGGGGGGGGGGGGGGGGGGGGGGGGGGGGGGGGGGGCGCGGGGGCCGGGGCGCGGTGGGCGGCGGGGTCGGGCGCGCGCGGTGGACCGGGGCGGGGCGCGGCCGGGGCGGCGACGTGGCCCGGCGGCCGCCGGGCGCGGGGCGGGGGGCTGGCGTGCACGGGGCCCGGGCGGGGGCGGGCGGCGATGACCCCGAGGTGCGCCGGGGCCGAGGCGGGGCGGGGGCCCGGCGGGCGCCGGGGCGCGGGGGCACGGGGCGCGGGGGCACGGGGCGCGGGGGCGCGGGGGCGCGGGGGCGACGACGGCCGGGCGTGCGCCAGGGGCGCGGGGCGCGCGGGCTGTGATGGCCCGGCGGCCGCAGCGGGTCGGGACGGGGCGGTAGGCCGACCCGGGGAGCCAGCGCCGCGAGAATCAACCCCCGAGATCCGCCAGCCGTGCTGCCAGCCGCTCCGGGTCGGTGGGCGTCAGCGTCAGCCAGGACTCGCCGCCGCGGCCGGGGGCGACGCCGCCGCAGTACGCCCCGGCCTCGGTGGTGAACCAGCTCAGCCCACCGACCCGGCGCACCCGCCCGCCTTCGCGCACCCGCACCGAGAACTGCCCCGCACCCAGCACCGGCCGGGCCTGGATCGCCCGCAGCTCACGCAGCTGCTTCTCCCGCGTCTCCGACCCGCCCCCGACCAGGGCCGACTCCGGCACGCTCACCCCGAACCCCGGCCCCGGCCCGAACGGCGGCAGCAACCCGACGACCGCCCCGTGCAACTCCGTCCCGCGGATCGCCGACAAGCCGATCGTCCGGCTCGGCTGCGCCGCCAGCACCGCGCGCCGCCCGTCCCCCGCCGCCACCGCACGCAACGGCGTCTCGTCCGACAGCGACACCAGCACCTCGCACTCGACGTACCGACTCGCCGACGCCAGGACCTCCAGGCGGTCGGCCAGCACGTCGTCCGGACGGCCCCCGTGGGCCAGCCCGCGCTCGGCCAGATTGCGGTACACCGCCTCCCGGACCTCCGCCCGCTCCCGCTCAGTACCGCCCGGGCTGGGCACCGCGAACGGCAGCGGCACCTCCGGCAACCCCAGGTCCTCCCACAGGACGTCGAAGGCCGTCGCCGAGACGCGGATCAAGTCAGCTCCGGCGGCGCCTCGAACACGCGGTCCGGGACCGACGCCCGCAGTGCCGCGTCCCGCGCCGCCATCACGTCGATCGCCTTGCGGCGGGCCGCTTCGGACTCTTCCCGCCGCCGCGCCATCCGGTCGGACAGGCCGACCAGCGCGACCACGTCACCCGCCGACTCGCGGATCATCGCGACCGGGTCGTACGACACCGGCGGCGGCATCTCCGCCCGCGCCCTGGCGGCGATCTCCGCCTGCCCGCTCACCGCACCGGCCACCGCCCGCGAGACCTCGGTGGCCTGGTCCGACCACGCCGCCGCCTTGGCCAGCGTCGCCCGCACGGCTTCGGCCGCCGGACCCTGCCACGCCTCGCCGCTGCGGTCCG
Source organism: Amycolatopsis sacchari (assembly GCF_900114035.1). Taxonomy (GTDB): domain Bacteria; phylum Actinomycetota; class Actinomycetes; order Mycobacteriales; family Pseudonocardiaceae; genus Amycolatopsis_E; species Amycolatopsis_E sacchari. The sequence continues at coordinate 44,962 of NZ_FORP01000038.1, read as the reverse complement.
CCAGCGACTCCAGCGCCTGCGCCGACTCACGCAGCCGCGTACCGAGCTCCGCCCACCGCGCGCCGAGCTGCCCCGCCGCGGCCGGGTCGTTGCCCTCGGCCACCTCGCGGGCCAGCTCCTCGTGCGAGCGGGACTCGTACCGGCGGACCGGTTCCGGAATCGTCACGGCTTCCTCCTACGGCAGCTTCGGCTCCACCAGCAGCGCCACCGTCTCGGCGCGACGGCAGGCCAGCCCGGTGTCCCGGAAGTTCGCGTTGGAGACGTCGACCTGCACGCTCGCGCGGTCCTCGACGTCGAGCAGGACAGCGCAGGTGCCGTCGTCCTTCTCCCGGTCGGCCACCTCCAGCGCCTGGTGGCGGCCCACGGTGCGCTGGTTCCCCTCACCGGTCCGCAGGTCGCTCACCGCGGCCGTGTCGTCGACCGTGACCGTGAGGCCGAACGTGCCGGTCTCGGTCCAGTCGCACGCCCTCGCGACCCCGATCGTCTTCTCCTGACCCAACGACGTCAGCCCGGCCTGTGAGCGGTCGACCGAGGACAGCAGCCCGCACGGGGCAGGCAGGGCACTCGGCGAGGGCGAGGACGCCGGCGGCGACGCGGGTGGTGCGGCCTGTGCCCCGCAGGCGGCCGGCAGCCAGGCCGCGGCGAGCAGCAGGGCGGGAAATCGCCTAGCCACCGTGGCAGTCGACCCCGTCGGCCGCGTCGTCGTCGGCGGCCCGGTACCGCTTGAGCGCCTTCTCGATGTTGTCGCGCAGGCCCTGCAGCTCCTGGCCGAACTTCGTCAGCTGGTCGGCCGCCGAACCGGGACCACCGATCCCGTAGCGCGCCATGAACTCGCCGATCTCCGCCGCGTAGCCGCCGCCGAGCGGCACGGCACGGCCCAGCACCTTGGCCTCGCGCACCAGCTCGCCCACGACGTCCTGCAACTGGGTGAGCTGCGCGAACGCCGCCGTCGCGAGTTCCGGGGACACCGCGAACGCACCCGCGTCCACCCTCGGTGCCACCTTCGATCCGACCATCGCGCCTCTCCGTAGCCGACCGGTTTCCCACCGCAGCATAGAGGCTGGGCCCCCGAATGCCCATCACCCGGGAAAATGAGGGTTCGGTCACGCGGTTGGCACGAGTTTGACACACTGGATGCGAGGCTGGAGACCAGCCGAACAGCATCGGAAGGCTCGTACGCGCCGCCGGACCCGTCTGTGAGACGCTTCCGCGCCACCACTCATTCGGGGGGCGTGCGGTTCACTCCGTACCCAGCACGCACGCAACAGGGGTTTCACCACCAGGAGGTCGAGTGACGTCGAGGATCCAGCCCGCGACGCCCGGCGAGTACGCCGGCGAGCAGGCACCGGGGCCCGCGCCGTACTACGCGTCAGGGGCCACCGCCTACAACGGGCACGCGACCGTCTCCCTCGACGAGCTGCACGACACGATGCGCCGCATCGCGGGCAACGTGGAACGCGTGCTCGTCGGCAAGCCCGACGTGGTCCGGATCGCGCTGGTGACCCTGCTCGCCGAGGGCCACCTCCTGGTCGAGGACGTGCCCGGCGTCGGCAAGACGTCGCTGGCCAAGGCGCTCGCCCGCTCCATCGACTGCACGGTCAGCCGCATCCAGTTCACCCCCGACCTGCTGCCCAGCGACGTCACCGGGGTGTCGATCTACAACCGGCAGACCGGCGGCTTCGAGTTCCGCCCCGGCCCGGTGTTCGCGAACATCGTGGTCGGCGACGAGATCAACCGCGCCTCGCCGAAGACGCAGTCCGCGCTGCTGGAGTGCATGGAGGAGCAGCAGGTCACGGTCGACACCACGACCTACACCCTCGAAGACCCGTTCATGGTCATCGCGACGCAGAACCCGATCGAGATGGAGGGCACCTACGCCCTGCCGGAGGCCCAGCGCGACCGGTTCACCGCGCGGGTCTCGATCGGCTACCCCGACCAGCAGGCGGAGCTGGCGATGGTCGACGAGCACGCCGGGCACAACCCGCTCGCCGAGCTGGAGCCGGTGTCCGACGCCGCCACCGTGGTCCGGCTGATCCACCTGGTGCGCAACGTGCACATGGCGCCCGAGGTGCGGCGCTACGCCGTGGACGTGGTGGCCGCGACGCGCCAGGCGCCGGAGATCCGGCTGGGCGCCTCCCCGCGGTCCACGCTGCAGCTCGTCCGCGCCGCGCGGGCGCAGGCGGCGCTGTCGGGCCGCGACTTCGTGGTCCCCGACGACCTCCACGCGGTGGCGATCCCGGTGCTGGCGCACCGGCTCGTGCTGACCACGGAGGCCCACGCCGCGCGCCGCTCGGCCGTCGACGTGGTGCGCTCGGTGCTGCAGCGCGTGCCGGTGCCACAGGGCGGTCCCGCGCTCAACGGCCAGGGCCGCCGGTAGCCGGCCATGCTGCGGTCGCTGTCGGGGCTGACCACGCGGGGCCGCTGCCTGCTCGCCGCGGGCGTGGCGGCGGCCGTGTGCGCGGTGGTGCTCAACGAGCGCGACCTGCTGCGCGTCGCCGTGTTCGTCATCGGGCTGCCCCTGCTGGTGGTGGTGTTCATCGCCGCGTCCCGCGTGCGCATCGGCGCCTCGCGGCGGCTGCTGCCCGACCGCGTGGCGGCGGGCTCGGCGGGCGAGGTCGAGCTCGCGCTGTGGCGCAACGGGAAGCTGCCCGCCGGTGAGGTGCTGCTGGAGGACGGCGTGCCCTACGCGCTGGGTTCGCGGCCGCGGTTCGTCGTGGAGCGGCTGCCGCAGGGGCGGGCGATCGCGCTGCGCTACCCGATCCAGCCGATGCTGCGCGGGATCCAGCAGGTCGGGCCGCTGCGCGCGACGCTGACCGACCCGTTCGGGCTGTGCGAGTTCGAGCGCGAGCTGTTCGGCCACAGCAAGCTCGTCGTGGTGCCGCGCGTGGTCTCCCTGTGGGGCCTGCCGACCGGGGCCGGTGTCGGCGCGGGTGACGACGGCAGCGTGCGCCTGCACGCGGGCCAGGGCGAAACCGACGTGATCGTGCGGCACTACCGCCAGGGTGACGACCTGCGCAAGGTGCACTGGCGCTCCACCGCGCGCCGCGACGAGATCATGGTCCGCGTCGAGGAACGCCCGTGGCGCGGCGGCATCACGGTGCTGCTCGACCACCGCGCGGCCGCCCACCACGGCACCGGCCCCGCCGCGAGCCTGGAGTGGGCCGTCTCGTTCGCCGCGAGCGTGTGCCTGCACGTGCGCCGGTCGGGGCACCGAGTGCGGCTGGTCACCGAGCACGGCAAGGTGCTCGCCGACTCGCCCGGCTACGGCGGCGAGGGCAGCTCCAGCAACGCCGACAACGTCCTCCTGGACGCGCTGGCCGCGCTGCAGCCGGCGCACCAGCGCGACCTGACCACCGGGCACGACCCGGCCGAGGGACAGGAGCTGATCGCGATTCTGGGCACGGTGAGCAACGAGGCGGTCCACGAGCTGGCGCGGTTCCGCGCCCGCGGCACGCGCAGCCTCGCGGTCCTGCTGGACACCCCGGCGTTCGCCGGTGGCGTGTCCGCGCCGGACAAGCGCGCGGCGGCCACCGAGGAGTCGGCGGCGCTGCTGCGCGCGGCGGGCTGGGGTGTGGTGATCGCCGACCCGGTGACGCCGATGACGCAGGTCTGGGCCGAGCTGTGCCGGGCCGCCGCGGGCCGGGGCGCGCTGCTGGGGGGTGCGCGATGACGAGCACGCTCCCCCGTCCCCAGGCCCCCGCGCCGCCGCCCGGCGGTCCGGAGCTGCACACCCCCGCGAAGCGCTACGTCCAGCCGCCGCCCGCGTGGCGCAGCTCCGTGCTCGCGCCCGCCGCCGCGGGGGTCGCGACGCTGTGCGCGTCCACGTCGCTGACCGGCGTGGTCGGCGGCGCGAGCTGGCTGGGGTACGTGGCGGTCACCGTCGTGCTCGTCGCGTGCACCGGGCTGGCGCTGCGCTCGGTCCGCACGCCGACCCCGCTGGTCGGGCTCGCCCAGCTCGTCGTGCTCCTGCTGCTGGTCACCGGCGTGTTCACGAGCAGCGGCCTGCTCACCGTCATCCCCGGTCCCGCCGCGCTGAGCGAGCTGAACGACGTGCTGGTCTCGGCGTTCGACCAGATCCGCACGGGACTGCCGCCGGTCGACCCGACGCCGCCGATCCTGTGCCTGGTCACGATCGCGATGGGCATGGTCGCGGTGCTGGTCGACACGCTCGCCGTGGCCGCGTCCGCGCCCGCCGCGACCGGGCTGGTGCTGCTGTGCGTCTACGCGGTCCCGGCCTCGCTGTCGGACTCGATGCTGCCGTGGTGGACGTTCCTGCTCGGCGCGTCGGCGTTCGCCGCACTGCTCGCGGTGGACGGCAACCACCGGCACCGCCGCTGGCGCAACCGGGACAGCCCGGGCACGAACCGCTCCCCCGCCGCCGCGTCGGCCCCCGTCGCGGTGGTGGCGCTGGCGCTCGTGTGCGGGCTGGTCGCGGGCACGGCGATCACCGCCGTCGGCACCGTCGGGCGATTGCCGGGCAGCGGGCGCAACGGGCAGGGCGCGGGCTCGGGCGGCCTGGGCGTCAACCCGTTCACGTCGCTGCGCGGCATGCTCGACCAGGGCGACACCGTGGACCTGTTCCGCGTGCGCGGCCTCGGCAACGACAGGCGGCTGCTGCGGGCGTTCACGCTGGACACCTACCGCCCGAACCAGGGCTGGAGCCTGCCGGACGGGCCGATGCCCGCCGGCTACCCCGCCGACCGCACGCTGCCCGCGGCGCCCGGTGACGACGGCACCGGCGAGTCGCGGCGGATCGACATCGAGCCGGTGAACTGGGTGGACGTGTGGCTGCCGGTGTACGGGGCGCTGCGCGGGCTCCAGGGCGTGTCGCCGGGCTGGTACTACGACCCGGACAGCGGCGCGGTCTTCAGCGAGCGCAAGCAGCACATGCAGCCCTACACGGAGCTGGCGTCCCTGGCCGAGCCGACGAAGGAGCAGCTGGAGACGGCGCCGGACCGCGGGGCGTCGCTGCCCGCGGTCTACACCCGGATCAACGGGGTCGACCCGCGCGTGGTCACGCTGACGCAGCAGATCACGGCGGGGCAGGCCACGACGTTCGACAAGGCCACCGCGATCTGGCGGTACTTCACCGCGGAGAACGGCTTCACCTACGACACGCGCACGGCGGCGGCCACGGACTCCGACGCCCTGGCGGACTTCCTCCTCAAGGGCAAGCGCGGGTTCTGCGAGCAGTTCGCGTCGGCGATGGCCGTGATGCTGCGGGTGCTGGGCATCCCGTCGCGCGTGGCCGTCGGGTTCACCACGGGCTACCCCGACGGCGACTACCGGCTGATCACCTCGCAGGACGCGCACGCGTGGGTCGAGGTCTACTTCGGCGAGGACCTCGGCTGGGTCAGCTTCGACCCGACGCCGCGTTCGGACGGCCGGGGCTACGTCCCGCCGTACCTGCAGTCGGGCAGCGCGTCGACCGACCCGTCCACGCAGGACGACCAGGAGGTGCCGAGCGTCTCCACGACCCACCAGGCGCCGACCGGTGCGCCGACCGCGCAGGAGGACGGCACGGGCGCGAACGGCGATCCGCAGGCGGCGGGCGCGGGTTCGGCGCCGGGCTGGACGGGCTGGATCGCGCTGGGGATCGTGCTGCTGGCGATCGCGCTGACGGTGGCGGCGTTCGCCGGGGCGCGGCTCGCGCGGGGCCGGGTGCGCTGGCTGCCGCTCGCGGCGGTGGGCGCGTGGCTGCTCGCGGTGCTGCTGAGCGCGTGGCTGGTGCACTGGACGCTGTCGCTGGTCCTGCTGGTGGTCGTGGGGGCGGTGCTGGCCCCCGCGGTGCTGCGGGAGGTGGCGCGGCGGCGGCGCAGGCGGGCCATCGCGGGCCGCGAGCCGGGTGCGGCGGACGCCGCGTGGGCGGAGCTGCTCGACGAGTGCGCCGACCGCGGCCTGCCGATCCCGCCGTCGGACACGGTGCGGGTGGCGGCGCAGAAGGTCGCCCACCAGCACCACCTCGACGAGCACGGGCAGGACCACCTGCGCACGGTGGTCGGCGTGGTCGAGCGGTCGTGGTACTCGCCGGGCGCGGAGCCGGAGGACCCGCAGCGGTTCGCCTCGGCGTTCGAGGGCGTGCGGGAGAGCCTGCGGCGGAACGCGCCGATGTCGTGGCGCGGGCGGCTGTTCCCGCGGTCGGTGTTCCGGCGCCGCTGAGGTTTCACCTCGTACTGGTGCGCACCGTGGTGGTCCACGTGACCGGCTCGACGGCGGCTCGGTCGCCGAGCGCGATCCGCGCGCAGGCGCCGGGAACGCGCCGCGGCCTGGCGCGGACGGCTGTTCCCGCGGTCGGTCTTCCGGCGCCGCTGAGGCCTCACCTCGTACTGGTGCGCACCGTGGTGGTCCACGTGACCGGCTCGACGGCGGCTCGGTCGCCGAGCGCGATCCGCGCGCAGGCGCGACCCTGGTCGAACAGGGACTGGGTGATGGTCGTCAGGCCCTCCCGCCGGGCCTCCGGGTCGTCGTCCCAGCCGCCCAGCGCGACGTCGTCCGGCACCCGGAGGCCGCGCTGGCGGGCGGCGTCCAGTACGGCGAACGCGAGCTGGTCGCTCATGGCGAGCACCGCGTCCGGGAGGTGCTCCTCGAACAGCCTGTCGGCCGTCGCCACCGCCTCCGCGCGGTCGTTGCGGGGCGCGACGGCGACGGGCAGCCGGTCCACGGCCACGCCGGCTTCGCGGCAGTGGTCGTAGATCCCCAGCAGGCGTTCGCGGGTCACCGGGAACGCCACGTCCTCAGCGGCCGGGCCCAGCGCCAGCCGTGACCGGCTGTCCCGGCCGAACGGGAAGCTCAGCACCGCCGGGCGGCGGGCTCCGGCGAACACGCGCGCGGCGAGTTCCCGTGCCGACGCGCGGTTGTCGATGCTCACCACCTGCGCGCCGGGGACGGCGGGACCGCCGTGCACGGCGACCGGCTTGCCGAGACCGGTCACCACGTCCAGCACCGGGTCGTCGTCGACGGTGGTCCAGACGATGTAGCCGTCGACCGAAGCCGAGCGGACCCGCTCGACGTCTCCAGCCTTGCCCGTCGTGGGGATCAGGTTCAGCCCCGACCCGCGTTCGCGGCACACCTCCGCGACGCCGGCCAGGAAACGGCGTGCCTGCGGGTCCTCGAAGGCGTACGCCAGGTGCTCCCCCAGCACGACGCCGATCGCACCGGTGTGGCGGCGGCGCAGCGACCGCGCCGTCGGGTCCGGCCCCCGGTACCCCAGCTCGGCGGCGGCCTCGCGCACCCGCCGCAACGTCTCCGGCGCCACCCGGTCGGGCTGGTTGTAGCAGTACGACACCGTCATCGGCGAGACGCCGCAGCGGCGTGCGACGTCGGCCATCGTCACCCGGGACCCTGCCCTCGACATACCCCCACCCTAGCTGTGTATCGTTACACACATGCGCACCGCAGTAGCTCTCGGAGCACTGAGCGCCGCCTGCTTCGTCTCCGTGACCTCGGAAAACCTGCCCGTCTCCCTGCTGCCGCAGCTCGCGGCGGGCTTCGGGGTGCCCTCCTCCGCCGTCGGCCTGCTGACCAGCGGGTACGCCGTCGTCGTCGCGGTCACGGTGGTGCCGCTGGTCGCGCTCGCGGGCCGCTGGGAGCGCCGGGCGACGGCGCTGGTGACGATCGCGGCGGTGGTGGCGTCCAACGTGCTGCTGGCCTTCGCCCCGAACTACGCGGTCGCCGTCGTCGCCCGGCTCGTCGCGGCGGCCGGGCACGGCGTGTTCTGGTCGATCGTCGCCGCCATGTCGGCCCGCCTGCTCGGCCCCGAGCGGGTCGGCCGCGCCACCGCCGTGGTCTTCGCGGGCAACTCTCTCGCCTTCCTCCTCGGGCTGCCGCTGTGCTCCTGGCTGGGCTCGGCGATCGGCTGGCGGGGCACCGCACTCGTCGTGGCCGGGATCGCCGCGCTGTCGGCGCTGGCGATCCGCGTGAGCGTCTCACCGCTGCCCCCGGAACACGGGACGGCTCCGCACAACGTGGCCGCGGTCCGCCACGCGCTCACCGACCGCGCCCTCGCCCCGGTCAACCTGGCGACCGTGCTCGTCGTGCTGGGGCACTTCGCGGCCTTCACCTACATCACGGTGCTGATCGGCGACTACGTCCACCTCAGCGGCTCGGCGCTCTCGGGCCTGCTGTTCGCCCACGGCGCCGCGGGGCTCGTGGGCCTGCTGCTGATCGGCCGCTACTCCGACAGCCGTCCCCGGGCCACGGCGCTGGTCGTCACGGGCGGTCTCGCCGCGTGCATGCTCGTGCTGCTGCTCGCCGGCCACGGCTCGGCGCTCACGGCGGCAGCGGCCATCGTGGCCTGGGCCGTCCCCGCGGGCGGCATGGGCGTGATCCTGCAGGCGGCCGTGCTGCGAGCTGCGGGCACCCGCCAGGACCTCGCTTCGGCGGTCTACATCGTCGCGTTCCAGGTCGGCATCGCACTGGGCGCGGCGGTGGGCGGCGTCGGCGTGCCCGTCGCGGTGGGCACCGCGGCGGCGTGTGGCCTGGCCGCACTGGGTGTCGTCCACCGGTCGGCGGCGTTCACGCGCAGCCGCACGACAAACAGGTAGCCGGTCCCACCTCGCGGCGGAACCGGCTACCGGAAGCTCGCTACTGCTCCTCGAAGCGCTGGCGGAAGCGTTCTTCCATGCGCTGCGTGAAGGAGCTCTTGGGCCTGCTGCCGCCCTTCTCCCCCTTGGCGCCCGCGGGGCCGCGGCCGCCCATGACGGCCAGCACCACCCCGAAGAACATCACGAGGAACCCGAGCACGCTGGCGAGCGGGATCTCCGCGACCCACAGCGCCCTGACCATCACGCCCACCACGAGCAGCGCGACCCCGACTACGAACAGCGCGATCCCCTGGATTCGGCGGCGGCGGGCGGGCCGGCGGAACCGGGCACCGCGCACCGTAGACGCGAACTTGGGGTCCTCGGCATAGAGCTCGCGCTCGATCTGGTCGAGCAGCCGCTGCTCATGCTCGGAGAGTGGCATCTTTCCTCCTCCGGCACAGCTGTCGCGGGCGCCGGGCCGCGCAACGTCCTGGACCCAACAATGTCACCCCTGACCGGGGTGCACTGTCCAGGATACGAGTCCTCCGCGCGGACGACTACCCGATCCCGCCACCGAGCTGTGGCCCGTTCGGCTCTTTCGTACTTTCGTGCACTCCTCGTGTCACGTCGGACTGCGCCGCCGCGGTTCACCGGGCTCGGCGGACAGCAGCGAAGCGGGCCGGATGGCCGCAGCCCCGAACTTGGCACGGGCGCCGTCCGCGGCCACCTCCGCGTCCCGCCAGCGCGGCTCCTGCCGCTCGAAGCTCAGCTGCTCGGGCGCGTCGGTTCCGGCGAGTCCTTCGACCCGCACCCCGAGTAGCCGGATCTCCGCGCCGGAAACCGCCTCCCCCAGCAGGGCCACCGCGGTCGAGTGGATCACCCGCGCGACGTCCGTCGGCGCGGCCAGGGTGCGGGCCCGGGTGATCGTCCGGAAGTCCGCGAACCGCACCTTGATCGACACGGTCCTGCCGCGGACCTCGCGCGCCCGCAGCGTCGCCGCCACGCGCTCGGACAGCCGCAGCAGCTCGCGCTCCAGCAGCCGGGGATCACGCTGGTCGGTGTCGAAGGTGTGCTCGGCCCCGATCGACTTGTCCACGCTCTCCGGCACGACGCCGCGCTCGTCCTGCCCGTTCGCCAGCGCGTGCAGGTGCTCGGCCGCCGCGTTGCCGACCGCGCGCCGCAACCGCGGCAGCGGCGCCGCCGCGACGTCCGCGATCGTCGCCAGCCCGAGCCGCTTCAGGCTCTCCTCCGTGCGCTTGCCGACGCCCCACAGCGCCGAGATCGGCAGCGGGTGCAGGAACTCCAGCGTCTGGTCCGCCGGCACGACGACCACGCCGTCGGGCTTGGCCATCCCCGACGCCAGCTTCGCGATGAACTTGACCGCCGCGACGCCCACCGAGCACGTGATCCCGTGCTCGGCACGCACGCGCTGCCGGATCAGCTCGGCGACCTCGGCCGGGGTCGCCCGCAGCCGTCGCAGCGCCCCGCTCACGTCGAGGAAGGCCTCGTCGAGGCTCATCGGTTCCACCAGCGGGGTGAGTTCGCGGAAGATCGCCATGACACCCCGCGACACCTCGCCGTACAGCCCCTTCGTCGGCGGGATGAACACGGCGTGCGGGCACAGCCGCCGCGCCACGGCCACCGGCATGGCGGCGCGGACGCCGTACTCCCGCGCCGGGTAGTTCGCCGACGTGACGACCGAGCGCGGCCCGCTGCCCGCCACGATCACCGGCTTGTCCACCAGCTCGGGCCGCGTGCGCAGCTCCACGGCGGCGAAGAACGCGTCCATGTCGACGTGCAGCAGACCGCATCCGGTGTCGTCCGGCACGTGCTGCCCGGAGACCCGGAACCGTTCGTACCCGGCACGCAGGCCGGAGTTGTGTCCCATCGCAGGTCAGCCTAGAGGGACCCCCCGACATTTACGGACGACGAGCCAGCGCATGGAGTCGGGTCGCGATGTCCCGCAAGGGGGAAACCACGCTCGCGGCCGTCTCGAACTCCGTCAGCTCCTCGGCGGTGAACTCGTCCGACTCCGCCTCGCCCAGCGTGTCCGACACCACGCCGTCGCCCTGCAGCAGCGCCAACTCCAGGCCCGCGGCCTCCAGCAGCGTGCGCAGGCCCTCGCTGTCGAAGCGCCGCAGGATGCTCTCGCCGTCGTCGGGCAGGACCCCGTCGGTACCGGTGAGCAGGTGCCGCGCCTCCGTGAGCCGCCCCGCGAGCGCGCGGTGCAGCACGGCGGCGAAGCGGTTGGCGGCCAGCACCGACAGCGCCCCGCCGGGGGCCACGGTCGCCGCCAGCGCGGCGGCCGCGCGAGCCGGGTCGTCGACGACCTCGAGCAGGCCGTGCGCGAGCACGAGGTCCGCCGAACCCGCCGCCACGTGCTCGGAGATCGCGTCGGTGTCGTCCGCCACGACGGTGATGCGGTCGGAGACCCCGCACTCCTGCGCGCGGCGGCGCAGGGTGGCCAGCGCGTTCTGGTTGGGCTCGACGACCGTCACCCGGCAGCCCGCCGCGGCCAGCGGAACCGCCCAGACGCCCGTGCCGCCGCCCGCGTCGACCACGTGCGGCTCGGCCCCGCCCTGCGCGCGGACGCGGGCCAGCTCGTCCTCGAGTACCCGCCAGACCGCGCTCGAGCCGCGTGCCGCCCCGATCTCCGTTCGCATGGTGGGACAGCGTAGTAAGACAGGCGGCGCGGGAGGCGAGCGCACCCGGCTACCCTCGGAGACGTGCACACGGTCGCCGTACTCAGCCTCAAGGGAGGCGTCGGCAAAACGACGGTAGCGCTCGGCATCGCCTCGGCTGCGATGCGTAGGGGCATCCGGACGCTGGTGGCCGACCTCGACCCGCAGGGCAACGCCACGGCCTCGCTCGACCCGCCCTACACCGACGCCACCCTCGCCGACGTGCTGGAGAACCCGCACCGGACGGTGCTCGACCAGGCGATCGGGCCGAGCGTCTGGGGTGCGGAGGTCGAGGTGCTCGTCGGGTCCGAGGACCTGGAGGCGCTCAACGAGCCCGGCCCCGACGAGGAGCGGCTGACGAGCCTGTCGCGTGCGCTGGACGAGCTGGACGAGGCGCCGCCGCGCGGCAAGCCCTACGACCTGGTGATCCTCGACTGCCCGCCGTCGCTGGGCAGGCTGACGAAGTCGGCGCTGGTGGCGGCCGACAGCGCGATCCTCGTCACCGAGCCGACGATGTACGCCGTCGCCGGGGCGCAGCGCGCGCTGGAGGCCATCGAGACGATCCGCGACGAGCACAACCAGGACCTGCGTGCGGTGGGCGTGCTGGTGAACCGGCTGCGCCCGCGCTCGCACGAGCACCAGTTCCGCATCGCCGAGCTGCGCGAGTCCTTCGGCGCGCTCGTGATGCCCACCGCGATCCCCGACCGGCTGGCGATCCAGCAGGCGCAGGGCGCGTGCAGCCCGATCCACGAATGGCACTCGCCGGGGGCGCAGGAGGTCGCGCTCACGTTCAACATGGTGCTCGCCAAGATCCTCCGGTCCACCCGCGCGGGGCGGCACCGCATGGACCCGGAACCGGAGACCGAGGCCGAGGTGACCGGCCCGATCGAGCCGATCCGCACCGATGCCCGAGGGTGACACCGTCTTCCTGGCGGGCAAGAAGCTCGACCGGGCTCTGGCGGGCCGGACGCTGGTGCGGACCGATTTCCGCCACCCCGCGCTGGCGACCGCCGATCTCGCGGGACGCGAGGTGCTGGGCGTGCGCACCGTGGGCAAGCACCTGTTCACGCGGTTCTCCGGCGAGCTGAGCCTCCACAGCCACCTGAAGATGGACGGCTCGTGGGAGCTCTACCGGCCCGACGGCCGCTGGCGGCACCCCGCGCACCACGTGCGGGTGATCCTCGCGGCGGAGGAGGTGCAGGCCGTCGGGTTCCGCCTGCACGACCTCGAACTGCTGCCCACCGGCGAGGAATCCCGGCTCGTCGGGCACCTCGGCCCCGACCTGCTGGATCCACAGTGGACGGACGAGCACACCGGGCGGGCCGTGGCGGCGCTGACCGCGCAGCCGGACCGCGAACTCGGCCCCGCCCTGCTCGACCAGCGGATCATGGCCGGGGTCGGCAACCTCTACAAGTGCGAGATCTGCTTCCTGCTCGGCGTGACCCCGTGGGTTCCGGTGTCCGAAGTGGACGCTCACAAGACCGTGGGGCTCGCGCGGAAGCTGTTGCTGGCCAACGCGTGGCGGCACGAGCAGAGCACCACCGGTGACACCACGCGCGGCAGGCGCAACTGGGTCTACGAGCGCAGCAGGCAGGGCTGCTTCCGCTGCGGCGGCCGGCTGCGGGTCGGCACGCAGGGGCACGACGTGCAGCGGCGGCCCACCTGGTACTGCCCGCGCTGCCAGCGCGGGCCCGCTCCGGCAACGTGAAATTAATGATGTTGCGGGACCGCCGGGAGCAGGCATAACTTGGCAGTACACGAGAAAGGAGGTGGTCCGAAGTTGATTAACTACAGGACTCGTGAGGTGGCTGTCCGCTAGCGGACCGAAGCTGCGAAAAGCTCGTGACGGCGGTGGCCGTCGCGTAGTGCCGCCCTCCGTGGACCGCCGCCCGGCGTCCGGAGGAGCGACAGGACAGTGAAGGCCTGCGAGCGAATACCAGGCAGTCACCGGACCCCCGGCGTCCCGAGCAAGTCCGGCTCGGGCCGGCAGCGGCTGACGACGCTGCCGGAAGCACGCCGGGGGTTTCCTGTCACCCCCGGTCAAGGCCGGTGACGGTGCGCGATTCCCGCGTGGATCTTCCACGCAACGCCGGGGTTTCCGTGAAGGATTGCCCTTTCTGCCGCAATTACCCGCACACGACCGAGTGATCATGGGCCGCGAAACCGGCGTTTCCTAACTTTTCGGCAAGATCCTTGGACAGTGTTCCTGACGAGCGCCCGACCTGCGGCTACCCTGCTCGATGTGCTCCGGCCCACATATCCGCTGAAGACACCGCGGCTGCTCCTGCGTCCGTTCACCCGGAACGACGTGGCCGCGTTCCACGCCATCTATTCCCACCCGGACGTCGTCCGCTTCCTGCTGTGGGAGCCGCACCGTCCGATCGAAAGCGTCAAGCTGCTGGAGAAGAAGGCCAAGCACAACACCCTTTCCGAACCCGGCCAGACCCTCTCCCTCGGCGTCGAGATCGTCGACACCGGTGAGCTGATCGGCGACGCCTCGCTCACGTGGGCCAGCCAGGAGCACGGCAGCGGCGAGATCATGATCATCCTGCACCCGAAGCACCACGGGAAGGGCTACGCGGCCGAGGCGACGACGGAGATCCTGCGCCTGGGTTTCGAGGAGCTGGGGCTGCACCGGATCTACGGCCGTTGCGACGCGCGCAACATCGCCTCGGCGTCGCTCATGGAGGGTCTGGGCATGCGCCGCGAAGCGCACCTGCGGGAGAGCGACCGCGTCAAGGGCGAATGGACCGACGCACTGGTGTACGCGATGCTGGCGACGGAGTGGCAGCGGGGCTGAGCGAAGATGGGGGCGTGCTCTTCGAGAAGCTCCTCCGGCCCGCGCTCTACCGGCTCAACGGGAACGACGCCGAGACCGTCCACGAACGAACGGTGCGCCTGCTGAGCCTGCTGCCCGCCGATCCGCCCCTGCTGCGGGGCATCTACGCGGAGGACGACCCCGCGACCGTGTTCGGGCTGCGGTTCCCCAACCGCGTCGGGCTCGCCGCCGGGATGGACAAGGACGGCCGGGCGCTGCACGCGTGGCCCGCGCTGGGGTTCGGTTTCGTCGAGGTCGGCACCGTCACGCGCCTCGCGCAGCCGGGCAACCCGAAGCCGCGCCTGTTCACGCTCGCCGGGAACGACGCGGTGATCAACCGCATGGGCTTCAACAACTCCGGCGCCGACGCGCTCGCGGCCCGGCTCGCCGCCCGCGGGAAACCCGCGGTGCCACTGGGCATCAGCATCGGGAAGTCCAAAGTGGTCCCATTGGACGAGGCCGTGGAGGACTACCGGTACTCGCTGCGGACCCTGTACCCGCACGCGGACTACTTCGCGGTGAACGTCAGCTCCCCCAACACCCCCGGCCTGCGTGAGCTGCAGGACAGGGCGGCGCTGGCGGAGCTGCTGGGCGAGCTGCGCCGGACCTCGGCGGAGCTGGCCGGGGATCGCGAGCCCACTCCCCTGCTCGTCAAGGTCGCGCCGGACCTCACGGACAGCGCGCTGGCGGAGCTGCTGGAGGTGTGTGACGAGCACGGTGTCGCCGGGCTGATCGCGACCAACACGACGTTGTCCCGCGAGGGGCTCACCGGCCAGGAAGCCGTGCTGGGCAAGGAAACCGGTGGCCTGTCGGGCCGCCCGCTCACCGCGCGCGCCCGCGAGGTGGTGGGGTTCGTGCACCGGCAGACCGGCGGCAGGCTGCCCGTCATCGGCGTCGGCGGGATCCTCAGCGGCGCGGACGCGCGACGCATGCTGGACGCGGGGGCGAGCCTCGTCCAGGTCTACACCGGGTTCGCGCTCAAGGGGCCCGGGCTGGTGCGGGAGATCAACCGGACATTGGGCGGGTGGCGGTGAGGTAACGCAGGTACGCCCGCCAGTCGCCGAACGCCGTGATGTCGCGCCCGGTTCGCGTGTCGGTGCAGTGCACTCCCAGCGCCGTCCTGCCGTCGTCCAGTTCGATCTCGCGAAGCTTGAGGGAGCCCGGGAGCTGGGCGGCGAACGCCTCCAGCCCGGCGGGCGAGATGGTCCAGCGTTCACCGCTGAGGGAGGCACCGCCGGCGGCGGGGACGACGCCGGGCTCGGTCGCCCCGGCGATCAACCGGTAGCGGGGCGCCGTTTTCACCTCGCTGCGGAAGCGGGCGCCCAGTTCGGTGAACAGGCGGTTGAGCGGCTGGCCACGGAGGTGGGTGCCGAACACGACGACGTCCGTGCCGGTGTCCGCGCAGGGCTCGCGGAGCTGCTCGCCGTGCAGGAAGGCCGCGATGTCCAGCGCGACCTGGTCGTCGAAGGGCGCGGCGAAGACGTCGGCCGCGGGCACCCGGACCGACGGCGGGGCGTGCGGTTCGAGGAGGCCGGGCGGGGCGACGAGTGCGTCGTGCCCGGCGAGCGCGTGATCGCGTTCGACAACGGCGCCCCAGGCGAGCAGGTCACCGGTGGTCTTGGCGAGCCCGGCGGGGACGGCGATGCGGGGGTGCTCCCCGGCCGACAGGCGCACCGAGGCGGGCCACGGGTGGGTGGTGATGGCGCGGAGGGTGCGTTGCGCGTCCTCGACGGTGCGGGCGAAGACGCTGATCCGGTCCGGCGCGAGCCCGGCGGTGGGGGTGACCACGACGACGTCGGGCGGAGCGACGCGGCCCGCGCCGATGGCGATGTCGGCGATGTCGAGGCCGACGAGTTCGCCGCACTGGTCGTCGGCGGCGTCACCGAGCACGACGGCTCCGGCCTCGGTCAGGCCGTCCAGCGCTGCGCCGACGGCGAGCAGTCCGGCGAGGGGCAGGGATTCCCCGGCGCGGACGCGTTCGTCCACGGCCTTGGCGTCGATGAGCACTTCCTCGCAGGAGCGGAGGGTGCACCACAGTTCGGGGCGGGCGACCTCGGCGATACGGTCGTATGCGGCGAGGACCTGGCGGTGGGCGGTGACCGGCGCCGGGGGTAGGGGCGCCGGTTCTGGGGGCAGCGGCAGCGTCTCCATCACTTGACGGTAAGCACCGGATATTCCGGTAGATGACCGCTTCGCGTTACGCCCAGGTATCGGAGAGTGTCCGGAAGGGGTTTCCGGAGACCCCGGACGGGGGTGATTTCGGGGATGGCGGGTGGCTTCGGTGCGGGCTCCGGCTGCGGGCTCCCGGCTGCGGCCCCGAACGGGGCCGCCAGGAAACCTCGCGCAGAGGCGACCGGCCAGAACGAGGTCGCAGCGACGAGCACCGGCGAGACGATCGGCGGGCGCCGCCCGGCCCAACTGCTGCCCCCGCGAGTCGGCCGCAGCAGCGCGCGCCGCCTTCCGGCGGCAGCCACACGATCGACGGCGCCGACCACCCGCGCCACCCACCGCCCTGGGCGGCGCCAGGAAACCTCACGCAGGACGGCCGGCTAACCCGGCCAGGGCGAGGTCGCAGCCACGAGCACCGGCGAGGCGATCGGCGGGCGCCGCTGCGCCCGACTGCTGCCCCGCGAGTCAGCCGCCGCAGCGAGCGCCACCTTCCAGCGCCAGCCACACGATCGGCGCCGCCCGCCCGCGCCACCCACGGCCCCGGAGCAGCGCCCGCCCGTGCCTCAGGAAACCTCGCGCAGGGCGATCGCCAGCCCGGCCAGGCGGTCGGTCGCGTCGGTGAGTGCCGTTTTCGACTGGTGCAGGCCACTGCCGCCCGCGGCGACCGCGTGGCCCGCGGCCGCGATCAGGGCCCGGTAGTCCTCCAGGCCGTCCTCCAGCTGGTCCCGCAGGGTGGCGATCGCCGAATCGAGGGCGTTCCGGTCTCCCGCCGGCGCGGCGTCACGCGCCCGCTCGATCGCTTCGATGCGGGCCGCCAGCGTGCGGAGCGCCGCCGCGGCTTCGGCCGCCGTCGAGCGGGCCTCCGCCACCGACTCCTCCGACACCAGCGCCGACGCGGCCAGCTGCCGCAGCACCTCGACCAGCGACGCCTCGCACTCCGCCAGCCGCTCCATCGGCTGCCGGGCCGCCGAGCCCGGCTGCGGCAACGGCGGCGGCGCGGTGCTGACCGGCAGCGGCGTGCGGTTCAACTGCCGCAACCGCAACCCCGAACGCACCCCCAGCGCCGCGAACACGATCCCGCCCGCGACCCCGACGAAAGCCTCGCTCACGGTCGCCGGCCCGGCGAGCCCGAGGCCCATCACCACCGCGTACAGCCCGCACAACAGCGTCAGCACGATCCACAGCGTCATCGCCCGCGAAGCCCGCCGCTTGCGCCGCTCCAGCTTCGCCGCCGGCTCGTTCCAGCGCGTCCACCGGGCCCGCGCCTCCGCGAACACCGGCACGTCCGTCAGCGACACCGGCCGCGGCGGCGCCGGACGCCGGAGCGGGTGGGCCCGCTGCCGGTCGTCCTGCGGGAAGTACCGCTCCAGCTTCGCCTGAGCGCGCTGCGCGTAGTCGGGCAGGCGTTCGAGGTGCTTCTCCAGCCTGGCGCTGAACTCGCCGAAATCCCGTCTGCCCGACGTCATCGCGTGGACCCCGTCAGGCCTGGTTCTTCTGCTCGGCCTGCACCCGCGCCTGGATCTCGCGCTGGATGTCGGCCGACGGCGTGGCCGCCGTCTTGCCCTCGGAACCGTCGGTCACCTGCGCCACCGAGTCGCCCTTGAGCGAGGCCCGGATCTGCTCCAGCCGCGAGTGCCCCGCCAGCTGCGTGGTGGCCTGCTGGACCTCCAGCATCCGGCCCTGCACCGAGTTCTGCGCCAGCTCCGCCGAGCCCAGCGCCGTGGTGTACCGGCGCTCGATCTTCTCGCGGACCTCGTCCAGCGACGGGGTGTTGCCCGGCGCGGCCAGCTCGGACATCTGGTTGAGCGAGGCCGACACCTTCTCCTGCATCTTGGCCTGCTCCAGCTGCGACAGCAGCTTCGTGCGCTCGGCCAGCTTCTGCTGCAGCATCGTGGCGTTGCGCTCGACGGCCTGCTTGGCCTGGGCCGCCGCCTGCAGCGCCTGGTCGTGCAGCGTCTTGAGGTCCTCGATGCTCTGCTCGGCCGTCACCAGCTGGGTGGCGAACGCCTCGGCGGCGTTCTCGTACTGGACCGCCTTCTGCTCGTCGCCCTTGGCGCGCGCCTCGTCGGCCAGCACCAGCGCCTGCCTGGCCGAGGCCTGCAGCTTCTCGACCTCCCCCAGCTGCCGGTTGAGCTTCATCTCCAGCTGCCGCTGGTTGCCGATCACCGCGGCGGCCTGCTGGGACAGCGCCTGGTGGTTCCGCTGCGCGTCCTCGATGGCCTGCTGGATCTGCACCTTCGGGTCGGCGTGCTCGTCGATCTTCGACGAGAACGCCGCCATCAGGTACTTCCATGCCTTGACGAACGGGTTGGCCATCTGCTCCGCCTGCCTTCTTACGTCCCACTGTCGGAAAGTTTGTCCTGGCCGATGGGGCGCTGCCCCCCTCTGTGCTGGCAACGTCCCGGCCCCGGCGTGGGTTCCATCGTGTCAGGTCGAGGCGCGCTCTTCCAGGCGACCCGGGGGTAATTCAGGGACTACCCCGAGATCGGGACCCGGGAAACGGCGAGGCCACTCCCCGGACACCTGCTGTCCGGAAAGTGGCCTCGTGCGAAGAACCGGGACCTACGCCGCCACCATCTTCGGGGCGCTGATCGTCGTGCGCAGGGCCGGGCCCATGCGCTGGGTGGAGACCCGCAGGTCCGCCAGGTCGTTGCCGATCACGCCGTCCACGAGCCTGCCGCCTTCGAGGCTGCCCGCGGCTTCCCGGCGCTCCGGCTGCTCGCCGCGCTCCTCGGCGCCCTGCCGTTCGGGCATGGTCGCCACGTCGACGCTCTCCAGCGCGGAGATGTCGGCGGCCACGTTGTTCAGCAACTCGCCGAGCGGAAGCTCCAGCGCCTCGCAGATGGACGCCAGCAGCTCGCTCGACGCCTCCTTCTGCCCCCGCTCCACCTCGGACAGGTACCCGAGGCTCACCTTGGCGGCGCGGGAGATGTCGCGCAGCGTGCGACGCTGGTTGGTGCGGGCATGCCGGAGCCGATCACCGATCGCCTCACGCAACAGCACGGTCATCACGCGCCTCCCTTCCTGGTACCGACCACGTTACCCAGACCTCGCCCTCCAGTGCAGCGGTTGACACGGCCGTACGCCAAGGGCGAACGCCTGGCTCAGGCCAGTTGTTCCCCCAGCAGGAGCAACGCGGCGCGCACCGATTCGGTTCGGACGAGTGCCCGATCGCCCTCGAACCAGTGCGTGCGGACGTCCCGCACGCCGGGCCCGGCGAGCCCGATGTGGACCGTTCCCGGCACCACGCCGTCCTGCGGATCGGGGCCCGCGACCCCGGTCAGCCCCAGGCCCCACGTGGCCCCGCACCGGTCGCGGGCACCCTCGGCGAGCTGGGCGGCGACCTCGGGGTGCACCGCGCCGTGCTCCGCCAGCAACCGCGTGTCCACCCCCGCCAGCCGCGCCTTGAGCTCCGTCGCGTACACCACCAGCCCGCCCCGCACGACCGCGCTGGCGCCCGGAACCTCCGTGAGGGTGACGCACACCAGCCCGGCCGTGAGGGACTCCGCGGTCGCGACGGTTTCACCCCGTGCGGTGAGATCGGCGATCAGCTGCCGGGCGAGGTTCACGACGACGCGGCCCGCGTTCCCGTCGCCCGCAGCCGCAGGGCCCGCACCACGTAGTCCACCCCGGTGACGACGGTCAGCACGAGCGCCAGCGCCATCAGCGCCCACGACACCGGCGCCGCGCCGGCGGGCAGGGGCAGCAGGAACAGCACGATCGCGGCGATCTGGGTCAGCGTCTTGGCCTTGCCGCCGCGGCTGGCCGGGATCACCCCGTACCGGATCACCCAGAACCGCAGCAGCGTCACGCCGATCTCGCGCACCGCGATCACGATCGTGACCCACCACGGCAGGTCGCCGAGCACGCTCAGCCCCACGAGCGCCGCTCCGATGAGCGCCTTGTCCGCGATGGGGTCGGCGATCTTGCCGAAGTCGGTGATCAGCCCGAAGCGGCGGGCCACCCAGCCGTCGATCTGGTCGGTCAGCGACGCGACCGCGAACAACGCGGTGGCCGCGATCCGCCAGCCCGTGCTGGCGCCGTCGTCGACGAACAGCGCGACGACGAACACCGGGACCAGCACCAGGCGCGACAGCGTCAGGAAGTTGGCGACGTTGAGGTTGGAGACGGGGGTCCGCGGCGGCACGTGGGCGGGGCGGCCGGTCTGCGCGGACTCGTCCGGCACGGCACTCATCCGTCCGCGTCCGGGCGCACGAGCAGGTCCACGCCTTCGCTGTCCACGACCCGGCAGCGCACGAACCGGCCCACCTCGACATCACCGGCGTCGAGCACGATGCACGCCCCGTCGACCTCGGGCGCCTGGTGGGCGGCGCGGCCGACCACCTCTTCGCCGGTTTCCTCGATCAGCACGTCCACCACCTCGCCGACGCGCTCCTCCGCGCGCTGGGCCGTCAGTTCCTCGACCAGCGCCGAGATCTTGGTGACCCGCTCGGTGACCAGGTCCGGGTCGATCTTGCCGTCGAAGCCCTCGGCCTCCGTGCCGTCCTCGTCGGAGTAGCCGAACACGCCCACGGCGTCCAGCCGGGCGTGCGTGAGAAACCGCTCCAGCTCGGCGACGTCCTCCTCGGTCTCGCCGGGGAAGCCGACGATCACGTTGGTGCGGATGCCCGCCGTGGGCGACAGCTCGCGGATCTGGTCGATCAGGGCCAGGAACGAGTCCGTGGAGCCGAACCGGCGCATCCGCCGCAGCACCTGTTCGCTGGAGTGCTGGAACGACAGGTCGAAGTAGTCGGCGACGCCCGGCGTGGTCGCGATCGCGCGCACGAGGTCCGGCCGCGTCTCCGCGGGTTGCAGGTAGGACACGCGCACCCGTTCGATGCCGTCGACCGCGGCGAGCCGGGGCAGCAGGCGCTCCAGCGCGCGCGTCCCGCCGTCCTCCCGGCTCAGGTCCTTGCCGTAGGAGGTGGAGTTCTCGCTGACCAGGAACAGCTCCTTCACGCCCTGCCCGGCCAGCCACGCGGCCTCGGCGAGGATCTCGTCGGGGCGGCGCGAGACGAACGAGCCGCGGAAGGACGGGATCGCGCAGAAGGAGCAGCGCCGGTCGCAGCCGGAGGCGATCTTCAGCGCCGCGACGGGGCCGTCCTGCAGCCGCGCCCGCGGCACCCAGCCGTGGCCGGGGACGGCGACCTCCGAGGCCGCGGACGGGCGCTCGACCGGGCTGATCGGCAGGAGCTTGCGCCGGTCGCTCGGCACGTGCGAGGAGATCTTGTGCCCCGAGACGATGGACCCGAGCTTCTCGGCCAGGTCCGGGTAGTGGTCGAAGCCCAGCACCGCGTCGGCCTCGGGCAGGCTCTCGGCCAGCTCGGCGCCGTAGCGCTCGGCCATGCACCCGACGGCGACGACCTTCGCGCCGGTGTCGGCGGCCGCGAGCAGCGTGTCCACCGAGTCCTTCTTCGCCGACTCGACGAAGCCGCAGGTGTTGACCACCACGACGTCCGAGTCCTCGGGGTCCTCGGTCAGCTCCCAGCCGCCGGCGGCGAGGCGGCCGGCCAGTTCCTCGGAGTCGACCTCGTTGCGGGCGCACCCCAGGGTCAGCAGGGAGACACGACGGGATTCGGTGGCGGAAGACACGCCACTCAGGGTAGCTGGCGGGCCCGGGCGGCCGGTGTGCGCAGGTGGCGCAACCCGGCGCGACCACGCGGCTCCGGTGCGGTTACGGTCGATCCGTGCCGGAAGATCCTTCGTGCCGGGTCGGCATCCGCCGGGCCCGCATCGCCGACGTCCGCAAGATCAAGGCTCTCGTGGACGCGGACGCGGGGCGGGTGCTGCTGGAGAAGGACCTCGTCACGCTGTACGAGGACATGCAGGAGTTCTGGGTCGCGGACTCCGGCGGCGAGGTGCTCGGCTGCGGGGCGTTGCACGTGCTGTGGGAGGACCTGGCCGAGATCCGCACGGTCGCGGTGGACAAGGCCGCGCGCGGGCAGGGCATCGGGCACCGGCTCGTGGGGCGGCTCGTGGACCACGCGGTGGAACTGGGGCTGCGGCGGATCTTCGTGCTCACGTTCGAGACGGAGTTCTTCGCCCGCCACGGTTTCCGCGAGATCGACGGCACGCCGGTGCCGCAGCAGGTGTACGACGAGATGCGCCGTTCCGTCGATCCCGGGGTGGCCGAGTTCCTCGAACTCCCTTACGCGAAGCCGAACACGCTCGGAAACACGCGCATGCTGCTCGAGCTCTAGGACCAGGCCACAATGGAGCGCATGAAGAGGGGGCTTCGCCGCTGCGCGCTGGCCGCACTGGGGGTCACGGTGCTGGCGATCCCGTCGGCCGCCGCGTTCACCGCGGCACCGGCGCAACCTCCGGTCGCCGCGCCGCCGCCCGTGGTGCCGGGTTGCGAGCAGGGCTGCGAGACCGTGTTCACCGCCGGCCTGCCCGGCGGGCGCCGGCTCGAAGGGCTGCGCTTCCGCGGCGGCAGTGTGCTGGCGTACTGGGAGGGCGCGAAACTCCTCGACAGCAAGCAGGTTCTCGGCAGCGACGGGCATCCGTACGAGACCGTCACGGCGGGGCTCTGCGGGGCCGGACGGTGCTCGGTGGCGTTCGAGTACGGCGTCCACTCCGCGGCCGTCGCGTCGGTGCGGCTGGACGCGGAGATCACGGTCGACACCGCGGTGGAGGGCATCGTCGCCGACGTGCGTGACCTCAACGGCGACGGACGCCCGGACGCGTCGGTGCGGCAGAGCACGTACGAGCCGAGCTTCGCGCTGGCCCCGCTGTACTGGGAAACGTACGTGCAGCAGGACGACCGCCTGGTGCCCACGGGCTGCACGACGCCGGTGCAGGCGTTCGAAGCCGCGCCGGCGGCCCCGGCGACGGGCCCCTGCCCGACGAACGTCTAGCTCTCCGGCACCGGCAGCGGGTGCGCCCCCTCGGGGCGCAGCCCGTCGAAGATGATCCCCAGGTAACGCCGCCACAGGTCGGGCGGCGGGTCCTTCACGAAGCTGACGACGTGGTTCGGCGCGCACATCAGGAGCACGACGTCGTTCCCGGTGACGTCCCGCCGGACGGCGCCCGCCTCGCGTGCGCGGTCGACCAGCCGGCGGACGGTGCCGTACAGCCGCTCGCGGAGCTCGACCACCTCCGGGCCGGCGTCGTCGGCGTTCAGCAGGAACGACAGGTCGCGCTGCTCCCGTTGCCCGCCCGCCACGGTGAGGAATTCCAGCAACGCCGCGCCGGGGTCCTCGGCGCCGAGCAGTCGTCGCCCGGCCTCGTCGAGCGCGCTGACGTGGGGCCGCACGACCGCGGCGATCAGCTCCTCCTTGGTGGCGAAGTGGCGGAACACGGTGCCCTTGCCCACCCCGGCCCGGCGCGCGATGTCGGCGACCGAGGCGTCGGGGCCCCGTTCGGCGAACTCGGCCTCGGCCGCGGCCAGCAGCAGTTCGCGGTTGCGCGCGGCGTCGGCGCGCAAGGTCCGGGAGGGCGGGTTCACGCGGCGATCCTAGCAAGTTGACCGCACGGTCCGTTTCTGTGTACCGTCGCGGCAGATAACCTGACCCATCGGTCCGTTTACTGGAGGAACTTCCGTGAAAGCCCTTGTCGCGACCGCGTACGGCGAGCCCGGGCAGCTGTCGATCGCCGACCTCGAGGTGCCCCGCCCCGGCCCGGGGCAGATCCAGGTGAAGATCGCCGCGTCGGCGATCAACCCCACCGACATCAGGGTGGTCACGGGCGACTACCGCGAGCTCGTCGAGCTGGAGTTCCCCTACGTCCCCGGCAACGAGTTCGCCGGTACCGTCACCGAAGTCGGCGCCGGGGTGACGGACTACCGGGTGGGCGACGAGGTCTTCGGGCAGGCACTGCCGCGGCAGCTGCGCTTCGTACCCGCGCGCCGCCCGTCGATGAGCACGGGTGCCTTGGCCGAGTACGCGGTCTTCGAAGCCGACACCCCGCTGCTGGCGCACCGCCCGGCCAACATCCCCGTCGAGCAGGCCGCCGCACTGCCGATCGCCGGGATGACCGCGCTGGGAGTGATGGCCCTCGCCGCGATCCGGCCGGGGGAAAAGGTCCTGGTCATCGGCGCCAGCGGCGGGGTGGGCACGGCGCTGCTCCCGCTGCTGGCCGCCGCGGGCGCGCACGTCGTCGCGACCGGGGCCGCCGGCGACCACGCGGTCCTGCGGGAACTCGGCGCGGACGAGGTGATCGGGTACGACGCGGCGGGCTACCCCTCGGGCGTCGACGCCGTCTTCGACCTGGTGCTGCCCCACGACCGCCTGTCCGCGGCGGCCGCCGCACTGCGGCCCGGCGGACGGCTGGTGACGATCATCTACCCCGAGCCGGCGAAGGACCTGCTCGGCCGGGACGACGTGGACCTGCACTTCTTCCTGGACATGGACGCCGAGCTGGGCGGGATGCGCGAGGTCGCCGAGGCGGCGGAGCGCGGGGCGCTGTCGGTCCGGATCGCCCGCCGTTACCGGCTGGAGGAAGCGGTGCAGGCCGCCGTCGCCTACGTCCGCGAGCACAACCTGGGGAAGGTCGTCGTGACGATGTGAGCCGGATGGCTGCCCCGGCGCTCCGGCGCCCGGGCAGCCCTGGCCCGGCTTGCCGGAATGCAACACTTCGTGTTTTAGTTGCATCGCGCGTCGCGACGGAGCGATGCCCGGCGGGAAGGATTCCGGATGCGTCCCCCCTTGCGGTACCTGGTCACCATCGCGGTCGCGGCCCTGCTCGCCCTCGTCGGCGGAAGTGGCGTCGCCGGAGCCGACGGGTACGCGCCGGTCGGCCGGCCCGGGCCGGCGTTGACCGTGCCCGACCTGGCGAAGAGCCTCCGGTGCACCGCCGACGTCCGCGACGCCACCCGCGAACCGGTCCTGCTCACGCCGGCCACGACCGTCGACAGCGGGCAGAACTTCGGCTTCAACTACGAGCCGCTGTTCCGCCGCCTCGGCATCCCGTACTGCGTGTCGGACTCGCCCGTGGATCCCTACAACATGGGCGACATGCAGGTCCGGGCCCAGTACGTCACCTTCGGCATCCGGGAGATGTACCGGCTCGCCGGGCGCAAGATCGCCGTCATGGGGCACAGCCAGGGCGGGATGATCATGCGCTGGGCGCTGCGCTTCTGGCCCGACACCCGTGGCATGGTCGAGGACGTGATCGGGATGGCGGGCACCAACCACGGCTCGGTCGTCGTGCCCGCGTTGTGCGTGCCGAACTGCGCACCGGCGTTGTGGCAGCAACGCGCCGACTCGGAGTTCATGAAGGCGCTCAACTCCGGGCAGGAGACCTTCCCCGGCATCAGCTACACCGAGATCTACTCCCGCACGGACGAGTTCGTGCAGCCCAACCTCGACGACCACGGCACCTCGTCGCTGCACGGGGGCGGCGGGACCGTCACGAACGTCGCGGTGCAGGACGTCTGCCCGCTCGCCGTGCCCGAGCACCTGCTCATCGGCACGATGGACCCGGTCACGTCCGCGCTCGCCGTCGACGCGCTGACCCACCCCGGACCGGCGGACCCGGCCCGGATCGGGCGGGCGGTCTGCGGCCGTCTGCTGATGCCAGGCGTGGACCCGCTGACCGGCCCCCTCACGTTCGCGACGCTGACGGCCCAGGTCGCGGCGCAGCTGACCGTCGCGGCGAGGCGGGTGCCGTCCGAGCCCCCGCTCGCCTGCTACGTCACCGCCGACTGCCCACGATGACAGCGGCGGGCCGACCCGATCGCGAAAGCGCGCTGCGCCTGGCGCGGAAGACCTTCAACGCCCGGCAGCGCGTGGAGGTCAACGACCTCGCCGCCGCGCTGGGGGTCAACCGGGTAACCATCTACCGCTGGCTCGGCGACCGCGACGCCATCCTCGCCGAGGTGGTCTGGCGGCTCGGCGAACGGACCATGCTCGACGCCTACGCCTCGGCGGCGGGGACCGGCGGCACGCGCATCGCGAACACCATGTCGGCGTTCGTCCGGCAGACGCTGGCGCACGCCGGAATGCGCCACTTCCTGACGAACGAGACCGAGACCGCGCTGCGCGTCCTCACCCGCGGCGGCCACACGTTCCAGCCACGCCTCGTCGCACTGGTCGAGCAGCTCCTGACCAGGGAACGCGACGCGGGTGCGCTGCCCGCCGGGGACATCGACGCGCACGACCTCGCCTACCTGTGCGTCCGGGTCGGCGAGTCGTTCGTCTACACCGACGCGATCACCGGTGAGCCCCCGGACCCCGACCGCGCCGAACGGGCGCTGCGCTACCTGCTCCGCTAGTCCTCCTCCGCGGCGGGGGCACCACCGCCGCGGATCATGTACAGGACGCTGTCCAGCTCGTCCGGTTTGATCAGCACGTCGCGGGCCTTGGAACCCTCCGACGGGCCCACCACGCCGCGGCTTTCCAGCAGGTCCATCAGCCGCCCGGCCTTGGCGAACCCGACGCGCAGCTTGCGCTGCAGCATCGACGTGGACCCGAACTGCGACGTCACCACGAGCTCCGCCGCCTGCAGCAGCACGTCGAGGTCGTCGCCGATGTCCGGGTCGATCTCCTTGGCCTCGCCGGGCTTCGCGGCCGTGACGCCGTCCTGGTACTCCGGCTGCGCCTGCTCCTTGGTGAAGTTCACGATCGCGGCGATCTCGTCGTCGCCGACGAACGCGCCCTGGATGCGGACCGGTTTGCCCGCGCCCATCGGCAGGTACAGCGCGTCGCCCATGCCGATCAGCTTCTCGGCGCCCGGCTGGTCCAGGATGACGCGCGAGTCCGTCAGCGACGAAGTCGCGAACGCCAGCCGCGAAGGCACGTTCGTCTTGATCAGGCCGGTCACGACGTCCACCGACGGGCGCTGCGTCGCCAGCACCAGGTGGATACCGGCGGCACGCGCCTTCTGCGTGATCCGGACGATCGCGTCCTCGACGTCGCGGGGCGCGGTCATCATGAGGTCGGCCAGCTCGTCGACGATCGCCATGATGTACGGGTACGGCCGGTACTCGCGCTCGCTGCCCGGCGGCGCAGTGATCTCCCCCGACTTGACCTTGCGGTTGAAGTCGTCGATGTGGCGCACGCGGTTGGCCTGCATGTCCTGGTACCGCTGCTCCATCTCCTCCACCAGCCACGCCAGCGCGGCCGCGGCCTTCTTCGGCTGGGTGATGATGGGCGTGATCAGGTGCGGGATGCCCTCGTACGGCGTCAGCTCGACCATCTTCGGGTCGATCAGGATCATCCGGCACTCGTCGGGCGTGGCGCGCGCGAGCAGCGACACCAGCATCGAGTTGACGAAGCTCGACTTACCGGAACCGGTGGAACCGGCCACCAGCAGGTGCGGCATCTTCGTCAGGTTCGCGGTGACGAAGTGGCCCTCGATGTCCTTGCCCAGCCCGATCACCATCGGGTGGTTGTCCTTCGCGGCGGTCGGCGAGCGCAGCACGTCGCCCAGCCGCACCATCTCGCGGTCGGAGTTGGGCACCTCGATGCCGACCGCCGACTTGCCGGGGATCGGCGCCAGCAGGCGCACGTTGTCCGTGGCGACCGCGTACGCGATGTTCTTGGTCAGCGCGGTGATCTTCTCGACCTTCACGCCGGGGCCCAGCTCGACCTCGTACCGGGTGACCGTCGGCCCCCTCGTGAAGCCGGTGACCTGCGCGTCGACGTTGAACTGCTCCAGCACGCCGGTGATCGCCTCGATCATGGCGTCGTTGGCCTTGCTGCGGGTCTTCGGCGCGTCACCGAGCTGCAGCAGGTCCGCCGACGGGAGCTGGTAGTCGCCCTCGACGGTCCGGGTGACCGAAAGCGCGGGCTCGGGGGCTTTCTTCGGCTTCTTCTCCGGCACTTCGGCGGGCTTGACCCGAGGTGGCCGCGTCGGCGTCGGGGGCTCCGCGAGGGCGGCCTCGATGTCGAGCTGCTCCCCCGCAGTGTCACTGCTGGCCTGCCGCCGCCGCGAGGGCTTGCGCAGCCGCACGGACTTCGGGTCGACCTCGGTGACCTCGGCCTTCTGCTCCTCCTCGAAGGCCCGCTGCTCCTCCGCCATGCGCTCGCGTTCCTCGGGGTCGAGACCCCATTCGCGCAGTGCCTGCGGGATGTCGCGGATGCGCGTGCCGGTGAACACCAGCACGCCGTAGCCGAGCGCGAGGACGAGCAGCGGCGCCGCGACCCACGCCGTCACGCCGCGCGCGAGCAGGCCACCGGACAGCGCGCCGAGCTGGCCGCCCGCGTACATCCGGTCGTCGTTGGGCGCCGGGCTGTGGTTGAACAGGTGCAGCAGCCCGAGCAGGGCGAACGTGACCAGCAGGGTGCCGATCACCATGCGGGGGCGGGTTTCCGGGCGCGGTTCGGAGCGCATCAGCGCGATCGCGGTGGCGAACAACGCCAGCGGCAGCGCGACCGACCCCGCGCCGAACACCGTGCGGGTGGCGAGTTCGAGGTACCCGCCGACCGGACCGCCCGCGCGCCACCACACGGCGGCCGCCAGGATCAGGCCGAGCGCGATCAGGCCGAGCGCCACGCCATCCCTGCGGTGCTCGGGCTCCAGCTCGCGGCTGCGCCCCACCGTGCGGGCCATCGTGCCGACCCCGCGGGCCAGCAGCGTCCAGCCGCCGCGGACGGCCTTCGCGAACGTGCCGCCGGACGAGCGGCGGGCCGGGGGCTTGCGTGCCGACGACCGCGCGCGCGGCTTGGTCCCCGAGCGCGGTTTGCGCGCCGGGCTCTTGCTGCCGCCCCGTTTCGCCGTCGTGCTTCTCCTCGCCGTCGTCCCCGCCATGTCCCCTACGGTAACCGGATCGGCGCACCAGTCCCATCCGCCACTCGCGACCCAGTGCGAACTTTCGCATCTGACATGCTCTGCGTCATGGTCGCGTTGCGAGACGGAGGAAACCCGAGGCCGCCGGCGATCTGGCGGACGATGTCGGCGCTGGACACGGGCCTCGTGCACCTGGTGGGCAGGCTGCGGGTCACCGGCGGCATCCCCCGAGCCCTGCGGGGCAGGCCGCTGCTGATGGCGGCCAACCACATCGGCGTGTTCGACGCGTTCGTGCTGATCGCCGCGTGCCAGCGGCTCGGGTTCGCGCCGCGGTTCCTGCTGGCCGGCGGCCTGCTGGACGCGCCGGTGCTCGGGCCGGCGCTGCGGGCGAGCGGGCACCTGCGGGTCGACCGGGGCAAGGCGACCGCGGTCGAGCAGTTCGCGCAGGCGGTCGAGGCGATGCGCACGACGACCAGCCCGATCATCGTCTACCCCGAGGGGCGGATCAGCCACGATCCCGGTCTGTGGCCGGAACGCGGCAAGACGGGTGCGGCGCGGCTCGCGCTGGCGGCGGGCGTGCCGGTGGTGCCGATCAGCCAGTGGGGCGCGCACGAGGCGGTGTACTGGGGCACGGAGAAGGTCACCGGCCCGGCGGACCTGCTGCCGCTCGCGCGGTCGGGGTTCACCGCTCCCCTGCGCCGCCCGACGTTCAAGGTCCACTTCGGCGACCCGGTGGACCTCTCCGACGTGGACCCCGAGCGCCCGGGCGCGGGTGTCCGGGCGCACGCGAAGATCATGCGTGCGATCACGGCGGGTCTCGTGCCGCTGCGGGCTTCGGAACCGGACCGCCCCCGCTTCCACGACCCGACGCGCCCGACCGACACCGTCAGCCCCTGGCGGCCCGGGGCCTAACGCCGGTAAGACGCTCCAGGGTGGGGCGGGGCGAGGCGCGGGCCGGGGAAGCCGAGCCGCTCCCGCAGCGTCGGCCCCTCCGGGGCTTCGGGCACCCGGCCCCGGCGCCGCAGCTCCGGGACCACCCACCGCGCGAAGTCCGCGAAGGTGCCGGGCGTCGTGACGTACGCGAGGTTGAAGCCGTCCACGTCGGCCTCCTCCACCCAGCGCTCCAGCTCGTCCGCGACCTCGCCGGGCGACCCCGCGAACACCGGGCCACGGCCGCCGAGGCCGATGAACTCCGCCAGCTCCCGCGGCGTCCACGCCCGGTCCGCCGTCGTGAACGACGCCAGCGCCGAGCGGTTCGCGTTCGAGTCGGCGTAGGTCAGGGGCTCGTCCAGCGCCAGCTCGGACAGGTCCACCCCGGTCCAGCCGCCGAACAACGCGAACGCGCCCGGCACGCTGACCAGCTCCTGGTAGGACCGCAGCTTCGCCTGCGCTTCCTCACTCGTCTCGGCGACCACGGGCGTGAGCATCGTGAACACCTTGACCGAGCGCGGATCCCGCCCCTGCTCCGCCACCGCGGCCCGCAGCGCGTCCACGGACTTGCGCACGACCTTCGGCGACGGCCCGGACACGAACACGGCCTCGGCGTGCGACGCGGCGAACTTCAGCCCGCGCTTGGACGCGCCGGCCTGGAACAACACGGGCGTGCGCTGCGGCGACGGCTCGCACAGGAACGGCCCCGGCACGCTGAAGTACTTGCCCTTGTGCCCGACGTCGTGGACCTTCGCCGGGTCGGTGTACACGCCGCGCCCGACGTCCCGCACGACGGCGTCGTCCTCCCACGAGCCTTCCCACAGCTTGTAGCAGACCTCGACGTACTCCTCGGCGATGTCGTACCGCTCGTCGTGCGGGATCTGGCTGTCCAGACCGAGGTTGCGGGCGGCACTGTCCAAATAGGACGTCACGATGTTCCACGCCACGCGGCCGTCCGTGAGGTGGTCCAGCGTGGTCAACCGCCGGGCGAGCGCGTACGGCTGCTCGTACGTCGTCGAGATCGTGACCCCGAAACCGAGCCGCTCGGTCACCGACGCCATCGCGGAGATCGCCATCGTCGGGTCGTTCACCGGGAACTGCGCCGCGTCGGCGACCGCGGCGTCCCGTGAGCCGCCGTAGACGTCGTACACGCCCAGCACGTCGGCGAGGAACAACGCGTCGAACCCGCCCTGGTCCAGCAGCTTCGCCAGCTCCAGCCAGTGCCCGAGCTCGCGGTAGCGGTGCCCCTGGTCCTCGGGGTGCCGCCACAGCCCGGCGGACTGGTGCCCGGCGCAGGCCATGTCGAAGGCGTTCAGGTGGATCCTGCTCATTTCGCGGTCTCCTCCGCGTAGAACGCCGACGCGAACGTCAGCACGGCCAGCACTCCGAAGTAGACCACGATCAACCACGTCCCGCCCGAGACCAGCAACGCGGCCGCGATCAGCGGGGCGAACCCGCCGGAGAGCACGGCGCCGACCTGGTAGCCCAGCGAAGCGCCGCTGTACCGGACGCGCGTGCTGAACAGCTCGCCGAACCACGCCGCCTGCGGCCCGTACATCGCGTCGTGCACCACGTTCACGCCGAACACGATCGCCAGCACCACCAGCAGTTCCGAACCCGAGTGCGCGGCGAGGAAGAACAACGCCAGCGCGAGCACCCCGGCCGCCGCGCCGAACAGGTAGAACGGCCTCCTGCCGTACCGGTCCGACAGGTGCGCCCACAACGGCGTGCTGATCAGCCCGAGCGCCGAAGCGACCATCACCGCGACGAGCCCGACCTGGTTGTGCTTGCCGAACGTGCCCTGCAGGTACGTCAGCGAGTACGTCGTGAGCAGCACGTACAGGGCGATCTGCGACAGCCGCAGCCCGGTCGTGAGCAGCACGTTCTTCGGCTGCGTGCGCAGCACCTCCAGCACCGGCAGCCGCGCGAGGTCGTCCCGCTGCTTGAGTTCGCGGAACTCGGGCGCGTCCTCCAGCCGCAGCCGCACGACGAGCCCGATCGCCACCAGCACGAAGCTCAGCAGGAACGGCAGGCGCCACGCCCACGACACGAACACGTCGTCACCGGCGAAGGCCCGCACCCCGGCGTAGATCCCCGTCGCCAGCAGCATTCCGGCCGGGGAGCCGACCTGCGTGAAGCTGCCGAACAACCCGCGCCGCCCGGCGGGCGCGTGTTCGACGGACAGCAGCGCGGCCCCGCCCCACTCGGCGCCGACGGCGAGCCCCTGCAGCACCCGCAACACCACGAGCAGCGTCGGCGCGAGCACCCCGACCTGCGCGAACGTCGGCAGCGCCCCGATCGCCGTGGTCGCCAGGCCCATCAGCAGCAGCGCGCCGACGAGCATCGTCTTGCGGCCCACGCGGTCGCCGAGGTGCCCGGCGATGACGGCGCCGACCGGCCGTGCGCCGAACCCGGCGGCGTAGGTGGCGAAGGTCGCGAGCGTGCCGGCGGTGGGCGAAATCGTGGGGAAGAACAGAGGTTTGAAGACCAGAGCCGTGGCAGTGGCGTACAGGTAGAAGTCGTACCACTCGATCGTCGTGCCGATGGCGCTGCCGACGGCGGCGCTGCGCGCGGTGGTCCGCGGCGGGGCTGGGGTGAGTGTGGTCACGCTCTCGCACGGTAGGTCCCGTTTCCCGTACCGAACAGGCTGTTCCATATTTTGGGAGCCCTGTCGAAGATCGCTAGGGTGGGCGGGGTGAGCACACGCATCCTCGTGGTCTTCTACAGCGCGACCGGCAACACCGCCAAGCTCGCGGAGGCGCTCGCCGGCGGCGCACGTGACACCGGGGCCGACGTCCGGGTCCGCACGGTCGCGGAAACCGCGCCGCCGCAGGCGATCGCGACCAACCCGCGCTGGCAGGCCTACGTCGACTCCGGGCCCCACGCCGAACTCGCCACGCTCGACGACCTGGAGTGGGCGGACGGGCTCGCGGTCGGCAGCCCGACCCGGTTCGGCGGCCCGGCGGCCCAGCTGAAGTCCTTCTTGGACACCACGGGTGGCCTGTGGGCGCAGGGGAAGCTCGCGAACAAGGTGGCGACGTCGTTCACCACCGCGTCGACGGCCCACGGCGGACTGGAATCGACGCTGCTGGCCATCAACAACATCTTCTACCACTGGGGTGCGATCGTCGTCCCGCTCGGTTACGCCGAGCCGCACCTGCTGCAGTCGGGCAACCCGTACGGCGGTTCGTTCGTATCCCGCAAGTCCGCCGAGCCCGGCGACGAGGCGCTGGAAGCCTTGCGCATCCAGGGCACGCGCCTGGCGACCGTGACCGGGTACGTGGCGCGCGGGCTCGCCGGAGATCACTGAGGCAGCCGGAAAACAAGAGGTTTTCCCGGCGTGGACGACCTAGCCTCGGTCGTGTGTCACTGGAACTACCCGCCGTACGCCCGCAGCGGATCTCGTCCCGCGGCCGCGGCACCGCGTTGATCCTCGTTTCCTCGGTCTGCTTCGGCAGTTCCGGCACGATAGCCAAACCCGCGATGCTCGCGGGGTTCTCGCCGGAACAGGTCGCCGCCGCGCGGATCGGGCTCGCCGCGGTCGTCCTCGTCGTCGCCGCCGCGCTCTTCCGCCCGCGCCTGCTGCGGGTGCGCCGCGCGGAGTGGCCCGTCGTGCTGGGGTACGGGATGCTCGGCGTGGCGGGCGTGCAGCTGTGCTACTTCGTCGCGGTGGGACGGTTGCCGGTGGGCATCGCGATCCTGCTCGAGTTCACCTCGCCCGTGCTGATCGCGCTGTGGACGCGGTTCGTGCGCGGGGTCCGGCTGAGCCGCGTGATGTGGCTCGGCATCGGGCTCGCGATGCTGGGGCTGGCGCTGGTCGCCGAGGTGTGGGAAGGGCTGAGCCTCGACGCGGTCGGGCTGCTCGCCGGGCTCGGCGGGGCACTGTGCTCGGCGGCGTACTTCCTGCTCGGCGAACACGGCGCGGCCACCCGCGACCCGCTCGGGCTCGTGCTGTGGGGCATGGTCGTCGGCGCCGTGGTGGTGTGCGCCGTGTCCCCGCCGTGGCGGCTGTCGGGGCTCGACGCGGTGACGGACTTCGGGCCGTGGCACCCGCCGGTGTGGCTGCTGCTGGTGGCGGTGGCCCTGCTGTCGACGATGTTCGCCTACGGCCTGGGCACCAGCGCGCTGCGGTACCTGCCCGCGGCGGTCGCGTCGGTGCTGGGGCTGCTGGAACCGGTCATCGCGACGGCCAGCGCGTGGGCGCTGCTCGGTGAGGCGCTGAGCTGGGTGCAGCTGGCCGGCGCGGTCGTGCTGCTGGGCGGTGCGGCCCTCGTGCAGTACGTCCACAGCAGACAGAGCGGTCAGGCGCAGCCCGCCGTGGGGCAGGAGAGCCCGGCGAGCGCGCCGTAGAACACGTCGGCGATGTGCGCCGGGTCGGGGGCCACGAACGTCCGCCCGCCGGTCGCCGCGGTGATCGCGTCCAGCTCGGGCACGTCGATGTCGGTGCCGAGGCCGATGGCGATCACCGGCAGTGGCCGCTTCGGGTCCTGCAGGCTCCGCAACTGGTCCAGCAGCTGGTCGCGGCTGATGCCGTGCGGATCGGAGTTGCGCCCGTCGGTCATCACGATCACCAGGTTGAGCCGCCCGGGCTCCCAGTCCTGGCGGGACTGCCGGTAGGCGGCGAGCACGGTGTCGTACAGCCCGGTCTGGCCGTTCGGCGTGGCCCGCAGGTCCCGCAGCCGCTGGGCGGCCCCGGCGGCGAGCTGCGCGCTGACCGGCGCCATCGGCAGGACCTCGCGGTAGTCGCGGTCGCCGTCCAGCTCGGTCGCGAAGATCCACGTGGCCGTCTCGGACGTGGGTTTGAACAGGTCGAGCGCCCGCGCCGCGGCGTCGACGGTCAGCTGCATCCGCGTGCGGCCACCGGAGTCCGGCACGACCGCGTTCATCGACCCCGACACGTCGATCAGGACGCGGGCGCGGGAACTGGTGTTGATCTTCGCCCACTGGCCGAGCAGCGCGTCGAGCACGTCGTCCGGAGGCAGCGACGCCAACGGCTGCGTCCGGGCGGACACGTGTTCGTCGCCGAGGTGCCCGTACAGCATGCGGCCGTCCGGGGTGCGCACGCCGACGTCCGCCAGCGCGGCCTGGCCGTCCGGTTCGAGCAACGCCCGCAGCAGCTTCGCGGCGGCCTCGCGCTGCGCCTGCCCGGCGTTGCCCAGCACCGCGAACGGGTAGTCCAGCGACGGCACCGGCTGCGGCGCGTACAACGCCACCAGCTGCGCCGGCGTCGCGGTGACGCCGGCGCGCGCGTTGTACCGCAGCACCGAGGTTTCCGACGCGGGGAAAGCGCTTACCGGCTGCCGCGAACTGCCCGCGCCGGGCAGCCTGGCGTACAGGTCCGCCACGGCGGGCAGCGTGTTCGGCGCCAGCCTGCGCATCGTGGCGGCCACTTCGGACGGTTGGGAAAACGCTTTCGAGATGCCCAGCAGCGCCGACACCCCCGCGGGGTCCGTCCCGGGGTCCGGCAGCCCCAGCGGCGTTCCCGACGCCAGCAGCTCCGGCCAGTCCGGCTGCTCGTCCGGCCAGCCGAGCGACCGCGCGACCTCCTCCGTCACCGCGAACACGACGGGCGAGTTGGCGACCGGCGAACCGGACTCCGGCACGTCCGCGGCCCCGGCCGCCTTCGCGCGGCGCAGCCGCAACGTCGAGTCGGGGATCCAGACGTCCGGCCGCTTCGTCCCGTCCGCGACGGTCAGCGACGAGGCGACGGCGGCCGGATCCCGCTCCTCGACCTCGAAGCGGAAGCACTGTCCATCCGCGACTGTCCGCCCGATCCGGTCCACCGCCGCCGCCAGTTCCGGCGCGACGGCGACGCGGACGGCGTCCTCCCCGGCACAGCCGGGTTGCTGGGTCGCGCGCTCCACGACGACCCAGCCGGTGGTGCCCAGTACCAGGACCGCCGCGGTGGCGGCGAGCACCAGGGGCACGCGCCGCCGCCCGGTGGCAGGCTCGTGTCGCCCCACCGGTATCGCCTCCTGCAACTCGAGTTCGGCTACAGGTTAGAGCGAAAATCGATCAGCACAGGCGCCACCGGGAGGAGCGGGGACTCCTCCGTTCGGCTCAGAGTTCGGCTCAGACCGGGATCACGGTGGGCACGATCATCGGCCGGCGGCGGTAGGTCTCGGCGACCCACCGGCCCACGACGCGCCGCACCGCCTGCGCGATGCGGTGGCTTTCCGTGATGCCCTCGGCCTCGGTGCGCGACAGCTCCATCTCGACCAGCGGCACGACCGCGTCGAGCGCCTTCGGGTCGTCGGAGAACCCGCGCCCCGACACCGTCGGCGTGCTCACCGCGCGGCCGGTCGTCGAGTCCACAGCGACGGTGATCGCGATGAACCCGCCCTCGCCCAGCACGAGCCGGTCCGAGAGGGTGGACTCGCCGACGTCACCGACCGACAGCCCGTCCACGTACACGTGCCCGACCTCGACACGCCCCGTCGTCCGGGCCCGGCCGTCCACCAGGTCGACGACCACGCCGTCCTCGGCGAGCACCACGTTCTCCGGCGCCACCCCCGTGCGCACGGCCAGCGCCGCGTTCGCCCGCAGGTGCCGCCACTCGCCGTGCACCGGCATGACGTTGCTGGGGCGGATCGCGTTGTACAGGAACAGCAGCTCACCGGCCGACGCGTGCCCGGACACGTGCACCTTCGCGTTGCCCTGGTGCACGACGTGCGCGCCCAGCCGGACCAGGCCGTTCACGACACCGAACACGGCGGTCTCGTTGCCCGGGATCAGCGAGCTGGCGAGCACGACGGTGTCCCCGGCGCGGATCGAGATCTGCCGGTGCTCGCCGCGCGCCATGCGCGACAACGCCGACAGCGGCTCGCCCTGCGAACCGGTGGACACGAACAGCACCTTCGTCTCGGGCAGGTTGACGGCCTCGTCGAGGTTCATCAGCAGGCCCTCGGGGATGTTCAGCAGCCCCAGGTCCGCCGCGATGCCCATGTTGCGCACCATCGAGCGGCCCACGAACGCCACGCGCCGCCCGTGCCGCACCGCCGCGTCGAGCACCTGCTGCACGCGGTGCACGTGGCTGGCGAAGCACGCCACGATGACCCGCTGCGTGACCTTGCCGATCACGTCGTCGAGCACCGGGCCGATGTCGCGCTCCGGCGTGACGAACCCGGGCACCTCGGCGTTGGTGGAGTCGATGCACAGCAGGTCGACACCCTCGTCACCGAGCCGGGAGAACCCGGCCAGGTCGGTCAGCCGCCCGTCGAGGGGCAGCTGGTCGAGCTTGATGTCCCCGGTGTGCAGCACGACCCCGGCGGGGGTGCGGATCGCGACCGCGAGCGCGTCCGGGATGGAGTGGTTGACCGCGAAGAACTCCAGCTCGAACGGCCCCACCGTGCGCCGCTCGGCCTCGGTCACCTCGATCAGCTTCGGCCGCTGCCGGTGCTCGCGGCACTTCGCCTCGAGCAGCGCGAGCGTGAACCGCGAGCCGTAGACCGGCAGGTCGGGACGCATGCGCAGCAGGAACGGCACGGCACCGATGTGGTCCTCGTGCCCGTGGGTGAGCACGAGCGCGTCGATGTCGTCCAGCCGGTCCTCGATGGCGCGGAAGTCGGGCAGGATCAGGTCGACGCCGGGCTGCGCGTCCTCGGGGAAGAGCACCCCGCAGTCCACGATGAGCAGCCGCCCGGCGTGCTCGAAGACGGTCATGTTGCGGCCGACCTCGCCGATGCCGCCCAGCGCGACCACGCGCAGGGCACCTTCGGGCAGGGCGGGCGGCGGGTTCACCGGGCCTGGCCCGGCGGGTTTCGGAGAACTTGCAGTCACCTAGGAATGATCCCAACGCTGGTATGGGTGGTCGGCGCGACGTAGGCCGCGGCCGAGTCCGCTTGCGCGACCCTCGAACTGTGCCAGTCCTGGCCGTGCGACTCGTCGAGGGGGACCCCCGCCTGGGCGAGGTCGCCCGCGATGGCCTCGATCTGCTCCGGCGAGGCCGGGACGATCGGCAGCCGCGGGTCACCCGCGTCGTGGCCGCGCAGGCGCAGCGAGGTCTTCGCGAACACGACCCCGCCTACCCGCGACATCGCGCGGTAAACGGGCAGCATGCCGCGGTGGTTGGTGCGCGCGGTGGAGGTGTCCCCGCTGTCGTAGGCGTCGAGCA
Organism: Amycolatopsis sacchari; assembly: GCF_900114035.1. Lineage (GTDB taxonomy): Bacteria > Actinomycetota > Actinomycetes > Mycobacteriales > Pseudonocardiaceae > Amycolatopsis_E > Amycolatopsis_E sacchari. Next base: position 7,060 of record NZ_FORP01000038.1, on the reverse strand, counting down.
TCGCGCGGATGCGGCCCGCGACGACGTGCCCGATCACGCTGACCACGCCGGTGGCGCCGACCGACAGCCACGGCAGGTTCAGCGCGTCGTCGCCGGAGTAGTAGGCCAGGTGCGTGTTGGCGATGACCTCGCTGCCGGCCAGCAGGTCGCCCTTGGCGTCCTTGACCGCGAGGATCCGCGGGTGCTCGGCGAGGCGGAGCAGCGTGTCGACCTCGATCGGCACGATCGAGCGCGGCGGGATGTCGTAGAGCATCACCGGCAGCCCGGTCGCGTCGGCGACGGTCGTGAAGTGCGCGTACAGCCCCGCCTGCGAGGGCCGCGAGTAGTAGGGGGTGACCACCAGGACGCCGTGCGCGCCGGCCTTCTCGGCCTCGCGCACCAGGTGCACGCTGTGCGCCGTGTCGTACGTGCCCGCCCCGGCGACGACGGTCGCCCTGTCCCCGACCGCCTCGACGACCGCGCGGATGACGTCGGCCTTCTCCTCGTCGGAGGTGGTCGGGCTCTCCCCGGTGGTCCCGTTCACGACGAGCCCGTCGTTGCCCAGTTCCACCAGGTGCTCGGCGAGCTCCCCGGTGCGCTTCAGGTCCACCGCGCCGTCGGCGTCGAACGGGGTGACCATCGCGGTGAGCACGCGCCCGAACGGCCTGCCGGGCGCGGCGGTGGGTGGAGTGGACATGCTGTTGACGGTACCTCTTCCGCGCCGGTATCTCCGCGACGACCTGCCGGTTCGGCATGATCGGCAGGCGGTGTCGCCCTCCTGCCGGAGAATCACCGGCGGCGCTGTGCCCCGGCGGGAACTTCTGCGGCTACTCCAGTGGCGTGGAAACGGCTCCGGTGAAGGCCTCCGGCTTGCCCGCGAGGCAGTAGACCTTGCGCACGGGCTCGCCGGAGTAGCTGTTCTCGCTCTGCGTCTCCCACGCCTGCCGTGACGGGACGAGCGCCTGGTAGGTCAGGCCTGTGCGGTCGCGGACGGCGTTGGAGTGGAAGGTCATCGCGCAGCGCGCCTCGGCCCACTCCCGCAGCTTCTCCGGGTACCCGGCCTTGACCGCGTCGGAGTCGTTGGAGCCGTAGGTGGTGGCGGTGTCGTAGAGCTCGGCGAAGTGCAGTTCCTTGCAGTCCACCCAGTCGTCCTGCGCGACGCCCGCGCCGCTGAGCGGGATCTTCAGGCACGGGTAGCTCGACGAGACGACCAGCGCGGGCACGTCGCCCCCCGAGCCGTAGGTCTGCGTCGGGCGCATCGCCGGGTCCGGGTCCGGGGTGGCCCACCGGTCTCCGAGCACGAACCCGCCCGCGAGCAGCAGCACCGCCGCCACGACGGCCGCGATCCACCACGGCCTGCGCTTGGCCGGCGCGGCCGCGACCTTCGTCGGCACGGGACCGGACCACGCCGGCGCGCCGTGCGGCGGCGTGGGCTGCGCCGCTTGTGGCGTGGCGGCCAGCGAGAGCAGCTGGTGCGCCTGGTCGGCGGAGATCCGCGCCTGCGGGCTGGTGATCAGCAGGCCCATGATCGCGGCGGCCAGCGGGCCCCGCACCCGCGTCAGGTACGGCACCTCGTGCAGGATCGCGTGCAGCGTGGCCGCGGTCGTGGGCCGGTCGAACGCGAGCGCGCCCTCGGCGGCGAAGAACAGCGTCGCGCCCAGCGACCACAGGTCCGAGGCGGGCAGCGCCTCCTCCCCCGCGACCCGTTCCGGCGCCATGAACGCGGGCGAGCCGATGATCATCCCGCTGGTGGTCAGCCGCGGGTCGTCCACGGCCTGCGCGATGCCGAAGTCGGTCAGCTTCACCCGCCCGTTCGGCGCGACCATGATGTTGCCCGGCTTGACGTCGCGGTGCACGATCCCGGCGCCGTGCGCGGCCTGCAGCGCCGTGAGGACCTGGCGGCCGATCTCGGCGACCTGGGCGGGCGGCAGCGGCCCCTGGCGGCGCACCAGCTCGGCGAGCGTGGGCGCCTCGACCAGCTCCATCACGATGAACGTGCTGCCCTGCTCGGCGACGACGTCGAACACCGTGACCACGGCCGGGTCGTTGAGGCGGCCGCCGGTGCGGACCTCACGCAGCACGCGCTCGCCGAACACCGTGTCCTCGGCTCCGTCCGGCAGCCGCAGCTCCTTGATCGCCACGTGCCTGCCGATCACCCGGTCCTCCGCGCGCCAGACGACCCCCATGCCGCCGCGCCCCAGCTCCGCCAGCAGCGCGTACCGGCCGGCGACCAGCCGGGGAGCGGGCTGGGTGGCCTGGGTCGTGTACTCGGAGGTCACGGGGTTGCGCCTTTCGTCGGGATCGGACAACCGGATGCTAGTCCGACCCGCCGGGCGCCCCGGTGGTTCCCGCTTGGTCAGCCCGCGAACGTCAGGTAGACCAGCACCACGTTGAGCACGCTGATCACCCCGGCGATCGCCCACGCCAGCACCGTGGTGACGCGGTGGTTGGCCGACTCGCCCATCAGCCGCCGGTCGCCGGTGATCCGCACGAGCGGGACCAGCGCGAACGGGATGCCGAACGACAGCACCACCTGGGAGATGACGAGCGCGCGTGACGGGTCCACCCCGATCGCGAGCACCACGATCGCCGGGGTGAGCGTGATCAACCGCCGCAGCAGCAACGGGATCCGCTTGCGCAGCAGGCCCTGCATGATCATCGCGCCCGCGTACGCGCCGACCGACGTGGACGCCAGCCCCGACGCGAGCAGCCCGACCGCGAACAGCAGCGCCATGCCGCCGCCCAGCAGTTCGCCGATCGCCGAGTGCGCGCCCGCGATCGAGTCCACATCGGACCGGCCGCGCAGCACCGTCGCCGCGAGCAGCACCATCGACAGGTTCACCGCGCCCGCGAGCAGCATCGCGAGCGTGACGTCCAGGCGGGTCGCCCGCAGCAACGTGGTGAGCCTGCCGTCGGTGGCGCGGCCGTGCCGGTCGCGGGAAAGCCCGGAATGCAGGTAGACCGCGTGCGGCATGACAGTGGCGCCCAGCATCGCGGCGGCGATCAGTACGCTCTCGGTGCCGTCGAACCGCGGCACCAGCCCGCCCAGCACGCCCGTGCCCGACGGCGGTTCGACGACCACGCTCGCCACGAACCCGATCGCGATCACGGCCAGCAGCCCGGTGATCACGCGCTCGAACGGCCGCTGCCCGCGCTTGTCCTGCACCAGCAGCAGTCCCATCGACACCACGCCGGTGATCACGCCACCGACCAGCAGCGGCAGGTGGAACAGCAGGTTCAGCGCGATCGCGCCGCCCACGACCTCGGCGAGGTCGGTGGCGATCGCGACCAGTTCGGCCTGCCCCCAGTACGCCAGCCGCCCGGCGCGCGGCATCCGCTCGCGGATGGCTTCGGGCAGCGACAGCCCGGTGACGATGCCGAGCTTCGCCGACAGGTACTGCACGAGCCCGGCCATCAGGTTCGCCGCGAAGATCACCCAGACCAGCAGGTAGCCGAACTGGGCCCCGGCGCTGATGTTCGACGCCACGTTGCCGGGGTCGACGTAGGCGATGGCGGCGACGAACGCCGGGCCCAGCAGGACCGAGCCCGCCCGCACGCGAGCCAGCTTCGGCCGCACGGTCTCCGCCAGCGCCATGCCGTCCACCTCTCGCTTGCAGTGGTCCTAAATCAAAGTTTAGGCACGCCGAACTTCTGAGTTCAACCCAGATGAGAGGAGTGTTACCCGAAACGGACTCGGTTATGCCGGGAGGTGCACCTCGTGCCCGGCCGACGTCAGCGCGGCCTTGGCGCGCGCCAGGTCGGACTCCTTGACCAGCACGTGCTCGGTGTCGAAGGTCGAGAGCGTCACCAGCGGCACCCCGGCGGAGGCCAGCTCGTTGGTCAGCGCGGCGATCACCCCGGTCAGCGTGAAGGCCAGCGGGCCGCGCACGGTCAGCAGCCGCCAGCCGCCCTCGACCTGCGCGCCCTCCGGCACCTCGTCGACCGGGCACACCACGGACAGCTCCTTCGCCGTGCGCGTCACCGAGGCGAACGCGGTCCGGCCCGGCGCCAGCAACGCGGCGGGCACCACGGCCTCCGCGCCCAGGCGCGCCACGGCGTACTCCCCCGGCTGGAGGTCGATCGCGAGGCGCTTCACCCTTCCAGCACCTTCGGGCTCGACGCGACCTCGGTGCCGTCCGGCAGGGTCGAGATCGTGAAGTCGGCGAAGACGTTCGCCGCCACCTTCTGCAGCTGCCGCAAGCATTCCACGGCCAACCCCCGGATCTCGACGTCGGCGTGCTCGGTGGCGCGCATCGCGATGAAATGCCGCCAGGCGCGGTAGTTCCCGGTGACCACGATGCGGGTTTCGGTGGCGTTGGGCAGCACCGAGCGGGCCGCCTGGCGCGCCTGCTTGCGGCGGAGCGTCGCGCTCGGGGCCTCGGCGAACTTCTCCTCCAGCCCGGCGAGGAGCTCGGTGTAGGCGTCCACGCTGGCCTGGGTGGCCTTGACGAACTTCTCGTGCAGCTCGGGGTCGTTCGCGATGACGTCCGGCTCGACGAACGCCGCGTCCCGCTCCGGCACGTACCGCTGGGACAGCTGGGAGTACGAGAAGTGGCGGTGGCGGATCAGTTCGTGCGTCAGGGAACGGGAAATCCCGGTGATGTAGAAGCTGACGGAGCCGTGCTCCAGCACCGAGAGGTGGCCGACCTCGATGATGTGGTCGAGATAGCCGGCGTTGGTCGCGGTCCTCGGGTTCGGCTTGCCCCACGACTGGTAGCACGCCCGGCCGGCGAACTCCGCGAGCGCCTCGCCGCCGTCCGCGTCGGTGGACCACGGCACGTCCTCCGGCGGGAAGAACTCCGTCTTCGCGATCAACTGCACCCTCGGCGCGACGGTTCCGGCCATGCGCACTCCTTCCCCTCTTCGAGATCGAGCCTAGCCGTCCGCACCGCGACACCTTGACTGACACCATTCGTGGTGTCATGGTGGTGTCATGGATTTGTCGCCTTACATCAACAACCTCCGTGAGGACCTCAGCGCGACGGCCTCCGCGGGAGACGAGAACACGCGTCGCGCGGCCGCCGTGCTGTCGGCGGCGCTGGAGCCGGCCGTGCGGCTGGCGCTGATGAACGCCCTGTCGGACCTCGCCGCCGAGGTCACGACGCAGCTGCCGGACCAGGTCGTCGAGGTCCGGCTCGACGGGCGGGACGTCCGGGTCGTCGTCACGGGGACCGGCACGGGTGAACGGGAGGGCGGGCCGGTGCCACCGCCCCCGCCACCACCGCCGCCCGCCCCGGAGGGGGACAACAACATCGCGCGGATGACGCTGCGCCTGGTGGAGCAGATCAAGGGCCAGGCGGAGCAGGCGGCGGCCGCGCAGGGGGTTTCGCTGAACACGTTCATCTCGCAGGCGGTGCAGGGTGCCTTGCACGGCACGTCGCACCTGCGTGGCGAGTCGCAGAGCAAGCCGGCGCGGGGCGAGCGCAGCGACTCGCACCTGCGTGGCTGGGTGAGGGGTTGAGCATGGGCGAGCAGCCGGGGGGCGAGCTGATCCGCACGGAGACGTTCGACGCCGAGGGTCCGCTGGACCTGGACGTGAGCGTGCCGCTGGGCCGGGTCGAGGTCGAGTTGACGGAGACGGCGGAGGCCGTCGTCGAGGTCCGGCACGCGCCGGACGAAAGCGAGCCGTGGGCGCAGGGGGTGTCGAGCCTGCTGAACTGGTTCAACGACCAGTTCGGGGACCAGTTCGGTGGTGCGCAGCTGCGGGGTGGCGCGAAGGAGGCGGTCGAGCAGACGCGGATCGAGCTGACCGGGAAGCGGCTGGTGGTGCGCGCGCCGAAGGCGTTGCCGCTGCGGAACCAGCCGCTGGCGGTGAAGCTGCGCGTGCCGACGAGTTCGACGCTGGAGGTGCGTGCCGGTTCGGCCGACGTGCGGGTGACCGGGACGTGTGGCCGGGCCGATGTCGCGACCGGTTCGGGCGAGGTGGCGCTGGACCGGGTGGAGGGCCCGACGAACGTGCGGACCGGCTCGGGTGCGATCCGCCTGGGGCCGGCGTTGTCGGGGCTGCAGCTGCGTTCGGGCAGCGGCGACGTGGAAGCCGCATCGCTCGACGGCTCGGCAACGCTCGTGACCGGAACGGGCGACGTGTGGCTGGGTGCGACGACGGGGAAGGTCCTGGCGCGCAGCGGCAGCGGCAACCTGTCGGTGGCGGAGGCGGTGAGCGGTTCACTGGAGCTGATCACCGGCAGCGGGGACATCCGCGTGGCGATCCGGCCCGGGGTGGCCGCGGAGGTGGACCTGTCGAGCTCGAGCAAGGTGACGAGCGAGCTGGAGGTGTCCATGGAGCCGCCCGAGGGCGAGGTCCCGCTGACCATCCGCGGCCGGACGGGGCTGGGGAAGGCAGTCCTCACCCGCGCGACCGCGTAGCGGTCGGGGGGGCGCCGGGCCGGGGACGGACGGCACGGCGGGGGGTAGGGGCGCCGGGCCGGGTCGGATCGGACGGCGCGGCGGGGTTGGGAGGCGGGCGCCGGGGACGGGCGGGGGCGCCGGGGCCGGGGACGGTGGCCAAGCCACGCGGTGAGGCGCCGGCCGAAGCGGGGCAGCGACGCACGGCGGACGGCGCGGCGAGGGTTGGGACGGACGGTGCGGCGGGGTTGGTCGGGGACGGACGGCGCGGCGGGGGGTTGGGTCAGGCGCCGGGGCGGGTGCGGTGGGCCGATCTGGCGATGGGGCTGGTCGCGGCCCGCCCGGCGGAGCAGGACTCGCCACGGCGGAGCGGAGCCGGTGGCGGCCCGCACGGGCGGTCGGGCGTGGCGGCTAGGCCAGGCGGGGCTGGAGCAGCGGCGGGCCAGGCCCGTGGCGGCCCGGTCCGGCCGGACCCGGCGGGGCGGGGCGGGCGGGTGTGACAGCCAGCGGCCGGTCAGTCGTGTGGGCCAGTGCGCAGCGGGCAGGCAGCGGTGGGGCGCGGCGTGGCGCGGCGGTCGGGCGTGGCAGCTGGCGACGGGCGGCGCGGCGAGTCGGGACGGGGCCGCTTCGCGTGGAGGCGGCTAGGTCATGTCTGACAATGTTGTGGTCCAGGTGATGACGGCGTGCAGGAGGATGGCTGCTCGGTAGACGGTGGCGAGTTTGTCGTATCGGGTGG
>NZ_FORP01000009.1 GCF_900114035.1 Amycolatopsis sacchari | reverse complement strand
AACGCCCGGTCCCATTCCGAACCCGGAAGCTAAGCCTGCCAGCGCCGATGGTACTGCACTCGTGAGGGTGTGGGAGAGTAGGACACCGCCGAACTCAAATTAGGTCCTCGAGGCCCTGGTCGAGATCCCGGAAACGGGTCCTCCCAGGGCCTCGAGGCTTTTTCGCATCCACTCCGCGCGGGCGCGCCCGTATCCTGAACGACGTGAGCGCGCCCCGACTCCTCGTCATCCAGCCCGATCGAAGTGACCCGGCCGGCCCGCTGGGCGACTGGCTCACCGCGGCCGGCGCCGAACTCGACGTTCGCCTCCCGCCGGAGGACGAGCTTCCCGACGATCTCGACGGGTACCAGGGGCTCGTCTGCCTCGGCGGCGGCATGAACGCCGAAGAGGACGACAAGTACCCGTGGCTGAACTCCGTGCGGAACCTCCTCGCCGCGGGAGCACACGGCGGGCTACCGACCCTGGGCATCTGTCTCGGCGCGCAACTCCTCGCCGTCGCGACGGGCGGATCGGTGGTACCGGGGGACAAGGGGCCGGAAGTGGGTCCCTACCTCGTTTCGAAGAAGGACGCCGCCTGGACCGATCCGCTGTTCGCGGACCTGCCCTTGATGCCTGACGTCCTGCACTTCCACGGCGACGAGATCCGGCGCCTTCCGGTCGGTGCCGTCCTGCTCGCATCCGCTCCCAAGTACACCAACCAGGCCTATCGCCTCGGTCGGTGCGCGTACGGGATCCAGTTCCACATCGAAACCACCGTCGACGTCGTCCAGGCCTGGGCCGCCGAGGCTCCCGACATGGCGGCGACCGCGCGTCCCGGCGTCTTCGACACCGAGGCCCTCACCCAGGTCCACGAGGACATCGCGGCCACGTGGCAGCCCTTCGCCACGAGGTTCGTGCAGCTCGCCGCCGGCGAGATCCAGCCGGTCGAGCCCACGCCGCACACCCTTCCCCTCGCCTGAACCCGGCTACGGTGAAAGCTGATGGCTGAGCAAGCACGGGGGGCCGCGTCCCCAGCACGGTACGGCTTCACCGACGACCGCGCCGACGCGCAGTTGCGCGCGGCCGGCTGGTGGACCGACGCGGGAGCCGATGAGTCGAGCCGCGGCGTCCTCGTCGCGCTTTCCCGCGCCGCTGATCCCGACCTCGCGCTGCGCGGCCTGGACAGGCTGCGCGAGGCCGACGAGCCCGGGTGGCCGGAGCTGTCCGAGGCGCTCTGCGGTGACCCCGCCTTCCGTGGCCGGCTGATCTCCGTGCTCGGCACGTCGAGCGCGCTCGCCGACTTCCTGGTCGGCGCGCCGGGGGAGTGGCGGCGCCTGGCGCAGGACAAGTGCACCGAGACGGAATGCTTCGCCGGGGAGCTGCTGGCCGCCGTTGGGCAACCCCCGCCCGTCGCGGACGGCAGCGACGGAGGCAAACCGGCGACCGCGGGCGAAGGAGACCCGGCTGTCGGCGGTGGAAGCGGGTCAGCGGCTGCAGGCGGAAGCGGGCTGGCGGCCGTCGGGGAAAGCGGGGCGCAGGCGGGCGACGGCGCCATCCCCACGGCGGGCAGTGGGAACGCAGCAGCGGTCCCCACCACCGGTGAGCCCCTCACGGGCGCGGCCGCAGCGCAGGCCCCGCAGAGCGCAGCTTTGGCTCCCACCGGGCAGCGCGGGACGGCCGCAGCGCAGGACTCGCGGGGCGCAGTATCGGCTCCGACCGGGACGGCCGCAGCGCAAGCCCCGCAGAGCCCAGCATCGCCTACCACCGGTGAGCCCCTCACCGGGACGGCCGCCGTGCAGGCTCTGCGGACCGCCTATCGCGGGCTCCTCCTGGAGATCGCCGCCGCCGACCTCGCGCACGTCGTCGAACCGTCGCTGGAGCAGCCTTCCTACGAGGAGATCACCGGGCGGCTCACCGCGCTCGCCGAGGCCGCGCTCGTCGCCGGGCTCGCGGTCGCCCATGCCGAACTCGCGGCGAAGGACCTCGACGGCACCAAGCTCGCCATCATCGCGATGGGCAAGTGCGGCGGGCGGGAGCTGAACTACGTCAGCGACGTCGACGTCATCTTCGTCGGTGAGGGGGACCTCCAGCTCGCGACCCGGCTCGCCAGCAAGACGATGCAGCTCGTCGGCACCGCCTGTTTCGAGGTCGACGCCGCCCTGCGGCCCGAGGGCAAGGCCGGCGCGCTCGTGCGCACCCTCGAAGGGCACACCGCGTACTACCGGAAGTGGGCGCGCACCTGGGAGTTCCAGGCTCTGCTCAAGGCGCGCGCGGTCGCGGGCGACGCGGAGCTCGGGCGCCAGTACGTCGAGATGGTCGACGAGGTGGTCTGGTCCGCCGCCGAGCGGGAGAACTTCGTCGAGGACGTGCAGCAGATGCGCCGCCGCGTCGAGAAGCACGTGCCCTCGGACCTCGCCGACCGCGAACTGAAACTCGGCAGGGGCGGCCTGCGGGACGTCGAGTTCGCGGTGCAGCTGTTGCAACTCGTCCACGGGCGGGCGGACACCAACCTCCGCTCCGCGTCCACAATGGACGCACTGCACGCGCTGGGTGCCGGTGGCTACGTGGGGCTCGCCGACGCGGCGGAACTGGAGACCGCCTACGAGTTCCTGCGCACCGTCGAGCACCGGCTCCAGCTCCGCCGCCTGCGCCGCACCCACCTGTTCCCCGACCCCTCGGAAACGGCGGAACTGCGCATTCTCGCCAGGGCGATCGGCATCAAACCCGAGCGCGGGCGCAGCGAGGCCGAACTGCTCGTCGCCGACTTCCGCCGGTACGCGCAGCGGATCCGCCGGCTGCACGAAAAGCTGTTCTACCGCCCGCTGCTCCAGTCCGTCGCGAGCGTGCCGACCGAAGCGTTGCGGCTCACCACCAAACAGGCCGCCCAACGGCTCGCCGCGCTCGGGTACGCGGCGCCGGACGGCGCGTTGCAGCACATCAAGGCGCTCACCGCCGGGGTGTCCCGCCGTGCGGCCATCCAGCACGCGCTGCTGCCGGTCCTGCTGGACCTGTTCGCCGACACCCCGGACCCGGACGGCGGGCTGCTGGCGTACCGCAAGGTTTCCGAGGCGCTGGAGGACACGCCGTGGTACCTGCGGGTGCTGCGCGACGAGGGTGCCGTGGTCGAGCGCGTGGCGTTCCTCCTCGGCACCTCGAAGCTGGTGCCGGATCTGCTGGTCCGCGCACCGGAAGTGCTGCAGCTGCTGGGTGACCCGAGCCGTCTCGCCGGGCGTGATCCTCGCGAAGTGGCGAAGTCCCTGCGGGCCACGGTGCGGCGGCAGCCGGGACTGAAGGCCGCGGTCGCCGCGGCGAGATCCTTGCGGCGCCACGAAATGTTGCGCGTCGCGGCCGCGGACCTGCTGGGGTTGCTGGACGTCCAGCAGGTCTGCGCGGCGCTGTCGAGCGTGTGGGTCGCCGTCCTGCAGAGCGCCCTCGCCGCGGCGATCCGCAAGCGGGAGGCCGAAGTCGGCGGGACCCCGGCGAAGATCGCCGTGATCGGCATGGGCCGCTTGGGCGGGGCCGAGCTGGGGTACGGCTCCGACGCCGACGTGCTCTTCGTGTGCGAAGCGAACGACGGGGCCGACGACGGCGAAGCGGTGCGGTTCGCTTCGTCCGTCGCGGAGACCGTACGGCAGATGCTCGGCCAGCCCAGCGCCGATCCGCCCCTGCAGGTCGACGCCGACCTCCGGCCCGAGGGACGCGGCGGGCCGCTCGTGCGCACCTTGGAGTCCTACCGCGCCTACTACGCCCGCTGGGGCGAGGTGTGGGAGGCGCAGGCGCTGCTGCGGGCCCGGTACATCGCCGGCGACGACGGCCTCGGCGAGCGGTTCACCGCGATGGCCGACGAGATCCGCTATCCCCGAGGCGGGCTCGACGCCGGCCGCGTCCGCGAGGTGCGCCGGATGAAGGCCCGGGTGCAGACCGAGCGCATCCCCCGCGGCACCGACCCGACGCTCAACACGAAACTGGGCCGCGGCGGGCTGGCCGACGTCGAATGGGTCGTCCAGCTGTTCCAGCTCCGGCACGCGCACGAACTTCCGTCACTGCGCACCACCAGCACACCGGGTGCGTTGTCCGCGCTCGCCGAAGCGGGGCTCGTCGCGGAGGGGGACGCGGCGTCGCTGATCGAGACGTGGCTGCTCGCGACCCGCGTCCGCAACGCGACGATGCTCGTGCGGGGTAAGGCGTCCGACCAGGTTCCCAGCAGCGGACGGGAACTCGCGGCGGTCGCTCGCGTGCTCGGCTACAGCGACGAGGACGACCCGGGCGAGTTCCTCGACTTCTACCGCCGGACCACGCGCCGGGCGCACGCCGTCGTCGAGCGCGTCTTCTTCGAGGACTGATTTACAGTGGTCCCGTGAGCGACCGCGAGCCCTTCCGGATGCAGATCAAGGTGCGGCTGTACGAGCTGGACGCGCTGGGCCACCTCAACCACGCCGTCTACCACTCGTACGCCGAGGTGGCCCGCGTCGAGGCGCTGGAGCGGGCGGCCGGAGGCAGCACGGCCCTGCACGACGAGCACGTTTCACCGGTGCTGCTGGCGTCGAGCATCAGCTACCGCCGGGAGATCCGGCTCGGCGAGACCGTCGACGTCACGTGTGACGCGAAGTTCGGCACGGGCAAGACGTTCCAGATGGAGCAGCACATCTACAAGGCCGACGGCACGCTGTCCGCGGAACTCGCCGTCACGCTGGGGCTGATGGACCTGGAGCGCCGCAAGCTGGTCGACGACCCGCGTGGCCGTTTCGAGCGTGCCGGGTACGACCTGAAGCTGCTGTCCACATCGGAGTAGCTCAGACGGCCAGGAGCGCCCGCGTGACCTCGTCGGGATGGGTCAGCATCGACTCGTGCCCGCCGGGCACCATCACCGGCGTCAGTCCCAGCCGCGCCGCGAACTCGGTCCCGGGCCGGGCGAGCGCGAGGTCGTTCTCGCTGAGCACGTAGGCCGCGGGGAGGCCGATCGCGGTGACGTCGGGAACGTCGAGCGCGTCGAGGAAGTAGTGGCCGGGCTGCGGTACGAGCAGCTCGAAGAACAGCCGCCGCGCCTCCTCCGAGACGTCCGGCAGCAGCAGCGGAACCTGCTCCGGGACCACGGAGATGGTGCCGTCGGGAGAGGCGTCGATCGCCGTCCTGATCATCGTCGCGTAGTCCTCGTTCTCGTCGACCAGCGGCACGCCCCGCGCGGGCACGAGGGCGTTGTAGTAGATCACCTTCGAAACGCGCCCGGCGAGTTCGTGGGCCGCACCGGTGACGGGGTAGCCGCCCCAGCTCTGCGCCACCAGCACGACGTCCTCCAGGTCGCGCTTCGTGACCTCGTGCACCACCGCGGCCACGGCGTCGGCGAGCCGGAGCCCGGCAGGTGAGTCGCCGTCGGCCAGACCGGGCAGGGTGAGTGTGAGCGCCGGGTGGCCGGCGGCGCGCAGGCGCCGGGCGACCGGCTGCCACGACCAGCCGCCTTGCCACGCACCGGGGACGAGGACGAACGTTGCCGCATTCCGGGTCATGACCGGTGTAACGCGCGCAGGCCGGGATCGACTGCGGGGGCGGGCACCTTCTGCCCCGGCGGACACCGTCCGTGTCCTTCAGTTCCCCGCTGATCCCGCGGCCACCAGGTGCGGCCAGATGCGGGCCGCGATCCCCTCGGGCGTGCCGGGGCAGCCGTGGCGCAGCCAGTCCGTGATCGTGCCGAGCAGCGCGCCCGCGAGCAACGCCGCGACCGGGTCGTGCGGGATGTCGGCCGGGTCGTCGGCGTGGGTGGGCGAGCCGGTGCCGGACAGGTGCACGTGGATGGCGATCGCGAGCCGCTGGTGCAGGTGGTTGATCACGCGGGCGCTGCCGTCGGCGTCGAGCAGTGCCCGGTACAGCCGCTCGTGGTCGGCGACGTGCCGGAACACCCTGGCCAGCGCACCGCCGGGTGCGGCGGCCTCCTGCGGCACGACCACGTGCGCGGCGTCGATCAGCTCGTCGAACAGGTCGGTGCCCGCCGCCGCGGCGAGGTCGTGGACGTCGGCGTAGTGCTCGTAGAACGTCGAGCGGTTGACGCCCGCGCGGCGCGTGACGTCGGAGATCGAGATCTGGTTGAGGTCCCGCTCCGCGATCAGGTCCAGCAGCGCTGCTTCGAGCGCCGAACGCGAGCGGCGGCTGCGGGGATCGGAGAGCACGCGCACCCGGACAGCCTACTTTGTCCAACAACTGTTGGTTAGACGACAGGTGATGGAGTAAGAAGGGAGACGTTCACCTGCCGCCACGACGAGGAGTTGGTAGATGACCACCGCCGAACCCCGGAACTACCCGTTCAGCCACCCCGAACGGCTGGACACCGAACCGCTGTTCGCGACCCTGCGCGCCGAGGAACCGCTGACCCGCGTCCGCCTGCCCTACGGCGAACCGGGCTGGCTGGCCACCCGCTACGAGGACGTCAAGGTCGTGCTCGGCGATCCGCGGTTCAGCCGGGCCGCGAGCCTGGAGCACGACGAGCCGCGCATGCGCCCGCAGCCGTCCCAGCCCGGCGGCATCCTCAGCATGGACCCGCCCGACCACAGCAGGCTGCGACGGCTGGTGACCAAGGCGTTCACCGTGCGGCGGATCGAACAGCTGCGCCCGCGCGTGCAGGAGATCGCGGACGGGCTCGTCGACGCGATGCTCGCCAAGGGCGCGCCCGCGGACCTGGTCGAGGACTTCGCGCTGCCGGTGCCGGTCACCGTGATCTGCGAGCTCCTCGGCGTGCCCTACGAAGACCGCGTCGACTTCCGGTACTGGTCCGACGCTTTCCTGTCCACCACGAGGTTCACGCCGGAGCAGGTCGGGGAGTGCACGCTGAAGATGCGCGCGTACCTGGAGGGGCTGATCGCGCAACGGCGCGAAACCCCGCGTGACGACCTGCTCAGCGGGCTGGTGGCGGCGCGCGACCAGGACGACCGGCTGTCCGAAGATGAACTGGTCATGCTCGCGATGGCGCTGCTCGTCGCCGGGCACGAGACCACCGCCTCGCAGATCCCCAACTTCGTGTACACGCTGCTCACGCACCCCGACCAGCTGGAGCTGCTGCGTGCCGACCTGAGTCTCGTGCCGCGCGCGGTCGAGGAACTGATGCGCTACGTCCCCCTCGGCATCGGCGCCGGCATCGCCCGCTACGCGCTCGAGGACGTGGAGCTGGGCGGCGTGACCGTGCGGGCGGGGGAGGCCGTCCTGCCCGCGCTCGCGTCGGCCAACCGCGACGAATCGGTGTTCACCGAGCCCGACCGGCTTGACCTGCTACGGCAGGAGGGTACGCACATCGGCTTCGGGTACGGCGTGCACCACTGCCTCGGCGCGCCGCTGGCGCGCATGGAGCTGCAGGTCGCGCTCGACACGCTGCTGCGGCGCCTGCCCGGCCTCCGCTTCGCCGGCACCGAGGACGGCGTCGAGTGGAAGGAAGGGCTGTCGACCCGCGGACCGGAGCGGATGCTGCTGACCTGGGACGCGTAAGGAGCGCCGGCGGTACCTCGCGTTGACAGGGGGAGGCGGTCTCCCTATCTTCGGAAGTGGAGGTCAAACCTCCAGTTCAATCCGACCCCGCGAGGTGCAGCGTGAAGATCCTGATGTTCGGCCGAGGCGTGATCGCCACGGTCCACGGCTGGGCGCTGCACCAGGCGGGACACGACGTCGAGTTCTACGTCCGGCCGGGCCGCGCGGCGACGTACGGCGACGCGGTGGACCTCGAACTGCTCGACCTGCGGCGCCGGCCGTGGGGGCAGCGCGTGGTCGAGAGGTGGCCGGTCCGCTACCGGGAGACGCTGCCACCGGACCACGACTTCGACCTGATCGTGCTGAGCGTGCAGCACTACCGGCTCCCGGAAGCGGCGGCCTTCCTGGCGCCGCGCATCGGGAAGGCCACGGTGCTCGTCTTCGGAAACCTCTGGGCCGAGCCGTCGGACGCGGTCGGCGCTCTCCCCGCCGACCGGGTCGCCTGGGGTTTTCCCCAGGCCGGTGGCGGCTTCGGCGAGGACGGCGTGCTTCGCGGGGGCCTGTTGCCGCAGGCCGTCTTCGGCACCTTCGGCACACCACCGACCGAACGGGAACGGGCCGTGCGCGAGGTGTTCCGCACGGCCGGGTTCCGGATCCGGGAAAAGCCCGACTTCCGCGGCTGGCTGTGGGTGCACTTCGCCATGAACGCGGGCCTGCACGCGCAGGGGCTGCGGCGGGGCTCGCTGGCCCGGCTGGCAGGGGCGACGGGCGATCTGCGCGAGGCGCTGCTGACCGGCCGCGAGCTGCTGCCACTCGTCGAGGCGCGCGGCGTCGACCTGCGCCGCCAGCGGGGCGGTGTGCTGGGGCTCCGCGCGCCCACCTGCGTGACAGCTCCCGCGCTGTCCTGGCTGACCGCTCATGTGGCGCCCGTGCGCACGAATTTCGTGGCGTACGCCGATCCTGACGCCCAGGAGCCGCGCGAGATCTGCCGGGACACCCTGGCCGAAGCACGGCGGCTGGGCGTCCCGGTCCCGCGACTGGAAGCGGCGGAACCGAGCTTCGAGCGGACATAAGAAACGCCGACGGCGAGGGCGTTTTCCACTCCTCGCCGCCGGCGTGTCCCGGGGTGCGCTACGACTTACACGTCGTAGTAGAGCGCGAACTCGTACGGGTGCGGGCGCAGCCGCAGCGGGTCGATCTCGTTCTCCCGCTTGAAGCTGATCCACGTGTCGATCAGGTCGGGGGTGAACACGCCACCCTCGGTGAGGAAGTCGTGGTCGGCCTCGAGGTTGTCGAGCACGGTGCCCAGGTCGGCCGGGACCTGCTTGACGTCCTTGGCCTCCTCGGGCGGCAGCTCGTACAGGTCCTTGTCGATCGGCTCCGGCGGCTCGATCTTGTTCTTGATGCCGTCCAGGCCGGCCATCATCATCGCCGCGAACGCCAGGTACGGGTTGCCCGACGAGTCGGGGCAGCGGAACTCGATGCGCTTGGCCTTGGCGTTGGTCCCGGTGATCGGGATGCGGACGCAGGCGGAGCGGTTGCGCTGCGAGTACACCAGGCTGACCGGCGCCTCGAAGCCCGGCACCAGGCGGTGGTAGGAGTTCACCGTCGGGTTGGTGAACGCCAGCAGGCTCGGGGCGTGGGCCAGGATGCCGCCGATGTAGTGGCGGGCGGTGTCCGACAGGCCGGCGTAACCGGACTCGTCGTAGAACAGCGGCTGGCCGTCCTTCCACAGCGACTGGTGGCAGTGCATTCCGGAACCGTTGTCACCGAACAGCGGCTTCGGCATGAACGTCGCGGTCTTGCCGGCGGCCCAGGCGGTGTTCTTCACGATGTACTTGAAGAGCATCAGGTCGTCGGCCGCGTGCAGCAGCGTGTTGAACTTGTAGTTGATCTCGGCTTGGCCGGCGGTGCCCACCTCGTGGTGCGCGCGCTCCAGCTCGAAGCCCGAGTTGATCAGGTTGAGGCTGATCTCGTCGCGGAGGTCGGCGTAGTGGTCGACCGGCGGGACCGGGAAGTAGCCGCCCTTGAACTTGGTCTTGTAACCGCGGTTGCCGCCCTCTTCCTCGCGGCCGGTGTTCCACCAGCCCTCGATCGAGTCGATCTCGTGGAAGGTGCCGTTCTCCGAGGAGTTGAAGCGCACGGAGTCGAAGATGTAGAACTCGGCCTCCGGGCCGAAGAACACGGTGTCCGCCACGCCCGACTCGGCGATGTACTGCTCGGCCTTGCGCGCGATGTTGCGCGGGTCGCGGCTGTAGGCCTCACGCGTGAAGGGGTCGTGCACGAAGAAGTTGATGGAGAGGGTCTTCTCCTTGCGGAACGGGTCGATCCGCGCCGTCTCGGGGTCGGGCAGCAGCAGCATGTCCGACTCGTGGATCGACTGGAACCCGCGCACCGAGGAGCCGTCGAAGGCGAGGCCCTCCTCGAACGCGTCCGTGTCGAACGCCTTCGCGGGAACGGTGAAGTGCTGCATGACGCCCGGCAGGTCACAGAACCTGACATCGACAAACTGCACGTTCTCATCAGTGATGAGACGTTGGATATCTTCTGGAGTAGTGGACACCCTCTGTAACTCCTTCAACTGTCTTGCCGGGGGCAGTACTCTCTTCGGCTCACGCTAAGAGCGTGGTGTTGCCCGACCGTCACCCGTATGTTTCGCGGATGTTAACGGGGGATGCGAATTCGGGCGGCGGACCGGGAAAGCCCACCTGGCGGCGGGCGACCTACCCTGATGGTGTGGCGAGATGGACCGGAGAGTGGTTGTCGGGCTCGCGGGCCGGCCTCGGGGCCGGTGACGCGGAGCCACCGCGGTGGCGCGGAGAGCGCCTGGGCCTGCCGGAAAGCGGCGTGCGTTCCGTGGCGAGCGGGGGTGCGCGGCTGCTGGCGTTCGTGCTCGACCTGGTGCTCGCGTCCCTGGTCACGTCGCTGTTCATCCGGCCGGCGCTGCAGGACACGTCGGTGATGGAGAGCTACAACCTGTGGTCCGTCATCGTGTGGGCGGTGCTGACCGTGGTGCCGGTGTCCTTCGCGGGTTTCACCCCCGGCATGGCCGCGACCGGCATCCGGGTCGCGAGGCTCGACGGCGGGCCGATCGTGGGTCCGTGGCGCGCTGTGGTGCGTGCGGCGCTCACGTGCCTCATCGTTCCGGCTGCGGTGCGTAACATCGACGGGCGCAGTTGGCTCGATCGGCTGACGAGCACGGTCGTCGTGCGGATGCGCTGACGTGAAAAAAGGGGAGACCGCGGCGGCGGTCTCCCCTTTTTTCGTACGCGGTCAGCGGCGGCGGATGGCGCGCTGCACGTTGCGCATCTTGGCGCCCTGCGGCACCGGGCCCTTCGGCATCGCGGCTCCGCGGTTGCCCAGCGCTGCGAGCTTGGCCTCCAGCGCGTCCACCTGGGCGGGCCGGAGGTTGCGCGGCAGCTTCATCAGGTGCGGCTGCAGGCGGCGCAGCGGGACCTGGCCCTCGTCGTTGCCGACGATGACGTCGTAGATCGGGGTGTCGCCCACCAGCCGGGCCACGCGCTTCTTCTCCTGCTGCATGAGGTTGCGCACGCGGTGCGGCGCGCCCTCACCGACCAGGACGACGCCGGGCGCGCCCAGCACCCGGTGCACGGCGTCGAGCTGCGTGGTCGCGGCGACGGTCTGGGTCACCCGCCAGCGGCCGCGCATGTTGTCCAGCGCCCAGCCCGCGGCACCGGGCTGGCCCTCGGCCTTCGTGTACACCGTCTTCTGCACGCGGCGGCCGAAGATGATCACCGCGGCGAGCAGGCCGAGCACGATGCCGAGCGGAAGCAGGACCCACTGCAGCCCGAAGATGAACCCGACACCGAAGATCACACCGGCGACGACGAGGAAGGAGCCGAGCATCCACGGGATGAGCGCCTTGTCCTCCCGGCGCTGCACCTTGAACGCTTCGAAGATCTGCCCGCGCCGCGCCTTGCTGGCCGCGCGCTTCTCCCGCTTGGCCTGCTTGGCAGCTTCTTTGTCCTGCTTTCCCGCCATATGACCCAGGATACGGGCGGGTGGGCTTCGCGGAATCTGTCGGCCCCCTCTGCGAGGATGCCTGTCGTGGTTGACGCAGCTCCTCGCACGAACCGGCCCGGCCTGCTGGACGGGCTCGATCCCGAGCAACGGGCCGCCGCCGCGGCGCCACGCGGTCCGGTGTGCGTGCTGGCGGGGGCGGGCACGGGGAAGACGCGGACGATCACGCACCGCATCGCGTACCTGATCAGCGCCGGGCACGTCGCGCCGGGACAGGTGCTGGCGGTGACCTTCACGGCGAGGGCGGCGGGTGAGATGCGCACCCGGCTGCGCGCGCTGGGCGTCGAGGGTGCGCAGGCGCTCACGTTCCACGCGGCGGCGCGGCGGCAGCTGCGGTACTTCTGGCCGCGCGTGATCGGTGACCGGATGTGGGACCTGCTCGAGGGCAAGCTGCGGCTGGTGGGCCAGGCGGCCCAGCGCGCCGGGCTGGGTACCGAGGCGGAGTTGCTGCGCGACCTGGCGAGCGAGATCGAGTGGGCCAAGGCGTCGCTCGTCACGCCGGACGAGTACCCGGCGACGGCCGTGAAGGTGCAGCGGGACAGCCCGGCGGCGCCGCAGCAGGTCGCCGAGGTGTACCGGCTGTACGAGAAGCTGAAGAACAACGCGCAGGTCCTCGACTTCGACGACCTGCTCCTGCAGACGACCGCGGTGCTGGAGGAGCACGGCGAGGTCGCCAGGGAGTTCCGCGACCGGTACCGGTGCTTCATCGTCGACGAGTACCAGGACGTCACCCCGTTGCAGCAGCGCCTGCTCGACGCGTGGCTCGGCGGCCGCGACGACCTGACGGTGGTCGGCGACGCGAACCAGACCATCTACTCCTTCGGCGGTGCCTCCCCGCGCCCGTTGTTGGAGTTCACCCGCCGCTTCCCCGAAGCGACGGTGGTGCGGCTCGAACGCGACTACCGCTCCACCCCGCAGGTGGTCGAACTGGCCAACAAGGTGATCGGCGCCGCGCGCAACCGGCCGGCGGGCTCCCGGCTGCGGCTGATCGGGCAGCGGCCACCGGGCCCCGAACCGAAGTTCGCCGAGTTCGAGGACGAGCCGACGGAGGCCGCGGCGGTGGCCGCCCGTGTCCGCACCCTGCTCGACGCGGGTGTGCCGGCGAGCGAGGTCGCGATCCTGTACCGGATCAACGCGCAGTCGGAGGCCTACGAGCAGGCGCTCGCCGAGGCCGGCATCCCGTACCTGGTGCGGGGCGGGGAGCGGTTCTTCGACCGGCGCGAGGTGCGGCAGGCGATGGTTTCGCTGCGCACGGCGGCAGGGGATCCGCCGCCCACCGAACTGGTGACAGCGGTGCGGTCGGTGCTGGCGCGCGTCGGCCTGACGGACCAGCCGCCCGCCGGTGGCGCCGCGCGCGAGCGGTGGGACGCGCTGCTGTCCCTCGTCGAGGTCGCGGAGGAACTGGCGGCCACGGTGCCGGGCGCGGACCTCCCGCGGTACGTGGCGGAGCTGGAGCAGCGGGCGGCCGCGCAGCACCCGCCGACGGTCGAGGGCGTGACGCTGGCATCGCTGCACGCGGCGAAGGGGCTGGAGTGGGACGCGGTGTTCCTCGTCGGCCTCGCCGAGGGGACGATGCCGATCCTGCACGCCGACGGCGACGACAACGCCATCGAGGAGGAGCGGCGGCTGTTCTACGTCGGGGTCACGCGGGCGCGGGAGCACCTGTGGTTGTCGTGGTCGCTGTCGCGGCACCCCGGTGGCAGGCGGAACCGCCGCCGCAGCCGGTTCCTGTACGGGTTGTTGCCGGAGCACCACCCGGCGGCGCGGGTGCCGCGGTCCCAGGCGGCCCGCGGCGGGGCGAAGCCGAAGTGCCGTCTGTGCGGGGAAACGTTGGCGGGCACCATGGAGATCAAGCTCGGCCGGTGCGAGCGGTGTCCGTCCAATCTGGATGAAGGCTTGTTCGACCGCCTGAAGGAGTGGCGCAGTGCGCGGGCGAAGGAGCTGAAGGTGCCGCCGTACGTGGTGTTCACCGACGCGACGTTGCTGGCGATCGCCGAGCAGCAGCCCACCGACCGCGGTGCGCTCGTGTCGATCTCCGGGATCGGGCCGAGTAAGGTCGCGAAGTTCGGGGAGGACGTGCTCGCCGTGATCCAGGGTGAGCGTTGACCGCGTCGGAGGGGGCTTCCGTGCGGCGGAACCGCCGTTCGAGGCGCGATCTTCGTCGCTTCGGAGAATCCTGCGGAAAATAAGTTGCCCCCGCCTGTAGGGGAGCAATAGCCTGCACAGGTCGGGTGGTGACCACCCGAGGGGGATTCCGCCCGTCGTGGGAGCGACGAGCGTCGGACAGTGAGAGGAGGTGCCCGGAGATGGTGATCTATTCCGTGATCGGCAACCGTGGCACCGCGCTGTCCGCGACCGCTCCGATGGGTGTCGCCCTTGCCTGGGCGCCTGCGATGGGCGCCGCCGCTGCCTGGGCGCCTCCGATGGCGAGCACCGTTGCGACGGGCGTCGAGCTCACGTGCGCCACCGCCGCTGGCCGGCGTATGCGCGAGGCCGGGGAACCGGCTCGCCATGCAGCCCGCCGTGCCGCCTTTGGTGGCCGCATTGTGCCCGTTACCGCCGATCTGCAGACCAAGCAGCCGAAGATCCACGTTCCGCACCCTCAGCCAGAGCGAAGCCCCTGACGCCCGTTCAGGGATAAGGCTCACGAAGGCCGCGGAACCGTACTCGGATCCGCGGCCTTCGTGTTGTGTGCAGTACCCGCCCAACTGAAAAAACCGTTACTACACAAAGGAGAACGGGATGTCATCGGCAATCGCCTTCGCGTCAGAGGGGGCGTTACCCGCCGAGTTCGCCGCACCTCCCACAGGAGGATTCGGCGACCTGCTCGACGCGGTCGTCTCTCCCGGCCTGGACCTGCCGTGCCGGTCCGGGGACGCCGACCTGTGGTTCGCGGAAGCTCCCGCGGACCTCGAGCGGGCGAAGCGCCTGTGCGCGGACTGCCCGATCCGGGAGTCGTGCCTGGCAGGTGCGCTCGACCGGCGGGAGCCGTGGGGCGTCTGGGGTGGCGAGATCTTCGAGCGCGGCGTGATCGTCGCGCGGAAGCGGCCCAGGGGACGTCCGCGGAAGCACCCGGTCGCGGAGCGGCCGGCGGAGCAACCCCTCGAGAGGGCGAACTCGAGTGAGCGGCGGAGCGCTGCCGCATGAGTGTCCAGCTGTTGATTCGCGAAAAGCCGCGCACGGTGCGTGTTCAGCTCACCGCCGCGCCCGTGCCGACCAAGGAGATCATCGAGATGTTGATGCAAGAAGAACTGGCCAGAGTCCGAATACAGGAGATGCGCCGGGAGGTGCGTGCCCAGCAGCTGCGGGGCCACGCCCGCGCGGCGCGCCGCTGGGACAGGATGGCGCGCTGGGCTTCCCGCCGCGCCGACCGGCACAGGTCCTAGTGCGCGCTGACCGGGATTGGTCGGAGTGCGCGGCGGCCGGGGTCGGTCCTGGTACGTGCTGATCGGGATTGATCCTGGTGTGCGTTGGCTGGGGTTGGCCTGGTGCGGTGCTGACCGGGATTGGTCGGAGTGCGCGTTGGCCGGGGTCGGTCCTGGTGCGTGCTGATCGGGATTGATCCTGGTGTGCACTGACGGGCATCGGTCCTGGTATGCGTTGGCCGGGACTGGTTCCTAGTGCGTGAGGCCCGGCTCGCGGGGTGTTGCCCCGCGGGCCGGGCTTTTGCGTGTGGGCGGCGTTCCGCGGTACGACCCGGCTCCTGCGGTGCGGCCGGACGTCGACCGTGTCGCGTGGGTTGTCACGGTGCGGGCCGGGCTTACGCGATGCGGCCGGACGTCGACCGTGTCGCGTGGGTTGTCACGGTGTGGGCCGGGCTTACGCGATGCGGCCGGGCTCGGCGGCGTGGTCGGGCAGCCCTGCCCCCGCGGGTCTTGATCGCGTCGGCAGGGCGTGGCGTCCGAGCCTGCCGCGAGGCGCCACCCGAGCCGCCGCACCCGACAGGCCCCGGCATGGCTGTGTTGGTCGCGGATGTTCCCGCTGCGCAGGGCCGAGTCGTGTTCAATGGCGGCTATGGGCGCACACACCCACGACCACATCGACTGGGCAGCAAGGATTCCCGACCTCCGCCGCGGGGACGAGCTGCACGCCGCAGCCTTCGCCGAGATCGCCCGCAGGCTGACGGCGAACCTCCCCCAGGGAGCGACGGTCGTCGACGCGGGCTCCGGCACGGGCGGCATGAGCGCAGCACTGGCCGCCGAACTGGCGGTGCGCGGCGGCGGCACCCTCATCCTGGTGGACGCGGTCCCCGAATTGCTCGCGGTAGCAACCGAAACGGCTGCCGCCGCAGTCGAGGCCGTGGGTGGGCAGCCGTCCGTCACGGGTGGACCCGACGGAGCCGCGGCCCGCGCCCAGTCTGAGACCGCCACCACTGCGCCCTCGGGCGGATCCGAGCGAGCCGCCGCCGGTGCCCGCTCCGAGGCAGCCGACACCGCGCCCCTGGGCGAAGCCGGGTCGCCTGCGGGCGCTGCCCAGCCCGAAACTCTCACCGGCCCGTCCCGGGGTGTGGGGCCGGTGCGGATCGAGGCCGTGCGTGCCGACGTCGCCGGGCGGGCGCTTGGCGAGATCGTGCCGTCGGCGGACCTGGTCTGGGCGGCGGCGATGGTGCACCACCTGCCGGACCAGCAGGCCGGTATCTCGGCGCTGGCCTCCGCCCTGGCACCCGGCGGCCTCCTGGCGGTCGCCGAGGGCGGCTTGCAGACCCAGACCCTGCCGTGGGACGTGGGCGTCGGAGCGCCAGGCCTCGAGCGCCGCCTGCTGGCCATCGGCGACGAGTGGTTCGGCGAGATGCGTTCCGGCATGGACGGCAGCGTCCGCATGCCCTACGGCTGGACGACCGCGCTCACCCGCGCGGGCCTGCGCTCCGTTGGGTCGTTCACCGCACTGGTCGACCACCCCGCTCCCACGACCGATCTGGTCCGCCGTTTCGTGCTGGGACACCTGACGAGGCTTGCCGAGACGGTCGACGACCGCATGAGCGAGGACGATCGAAACGCCGTGCGCCTGTTGCTGGATCCCGAAGGCCCGGACTACCTCGGCAACCGGGACGACCTGTACGTGCTCGGTACCCGCACAGTCCACATCGGACGCAAATGACGGCCGCGATCTGCTCACGCTGCGGCGCCGACCGCGGAGCGGAGGAGAACCCGGCGATGGTGCTCGCATGGGTGTCCGAACGGGAAGGCGGCATGTCACGGTGGTTGTGTCCACGCTGTGCCCGCGACCACGTGCGGGACATCGAGGGCAAGCTACCGCCGGAGTTCTGGGTACCGGACCGCGACTGAGCACGGCAGGGCGTCGGGCCTTTCCCCGGAGCCGAGCCGGAGATCGGGAGGATGTGCGTGCGCATACGCCCTACACCTCCGCCGGTACTGAGCCGAGAGCCCTCACCTTCGGCCGCCGTCTTCGTGCGGCGTTGGCGAACGCGCTCGTGAGTTCCTGGGCGATGCGCCGGATCTGGTCGCGGAGCTGCTCCGGCGCGGTGCGCACGAGCACCACCCCCGCGGCGACGAGCGCGAGGTGGTTCATCTTCGGCCCGCCGTCCTCCTGCGCCGCGCCGCCGAACTGCCAGCCGAGGGCGACCTCGTCCCACCAGGCGTCGACCACACCGATCGGCCTGCCCAGCGAGTCACAGACCGTCACGTTCCACACCGGTGGCGGCAGTGGAACCGCCTCGAGCAGTTCGCGTGCGGCGCCCTGCAGGTACGTCTCGCCCATCGAGCCGAGGTTGCGCAGCATCTCCCGCACCGACGCACTGCCGCGCTGGTTGCCCGCGTCCAGCTCGGCTCGCAGGTCGTCCGCGGTGCACAACCCGTAGTAGACCGGCAGTGACAGCAGCCGCCGCAGGCGCTCCGGGTCACGCACCCGGCGCGCCACGTCGAGCGTCGCGCGGGCCGGTGGGGCGAACGCGATGCCGTCGATCACGTCCGGCCGCGGCAGCCGGGAAGTCCGCTCCAGGCGCACGAACTCCTGCGAGTGCAGCCGGCGCTGCACCGGCACCAGCAGGTGCACCGGGTCCCGCGGCGTCGCCCGGATGCCGTACGCCCGGAGCGCGTCGATCCCGCTCACCACCGAGTCCGCACCTGCGTAGAACTGCGCGGCGCGCAGCTTCTGCCGCCGTGTCGGGTCGCCCGCCTCGAGCATCACGATTCCGGGCAGCAGGCGCCGCCACGGGCCGCCGGGGCGGCAGCGCGAGGCGATGGCGTGCGGGGTCACGCCCATGGCACGTAGCCGGGCGGTGGTCGTGACCTCGTCAGTCTCGGCCGCGCTCAGAGCCATCAGCTCCGCGGATGTCATTCGGGACATGGCTCCAGAGTGGCGGGGGAAGGAGCGTCAGGGAACCCGAAACCAAAATTGTGGACAACTCAGCGGAGCGAATGGCGGCTTCCGCGCAAAAAGCCGCGTCCTGTGGACAACTTACTCGTCGGCGAACCCCGGTTGCCAGCGCTCGACAATCGCCCGTACCGGGATCTCGGCGTCCAGCTGGCACAGAATGCCGGTCGAACCCGCGGTCACCCGGTGGATCATGAGGTATTCCGGTGGCAGGTTCAGCGACCGGCCGACGCGGAAATCCTGACCTCGGGAATCGCCGACGCGCAGGGCCTGCTGCTGCATCCACTTCCGGGTGAAATGGAACCGTTCTTTCGCCAGCGGTTCCGTGAACGGGGCCAAATAGGCGAGCACGTCCTCGGGGTGCAAATCCGTCCCGGGGCGCACGAAACCCGCCTCGCGCAGGAGTTCCATCAGCTTTTCGGAACGACGTTCCAGCGCGAGCCGCGTCATTTCGCCGAGGTGGCGGGGAATACCGTGCGGTAAGCGCGCGACGGCACCGAAATCGATCACCCCGAGCCTGCCGTCCTCGAGCAGGAGGAAATTGCCGGGGTGTGGATCGGAGTGCAGCAGGCCGGCCTTGGCGGGCGAGGAGTAGTGGAACTCGGCGAGCATGGCGCCCACCGCGTTGCGGGTCGCGGTGTCGCCGCCCGAGATGATCTTCGCCAGGGGGGTGCCGGTCAGCCACTCGGTGACCAGGACCTTCGGCGCACTCGCCACCACGCGCGGGATGCGCACGCGCTCGTCGTCCGCGAACGCCTTCGCGAAAGCGCGCTGGTTGTCGGCCTCGCCGCGGTAGTCGAGTTCCTCGTCCATCCGCGCGGCCAGTTCGGCCAGCAGTGGCTTGACGTCCGTGCCCGGCACGAACGCCTGGAAGAGCCTGCTGAGCCGCTGCAACTGCCTCAGGTCGCTGCGCAGCGCCTCGTCCGCGCCCGGGTATTGCACCTTGACCGCGACCTCGCGCCCGTCGTGCCAGACGGCCCGGTGCACCTGGCCGATGCTGGCCGAGGCCGTGGGCTCGTCGTCGAACTCGGCGAACCGGTTCCGCCATGACCGGCCCAGCTGCTCGGCGAGCACGCGGTGCGTCTGCCTGCTGGACATCGGCGGCGCGGCGGCCTGCAGCCTGGTCAGGGCGTCCCGGTACGGCGCGGCCATCTCGTCGGGCACGGCGGCTTCGAACACGCTCAGCGCCTGGCCGAACTTCATCGCGCCGCCCTTGAGCGCCCCCAGTACCTCGAACACCTGCTCAGCGGCCTTGGCGGACAGGGTCGCGTTGACCTCCTCCGCGCTCTGACCGGTCAGCCTGCGCCCCCAGCCGCCCACCGCGCGCCCGGCGATGCCGAGCGGCAGACTGGCCAGTTTCGCTGTCCTCGCGGCGGTCCGGCGGGGGATGCCGGTGCCGTCCCGGTCGTCACGATCGCGGTAGTCCGTCACCGCACGATTGTGCCTTGTGCTTGATCCTCCTCGCAGCCGTCGGCGTCACCACTCCTGCTGGCGGGCACCGCACCCGCAGTCCGGATTCGGCGGCCACGGGCGGTGTTCGACGGTGCCTTCGTAGGTGTCGATCTCGACCGTCGTGTTCCACACCGGTGGCGGATCCTGGCCCTCGATCCGGCCGAGGACGCGGAGCACCTGGCTCACCGCCAGACCCGCCGTGGCCTGCACGCTGCACAGGTCCGCCACCTGGCTGCGGCCCGCCAGCTGGCCCGCGACCATCGGCCAGCGCGGGTCCATCGCCTTGCGGTGCAGGTCCGCGCAGCTCAGGCACGTACTTCGCCCCGGGTAGACCAGCGGGCCCACGATGCCGAGGCCTTCACGGACGCGGACCGGGAGGTGCGGCACGCCCTCGAGGACGAGCAGTTGCACGAGCTCCGGCGCCGGCACGATCGAGTCCGCGAGGACGACCAGCTCCGGCTGGCGGTCACCACGCAGCCGTGTGTGCTTGGCCGACGGGTTGGCGCGGTGGATGGCGTCCGCCGCCGCGGCACGGCGTTGTCGCCCGATGTCGGTGTCGAGGTAACCGGTGCCGGTGTCCTGCTCCGTCACCACGCCGTCGGCCTCGACCTGCACGTGCCCTACGCCGGACGCGGCGAGCAGCGTGGCCATCGCGATTGTCAGCCTGCCGGTGCCGTGCAGCACCACGGCGCTGTGCGCGCGCCGGGTGAAGGCGTCCTGACCGGCCTGCCGTGCGCGCAGTGACCACAGGCCCACCTCGCCGGCCGTGCGGCTCTTGCCCGCCGGGTTCCAGGCCTCCTCCACGAGGCCGAGCTTGGTCAGCGAGGCCAGCAGGTCGCGAACGTCGTCCCCGTGTTCGCTGTCGGCGAGCGCGACCAGCTCGTCGATGCGGTGCCGTCCGTCGAGGCGGTGCATGATCCGCACCAGGTCGGGCGTGAGGCCGCTGGCGACCATGGCGTGGCGCGGGTCCAGGCCGATCTGGACCTCGCCGGGCTTGCGGTCGAAGACCTGCAGCCCAGGCCTGAGGCGGGGCCGCCGGGGGAGCCGCGTCGCCTGGCTGCGGGTTCGTTCTGTCATGCCACACACAGTGACAACACGGCTACCGCTTCGCCACCTGAACACAGGAGTTGTCCACAGGGAGAATTGGATGTGGATAACTTGGCCTGATCCCGCTTCGACCCTCCCGAGTTGTCGGTGCCTGCCTCTACCTTGGTGTCGTGGCGAACGCACGGGTGCCCTCGTTGAGGGGACGGGACAACACCGAGCAGGTGAGAAACCCGCAGCAGAAGGTCGAAGTCAGGCGCAGCGCGCGGCGGCGGAGCACGGTCTCGGCCTACCGCGACGGGGACACGTTGGTCGTGCTCATCCCGGCCAGGATGAGCCAGGCGGAGGAGAAGCACTGGGTCGCGGAGATGGAGCGCAAACTGCAGCGCGCGGAGTCGAGGCGGGCGTCACCGGCGCGCCAGTCCGACTCGGCGCTGATGGCCCGGTGCGCGCAGTTGTCGGCGCGGTACCTGGACAACGCGCTGCCGAAGAGCGTGCGGTGGGTGCCGCCGATGCGGACGCGCTGGGCGTCCTGCACACCGGCCGACGCGACGATCCGGGTGAGCGAGCGGCTGCGTGACGTGCCGTCGTGGGTGCTGGACTACGTGCTGGTGCACGAGCTGGCACACCTGCGGGTGCCCGGGCACGACGCGGAGTTCTGGTCGCTGGTCCGGCGCTACCCGAAGACGGAGCGGGCCATGGGGTACCTGGAGGGGCTGTCGGCCGCGGCGGGCTGGGGGATCAGCGAACTGGACGGGGAGGAGTGAGGGCTATCGGGGGTTGAGTGAGGGGGTGCGGTCGGCGGGGGTGGGGGCGGCCTGGGTGCGGTGAGCGGAGCGTGAGGCGTGAGGCGTGAGGCGGGCGCGGGCGGCTTGGGAGGCCGGGGACGCGCGGGGTGTGAGGACGCCGGTGTTGGGTCGCCGGGCGGCGCCGGGTTTGTGGGGGCGCGTGCGGGAGGGCGCCGCGGGTGTGTGGAACGCTCGTCGCCCTGACCGTCCTCGGCGCTGCGCGCCGACGTGACGCGGCGAGTCAGTCGGCGCGGCCAACTACCAGGCGAGCCTGGGCGCCCAGCGGTTTACCGCGGCACGACAGGCCTGGGGCACGCGGCGAGACGGCGTGGTCGTCCCGCCGCGTGGACACTCCGGTCAGCGGGAGGTCGGCTACGCCTTGTCCTCGTCGGTGCCGTCGGTGCCGTCGGCGTCGTCCTTGGGCGCGTCCTTCGCGGACTTCTCGTCCTGCTCGGTGCGCTCCAGCTCCGCGATCGGGTCGAGGTCGTCGATCTGGGACTGCTCGCCGAGGCGCTCGCTGAACTCCAGCGGGTCGTCCAGGTCCTCGGCCGTCGGCATGAGGTCCGGGTGCGACCACAGGCTGTCACGCTTCTCGGTGCCGTGCTGATCGCCCACGAGCTTCCACAGCGACGCTGCCGCACGCATCCGGCGGGGCCGCAGCTCCAGGCCGACCAGCGTCGCGAACGTCTGCTCCGCCGGGCCGCCCGTCGCGCGGCGGCGGCGCAGCGTCTCGCGCAGCGCGCCCGCGCCCGGCAGCCGGTCGCCGATCGCGTCGGACACCACGACGTCCACCCAGCCCTCGACCAGGGCGAGCAGCGTCTCGAGCCGGTTCAGCGCGGCCTGCTGCTCCGGCGTCGTCTTCGGCTCGAGCAGACCGGAGGACATCGCCTCCTCGATGCTCGCCGGGTTGCTCGGGTCCACCTGCCCGGCCAGCTGCTCCAGCGCCGAGGTGTCCACCTTGATGCCGTGCGCGAACTCCTCCACGGTCGCGAGCAGCCGCTGCCGCAGCCACGGCACGTGCGTGAACAGGCGCTGGTGCGCGGCTTCCCTGGCGGCGAGGAACACGAGCACCTCGCTGTTCGGCAGCTCCAGCCCCTCGGTGAACTTCTCGATGTTCGCGGGAAGCAGAGCGGACGTCGTGTCCGGACCGAGTGGCAACCCCACCTCGGTCGACGTCAGCACCTCCGACGCCAGCTGCGCGAGTGCGTTGCCCAGCTGCGAGCCGAACGCCATCCCGCCCATCTGGCCGACCATGGACAGCAGCGGCCCCGCCGCCTGCTTGGCCTCCGCGGGCAGCGCCTCGACCCACGCGCCGGACACCTGCTGGGCCACCGGGTCGCACAGCCGCTGCCACGTCGGCAGCGTCTTCTGCACCCAGTCCCGCGGCGACCAGGCCACCGTGGTGTTCGCGCCGGCGGGCAGGATCGTCACCGCGTCGAGCCACAGCTCCGCCAGGCGCGCGGCGTCACGCACCGCGCTGTCGGAGTCCCCGCTCTTCGCGAACCCGATCTGGCCACCCGCGGAGCTGCCCAGCTTCTGCAGCGCGATCTGCTTGGCCAGGTCGTAGTTCACGGGCCCGCTCGAACTCCCCGCCTGGCTGAGCATCTGGCCCAGCTGGCTGAGCATCTGGCCCAACTGGTTGAAAGCGTCGCCCCCGGACTGGCCGCCGCCTTCGTTTTCGCCACGCTTGTCGGGGTCGGGGAGCCCGAACCCGAACGGGAGGTTGCTCATAACACCACCGTACGCGGCCGAGGGCGGGTACACGTCGCCAGCCGGACGCCTCCCGCACACGCCCGGCGAGGCCTGGTGATCCGGAGCTCGTGCCGGTCACCGTACGCTGTCCCGCGTGAGCGAGCCCCGCGAGGAAACCCAAGGTCGAGGCGCGACCCCGGTGAGCGCGGCCGACCCGGCCGCAGGCGAGGTCAAAGCGGCGAAGCACGCCAGGAGCGCCCCTGCGGGCGACGGGCGGAAGAGCTTCACCAGGAGGGGCTGGACCGTCGTGCTCAGCGCCCTCCTCGTCGTCGTCTTCGGGCTCGTCGGAGCCCTCGTGCGTGTCCCGTACGTCGCGATCGGCCCCGGGCCCACCTACGACACGCTCGGTAACGTCAACGGCGCTCCCGTCATCCAGATCAGTGGCCAGCAGACGTACCCCACGGACGGCGAGCTGCGCATGACGACGGTCTCGCTCAACGACCAGATCACGCTGTTCGGTGCGCTCGGGCTGTGGGCCAGCGGCCGGTACGCGCTCGCGCCCCGCGAGGAGTACTTCAAGCCGGGGGAGAGCGACGAGCAGGTCCAGCAGGAGAACGTCAAGGAGTTCCAGGACTCGCAGAGCAACGCCGAGGTCGCCGCGCTGCGCCACCTCGGCTACCCGATCAAGGTGCTCGCCCAGGACATCGTCGCGGGCAGTCCCGCCGACAAGGTCCTGACCGCCGGTGACCGGCTGCTCAGCGTCAACGGCAAGCAGGTCACCCAGGAGGACGACGTCCGCGGCGCGCTCGCGAACACCGCTCCGGGGCAGACGGTGCCGATCACCTTCCAGCACGGCACCGACGCGCCCCGGAACACCACGATCACGCTCGCCGCGAACCCCGACCCGAAGGTGACCCAGGGCTTCCTGGGGCTGCTGCCGATCGACCGGGCGGACGTGCCCTTCGACGTGAAGGTTTCGCTGCAGGACGTGGGCGGCCCCTCGGCCGGGCTGATGTTCGCCCTCGCGATCGTCGACCGGCTCACGCCGGGGGACCTCGCGAACGGGCAGCACATCGCCGGTACCGGGGAGATCGACGAGAAGGGCAACGTCGGCCCGATCGGCGGGATCTCGTTCAAGGTCGTCGGCGCGCGCGAGGCCGGGGCGACCGTGTTCCTGACGCCCGAGCAGAACTGCGCGGAGGCGGCGGCAGCGGTGCCCGACGGGCTCAAGCTCGTGAAGGTGACCAACCTCGACTCGGCGCTCACCGCGCTGGAGGACATCAAGGCCGGGCGCCCGACGCCTTCCTGCTGACGGCGCCGACGACGTCAGCAGACCGAGGTGCGGCGTCTGCGAGCGGAAACCGGGCTCGCAGGCGGAAACCGCATGCGGACGCGAACCGGCCCGCGGACGCCGGGCGCAAGCCGCCGCCGTGTGCGGGGCGGAGCCGCCGCTACGGGACCAGCGTTGCGCGCAAGGCTTCCAGCAGGTTCGGCGCCAGGTCGGGGTGCTCGATGACCTCGTCGACCGCCTCGCCCTCCGCGTCCGGCGCTGGGGAGTAGCCGCGCAGGCGCATCACGCACGCACCCGGGCCGTCGCGGACCACGGCTGCCACCAGGCGTGCCTCGGTGCGGTCGGGGTGGTCCGCGGCGGCCTGGCGCAGGCGCGCGACGTCCGAATCCTCCGGCAGCTCGGCCTCGGCGCTCGGCGGCAGCACGATGATCTCCTGCGCCACGGCGCACCCGACGACGACCTCGGGCCACGCGATGCGCCCCAGTGCCTCCGCCAGATCCCCTTCGGGCAGTTCCTCCTGCGCGACCGGCGTCAACGGGCTCGCCGCCGCGTCCAGCTGGCCCGCCAGGTCCGGCTCCTGCCGCAGCAGCTCCTCGGTGCGCACCAGCGCGAACAGCTGCGTCGGCTGGTCCCAGCCCGCCGCGGCCACGAACTCCTCGACCTCACGGGCCACGGCCGCCACGCCCGACTGCTTCTCCGGTGTCGCCATTCCGCCATCGTGTCAGGCGCGGGGTGTCCGATTTGGGGCGGGTGGGGAACCGCGGGACCCGTCCGTAGAGTTAGGTGACCAGGGGCGGTGTCGCGAGAGCCGTCGTCCCCGGACCGACCTGCCGACAACAGGAGCGTGTGCAGTGGCCAACCGGCCCCCTGTGAGCTTGCCGAAGCTGTCCCGCCGCAGCCGGATCCTGCTCATCCTCGCCGCCGTCATCATCCTGGCGCTGCTCCTCGGGGCAAGACTCCTGGACACCTACGTCAACTGGCTGTGGTTCGGCGAGGTGGGCGCCCGCGAGGTGTTCACCACCCAGGTGCTGACCCGCATCGTGCTGTTCTTCGCGATCGGGCTGCTCGTCGGCGGCACCCTCGCGCTGACGCTGTGGGCCGCGTACCGCTCGCGCCCGGTGTTCGTGCCGGTCTCGGGCACCGACGACCCGCTCTCGCGCTACCGCTCGGCGGTCGTCGGCCGCATCCGGCTGTTCGGCATCGGCATCCCCGTCATCGCGGGCCTCATCGCCGGTGCCACGGGCGAGGGCGACTGGCAGCGCGTGCAGCTGTTCCTGCACGGCACCAGCTTCGGCCAGACCGACCCCGAGTTCGGCAACGACATCGGCTTCTACGCCTTCAGCCTGCCCTTCTACCAGTGGTTGCTCGGCTGGCTGTTCGTCGCGACCACGATCTCCTTCATCGCCGCGCTCATCGCGCACTACCTGTTCGGCGGCATCCGGCTCGCCGGGCGCGGCGGGCAGCTCGCGGGCCCCGCGCGCGTCCAGCTGGCCCTCACCGCGGGCATCTTCGTGCTGCTCAAGGCCGTCGAGTACTTCTTCGACCGGTACAACCTGCTGTTCTCCGACCGCAACCCGTTGTTCGACGGCGCCACCTACACCGACCTCAACGCGGTGCTGCCCGCCAAGCTGATCCTGCTGTGCATCTCGGCGATCTGCGCCATCGCGTTCTTCGCCGGCGCCTTCCTGCGCAACATCCAGCTGCCCGCGATCGCGCTCGTGCTGCTGATCCTGTCCGGTGTGCTGGTCGGCGCGGCGTGGCCCGCGATCCTCGAGCAGTTCTCCGTCAAGCCCAACGCCAACCAGAAGGAAGCGCTTTCCATCAGCCGCAACATGGCGGCCACGAAGGACGCGTTCGGGCTCAACAACGTCCAGTACATCGACTACACGGGCACCGGCCAGGCCACCGCGGCGCAGGTCAGCGCCGACACCACGACCGTGCCGAACATCCGCCTGCTCGACCCCAACGTGCTGGCCCCGACGTTCACCCAGCGCGTCGGCCGCGAGAACTTCTACGGCTTCCCCGCGAAGCTCGACATCGACCGGTACGACGTCAACGGCAAGACGCAGGACTACATCGTCGCCGCGCGCGAGATCAACACCGCGAACCTGACCGGGAACCAGACGAACTGGATCAACCGGCACATGGTCTACACCCACGGCAACGGGTTCGTCGCCGCGCCGGCCAACACGATCGACCGCGCCGTGTCCGGGGCCAACAGCGACGGCGGTTACCCGATCGCGGCCACCAGTGACACGCAGAACCCGACCGGCGCCGGGATCGACCCGTCGAACCCCACCGCGCCGGGGATCCAGGTGCAGCAGCCGCGCATCTACTACGGCGAGCTGACCAACGACTACGCCATCGTCGGTGGCCAGGAGGGCAAGGCACCCGGCGAGTACGACAGCGCCTCCAACAACGACTACCGCTACGACGGCACCGGCGGCGTCCCGATCGACAACTGGTTCAACCGCCTCGCCTTCGCCGCCAAGTACGGCGAGCGCAACATCCTCTTCTCCGACGCCATCAGCGACGGCTCGAAGATCATGTACAACCGGGAGCCGCGGGAACGCGTCGAGAAGATCGCCCCGTGGCTGACCGTCGACGGCGACCCGTACCCCGCCGTCGTGGGCGGCCGCATCGTGTGGATCCTCGACGGCTACACGACCTTGAACAACTACCCGTACGCGCAGCAGACCCAGCTCGGTGAGGCCACACAGGACACCCTGAACGGCGTCGCGCGGCTGGCCAACAACAACATCAACTACATCCGCAACTCGGTGAAGGCCACGGTGGACGCGTTCAGCGGCACCGTGACCCTGTACTCGGTGGACGACAAGGACCCGGTGCTCAAGGCCTGGGAAAGCGTGTTCCCCGGCATCGTCAAGTCCGGCTCCGAGATCTCGGCCGACCTGCGCGCGCACTTCCGCTACCCCGAGGACCTGTTCAAGGTGCAGCGGGAACTGCTGACGAAGTACCACGTGGGCGACCCGCAGGAGTTCTACACCACGAACACCTTCTGGAACGTGCCGCAGGACCCGACGCAGGAGGGCGGCACCAACCTCGACGCGGCAGGCCTTGCCAACCAGCCCGGCTACTACGTCCTCGCGGAAACCCCGGGGGAGAACACGCCGACGTTCCAGCTGACCAGCTCGCTCACGGCGCTGCAACGGCAGTACCTCGCGGCGTGGATGTCCGTGTCCTCCGATCCCAGCGACTACGGCCGGATCAGAGTGCTCCGGCTACCCACGACCGCGGCCGGCAACAGCCAGGTCGACGGTCCCGTGCAGGTGCAGAACAGGTTCCAGAGCGACTCCCGGTTCGTCCAGGAGCGGACCCTGTTCAGCAACCCCAACGTGACCCCGATCTTCGGCAACCTCATCACGCTGCCGCTCGAAGGCGGGTTCCTCTACGTGGAACCGGTCTACATCCAGCAACGCAACCAGAACAGCTACCCGCAGCTGGCCAGGGTGCTGGTGTCGTACGGGGCGAAGGTCGGCTTCGCCGCGACGCTCGGCGACGCGCTGAAACAGGTTTTCGGCGACGGGGCCAACCAGGCCGCCACGTCGCCGACCCAGCCGAACCAGCCGACTACCACCCCGTCGACACCGAGCAGCAACCCGTCGTCGACGGCGCCGCCACCGGCGGGCGGCGGCGGCAACACGGCACTCGACAAGGCGGTCGCCGACATCCAGGCCGCGCTCACCCAGCTCCGCACGGCCCAGCAGAACGGCGACTTCACCGCGCAGGGCCAGGCGCTCGCCGCGCTCGACGCCGCCACCAAGGAGTACGAGGCCGCGCAGAGCAGCAGCGCCCCCACCAGCAGTTCCGCGCCCGCGCAACCCGGCGGGTGAGGCCGGAGGCACCCCGGGCACACCTAGCCGGAACCAGGGCGTAAACTAGGTGCCACGACGCGGGGTGGAGCAGCTCGGTAGCTCGCTGGGCTCATAACCCAGAGGTCGCAGGTTCAAATCCTGTCCCCGCTACGGAGCTTGGGAGCCCTGTGTCCGCGGAAAGCGCGGATGTAGGGCTCCTTCGCATTTGTCCTGGGGGTCGGACCCCCAGACCCCCGGCAGGAGGGCTCCGCCCCCTGCACCCCCTTGGGGGCTTCGCCCCCTTGCCCCCCATCGCGGTGCCGGTCGTGTGGGCGGGTGCCGGTGGGTGGGTGGTGGGTGGGGGCGGGTCTGGTGTGGACGGTGGGTGGGGGTGGTGGGTGTGGGGGTGGGGTGGGTGTGTATAGTGGTTTTTACAGCGCGGGGTGGAGCAGCTCGGTAGCTCGCTGGGCTCATAACCCAGAGGTCGCAGGTTCAAATCCTGTCCCCGCTACTGCACGGAGACCCGGTCCGGATGGGCCGGGTCTCCTTTTTCGTGCGGGTGGGGGAGCGCTGGTTGGGCCGGATGGCGGATTTCAGTGGCCATTGTGGACGGAGCGCGAGGCCACTGTGGACAGATCCGGCGAAAAGTGGGACTGTGGTGTCGTGTCTGAACTGAATGCGACAGCAGCGGCATTGCTTGGTCTGCTCCAGGACGGTCCGGCGACCGGTGGACAGCTGGTCGCGAGCGCGGAGGAGCGTTTCGGCGCCTTCTTCAGCGTGACGCGCAGTCAGGTGTACCGGGAACTGCCCGCGCTCGCCAAGGAAGGGCTCGTCCGGCTCGGCAAGCAGGGTCCCCGCTCCAGCCAGCAGTACGCCATCACCGCGGCGGGCAAGAAGGCCTTCAAGGCCTGGCTCAGCTCGGAGGCCGCCCCCGACCACCTGCGCAGCCCGCTCATCCTGCGGCTCGTGCACGCCGGTTCGCTGACCGCCAAGCAGCGCACCGCGCTCATCGAGAAGGCCAGGGCGACCTACAGCCAGGAACTCGACGAGGCCAAGGCCGCCGTCAAGGCCGCCGACGACCCCTACGTCAAGGCGGTCGCCGAGTTCGGCCAGGCGCACGCCAGGGCCGCGCTCAAGCTGGTCGACGCCATCCCGCAGGCCTGAGGCTACGGCCGCCACGGCCGGTTCGGCGTAACCGGCCGTGGCGCTTGCCGTAACCTTGAGGGTTGTGAGTGGTGACTTCGAAACCGACCTGAAAGACCTCGCCGGCAAGCTGGGGCAGGTCGAGGCCGTCATGGACCTGGACGCCCTGCGTGCCCAGGTCGCCGACCTGGAGCAGCAGGCCTCCGCGCCCGACCTCTGGGACGACCCCGAGGCGGCCCAGAAGGTCACCAGCCAGCTCTCCCACCGCCAGGCCGAGCTGCGCCGCGTCACCGACCTGCGCCAGCGCCTCGACGACCTGAGCGTCCTGTGGGAGCTCGCCGAGGCCGAGGGCGACGCCGCGAGCCGCACCGAGGCCGAGTCCGAGCTGGGACAGCTCGCGAAGGACGTCGACGCGCTCGAAGTCCGCACGCTCCTGTCCGGTGAGTACGACGACCGCAACGCCGTCGTCACCATCCGCTCCGAGGCGGGCGGCGTCGACGCGGCCGACTGGGCCGAGATGCTCATGCGCATGTACCTGCGCTGGGCCGAGCGGCACGGCTACCCGACCGAGGTCTACGACATCTCCTACGCCGAAGAGGCGGGCATCAAGTCGGCCACGTTCAAGGTCAGCGCGCCCTACGTCTACGGCACCCTGTCCGTCGAGCAGGGCACCCACCGGCTCGTGCGCATCTCGCCGTTCGACAACCAGAGCCGCAGGCAGACCTCCTTCGCGCACGTCGAGGTCCTGCCGGAAGTGGAAGAGGTCGACCACGTCGACATCCCGGAGAAGGACATCCGGGTCGACGTGTTCCGTTCCTCCGGCCCCGGTGGGCAGAGCGTCAACACCACCGACTCGGCCGTGCGCATCACGCACCTGCCGACCGGCATCGTCGTCTCCTGCCAGAACGAGAAGTCGCAGCTGCAGAACAAGGCGGCCGCCCTCAAGGTGCTGCAGGCCAAGCTGCTGCAGCGCAAGAAGGAAGAGGAGCGGGCCGAGCTCGACGCGCTCAAGGACAGCGGGTCCAGCTGGGGCAACCAGATGCGCTCCTACGTCCTGCACCCGTACCAGATGGTCAAGGACCTGCGCACCGAGTACGAGGTCGGCAACCCGAGCGCGGTGCTCGACGGCGACATCGACGGCTTCCTCGAGGCCGGCATCCGCTGGCGCAAGCAAGCGGCGGTGGCGTAAGCGGCGCGAGGACGTCACTGCGCGTGATTTCCTCTGCTCCGAACCGGGGACAGATGCCTACCCGGGCTTAACGGTGCCTCCCAGTAGGATGGCCCACCGTGATCCGGCTCGACAGTGTCTCCAAGGTTTACAAGACGTCGACACGTCCCGCACTCGAGAACGTGTCCGTCGACGTGGACAAAGGCGAGTTCGTCTTCCTGATCGGGCCCTCCGGGTCCGGTAAGTCGACGTTCCTGCGGCTCCTGCTGCGGGAGGAGGTGCCCACCAAGGGCCGGGTCTTCGTGTCGAACTTCGACGTCGCCAAGATGGCCCGCCGCAGGATCCCCCGGCTGCGGCAGACCATCGGCTGCGTCTTCCAGGACTTCCGGCTGCTGGGCAACAAGACCGTCGCGGGCAACGTCGCGTTCGCGCTCGAGGTCATCGGCAAGCCGAAGCACACCATCCGCAAGGTGGTGCCCGAGGTGCTGGAGCTGGTCGGTCTCGACGGCAAGGCCGACCGGATGCCCAACGAGCTCTCCGGTGGTGAGCAGCAGCGCGTCGCGATCGCGCGGGCCTTCGTGAACCGGCCGCTCGTGCTGCTCGCCGACGAGCCGACCGGGAACCTCGACCCCGACACCAGCCAGGACATCATGCTGCTGCTCGAGCGCATCAACCGCACCGGGACCACCGTCCTCATGGCGACGCACGACCACTCCATCGTGGACTCGATGCGCCGGAGGGTGGTCGAGCTGCAGTACGGCCGGGTGATCCGCGACGACGCCCGCGGCGTGTACGGCGTCGGCAGGTAGTTCCCCCGCTACCGTCCCAGCCCGCCCGTCGCCCGACCACCACCCCCGATCGAGGCGCTTCGCGCCGCAGCCGACCCCGACCCAAGGACCCAATCCCCGATGCGCGCAAGTTTCGTCTTCAGCGAGGTCTTCACCGGTCTGCGCCGGAACATCACGATGACCATCGCGATGATCATCACCACCGCGGTCTCGCTCGGCATGCTCGGCGGCGGTCTGCTGGTCGTGCGCACGATCGACAAGATGCAGGTCGACTACATGGCCGACGTCGAGGTGTCGATCTACCTGACGCAGGACGTCAGCGCGAACGACAAGGACTGCTCGGCCGACCCGTGCCGGAGCCTGCGGCAGGACGTCCAGAACAACCCGGCCGTCGAGTCGGTGGTGTTCGAGAACCGCGACCAGGCCTACGAGCGGTTCAAGAGGATCTTCCAGGACAACCCGATCCTGGTGCAGTCCGCGCGGCCCGAGGCGCTGCCGGCGTCGCTGCAGATCAAGCTGCACGACCCGAGCCGCAGCGAGATCATCAGCCAGCAGTACGGCAAGCAGCCCGGCGTCGACCGCATCGAGGACCAGAAGCAGTTCCTGGACCGCTTCTTCGGCCTGCTCGGCGCCGTCCGGGACGTGACGTTCGTCGTCGCGCTCGTCCAGGCGCTCGCCGCGCTCCTGCTGATCTCCAACACCGTGCAGATCTCGGCGTTCACGCGCCGCACGGAGGTCGGCATCATGCGCCTGGTCGGCGCCACGCGGTGGTACACGCAGCTGCCGTTCCTGCTCGAGGCGGTGATGACCGGCATCGTCGGCTGGGTGCTGTCCGTCGGCGGGCTGATCGGGCTGAAGTACGCGTTCCTCGACCGGATCCTGGGCGTGACCTCGGGCATCATCCCGAAGATCGAGGTGCTGGACATCATCGTCACGGCGCCGTGGCTGCTGCTCGCGTCGATCATCATCTCGGCCACGACGGGTTATGTGACGCTGCGGCTCTACGTTCGCCATTAGACTGGTCGTTATGCCCAAAGAACGTGGCCAGAAGGTGATCGCGTCGAACCGCAGGGCGCGGCACGACTACGAGGTGCTGGACACCTACGAGGCCGGGATCGCGCTGATGGGCACCGAGGTGAAGAGCCTGCGCGCGGGCCGCGCGTCGCTCGTGGACTCGTTCGCCACCGTGGACGACGGCGAGGTCTGGCTGCGCAACCTGCACATCCCGGAGTACGAGCACGGCACGTGGACCAACCACGAGGCGCGCCGGCACCGGAAGCTGCTGCTGCACCGCGGCGAGATCGAGAAGCTGATCGGCAAGACGAAGGAGAGCGGGCTGAGCCTGGTCCCGCTGTCGCTGTACTTCAAGGACGGCAAGGTCAAGGTCGAACTCGCGCTCGCGAAGGGCAAGAAGTCCTACGACAAGCGGCAGGCGCTCGCGAAGCGGGACGCCCAGCGTGAGATGAC
Source organism: Amycolatopsis sacchari (assembly GCF_900114035.1). Taxonomy (GTDB): domain Bacteria; phylum Actinomycetota; class Actinomycetes; order Mycobacteriales; family Pseudonocardiaceae; genus Amycolatopsis_E; species Amycolatopsis_E sacchari. Next base: position 199,262 of record NZ_FORP01000009.1, on the reverse strand, counting down.
GCGCGCGATGGGACGGGCGCTGAAGGGGCGCCGTTGACGGCACCGGGGCCCGAGCGCGACGAGGACATCGCGGGGTGGGTGCGCTCGCTCGGGCTCGACGGGCTGGTCGACCTGCACCTGCACTTCCTGCCCGAGCGGATGCTGACCAAGGTCTGGGCCTATTTCGACCGCGTCGAGGAGCGGGTGGGCGCGGCGTGGCCCATCTGGTACCGGCAGCCCGAGGACGACCGGATCGCGTTGCTCGAATCGTTCGGTGTGGTCCGGTACGCGCCGCTGGCGTACCCGCACAAGCCCGGGATGGCCGAGTGGCTGAACGGGTGGCTCGCCGAGTTCGCCGAACGCGTGCCCGCCGCGGTGCGGACCGCGACGTTCTTCCCCGAACCGTCGGCGGCGTCCTATGTGGACGACGCTCTGCGGGCGGGGGTCCGCTGCTTCAAGGCACACGTCCAGGTCGGTGCGTACGACCCGCGTGACGAGCTGCTGGACCCGGTGTGGGGTGCGATCTCCGACGCCGGGGTGCCCGTCGTCGTGCACGCCGGGCACGGGCCCGAGCGCGGGCCGTACACCGGGCTCGACGTGTTCGGCGAGGTCCTGGCGCGGCACCCGCGGCTCGTCGCCGTGCTCGCACACGCCGGGATGCCCGACTACGAAGCCGCGTTCGACCTCGTGGAGCGGTACCCGCGTGTGCACATCGACACGACGATGGTCGGCGTGCCGTTCAGCGAGAAACTCATGCCCCTGCCCGGGAACTGGCTCGACCGCCTCGCCGGGATCGCCGACCGCGTGGCGCTGGGCACCGACTTCCCGAACATCCCCTACTCCTACGCCACGCAGCTGAGGGCGATCGCCGGCTGGGCGGCCGACGATCGCCTCGGAACGGACTTCCTGCGGGCCGTCCTGCACGACACCCCGGCCCGGTTGCTCAGCCTCTGACCAGCACCGGCGTGCGGCGGGTCGCCACCGCGGTCGCCGCGAGCACGAGCGCCACCCAGGGCAGTGCACTGGCCAGCACCCCGCCGCCGAGCGGGGTGGTGAACCCGCGTGCGGCGAGGCCGAGCAGTCCCGCCGAACCGAGCAGGGCGGCTCCGACGAGCTGGGGCGCCGGCGCGGGCGGGCCCGCCGGGAGGCGCCGGGTCTCGAAGCGGGCGAACACGCGCAGCAGCACCAGGAGCACGGCAGCGGCCGCGGCGAACCACACCGGGGCGGCGGCGAGCCAGCGCAGGCTGCCCGGTTCCGGGGTCGCGTAGCCGAAGCCGAGGACGCTGATCCCCGCCACGACCACCAGTGCGGGCATGTGCCACAGGTAGACGCTCATGAACCGGCGGTTGATCCACCCCAGCGCCGCGGCGGCCGACGGGCGTGCGGCGAACGCCCGCAGCTGCGGGCGGAACGCGAGGGCGAGCCCGAGCTGTCCGACGGTGACGCTCAGCAGGACCGCGGACGGCGGGCTCATGTTCGACACCGGCGCGCCCGGCATGCCGATCATGCTCATCGGGTACGGACCGAACGCGACCGCCAGCGCGGTGACGCCGAACCCGGCGGCGGCCAGTGCGAGCGCGGGCTTCCGCTCCAGCCGGCCCAGCTTGCCGTCCACGTAGGCGAACCCGAGCTGGTGCACGGCCAGCCACACGAACACGGCGTTGGCGTAGCCGACGATGCCGAAGCCTTCGAAGCGCACGACGTCCACGAGCACGGCCGCGACCCCGAGCGCGGCGGGCACCGCCAGCCCCCACCGGCGGTGGGCGGCGGCCATCAGCGGCGTCGCGACCACGGTCAGCAGGTACACCGCGAGGAACCACAGCAGCTGCCCGGCGATCGCGCCGGCCACCTCGACCGGTTGCTCCGGCGCCCCGAGATCACGCAGCAGCGCCGGTGCGGCCAGCCACACGGCGGCGAGCGGCAGCACCGGCAGCAGCAGGCGGCCGAGTCGCGCACCCAGCCAGTCGCGGGACGAGGCGGCGCGCGCCAGTGACAGGTGGTTGGCCGCCCCGCCGGCGAAGAAAACAAGTGGCATCACGTTTGACAACCAGGTCAAGATCGCCCAGCCGGGAGTGGCGAGCGCGTTCCCCGTCGCGAGGCGCCCGTCGTGGTAGCTCAGCACGGGCATGAGCCAGTGCTGGGAGATCACCGCGAGGATCGCGCCGGCGCGGAGGACGTCGAGGAAGGTGTCCCGCTGGGATGTCTGCATGTCCAGCAGCCTGCTGGAAAGCGGGCGCGGGAACAGCCAGGTCAGCCGCCGTTTCCCGGTCGGGCGAGGGCCAGGGGCAGAGGTGGGGAAAGCCCTACCTCAGGTCTCGTCGACCTCGGTGGCCAGCCCGCACAGCCGGTACTCCCAGCCGGTCTCCGGCGTGTAGCCGAGCCGGTAGTGGGTTTCGATCTTCGGCCCGTCGTGCAGGTGGACGTGCCTCATCAGCGTGCCCGAGACGGGTTCGGTGTCGCCGAGCGGTTGCACCCGGCCGTCCAGGGGCCCGCCGAAGAAGCGGACGCTCACCTCGGTCATCGTGCCCCTTTCCGGTTGATCGAGCACAGCGACGTCCGCCCATGGTAGGGGAGCGAGCGGGGGTTTGCCGCCGTCGGATCGGGTGAGTTCCTCAGGCGCGGCCCAGGTAGGTCAAGACCGCGCGTACCCGCCGGTGTTCCTCCGCGCTGGCTTCGAGGCCGAGCTTGGCGAAGATGTTGCCGATGTGCTTTTCGACCGCGCCCTGCGACACGACGAGCGTGCTGCCGATCGCGGTGTTCGACAGGCCCTGCGCCATCAGGCCCAGCACCTCGGACTCGCGCGGGGTCAGCGCGTCGAGCGGGTTGCGGCGGCCGCGGGCCATCAGCTGGGCGATGACCTCCGGGTCGATCGCCGTGCCGCCCCTGGCTACCCGGCGGACCGCGTCCAGGAACTCGGCGACGTCCGCGACCCGCTCCTTGAGCAGGTATCCCACACCGCCCGCGCCGCCGGACAGCAGTTCGACCGCGTAGCTCTCCTCGACGTACTGCGACAGCACCAGCACCGGCAGCCCCGGCAGGGCCTCGCGGGCCGCCAGCGCCGCGCGCAGGCCCTCGTCGGTGAACGTCGGCGGCATCCGCACGTCCACGATCGCCAGGTCCGGCTTGTGCTCGGTCGCGGCGCGGACCAGGTCGTCCCCGTTGTCCACCGCCGCGACCGTCTCGATGTCCTCGTCCGCGAGCAGCCGCTGTACCCCCGCACGCAGGAGGACGGCGTCCTCGGCGAGCACCACCCGCATGTGCAGCCCCCAAGAGGTCCGGAAATCTCTCCGGGGCTATTCACTCATGCTGCGCTCACCAGGCACAGGGCAGGTCGGCCCTGATCACCGTCGGACCACCTTCGGGGCTGACCACGGTCACCACGCCGTCGATCGTCGCGGCCCGGTCGGCGAGCCCGGCGAGGCCGCCACCCGGCCGGATTTCGGCGCCGCCGTGCCCGTTGTCGGTGATCTCGACGACGACCTTCTCGTCGGTGCGCCACACTTTGACGCTCGCTTCCGTAGCGCCCGAGTGCTTCGCGATGTTGGTGAGCGTCTCGCCCACGATGAAGTACGCGGTGGTCTCGACCGCGGCCGGCGGGCGCGGGTCGACGTCCACCTCCACGTCGACGGGGATCGGCGATTTCGCCGCCTGCGCCGACAACGCCGCGTCGAGGCCGCGGTCGCCCAGCACCGCCGGGTAGATGCCGCGGGCCAGGTCTCGCAGCTCCGCCACCGCGAGCTTCGCGTCGGTGTGGGCCTCGGCGATCAGCTCACGCACGGCTTCGGGGTCCTTGTCGAACTTGTTCTTCGCGCGCCCGAGGCTCATCGCGACCGACACGAGCCGTTGCTGCGCCCCGTCGTGCAGGTCGCGCTCGATCCGGCGCCGCTCCGCCTCCGCCGCGTCCACGCCACGCGCCCGGGACGCCTGCAGGCGCTGGGCCTTCGCTTCGAGCCGCTTCGCGCGGTTCGGGCCGAGCAGCGCGAGCGCGAGCGAACCGTGGGCCCAGCCGATCCACGGCGCCACCCAGATCGCCATCGGCAGCAGGATGATCGACGCGAGCCCGACGGCGAACTCGACGGCGCTCAACGGGAGCGCCGCCAGGACGTACCCGAGGTCCCGCCACGTGGTCGGGTCCACCAGGCGGTACCGCCAGCGCCGGAGCACGCCGCCCTCGGCCGGGGCGCGCTCCACCGGCGGCAGCGGCGAGTCCAGCATCCGGCGGACGTAGCGGCGTTCCAGGTCGCCGAACCCGCGCACCATGCTCGTGGTGAACATCAGCAGCGGGATGCCCACCCAGATCACCACGGTCGCGAGGCCGACGCCCAGCAGCACCACGGTCAGCACGAACTGCACGAGGTGCAGCGGGAAACCGGTGATGAAGTAGGCGATCGTGCGGACGGCCTTGGGGCGGGGCTGCTCCAACGGCGCCCGTTCGTCGGACATGGCGGTCATCATGCCACCGCGCCGATGGGCTCTTCGGCGATGCGGCGGGCGCGCGGTCCCGGCCCGAGCAGCACCCGCACCAGCCTCGCGTGCGCCACCCCCAGCGCCCGGGTCATCGCGATCGCGAGCGCCAGCACCGCGAGCCCCAGTGCGGCCCACGGCAGCGCGTCGACGGTCGAGTCGATGACCACGTGGTGGGTGCCGTCGAACGTGATGAACGCGGCGTTCGGCAGGTAGCGGAAGTAGATGGGAAGCGCCGTCAGGCCCAGCCCGGCCGCCCACGTCACCACCAGCGGGACGAACTCGGCCAGCCCGAGCGGCAACAGCAGCACGAAGTAGCCCATGTCCCGCCACGTGGCGCCGTCGAGCACGCGCGTCCGCCACCGCAGCCGCCAGCCGGTGCCGGGCAGCGGCCGGTACGGCGACACGACGTAGGTGCCGAGCAGGGCGTGCGCCCGCGCCCGCTCGAACTGGGCGGCCGCGCGGGAGCCCAGCACCAGCAACGCCAGCACCGGCACCCCGATCCAGACGACCGCCGTCGTCAGGCCCACCGCGGCGAGGGTGGTCACGCCGACGAAGCCGGCGATGCCCAGTGGCAGGTTGAGCAGCAGGTAGAGCAGGGAGCCGGCGATGGACGGGTACGGCCTGCTCCCGTCCTCGACCGAGGATGCCGACGTCATGGTGTTCCCTCCGACTGGTGACACCGACCAGCATGCGGCGGCGCCGGGGGCGGTCACCAGGGGGAAGCCGGGCATCCTGCGGGTAGGGGAAGCCCTACCCCAGGGGAACAAACCGGGTTGCCGGGGGCGTTAGACTGAGTGGGTTGTGAACCACCAGCTAGGGGGTGAACGGTTTCGACTCTGGACGTTGAGTCAGGGGAAGCGTGCCGGTGCAGGCGAGAGACCACCGTTAAGCGTCGCCGTAACCAAATAAGCGCCAAGACGAATAGTCAGCGCGACTACGCCCTCGCCGCCTGAGCGAGTGCGTGTCTGTCGGCCCGGGAGTGCCTCCGTCCCGGTTCGCCGGCATCAGCTAGGAGGCTCACCTTCCGGGTTCGGCCGCGGGGCCCGGAAGGGAAGCAAACAGCGGCTGGGCCCGTCACACCGGCTTGTTCGCGTGACCGGTGGGGCCGAGTAGAGGCATAGCGGACTGCGCACGGAGAAGCCTTGGTGAGGCGCCAGAGGACCCGGGTTCAATTCCCGGCACCTCCACAAGTGGACGGCGAGTGCTCGCGCAGAGCGCTCGCCGTTCTTGTTTCGGCGTGTTTTCTGGGGGCGTTGGGTGGGGGTGCGGTTGGTCAGGGCGCAGAGGTTTGAACCAGCTCGGTCAAGCGAGGACGGGTGCCCGGTGCCGGTCAGCGTTCGGTAACACCCGCCGGCTCAGCTGGGGGCCAGGCCTGCCGTCAGGATCTGCAGGTACTGCCGCGCGTGCTTGGGGGTGTGCGGGGACGCCTGGAGGGCGTGGGCGACGCCGCAGAGCAGGCTGCGGATGTCCGCCGGACGCACGTCCTTCCGGATGCGGTTCTCCCGTTTTCCCGCGCGCAGCAGTGCCGACAGCGCTTTGTCGAAACGGTTCTTGAGTTTTTCCACCGCCGGGTCTTCGAGCTCCGCCGATTCCAGAACCGCCGCCAGGCACGAATCCCTCAGTATTCGGTTGAGCGCATAGCGTAACAATTCGTGCAGTGCGGCCTCGGAATCGGCGTCGGTGGCCGCGGTTTCGGCTCGTTCAGCCAGTTCGGACAGCGGCTCCGCCGCTAGGGCCTCCAGTAGTGCCTGCCGCGTCGGGAAATGGCGGTACACCGTGCCGACACCTACGCCGGCCAGTCGCGCGATCGTGTTCAGCTGGAGCGAGTCGTCCCCGGACGCCACCTGGGCACGCGCTATCCCGAGCACGTGTTCGCGGTTGCGTGCGGCGTCGGCGCGCCGTGGCATTTCGCCCCTGAGTGTCACGGCGGGCATCCTACGATATCCGGATCCGCTAACCGCTCGGATGTGCAATCCGAATGCACAATGTCCGGCGAGCGGTTTTCCGTCGTGTTGCCTTCGTGTGACGGAGCGGAGCGAAACTGGACGCCCCCGCCCCGCGCCTGCGATGCTTGCTCCGAACGTGGCGAATTCGCCACGGTCTGTGCTGAGCCGGAAGTAGGTGCCAGATGGCCCGGGTAAGCCGTGCGAGCAACGCCGAAGACGCCCTCGAACGGGGCTGGCTCGCGGGTGTACGCGCCGAGGAGAAGGTCCTCCGTGACGAGCAGGAGAGCCGCGCCGCCCGCACCGTCGCGGGACATTCGAACGACGCCGCGGAGTGCGCCGAGCTGCTCGAGATGCTCGGCCTGCACGCCGAGCAGGGCAAGCAACTGATCTGACGTCAGGGGCGACCGCCGATGCGGCTGGTCAGCTCCCCGGCCGCGAGGCGCACCTCGTCCGCGACCTCCGGCCAATCCCGCCCGCACACCACCGCCTCGTCAGGGCAGTGGTGCCGCAGCGTCACGCTGATCGCCGCCATCGGGCGGCCCCCGTGGTCGAACACCGGATACGCCACCGACGCGAACCCGGGCGTCACGAACCCGTCCTCCACCGCCCAGCCCCGCCGCCGCTCCACCGCGAGCGACCGGCGCAGCTCGGCGAGGTTCCGCGGGCCCCGATCCGTGCGGAGCACGAACGCGTCCGCCCGCGGGAACAGCGCTCGGACGTGCGCGGCCGGGAGGTGCGCGAGCATGGCCCGGCCGGACGCGGGCAGGTGCGCGGGGATGCGCACGCCGACGTCCGTCACCAGCGTCTCCGGGCGCGCGGGCCGCTCCTTCAGCAGGTAGACCAGCTCGTTGCCGTGCAGCACGCCCAGCTGCGCGGTGTGCCCCACGCGGTCGACGAGCTTGCGCAACACCGGCCCCGCCAGCCGCTCCAGCGGATCGTGCCGCAGGTAGGCCGAACCCAGCTCGAACGCCGCGATCCCCAGGCCGTAGCGGCGCTCGGCAGGCAGGTGCACGACGAAACCGGCGGCTTCCAGCTCGGCCAGCAGGTGGTAGGTCGTCGACCGGGGCAGGCCCAGCTCCCGCGCGATCGTGGCCGCCGACGCCGGACCCGCCCGTCGCGCCAGCGCGCCGAGCACCGCCAGCCCGCGCCGGAGCGCGGGAACGTCGCTGCTGCTGCCCATCTGTCTGGGATACCAGACACAACCGGGTGATCGCCTCCTGTCCCGGTGGTCCCTCGCGCTGTGCAATGGGCTGATGGAACGCACAGTGCGGTTGGATGCGGGCCCGGTGAGCCGGGAGCAGGTGGTGGCGGTCGCGCGCGGGGGCGCGCGCGTCGAGCTGGGCGAGACCGTGCTGAAGAACCTCGCGGAGACCCGTCGTCACATCGATGCGCTGGCGGAGGCGGAGCAGCCCACGTACGGCGTTTCGACGGGGTTCGGGGCGCTCGCCATCCGGCACATCCCACCGGACCGGCGGACCGCACTGCAGCGCTCGCTGATCCGCTCGCACGCCGCCGGTGCCGGCCCCGCCGTGGAGCCCGAGGTCGTGCGGGCGCTCATGTTGTTGCGGCTGAGCACGCTGGCCACCGGCTACACCGGCATACGTCCGGAGACCGCGGCCGCGCTGGCCGGGCTGCTCAACGCGGGGCTCGTGCCGGTGGTGCACGAGTACGGTTCGCTCGGCTGTTCCGGGGATCTCGCACCGCTCGCGGCCGTCGCGCTCGCGCTCATGGGCGAGGGTGAGGTGTTCGACCGCGACGGCAACCGCAGGCCCGCCGCCGACGCGTTGCGCGACGCGGGGCTCACGCCGGTGACCTTGGCGGAGAAGGAAGGGCTCGCGCTCACCAACGGCACCGACGGCATGCTCGGCATGCTGGTGCTCGCGCTCGCCGACCTGAACCGGCTGCTTGACACCGCCGACCTCACCGGCGCGATGAGCGTGGAAGCCTTGCTGGGCACCGATCGCGCGTTCGCCGCCGACCTGCAGGCGTTGCGGCCGCACCCGGGACAGGCCCGGTCGGCACGCCGGATGTCCGCCGCACTGCGGGGTTCCGAGATCGTCGCGAGCCACCGCGGGCCGGACTGCACCCGCGTGCAGGACGCGTACTCGCTGCGTTGCGCCCCGCAGGTGCACGGCGCCGCGCGCGACACCGTCAGCCACGGGGAACTGGTCGCCGACCGGGAACTCGCGGCGGCGATCGACAACCCCGTCGTGCTCGCCGACGGCCGCGTGGAGTCCAACGGCAACTTCCACGGCGCACCCATCGCCTACGTGCTGGACTTCCTGGCGATCCCGGCCGCTGACGTCGCGAGCATCGCCGAGCGCCGCACCGACCGGATGCTCGACATCACGCGTTCCCAGGGGCTGCCCGCGTTCCTCGCGCACGATCCCGGCGTCGACTCCGGCTACATGATCGCCCAGTACACGCAGGCGGCCGTGGTGAGCGAGCTGAAACGCCTCGCCGTACCCGCGTCCGTGGATTCGATCCCCAACAGCGCGATGCAGGAGGACCACGTCTCGATGGGCTGGTCGGCCGCGCGCAAACTCCGCCGCGCCGTGGACGGGCTGACCACGGTGCTCGCCGTCGAGCTGCTGACCGCCGCGCGGGCGCTGGACCTGCGGGCGCCCCTGCGCCCCGCGCCCGTGACCGCGGCGGTGCGGGACCTCGTGCGGGAGCGGGCCGGCGGGCCGGGGCCGGACCGGCACCTGGCCCCGGAAATCGCCGCGGTGGAGGAACTCGTCAGGTCGGGAGCCGTTCTCGAGGCACTGGAGGAAGCATGACCGTCCGAGCCGCACGCGGGCCGAAGCTGACCGCGAAGAGCTGGCAGACCGAGGCAGCGCTGCGGATGCTGCACAACAACCTCGACCCCGAGGTCGCCGAACGGCCGCGGGACCTGGTCGTCTACGGCGGCACCGGCAAGGCGGCCCGCGACTGGCCGAGCTTCGAGGCCATCACCCGGTGTCTGACCACTTTGGACGATGATGAGACCCTGCTGGTGCAGTCCGGCAAGCCCGTCGGGGTGCTGCGGACGCACGAGTGGGCGCCGAGAGTGCTGCTCGCGAACTCGAACCTGGTGGGGGACTGGGCGAACTGGCCGGAGTTCCGGCGGCTGGAGCAGCTCGGCCTGACGATGTACGGGCAGATGACCGCCGGTTCGTGGATCTACATCGGCACGCAGGGCATCCTGCAGGGCACGTACGAGACCTTCGCGGCCGTGGCGGAAAAGCGGTTCGGCGGCTCGCTGAAGGGGACGCTGACGGTGACCGCCGGGCTCGGCGGGATGGGCGGGGCGCAGCCGCTCGCGGTGACGATGAACGGCGGCGCGGTGCTGGTCGTCGAATGCGATCCCGAGCGTGCGCGCCGGAGGCTGGAAACGCGGTACCTCGACGAGCTGGCGTCCGATGTGGATGATGCGGTGCGTCGGGTGACGCAGGCGAAGCAGGAGGGGAAAGCGCTTTCGGTCGCGGTCATCGGCAACGCGGCCGAGGTGCTGCCGGAGTTGCTGCGGCGGGGTGTCGAGGTGGACGTCGTCACCGACCAGACGTCCGCGCACGATCCGCTGGCGTACCTGCCGGTCGGTGTCAGCGTCGAGGACTGGCACGACTACGCGGCGAGCAAGCCGGAGGAGTTCACCGAACGGGCAAGGGCGTCGATGGCGCAGCACGTGTCCGCGATGCTGGGCTTCCTCGACGCGGGCGCGGAGGTGTTCGACTACGGCAACTCCCTGCGCGGCGAGGCGAAACTGGGCGGTTGCGAGCGGGCCTTCGACTTCCCCGGCTTCGTGCCCGCCTACATCCGCCCGTTGTTCTGCGAGGGCAAGGGCCCGTTCCGGTGGGCGGCGCTGTCAGGCGATCCCGCCGACATCGCCGCGACCGACCGCGCGATCCTCGACCTGTTCCCCGAGAACGAGTCGCTGGCCCGCTGGATCCGGCTCGCCGGGGAGCGCGTCGCGTTCCAGGGACTGCCGGCGCGGATCTGCTGGCTGGGCTACGGCGAACGGCACCTGGCGGGCCTGCGGTTCAACGAGATGGTGGCGAGCGGTGAGCTGTCCGCACCGGTCGTGATCGGCCGCGACCACCTCGACTCCGGCAGCGTCGCCTCGCCGTACCGCGAGACCGAGGGCATGGCGGACGGTTCGGACGCCATCGCCGACTGGCCGCTGCTCAACGCGCTGGTGAACACCGCGTCGGGGGCGAGCTGGGTGTCGATCCACCACGGCGGCGGCGTCGGCATGGGCCGGTCGATCCACGCGGGGCAGGTGTGCGTGGCCGACGGGAGCGAGCTAGCCGGGCAGAAGATCGAGCGCGTGCTGACCAACGACCCGGGGATGGGCGTGCTGCGGCACGTGGACGCCGGGTACGACCGGGCGGCGGAAGTGGCCAGGGAACGCGGATTGCGGGTGCCGATGCTGGAGCGTCCGTGAGCGCCGTCGGGCTGCTCGGCGAGATCGCGGACGTCGGGCGGGACCGGTCGCGTGGCGGCTACTCGCGGCACGTCTTCGACTCGGCCGAAGGGGAACTGCGGACGTGGTTCACCGAGCAGGCGGGGCGCCGCGGGCTCGACGTGGAGACCGACCGCAACGGCAACCTCTGGGCGTGGTGGGGAACTCCGGGGCCCGGCGCGGTCGTGACCGGCAGCCACCTCGATTCCGTGCCGGGCGGCGGTGCCTTCGACGGCCCGCTCGGTGTGGTGAGCGCGCTCGACGCCGTGGCGCGGTTGAAGGAATCCGGTGTGCGGCCACGTCGGCCGCTCGCGGTGCTCGTGTTCGCGGAGGAGGAGGGCGGCCGGTTCGGCGTGCCCTGCCTGGGATCGCGGCTGCTCACCGGCGCGATCGACGCGGACAGGGCGCGGGCGTTGCGGGATCCGGATGGCGTGACGCTCGCGGAGGCGGCGCGGCGGATGGGGTTCGCGCCGGAGCGGTTCGGCCGGGACGAGGAAGCGCTTTCCCGGATCGGCACCTTTCTGGAGCTGCACGTCGAGCAGGGGCGGGGGCTGGTCGACCTCGGTTCGCCGGTCGCCGTCGGCAGCACGGTGCTCGCCCACGGCCGGTGGCGGTTCACGTTCACCGGCGAGGGGAACCACGCCGGTGCCACGCTGATGACCGACCGGCACGACCCGATGCTGCCCGCCGCGGCGGTCGTGTCGGCGGCCCGCCGGATCGCGTCGAAGGTGGCGGGCGCGAGGGCGACCGTGGGCAGGATCCTGCCGAAACCGGGTGGTACTAACGTGATCGCGTCCACTGTGGACCTGTGGCTGGACGCGCGGGGGCCGGCACGTCCGGTGGTGGACGAGATCGCCGAGGTCGCGCGCCAGGCCGCCGCGGACGAAGGGTGCGAGGTGCGCCTCACCGAGGAGTCCTTCAGCGACACCGTCACCTTCGACTCCGGGCTGAGAAAGCGCTTGCGCGACCGGCTGGGCGGGGTGCCGGAACTGCCGACCGGCGCAGGGCACGACGCCGCCGTGCTCGCCGCTCACGTCCCGGCGGGGATGCTCTACGTGCGCAATCCCACCGGGATCAGCCACGCGCCGGAGGAGTTCGCGGAGGACGACGACGTGGAGCACGGCGTGCGGGCCCTCACCGAGACACTCGGGGACTTGTCGACATGACGACCTACTGGGCGGAGCTGGCCTGGCTGCCGGACGGACCCGCCACCGGGGTCCGGCTGGAGGTCGAGGACGGCGTCTACACCGAGGTCACGCCAGGGGCACCGCGCGCGGGAACCGTGCTCACCGGGCTCGTCCTGCCCGGCTTCGCCAACGGGCATTCGCACGCCTTCCACCGGGCCTTGCGAGGACGGACGCACGGGGAGCGCGGCACGTTCTGGACGTGGCGCGAACGGATGTACGAGCTGGCCGCGCGGCTCGATCCCGATTCGTACTACCGGCTGGCCCGCGGTGTGTACGCCGAGATGGCGCTTTCCGGCTACACCAGCGTCGGCGAGTTCCACTACCTCCACCACGCCCCGGGCGGTCGTCCCTACGACGATCCCAACGCGATGGGGCACGCGCTGGCGCGGGCCGCGGCCGACGCGGGAATCCGGCTGACGCTGCTCGACACCTGTTACCTCGCCGGAGGATTCGGCCGCGAGCTCGACGAGCGGCAGCGGCGGTTCGGCGACGGGGACGGCGAGTCGTGGGCGGCCCGCGTCGCGGACTTGCGGCCGGAGGGCCTGACCCGCGTGGGTGCCGCCGTGCACTCGGTGCGTGCGGTGCCGGTGGAGCAGCTGCCCGTGCTGGCGAGCTGGTCCGGACCACTGCACGTCCACCTGTCCGAGCAGCGCGCGGAGAACACCGAGTGCCTCGCCTACCACGGCCGGACACCCACGCAACTGCTCGCCGAAGCGGAGTTGCTCGGGCCGCGCACGGTCGCGGTGCACGGCACGCACCTGACGCGCCACGACATCCGTGCGCTGGCCGGGACCGGCACTCGCGTGTGCTTCTGCCCGACCACGGAACGGGACCTCGGCGACGGCATCGGGCCGGCGCGGGCGCTCGCCGACGCCGGGGTGGGGCTGTGCCTCGGCAGCGACAGCCAGGCCGTCGTCGACCCGTTCGAGGAGGCGCGGGCACTGGAGATGGACGAGCGGTTGGCGTCGGAGCGGCGCGGCCGCTTCAGCGTGGCCGAGTTGCTGGCGGCGTCGACCGATCACGAGGCTCTCGGGTGGGATCGTGCGGGTTTGTTCCCCGGTGCTCCGGCGGATCTCGTTGCGGTGGACCTGAAATCCCGGAGGACGGCCGGTACGGATCCGGAGGCCGTGTTGCTGACGGCGAGTGCGGCGGACGTGACGGACGTGCTCGTCGCGGGCCGTGAGGTCGTCCGGGACGGCGTGCACCAGTTGGTCGAACGACCGGAAGTGGTGCTGGCGGAGGAAATCGAGGCGCTGTGGCGATCCTGATCGACAACATCGGCGAGCTGACGACCAACGACCCCGAGCTGGGCACACGGCACGACGCGGCTGTCGTGCTCGACGGTGAGCGCATCGCTTGGGCCGGGGCGTCCGGCGCGGCACCGGACGCCGACGAGCGGCTCGACGTGGGCGGCAGGGCGGTGCTGCCCGGCTGGGTGGACAGCCACACGCACCTGGTGTTCGCGGGGGACCGGACCGTCGAGTTCGCCGCGCGCATGGCCGGAAAGCCCTACACGGCAGGCGGGATCGCGACGACCGTCGAGGCGACGAGGGCGGCATCCGACGAGGCGCTGGCGGCGAACCTGCGCAGGCACGTCGCGGAGGCGGAGCGGCAGGGCACGACGTTCCTGGAGACCAAGACCGGGTACGGATTGTCCGTTGTGGACGAACTGCGGTCGGCGAGGATCGCCGCGGAGGTCGTCGACGAGGTCACGTTCCTCGGTGCGCACCTCGTCCCGCCAGGTGTTGATGCTGAGTCCTATGTGGACCTCGTGTGCGGTGAAATGCTCGACGCCGTCGCGGAACACGTGCGGTGGGTCGACGTCTTCTGCGAGGAGGGCGCGTTCGACGAAGCGCAGTCGGAGCGGGTGCTGCGGGCGGCGGTGAAGCGCGGGCTCGGTGTGCGGGTGCACGGCAACCAGCTCGGCCCCGGTCCCGGTGTGCGGCTCGCGGTCCGCGCGGGCGCGGCGAGCGTCGACCACTGCACGTACCTCACCGACGACGACGTGGCGGCGCTCGCCGGTTCCGGCACGGTCGCGACGCTGCTGCCCGCGTGCGACCTGTCCACCCGCCAGCCGCTCGCCCCCGCGCGGCGGCTGCTCGACGCGGGAGCGGTCGTCGCGCTCGCCACGAACGCCAACCCGGGCAGCTCGTACACGACGTCGATGGCGTTCTGCGTCGCGACGGCCGTGCTGCAGATGCGGATGACCGTCGAGGAAGCCGTGTGGGCGGCCACCGCGGGAGGTGCGGCGGCGTTGCGCCGGGACGACGTGGGGTTCATCCGCCCAGGTGGCCGCGCTGATCTCCAGGTCCTCGACGCACCGTCGGTGACGCACCTCGCCTACCGGCCGGGGGTCCCCTTGACCTGGGCGGTTTTCCGGCGGGGAGTTCACCGGATGTTCAATCCGAGCCCGCTCGGCTGATTCACTCGCTCGGTATCGTCCGAGTACGTGGACCCCTCACTCATCGTCATCGTGGTGGTGGTCGCGGCACTCGCCTTCGACTTCACCAACGGCTTCCACGACACCGCGAACGCCATGGCGACGTCCATCGCCACGGGCGCGCTCAAGCCCAAGGTCGCGGTCTCGATCTCCGCGGTCCTCAACCTCGTCGGCGCGTTCCTGTCCATCGAGGTCGCCAAGACGATCTCCGGCGGCATCGTCGACGACACGAAGGTCACCCCGACGGTCGTGTTCGCCGGGCTCGTCGGCGCGATCATCTGGAACCTGCTGACCTGGCTGTTCGGCCTGCCGTCCAGCTCCTCGCACGCGTTGTTCGGCGGCCTGATCGGCGCGACGTGGATCGCGTCGGGCGCGGACGCCGTGCACTTCGCCGCGGTCGTCGAGAAGATCCTGATCCCCGCCGTGGCCTCGCCGCTCGTCGCGGGTCTGGTCGCGGTGGTCGGCACGTTCCTCGTGTACCGCATCACCGCGTCCGCGCGGCAGGACGTCGTGTCGAAGACGTTCAAGACCGCGCAGGCGCTGTCCGCCTCGCTCGTCTCGCTCGCGCACGGCACCAACGACGCGCAGAAGACGATGGGTGTGATCACGCTGACGCTGATCGCGTCCGGTTCGCTCGCCGCCGGGTCCGGGCCGCCGCTGTGGGTCGTGCTCAGCGCGGGTACCGCGATCGCGCTCGGCACCTACCTCGGCGGCTGGCGCATCATCCAGACGATGGGCAAGAAGATCACCGAAATCCAGACCCCGCAGGGGTTCGCGGCCGAGACCAGTGCCGCGGTGACGATCCTCGCGTCGTCGCACCTCGGTTTCGCGCTGTCCACGACGCACGTCTGCTCGGGCGGGATCATCGGTTCCGGTGTCGGGCGCAGGCTCGCCGAGGTGCGCTGGGGCGTGGCCGGCCGGATGGCGCTGGCGTGGCTGTTCACCCTGCCCGCGGCGGCGGTCGTCGGTGCCATCGCGGCGGAGGTCGCGGGCAGCGGCAGCGTCGGCACGGTGCTGGTGGGCGTGGCCGGGGTCGCCATCGCCGTGGTCATCTACCTGTGGTCGCGCCGCAACCCGGTGACCGCGCAGAACGTCAACGAGTCGTCGGCCGAGCCGGTCGCCGCGGCCGCCTGAGGAGCGCCATGAAGATCGACTGGGCTGCCCTCGGCAGCGTGTTCCTGATCGCGCTGGTCGCCGTGAGCGTGCTCACGAGCCTGTTCGCGGTGGGGGTGCGTGGCCTCGCGGCGCGCACCACGGCGCGGGAGACCGGCGCCAGCGGCGGGAGCGGGCTCACGACGGCGGTGGTGTGCTTCGCCGTGTGTGTGGCCGTTGTGGGGTACGGGATCTACCTCATCGTCGCGGCTTAGGTAGGCGGTGTTCCGCCTTCGCGAACACCGGAGCGAACCCAGCTCGGTGTCACGGGGCGCGTCTCGGTAGTAGGTAGAACGTTCTTTCTTGACGTTGGCGCGGTCCGCTGTCATCCTCGGTGAGGAGGCTCGTCCACACAGCGGCGACACATCAGGTCAAGAGGGGACCAACGTGCCTTTCGTCCAGTCGAACGGTATCGAAATCCATTACGAGAGGTTCGGAGATCCCGGTGCTCCGCCGATGTTGCTGATCATGGGAGTTGGCGAGCAGCTTCTCGCGTGGCCGGACGGATTTTGTGAGCTTCTCGCCGGCCACGGCTTCTCCGTGATCCGCTTCGACAACCGCGACGTCGGTCTGTCCACCTGGCTCGATGAGCTCGGCGACGTCGACCTCACCGGACTGCTCCACGGCGATTTCTCAACCGTGCGCTATCACCTGTCCGACATGGTCGCCGATGCCGCCGGCCTGCTCGCCGCGCTGGGCATCTCCCATGCCCACCTGGTCGGGGCCTCCATGGGCGGCGGCATCGCTCAACAGCTCGCCATCGACAGCCCCGAGCTCGTTGACAGCCTCGCCTCGATCATGTCGAGCACGAGCGACCGCTCTGTCGGAAAGTCCACCCTGGACGACCCCACTGCCCTGGTGCCTTCGTCCGGTGACGACCGCGAGACGGCGATCGCCGCGGATGTCAGACTCCACCGCCTCATCGGGGGGCCGGGTATCGAGGCCGATGACGAGGAGCTGGTCCGCCGGGCCACCGCCGCATACGACCGCGCCTACCACCCGGCCGGCACGCTTCGTCACATCGCCGCCAACGCGACGGCTGCCGATCGTACCGATGCCCTGCGCGGCCTGAAGCTCCCGACGGTGGTCATCCACGGCGATAGCGATCCTCTGGTCGACGTGAGCGGCGGACGCGCCACAGCGGCCGCGGTGCCCGGTGCCGAGTTGCTGGTGATCCCGGGCATGGGGCACTCCTTGCCCGGAAGCGCGTGGAACCGGATTGCCGACGCCATCGCGGCGAACGCCGCCAAGGCATGACCCACGCGGTGCCGCGCGAACATCACGGATCAGGAGCTGTTGCGGCCTCTGCTGTCGTGGGTGGCTTTCAGGTCGGTGAGGTAGTGCACCCGCGCCGGGTCGTCGAGTAGCTCGGCGACCCGGGGCAGTGCGTGCTCCGGGATCGCGCCCAGGCTGGCCACGATCGCCGTCTCCGGGAGGGTGTCCACGAAGCGCGCGATGGTGATCCAGTCCTCCCGCCGCGCCAGTTCCCGTGCGACCGCCACCACCAGCGGCGGCGGGAAACCCGCGATGATCCCCGCCGCGCGGCGCGGGTCCAGCTCGGCCGCCACGTCCGCGAGGAAGCCGGGCGACAGCCGCTTCGCGATGTCCACCCCGCGGCTGACCTCGACGAGACCGGCGATGCGCGCCGACAGCACCGGCCCGAAAACGCTTTCCGCCATGCGCGCCAGCAGGGGGGTGGGCAGCAGCCTGCTCGCCCCCGCCATCCGCTCCAGCGCCCCGCGGTGCGCGTCGAACAACACGCTCGTCACCTGGTCCCGCAGCAGCCGCAGGTCGGCGGCGGGCACGTCCCGCAGGTAGGAAAACCGCTCCGGCGCCACGCCGAGCACGCGCGCCAGCTTCCGGATCTCCGCGTCGGAGCTCATCTACAGCCCCATGGCCTTGCGCACCGCGGGCCGCAGCAGCGCCGGGACGAACCGCAGCGCCTCGTCCCCGGCCTTCGCCAGTGCTCTCGCCTGCCGCCGCCGCGCCGCCCGCAACGCCTCCGCGAGGTCCTCCTGCTGCGCCTCCGGCAGCGCCGCGACGCCCTCCGGCAGGCTGCCGAGCTGCGCGGCGAGAGTGCGGTCGTCCATCTCCCGATCATCTCATCTCGCTACGGTTTCCCGCATGACAGTGCACATCGAGACCGAGTACGTCACCGTCGGCGGCCTGCGCGCCTACCTCGCCCGGCCCGCGGGCGGCTCCCCGCACGGCATGCTCCTGCTGCCCATGATCACCGGCATCGGGCAGCAGATCCGGGACTGGGCCGACGAGTTCGCGCGCCGCGGTCTCACCGCGCTGACCTGGGACCCGTGGCACGGCGTGAGCAGCGACGACACCCCCGCCGAGGAACTGCACGAGCGCATGACGCGGCTCGATGACGAGACCTGCCTCGACGAGCAGCGCCGCCTGCTCGACCACCTGCTCGGCGAACTCGGCTGCACCAGGGCCGGGGTGATCGGCTGGTGCCTCGGCGGCCGGTTCGCCCTGATCCTCGGTGGCCGCGACGACCGGCTCGCCAACGTCGTCGCCTACCACCCCACCGTCCCCGGCACCCCCGCCCCGAACCACACCGTCGACGCCGTCGAGCACACCGCGCGCATCAAGGCACCCGTGATGATGCTGTACCCCGGCCAGGACGAACTGGTCCCCCACGAGAGCTTCCAGCGCCTGCAGACCGCGCTGCAGTCCCGCGAAACCGGGCCGAGCATCGTGCACGTCTACCCGCAGGCCGGGCACGGGTTCAGCAACCGGCAGTGGCACGGCGACCCGGCGAACGCCGAGGCCTTCGCGCTGTCCTGGCCGCAGGTGCTGGAACTGATCACGGTCACGACGCGCTGAAGTGGGCCTTCGGCCAGAATGCGGACATGACTTCTCGGAGGGTGAGCCCGCTCGACCTGGCCATGCTCGCGCTGGCGATCGTTTCCGTCGGGCTGCTCGCCTACGTCACGTTCTTCCCCCACCCGGCCGAGGTCGCGCACTGGATCTTCGTCGCCGACACGGCGATCTGCGGGATCTTCCTCGTCGAGTTCCTCCTGCGCTGGCGCCGCGCCCGCTGGGACCGCCGGTTCCCGCTGCGCAACTGGTACGAGGTGCTCGGCATGATCCCGATCGCCCACCCGGCGCTGCGCGGGTTCCGGCTGCTGCGGGTGGTCGTGGTGCTGGTGCGGCTCGCGCGCACGGCGGACAGGGCGTTCGGCGAGCTGTTCACCCAGCGGCTCGTGGAACGGCTGTCGCGGCCGATCGTGCTGGCGATCAAGAAGCCGATCACCGTCGCGGTCATGGACGAGGTGGTCAAGGTGGTCGAGACCGGCAACTACCCGGAGAACCTCGCGCGGTCGCTGGGGGAGCACCAGGAGATGCTGCGCGCGATCATCACCGAGAAGCTCAAGGCCGACCGGCAGGCCGGGCGCCTGTCGCGGCTGCCGTTCCACGACGAGATCGTCGGCACCGTGCTCGACACGACGATGCGCGTGATCCTGGAGGTGCTGGTGGACCCGCGCATCGACGTCTTCTTCGCCGAGGTGGTGCGGGAGAACCGCGAGCAGATCCGCCAGGCCGTGTTGCTGGGCCTGCACGAACGCGAGGACGACGAGCTGGAGCAGCGGCTGCCCACCGTGCCGCAGCGCACGCTGCTGGGGGACGTCAGCGGCGGGTCGGTGCCGCGCTGAGCGGGTCCTGCGGCCAGGAGTGCTTGGGGTAGCGGCCGCGCAGCTCCGCCCGCACCGACGGATAACCGTTGCGCCAGAAGGATTCCAGGTCGCCGGTGACCGCGGCGGGACGGCCGGCGGGGGAGAGCAGGTGCAGCACCACCGGCACCCCGGAGACGCGTGGCGTGGCGAGCCAGCCGAAGGTCTCCTGCAGTTTCACCGCGAGTACCGGCTCTCCGGTCGAGTAGTCGACCCGGATCCGGGAGCCGGTAGGCACTTCGAGCCGGTCGGGGGCGAGTTCGTCGAGTCGTCCGGCCTCCGGCCACGGCAGCAGGTTCCGCAGCGCCTGCACGGTGTCGATCCGCGCGAGGTCGGCGCGGCGGCGGGCCGTGCCGAGCCAGTTCTCCGCTGCGGCGAGCAGGTCTTCGTCGGACATGCCCGGCCACGGTTCCCCGTGCACGCGGTGCAGGAACGCGAGCCTTTCCCTCAGCCGCACGGCTTCCGGCGTCCACCGCAGGAGCCCGAGCCCTTCCTTGCGCAGCCCCTCGGCGAGCGCCTGCCGGACCAGCTCGGGGTCCGGGTCGCGCAACGGCTTCTCGCTCAGCACGATCGCGCCGAGTCGGCGCACCCGGCGGGCGACGACATCGCCGTCCCAGCGCACTTCGTCCACTTCGGACACCAGGTTCGGTGCGGCCCTGACCGCCAGCTCGGCGTCCGCGTGCGCCGCGAGCCGGATGACGCCCTGCGCGCGGCCCGGATCCCGCGTCGCTTCGGCGACGGCGAGCCATTCCCCGTCGCCCAGGCCGCTGCCGCGCGGCAGTTCGGCCGCCGTGCCGCCGGCCATCAGGTACACGGGAGAACCCGGTTCGCGGCGGCGCGCCAGCCGCTCGGGGTGGGCGAGGGCGACGACCAGCGCGGGGTCGGGTGCTTCCGGCGCCGCGGGCACGAGCCGCGACAGGCGGCGGACCTCGGCGCGCCACCGCTCGTCACGCGTGTCCCGCAGCCTCCGCAACTCGGCCTCGACGTCGGTGAGCGTGCCCCCGGCGTCCAGCAGCGCGACGACCTCCGCGGCCGAGCGCGGTCCGACCTGCTCCGCGCCGTCGAGCAGCGCCCGCGCGAGGCGGGGGTGCAGGCCCAGCGCGGCCATCCGCCTGCCGCGCTCGGTGACCTTGCCGTGCGCCAGCGCACCCAGCGTGCGCAGGAGCTCCTGGCCGGCGTCGAGTGGTCCTTCCGGCGGCGGGTCCCACCACGCCAGGCCCGCGCCGTCCGGGGTGGACCAGCAGGCGAGTTCGAGCGCGAGCCGGCTGAGGTCGGCCGTGCGGATCTCGGGCTCGGGGTACGCGGGGAGGCTCGCCTGCTCGTACTGCGCCCAGCACCGGTACGCCCGCCCCGGTGCTTCGCGGCCCGCGCGTCCGGCGCGCTGCTCGGCGACGGCCGCCGAAACGCGCACTGTGGCCAGTCCCGGCAGGCCGCGGCGGTGGTCCACGCGCGGTACGCGGGCGAGCCCCGAGTCCACGACCGCGCGCACGCCGGGCACGGTCAGGCTCGACTCCGCGAGGGCCGTCGCGAGCACGACACGCCGTTCCGGACCGGGGCGCAGGGCCGCGTCCTGACGGGCGGGGGAGAGCCTGCCGTGCAGCGGCAGGACGTTGAGGTCGTTCAGCAGTGCCGTGGTTCTCGCGATTTCCCCCGCACCGGGCAGGAACGCGAGCACGTCACCGTCCCCTTCGGACAGTGCGGTGCGAACGGCCCTGGCGACGGTGGCTTCGACGCGCTCGTTGCGCGCGGGCGGGACGTAGCGGACTTCGACGGGGAACGTCCGCGCGTGCGCGGTGATCACGGGCGCGTCTCCGAGCAGCTCCGCGAGGCGGCCGGACGCGACGGTCGCGGAGGTCGCGAGCAGGCGCAGGTCCTCCCGCAGCCCGCCGCGGACGTCGAGCAGCAGCGCCAGCAGGAGGTCGGCGTCGAGGTGGCGTTCGTGGCATTCGTCCAGCAGCACCGTGTCGACGCCGGGGAGTTCGGGATCGCCCTGCAGCCGCCGCACGAGCAGCCCGGACGTGACGACCTCGATCCGCGTGCGGGCCGAGACCTTGCGGTCGCCGCGCACGGAGTAGCCGACGGTCTCGCCCACCTCCTCGCCGAGCAGGGACGCCATGCGGCTCGCAGCCGCCCGCGCGGCGAGACGGCGCGGCTCGGCGACCACGATGCGGCCCGTCGCGCGTTCGGCGAGCGCGAGCGGGACCACGGTCGTCTTGCCGGTGCCGGGCGGGGCGACGAGCACGGCCGTGCCGTGCGCGGACAGTGCGTCGTGCAGCTCGCCCAGCACCTCGCGGACGGGCAGGTCGGGCAGCTTCATCGTTCGGTCACCGCGGGCGGGGCGGGCAGCGGGTAGCCGGAGGGGCCGATGTTGGCGCGCAGCGAGTCCGCCCAGCGGCCGGTGTCGATCATCTTCTTGATCGCGTCGTCGAGGGCGGCCTGGCCCTGCGGGTCGCCCTTGCGCAGGCCGATGCCGTAGCGCTCGGTCGAGAACGGTTTGCCGACGACCTTGAGCAGCTCGGGGTTCTGCGTCACGTACCCGGCGAGGATCACGCCGTCCGTGGTCACGGCGTCGACCTGCCCGGCGAGCAGCGCCGTCACGCAGTCGGGGTAGCGCGGGTACTCGACCAGCTGCACGGCCTGCGCGAAGCGGGCCTTCACCTCCTGCGCGGGGGTGGAGCCGGTGACGGAGCACAGGCGGCGGCCGTTGAGCGCCTCCGGGCCGGTGATCGCGGTGTCGGAGCGGCGCACCAGCAGGTCCTGGCCGGTCTCGAAGTAGGGGCCGGCGAACGCGATGAGCTGCTTGCGCTTGTCGGTGATGGAGTACGTGGCGACGACGAGGTCCACCGTGCCGGACGTGAGGTCGGTCTCCCTGGTCGCGGACGTCGTCTCCCGCCAGGTGATGCCGGAGGGCTTGACCCCGAGCTGCCCGGCGACGAACTCGGCGACGTCCACGTCGAAGCCCACGAACCGGCCGTCGAGGGTGTGCTCGGCGAGTCCTGGCTGGTCGAAGCGGATGCCGATGGTCAGGTGCCCGCTGTCGGCCTTGCCGAGCAGCGTGTTCGGATCCGGCGACGAGCACGACGCCAGTCCGGTCAGGAGCAGGAGGACCGCGATCACCCGAACGAGCGGCACCGGCTGCTCCTTCCCGCCCGCGCGGCGTGACCTCACAAATTTCTCAGGACGTGTCGATAGCCTAAGCGCGTGTTCCGGCCTTCCCAACCCGTACTCGACACCGTCGGGACCGTGGTGCGGCTCGGCCTGGCCGCGGTGTGGCTCGTGTCGGGGACCATCAAGTTCGCCGACCCCGGGCAGACGTACCTCGCGGTGAAGGCCTACGAGCTGCTGCCCGACGGGCTGCTGCACCCGGTGGCGACCGGGTTGCCGCTGCTCGAGCTGGCGCTGGGCGTGCTGCTGCTCGCCGGGCTGCTGACCAGGGCCGCCGCGGTCGGCTCGGCCGTGCTGCTGGTGCTGTTCATCGGCGGGGTGGCGCAGTCGTGGGCCCGCGGGCTGACGATCGACTGCGGCTGCTTCGGCGGCGGTGGCCAGGTGGCGCAGGGGCAGACCCAGTACCCCCAGGAAATCGCGCGTGACGTGGGCTTCCTCGTGCTCGCGGGGTGGTTGATCGTGCGGTCGCGGACGAGGCTCGCGGTCGACGGCTGGCTGCGTTCCGGTCGTGAGCGGCCGGTGGCCGTGCAAGAAGCAGAAAGGATCTGAAACAAGTGGGTGGAGCGGAGCGGTCCGCACGCAAACGCCGCCAGGCGCAGTCGGCCGGCGCGCGGGCGGTGGCGCAGGCGCGCGGATCGTCGGGCGGCAACCGGAAGACGATCGTCGCGGTCGTCGCCGTGGTGGTGCTCGCGGCGCTGGTCGTCGGTGGCGTGATCTGGACGAACTCGTCGAAGAACCAGACCGAGGGCCAGTCGATCGCGCCGGTGACGGCGAACGCGGCGCTGGACACGGCGAACGAGCGCCACGACGCCACGGTCGTCTCGGGCCTCGGCAACGCCCCCGCGAAGATCGACATCTACGCCGACTTCCTGTGCCCGTACTGCGGGCAGCTGCAGAAGGCCTACGGGCAGCAGATCGAGCAGCAGATCGAGGCCGGGAAACTGCAGGTCACCTACCACATGATCCCGCTGCTCAACAACCGCTCCGACCCGCCGGGCTACTCGCTGGCGTCCGCGAACGCCGCCCTGTGCGCCGCGGACCAGGGCAAGTTCACCGCCTACCACGACAGCCTGTTCGCCAGCCAGCCCGAGGAGGGGCAGCGCGGGTACGACAACGCGCAGCTGGTCAAACTGGGGCAGGACCTGGGCATCACCGCGCCGGAGTTCGCCACGTGCGTCGACAACGGCACGTACAACCAGCCCCTGAACGCCGCGCTGACGAAGATCTCGGCCGACCCGACGTTCCAGGGCACCCCGACGATCCTGCACAACGGCACGCAGATCGACTGGTCCAAGCCCAGCTGGGTCACCGACCTCGTGTCCCAGTCCTGACGCTTCCCGCGCCGGGGGGTCTGTAACGGGACCCCCCGTGCGGGGCGCCGGCGGCGGTCGGGTACTGTAGGCACACACCACGCGGGGTTCACCTCCGCACGGGGCTATGGCGCAGCTGGTAGCGCACCTCACTGGCAGTGAGGGGGTCAGGGGTTCGAGTCCCCTTAGCTCCACAGGTTTCAAGGCCCTCCGGATGGCGCATTAGCGCTGGTCGGAGGGTTTTTCGTTGCGCTGGGTCGTGGATGGTTCTCCGGGGCTGCTGGGGGCCACATGGCCGGATTGTCGCTTACTGCGTCCGTCAGAATGCGTGTGGTGTCGACGTCGGTGAAACCGGTGCCGCAGCCTCCACGAGTGTTGTGCGGAGTGCTCGGTTCATGCTGGGCTGAGGCTCCTGTCCGATCAGACGCGCCTCTGTCGAGCGCGCCAGGGAATCCTCATTCTCCACAGTCTCCGCGACGTCGGCGGCGGTGGTGCCGGAGCCGTCGGCCAGGGGCCTGTCGTCCTGGGCGGGAAGACCTGAGCGGCTGATGTTGACGACGCTGCCGGGCGGGTTGCTGCCCTGGGTGCCGGGGAGCCGGTCGACCCGGGTGCGCTGGTCGTCGCATCCCGGGTCGGGGGCGCCGGCGGCGTCCGTGGTGGAGTTCCCGTTCGCCGGGTAGACCGTGTCGGCCTTGGCGTGGACGGGTGTGAGGGTGACCGCGGTGGGCAGGTGCAGGCTGACGACCAGGTTTCCGCTGCCGCCGCCGGTGGTGGGGAAGGGGATCGGCTCGTTGACTGCTTCGCCGCCGGCGGGGAGGGTGAGGCTGGCGGAAAGGGGAACGGTGAAAGACGCTCGCAAATCCACGGTACTGCGTAATCGTGCGCAATTCAGCCTTGCTTGGATTGTATTCACCGGTACACTTGCTACTGCGCTCGCGCTGATTATCCTTGTCCCTGCCGCGAATTCCCTCAGTGATAGCATCGGTCCGAGTGTCTTCATGGGCTTCGCCGCCTGGTTCGCTTGGGTTGTAGGAGTGAATTCGAAAGTGGTGGTCGATTCCGATGAAATCACGGTCTACAACTGGTTCACTCGTTACAACATACCCCGTTCGCCTGGAACCCGAAGCGCGGTGGCGGTTACGACTACTGGTTCTATCGTAAAGATGAGGATGTGGCCCTTACCGAGGCTGTCGGTTCCTTTGTTACAATCATGCGAGGCGGAATGTGCAACGGATGGATCAAGGATGCGACACCTCAGTGGCGAAGTGGTCAATCTGCGTGGCAAAAATGTCACACTTCTGCGTCGTATCCTATACGTCTTTCAGGGCGAAATTACGGATCAAAACGGCCCGCTAGAACTGACGTGTGATGATGACACGGTTCTATGGTTCGATGCTGCCGCGAACGGTGAAGATTTGAAAGTGGAAACGGGACGGTGGCGCGATCCATTCACTGGCGAGCAGACGGTAGAGAACCGAGAATTTATCGAGGCGTCGGGTAAATGGACGGCATTCGATGTTTCGGCTGCTCCTCCCTTCTCTGGTTTGATAGGGCAAAGAATTCATGATACGACGCCGATCAAAAACCCGGAAGAAAGAGTCGTAGGTGTCGTAATACGATTCACTGGCGCTGGTTTGCGCGTCGAAGCGGTGGCCGACGAACTATGGGTTGACGTGTCGTGATTCGGCCGGACCTCGCGCAGGTCCGCAGAGTGTAATTCATGATCGGCGTCAGCGGTTCGGCCAGTGCCGGTCTGTTGATCGAGATCCGCGGGATCCGGCTTGAGCCTCGCGGTAGTGCTCACCCGAGTCCGAACGCGGGCGTCTGCATCAACGCTGGGCCTCGCTGGGTGGGATCTTCGATGGGCTGGCGCTTCGCTCAGTGACGGACCGGTCGATAACTACGAGGCGTGCATTGGCTGAGACGCGCCCGCTTGCCCGGCTTTCTGGCTGTTCAGGGCCTTCAGTCCCGCAATGAACGGTGTCTGGACGTCAATCCGTCGTGATCCTCGATCTTCTCGGTTGAGGGAGTCGGCTTACCCGCGGCTGCGGGTAATCGCTTTCCGCTTCCGGGGTCGGGGCTGACGCCGAGGAAGCCGAAGTGGGTGCAGGCTTCCTCGGCGGGTTACCGGCTGTCGGCACGCCCGTGTGGCGGCCTGCTGGGCCGTCACCGCGCGGCCGAACCGGGACGCTCAGCGCTGACGGGCACTGAACTGGCGGCGCAGGTATCCGTACCAGGCGTGGACGTACGCGGCACTGACCGCGGCTTCGGGGGCGAAGAGGTCCCAGGCGTGGTAGGCGCCGGGGTACAGGTGCAGTTCGACGGGCACACCGCTGGCCTGGAGCCGCATCGCGTAGGTCAGGTCCTCGTCGCGGAAGACGTCGAGTTCGGCGGCCGCTATGAAGGTGGGCGGCAGGCCGGTGAGGTCCGCCGCACGCGCGGGTGCGCTGTACGGGGGCACCTCGTCGGAGCCGGCGCGGTCTCCGAGGATCAGGTTCCAGGCCAGGATGTTGGTCGCGCGGTCCCAGATGCCGAGGTCGGTGACCTCGTGACTCGACGCGGTGGTGTTGCGGTCGTCGAGCATCGGGTAGCTCAGCGCCTGGAACAGCGGCGCCGGCTCGCCCTGGTCGCGGATCATGAGCGCGGTGGCCGCGGCGATACCACCGCCGCCGCTTTGCCCGGCCAGTGCGACGCGATCCTCGTCGATGCCGAGCTCGGCCGCCTGACCGCGAAGCCAGCGATAGGCGAGCAGGCCGTCCTCGGCGGCGGCCGGGGCGGGAGCCTCCGGCGCGAGCCGGTAGTCCACGGAGGCGACGATGCAGCCGACCTCCCGGACCAGGCGCTTGAGGGTGGGATCGTCCTGGGCGGCATACCCGATGACCTGCCCGCCGCCGTGGAACCAGAGCAGCACCGGAAGCGGCCCGGCTGCCTCGGTCGGCCGCAGCAGCCGGATGGGGAGGGTGGATCCGTCAGGGCGGACCACGGTGACCTCTTCGGCCGAAACGGATGACTCATCCGGTATCTGGGCCGCGATCGCCTCGGCGAAGGCGCGGACGCCGGCGCGCGTGCCCTCCAGGTCGCCGAGGTCGAACACCCCGGCCTCCGTCATCGGCACCGCCTTCAGTGCCTCGGCGAGTTCGGGATCGAGCCGCTCGTGGGCGTTCTTGGTGTTCATGTCGTTTCCTCTCGGCTTTGCAGCAGCCGGTCGTTCGGAGAAGAGGGGACTCAGCGCGCGGTCGTCGCGGGGGCGTCGAAGTAGTGGCGCCGGCCGAGGTCGTCGATGAGGCCGGGCTGGACGGGCTTCCAGCCCAGGAGGTCGCGGGTCAGCGTGCTCGAGGACGGGTTGTCGGCCTGGGCGTGGCCACTCAGGAAGCCGAAGTGGGCCTCGGCCTGGGTCGGCGGGATGCTGACCACGGGCAGGTTCAGCCCGCGGCCGATGCCCTCGGCGATCTGCCGGAAGGTGATCCCCTCGTCATCGACGGCGTGCAGCCGCGACCCCGCCGGCGCGGATTCCAGCGCCAGCCGGTACAGGCGTGCCGCATCCAGCGTGTGCACGGCGGGCCACCGGTTGGCCCCGTCGCCGACGTAGGCGGAGACGCCCTTGGACCGGGCGATGGAGATGAAGGTCGGGATGAAGCCGTGGTGGTCGAGCGTGCTGTGCACGGTCGGAGGGAGCCGGACAACGGACGAGCGGATGCCGCGCCCGGCGAGTGTGACCACCGCGTTCTCGGCGTCGATCCGCGGTCCTGCGTCGAGCGCGTGGTCCTCGGTGAGGACGTCGTGCAGTCCCGCGAAGGCGAACAGCGCGGTTCCCGACGTGGTCACCAAAGGCTTTCCGGTGCCGGCGAGCGCGTCCCCGAGCGCCTCGATGGCGCGCAGATCCGCCGCGACCGCGCCGTCGAAGTCGCCGGCGAACATGGCGTCGTGCTTGAAGGCCAGGTGAATGACACCGTCGGCCGCGGCGGCGGCCGAGGCCAGACCGTCGAGATCGTCGAGGTCGCCTCGGTGCACTTCGGCGCCGGCAGCCGCCAACGCGGCGGAGGACTTGTCCGAGCGAGCCAGCCCGACGACCTGGTGTCCCGCTTCGAGGAGTTCGGGGACGACGGCGGAGCCGAGATGTCCGGAGGCTCCGGTGACGAATACGCGCATGGCGTACGCCTTCCTGCTGCGGGGCTCCCGACCAGGGAGCCGTGATGTCAGTTCGCGACATCACGCTAACACCTCATGTCAGCCTCTGTCATCACTCTGATGTCAGATTCTGTCATCGCTGTGTAGGATCGGAGCATGGGCCGGTGGAAACCCGACGCACGGGGCCGTCTGGAGAAGGCGGCGATGGAGCTCTACAACGACAAGGGCTTCGAGGCCACCACTGTGGCGGAGATCGCCGCCCGGGCCGAGGTCACCGAACGCACCTTCTACCGGCACTTCGCCGACAAACGGGAAGTCCTCTTCCAGTCCAACCCCCTCGCCGACGTCCTCGCGCGCGCCACGGCCACCGCCGCCGCCCCTCTGGCGCCACTGGAGGTGATCACCCACGCCCTGACCGAAGCCGCTCCGGTCTTCGAAGAACGGGCCGAACTGGTGCGGCAGCGCCAAGCCGTCATCGCCGCGAATCCCGAACTGCAGGAACGTGAACTGGTCAAACTGGCCTCACTCGTCTCCACGCTCGCCCACGCGCTTCGGGAACGCGGTCTGGATCCCACCACCGCGGCACTCGCGGCCGAAATCGGGATCGCCGCGTTCAAGGTCGCGTTCGACCGCTGGATCAACGACCCCCACCAGCACGCCCTCGCCCGGCACATCCGGGAAACCCTGGGCGCCACAAGGCATCTCACCGCGCCCGCCGAACATGCCGCCGCGACCGGCGACGGGAGCCTCCCGGGTCAGGACGGGGCATGAATGCGGTGGGCACCTCACTCGGGGGCCGAGCCATCTCCTCACCGACGACGGCGTGTGACGCGAGCGAGTGAGGTCCTGGCAAGCTAGCGCGATGGAACGTGTGCTGGGAGTGGGCGGATACTTCATGCGGGCCGCGGACCCGGCGGCCCTGGGTGCGTGGTACCGCGAATGCCTGGGCCTGGACGCCGACGAGAACGGCTTGTGGCGCACCGAAGCCGGGGTGACGGTGTTCGCGACTTTCGAGTCCGGAACCGAGTACTTCGGCTCCCGCGCCCAGCAGACGATGCTCGACTTCCGTGTCCGCGACCTCGACGCGATGCTCGCGCAACTGCGCGCCAAGGGAGCGGACGTGGCCGACGAGACTCAGGACATCGAGGGCGTCGGGCGCTTCGGCTGGGTCACCGATCCTGAGGGCAACCGGATCGAGTTGTGGCAGCCCAGCTGACAACGGCACCGCGTAGGCCGTGACCGGTAGGGCTGTCAAAACACGCCTGCCCGCGTGGTGTTCCGTTCGACGAACCTGCGCAGTGCCACGCCGAGCGCCGGCTCGTCGATTCCCAGGCTCGCGATCGTCGACAGGTGGTTGTGGCCCTCGACCCGGACCAGGTCCGGGACGGCACCGTGCTTCGCCTGCCAGGCGGCCACGACGCCCGCCGCCTGCGCGTGGAAGTTCACCGGATCCCGTTCGGCCACGCTGAACAGCAGCGGCACCGGAGAGTCGACCAGACCCGGCAACGTGGACGCGGCTTCGGCCGGTGTGTCGCCGTAGTAGACGTGCTCGAGGGCGCCGCGATTGTCCGGGGCCAGGTCGTAGATGCCGGACAGGAGCGCCGCGCCCGCAACGCCTTCCAGGCTGCCGCCGCCCTGGCCGGTGATGAACGAGGCCACGTGGACCGCGCCGGCCGAGTTCCCCGCGACCACGATCTTGCCGGGGTCGCCGCCGTGGCCCGCGATGTTGTCCCGGATCCAGCCGACCGCGGCGGCGACGTCCTGCGCGCCCGCGGGCCACTGGTGCTCCGGGGCCAGGCGGTACGTCATCGTCACCCCCACCCAGCCCTGCCTGGCGGCCCAGGCACCGACGAGGTCGTGCCTGGGGGTTCCGGGAACGTTCTTGTCGCCGCCGACGAACCCGCCGCCGTGCACGAACAGGAAGACCGGGGCCGCCACCGGAGGCTCCTCGCCCGTGTGCACGTCCAGGCGGTGCCGTGGATGGTCGCCGTAGCGCAGGTCGCGGTCGATCCGCGGGGCGGTGTAGCCGATCTTCTCGTGGAACGGCGTCAGCAGCGCCCAGACGGCCTGCCCCAGCTCCGGCGTGATCGCCGGGGGCAGCGCCTTGAGCTGTGCGATCACCGCCGGGGGCAGTTGCTCCCTCTTCGTGCCGTCGGGAACCGGCCTGGTCACAGTCCCAGTCCCTTCCGCTGCTCTTCGAGTTCCGCGTCCGGGATCCAGTTGCCGTGGAAGCCGATCGGCACCCGGTACGGGATGTGGATCGTCGCGACCGGGCCGGCCTGCAGGTCCTGCGCGTGCAGGATGACGACATCGGTGGTCCGCGTCGACATGTCGGTCACGTAGGTCATCAGCCAGCCGTCGTCCTCGGCGGAATCGGGGGTCCGCGGGACGAACACGGCCTCCATGCCGAACCGGCCGGGGCCGTAGGCGTAGCGCTCCTTGGCGGACCTGTCGAGGTCGTGCTTGATCAGCGTGGACACCCCCTGGTCCCGGCCGC
This sequence comes from Amycolatopsis sacchari, assembly GCF_900114035.1. Taxonomy (GTDB): domain Bacteria; phylum Actinomycetota; class Actinomycetes; order Mycobacteriales; family Pseudonocardiaceae; genus Amycolatopsis_E; species Amycolatopsis_E sacchari. Next base: position 168,864 of record NZ_FORP01000009.1, on the reverse strand, counting down.
TGAAATAGCCGTAGCGGAACTTGCTGCCGACCAGGCGGTCGTCGAGCCGCGGCATCTCCTGCGGCTGGTCGTCGAGGATCTTCACCTCGGTCTTGCGCGTGACGGGATCGATCAGGTACAGGTTCAGGCTGCCCGGAACCTCGCCGGGGCCGGTCCGGTCGGTGACGAACATCCGGGAGTTGCTCGGCCCGATCAGTGCCACCCGGCCGTCCGGCAGGTCGTACGCGCCGAGGATGTGGAAGACCGCCCACCGGTCGACCTCCACCGAAACGACGTCCCCTGGCACGCCGTCCCTGGGGACGAGGACCCAGCGCGTCGGGTACTCGAAGCCCCACATGAACGGGAAGGCGTAGCCCTGCCTGAGCAGTTCGTCGGAGTAGGCGACCGGGCCGTCGAGGAAGATCGCGTAGCGCTCGGTGAGCGCGCAGTCGTGCACGACCGGGCGGCCGTGCACCGGGACGTCGACGGTCCGGCGGACCGTACCGGTCGTGTCGAGCACCTGGTAGCTGACGTGCTCCCAGCCGTGGTAGTAGGTCATCCCGTGCAGTTCCCCGGAGACGGGGTCGCGGTGCGGGTGGCCTGTCCACGAGCCGTTGAGGCTCCCGCCGAAGTCCGACCGGGCCAGGCACTCCAGCTCGTAGGACAGCTCGATCGGCAGCACGCCCGCTTCCGCGAACGCCCAGGTCTTGCCCGCGTGCGGGAAGATGTGCGTGTTCACCACGTTGTCCGCGACGTACCTGGCGCCGCCACCGAGCTGCTCGGGCCCGGGCAGCGGATCCAGCCCCCGGCTGCGGACGACCTGGTCGTCGCGGACGAACCGGTTGCGGTACCACTCCGCCCTGCCGTCGCGGATCCGCACCCCGTGCACCATGCCGTTCCCGGTGAACCAGTTGTAGGTCACCGGGTTCTCCGGGTCCACCGGGTTCGGCCCCATGCGGAGCAGGCGGCCGTCCAGGTCATCCGGGATGGAACCGGTGACCTCCAGGTCGTACACGGTGACTTCCTGGTCGACGGGTGCGAAGGGGCCTTCGAGCCAGTTGTTGCGAACTGGCGGTGTCGTCGCGGATCCAGCGGTCTCGGCCATGCGAATCCTCCTGCGCCATCGGGTTCGTGACTACGAGGATCGCGCGTCGGGGCCGGTGTGTCACTGGATGCGCAAACCAGAGATCCGCACCGCCTTGTACCATCCGTACTTCAGCTCTGGGCCTGGCCGAGAACCTCGGCGAGCCGCAACGCCGCGTGGGTCTCGAGCCGGCGCTCCTCCGTCGACCTCCCGAGGAGCTCGCTCTCGTCGTCGGCGGCCAGGGGGCCCAGCTCCTCGGTGACGAACCAGCGCGCCCGCTCGAGATCGCCGGCGAGCAGCGTCATGAGCGCGACGTCGTGATGCAGCACGACCGGGGTGCCGATCGGGAGTGACCGAGCGAGCCGGTGGACGTCGTCCGCGGTCAGGTGGCTGCGGCGGCAACCGGCGATTCCGGTGCCCGGTCGGCCCACGGCGAGGCGTACGCCGGGTGCCCAAGCCGTCTCCTGAACCGCGGCGAGGTCCCGGTCCCCGAACGGCCGCGCCCGGCTGGCCCAGGCCCGGAGGGTGGTCGGGGCGACGGGGCCGGAGCTGTGCAGCGTCCGGCAGACCTCGTGGGCGATCTCCTCGAGGTAGCTGTGCGCCGCGCTGCCCCGGCCGGCCTCCTCGGCATCGTCGAGCCACACGAGGAAGGCGAGGTGGTGCTGATCGAGGTCGACACCGAGAACTGCTTGCGCCACAGCGGGGTCCACGGTCTGGCCGGCCACGATCGCCGAGACGACCTCGCGCTGGCCGGCGACCCGTTGCGCGATCAGCCGCTGACGTTCGTCCAGGTGCGCGGCGATGACGGCGTCGACCGTCCGGTCGAAGAAGCCGGTCATCGTCTCGGTCGTGGTCCGCATCAGGCGGAGTTGGTCCTGAACGGGCCGGTGGCCCTCGATCCGGTCGAGGACCGCCTGCGTCCACTGCCGGTGGATGATCCGCAGACCGTCGATGATCCGCGAGAACGGCATCCCTTCTCGGGCCAGGACCTCCACGATCGCGACCTGGTCGGAGTTCAGGCCGGATGGGTGGCCGTGCTCGCCGAGCGCGAGCAGCAGCTCGCCCACCGATCGTTCGATCGCGCGGGCGAGGGTCGTGAAGAACACGGGAGGCCGTTCGTCGCCGATGTCGGCCACCACGGCGTCGAAGCAGTGTCGGCTGAATTCCACGGCCCAGCCCGCGGCCCCATGCCCCAGGACCTCCGCGACCCTGGCCAGTTCGCTCCCGTCCGGCACGGGCTGCGTCGGCTCACCGCGAGGGGTCAGTTCGGTGAGCAGGCGGTGCAGGGCCGGATCGGGCATGACGGGAGTGTACGAATCGGTCCTTCCAGGTGTGACCGGTCAGGGCTGGTGGGCCGCTGTCGTCGGGCAGGGTCATGGCCCGCCGGTACCCACTGCTTGGTCCATTGTGGACTCGGAGTTGCTGTTCGTCAGGCGTCCGCTGGGATCCGTCCACCGGACAGCGATTCGATCAGCTTCCCCCACTCCGGGTACTTCGCCACCTTCGCCAGGTGCAGCGCCATGACCTTCTCGCCCAGGGCCGGGTCGGTGTCGTCGGACAACCGGATCGATGCCAGCTTCGCCACGTGCGGCAGGATCTCGAAATCGCCCTCGACGTGCACCGGGTCGTGCAGGTACCGCTCCAGTGCCGCCAGATCGGCGATGCCGACCACGTAGGCGTGCGTGTACCCCTCGCCGGGGTCACCGATGTCGTGGCCGACGGTGCCGAACGACACCGATTCCACGCTCGCGGTCCGCCGCATCCTGGCCAGCACCTCGGCCTTCTGTTCCTCGGTCATCCCGTCCCTGAAGGTGAAGCGCAGCATGGTGACTATCAAGGGTTTTCCTCCGCGAGTTGAACCGGCAAGTTCAATTAGATGTTCCAGTAGGTACGGTAGCACCATGGTCCATCGAAGTGAACCGGTGAGTTCAAACCCGCGCGGCCGGCGGGATACCATGGCGTGGTGACGGCGACATCGGCCCGGGGGCGGATCGACAAGCGGCAGGCCATCCTGGCGGCCGCGTTCACCGTGTTCGCCCGGCACGGCTACGACCAGGCAGGTGTGCAGGAGATCGCGGCGGAGGCCGGGGTCGCCAAGCCGACCGTGTACAACCACCTGGCCGACAAGGCGAACCTGTTCCGGCATGCCGTGCTGGCCGCGGCGGAGGAGGTGATGGCCGAAAACCTCGCCATCGCCGAACGGCTGCGTGAACCAGGGGGCGACCTGCGTGCGACGTTGGAGGACGTGGCGTACCGGATGGCGCGGGTGTGCGCCGGCGAGCGGGCCCGCGCGCTGCGCTCGCTCGCACACGGGCAGGCGAGCCGGTTTCCGGACCTGATCGACCTGGTGCGGGAGCGCACGTCGGACCGGCTGAGCGAGGCGCTGGCGGATCGATTGGCCCGGCTGTCGCTGGCCGGGCGGCTACGCCGGTGCGATCCGGCGCTGGCCGCGGAACAGTTCCTCGCGCTGCTCACCGGCCCACTGGAAGCCCGGTCACGCTCGGGCACCCGCACCCTCTCCACCGCCGACACCCGCACCGTGGCCGACGCCGCTGTGGACACCTTTCTGCGCGCCTATCGGCCGGACTAGCGGAGCGATCCGGCGTATCCGAGCGCTAACCGTCCAAACGGGACCAGAACGCGGTCAGGGCGCGCGCCACCGGGTGCGGGTCCGTGACCGGCCACCAGTGCCCGACATCGGCGAGTTCGGCGATCTCCGCGCCGGCGGCCTCGGCGGCAGTGCGGTGCTGTGCGGGCGTTCCGCTGGCCTGGTCGACGTCCGCGAGGGCGATCACGGCCAGACCGGGCCGTTGCCGCGCCTTCGCGAGACCGCGGCCCAAGTCGGCCATCGCCGGTTGGGCGGCTGACCGCAGCAGCGAGAGCACCGCCCGCCCCATGCCGTCGTCCATGCCGGCGGCCACGCGTTCCGCGCCGGGACCGGTCATCCCCAGCGAGCGGACGACCTCCAGCCGCTGCGCCAGCGTGCCGCCGTAGAGCTCCTTCACCGAGGCTTCGCCAGCCCCTTCCTGTTGCCACACCTGGGCCCGCTTGTGCCACACGTAGTCCGGCGCGAAGAGGCCGAGTGCGTCCGAGGCCCAGCTGCGGATCAGATCCGGTCGGGTCATCGCGATCCGCGCGACGTGCGCGCCGCCCCAGTCGTGGCCGACGAGGTCGACGGGTTCCCGGAACTGCTCCAGCCGCTCGACGAGCCACTGCCGGTAGCCCTCGACGGTGGGGGAGAAGCCGCTCGACGCGGGCACCCCGAAACCGGGCGGGGACAGCGACACCGCGTCGTCCCGGTCCAGCGCCGCGATCAGCGGTCCCCACACGCCGGCGCTTTCCGGGTTGCCGTGCACGAGTACCAGTGGAACGGCCATGGTCACTCCTAACTTGCGTGTATGTCTGCAAGTAACTGTAGCAGCGGCAGGTGCCGCGGACCACTGCCGGAAGTTACGGCGTGACAGCGAATGCCGCGCGCACCGAGCGCGTCGCCTCGCGGATGAGGGCGGGGACGTTGCGGACCGGGGGCTGGGCGATGAGCTGCAGCCCGGTGCCGCGGACCAGGGCGACGATCAGCACGGCGGCCGCGGCCGGGTCCACGTCGGGCCGGACGGACCCGTCGGCGACGCCCTGGCGGACGACGTTCGCCAGGAGCTGCCGGAAGTCGGCGTCCCGGCGGGCGAACAGCGGAGCCAGCACGGGATCGGCCGCGATCGCCTCGCCCCACAGCTGCAGGAACGCGCGTGCCGTCGGGGTCCGCCGCACGACGTTGCGCAGGTACGCCTCGACGATCCGCACCAGGTGGTCGAGGCCGTCCCCGTCGTAGGCGGGGACGTCGAACCGCTGCGCCTCGTCGACCACGGCTTCCAGCAAGCGTTCCCGGCTGCCGAAATGGTGGTAGACGATGCCGCGGCTGTACCCGGCGGCTTCCCCGACCTCGGCGAGCGTGACGGCGCGGGACCCGCTGCGGGCGATGAGCGCCGTCGCCGCGTCCAGCACGCGCCGGATGGTCTCGGCGCGCCGTTGCTCCTGCGTCCGCCTGGCCGGCCGATCGGTCACTGTGTCTCCCTGACGAACCTCGTGGTCAACGCAGTGTGCCACGGGCCTTCTCGCACGTCTGACCGGCGATCACGCGCGAGGGGTTCAGACGATCTCCGCGGAGAACCGCTGCAGCAGGGCGGCCTGGCCGAGCGGGCTGCCCCTGTCGACCCAGCGCGTGAGCGCCGGGAGCGTCAGCAGGTTGCCCGCCGCGAGCAACCCCGCTCCGATGACGCCGCCGTGCTCGGTCAGCGACGCCGCCCGCACGGTGAGGTCGCGGCACACCAGGTCGGTGCAGCGCTCGAACACCGTGTCCCGCAAGCGTTCGAGGAAACGCGGGCCGGTCTTCAGCACGCCCCCGCCGAGGACGAGCGTGCCGGGGTTGCAGAAGTTGAGCAGGTTCGCGGTCACCCCGGCGAGCACGGTCGCGCTCCGGTCGAGGAGTTCCAGCGCGAGCGGGTCGCCCGCCAGCACGGCGTTGCCGAGGTCGGCGCCCTTCAGCTCGCCGTGGTCGCGCAGCGCCGCGGCGAACGCGGGGCCCTCGGCGGCGCGCGCGGTGGCCTCACGCAGCAGCGCCCAGCCGCCCACGACCGCCTCCAGGCAACCCGTGCGGCCGCACCGGCAGACGGTGCCCGGATCGTCGGTGACGCGGATGTGCCCGATGTCGCCCGCCGCCCCGTGCTCCCCGCGCAGCAGCCTGCCGTGCGTGACGAGTCCGGCGCCGATCCCCGTGCCCACCTTGATGTAGAGCATGTCCCTGCCGTCGTGCGGCGTGCCGCGGGACCACTCGCCGAGCGCCATGAGGTTGGTGTCGTTGTCGACCCAGACCGGCGCGTCGTGGTGGTCGCGCAGCCACGACCGGGCGCTGAACCCGTCCCAGCCGGGCATGATCGGCGGCGCGACCAGCTTGCCGGTGGCGAACTCGACCGGCCCGGGGAGGCCGACGCCGATCGCCCAGGGGGTGTCGGCCCCGGTGCGCTCGGCGAGGGTTTCCAGCAGGCCGTCCACCTGCTTCATGGTGGGCTCCGGGCCGGTTTCCACGCTCCAGTCCAGGTGCTCCGAGTCCAGCACCGTGCCGGACAGGTCGAGCACCGCGGCGGTGATCTCGCTGGCGCCCATCAGCACGCCGTAGACGTGCCCGGCGCCGGCGTGGAAGCGCAGCGTGCGGGCCTGCCTGCCGCCTTCGGACGGCGCGAGGTCGCCGTGCTCCAGCAGCCCGAGTTCGAGCGCCTGGTCCACCCGCTGCGCCACGGCCTTGCGCGGCAGTCCGCTCAGCGCCACCAGATCGCGCCGCGTGCGTGCCCGCCCGGACCGCACCAGGTCGACGACGAGCGCGAGCGGCGCCGTGTCGAGCGCGGGCAGTGGGGTGGCAGCGGGGGACATCGAGCTCCTGTGCGTTTCCGGTACCGGGACGGCCATCGTCTCACAGGCTCCCGGCGGGACCACCGGTCTCGGCGCGGGCCGCGAGGTCCGCGCGCAACGACGGCAGGCGCCTTTCCAAGTCGTAGGGCGCGATCGCGGCGATCTGCAGCAAGCCGATCACCGCGGGCAGGCCGATGAACAACCACACGACGTCATCGCTCACCGCGGGCGTGACGGCGGCCGGGTCGTAGGAGATCGCCGCGAGTCCCCACGCGAGCAGCGCCGAGCCGAGCGCGGCACCGATCTTCGTGCTCATGCTGTACCCGGCGAACAACAGTCCCTCGTTGCGGCGGCCGCTGCGCCATTCCTGCCATTCCGCGGTGTCGGCGGTCAGCGCGGGCGCGGCGACGAACCCGAACCCGCCCACGACGTTGAGCACGAAGAACACGAGGCAGAACGCGACGAGGTCGTGGCGCAGGAACAGCAGCGGGACGCTGAGCACGACCGACAGGGCGAGCCCGAGCACGATCCCGCGGCGCTGCCCGAGCAGCCGCAGCACCCGCGCGGTGAGCAGCGAACCGACCACGGCCGACAGCGAGAACGCCAGCAGGATCACCGGGATGGCGCCGGGGTCGCCGAGCGCGTGGATCGCGAAGTAGACCGCGCCACCGGTGACCACGCCGAGGCGGGCGAACGACAGGATCGAAAAGCCGAACACCGAGAGCCAGGGTTTGTTGCGCAGCAACGTCTTCAGCGACGCGGCGGTGCTGCCGCGCTCCCGCGCGCTCGGGGTGAGCGGCACGCGTTCGCGCACCAGTGCGAACACGACCCAGATCAGCAGCGTGCTCACGACCGCGTAACCGCCGATGGTCCAGGCGAACCCCGAACGCGACTGCTCGGTGCCGCCGATCGCGCGCACCAGCGGCTGGGTCAGCGATGACACGACGATGATCCCGAGCCCGACGCCGAAGGTGCGGAACCCGGCGAGGCTCATGCGGGTGCCGGAATCGCGGGTCGTCATGGCCATCGCGGCGCCGTAGGGGACGTTCACCAGCGAGTACGCGAACCCGACGAGCACGAAGGTGACCGCGGCGTAGGCGACGGTGAGCCCACCGCCGCCGCCCGGGGTGAGGAAGGTCAGGAACGTGAGCCCGCCCAGCAGCGGCGCGCCGAACAGCAGGTAGGGGCGCGCCCGGCCCCAGCGGGTCGAGGTGCGGTCGAGGAGCAGCCCGACGACCGGGTCGAACACGGCGTCCAGCAGGCGCGCGACGAGCATCAGCGTGCCCGCCGCGGCGGCACCGATCAGCGCGACGTCGGTGTAGAAGAACAACAGGTAGCTGGAGATCGTGGTCCACACGAGGTTCGACGCGATGTCGCCGAGCGCGAACGCCGCGCGTTCACGGTGGCGGACCGCGCGGGGGTCGTCGGCCGGGTCGAGCGGCCGGCCGGGCGGGCCGCCGTCTGCTGTGGCCGGGTCGTGCACGGGGGAGTTCTGCCGCCCACTCATCGTTGAGTCCTCCGGGGTCGGGGATGCGCCGGATCATCTTGAGAGCAATCGAGCGCAAAAGTCAACAGCCGCCTGTCATCTCATCTTTTGGCGTCGAGGGGTTTCTTTTGGGCAATTTGGGACTTAAGGTGGGCGCGGCACCGCGACCCGAGCGCGGGCCAGTTCTGGAGGTCCGAAACCATGTCCCTCGCAACGCCCGGCGACGACGCCGGCCGTGCGTACCCCCGCCGTGTCGACGTCGCGATCGTGGGCAGCGGTCCGGCCGGTGCGGCCTACGCCCGCATCCTGAGCGAGTCCGCGCCCCAGGCGACGATCGCGGTGTTCGAGGCGGGGCCGCTGGTCAGCGATCCGCCTGGCGCGCACGTGAAGAACATCGAGAACGCCGCCCTGCGCGCGGAGGCGCAGCGCCGTTCGGAGGGGCCGCGCCCGCTGGGTCCCGGCGCGCCGGCCGACACCCTTGACGACTACGCGGCGGACCGCGAGCGCCTCGTGCGCCCCGGCACGTTCCTGCTCGCGCGCGGCTGGCGGCAGGACGGTGAGGACGGGCTGCCCGCGGCGGCGATGTCGGCCAACGTCGGTGGGATGGGGGCGCACTGGACCGCCGCGTGCCCCCGTCCCGGCGAAAGCGAGCGCATCCCCTTCGTCGACGGGCTGGACGAACTGCTCGACGAGGCCGAACGCCTGCTGGAGGTGTCGCCGAAGGTGCTCGCCGACGCGCCGCTCGCGGACGTGGTCCGCGCCCGGCTGGGGGCGGCGCTGGACGAGGGGCGCGCCCCCGGCCGCGAGGTCCAGCCGATGCCCCTCGCGGTGCGCCGTACCGCCGACAGCCGGATCCTCTGGTCGGGCGCCGATGTCGTCTTCGGTGACGTCACGCGCGCCAACCCCCGCTGCGGCCTGTACCCCGATTCACCGGTGACGAAGGTGCTGACGCGCGACGACGCCGTGACCGGCGTGCGCGTGCGCGACCGGCGGACCGGCGAGGAACATGACGTCGAGGCGCGGCACGTCGTCGTCGCCGCGGACAGCCTGCGGACCCCGCAGCTGCTGTACGCGTCCGGCATCCGCCCCCGAGCGCTCGGCCGGTACCTCAACGACCAGCCGCAGGTGGTGCTCGCCGTCCGCCTCCGCGACCCCGGGCCGGCGCCGGCCGACACACCCGGCGGGCCGATCACCGCGCAGAGCGGTGTCAGCTGGGTGCCGTTCACCGACGCCGAACCCTTCCACGGCCAGGTCATGCAGCTGGACGCCTCCCCGGTCCCGGTCGAGGGCGACGACCCGGTCCCCGGGTCGATCGTCGGGCTGGGCTGGTTCTGCGCCAAGGACATCAGCGAGTCCGACCGCCTCGAGTTCGATGAGTCCGAAGTGGACGAAAACGGACTGCCCGCGATCCGGGTCCGGTACCGCCTGACCGAACGCGACCACGAGAACATCGAGCGGGCCCGCGCCGCGATCCGCCGCGCGGCGCAGGCGCTGGGGGACGTGCTCGACCCCGAGCCGCTGGTCTTCCCGCCCGGCGCCTCCCTGCACTACCAGGGCACCGTGCGGATGGGCGAGCGCGACGACGGCCGCTCGGTGTGCGCTCCGGACTCGCAGGTGTGGGGCGTGCGTGGCCTGCGCGTCGCGGGCAACGGCGTCATCCCGACGGCGACCGCGTGCAACCCCACCCTCACCTCGGTCGCGCTCGCCGTCGCCGGCGCCCGCGCGATCGCCCACGACCTGGAGGAGAAGCCTTGCTCGAACGCGAACTGATCCAGAACCGCGGTTTCCGCAACGTCGCCGACGGCGGCGAGATCACCGGTTTCCAGTTCCTCCTGCGGATGCCGAACTACCGCGGGCTGTGGGGCAGCCTCATCGACGGCGTTTCCGTCGACGTGGGCGACCTGCACTGGGACCCTGACGTTCCACTGTGGACACTTCAGGGCCGCAGGTTCACCCTCGCCGAGCTGCGCCGGTCGACGGACGTGCGGTGGCAGCTCGACGAACTCGCCACGATCACCGTGCCGCACCCCGGTGGGCTCGCTCCCGGCGTGCACGAGCTGCGGGTGGCCATCGCCCTGCACGCGCCCTACATCCCCGCCGAGTTCCAGCCGTCGGTGTTCCCCGCCGAGCGAAAGGTCACGATCGTCGCATGAACGCCTTCTCCTACGGTGTCTCCCTCTACAGCTACACCGGTGACATGTACACGGTCCTCACGCTCGAAGACGCGATGGCCGAGATCGCCGACCTCGGCGCCACCGGCATCGAAATCCTCGGCGAGGGCAACATCCCCGGCTACCCGGCGCCGACGACCGAGTGGATCGACACCTGGCACGGGCTCTGCGAACGGTACGGGCTGACACCGACCAACTACGGTTCCTGGATCGACAGCCGGATGTGGCGCCACCGCGACCTGACCGCGGACGAGGGCGCCGAGATGCTCGCCCGCGACCTCGGCCTGGCCGCCACGCTCGGCTTTTCCTTCGTCCGCCCCAAGATCGGCGTGGTTTCGCTCGACCTGCGGCCGCACCCGATCTGGGCCGAGGTGATCGAGCGCAACCTCGCCCGCGCCGAGTCGCTCGGCATCACCATCTGCCCCGAGATCCACGCGCCCACGCCGATCAAGCACCCCGTCGTGGACGACTACCTGGAGTTCGCGGAACGCACCGGCAGCAAGAACTTCGGGCTGCTCATCGACACCGGGATCTTCCAGCGCGCCCCGGTGACCACCGACCACGCCGGGCTCAGCGAGGAGGCGCAGGAGGAGGGCTGGCGGCGCCCGCTCGCCGTGCCGATGGCCGACCTGGTGGACGTGCTGGAGCACGTCGTGTTCATCCAGGCCAAGTTCTTCGACATCGACGCCGACCTCACCGACGCGACCCTGCCGTGGCGCGAGATCGTGGAAACCCTCGTCGAGCACGGCTACACCGGCTGGCTGTCCAGCGAGTACGAGGGCGAGCGCACGCCCTACCGTTCGCTCGAACAGGTCCGCAGGCAGCACGCGCTGCTGCGCGCGCTGGAAGCGGGGGCGCGCGGGTGATCGGGGCGCTGCCCTGCTCTCGATCGCCTCACCAGGAGCGCTCCTGCGCGACTGCCGGTCCTCTGCCGAAGGCCGCTGGGAGTCGCGGACGGAACCGGATTGTCGGTGCCCCGTGACACGATGTCGCCGTGTCGTTGACTGAGACGTTCGCTGGACTGGACCGGATCGACTGGGCGGCGATGACGCACGCTTACGGCTCCGCGAAGGAGGTACCCGATCTCCTGCGGAACCTGGTTTCCGGCGACTCCCGTCAGCGGGAGATCGCGCTCGATGGCATGTACGGCGCGGTGCACCACCAGGGCGACGTCTACGCGTGCACGCTGGCGGCCATCCCGTTCCTGCTGCGCATCGCGGCTGCTCCCGGTCTTCCCGGCCGGGCCGACGTGCTGCGGCTGGTGGCCAGCATCGGGAGCGCCGAACAGCCGGAGCAACCGGTCGACAGGCGGGGCATGCGTCACGCCGAGGCGGCCGAGGCCGTGGCCGAGGCGTGTCCGGCGCTGCTGCGGTTGCTGGCTGATCCCGAGCCGGAGGTCCGGACCGCGGTGAGCGAGGTGTTGCCCGCCCGCCGGTCCGACTGCCGGTCGATCGTGGCGAACGCTTCCTGACGCGGGAAGACGACTCACCAGCTGACGGCGTCGACGTAGATGATCACGGGTTCTTCGGTCCACTGGTAGATCTCGACGCCGATCGCGTGCACCACGTCGACGCCGGGCACCGTCCAGTCGTAGCGCTGCCAGCCGCCGTCCTCCGGCAGCGCCGCCTCGCCGCCGATCGGTGTTTCCGGCGCCCAGTGGACCTGGGACCGCGAGTCGTACGCGAAGAAGCGCACGCTGGCCTTCTGCGGAGCGGGCACGCGCAGGCGGAGGCTCACCCGCATGCCGGGCTTCAGCGTCTCGAGCCCGTGCGTGACGCCGATCGCCTTGTCCTTGTTCTCGTTGCTCAGGCCCGTCGAAACCAGCTGCAGCGACCGCTTCCCCTCGTACGCCACGACCTGCGTGGCCACGGCATCGAGCAGCTTGCCGCCCCACAGCGGGCTCCACCGCTGGGTACCGTCCTCGAAACCGAACTGCACGGGGCGGGGCGGCGTCGTCGACGACTCGGCAGGCGCGCCGTGACCTCCCCCCTGCCACACGCCGATCCCCACCCCGGCCGCGACCAGCGCCGCGACCGCACCGGCCGCCACCACCCGCCGCCGGGTCGTCCAGCGGGGCGCCACCGGCTCCGGCTCCGGCGCGGCTTCCTGCGGCCGCAGCAACCGTTCGACCTCGACGTTCGCCCGCTCTGCAAGCGCTTTCTCACGCAGGTTCCGCAACGCGCCGTCGGTGATCTCGAAGACCCGCTCGCACCCTTCGACGAGGTTCTCGGGCGGGATCCGGCGGCCCAGTTCGTAGTCCACCAGCGAGCCGTGCCCGCTGAGGTGCAGTTGCTTCGCGAGCGCGCGCAGCGACATCCCGCGCGCGAGTCGCCGGCTCCTGATCTCGGCACCGAGGCGCCGGGCGAACTCGGTCTCCGCGTGACGGGGCATGGTCAGAACCTACCGACGACTCCGCGGGCGCCACAGGTCTCTCGGGAGTAAAGCGGCGCTGGTCCGAAAACGGTCCGCGACCGGTCGGCACCCCTGTCGTCCCGCACGTTCCCGCCCGAGGGTGGGCGGACCGGAAACCGGCAGAGGGGACGCGTGGAATGGCCGACAGGGAGTTCGCCGACCGGCTTTTCGTGCCGTGGGAGCGGCTGGGCTGGGAGTACGTGGAGCCGAGGCCACCGGCCCGCAGCCCGGAAGCGGATCGCGAACCCACCTGGGTGGAGCCACCCCAGCCCCTCCCGAGGGCGACGCCGGCGCGAAGATCCACGCGGCTCCTCGGCTGCCTGCCGCTGACCACGCTCCTGTTCCTGGGCGCGGGCCTCGTCTACGGCCAGACGGTCGAGGTGGTCGCGGCGACCGCACTCGCGGTGCTCGTCCTCGCGGTGGTGGTGCTGCGCAAGGCCGTGCCCGCTCTGCGTGAGCGTGCGAAGCTGGGCCGGTTCCGCCAGGCCCGTGACGCCGCTTACGACTCCTACCTGAGGGCGCTGGACCTCTGGCGGAAAAGCATCGACGCGCACGACGAGGCGGAACGACTGCGCTACGAGGCCGCGACCCGGTGGTACCCGCTGACGTCGTGGTCGCACGCCGACCGGATCGACGTGTTCGGCGGCACCGGCGACGGCTGGGCGAGCCTGCTCGTCACCCTCGGCTGCTCCCGGCTCGCGACCGGCGCGGACATCCTCGTGCTCGACTTCACCGAGCAGCAGGTGGCCGGCGCGCTCGCCGAGTTCGCCGCCCGCCGGGGCCACGAGGTCCGGCAGTGGGGGCTGCCCGCGGACTGGCCGCAGTGGCCGCCCCTCGCCGGGCTCCCGCCGGACGAGCTGTCCGAGCTCCTCGCCGACGCGGTGCACACGCTCCGCCGGTCGGCGAGCACGGTCGACGGCAGGGCGTTGAGCGCGGAACTGCTGGGCGCGGTGATCGGACGGCTGGGCGGGCGGCCGACCTGCCGCCGGATCTCCGCGGGGCTGCGCGTGCTGCGCCGCGTGTACGACGCGGACGGGGTGCTGGACGACAGCGAGGTGGCGCGGTTGACCGGCGCGATCGACGCGTTCGGGCACACCGAGCGGGTGCAGCTGGAGCTGCAGTTCCTCACCAGCGTGCTGGACCTGCTGGCCGCGGTGGAACCGGAGGCCGGCGCCCCGGCCGACGAGGCCGGGCTGTGGGGTCCCGGGGTCACGGTGGTGACCACGGGGGGCGGGCACCGGCGCCGCAAGGACGTACTGGACCGGGTGGTCCTGCACCGCGTGGTTCGCGCGTTGCGCGACCACCGCGGCGAGTCGCGGACCCTGGTGGTGGCCGGAGCCGAGGACTTCGGCCGGGAAAGCCTGGACGAACTGGCCCGCGAAGCCGCCCGCGCCGGGGTGCGGCTCGTGCTGCTGGTGGCGCGGCTGCGCGAGGAGCTGCACGACCTGCTGGGCGGCCACGACAGCGCCACCCTGTTGATGCGGCTGGGAAACGCGCGGGAGGCAGCCGCGGCGGCCGAGTTCGTGGGGCGGGGGCACCGGTTCGTCCTCAACCAGCTCACCGAACAGGTGGGTGAGACGTTCACCGAAGGCGTTGGGGGCAGTTTTTCCTTCTCGGAGGGCGATTCCGAAGCCGAGACCCAGAGCGCGAGCACCTCGGCGGCGAGCATCCCCCTCGGGAGGGTGTCGATCACGATCCCGTCGCTGTCGGGCAGCCGGTCCTCCTCGATCACGCGCTCCCGCACCCGCACCTGGCAGGAGACGGTCAACTGGTCGGTCGCCGGTTCCAGCACCCGCGGGCGCACGATGAGCCGCGTCTACGAGTTCACCGTCGAGCCGACCACCTTGCAGTCCCTGCCCGCCACCGCGTTCGTGCTGGCGGAGGCGGGCCCGGCGGGACGCCGGGTGGTGCTGGGGGACTGCAACCCCGGGATCGTGCTGCTGGACAAGGTCGCGGCCCTGCCGCGGAGACCCTGATGGTGCCCGCCGGCCTGCGCTTCCACCGCCTGGTCAGCGTGCCGGGCACCGCGGCCGGGCTGGTCGCCGCACTGACCGCGGCGCACGCCGAACTGTCCGTTGTGGACGGTGCACTGCTCGCCGTCGCCTGGCAGCGGCGGGTGCGCGGCGGACCGGTCGAGCTGCTGGTGGGCGGCGCGCCCCGGTTCCCGCCCGCGGGCGGAGGTGACGGGCCCGTGCTGTACCCGCCCGGCAGCACCGGACGGGAGGTCGAGCCGGAACCGGTGCTCGAAGCCTGGCGCAGCACGCCGTTCTGGCTCGACTGCCACGGCCGGAGCGATCCGCTGTGGCTGGCGCCGTCCGACCGCGAGGACGCCCGGCGCGGCGGGTTCGCCGACTGCGTCGCACACCTCGGCGAACCGTTCACCTGGCTGGTGCTGGCCGAACCCGCGCCGGCGGCACGCGTGGAGGCCGAACTCGCCGAGCTGACCCGCCGCATCCCCGCGCTGCGGCAACGCGAGAACTCCGAACTCGACCGCGTCGCGCTCCAGCGCGCCCAGGACCGCTACCTCGAGCTGAGCCGCACAGTGCCCGTCGGCACCTGGGAGGTGCGGATCGCGGTCGGCGCGCCGGATTCCGCGACGTGCCGCCGCGTCGCCGCGCTGCTGTGCGCCGCGGGCGAACTCGACGGCCTGCCCTACCTGCTGGTGCCCGGGCCCGAGCCGAAACCGTTCGAGAGCCTGGGTGCCGGCGAACCGTTGCACGCCACGGCGGAACTGCTCGCCGCGCTGACCGGGCCGCCGCGCCGGGAGCTGCCCGGCATCCGGGTGGTCGAACCGGTGCGGTTCGACGTGACGCCCGAACGCGACGGCGACCTGGTGCTCGGCGAGGTCCTCGACAACGCGGACCAGCCCGCCGGGGACTTCGCGGTGACGACGGGCACGCTCAACCGGCACGTCTTCGTCGCCGGGGCCACCGGTTCCGGCAAGTCCCAGACCACCCGGCACCTGCTCGAACGCCTGCACGAAGCCGGGATCCCGTGGCTGGTGCTCGAACCGGCCAAGGCGGAGTACGCGCGGATGGCCGGCCGGATCGGCCCGGCCGAGGTGGCGGTGATCCGGCCCGGCGCACCCGGCGCCGTCCCGCTGAGCGTCAACCCGCTGGAGCCCGAACCGGGCTTCCCCCTCGCGACGCACATCGACCTCGTGCGGGCGCTGTTCCTCGCCGCCTTCGAAGCCACCGAACCGTTCCCGCAGGTCCTCGCCGCGGCGCTGAACCGCAGCTACACCGACCTCGGCTGGGACACCGCGCTCGGCGTGTCCCGCTTCCCGCACGCGACCCCGCGGTACCCGGACCTCGGCGACCTCCAGCGCACCGCGCTGGACGTGGTGTCCGGCATCGGCTACGGCCAGGAGGTCACCGACAACGTCCGCGGGTTCATCGACGTCCGGCTGTCCTCGCTGCGGATGGGCACACCGGGGCGGTTCTTCACCGGCGGCCACCCGCTGGACGTGGGGGACCTGGTGCGCCGCAACGTCGTCGTGGAGATAGAGGACGTCGGCAACGACGCCGACGCGGCGTTCCTCACCGGCGCCGTGCTCATCCGGCTGCACGAGCACCTCCGGGTCGGCCGCGGCGGGCACGACGGGCGGCTGCGCCACGTGACCGTCGTCGAGGAGGCGCACCGGCTGCTCAAGCGGACCGCGCCCGGCAGCCCGGCCGCCCAGGCCGTCGAGCTGTTCACCGCGCTGCTCGCGGAGATCCGCGCCTACGGCGAAGGCATAGTCATCGCCGAGCAGATCCCGGCGAAGATCGTGCCCGACGTCCTCAAGAACACGGCGCTGAAGATCGTGCACCGGCTGCCCGCGGCCGACGACCGGGCCGCCGTCGGCGCCACGATGAACCTCGACGACGCCCAGTCCCGCCACGTCGTCTCCCTGCCGCCGGGACGGGCCGCCGTGTTCGCCGACGGGATGGACCGTCCACTTCGGATCCAGGTGCCCCTCGGCGAGCACCGGGAAAGCGGTGCACCGCCGACCGGCCGGGTCGCGCACAGCCGACCCGCCAGCCCCGCCTGCCCGACCGCCTGCGCCGCGGACCCCTGCACCCTCCGCGAGCTGACGGAGAACACACGCGCCGACCGCGACCCGGAACTCGCCCTGTGGCTGGAACTGCTCACCGCGGCCCACGTGCTCGGCTACCCGGAACCGCGACCCCAGCGGTGGTGGCTCGACCGCCTGGTCGCGGGTACCGGCGCTCGCGCGCTCGCCTGCTCGATCGCTCAGCTCGCGCTCGGCGCGGTACGACGCCGTTACCCGGGCCTCGTCGAGCACTACCAGCCCGAGGACCTCGCACGCCACGTCGGTGCGCGCGCCCGCGCCCAGGTCGACGGCGACAGCGTCCGCTGCGACGGATCCGAAGTCCAGTGGCAGGCGGGGCTGTTCCGCTGGCGGGACGTGTTCGTCGCCTTCGCCGCGGCGGACTACGACCCCGGTGAGCCGCACCCGCTGACCGCTCAGTGGCGTGCTCGTGGTCTGGACCTGTCCGACGTGCCCGCCCGTGAGCAACTGCTCGACTTGCAACGGCTGCCCCTGTCCCGCACCACCGACCGCACGGCCATCGACGGCAGCGGCGACCCGCCCGAGCACCGGCGGCTGGCCGCACTGCTGTCCCGGCCCGGCCCGCCGATGCGGCGGTTCATCGAAGCCACCCGGTTCCTGTCCTTCAGCAGTGCGTGGCCGCTGCACCGGCTCTACCCCGCGGAATGGGCCGAACACGAGGAGAAGAGCGATGAGTGAACTCGCCAGAAGCCCCGAAACAGCCGAGGCCGCCGGAGCCGTGGTGCCGGAAACCGGGCCCGGGACACCCCAGCTGGAGGCCGACCAGCCCTGGCCGTCCGCGCTCGCCCACGCCGTGGGCAGCGGGGAAAGCTGGCGCGAGGCGCTGTCGCAGGCGCTGGACTTCACCGATCAGCGACCCCTGGGCGCGCCAGGTCCCGAGGGGTTCATCCTCGCCGAGCAAGCGGACCTCCTGCGGGGAGGTGGGACGTCATGAGCGCCGACCGCCCGGGCGAGCACCACCCCGACGACGCGAAGTCACGCAACGAGCGGGAACAAGAGGCCGCCGACGAGGTCCGGACGGAGACGGGGACCCGCTTTCCCCCACCCGCGGACGACCTCACCGCGGCCCGGCTCGAGCTGCTCGAAACCCTGTTCGGCCGGGTGCGGGCCGAGGCCGCGAGCGACAACCCGTTGTCCGACGAGGCGCGGTTCAAGGCCCTCACGGAGGACCGGCTCGCGGTGATCGGTTCGCTGGAGAGCGTCAAGCAGGTGCGTGAGTGGGTCTCCCAGGACGAACCGGGTTCGCAGAACCTCGAAGTCATCGACGGTCGTGATTGGACGGTCACCAAGAACGACACCTGGGTGCAGGCGCAGATCGACCAGGGCCTGCCGGCCTGGATGATGGACAACCTGACGACGGACGGCCTGTGGAAGCCACACCACGAAGATCCGGGCAAACCACAGGAACGCATCCTGCTGCACGAGTTCCACCAGTTCGTCGGGGCCGGTTACCGGATCGACGGCAACCTCCTCGTGCCGCCGGAGCGGCCGGCGGCCGAGAACCCGGAGGCGGAACGCCACTTCGTCGGCATGAGGTTCACGAGGGAGACCGCGGAACCGGTTTTCGTCCGGCGCGGGCCCGAGGGTGAGGACCCGCCCGCCGGGCCGGCGTGTTACGTCGGGGGCTGGAGCGAACGGACACCCACCGTCCCCGCCGAGTTGTTCGAGCGCTACCAGCGGCTCGACAACGCGCATTGGTCCGTCGGCGAAAGCGTCATGCGGGAACTGTTCGGCGCCACGGCCGCGGGGTGGCAGCCGCACCTGGCCGGTATGTCCGAGGAAGAGGAGGGCCAGCGGTCCGGTCCGGAATGGGGGACCGAGTGGGCGAAGGACTGGGAAAACCCGGCGCAGGCGGGCTTCCTGCCGTACTTCGGCCGCGTCCCCGACGGCGTGTCCTCGCAGGACAGCGGACTGCTGGAAGTGAAGCACTACCGCCTCTTCGACCAGGGCGTAGGGGTCGAGGTGCAGCTCAGCGACCACATCGGGCGCCAGCTGATCCACGACTACCTCGCGCAGAACCCGCCCGAAGGCGAGGGCGAGAGGACGACTTGGGTGTTCTCGGGCGCGCCGCCGAGCGCGGAACTGGCCGGGCAGCTGTACGAGCTGGACCTCGACTACGTGGTGCTGGCCCCACGCCACCGGGACCTGCAGTCCGGCGAAGGCCCCACCGTCGCCTGGCTCAACTACGCGCGGTGGAACGAGCACAACGCCCAGCAGCTCAAGGAGCTCCGCGAGCGATGAAGAAGCCCGCGTCGCGCTTCGCCCAGGCCACACGCTTCTTTTCGTACCGCGCATCGAACTCCGCGTCGCGGCGGGCGAGCCACGGGGACGGGGCGAGGCGGCGGGTGACCAGGAGTGCGTGGGGGCCCTCGCCGGGGTCGGCTCTGGTGACCTCGATGCCCGCGGCCGTGAGGATCGTCCGCATCGCCTCCGCCACACCGGACGCTCGCGCGGCACCACCGGCAACCCGGCGGCCAAGAGTTCCGACTGGACGACGTCGGCCAGTGCCTCCAGTCGCCATCGCTGGTCCGGGTCCTCGAGGTGCGGGTTTTCCGTCATGATCCGATCCTGGCGGAACCCCCGGCATTCAGGGCCGACTAACCCACCAGCGACTGCGTTCCCAGCACGGTGATCAGCGCCAGCCGGTCGGCGTCCTCACTGCCCGGTTCGGCCGTGTACACCATGATCCGCAGGTCGCTCCCGGACACGGTGAGCACGTCGCAGTCGAGGGTCAGCGCCCCGGCCCCGGGGTGGTCGATCGTCTTGCGGGCGGCCTCGTGGTGTCCCGCGACGGCGGCGTGCCACAGCCCCGCGAACCGCTCGTTCTGGCTGAGCAGGTCCGACACCAGCCGCTGGAGCCGCGGGTCGGCGGGGTAGCGCGCGGCGGTGGCGCGCAGGTCGGCGACGAGCGCGGTTTCCAATGCGTGCCGCGACTCCGGGGTGTGCCGGACGCGGTCGTTCAGGCCGAAGAAGTTGCGCCACACCGCGTTGCGCTCGTGGCCGTGCCACCCGGCCGGGTCACCCATGAGCGCCGCGTAGGGCTGGTTGGCCAGGAGCAGCGTCCACGCCGCGTCGAACACCGCGACCGGGGTGCCTGCCATCCGGTCCAGCAGCCGCTGCACGCTCGGCGTGAGGTACGCGGGCACGCACTCCGGCCCCGGCGGCTGGAGCCCGCCCAGCTGGAACAGGTGCCTGCGCTCCGCCGCCGACAACCGCAGCGCCCTGGCCAGTGCCTCGACCACCTGGACCGAGGGATTGGTCGCCCGCCCCTGTTCGAGGCGGATCACGTAGTCGACCGAAATGCCCGCCAGGTGCGCGAGTTCCTCACGGCGGAGCCCGGTCACGCGGCGCTGACCGCCCGAGGACAGTCCCGCGGCCTCCGGCGACACCCGCTCCCGCCACCGGCGGACCGCCTGCCCGAATTCCTTCGTCCCCACGAAGTCCAGTATGTCCTCGCCACCCCGGCGCCGCCTGGTACCGGCGTTCCCAGGAAGCCAGGGGGCCTGGCTGGCCACCGGAACAGGCGGCAACCTCGGTGCCATGGACACCGCGAGACCGACAGTCGGCTTCATCGGGCTCGGCGACCAGGGCCTGCCCATGGCCACGGCCATCGCCGAGGCCGGGTTCGCCCTGCACGCCTGGGCCCGGCGCCCCGCCTCCCTGCGGGGTCTGCGGGACGTGCCGCACGTCCGCCACGACAGCCTCCAGGAGCTGGCCGCGGCGTGCGACATCGTCGGGCTGTGCGTCAGCACGGACGAGGACGTGCTGAACCTGGTCACCGGCGGGCTCCTGGACGGGCTGCGTCCCGGCTCGGTCGTGGTCAACCACGGCACCGGCCTGCCCGCCAACGCCGTGCGGTTGACCGAGATCTGCGCACCCGCCGGGGTGGCGGTCCTGGACGCGCCGGTCAGCGGAGGGCGGCCGGGCGCCGAGGAACGGCGGCTCACCACCATGGTCGGCGGCCCGCGTTCCGCCGCGGACCGCTGCGAGCCCGTGTTCTCGTCGTTCTCCCGTCACGTCGTCCACCTCGGGGAGGCGGGTGCCGGACAGATGGCGAAGCTGTTCAACAACGCGCTGCTCATGCTGAACCAGGCCAACATCGCCGAAATCGTCGACCTGGCCGCGAAAGCGGGGGTGGACCCGGTGCGGCTGACCGGCGTGCTGAAGCTCGGCAGCGCGTCCAGCGCCGCGTTGACGCTGCTGAACACGATGGTGACGCTCGACGTCGTCGATCACCTGTCCGCCGTGGAGGCACTGGACATGGAGCTGTTCGACGCGGCGATACGCGAGTCCGGTGTGGACGCCCGGCCGGTCACCGAACGAGGGCTGGCCGGTGCGCGCGGCCTGCCCGGGCTGCTGCGCAGCCTCAACCCCTGAAAACTCCTGGAAAGGAAGAGAAGATGGACAAGCTCGCACTCGTCACCGGTGCCACCTCCGGCATCGGCAGGGCGTTCGCCGAACGGCTGGCGGCCGACGGTTACGACCTCGTGCTCGTCGGCAGGCGCAAGGAGCGCCTGGAGGAGTTCGCCGCGGCGCACCAGGACGTCAAGGTGCACACGGTCACCGCCGATCTGTCCACTCAGGACGGAATCGACGAGGTGGCCGAACTCTGCGCCACGGAACCGTTGACGCTGTTGGTGAACAACGCCGGTGTCGCGCACTACATGCCGCTCGCCGAGCTGCCGGCCGGGAAGGCGAGCGAACTGGTCAACGTCAAGGTCCTGGCGCCCACCCTGCTCAGCCGTGCGGCCGTGGGCGGGATGCAGGAGCGTGGTGAGGGAACGATCGTCAACGTCGCCGGCATGATCGCGTTCAGCGGCCCGGCGCCGCATTCGGTGATGCCGCGCCGGGCCGTCTACGGTGGCAGCCTGGCCTACCTGGTCGCGATGTCGCAGATCCTGAGCGCGGAGCTGGAGGGCAGCGGCGTCCGGGTGCAGGTCGTGTGTCCGGGTGTGGTCGCCACCGAGTTCCACGAGCGGCAGGGCATGGACCTGAGCGCGGTGCCGCGCATGTCGGCCGAGGACGTCGTGACCGCCAGCCTGCGCGGCCTCGAGCTGGGGGAGGTCGTCTGCGCCCCGGGTGTCGAGGACGCCAGCCTGCTGGAGGCGGTCTTCCAGGCCGACCTCGCCGCCTTCGGGGGCCAGAGCCCGGAGCTCGCCACGCGGTACCGGGCCGGGTGAGGTTTCAGGACACCAGCTGCGGCGTCCAGGTGGCCGGGGGCAGGGGCGCGGCGGCGCCGTCGGCCCGGAACGCGTCGATTGCCAGGGCGGCGAAGCGACGTGAGGCAGCGGCCGCCTCGTGCGGGTCGGTCGCCCTCACGCCGCTGTTGGCCATGATGATGAGGATGAGGTCCTGCACGACGAAGTCGGGGCGGAGCTTCCCGGCCGCCTTCGCGCGGCGGGCCAGTTCGGCCGCGTTCGCCAGGGTGCCGGCGCGGGTGTTGTCGAGCGCCAGCGCCTTGGGGTACGCGGAGAGGAACGCGGCCGTGCGGCCGCGGTCCTGGGCGTGCAGCTCGAACACCCGGATGACCAGGGTGCAGAACCCGTGCCACGGATCGGGATCGGCGAGCGCTTCCTCGACGATCGCGCCGCATTTGCCCATCTGCTCGGTGAAAGCCTCGGTGACGAGGGATTCCTTCGTCGGGAAGTGCCGGTACAGCGTGGCGGGACCGACGCCGGCGTGCCGGGCGATCTCCCGCATCGGCACGGCCAGTCCTTCCGCCGAGAACAGCGCGCGAGCCGCCTCCAGGATGCGGTCCCGGTTGTCGCGCGCGTCGGCCCGCGAGGAGCGGGTCAAACCGTCGGTCATGCTCTCACTTTAGGCAAACGGACGGGTGCTCCCGGTTAACTTCTCCGGTGCGGCCGGGCTTCGGCCGCACCGGACAAGGGATTGCGATGCACACGTTCTACGTCACGCTGACCGTCGTTTTCGGCTGTCTGTTGCTCGTGGTCGGTCCGCTGAGGTTGATCGGGCTCCGCGTCTTCCGCTCGAACGCCGACACGCTCCGCGTTCCGTACGGGCTGTTCCGCTACCTGGGGCTCGTCGAGTTCCTTGTGGGGGCGGGGTTGTTGATCGGCCTCGAGGTACGGCCGGTCGGCGTCGCCGCCGCTGTCGTGGTCGTTCTCGAGTCGGTCTTTTCCGTGGTTCTGCACCTCAGGATTCGCGAAGCCCTCACGAAGGTCGTCCGGTACGTCCCCACGATCGTCGTGGGTGCCGGGTTGCTGGTCGTGACCATCGCGGACCGGTGAGCGTCAGCGGCAGCTCACCAGCAGCGGCGTCAGCACGGTGCACGTGGTGCTCGCGGAGTCGTTCGACGCGACGGGATCGAGGCTCGCGGACGCCGTCTGCCGGGCCGTGAAGGTGTAGGGCAGCCCGAGCGAAAGCAGGCTCAGCGGCACGGAGAACGTGGCCGTCCGGGCCTCACCGGCGGGAACGTCGGGGAACGTGCACGCGACCGTGCCCGCTCCCGGCGTGCAACCGCTCGCGTTGAGGCCGGACGGCAACGTGGTGGTGACCACCGCGCCCTGCACCGGGCCCGGGCCGAGGCTGCGCACCGAAACCGTGAACTCCAGGCGTGGCACGAGCAGGCCAAGCTTCGGGGTGGCGGTGAGGCCCACGGCGCCGTCGGCCTTCGCGGTGACCGTGAGCGTGGGCCCGTCGACGGGCGGGGTCGCGTAGTTGCTGCCGGAAAGCTGCCCCTGCAGGGTTTCCCGCAGGTTCGGCGCGCCGGGGGCGATCCGCAGCGTGAAGGTGACCGTGGCGGAGGCGAACCCGTCCAGCGCTTCGGGCAGCGTCGCCTGGAAGCCGTTCGGCAGGGTCGTGCAGCTCGCCGAGCAGTCCACGAGCGACGCGTACCCCGTGAGGGCGTCGGGGGTGCTGAACAGCCGGACGGTCGGGTGCAGGATCGAGAAGTCGTGGACGTTGGTGACCTTTTCGGTGACGGTGACCGTGTCCCCGGCGAGCACAGACGCCTGCGACACGCTCGTCTCCACTTCGGCCGGGTCGGCGGCCGCCGACGGGGCCGAGGCCATCACGAGCCCGGCCGCGACCAGACCTGCCAGAACCGTGCGCTTGCGCATGGGCCACCTCTCCTTCGGCGTCGGACGGGTATTCGTCCAAGCGGCGGAATCCGTTACGCCGTGGGAAGAAGTACCGTGGAGGTGGGGTGGGGCGGGAATCGCTCACCGGGGGAGTTCCGGTTCGGGTAGTTCATGAGCCAGGCCGATGTGCTCGAACCCGCAGTCTTGACGCCTGCGGTGAGTCGGTTCGCGCGTCTGCAGGACCGCGACGCGTGGGACAAGGCGCTGACCTGCCGAGGGACACCGGCTGGTGTGCGGACGCCTCCCTACGGAGGATCGCCCGGTGACAAAAAATTGCCTGCGTCGTATGGCACCCCGAGATTGACTGCGGTAGCCGGTCAGAACGGCTGGCAGATCAGGATGGGTAGTCGCCGGGGGCGGCGATGACGCGGTAGTGGTAGTAGTCGCCCTCTTCGTGGTCCTTCATGGTGATGAACCCCGCGGTGTGGAGGAGCCGGAGGGTGGCGTCGAGCATGATTTCCCGGACGGTGATGCGGCGGCGGTACCTGGCCGTCCTTGCTTCCGGGGAGATTTCTTCGTTGGAAATTGCTTCCTCGAACTCGTTCCGAAGTTCCCAGTCCAAGGTCACGCCGAACGGATTAGTTTGATGGACATTGACGATGGCACCCGGGCTGTGTTCCATTTGAGAGCTGCCGGCGGGCGCGGTGGTCAGTTGACGCGATGTCGTCTCAACGGTCGGCGTGGGCCGGAGCCGGGAGCTCAGGCCCGGCTCCGGCTGGTACCCCGCCCTACCGCGCCTTCAGCTCCTCCAGGTACACGGCCACCTCCGCGACGAGCCGCTCCGGGCGTTCGCGGGCGATGAAGTGGCCTTCGTCTTCGAAGAGGACCGCCTTCGAGCGCCGGACGTTCCTCGCCGCGCGCAACGTGGACTCCGGCGAGATGACGCCGTCGCGCAGGCCGGCGAGGATGAGCACCGGCAGGTCGATCGTGCGCAGGATCGCCGCGAGTTCGTCGTTCGTCTTGGCTTCCGGGAACGGCATCCCCTGGTTGATCCGCGCCTCTTCGTCGCTGTACTCGAGGTGGTGCCGCACGAGCGCCGCGATCGTCTCCTCGCGGACAGCGGCTTGTTCCGGGGTGTCCGTGGCACCGCCGAGGATGCGGAACTGCTCCTCCAGCACCCCCGTGTCCTTCCGGTTTTCGACGATCGCGCGCCGGCCCGCCGACGACGACGTGTCCCCGGCACGGTCGTGCGGCGTGCCCACCACCGACACCAGCGCCTTCAGCCGCTCCGGGTGACGGCGCGCGATGTGCCAGCCGATCCCGGCGCCGTGCGACACTCCCGTGTAGACGAACCGCGACACGCCCAGGTGGTCGGCGAACGCGAGCACGTCGTCCGCCCACTGGTCGAGCCAGCCCTGCTCCGGCGGCGCACTGAGGTGGCTGGACCGGCCGAACCCCCGCGCCTGGATCGTGAACACGTGGCAGCCGGTGGGCGCGTCCGCGAGCACAGCCGGGTACCGGTCGAAGCCGGACGCGCTGGACAGCACCACCTCGTCACCGGTGCCGTACTCGTCGTACCACAGCTTGACGTCCTGCAACTCGAAGAAGGGCATGGGAAACCTCCGGAAATCTACGATGAGGGGAGCAAGTGCAGGGCGCGCTGCTCCGCCGCGACCAGCAGCGGTTCGACCTCGCCCCAGAGCAGGAAACCCTGATCCACCAGGGCGAAACAGCTTTCGCGGTACCGGGTGAGGTAGTCGTCGGCCGTGGGGTAGCGGCTGCTCAGCAGCTCGGCGGGGAAGGGAGTCATGTTGCCGGTCAGCCAGGTCATGGCCTCCGGCTCGATCATCGGCATCCACGGCGAGGGCACGCACGCCCCCGGCACCGGCGTGCTGTGCGGGTGGTACCGCGCGACGGGAACCTCCACCCACGGCGTGCGGATGCCGCCCAGGACGTTGCCCTGGTCGTCGCGTGCGAGGTCGCCGTCGGCGAACGTGAACCGGTCCGCTCGCGGAGGCGGCGTGCCGTCCGCGACCCACCGGTCCAGGAGCGAAAACACCGCGCGGGCCACGAAATCCAGCCGCGCATCGCTGGGGGTCTCGATGATCCGCTGGCTGGGCACCGGAAGCCCGCGGCGCCGGTACTGTTCCTGGTTCGTCAGAACGTGCCGCGGGCCGGTGCTGTCGTGCGAGGTGCCCGCGACCTGGTAGAGCCGGTAACGGTCGTCCGGCTCGTCGCTGTCCGGGCGCAGGACCGGTTCGTGGGTTTCCGACTCGGCCTCGCTGAGCAGTTCGACCACCGGGACGTCGTGCCCGCCGATGGTCCGCCGCGCGTCGTCCATCGGGGGCATGTCCGACAGTCCCGGGTAACCGGCGCGTTCCGCGCCGCCCGAGGAAATGGCGACCACGTACCCGTCGAACACCGGTGCGCCGCCGGGCAGGCGCCGCCGTTCGTGGAAACCTTCGCCGAGGAACACGCGGCAGAAGCTGCCGGTCATCGACCAGCCCGACAGGTACGCACGCGCGATTTCCGGCCCGTCCCAGAGCTTTCCGGTCCGCAGCGCTGTGACGACGTCGGCGACGATGTCGTAACGCAGGCTCGGCGCGGGGATCGAGAGCGAGCCGTACCGGCCGGGATCGAACTCGGTGCGCAGGGATTCGGCCATCCGCGGCTCCTGCGTGATGCCCACCCACGCCGCGCCGGTCCGCAGGATCCACGGGTGCAGCGCGCGCCACGTGGGTGCGGTGTCGTACTCCGGATGGAGCGGTTCGGCCTGCACGACCCCGTTGAAACGCGCGGGATCCACCGGTCGTCGGACGAGGATCCGCGTCGTGTAAGGAACTTCGCTGTCCTCGGCCACCGCGCGCATCCGCGAGTCGTACGTCCACGTCGTCGCACTGCCGCTGAAGAGGTACTCGTCTTCGCGGTACCCGGCGGATTCCAGGTCCACGCCGAAGCCGGTGCCGGGAAGCCGCGCGGTCCCGAGCGGCGCCGTCATGCCACCTCCTCGACCTGGACGGCCGGCAGGTCGCCGTGGCGGTGGCAGGTGACGATCCCGCCCGCAGCGCCCGGTTGGGGCACCGGTTGCCGCTGGAAACACGCGTCGACGGCGAAGCCGCAGCGGTGCGCGTACGGGCACGAGTCGGCCAGAGGCAACGCCGGGCCGCGCTGGACGCGGTAGCTCTCCCGCAGTTCCCGGCGTCGGCGTTGCCGCGCCGGGTCCTGCACGGGAGCGGCCGCCAGCAGCGCCCGCGTGTAGGGGTGCTGGGGCGACCGGACCAGCTCGCGGGCGGTGCCGGTTTCCATGACGCGTCCCCGGTAGAGCACGACGACGCGGTCGGAGATGTGCTCGACGACGCTCAGGTCGTGCGAGATGAACAGGTAGCTGACGCCCAGTTCGCGCTGGACGTCGGACAGCAGGTTGAGGATCTGCGCCTGGACGGACAGGTCCAGCGCGCTGACCGCCTCGTCGCAGATGACGAGCCGGGGCCGGACGACGAACGCCCGCGCGATCGCGATCCGCTGGCGCTGGCCGCCCGAAAACTGGGCGGGGTAACGGGAAGCGGCGCCCGCGGGCAGCCCGACCAGTTCCAGCATCTCCGCCACCCGCCGGCGCACCTCGGCCCTGTCCCCGCCTTTCCGGGCGAGCAGGGGCTCGGCCACGGTGTAGCCGACGGTCTTGGCCGGGTCGAGCGAGCTGACCGGGTCCTGGAAGACGACGCCCATGTCGGTGACCGGGGTGCGCCGCCGCACGCGCCGAGGGTCCAGCTCGACGCCGTCGAACCGGATCGTGCCCGAGGTGACCGGCGTGATGCCCAGGATCGCCTTGGCGATCGTGGATTTCCCGGACCCCGATTCGCCGACCAGCCCCAGCGTCTCCCCGGCGGCCACCGTCAGGTCGACACCGTCCACCGCGCGGAAGCTCTGCCGTCGTTTGACCGGGTAGTCGACGCACAGCCCCTCGACTTCGAGCAACGCGGTCACCGGCTCACCTCCTCGCCGAGCAGGGCGTCGATCCTGATGCAGCGCGAGATCCGGTCTCCGGAAAGCGCTTCCACGGGTATCGCTCCCTCCGTGCACTCCGGCCGCGCGAGGTCGCACCGGCTCGCGAAGCGGCAGCCGGTCGGCCATTCGTGTGGTGAGGGCACCGTGCCGGGGATGGCCCGGATGCGTTCGCCGAGCGGGGTGTTCTCCGGGCTGGACTGCAACAGCGCCCGCGTGTAGGGGTGCGCGGGCCTGCTGAAGATGTCCGCGGCGCTCGCGGTCTCGACCACCTGCCCGGCGTACATGACGACGACCTTCGTGCACAGGTCGGCGACGACACCCCAGTTGTGCGTGACGAGCAGGATCGCCATGTGGTTTTCCCGCTGCAGCGAGCGCAGCAGGTCGAGGATCTCCGCCTGCACGGTCACGTCGAGCGCGGTCGTGGGTTCGTCGGCGATGAGCAGCTCCGGCCGCCCGGCCAGTGCCATCGCGATCGCCACCCGCTGGGCCATCCCGCCGGAGATCTGGTGCGGGAACCGGCGGGCGACGCCCTCGGGGTCGGGGATCTCGACCATGCGCAGGAGCTCGACCACCCTGGCGCGCAACGCCGCGCCCTTGAGGTCGTCCACCGCGCGGACGACCTCGGCGACCAGCGACCCGATCCGGAAGGACGGGTCGAGCGCGGCCATCGGCTCCTGGGAGATCATCGCGATCCGCCTGCCGCGCAGCTCGCGGAACGCGCGCTGGTCCAGACCATGGATGGGCTTGCCGTCGAACACGACCGCCCCGGAGGCGATCCGGCAGTTGCGGGGCAGCAGGCCCATCACGGCACGCGCCGTCATGGTCTTGCCGCTGCCCGATTCGCCGACCAGGCCGACGGTTTCCCCGGCCTCGATGTCGAAGCCGACCCCGTCGATCAGGGCGAGCGGGTGCTCACCATCGGTCGCGACCGACAGGTCCCGCACCGAGAGCAGCACGTCTTCCCGCGGTGTGGCACCTGTGGCCGGGGCCGTGTGGCGCCTGCGCCGGGCGCGGGGTGCGGCGGCCTGCTTCTCCGCGTTGGCATCGCGGACGACGTCACCTAGCACGCCGAATGCGAGCACGGTGAGCGCGATGGTGACGCCGGGCGGCACGAGCATCCACGCGTCCTGGTTGAACACCGAAGCGGCGTCGGCGACCATGCCGCCCCACGTCGGCGCGGGCGGGGGCGGTCCCAGCGACAGGAACGTCAAACCGGTCTGCACCCCGAGCGTGACGGCCGCGAACAACGACGCCTGGACGACGATGACGCCGCGGCAGCGGGGGAGCACATGCCGCACGACGACCTGCAGCCTCGACAGGCCCATCAGCTCGGCCGCCGTCACGTACAGCTCCTCGCGTGCGGCGAGCGCCGCGCCGCGGACGACCCGCATCAGCCCCGCCGAGCCGAGCACGCCGAACGCGATCATGGCCGACGTCATGCTGCGGTCGAAGATCGACAGGACCGCCAGCAGGATGATGATGACCGGTACGGACATCACCACTTCCGCGACACGCATGGTTATCCGGTCGAAGGCGCCGCCGCGGTACCCGGCGAACAGTCCACAAGGGACAGCCACGACCAGCTGCGCGACGACGGCTTCCAGCACACCGAGCAGCGAGCTGCGGCCGCCGTGGAGCAGCCGGCTGAGCAGGTCGCGGCCCAGGCTGTCGGTGCCCAGCCAGTAGTCCCCCGACGGCCCCGCCCGGACCGCGGACAGGTGCTGCGCCAGCGGGTCGTACGGCGCGATGAGCGGCGCCAGCACGCAGGCGAGCACGAGCAGGACGAGGAACGCGACGGCGATCGCACCCCGGGGCGACGTGAGCACGGAGCGGACCAGGCTCGTGCCGGCCGCCGGAGGGGTGGCCGCCGGTTCGGGCACTGTGGTCATGACGCCCGCACCTTCGGGTTGAGCACGCCGTACGCGAGGTCGACGAGCAGGTTGATGACGATGACCACCACGGTGAAGTAGACGCCGATGCCGAGGATGACGGGCAGGTCGTGGTCCGTGGTGGCCTGCGTGGCGAGGCTGCCCAGCCCGGGGAGCACGAACACCCCCTCGACGAACACCGTGCCGCTGAGCATCGAGACCGCGACCACGCCCAGCACCGTGACCACCGGGATGGCGGCGTTGCGCAGGACGTGCTTGAACACGATCCGCGATTCGGCGACGCCGTTGCCGCGCAGCACCCGGATGTAGTCGGTGTCCAGCACGTCGAGCGCCGAGTCGCGGGCCTGCTTCGCCACCGCGGTGATCCCGAACAGGCTGAGCGCGATCACCGGCAGGACCAGCGAGCGCGCCCACTGCCCCGGCGACTCGGCGAACGGCACGTAGCCGGTCGCCGGGAACAGGCGCACCTTCACGGCGAACAACGCCACCAGGACGATCGCGACCCAGAAGTTCGGCAACGCCAGCCCGGCCAGCGACAGCACGTCGACGACGCGTGCGGCCGGGCCGCCGCGCACCGCGCTGAACAGGCCGAGCGCGGTGCCGACCACGGCGCTGACGACCACGCAGCACAGCACCAGTGACACCGTGATGCCCAGCCGCGTGTTCAGCGCCGACACGACGTCGTCGCCGGTGAACAGCGAGGTGCCGAGATTTCCGTGCAGTAGACCGGAAAGCCAGTTCCAGTAGCGTTCGGGCCACGGCTGGTCGAGCCCCATCTGCTGGTGCAGCGCCGCGATGCTCTCCGGGGTCGCGGCCTGCCCGAGCACGGTCTGCGCCGGATCGCCGGGCACGAGCGACTCGAGCGCGAACACCACCACCGAGACCAGCAGGATCAGCGGGATCGACAACGCGATCCGGTGGGCCAGCAGTTTCAGCACGGCAGTCGTCCTCCTTCCCGCGTCATCGGTTCCCCCTGGCCTACTTGTTCCGCCAGGCGAGTTCCGGCGTCGGCGCGACCGGCATCGGGTTGGGGTTGAGCTCCGAGGTCTTGACGTTGTCCAGCTTCGGGCTGACGTAGAGGAGGTTCTCGGTGGAGAAGACCGGCACGTACCAGGCGAGGTCCTGGTAGCGCTGCGAGGCCTGCTGGTACAGCCGGGTCCGCTCGGCACCGTCGGCCGCGAAAGCCTGCGCCAGCGTCGTGTCCAGCTGCTCGTCCTTGTGGCCGAACGGGTTGAACAGCCCCGCCGAGATCTGGTTGTGCACCTGGAACAGGTCGGTACCCGCGCTGGGGAAGATGATCGCGGCGTACTGCTTGCTCAGCGCGTCACCGGAGAACTGGCCGATGCCGGTGGCCTCCACGTGCAGGGTGGCCTTGATCCCGATGGCACCCAGAGCGTCCACAATGGCCTGTGAGTAGGTCGTGTTCCGGTCGATCACCGACTCGGTGAGGACGGTCAGCGGGAACCCGTCGGGGTAGCCGGCCTCCGCCATCAGGCTCTTCGCCTTGGCGAGGTCGTAGGTGTAGCCGGCCTCGGGGACGTACCCGTCGAGGCCCGGCAGCAGGACCTGCGTGCTGGGGCCGGCGTACTGGCCGCCCAGCGCGTTGGCCAGGCCCTTGCGGTCGAGCGCGTACGCAATGGCCTGCCGGACGCGGACGTCGCCCAGCGGCTTGCTGACCGTCCCCGCCGCGTCGGCGAGGATCAGGTTCCAGTTGAAGAACGGCGCCGAGAGGACCGTGAGGTTGGCCTGTTTCGCGGCGTCCACGGTGGCGGAGCTGCCGGCCGCGAACTGCACCTGCCCGGTCTGCGTGGCGGACAGCACCGCCTGCGCGTCCCCGATCACGCGGATGCTCACGCCGCCGAACATCTGGGCGGAGGGGTTGAAGTAGGCCGGGTTCTTGTCGTAGTCGTAGCGGCTGTTGGCCACCGACGTCTTGCCGTTGTAGACGTACTGCCCGGTCCCGTCGCTGGTGGTCAGCAGCGACTGCGGGTCGGCAAGGCCCTTCGGCCCGATGATCGAGCCGATCCCGTAGTACTGCGTCATGGTCATGGCGGCGTCGGGGTTCGCCGACTTGTACGTGACGCGGACCTTGTCGGGGGCCGCCGCCGTGATCGAGTCGATCGGCCCGGCGTTGCTGACGAGTCCGCCACCCGCCTTGAGGAAGTAGTTCATCGACGCGACGGCTGCGTCGGCCGTGAGCGGGCTGCCGTCGGTGAACTTGACGCCCTGGCGCAGGGTCAGCTCGAAGACCTTGTTGCCCTCGCCGACGTAGTGCCACTCGGTGGCCAGGTCCGGGACCAGCTTGCCGTCGCCGCTGAGGTAGATCAGCGGGTCGTAGGCGAGCGCGGTGTACATCGTGGACAGTCCGTTGCCGCCCAGCGCGGGGTTGAGGCTGATCGGCGGACCGGTGAACTGCAGGGTGAGCTTCGACGCCGAACCGCTGGACGGCGAGCCGCCGCCGGCCGGCGAACAGGCCGCGGCCGCGAACAACGCCAGTGACATCGCGGTGGCGGTGGCGAGCACAGCGGGGGCGCGCCGCCTGCCCGGCGAAAGTCTGCGCATCGTGTCCTCCTCGACACTGGGGAGCGGCCGAACGCCGGCTGCCCGGTGCGCGCGCAGCCGGTCGCCGTCCGGCGAGTGTGGGCTGGACCATAATCCGCAGATCTTCCGACTGTCAATGATTCTGTCGCGTATCGGTTGGAGCTGTGCTGTGGCGGCGGACGGGTTCGATGATGCACGTACCGTGACTGACAGGGAGTTTTCGGTAAAAACGCGGTACTTTGCCGTCACATCTTGTCAACTTGTGTCGTGCTAAGTCATGCTTGGACGAGTTCCGTCGCGCTGATGCGGCTGGCCCGATCGCAGGCCGGTTATGCTTCGTCGACCCGGGGGGTGATCGGATGACCGGCACGCAGCCGCCGCAGCTGCCGAGGTCGCAGGCGGGGACCTCCTCGCAGCACCTGCTGACCACGCTGCTCGGCGACTACTGGGTGCTGCGCGACGAGCACCTGCCCTCCGCCGCGCTCGTCGCGCTGCTGGGCGAGTTCGACATCGGCCTCACCGCGGCGCGCGCGGCGCTCAACCGGCTGGCCCGGCGGGGTGTCGTCGTCTCGTCGAAGGTGGGCCGCAACTCCTACTACGGTCTCGCGCCCGGCGCGTCGGACATGCTGCTGGCGCGGGGTTACCGGTTCATCTCGTTCGGCCAGGAGAACGAGTCCTGGGACGGCCGGTGGACGGTGGCGATGTTCTCGCTGTCGGAGCGCGAGCGCGATTCGCGCTACTCGGTCTACTCGCGCCTGCGGTGGCTGGGGTTCGCCCCGCTCTACGACGGCACGTGGGTGTCGGCCCGGCCGGTCGCCGAACAGGCCCGGCAGGAGTTCGACGAACTGGGTCTGCGGGAGGTCACCATCTTCCGCGCCACGGAGCACCCGCCGTCCGCGCGGCGCGCGATCGACGCCTGGGACCTCGACGAGATCGCCGCGCGGTACCACGAGTTCATCACCACGTACGGGCGCCTTCGCACGCAGGTCCGCGACGGGGACGTGGGTGCGAGCCAGGCGCTGTTGTCGCGCACGCACATCATGGACAGCTGGCGGAGCTTCCCGGGCATCGACCCGGACCTGCCGTCGAACCTGCTGCCGGCGAAGTGGCCGCGCCGCGAGGCGTACGAGATCTTCGTCGAGGTGTACAACACGCTGGGTTCCCTCGCGGCGATCCGGGTGCGGCAGATCGTGGAACGGTACTCGCCCGAACTCGCCGAACTGGTCACGTACAACACGACGGAGGACCTGCTCGACCTCAGCCGCAAGGCGCTGGAGCGGCGCATGGCGCAGCACGCCGCCGAAGGTGGCGGCACGACACTGGACCTCGACGCCACGGCCTGAGGTCGTTCCGCCGTCAGCGTGACTGCGCCGCGAGCCCGTCGAGGAGGACGGCGAGGTGCCGTTCGAACCGCTGGTCGCCGTCGTCGCGGAGGTGGCCTGCGGCCTTGACCAGTTCGGCGCCCTCACCCAGCCACGCGTCGCGGTCGGCCAGCGAATAGCGGGCCGGGTCGATGCCGGCGGACTGGCTGCGCTCCTGCTCCTCGATGACGAAACCGACGACGAACGCGGTGACCAGCTCGATGGCGTCGTCGGCTTCGGCGAGCGAGAACCCGGCTTCGGTCAGGCGCGCGAGCCAGGATTCCTTGGCCTTCACGACCTCGGGGTCGGAGAAGCGCGTGCCGCTGAAGATGCGTGCGCCGTCCCGGTGGCGGAGGTACTCCGTGCGCAGCACCCGGCCGTACGTGGCCAGGTCGTCCCGCCAGTCTGCCCCTGCGGGAATCGACGAGAGCGCGTCCGTGACGCGGCGCATGACGAAAGTGCTCATCTCGTCGAGCAGCTCCTGCTTGTTGCGCACGTGCCAATACAGTGCGGGTGCCGCCACGTCGAGCCGGGACGCGAGAGCGCGCACGGTGAGGGCGTCCATGCCCTTCTCGTCGAGCAGTTCGAGTGCCGCCGTCACGATCCGTTCCCGCGTGATGCCCTTCGCCACGGGGCTACGTTAACAAAGTTCAGGAGCCCGCCGAGATGACCGTCACCATCGCCGACGAGCCGTCGGACAGCGCGTGAGGGCTACCGCCTGATGCCCTTCAAAGATCCCGCCATCGCCTGGCGGCCCGCGCTGCTCGCCCGCGCGTTCCAGGTGTTCTTCCCGCTACTGGGCAGGCTCCTGCTCGAATCGCGGGACCTGCAGTTCGCCACGAAACCCGTTGCCGCACCGGCGAGGATCGCGATCCCGACCCGCCACGGTGAGATCCGCGCCCTGCTGTACTCACCGGTCCCGGCCGACCTGGAGGCGGAACTGTCCGCGGGACGGCGCCCTCCGGTGCACCTGCTCCTCCACGGCGGCGCGTTCGCGGTGCGCCGTCCGGAGCAGGAGGACAACGTCGCCAGGTACCTGGCCAGCGAACTGTCCTGCTACGTGGTCCTGCCCGACTACGACGTGGCCCCGCAGGTCCGGTTCCCCGTCGCGGAGCAGGAGTGTTACGACGCCTACTCGTGGATCCTCGACCAGGCGGGGAACCGGGGCTGGGACGCGGACCGGGTGTCCGTCGGTGGGGGCAGCGCGGGTGCGAAGCTCGCGCTGAGCGTGCTCGTGCAGGCGCTGCAGGACGGGAAACCCGCGCCGGTGGCCGCCAGCCTGGAATACGGCGCGTCGGACTTCTCCCTGCCCGACGAGAGCCGCACCTCCCCGCGGCGGGTCCCGGTCATCGGACCCTGGATGCTGCGGATGATCCGCGACACCTACCTCCTCGGCGCCGACCTGACCGATCCGGTGGTGTCACCGGCCCGGTACCCGGAACCGGGTGACTTCCCACCGCTGCTGATCCTCACCGGCGGCTTCGACACCCTCCGCCACGACATGCGCGCCTTCGCCGAGCGAGCCCGCGCGCACGGCGCCGACGTCACCTACCACGAGTTCCCCGGCGTCGACCACGGCTTCACGCACTTCAAGCACCTGGACACGGCGCGCACGGCCATCGCGATGATCGGCGACCACCTCCGTGCGGCCTACGGCAAGCGCTGACGCTCAGGGCAGCACGCCCACCAGTGCGAGTCCGAGCAGGCGGCGGGCCGTCGCCGCGTCGCCTTCGGTGGCGAGGGACACGGCCGTCACCAGGGTGAGCAGGTCGTCGGGGGACACCTCGGGGCGGACGGCGGCCGCGGTGCGTGCGCGGTTCACCAGGTCCGTCGTCGCGTCGCGGATGATGGTGTGGCAGGTTTCGCCGGCGCCCAGCGAGGCGGCCAGGCCGCGGGTGTCCGCGGCGGCGACGGTCAGTTCTTCCAGCCAGGTGACCAGTCCGGTCCGGGCATCTCCGCCCGCCAGTTCACCCGCTCTCCGGCGGAGGCGCTCCAGCGAATCCTGGAAGACCTCTTCGAGCAGTGCGTGCCGGGAGGCGAAGTGCCGGTGCAGGGTGGCCGACCCGACCCCGGCCTCGCGGGCGACCTCCTCGAGCGAGACCTGCGCGCCGTCCCGCGCCACCAGCGCCGCGGCCGCGGCGACGAGCCGTTCGTGGTTGCGCTGCCAGTCCGCGCGGGGCCTGGCCTCGGACTTCACCACGGCACGACCTTTCTTCTGGACAAACGGAGGGGCGCCCCATATCGTAGCGGGCGGAAAACGGGGTACCACCCCACTTATCTCCCGGAGAGGATCGCCGTGCCCACGCCACCGTCTTTCGTGCTGATCACCGGAGCGACCGGCAAGCAGGGCGGCGCCGTCGCCCGCGCGCTGCTGGCCGCCGGCGTCCCGGTGCGCGCCCTGGTCCGGGACCCCGGCGCCGAGCGTGCCGCCGCAGTCGGTGAGCTGGGCGCCACGCTCGTCCGGGGCGACCTCGACGACCTCCCGTCGCTGAAGGACGCCCTCGACGGCGCTCGCGCGGTGTTTTCGGTGCAGACGCCCGATCTCACCGATCCGGCGAGTGATGCCGAAGTCCGCCGCGGGCGCAACCTCGTCGACGCCGCCCTCGCCGCCGGTGTCGAGCAGTTCGTGCACACCTCCGTCTCGGGCACGGGCACGGTCGACCTCGAGAACTTCGACGAGTCACGCTGGGGTGCGCCCATGCGGGCCTACTACCACAGCAAGGCCGCGGTCGAGGACCTCGTGCGCGGTGCGGGTTTTCCACAGTGGACGGTCCTGCGCCCCGCGACGTTCATGGAGAACTTCGTGCGCCCGTCGGTCTACTTCGCCGAGTTGACGTCGGACCGGCTCCACGTCGCCGCCGACCTCGACGTCCGGCTCCCCTTCGTCGCGGTCGCCGACATCGGCGCCGCCGCAGCCGCGGCTTTCGCCCGACCGCACCGGTTCCACGGTGCCGAACTCGAACTCGCCGGTGACGTGCTGAGCTTCCGGGAGGCGGCCCGGATCCTGTCCGAGGTCCTCGGAACGACCATCGAGCTGCCCGCGAGCCCGGTGCCGGCGGAAGGTCCGCTGGCGGCGCTCTTGCAGGGACAGCAGCACATGAGTGCGCACCCGGCACCCGCGCGGCCCGAATTCGCCACGCGGCTGGGGCTGCCGGTGACGACGTTCCGCCGGTGGGCGGAGACCACCCTGCGCGCAGGGAGCTGAAACCGGACGACAGCGGGAGGAACCATGGCAACGGCGCCAACGCGGGTACGCACCAAGGTGCGTGCCGGGATCGTGGAAGGAACGTCCGAGGGAGGTGTTTCACGGTTCCTCGGCGTGCCCTTCGCCGCGGCTCCGTTCGGCGCCAACCGGCTGCGGCCGCCGCAACCGGTCGAGCCGTGGGAGGGGGTGCGGCCCGCGGTCGAACACGGGCCGACGGTGCCCAAGGAGCCCTACCCGCCGCAGTACCGGGCTTTCCTGCCGGAGGTCGACATCCCGGGGGAGGAGTGCCTGAACCTCAACGTCTGGACGCCCGACCCCGGCGCGGAAGGCCTGCCGGTGCTGGTGTTCATCCACGGCGGCGCGTTCGTGGCCGGCTCCGGGTCGGTGGCGCAGTACGACGGTTCGGCGTTCGCCCGTGCCGGGGTCGTGTGCGTGACCATCAACTACCGGCTGGGGGCCGAGGGTTTCCTCCACCTCGGCGACGGCGGGGCGAACCTGGGCCTGCTGGACCAGCTAGCGGCGCTGGAATGGGTGCGGGACAACATCGCCGCGTTCGGCGGTGACCCGGAGCGGGTCACGCTCGCCGGGGAGTCCGCGGGTGCGATGAGCGTGACCACGCTGCTGTCCATGGAGCGGAGCCGGGGTCTGTTCGCCAGGGCCATCGCGCAGAGCGGCAGCGCACTGCACATCCTCACCGACGAGCTGGGGCGGATGGTCAGCAGGCGCCTCGCCCAACGCCTGGACATCGAGCCGGCTCGCGCCGCGTTCGCCCGGATCGAGCCCGCGGTGCTCTCCCGCGCCGTGGACGACCTGGTGCGGGACGTGCAGGGGATACCGGATCCGGTTCGGTGGGGGTTCCTGGCGTTGACGTTGACCCCGTTCGCGCCCAGCGTCGACGGCGAGGTGCTGGAAAGCCACCCGCTCACCGCGTTCCGGTCGGGCGCGGGCGCTTCGGTGCCGTTGCTCACCGGCTGGAACCGCGACGAAGGGCGGTTCTTCCTCGTGGCGGGCGGAGCGATCGACGCGGTGGACGACGCGGCGCTGGCCGCCTCCGCGGAGGGGTACGGGTTGTCGGGGAGCGGTCTGGAGTTGTACCGCCGCAACCGGCCCGGCGCCTCGGCGGGAGACGTCCTGGCCGCCGTCTTCGGTGACTGGATGTTCGCCATGCCGGCGATCCGGGTGGCCGAGGCCAGGGAACCGGCCGCGTCCACGTGGGTGTACCGGTTCGACCACCCCGAGGACCGCTCGAACAACGGGTTCGGCCCGGCGCACGCCACCGAGCTGCCGTACGTCTTCGACACGATCGACCAGGAGCCCACCCACCCGCTCATCGGCGACTCGCCCTCGCGTGAAGTGGCCGACACCGTGCACGGCACGTGGGTCCGCTTCATCCGCGACGGCGATCCGGGCTGGTCCACCTACCGGCTCGGCAGCCGCCGCGTCGGGGTGCTCGGAAAGGACGTGCGCGAGGAGACCGACCCGGCGGCCGACGAGCGGCGGGCGTGGGAGGGGGCGCGCTCGACGTCGAGCGACTGAGCCGCCACGTCACGATGTCCCTACTGTCCATTGAGGACCGATGCGCTCACCTTGCGCAGCACCGATTCGATGTCGCGTTCGCCCTCCGGTGTCTGCGCGCCGGCTTCGAGCGCGGCGGCCATCAGCTGTTGCGCGGCGGGGAGCCCGACCAAGGACGCCCACGCCTCGTCCTCGACCACCAGCGCGGAACCGAAATCGGTGGGAGGCAAGGCGCGCTTCGCCGCCGCGACCACGCCGGGGGCGAGTGCGGCGATGGTGCGGGCGACTTCTGCCACGTACTCGTCGAGCTGTGCGGCGGGTACGGCGCGGTTGATCCAGCCGTAGGCCGCGGCGGTCGGGGCGTCGAACAACTGCCCGGTGAGCACGATTTCGAGCGCGCGGTTGCGGCCCACCCGGTCCCGCAGGTACTGGGTGGCGCCGCCGCCCGGCGTGATCCCCATCAACGCCTCGACCTGGCCCAGTCCGGCGGTTTCCGTTGCGGCGAAAGCCATATCCGCCGCGGCGACGAACTCGGCACCACCGCCGCGGGCCTTGCCGGCCAGCTTGACGATGGAGACCTGCGGCTGGTGCCGGAGCAGCTCGCCGACGGCCTGGAACACGTTCACGCCCTCGGGCGCGGCCGCGGCGAGCTCCTCCAGCACGTCCCTCTGATCGAGGATGTTCATGTCCACGTGGGCGAGGAAGAACTCCGGGTTCGCGCTCTCGAACACGATGACCTTCACCGAAGGGTCCTCGCGCAGGGGCAGCAGCAGATCACGGAGTTCCCGCATCGTGGTGGCACCGAGGACGTTGACGGGCGGGTTGTCGAACACGACGGTCAGCACGCCGTCGTCGGTGCTCGTGTGGAGGGTGGAGGAAGGCACGAGGTGTGCTCCGTTCTTGACAGGCATCCAGGTATTCGATGCATACCTAGCCTCGGTTCCGCTGCTAGCCTGGTCAAGAACGCACTTCCAAGGCACCTAGGATCCTGGAGGACACCATGGGGGAGCCGCGACCGTTCTTCAGCGCCGACTGCCCGAGCCGGCCGATCCTGGACCAGATCGCCGACAAGTGGTCCATGATGGTCATGGCGGTGCTGGAGCGCCCGGCGCGCTTCAACGAGCTGAAGCGGTGTCTCGACGGGATCACGCAGCGGGTGCTGACGCAGACCCTGCGCCGCCTCGAACGCAACGGGATGGTCCGGCGCACCGTCCTGCCGACCTCGCCCGTCGGGGTTGAGTACTCGCTGACCCCGTTGGGCGAGTCACTGCGTGTCCCGTTTGGACACCTCTACGACTGGACCGTCGAGCGCAGCGCGGAAATCGAGGCGAGCCAACGGGAGTACGACAGCAGGACGTCGTGAGCGCTCAGTCCTCGGCGGGTGCCGTGGTGGGGAAGGTGACCCGGACCGTGGTGCCCTGGCCGACCGTGGAGGTCACCCCGGCCGTGCCGCCGTGCGCGGTCACGATCGCCTCCACGATGGCCAGTCCCAGGCCCGTCGAGCCACCGCCGTCGCGGCTGCGGCTGGGATCGGCGCGGTAGAAGCGTTCGAACACGTGCGGCAGGTGCTCAGGTGCGATCCCCTCGCCCTCGTCGCTCACCGCGATCGCCACTTCGTCGTCGGCGGCGGTGACGGTCACGGTGACCGGCGTGCCAGGGCGAGTGTGCTGCACCGCGTTGCCGACGAGGTTGCGCAGCACCTGCTGGATGCGCGGCCCGTCCCCGTCGACGACCGCCCGCGCCGCCCCGCGCAGGGTGATCACGCGGTCCGCGCTGACCACCCTCGCGTCGTCGACCACCTCGCCCGCCAGCGCCACCACGTCCACCGGCTCGCGGTTCAGCGGCCTCGACGTGGTCAGGTGGGCCAGCAGGCCCAGCTCGTCGACGAGCAGCCGCATCCGGTCCACCTCGGCCTGCATCCGTTCCATCGCGTGGTCGAGCTGCTCGGGATCGGTGAGGCCGCCCTGGGCGTAGAGGTCGATCCAGCCGTGCATGGTCGCGAGCGGTGTGCGCAGTTCGTGGCTGGCGTCGGCGACGAAGCTGCGCAACAGTTCCTCGGCCCGCCGCTGGGCGTCGAAAGCATTCTGGACGGAGGCGGTGACGGCGGCGGCCTCCGGCCCGGCGAGCAGCCCGACGAGCGTCAGCTGCCACCGCGATAGCCGCTTCACCGCCGCACCGGCCGCAGGCTGTACCCGAACCCCCGCACGGTGTGGATCAACGACGGACCTCCCAGGTCGATCTTGCGGCGGAGGTTGGAGACGAACCGTTCCACCACGCCCGCGTCGCCGCCGAAGTCGTACTGCCAGACGTGTTCCAGGATCTGCGCTTTGGAGACCACCCGCCCGGCGTTGAGGAGCAGGTACCGCAGCAGCCGGAACTCGGTGGGGGAGAGCTCGACCGGCTGCCCGCCTCGGGTCACCACGTGCCGTGCCTCGTCCATTTCCAGGTCGTCGCAGCGCAGCACGCCCTCCGGCACGTCCGGCGGCACGCGGCGGGCCCGCCGCAGCAGCGCCTCCAGCCGCGCGGCGACCTCGACCACGTTGAACGGTTTGGTGAGGTAGTCGTCGCCGCCGAGCCGCAGCCCGCGCACGCGGTCGTCCAGCTCGTCGCGCGCGGTCAGGAACATGACGGGCACGTGGACCTCCCGCGAGCGCAGCAGCTGCACCAGGTCGAAACCGTCGGTGCCGGGCAGCATCACGTCCAGCACGATCGCGTCGGGCGGCCGGGCGTCGATCGCGGCGAGCGCGGCCGGCACGTCGCCGGCCGCCTCGACCTCGAACCCCGCGAACTTCAGTGCGGACAACAGCAGCTCCCGCAGGCCAGGGTCGTCGTCCACCACCAGGATGCGGTCCACGTCCCCTATCTCACCACCTCGACGGGGACGGCACGACGCGTCTTCGCGGGCTCGGCGAGCCGCGCGCCCTCGACGTCCAGGTTCGGCAGCACCCGGTCGAGTGACCGCGGCAGCCGCCACGCCCGGTGCCCGGCCAGCGCCAGCACCGCGGGCACGAGCGTCATCCGGACCAGGAACGCGTCCAGCAGCACACCGATCGCCAGCGCGAAGGCGATGGGTTTCAACGTGGCGTCACCGGCCGGGACGAAGCTCGCGAAGACCGCGACCATGATCAGCGCGGCGGCCGCCACGACCCGCGCCGAGGCGCCGAAGCCCCGGGTGACCGCGCGGCGCGGATCCCCGCTCCGGGCGTACACCTCGTGCATGCGGCTGACCAGGAAGACCTCGTAGTCCATGGCGAGTCCGAACAGGACCGCCATGAGGATGACCGGCATGAAGGTGATCACCGGCCCGGTGTGCGAAACCCCGATCAGGTCGGCGAACCAGCCCCACTGGAACACCGCGACCACCGCGCCCAGCGCCGCGCCGACCGAGAGCAGGAAGCCCAGCGCCGCCTTCAGCGGCACCACGATCGACCGGAAGGCCAGCAGCAGCAACAGGACCGCGAGTCCCACGACGATCAGGGCGAAGGGCACCAGTGAGGCGCTCACCAGGTCGGAGATGTCGAGTGCGATGGCGGTCGAGCCGGTGACCGCGACGGACGGCCCGCCCGCGGCCTCCAGGTCGGCCACGACCTGTTCGGTGCGTTCGTCCTGCGGCCCGGTCTCGGGGATCACGCGCAGGAGCGCGTACCGGCCGTCCGCGGACAGCTGCGGGGCGCTCACGGCGGCCACGCCGTCGACTGCGCCGAGCTTCCCGGGCAGGGCCGTGGCGTCGCCCCCGTCCCGCAGATCGGCCAGTACCAGCAACGGGCCGTTGAAGCCCGGGCCGAACGCGGCTGCCGTGAGGTCGTACGCCTGGCGCTGCGTGCTGGCCACCGGAGCGGAACCGTTGTCGGTGAGCGCGAGCCGCAACCCCAGCGCGGGCGCCGCCATGACGCCGAGCGCCGCGACGACGGTGACCACCGTGACCAGCGGCCGGCGGGTGATCAACCGGACCCAGCGCGAACCCAGGCTCGGCCGTCCGGCCTCACGCCGGGCGGCACGCGAACCGGGCTTCGGCCGCAGCCGCTCCCCGGCGAAGCCCAGCAGCGCCGGGATCAGGGTGACCGCCATCAGCACCGCGACGACCACCGAGCCGGCTGCGGACAGGCCCATCGCGGTCAGGAACGGGATCCGGACGACCGCCAGCCCGGCCAGCGCGATCACCACGGTGAGCCCGGCGAACACGACGGCGGTGCCCGCCGTGCCGATCGCGCGAGCGGCCGACTCCGCCACGGGCATGCCTGCCGCCAGCTGCGACCGGTGCCGCGCCACGATGAACAACGCGTAGTCGATGCCGACCGCCAGCCCGAGCATGAGGGCCATGGCGGGCGCGGTCGTCGGCAGCGTGAGCGCACCGGAGGCGGCGGCCAGCCCGGCGACGGTCGCGCCGACCCCGAGCAGTGCGGTGAGCAGGGGCAACCCGGCCGCCATCAGGGAGCCGAACGTGATCACGAGGACGGCCAGCGCGATCAGCAACCCCAGCACTTCGGCGCCCTGGCCGCTGTCGTCGGAGCTGTTCGCGTAGGCGGAACCGCCGAGCTCCACCCGCAGCCCGGCGTCGCGGGCGGGCTGGAACGCGTCCTCCAGCGCGTCCAGCGTGCCGTCCGCGAGCTGGGCGCTCTTCTCGGCGTAGTTGACGTTCGCCAGCGCGGTGCGACCGTCCGGCGAGATCATCTTCGCGGCGAACGGGTCCACCATCCCGGCGACCTGCGGTGCCTTCGCGGCGGCGGCGAGCGTCTGTTCGATGACGGGTTTCTGCCCGGCGACCTCGAGTCCTTCGGGTGCTACGAACACAACTTGCGCGGAGGCGCCCGAAGCGGCGGCGAACTCGTGCGACACGGTGTCCAGCGTCTGCTGGGCACGCGAGCCCGGGATCGAGAAGTCGTCCTCGTACGAGCCGCCTGCGGTGGCGGACAGCGCGCCGATGCCGGCGAGGACGGCCAGCCAGGCGACCAGGACGATCCGGCGGTGCCGGTGCGCCCAGGCACCGAGCCGGTGGAGCAGTGCGGCCATGACGGTGAACTCCCAAGGGGCGGTGGACCAATGCCCCTCCAGCACACCGCCCGAGCCTGACGGCCCGGTGCCCGCGAACCTGACGGTTGGCTGACGGTCAGCTGCCGGGGATGTGGGTGCGGACGCCCTGCGGGTCGAACAGGATGAGGAGTTCGACGGCCCCGCCGTCGGCGCTGCCCAGCCAGTGCGGCGAGGACGTGTCGAACTCGGCCGCCTCACCCGGCGGCACGACCAGGTCCCGGTCGCCGACGAGCAGCCGCAGGTGTCCACTGAGGACATACAGCCATTCGAACCCGGCGTGGGTCTGCGGGATCGGTTCCAGCGGTTCCGGGGAGGACGGGATGACCATCTTGAAGGCGTGCACCCCGCCGGGCCGCCGGGACAGGGGCACGAAGGTCATCCCGAACCGGTGGATCGGGGTGAGGTGGATGCGGGGATCGCCGGTGGGTGGCGCGCCGACGAGGTCGTCCAGCGGCACGCCGTAGGTGTGGGCCAGCGGCAGCAGCAGTTCGAGCGTCGCCCGGCGCTGACCGCTTTCCAGGCGCGACAAGGTGCTCTCGGAGACGCCGGTGATCCGCGCGAGTTCGGCGAGCGTGATGCCCCGTTGGCGCCGCAGCGCCCGCAGCCGCGGCCCGACGGAGGCGAGCACTTCGTCCGTGTTCACGCGTCCAGCTTGCCAGAACGGCAAGATCTCGTGCCGGATTCGCGGGCGGCTGGACAGACTGGGGCCGACACCGACCCGAGGAGTAGCCATGAACGTCCAGTTCTGGGACGACCTGCACGCGTCCCTGCCGGCGGCCACCAACCCGAACGTCCGCCTCACCGAAGTCGTCGCCGACCTGCCGCCGGGCGACGCGCTGGACCTCGGCTGC
Source organism: Amycolatopsis sacchari (assembly GCF_900114035.1). Classification (GTDB taxonomy): domain Bacteria; phylum Actinomycetota; class Actinomycetes; order Mycobacteriales; family Pseudonocardiaceae; genus Amycolatopsis_E; species Amycolatopsis_E sacchari. The sequence continues at coordinate 124,819 of NZ_FORP01000009.1, read as the reverse complement.
GGCGGCGGAGGTGACGCGCTGTGGCTCGCCGACCGGGGGTGGAAGGTCACCGCGGTGGACATCTCGGCCGTGGCGGTCTCGAAGGTCCGTGCCCTCGATGCCCGCATCACCGCGTTCCAGCACGATCTCGGCGACGGCTTCCCGCCCGGCGAGTTCGACCTGATCAGCGCCCACTACCTGCACACGCCGTTCGAACTGGACCGGACCACGGTCTTCCGCGCGGCAGCACACGCGTTGCGCCCGGGCGGGCACCTGCTGGTCGTCGACCACGGTTCGGTCGCACCTTGGTCCTGGGACCAGAACGCTCGCTTCCTGTCGCCCCAGGAGATCGCCGCGAACCTCAATTTAAGTCCTGTGTGGACGGTCGAGCGGGCCGACGCGCCCCGCCGGATCGCGACCGGACCGGACGGGACCACCGCCGAGGTCACCGATCACGTCCTGCTCATCCGGCGGGCCGCGTGATGCCTCGTCGCCGCGACACCCCACCGCCCCGCACCGGAAGCAGCGAAGCCGAGGTGCTGCGCGGGTTCCTGGACTACCTGCGGACGTCGATCGCCGCGAAGGTCGAGGGGGCGCCCGAGCCCGAGGTCCGGACGGCGGCGGTGCCGTCGGGCACGAACCTGCTGGGCCTGCTCAACCACCTGACGTTCGTCGAGCGGGCGATGTTCCTCGGCGACAAGGTGACCGACTGGCAGGCGACGTTCCGCGCCGCGCCGGAGGACAGCGTGGCCGAGGTGGTCGATCGGTACCGCTCGGCGGTCAAGCGGGCGAACGAGGTGCTGGACGGGTGCGCCGATCTCGGTGCTCCGGTGCGGCGGGGCGGGCCCGGCCTCCGGTGGGCGCTGACGCACCTGATCGAGGAGACCGCCCGCCACGCCGGCCACGCCGACATCCTGCGCGAGTGGATCGACGGTTCGACGGGGCGGTGAGCGGTCAGCCGCTCGTGGCCGGCACGCTCGGCATCGGGTGCTCGCTGGGCGCCTGTTCGACTTCTTCCATGAAGAAGCGGGATCGCACGATCTCGTCGCCGCGCACCGTGATCACGATGACGCCGCGCATGTCGGTCGCACCGGGCCGGACGTAGTGGAACTCGCCCCAGAAGTCGTCGCCTGCGGTGACCGAGTCGACGACCTCGACGTGGATGTCCGGGAACGCCTTGAGGATCATGACCCAGTTCTTCCGGACGTTCTCCCTGCCGACGAACGCCCGCGCGGGGTGAGCGGGGTGCGAGGTGTCCACGTCCTCGGCGAAGTTGGCGGCGATCGCGTCGGGGTCGTGCGCGTTGATGGCGTCGAGCAGCCGCTTGACCACGGGATTTTCCATGCCACCGACGCTAGCCCGCGCCACGTTCGCGAGCCTGGTGCCCGGCCGCTGGGGTGACCGATCGGTCAGTACCGTTGCACCATCTGTCACGCGAGCGGCGGGGTCAGGTAGGCCAGGGCCGGATGTCGACCAGGTCCTCGGCAAGGTCGGCGGCGCCATTGGGACCGGGATGCCGGCGACCATGCGGGTCCGGCTGGCGCCCGGCGTGGTCACCATGATGACGAGGTCCGTGCGCGACGTGCTCACCGTCTACAAAGGATGATCAACCCTTCCGCCGCTTCGTCGCCGCCAGGGCGGCGGCCATGGCGGCCTGCGCCGATCCGGTCAGCGCGCCGATCGTCTGTGCCCGGGCTTCCGCCTCGAGGTGGTCGCGCAGGGACGAGCCCACGCCGGCTTCGAGCAGTTCCTTGCTCACCCGCACCCCGTACGGCGGCTGCGCGGCCAGTTCCGTGGCGAACGCCGTCGCTGCGGCGAGCGGATCCTCGACGACCTCCGCGGCCAGCCCGCACGCGACCGCTTGCTCCGCGTCGAGCGTGCCCGCCGAGTAGAACAGGTGCGAGGCGCGACCGTGCCCGATGATGCGCGGCAGCAGCCACGAAAGCCCGAAGTCGCCGACCGTCATGCCCAGTCGCAGGAACGGGGCGGAGAACCGGGCATCGGGGGCGACGAAGCGGACGTCGGCCGCGGCGGCGAACGCGAACCCCGCTCCGACGGCGTGCCCCTGGACCGCGGCGACGACCGGCTGCGGGATCGTGCGCATCGCCAGCGTGACCGCCGCCCCCGCCGCCATGCCCGCCTGCATCGCCTCGACCGGGTCGTCGATCGCCGGGTCGGCGAGGCCCGCGTCGAGGTCGAGCCCCGCGCAGAACGCCCGCCCCTCACCGAAAAGCACCACCGCGCCGACGTCGCGCCGCTCGCCGAGGCCGAGCAGGGCGTCCCGCAGCTCGGCCAGCAGCCGGTGGGTGATCGCGTTCAGCCGCTCCGGTCTGGTCAGCGTCACCTGCCCCACGCCGTCGCGTACCTCCGTCCGGACCGTGCTGCCGGACCCCTGCGCCTCCACCGTCGTCATGTCCTGCTTTATAACAGCCGGCATAGAGTCGGTGGGGTTGTCGGCCTAGGATGACGCACGTGAGTTCTCCAGGGCGGCGCCGCATTGACGAGATCGGCGACGAGAGTCGCCGGCGCATCCTCGACGCGGCGGAGGAGCTGTTCGCCGAGCGCGGCTTCGACCGCACGTCGTTCGTGGACATCGCCGAGCGGTCCGGGATCAGCCGGGGCAGCATCCCGTGGCACTTCAAGAACAAGGACGGCCTCCTGATGGCCGTGCTCATGCGGGCGATCGACCGGTTCATGGGCTCGGAGCAGTACCGGACCCTGCCCTCGCTGGCCAAGCTGCTGGCCGACTACGCCGCCTGGGTGCGCAGTGGCAACTCCGCGCTGATGTTCATGGTGCTCACCGAGGCCATGAGCAGCACCGGCGGGGTGCACGACCAGTACCTGGAGTTCCTCAGGGACCGTCGCGACGGCGTGGAGCTGTGGCTGCGGGCGCAGCGCCCGGAGGGCGCCGACCCGGACGTCGCCGCGGCGCAGGAGCGGGCGACCGCGGTCGCGCTCAACGGGGCCGCGATCGGGATCCACCTGCAGGCCCTCATCGACCCCGAGGGGGTCGACCTCGAAGCGTCGCTGCAGTCGCTGGCCGCGCTGGTCGACAAGAACCTCCCCGACGTGTGGGCCACCCCGCCCGCCAAGACGACGCGCCGCAAGACCACGGCCAAGCGCAAGCGCACGGGCTGAACCGCTCAGCCGTGGGTCTGCTGCGCGTGCCTGGGCAGTAGCCCCACCAGCAGCAGCGTGAGGACGTTCAGGCCGGCGGTGATGCCGAAGACCAGTTCGGCGGCCGCGAAGGACGAGTGCCCCGCCTTGGCGAAGAACACCGTGCCGAGCGCGGCGACACCCAGCGCCCCGGCGAACTGCTGCACGGCGTTGAGCAGGCCCGCGCCTGTGCCGACCTCCTCGGTGGTGGCGTCGCCGAGGATGAAGTCGACCAGCGGGACGAAGACCAGCCCCGAACCGAACCCGGTGAGCAGCAACGCGGGCGCCAGCTTCGCGACGGTCACGTCGGCGCCCCAGTGGGCGGTGGACCACCACAGGCCCAGCAGGCCCACGACGGCGATGCCCAGCCCCAGGTGCAGGCTCGCGCGGCCCAGTTTCTCGGCGAGCACGGCGCCGGAGAGCAGGACCGCGACGGCGGTGCCGAGCGCCCAGGGGATCAGCGCAAGACCCGTCCGCAGCGGGTCCCAGCCCAGGCCCGTCTGCAGCAGCAGGTTGATGACCAGGACGAACGCGCTCAGCGAGGCGTAGAACCCGGCCACGACCGCCAGCCCGACGACGAAGCTGCGCTTGCGGAACAGCGACGGCGTGATGACCGGGTGGCCGCTGCGCCGTTCGGAGACCACGAACAGCGCGAACACGACGACCGCGGCGCCCATCATCACGTACGTCCACGCGGGCCAGCCGAGTTCACGGCCCTGGATGAGCGGGACGATGAGCAGGGCCGAGGCGGCGGTGAGCAGGCCGACGCCGGTGAGGTCGAGGCGGGCGGACGGGTCCTCGCCGCCACGCCGGGGCAGCACGCGCCACGCGAGTGCGGCGGCGAGCACGCCGACCGGGACGTTGATCAGGAAGATGGCGCGCCACTGGCTGCCGAACAGGTCGAGGTGGAGCAGCCAGCCCGCCAGCACCGGGCCTGCCACGGTCGCCACGCCCATCAGCGGGCCGATCGGCATCAGCGCCCTGCGCAGGTGCTGGGGCGGGAACACGACCTTCATCAGGGCCAGCCCCTGCGGGATCATGACCGATCCGAACAGGCCCTGGAGCGTGCGGGCGACGATCAGGAACACGGCGTCGGGAGCGAGGCCGCACGCCAGCGAGGTCAGCGTGAAGCCGGTCATGCCGAGCAGGAACAGCCGCCGCCGGCCGAGCAGGTCCCCGAGCCGTCCCGAGGTGACGAGGCCGAGTGCGAAGGCGGCGGTGTAGGCGGACAGCACCCACTGCACGGTGACCTGGCCGCCGCCGAGGTCGGCGCGGATGGAGGGGCCCGCGAGGTTGGCGATGCTGGAGTCGACGAGGTCCATGAGGTCGGCGAGGAACACGACGACGAGGACGAGCCATGCGGTGCGCAGCGGCAGGGTGAGCGAGGGGGGTGCGCCGGAGGTGCGCTGGTCAGTAGTCACGAACACCGTTCTACATCAGAACAGTGTTCGCGACAAGGCGAACGGCGTTCGAAGTGTGCGGGAACACTGTTCGTAGGCTGGGTTAGACTGCCCGCATGTCACCGACTCCACGGCAACGGCGCGCGGCGCGGCACCAGCTGGCCACGGACGTCCCGGCGGGCCGCCGTGGCTCGTCCGGCGGGCGCAAACAGCCGATCACGGTCGACGCGATCATCGACACCGCGTTCGGCATCGTGGCGCGGGAGGGGTACGGGGCACTGACGATGCGCCGCGTGGCCACGGCGCTGGAGACCGGGCCCTCGTCGCTCTACGCGCACGTGGTCAACAAGGAGGACCTCGACGAGCTGCTCATCGGCAGGCTCTGCGCCGAGATCACCCTCCCGGAGCCGGACCCGGCCCGGTGGCGCGAGCAGCTCGTCGACGTCTGCGCGCAGCTGCGTGACCAGTACCTGCGCTACCCGGGGATCTCGCAGGCCGCGTTCGCCGCCGCACCGTCCAATTTGGACACCCTGCGCGTGAGCGAGGGGATGCTCGGCATCGTGCTCGCGGGCGGCGTCGACCCGCAGGTCGCCGCCTGGGCGATCGACTCGCTGATGCTCTACGTCAACGCCTACAGCCTCGAGGTGTCGCTGGTGAACACGCGCATCGACCGCAGCGACGACACGTGGGTCGTCAGCCGCGAGGAGCTGCTGCGCCGGTTCGCCGCACTGCCCGACACGTTCCCCCACACCAAGCGCCACGCCGCCGAGCTCACCGCCGGAACGGGGCACGACCGTTTCGACTTCACCCTGAACCTCATGCTGGACGGGCTGACGCGCACGCGGTAGGGCCCGGCCGGGCCCACCGCGCGCTGGTTCAGACCGCCGCGGGGTGGATGACGATGTCGTCGAGCCGCGTGCGGGCGTGGACCTGGACGGCGGCGTCGTCCCGCGCGGGCACGGAACTGCGCACGGATCCCTTGGTGCTGTTGGCGTCCACGCGGGCGGCGCCGTCGCCGATGCCGACGTCGATCCCGCCGGAGGCGTTGGCCAGCTCCGCCCGGCCCCGCGTCATCCGGCCGATCCGGATGGGACAGTCACTCACCTTGACGACCACGTCGCCATCGACCCGGTCGAGGTCGACACTTCCCGATGAGCCGAGGATCTCGACGTCCGACGAAGCCTGCCCGACCGAGATCCGCGAGCTGCCGAACTGCCCGCGCAGCGCGCCGACCTGGTCGAGCCGGACCTCGCTCGACGCCGCGTCCAGCGCGCAGTCGCCGAACCGGCCTTCCGCGTGCACGCCGGTCCGCGCGGTGCTCAGCACCAGCGTGGAGCCGGCGGGCAGCGCGATCGTGATGTCGACTGATCCGATCCGCTGACCCGATTTCGTCGTCTTGACCGACAGGGCGCCGTCGGCGAACTCGACCTTGACGCGCTCGGCGACCTTCACGTCGGCGTTGTTCGTGCGGTCACCCGGCTCGACGAGCACGACGGTGTCCTGGCGCTCGCCCGCGGTGACCCGCACCCGGGCTCCGGCGGTGGTCACGGTGGCCTTGATCGGCTGCGGAGTGGTGAAGACGGTCATGGTCGATCTCCCTCTGTGGTGTGTCCGGTGTTCGTGGCACCACAGTCGCCCGCCGGTCTGACACGGACCTGTCACGGGACCGACGCTCCGGCGCCACCCCGCGTCAGACGGGTGTCAGGTGCGTGTCAGCACCCCCGATGACAGTGGCGGCATGACGAAAACAGCGATAGCGGCCTCCGGGTTGCGGAAGGCCTACCAGGACAAGGTCGTCCTCGACGGCATCGACCTCAGCGTCGAGGCGGGCACCGTGTTCTCCCTGCTCGGTCCCAACGGTGCGGGCAAGACCACGACGGTCAACATCCTGACCACCCTCGTCAAGGCCGACGCCGGGACGGTGCACGTCGCCGGGCACGACATCGCGACCGACGCCAGGGCGGTGCGGGCGGCGATCGGCGTCACCGGGCAGTTCGCCGCGGTCGACGAACTGCTGACCGGGCAGGAGAACCTCCAGCTGATGGTGGACTTGAACCGGGCGGTCACGAGCGGTGGCGACCGGATCGTCGCCGGGTTGCTGGAGCGCTTCGACCTCACCGAAGCGGCGCAGAAGCCGGCGGCGAGCTACTCCGGCGGTATGCGCCGGAAGCTCGACCTCGCGATGACGCTCGTCGGGAACCCGCGGATCATCTTCCTCGACGAGCCGACGACGGGGCTGGACCCGCGCAGCCGCCGTACGATGTGGACGATCATCCGCGAGCTGGTGGCCGACGGTGTGACCATCTTCCTCACCACCCAGTACCTCGACGAGGCCGACCAGCTCGCCGACCGGATCGCCGTGCTCGACCAGGGCCGCCTGGTCGCCCAGGGCACCCCCGATGAGCTCAAGCGCCAGATCCCCGGCACCCACGTCCGGCTCCGGTTCGGCACCGCCGCCGAACTCGACGCCGCCGCGCGGATCCTCCCCGAGTCCACAAGGGACGAGGAAGCGCTTTCCCTGCGCGTGCCCAGCGACGGTGGCACGAAGTCGTTGCGGGCACTGCTCGACCGGCTCGACGAGTACGCGGTCGCCGCCGAGGAGCTCTCCGTCCACACCCCCGATCTCGACGACGTCTTCCTCGCCCTCAAGGGCCACGCCACGGAGGTGGTTTCGCGATGAAATCCCAGTCGGCCGTCATGTTGCGGCGCAACCTCAAGCACGTCGCCAGGAACCCGACCTCGGTGTTCAACGGCGTGCTGATGCCCATCGTGCTCATGTTCATGTTCGTCTACGTCATCGGCGACGCGTTCAGCGTCGGGGTCGACTACGTCGACTACGCCACGCCGGGGCTGATGCTGCTGGCCGTCTGCTACGGGCTCGGCGCCACCGCGATCTCGGTCAACTCCGACGCGACGAAGGGCATCATCAACCGCTTCAAGGCCATGGACGTCTCCCGCGGCGCGGTGCTGACCGGGCACGTGGTCACCAGCGTGCTGACCAACCTGCTCGCCATCGCGGCCCTCGTCGGGGTCGCCTTCCTGCTGGGTTTCCGCCCGTCAGCCGGTTTCCTCGGCTGGCTCGGCGCGGTCGGGCTCGTGGTTCTGCTCGCCACCGCGGCGGCCTGGCTCACGGTCGCGCTGGGACTGGCGGCGAAGTCCCCGGAGACCGCGGGCATGGCGTCGCTGCCGCTGGTCATGCTGCCGTTCTTCAGCAGCGCGATCGTGCCGGCGGACAAGATGGGGCAGGGCATCCGGCAGTTCGCCGAGTACCAGCCCTTCACGCCGATCATCGAAACCCTGCGCGGGCTGCTGACGGGCACGCCGCAGACGGGCCAGGCGATCGCCGCCGTCGCGTGGTGCGCCGGAATCGGTCTCGTCGGCTACCTGTGGGCCCGTGCGACGTTCAGCAAGCGAGCGTGACCGCGGCCAGCTCGCGCCAGTCCGCCCGCGTTCCCTCGTCCGTCGCCTCGGTGAACTTCGTGTCACCGAGGCGACTTCGCGTGGTCCGCTCGATCCTGACGGCGTCGGGGTGGGACCGGTCGGGCAGCCCGCGCACGGCGGTGCTCGCCGCGAGCAGGCGCGCGGCCTGCTCGTCCTGCCCGCTGCGCAGCGCCAGGTCCGCGATCCCGACGAGCACCTGGGCGACCATGAGCGGGTGTCCCGCCTGGGACGCGGCTTCGAACGCCTTCGCGCGGTGTTCGCGGGACTTGTCGAGCTCCTCGGCGAGGTAGCCGAGCAGGTCGTGCCGCATCGCGCGGACGTGCGCCCGCCCGGCGGCTTCGCCCATCGCCGTCGTCGCGACGTCGAGCTGCCGCCGCGCCTGTTCGGCGTCACCGCGCCAGCGCGCCAGCTCCGCCTTCGCCAGCGCCAGCTCGGAAAGCGACTCCGGCCACGCGAGGTGTTCCGCGTACCGCTGCGCCTCCGCCAGCGCGGTCGCGCTCGACTCCTCGTCGCCCGACAGCCAGTACAACTGGGCCTGCCTCGACCGCAGCCGCACGACGTCCTCGACGGCGCCGACCTCCGTGACGACCGTGACCGCCTGCCCGTAGTACTCGACGGCGGCGGCGAACTCCCCGCGGACGGCGACCCGTTCCGCCAGCTCCGTCAGCGCGAACGAGATGCCCCACCGCTCGCCGAGCGCGCGGAACTCCGCGAGCGCCGCTTCGAGGTGCTCGTCCGCGTCCCGGCCACCGTGGCCGAGCTGGATCCGCATCTTGCCGAGCTGCAGCCGGGCGAGGGCGCGCACCCACGGGTCCTCGTCGTCGACGAGCGGTTCGAACGCGGCCAGGTACTCGTCCGGCCCGTTCAGCAGCCGTTCCAGCGCGGCGGACATCTTCACCGCCGGGTGCGGGTTCGCCACGCGGCGGCCGATCTCGTAGGCCTTGTGGATCCAGTCCACGGCGTTGTACTGGTCGCTGCCCCGCCCGGAGGTCATGAACCCCGTGACGAACCCGTACACCACGCCACGGATCTCGTCGGCGACTTCGCCCGGCAACGCGGCGGCGGCCAGGATCAGCTCACTGCCCTCGGCCTTGTGCCCGGCGAGCCACCAGTACCACCCCGCGGCCGCGGCCAGCCGCATCGCCCCGGCCGCTTCGCCCGCCGCGAGCGCGCCCCGCGCCGCGGCCGCGATGTTGTCGTGCTCGGCTTCGAGGATCGCGAGCCATTCCCGTTGCCGCGCACGGCGGAGGTGCGGCTCCGCGGTTTCGGCGAGCCGGGTGAAGTACGCGAGGTGCGCGAGGCGGGTGGACTCCGTTTCCCCCGCCTCCGCGAGGCGCTGCTGCGCGTACTCCTTGATCGTGCCGAGCATCCGGTAGCGCGGCGCCTCCTCGCCGCCGCTGACCACGAGCGACTTCTCGGTCAGCGCGGTGAGCAGTTCGAGCACCTGCCACGACTCGACCTCGTCGCCCGCGCAGACGTGCTCGGCCGCTTCCAGGCTCGCCCCGCCGGAGAACACCGAAAGCCGGCGCAGGACGACGCGTTCGGCTTCGCTGAGCAGTTCCCAGCTCCAGTCGATCACCGCGCGCAGCGTGCGGTGCCGCGGCAACGCCGTCCTGCTGCCGCCGGTGAGCAGGCGGAAACGGTCGTCGAGGCGGTGGGCGAGCTGGTCGAGCGACATGGTGCGCAACCGGGCCGCGGCGAGTTCGACCGCCAGCGGCATCCCGTCCAGCGCCCGGCAGACGCGGGCCAGCGTCGGCAACGCGGCGGCGTCGTCCGCGAGGTCCTTGCGCACCGCGGCGGCCCGGTCCCGCAGCGGCCGGACCGCCGGGGCCGCCTCGATCTCGCGGGGGTCGGCGCCTTCCGGGGGCAGCGCCAGTGGCGCGACCGGCCACAGCGCTTCACCGGTGATGCCCAGTGGTTCCCTGCTCGTCGCGAGTATCCGCAGCCGGCGGCATTCGCCGAGCACGCGGTGCGCGAACGTCGCGGCGGAGGCGATCACGTGCTCGCAGTTGTCCAGCACCAGCACCATCGTCCGGTCGCGGATCGCCGCGATGACCCGGTCCGTGGGCTCGGCGTCCGACGCTTCGCCGAGCAGCGCGTCCCGCAGCCCGAGCGCGGCGAGCGTGGCCTGTGCGACGTCGTTGCCGCTGCCGTCCCCGTCGGCGACCAGTGGCGCGAGCTCCACGAGCCACGCGCCCTCCGGCAGGTCGCCGAACAGGGTGCGCGCGGTTTCCGCCGCCAGCCTCGTCTTCCCGGAACCGCCCGGCCCGATCAGCGTCGTGAGCCGGTGTTCGGCGACGAGCTCGCGGACCGCCGTCACGTCGCCGTCCTTGCCCACGTAACTGGTCAGCTCGGCGCGCAGGTTGGTCTTGCGGTTGTCCTCCCGGCGCCCCAGCTCGCCCCGCAGCAACGCGACGTGCAGCGCCGACAGCTCGGGGGAGGGGTCGACGCCCAGGGTGTCGGCCAGTGCCTCCCGGGTGCGCTCGTACACCAGCAGCGCGTCGGTGTCACGGCCGGTCGCGACGAGCGCCCGCATCAACGCGGCGACGAGCCGCTCCCGCACCGGGTGCGCGGCCACCAGGTCGGTCAGTTCCGTGACCAGTTCCGCACCGTTGCCGAGGCTGAGCTCCGCGTCGAAGCGGTCCTCCATCGCCGTCAGGCGCAACGCTTCGAGCCGGGTGGCGGCCGCGTCGAACGCCCCGCTCTCCTGCAACCCGACGTCCTGCATCGCGGCACCGCGCCACAATGCGAGCGCCTCGCGCAGCCGCCGGACCACCTGCGGGTCCTCACCGTCGCGGGTCCGGGTGAGGAGGCGTTCGAACCGCACGGCGTCGACGGAGTCCGGGTCGATCTTGAGCCGGTAGCCGTCGGGCTGCCCTTCGACGGAGCCTTCCGGCAGTGCCTTGCGCAGCCGGGAAACCAGGCGCTGCAAGGCGTTCGCCGCTTCCGCCGGCGGCTGCTCGCCCCAGATCCAGTCGACGAGCGTCGCCTTGGGGACCGTGTGGCCGGGTTCCAGCGCGAGCGCGATCAGCAGGGCGCGCAGCCGGGCGCCCGGGACGTCGACCGGGGCGCCGTCGTCCGTGCGCACCTCGAACGGTCCCAGCAGGCGGATCTGCACCGTGCCGATTCTGCCATGGCCTGGACCAGCGGATCTGCCGGTGTCAGAGCCGTGTCCGCGCCGTGTCAGCGCGCCCGGCGACCGTGGTCACCACACCCACCACGGAAGGACGAACGCGATGAGTGCCATCCCCCACGGCCTGCCGATGCGGCGCGACGCCGGACCGTTCGCGCCGCCCAGCGAGATCACGCGACTGCGCGCGGAGCGTCCGGTCAGCCCGATGCTGTTCCCCGACGGCCACGAAGGCTGGCTCGTCACCGGGTACGAGGCGGTGCGGCAGATGATGGCGGACACCCGGTTCAGCTCGCGGCAGGACCTCGGCATCGTCCACGTGCCGTACGAGACGCCGGGTATGCCGGTGCAGACCGAGCCGTCCCCGCAGACGCCGGGCCTGTTCGTCGCGATGGACCCGCCGGACCACACCCGGTTGCGGCGCAAGCTCACCGGCGCCTTCACCGTGCGCCGGATGCAGCTGCTGGAGGAGCAGATCGTCGAGATCGTGGAGCGGCAGCTGGACCACCTGGCGAGCCTGACGCCGCCGGTGGACCTGGTGCAGGAGTTCGCGCTGCCGGTGCCGTCGCTGGTGATCTGCGAGCTGCTCGGCGTCCCGTACGAGGACCGGGCGACGTTCCAGGTCAACTCGGCGAAGTTCCTGGAGAAGGACATCACGCTGGAGGAGAAGATCGGCGCGTACGGCGCGATGAGCGGCTACCTCGCGGAACTGGTGACGCGCAAGCGTGCTGAGCCGGGCGAGGACATCCTGTCCGACCTGGCGCGCCAGGACGACCTCGGCATCGAGGAGCTGACGGGCATCGCGTTCCTGCTGCTGCTCGCCGGCCACGAGACGACGGCGAACACGCTGGCGCTGGGCACGTTCGCGCTGCTGGAAAACCCGGCGCAGCTGGCCGAACTGCGCGCCGACCCGGAGCTGATGCCGAACGCGGTCGAGGAGCTCATGCGGTACCTGTCGGTCGCGGACATCTTCTACCGCTACGCCTCGGAGGACCTCGAACTGGGCGGCGAGAAGATCGCCAAGGGCTCGACGGTCGTGGTGTCGCTGCTGGCCGCCAATCGGGATCCCGAGCGTTTCGAGCACCCGGACGAGCTCGACGTCCACCGGAAGGCGCGCGGTCACCTGTCCTTCGGGCACGGCGTCCACCAGTGCCTGGGCCAGCAACTCGCGAGGATCGAGATGCGCGCCGGTTTCGGTGGCCTGCTGCGGCGTTTCCCGTCGCTGGCCCTCGCGGTCCCCGCGGCGGAGGTGAGGCTGCGGACGGACATGAACATCTACGGGGTGCACGCACTGCCGGTCACGTGGACGGAGGTCCACTGAGGACGGTCGGCGGCGGCGACCCGCTCAGGCCGCTGGTTGCCGGCCGCCCCGGTACACCATCCGCACCGCCTCCAGCGGGACCGCGTGCCCGTCGGGGTCGGTGAAGGACACGTCGAGCCGGGCGCCGGTGCGGCGGTCGTGGCGGGTGAACGACGGGCCCGCCTGCCGCGGCAGGTGCCGGTCGCCCCACTGCTGCAGCGCGCCGAGCACCACCAGCGCGTCCCGGCCCGCGTCCGTCAGGTGGTACTCGTACCGCGTGCGGGCGCCTGCCTCGCGGTAGGGCCGCTTCTCCACGACGCCCGCCCCCACGAGCGTCGCCAGCCGCGTGGTCAGCAGGTTCGTCGCGATGCCCAGCCGCTGCTGGATGTCGGCGAAGCGCACGACACCCAGGTGCAGCTCCCGCAGGATCAGCGGCGTCCAGCGCTCCCCGAGCACGCTCACCGCGCGTTCGATCGAGCACGCCACCGACTCCGGCAGCGGCTCGAAACCCGTAGTCCGCATCGTTCCCGCCTCCTCGGCCACCAGGTTACCCCCTCTGGCTTGCGTTTCTCCAGTTACCAGGTTAACTTGAAAAACAAAAGTCAGATGGAGGGGAACGACCATGGACATCAAGGGCTCGGTCGCGCTGGTCACGGGCGCCAACCGCGGGCTGGGGCGGCAGTTCGCGGCCGCGCTGCTCGACCGCGGCGCCGCCAAGGTGTACGCCGCGGCGCGGAAACCGGAGAGCGTCGACCTGCCGGGGGTCGTCCCGCTGGCGCTCGACATCACCGACCCCGCGGCGGTGCGGGCCGCGGCGGAGCAGGCCGGGGACGTGCAGCTCCTGGTGAACAACGCCGGGGTCTCGACGGGCTCGTCCTTCCTCGGCGGCACGCTCGAAGCGCTCCACCTCGAGATGGAGACGCACTACTTCGGCACCCTCGCGATGGCCCGTGCCTTCGCGCCCGTGCTGGCCCGCAACGGTGGCGGGGCGATCCTCAACGTGCTGTCCATCCTGTCGTGGTTCACCACCGGCCCGCGGGCGGCCGGCTACTCGGCGGCGAAGGCCGCCGAGCTCCAGCTCACCAACGGGCTGCGCCTCGAACTGCAGGACCAGGGCACCCTCGTCACGGCCCTGCACGTCGGCTACATGGACACCGACATGGCCGCCCGCGTGGAGGGCCCGAAGGTGGACCCTGCCGACGTCGCCGCCCAGGCGCTCGACGGGATCGAGCAGGGGCGCCTCGAGGTGCTCGCGGACGAGCTGACCCGGCAGCTGCGGGCGAAGCTGTCCGGCGACCTCACCGGGATCTACCCACAGCTCGCGTCCTGAGCGGAGGCCTCAGCGCGTACTGCCCAGTTCCTGGCTGCCGACGACCTCCAGCAACCGCAACCGGTCGGCGGCGTCGGTACCCGCCCGCGGGACGAACCACAGCAGCCGCTGCCTGCCGTCCTCGCTGAGCAGGGTCAGGCAGTCGAGGTCGAGCACGCCGACCTCCGGATGCACGATCCGCTTGCTGTCCCGGCGCCGCACCGCGACATCGCCACGGGCCCACAGCTCCTCGAACTCGGTGCTGAGCCGCCGCAGCCGCGCCACCAGCTCCTCCGCGTGCCGGTCGCGGCCGCGGCGCCCGAGCGCGGCCCGCAGGTCCGCCGCGAAGGCCTCCGACTGGTGCTGGTGGTCCTCCGGCGGGTACACCGCCCTCGCCGCCGGATCGGTGAACCAGCGGTAGGCGAAGCTCGCCTCGAAGCCGCCCCCGCGCGGGTGCGCGCCCAGCAGCGCGACGGCGAGCGGGTTCTGCACGAGCGTCTCGTGCAGGTCGGTGATGATCTGCGCGGGCGTGCCGGTGAGGCGGCCGAGCAGGTCGAGCATCGCGGGCTGCACGTGGGCGAGGTGCCCGTGCGGCGGCGGCACGGGACGGCCGGCGAGGTGGAACAGGTGGGCCCGCTCGTCGCTGTCCAGCCGCAGCGCCCTGGCGAGCGCGGCCAGCATCTGCGCGGACGGCTGCGCGCCGCGGCCGCGTTCCAGCTCCGTGTAGTAGTCCACGGAGGCGCCAGCGAGGTTCGCGACCTCGTCGCGCCGCAGCCCCGGCACGCGGCGGCGGGGACCGCCGGGCAGGCCCACTTCATCCGGCCGGATGCGGGCCCGGCGGGAGCGCAGGAAGACGCCCAGCTCAGCGAGGTTCACCGGACCAGTATCCGCCAGGGCGCGCCGCCGAACCTGGGGACGGCAACCCCTGGCAGGCGCCGTCCGCGACGGGGAACCTGGAGGTCGCAACCGATGAGGGAAAGCGGGGAGAACATGCCGTTCGCCAATTTGAAGGTGCCGGAGGGACTGCTGTCCGCCGAGCAGAAGCAGGAGCTGGTCAGCCGCGTCACCGAGCTGTACGTTGAGACGTTCGGCGAGCGCGCCCGTGCGAACACGATGGTGCTCGTCGACGAGGTCGCCGAGGGTGGCTGGGGCATCGGTGGGCGGGTGCTGACCCGCGCGGTGCTGCAGGGCGGCTGAGCCGGCGACGTGTCGTGCTCCCCGGTCGCGGGTAGCCGGTCCTCGATGGAGCCGGAGCGACAGGGGAGCGACGACGATGGTGGATTCGGTGCGTGAGCGGACGCACGAGGTAGTGATCGTGGGCGCGGGGTTCGCCGGCGTGAGCGCCGCGAAGGAGCTGGCCGCGCACGGCGTGGACGTGCTGCTGCTCGACAAGAACAACTACCACCAGTTCCAGCCGCTGATCTACCAGGTGGCGACGGCCCAGCTGGCCAACCGCGACGTGGCACGGCCACTGCGGTCGATCTTCCGCCGCGACCGGTCGGTCCGGGTCACCACGGCCGAGGTCACCCGGATCGACCCGGCCACGCGGACCGTCACCACCGCGGACGGGCTGACCTTCCGCGGCCGCGTCCTCGTCATCGCCACCGGCGCGGAGGTCAACTTCTTCGGCATCCCCGGCGCCGCCGAGCACTCGTTCCCGCTGTACTCGCTCGACGACGCCACGCGGCTGCGGTCGCGGCAGCTCGGCGTGCTCGACGCCGCCGACCGCGACCCCCGCTACATCGAGCAGGGCGCGCTGAACGTCGTGGTCGTCGGCGGCGGGGCGACCGGGGTCGAGACCGCGGGCGCGGTGGCCGAGAGCATGCGCGAGGTGGTGCCCGCCTACCTGTCGAAGGACCTGGCGAAGGCGGGCAAGGTCTACCTCGTCGACATGCTGCCCGACATCCTGATGCCGTTCAGCGAGAGGTCCCGCAAGTACGCGGCGGAGCAGCTGCGCGCGGCCGGGGTGGAGATGAAGCTCGGCATCAGCGTGACGGAGGTCCGCAAGGACGGCGTGGTGCTCAAGGACGGCAGTTTCATCCCGTCTCGCACCGTCGTGTGGGCCGGTGGGCTCAAGGCGCGGGGGCTGCTCGGCGACGCGGGGCTGCCGCAGGGCAAGGGTGGCCGGATCGACGTGGCCGCCGACCTGACCGTGCCCGGGTTCGAGGGCGTGTACGCGCTGGGGGACTCGGCCAACATCACCGACGACGCCAACGGCAACAAGCTGCCGCAGCTCGGGGCGGTCGCGATGCAGTCGGGGGAGTGGGCCGCCCGCAACATCCTCGCCGACCTGCGTGGCGGGCAGCGCCGTCCGTTCGCCTACCGCGACAAGGGGATCATGGCGATGATCGGCCGCGGTTCGGCGATCGCCGAGCTGGGCAGCAAGCGGATGCACTTCGCCGGGCCGCTGGCGTTCCTGGCGTGGCTCGGCGTGCACGTGATCCTGCTGTCCGGCGTGCGGGAGAAGATCGGCGCGCTGGTGAGCTGGTTCTGGGACTACGGCACCCGGCGCCGCCCGCAGATCGTGGTCGACCGGCCCGAGGCCTACCGCATCGACTGGGGCGCCCACGAGGAGGACCGAAGCGACTCCGCCACCGGCGCGCGGAGCCACGCCTCGGCCTAGGCAACCACCCGCCGGACGGCGGTCCGGAGTTACGCTGGGGCGGTGATGATCTCGACGGCCGACCCGTTCGTCGACGAGCAGATCCGGCGGCTGGAGGACCGCCTGCGGCAGGAGCAGGACGTCCCGCCGCAGGTGCTGCACGGCTGGGTCGAGGACGCGCGCGAGCGGTTCGCCGACGCGCGCGTGACGTCGTTCGTGCCGATCCTCGTCGAGCGCGCGGTGCGGGCGCAGCTGAAGTCCGGTTCGGTGGCGGGCGCCCGTGCCACGGCGAAACGCCTGCTGGCGGGCGAACTGCCGCGCCGCTGGCGGCACACGCGGGGCGTCGCGGGCCGGGCGGAGGAGGTCGCCCGCCTGCTGCCGCGGGACGAGGGCCAGGTGCTGGTCGCGTCGGCCTGGCTGCACGACGTGGGGTACGCCGCCGAGGTCACGGTCACCGGGTTCCACCAGCTCGACGGCGCCCGCTACCTCGCGCGGCACGGCGTGCCGCGGCGGGTGTGCGCGCTGGTCGCCCACCACGCGGGTGCGGCGGGGGTCGCGGAGCTGAACGGGCTCGCCGGGGAGCTGGGCGAGTTCGAGGACGAGCGGACCCTGGTGCGGGACGCGCTGTGGTACTGCGACATGACGACCAGCCCGGACGGGGCGCGGGTGTCCTTCGACGAGCGCATGGCGGAGCTGCGCGCGCGGCGCGGCGACTCCGACCCGGTGGTGCGGGCGCTCGCGCTCAACGGTGACGAGCGGGCGGCGGCAGTCCGCCGCGTCGAGGACTTCCTGCGGCGGAACGGGTAACGGAGTGTCTACTGTGGACTACGTGCTGGTGCACGGGGCGTGGCACGGCGGCTGGTGCTGGGAGCGGGTGGCCGCGCCGCTACGGGAGCGGGGGCACCGCGTGCACACGCCGACGCTGAGCACCGGTGATCCGGGAATCGGGCTGCGCACGCACGTCGACGAGGTCGCCGCGCTGCTGGCGGGTCTGGACGACGTGGTGCTCGTCGGGCACAGCTACTCGGGTTTCGTGGTCCGCGAGGCGGCCGACCGGATGCCGGAGCGCGTCCGGCGGATCGTGCTCGTCGACGCGTGGTACGGCCGCGACGGCGACTCCATGGACAGTCGCGCGCCCGAGTGGTTCGTCGAGTGGGTCGATTCGCTCACCGCGGACGGCATGATCGCCACGCCTCCGGCGTCGACGGTCGGGGTGCGGGAACCAGCCGACGTCGCCTGGCTGGAGGAGAACCTCCGTCCCCAGCCCCGCCGCACGTTCAGCGAACCGACGCGGCTCACCGGTGCCGTCGAGGACGTGCCGTGCCACGCCGTGTTGTGCGTGCCCAACAAGCGGCTGCCCTTCGCGAAGTGGGCGGCCGAATTCGGCTGGCCCAGCACGGAACTGCGCACCGGGCACGACGCCATGGTGACCGCGCCCGGGCAGCTCGCGGAAATCCTGCTGGCGCAGGCCTGAACTTCCGCCGAAATCCGGTCCGCGGCGGTGTTCCGGCTGCCACGCTGCCGGGGTGAGCCTGAAGACCGCACTGGCCGCCGGACTGCTGGCGGCGTCCGTCCTCGCCGCCCCGCCCGCCTCGGCCGACGTCCCGTTCGCGTCCGCGGTGTTCCGCGCGACGCACAACAGCTACTCCGGGAACGTCGACGGCGCCAAGGGATCCATCACCGCCCAGCTCGACTCCGGGGTGCGCTTCGTCGAGTTCGACATCCACGACAACGACTACGGCACGTCGCACGACTACGCGGTCGGCCACGACTCGCCCGGGAACCTGGTGGACCACAACGGAAACCCCGCGTCCAACGCCCTGCGCGACTGGCTGCGCGTGGTCGACAGCTGGTCGGACGCACACCCGTCCCACGCGCCGATCGTCGTCATGCTGGACCTGAAGGACGACCTGACGGACAACCCGTCGTACGCCGCGGGCAATCTCGCCGCGGTGAACCAGGAACTCACCGACGTGTTCGGTGCCGGCCTCGCCACACCGGCGCAGTACCCGTCGCTGCCGTCCGTCGATTCGTTGCGCGGACGCGTGTTGCCGCTGTTGTCCGGCAACGGCACGACCCGTGCCGCGTACCGCCGCGACACGGGGGCCAGCCCGGCGATCGCCGTCAACGGCAAGGGCCAGGTCGTCGAGGTGCACGACTCCGGCAGCGGCACGCTCTGGTACTGGACCGGGACCTACGGCGGGGCCAGCCCGGCGATCGCCGTCAACGGCAAGGGCCAGGTCGTCGAGGTGCACGACTCCGGCAGCGGCACGCTCTGGTACTGGACCGGGACCTACGGCGCGGACGGCCGGATCACCTGGCTGCGGCACGGGAAGTACGACACCGGCAAGACCCCCGCGGTCGCCTTGGCCGACAACGGTGACCTCGTCGAGGTGCACCAGTCCCAGACCGCGACGACGCTGTGGTCCCACGTCGGCAAGCTGGGCGCGGACGGCGAGATCACGTGGGGGCCGAGCAAACAGTACGACAACGGCGTGCTGCCGACCGTGGCGTTCACCGGCAGCGGCACGGTCCGGGAGGTCCACCAGAGCCAGAGCGGCACCCAGAACTGGCAGTGGACGGGGACGCTCAGCGGTTCGTCGGTCACGTGGAGCGGCAACGCGAAGACGGCAGACCCGCGCTACGACAAGACGACCAGCCGCGGCGTGGTGGTCTGGACCGGTGCGGACGGTGCCACCCCGGCCCAGACCCTGCGGTACTCCACGCCTTCGGTCGGTGGCGCGCGGATCCAGTACCCGCAGGTCGCCTTCGACGAGTACCAGGACGGCGACAGCGCGGAACTCCGGCAGGGCGCGGTGTTCTACGCCGCCCCGGCCACGCACTCGTCGTTCATCACCGACGCGCGGCGGGCGGGGTACGTCGTGCGGGGCTGGGACTTCGACTCCGCGAGCCTCGCGACCGATCGCCTCGCCAACTACCCGGCGACCAACCACCCGCGGGACTCCTGGTACCTGTCGCTCACCGCGAACGCCGTCACAGGCTGAACGTCCGCAGGTGGTCGACCACGACGAACCGGCTCGACGGGCTGCCCTGCTCGACGGCCTCGCGCAGGCCGTCGAGCCCGCCCCAGTCCCGGGCCGGTTCGCCGAGCGGGTAGTCGAAGTCGTCCCAGTGCGTCGGGAGGACGTAGCGCGGGAACCCCAGCGTGCGCAGCAGGCGTGCCGCGTAGTCGGCGATCGAGCCGCCGCCCGCGGGCAGGAGCACGACGTCGGGGCGCAACCCGGCCAGCTCCGACTCGACGTAGTTCGAACCGCCGAAATCCAGCACGCGCACGCCGTTCGCCTCGACCTGGTACGCCAGCGTGCCGCCCTCGACGAGGTGCTGGATCTCCGTCGGCACCGGCGGTTTCTCCAGGCCGAAGTTCGGCCTGGTACCGGGAAAAGCGACCTTCGCCCGTGCCCCGCTCGCGGAGTGCAGCGAGCGCAGCACCCGGATCCGGTAGGTGCCGAAGGTCAGGTACTCGCCGCCGGTGACCAGTGAGAGCTGGTCCTCGGGCGCGCCCAGCGCGGCCATCAGGTTCAGGTGCGTCTCGGTGCCGAGCACGGTCGCGCCGGTTTTCCGCGCCAGGTAGGGCACGTCGGTGAGGTGGTCGTAGTGCCCGTGGGTGACCAGGATGTGGTCCGCGCGCAGCTCACCGGAGTCGACGTAGCGGTCGATCAGCGCGGTGTCCACCGACAGCGGGGTGCGGGGATCGGCACCCGCCGGGGTGTAGGTGCCGGTGGGGAAGCGGGTGAGCCACGGGTCGATCAGCACGGTTTTCTCGCCCGGCACCCGGATTTCCCAGCTGTTGTTGCCCCACCAGCGCAGCGTCACGCCCGCGGGCGCGGCAGCGGCCGCGGCGGGGAGGGCGCCGCCGAGCACCGCGGCGGCCGCGCTCGCACCGAGCATTCTTCGTCGGGTCACTGTCATGGGCGCAGCTGAGCACACCGCGTCCGCCCGTGTCCAAGACCGCGCCTCCCGTCGAGCGATACCGGTTCCGATATCGTCCCAGCGTGGAACCCCTGCGTCAGCTGCGGTACTTCGTCGCCGTGGCCGAGGAACTGCACTTCGGCCGCGCCGCCGAACGGCTCGGCATCGCGCAGCCGCCGCTGAGCCAGCGCATCCGCAAGCTCGAACAGGACCTGGGCGCGCGGCTGTTCGACCGCGACAGCAGGCGCGTCGAGCTGACCGAGGCGGGGCAGGTGCTGCTCGGCGAGGCACGGGAACTGCTGGCCCGCTGGGAGCGGCTGGTCACGCTCGTCGGCAAGGCCGGCCGGGGCGAGCTGGACGCGTTGCGCGTGGGCGTGCCGCCGGAGGTGCCGGGCCGCGTGCTCGCCGCGATCCTGTCCGCGTTCGCGCAGGCGCACCCCGACGTGCGGCTGGACCTGCTGGAGCTGACCACGGCCGAACAGCTGCGGCTGCTCGCCGACCGGCAGCTCGACGCGGGACTGCTGCAGCACCCGGTCGACGCGATCGGGCTCGAACTGGGTCCCGTCGTGGAAACCCCGCTGGGTGTCGTGCTCCCGCGCGACTCGCCGCTGGCCGCGCGCGCGGAGCTCACGCTCGCGGACCTCGCCGGACACGGCCTGGTGATCTTCCCCCGCGCCGCCGCGCCCGGGCTCTACGACACGATCCTGCGGACGTGCTGGGAGCACGGGTTCCGCCCGGCGGGCACGCGGCACGCCCGCAGCCCCGAGTTCGTGCTGGGGCTCGTGCTGGCGGGACACGGAGTGGCGTTCGACGAGGGAACGGTGGCGCGTAAGGAACCCCGCGTCGTTTGGCGGCCGTTGCCGCCGGGCGCGCTGAGTCGCCGCATGTCGCTCGCCTGGCCCTCGGCCGCGCCCCACCCCGCGGTGCGCGTGCTGGCGGAGCTGGTGGTGGAAATCGTTCAGGGGGACGGGATCTCGACGCTCGCGTCGCCGGGGGAACCGCCGCGACGGCCGTGGAGCGTGGTGTTCGGGCAGTCGTGAGCCAGGTCCTCGACGGCCTGCCGCGCGGCCTCGCCGATCGCCCGGTCCACGTGCGGGAGGCGGCCGGTGAGGACCTCCGCGCGGGTGCACACGGCCACCGCGTACCGGGGGCCACCCGGGTAGGAGACGACGCCGATTTCGTTGCGCAGCGCGGGTAAGGACCCCGTCTTGCCCCACACCGCGACCTCGGGCGGGAAGGCGGCGGTGAGGCGGTGCCAGTTGAGCTGCCTGCTCATCAGGTCCCGCACCCAGGCGCACGCCTCCGGCGGCCCGGCCCGGTCGTCGGCGATGAGGGCGAGGAGCCGGGTGAGGTCGCGCGGGGTGCTGGCGTTGGTCGCCGAGGGGTCGAGCGCGCGGGTGCGGAACACCTCCTCGGGGCCCAGCGCGGGGAACCTGCGCGCGAAGTCCGCGGCGTCGCGGGCTCCGATGTCCTCGGCCATGCTGGTCACGACATCCCTTGGCGCGCCGGTGATCCGGGTGTCCGCCAGCCCCAGTTCGCGCACCAGCGAGCGCACGTTGTCCAGGCCGACGCGGTCGAACAGCAGGTCGGCGGCGGTGTTGTCGCTCAACGTCAGCGCGAACAGCGCGGCGTCCCGCAGGCTCAGCTCGACGTCGTCGGCGCAGCCGGCGATCGCGGCACCACCCAGGCGGGTGGGTGCGGTCGCGCGGACGCGGTCGGCCGGGTCGAGCTGGCCCGCCGCGACCTGGCGCGCGAACTCCAGCACCAGCGGGACCTTGACGACCGACGCCAGCACGACCGGTTCGTCCGCGTCCAGCCCGGTTTCGGCGCCGCAGTCCAGGCAGCGGACGTGCGCCCAGGCCTGGACCCCGGCTGTGTCGAAGATCTCCCGCACACCGTCGAGGATAACCGTCCACAGTGGACTGGGCGGGTTCGGGCCGTTTTCACCCGCTCCGGCGAGTCGCCTTGCCGTGCTCGAACGTCTGTTCTATGGTTGGACGCAGGGAGAGTCGCAAGCAGGGGAGTCCACCATGGCTTACAAGATCAAGCACCGGTCGCGCGCGCAGGAGGTCCGCTTTCCGACGCAGGCGGCCGCGGAGCAGTACGCGGCCCAGTTCGCGGGCGGCCTGCGGAACTGGACGGTCGTCGAGGCGGGGCGGGGTGCGCAGGAGGCCGCCCCGCGGGACGAGCAGGGCCGCTAGCGGGGGCGCCGTTTTTACGATCTCCGCGCCCTGGGTAGTCCTGCTGCCGTGAGCACGCGGATGGCATGGGTGGGGTTGCTCCGCCACGGGCAGAGCACGGGCAACGTCGCACGCGAGGAGGCGGAGTCCGACGGGCGCGAGGTGATCGACATCGCCGAGCGTGACGCCGACGTGCCGCTCACGCCCCTGGGCGAGGAACAGGCCGAGGCGGCGGGGGAGTGGCTCGCACGCAGCCCGGTGGATCTCGTCGTCGCGTCGCCGTACAGGCGGGCCGCGGAGACGGCGCGGATAGCGCTTGCCGCCGCCCGCCAGCAAGGCGCGCCAGTGCCCAGGGAGCCGGTGATCGACGAGCGGTTGCGGGATCGGGAGCTGGGTGTGCTCGACCTGCTGACCACGCGGGGGGTGCGGGAGCGCTGGCCCGATGAGCTGCGCCGGAAGCAGCGGCTGGGCAAGTTCTACTACCGGCCGCCGGGCGGCGAGTCGTGGGCGGACGTAGTGCTGCGGGTGCGGCCGTTGCTGCGTGAGCTGCACGCGGACGCGGCGGGCAAGCGGGTGTTGTTCGTGGCGCACGAGATGACGGTGTTCACGCTGCGGTACCTGCTCGAAGGCGTGCCGGAGCCGGAGTTGCTGCGCGCCGCGTCGCGGACGGAGGTGGCGAACGGGTCGATCACGGGCTGGAGCGCGGAGCCCGATGGCCGGTACCGGCTGACCGAGGAGCAGGAGACGGTCCACCTGCACGCCACCGCAACGGAGCCAACAGAGGACGACGATGCCGCAGCATCCCTCACCTGATCCGGCTTCGGTTGCGTCGTCGCGGTGGGCGGTGGCGCCCGTCGGGTATGGCCTTGTCGACAAGCAGACGCGCCACCGCGACGGAGCCGATGGAGGAGCCGATGCCGCAGCGCCCCTCACCTGAACCAACCCCGGTCACGCCGGCGCTGCTCCGGGACTGGCCGGTGCCCACGGACGACCGGGGCACGGTGTTCGTGCTCGGCGGCGCGCGGACGGTG
The DNA here is from genome assembly GCF_900114035.1 of Amycolatopsis sacchari. Lineage (GTDB taxonomy): Bacteria > Actinomycetota > Actinomycetes > Mycobacteriales > Pseudonocardiaceae > Amycolatopsis_E > Amycolatopsis_E sacchari. The sequence continues at coordinate 101,361 of NZ_FORP01000009.1, read as the reverse complement.
CCGGGCGCGGTGCTGCTGACCGGAACGGCGGCGCTGCGGGCGGGCGCGGGCACGCTGCAACTGGGCGCGAGCGAACGGCATGCGACGGCGCTCGGGGTGGCCGTGCCGGAGTCTTCGGTGATCGGCCTGCCGGAGACGGAAAACGGCGCGGTGTCGCGAGACGCGGCCGAGGCACTCGCCGACGTGCTGCCGAACGCGAGGGCCGTGGTGATCGGCCCCGGGCTGACGGACGTGGACGAGACGTTCGCGTTGCTGGAACGGGTCCTGTCGCTGGTGGCCGAAGACGCGAAGCTGGTGCTGGACGCCTACGCGCTCGGTGCGCTGAGCCGGAAGCCGGAACTGGTGCGGCCGTGGGCGGGTCGGGTGGTGCTGTCGCCGAACAGCAAGGAGGCGGCGTACCTCCTCGACCGGGACGAGGTGCCCGATTTCGCCGACGCGGCAGCGGAAATCGCGGACCGCTACCAGGCGGTGGTCACGCTGATGGGCGCGATCGCCACTCCCGACGGGGAACGCTGGTTCGACGGAGGCGGCCACATCCACCTGGCCACCTCCGGCAGCGGCGACGTACTGGCAGGCCTGATCGGCGGTTTCCTGGCCCGCTCGGCAACCCCAGCGCAAGCAACCTGCTGGGCGACGCACGTCCACGCACTGGCGGGCCAACGCCTCATCCCGCGCACCGGGGTGACGGGCCTGCTGGCAAGAGACCTCGTCGCGGAAGTCGGCACGGTGATTTCCGAACTGGCACAGTAGATCCCGGCCGCCAGCGTCGGCAGCTGTGCTCGCCCCGGCCCCGTCCCCGGTCTCGCCACGGTGGCCGTCGCCTGTCTGCCCAAGCACCTCGAACCCGCACACCGCCCGGAATCGCCCCGGTCGCCACCCCGCGTCCGGCCCAGCGCTCGCCCTGCATCAACACATTCCGGCCCGGCACGACGGCCTTCGACCGCCCAAGTGGCGCCGTCCCACCGGCATCCCAAGCGCCGCCTGGATTCTCGCGCCGCAGCCGTCCCACACCACCGCGCTCCTGCTGCGATCCGAGGCGCCCACGGCCCCGGCACGGCCCCGATCCACCGGCATCACCGCGCGACCCCGCCCCGCAGCCGTCCTGAACCGTCGCCCCCGGCTCGATGGCCTTGGGCCGTGTGGCCAATCGCCCCCACAGCCGTCCCGAACCGTCGCCCCCGGCTCGAGGCTTCCCTAGCAACCGCCCGCCGCCCCGACCCACCCCGCCTCCGCAGCCGTCCCGACTCGCCCCCGCCCCGTCCCCGGCGCGATGGCCTCGGGCCTCCCGGCACTCCGGCCTTGGGGCTCAAGCACCCCGCCCCCGGCTCGCTGGCCTTCGGCCACGGGGCCCAACCAGCCCCCAGCCGCCCCGACCCCTCGCGCGCCCGCAGCCGTCCCCAACCGCACGCCCCGGCGCAATGCCCCCCGGCGCGATCGCCAACCGCCCCGCCCCAAACCGGCCCCGAACCGCCGGGAATCAGGGCACCACGGTCACCGGCCAGAGGCCCGCCTTCACCAGGCGCGTCGCGACCGAGCCGACCAGTCGGTGGCCCGCGCTCTCCGATGCGCCGACCACCACGAGGTCCGCCTGCCGGTCCGTGGCCACCCGGCGGATTTCCGTGTAGGCGTCCCCGCGGCGGACCTCCAGCGTGACCGGGATCCGCGCCTCCGCCGCGAGCCGCTCCAGCGGGGCGCGTAGTTCGGTGATCAGCTCGTCGTGCGCCTGTTGCTGCGCGGCCGCGAGGAGGCTCGGCGACATCCCGGTCCACACCGACGGCGCCACCACGTAGACCACGACCAGCCGCGACCGCTGCCGCCGCGCGAGACCGGCCGCGTACGCACCCGCCCGCATCGCGGTCGCCGAACCGTCGACACCCACCAGGATCAGCTGCGGACCATCCGTCCCCCGCTCGAACGGCCCCCGCGCCCACGCGGGCCCGTACTCCTCGACGAGCGGGAGGGATCCGGTGTCGTCGGTGCTCACCCCGCCATTATCACCGGTGCACCCTCGCCCCTCCGCCCCGGCGTGCTCGAACCCACTCACCCCCCCGCAGCGGACGAAAACGCGCGCCTTTCCCCGCGGTGGCACCGAACCGGAAACCGGAAACTCCTCCCGCCGCCCGCACTAGCGGGGTGACGCTGGTGCCGGAAAACCCGTTCCCCGCAAGGAGTAGTCCCATGATGATCGTCTGTTCGCTGTCCCGGTTGGTGCGGCTGGCCTGCTGGATCGTCGCCGCGTGTCTCATCGCCGGCGTGTCGCTCGCCCACGACGCGGATCCCACCCCGCGGCCCGCGCCCACCAGCGCGGCAGGCACGGCACAAGAACACGGTTAGGGTGGGCCGGTGGTCAAAGCGGAGGTGGTGGTGGCGACCGCGCTCGCGGCGTGTGCCGGGGCGGTGGACCTGTTCGCGCTCTCGGAACTCGGTGGTGCGTTCGCGAGCGTCGTGACGGGCAACCTCGTCAACACCGGCTTCGGGTTCGGCACAGCCGACGTCGCCCGCATCGTCCCGTCCGTGACGGCCGTTGCCGCGTTCGGCGTGGGTGTGCTCGCCTGGACGATGGTGTGGCGGCGCGGACTGCTCGGGCCGCTGTGCGCGGAACTGGTGCTGCTGCTGGGAGTTCTGGCCTGGTGGGTCGCGACGGGCGCGGCCCCTGGCCACGCGGGCTCACTGGTCCTGCTCGCGCTCGCGGCCATCGCGATGGGCGGGCAGAGCATCGCCGCACTGCGGCTCGGCGCCGCGACCACCTACCTCACCGGCGCGCTCACCAACGCCCTGCACGACCTGGTGAGCGGCCGGGCCGGAAGCCGGCGCGCGGCGGTCCGGCAGCTGCTGGCGCTGGTACTGGGCGCGCTGGCGGCCGCGGGCCTGCGGACGCTGTCCAGAACGGCGCTGCCCGCACTCCCGGTGGCACTCCTGCTGGTCGCGATCGTCGCGGCCACGCGCCGGCGGGTCAGCTGAGCGTCAGGGCTTGCGCCCGACACCGACCCAGATCACGGACTCCTCGGGCGTGCTGAACTCCAGCTCGGGCGAGTTCGGGCTGCTCTCCTCCGGGTGCCACAGCGGCGTCCACGTCATGCCGGGCTCCACGAGCTCGAAATCGCCCAGCAGGTCCCGGATCTCGGACTGCTTGCGCCACACCACGGGGTTCGACGACGCGTCGTACATCGCCTTGAGCTCGACCAGCTTGTCCGCCAGCTCGTCCGGCACACCCTCGTCGGTCACCTGCGAAATCACCAGGTACGAACCGGACGGCATCAGCTCCCGGTACCGCGCGACGCACTGCGGCCCGATGTCGGTGCCGTCGTGCCCCGGCTGCTGGACGTGCAGCACCGCCACGAGCAACACGGCCACCGGCTGCTCGAAGTCGATCACCCCGGTCTCGGCGACGCGCTCCCACAGCCCGTCCGGGTCCCGCATGTCGGCCTGCACCACGGCGTGCCGCTTCGGATCGCCGTGCTTTTCCAGCAGGTACCGCGAATGCGCGACGGCGACCGGTTCGTTGTCGATGTAGACCACCCGCGAGTCCGGCGACACCTCGTCCGCGACCTGGTGCGTGTTCCCCATCGTCGGGATGCCCGAGCCGATGTCGATGAACTGCCGCACGCCGAGGCGCATCAGGTGCCGCACCGCGCGGTGCAGGTACAGCCGGTTCGAGATCGCCACCGACCGCAGCACCGGGAAGCCGGCCAGGACCTTGTCACCGAAGGCGCGGTCGATCGCCCAGTTGGCGTCACCACCGAGCAGGTAGTCGTACACCCGGGCCACGCTCGGATGCTCCAGGTCCACACCTTCGGGCGGGAAGGCGTCGGGTCCCCGTTGGCTCACCGCGGTGTTCCTTTCTCGCTTTGGGCCATCGTAGCGCCGCCCCACCATCACGGTCGGTGACACCCGGTACCCGTCGGCGCTGTCCACAGTGGAGGGAAACGGGCGTTGCCTACTATGAGTAGATCGAGCGCGACCGGAGCTGAACGGAAGGGCACTGTTCGGTGTGCGTTCGGGCAGTATTTCGCCGGATTTCCGGGCTGACCAGCGAAATGGCTTGCGAAAACCAGTTGACATACCGTTCCGTCAGCACGGTCGGGAAGGGGACGGCACCGGGACATGGCTCGCGATCGGCTACGGGGACGGCGCACCGAGCTCGCCGCGTTGCGGGCTGCCGTGCGCGGTGACCGCGGCCGGCTCGTAGTCGTGCGCGGCGCCGCCGGCACCGGCAAGACCGCGCTCCTGCGTGCCGCTGCCGCCGCCTGGCAGGCCGACGGCGCGCGCGTCATCCGGCTGCCGCCCGCCGACGGTGCCAATCCCGTGCGGCTGCTGGTGGACGCCGTGCGTGCCGAGTTCGAGCAGGTCGGGGACGCGGTCGTGGCCGAACGGATCGCCACGCTCACCCGCCGGTGCGAAACCGGTCCCTGCCCCACCGCCTTCCCCGCGCTCACCGCGATCTTCGACCGCATCGGCCGCACCGGGCCGACGGTCCTGGTCGCCGACGACGCCGACGCGCCCGCGGCCGTCCTGGGGGCCGCGCGCCGGCCCGGCTGCCTCGTCGTGGCCGCGTGCCGGGACGCGCCCGAGCTGCTCGCCGCCGCCGACGAGGTCCTCGAGCTGGGACCGTTGCCGGAAGCGGATCTGGCGCCCCTGCTGGCCCGCGCCGCCGGCGGACTGCTCGACGAAGCGGTGCCGCAGGCGCTCGCCGCCGCACTGGGCCCCCTCGCGGGCAACCCGAGCGCGGCGATCGCCACTGTCGCGGAACTGCGCCGCCGCGGCAGGCTCGTCCGCGTCGGCGACCGGCTGTGCCTGGCCGATCCGGTCCGCCCGATCGCGCTGCCCCCTGGCCACGACCTGCCCGCCCGCGCCGGCGAGGCGGGCCTGCGGCTGCTCGCCGTGGTCTCCGCGCTCGGCTCCCTGCGGATCGACGACCTGCCCGTGCTGGCGGAGGTGCTGGGCGAACGGCTCGACCCGTGCGGCCGGCTGGTGGACCGCCTCGTCGAGGCGGGCATGCTGACCGCGGCCCCGGACGGTTCCCTCAGCTGCGAGCCGCCCGCGCTCGCCGCGGCGGCGGTCGAGCAGGTGCCCGTGCACGCCGAGTGCGCCGAGTTCACCCGCCGCCTGCTGGCCGGAAACCGCACGCGCGTGCTCGCCGAGTACGCCAGCCGCGCCCGCCCGCCGCTCGATCCCGGCGAGGTTTCCTGGCTCGTCGCGGAAGCCGACGCGATCGCGGCACGCGAACCCGAGCGAGCGGTGCGCTGGTACGCGGCGGCCTTGGAACAGCCGGGTGCGGCGGCCGCGCAACCCGCCGCGCTGGCGGAGTTCCTGCGCCTCGTCGTGGCCACCGGGCGCTACGAGCTGCTGCCCGACCTGGACGCGGCCGCGCTGCCCGCCGAACTGCGCCACGACCTGCTGGTGGCCCAGCTGCTGGCCGTCGCGCACCTGGGCAGCCTGCCCCCCAACGCGAAGCGGTGGTGGTTCGCCGCCGTCGCGCGCATCGGGGAGCGGCTGCCGCCGGTCCGGCAGCTGCGGGCACAGCCCGTGCTCTCGCCCGGCGAGCTGACCCTGCTCGGGCACGCGCTGCTCGGCGACCGGGACGGCTGCGCCAGGACAGCCGCGCGGCTGCGCCGCCGGATCGCGCCCGAGACGCTCGACGCGCTCGCCGAAGCGGGCAACTTCGCCGACCTCGCCACGGTGCTGGAACTGTTGCTGGGCCCGCGGTACCGGGTGCCGTCCCACGGCCCGGTCGCCGTGTACCAGCGGCTGCTCGCGCAGTACCGCGCCGGGGACTGGACGTCCGCGTTGTCGGCGGCCCGGGAACTGGCCGCGGGCAACGAAACCGACAGCGCCGGCCACCAGATCGCCCACCTCATCGCCGCCGAGATCTGCACGGCTCGCGGGCAGCTCACCGCCGCACGCCGCTGGCTGGACCCGGTGCCGGAAGGCGGTGCGCTGGAGGCGATGCGGGTGTGGGGCGAGGTGGGACTGCTGCTGCACCTCGGCGAGTACCGGGAGGCGGTGGGGATCGTCCAGCGGCTGCTGGACCGGCTCGCCGGGCGCAGCCGGTACGGTCTGGACCAGTTGCTGCGCCGTGCGCTCGTGCTCGCCCACCGGGCGGGGGACACCGCTGCGGCGCAACGGTTCCTGGCCGAGCTGGAACGCCAGCCGCGCAGTCTCGCCGTCCTGCAGGGACGCGCGTTCGCGCACCGCGACCCGGTGCTCGCCGCCGAGGCCGCCGACCTCGCCCGCGCCCGCGGCGACGTGCCGGACCAGCTCGTCGCGCTCCTGGTGGCGGCCGAGATCGCCGAGGACCCGGAACCGGTGCTGCGGGAGGCGCACGAACTGGTCGACCGGTGCGGCGCGGTCGGGCTCCGGCGGATCTTCCAGCGGCCCGGGCTGTCCGCACCACAGCCACGGGCGGCGCGGACCGAGCTGTCCGAGACGGAGCTGCGGATCATCGAACTGCTGCGTGAGGGCTACACGAACCGGCGTGTCGCGTCGCTGCTCGGCGTCACGGTCAAGACCGTGGAGAACCACCTGACCAGGCTGTTCGCCCGCACCGGCTGCCGCTCGCGGGTCGAGCTGGTCGCCGCCAGCCTGCAGGGCCGGTTCGGTCCGGCTGCCTGATCAACCCGGTGAGGGAAAACCCGCCGGAAGCGGAAAGAAGTTTCCCGCTCCCGTTCGCCACGCCCTCCGCCCGGCAGGCTCGACCCGTCGGAACAGCACGGAAGGGGGTCCGGCACATGGTGCCGAGGCATGGCGAACTGGTCATCGGACCGGGCCTGCACATCTTCATCGACTGAGGTGGCCGCACCCGGGTTCAGCCCGGGTGCGCCCCGGTGAGCAGGGCGGCGGCGAGTTCGACCCGCGACCGGTAGCCGGTGCGGGCGAACAGCCGCGTCAGCCTCCCCTCCACGCTCTTCTCCGTGGTCTGCAGCACCGTCGCGAGCTCGCGGTTCGTGAGTCCCTCCGCGACCAGCACGGCCAGCAGCCGCTCGTTCTCCGCGACGGTGGCGGCGCGGCCCGGCACCGGCACGTCCCGTTCCCGCATCAGGTTCCGGACGTGCGCGCGGGGCACGAGCGCGTCGAGCGAAGCCAGCAGCTCGTACGCCTCCGACAGCAGTTTCGGGTCGCCGAGATCTTGGCGCACGACGGCGATGCACGTGGTCGCGAGCTCGTGCGGTTCGTTCCGTTCCCGCGCCAGGCCGAGCGCCTCGTCCGCCGCGGCCTGGTCGTGCTCGACGACCATCAGGCCCCTCAGGTGGAGCAACCGGGCCCGGCCGGTCCCGGTCCGGTCGGCGATGCGGCGGATCTCCTCCACACACCGGCGCGCCTCGGCCAGGTCGCCGCGGGAGAACTCGATCTTCGCGCGCCGCAGCCACAGCTCGTCGCACCCGAGCACCACGCCCTGCTGCCGCGCGCGGTCGAGCGCACCGGTCATCAGCTCGTGCGCCAGCTCCCCGTTGCCGAGCCCGTACTCCAGCTCCGCGCGCGCCAGGTCGAGCAGGTGGGTCAGCAGCGGCTGCGCGGTGCGGGCCCGGTCGAGGACGGTCCTGGCCCGCCCGAACTGCCCCCTCGCGGCGAGGATGCGGGCGATTTCCCGTGCCAGCACGGTGTTTCCCGGCGGGTACCCGTCGGCGGCGCCGTCCGCGGTGGTGAACCGCGCGAACCGCAGCGCGTCGTCCCACCGGCCGGACACCGCGGCGTAGAGCGCGCGGTCGGCCGGGGCGACCAGGTCCGTGGGCAGCTCCAGCATCAGCGCCCTCGCCCTGTCGAGCTCGCCGAACACCAGCAGCATCCTGACGCGGGCCAGGATCTGCTCGATCCGGTGCCGTTCGTCGGTCCGCAGCAGGGACCGCAGCACGGGGTCCGCCAGCGACCGCTCGAAGTCGTCGAGCCTGCCGCGCAGGGCGGCGGCCCCGATGCCGAACACGAGCGCGTAGGCGACGGTCGACGGGTTGCTGTCCGCCCACTCCTCGCGCCGGTTCGCGAGGAGTTCGTCGGCTTCACGCCAGCGGTCGAGCAGGGCCAGCGCGGCGGCGCGGTTCACCAGCCGCACGGCGGCGTTGCCGGGGAGCGCGGACTCGCCGTCGGCGAGCGCCCGCAGCGCGGCGGTGTCGCCGGTGCCGAGCAGTGAGACCACGTGCACGATCCCCAGCTCCTGCTGGAGGTCCGGCGGCAGCGGGCGGGCCAGTCCGGCGCGGGTGTTGGCGAGCGCCGATTCGAACCGGCGGTGCACGCCTCCCGCCGCGGCGGCGAGGAACAGCGCTTCGGTGGGATCGGCCAGCCGCTCCGCCGCGACGGCCAGCCGTCGTTCGGCGAGGTACCCGAACTCGATGAGCGTTGCGCGGCCCGCTTCGAGCAGCTCGCGTCCGCTGCGTTCCGGATCGACGAGCCCGCCCGCGTCGATGAGCCGTTCGGGCAGGTAGTGCTCGTCCGACGGCTGGGCCTCACCCGACCACACAGCGGTGACCGCGAGCTGGGCGAGCCGCCGTCGTTCGAACGGGTTGAGGCAGGACAGGAGCAGCTCGGCCGTCAGCGGCAGCCGGAACCGGAGGTCCGCGGGGCGCAGCACGCCTTCGGCCCGCAACGCGCGGATGCCCTCGTGCACCTCGGCGACGTCCACGCCGAGCGCTTCGGCCGCGAGCCGTGGGGCGATCTCGCCGAGCGGGTGCAGCACCGCCAGCACCTTCGCGATCGGCCACAGCGGCTCGCCGAGCGCCCGCAGCTCCGGCACGTCCCCGGTCGGCGGCTGGTCGGGCGGGGCGAGGAAGGCGTACCGGTCGACGACGCGCAGCGAACCGGCCCGGCGGTAGCCCTCGACGGCCGCGTGCAGCGCGCCGGGCGTGCCGCGCGTGAGGCGGTGGAACGCCGCCGTGAGGTCGGCGGCGGGTTCGGCCTGCAGGAGCTCGGTGAGCAGCGCCGCGGTGCCGGCGCGGTCGAGCGGCCGGAGCGTGACGACCTCGGCGAGCCGGTCGGCCCGCAGGCGGGTGAAGGCGGTGCGCAGCGGGGCCGGCGCGGGCAGGCGGCACGTGCACACCAGGCGGGCGGGGGTGCCGCGCAGGGCGGTGAGCACCACGGCGAGTGATTCGGCGTCGAGCCACTGCACGTCGTCGAGGAACACGCGCGGGCCGGTCGCGAACAGGCGCCGCAGGTCAGGTGGGGTGGCGGGGTGCAGCAGGCTCAGTTCCTGCACGAGGCGTGCGGCGGCGAAACCGGGGCGCTGCTGCTCGGACCGGGTGAAGCGCAGCGAGACGGTGGGTTCGGTGGAACGCGCGCGGGCACGGGTGAGGAGCGTGGTGCGGCCGGAACCGGGGCCGCCCGCGAGGACGACGACGGGTGCCTTCGCCGCGAGAACTCGGGCGAGGAGAGCAGACGTCACGCGGACAGTATGTCCGATCACCCCTGCGTACCGGCGCGTTCACCCGTTCTCGGGACCGAAGGTGACGACCGGTGAGCACGATTAGTCCGATCGGATTTGCATAACTCAGCCGGGTTCTGTGGCATTCCGCATCTGCAAGAGGAAGAAGGCATATCCTCCGGTCCCCGCCGATCCACGTCCCCCGACGGATGAAGAGCCGGCCTTTCCCTGCGGAAGGGCCGGCTCTTCCTCGTGGGGCGGGGTTCGGTGGTGGGGAGGTCCTGATTGGACGGTGGTTGGGGTGGGGGTCTAGACCAGGGGCCCGGCCACTGCAGGGGGAGCGGGGCGGGACGCCGTCTCGGCCCACGGCTGGACGGCCAAGCTGCTCCGCTGGAGGGGCGGACCGAGCTGCCCGTTGCGCGGGCGAACCCTCTGTCGCGGGGCCGAGCTGCCCTGCCGCGGGGCCGAGCTGCCCGTCGCGGGGCCGAGCTGCCCTGCCGCGGGGCCGAGCTGCCCGTCGCGGGGCCGAAGGGCCTTGCCGCGGGGCCGAACCGCCCCGCCGCGTGGCCGAGCCACCCACCGCAGCCGAGCCACCCAGCCCGGGCTTGAACCGCCCTGCCGCCGGGTCGAGCCGCCCCGCCGCCGGGCCGAACAGGCGGTCGCGGCCGAGCCGCCCGCCGCGGCCGAGCCTTCTCACCGGGGGGGCCAAACCGCCCCAGTCGCACAGTCGAACCGCCTGCGGCGAACCCCCAGCCCCGCCGCAGCGCCAAACCGCCTCCGGCGCCCGGCCACGCCGCCAGGAGCCCTACCGACCCGCCTACCCCACCGGGCGCATCACCACGGGTTGTTGTCCTCGTCGTCCGGCTCCGGGGCCGGGGGGCGGCGGGACGACGGGCGGGACTCCCCAGCCTCCGCCTCCGCCTCGGCCTCGACGTCCTCGTCCTCCTCGGCGTCCGGGTCCGGGAAGCGGCTGCGCAGGTTGTCGACGACCAGGGAGCGGGTCTGCGGGTCCTCGTCCCCGACCTCCTCGGCCATCACCTCCGCCACGCGCTCCGCGATCCCCGCCTGCGCGCGCCGCATGGTGGTCAGGATCTGCGACGACAGCTCCTCCAGCGGCATGCTGCGCGCCCGCCCGGTCAGCTCCAGATCCGTCACACTGCCGTCCGCGCGCACGGTCACCTTCACCGAACCATCGGTGTTCGCCGACGTCAGCCGGATCTCCTCGGTCCGCTCCTGCGCCGCCCGGTACCGCTCCGCCTTCCGCGCGAAACCCTGCGCCCACGCGTCGATCCGCGCGGCCGCCTCGTCCGGGTCCCGCATCAGGTCGCCGAGCCCGTTGGGCGCCGTCATTCGGCCACCGCCACGTCGGCGCGCAGCTGCGCCTCGAACGGCGCCGCGTTGCTGCGGTCCTGCTCCTCGTACCCGTCGGCCGCGGCGCGGACGTTGTCCGCCGTGTTGCCCATGCCCTCGACAGCGGCACGCAGCGCGTCCGTCGCGTCGTCCTGCGTGGTCTTGTTGATGATCGGCGGCAGGAAAGCGCACAGCAGCCCGTAGGCCGAATCGTCCATGACCACGGTGTTCGCCGCGTCCACGGCGGTGTTCAGCCGGTCGACCAGCGCGTCCACGTGGCTCGCGTGGGTGCGCAGCTCGTCCGGGTCGACATCGAAAGACATGTTCGCCCCCGCTAGTTCTTCTTGCTCGGCTTGTTCTTCTTCCAGTCACCGATGACCGGAGGGGCGACCACCTGGCCCGCCTCGAACAACTCGGGATCGCCCTCGATGTAGTCGGCGACCTTGTGCTCCTTGTCCTCTTCCCCCTTGCCCCTGCCGCCGTGCGGCATCCCCGCACCCGGGGCACCCGCACGGCCCGCGGCGCCCGCGGCACCGGCCGCACCACGCCCCGCGGCGGCTTCCTCCGCCGCGGCCGCGGCACCCGAAGCCGCCCCGGGCCCCAGCCGGTTCGCGGCCCCGCCGGCACCACTCGCGCCACCGCCACCGATGCCGCCGATGCCCTTGCCGCCACCGCCACCGCCACCGATCCCGCCGAGCCCCTTGCCCGCCGCCCCTTCGGTCCCGCCGATGCCGCCGATGCCCTTGAGGCCGCTGCCACCGGCGCCCGTGCCACCGAACGAGTCGAGGTCGCCGAGCGAGCCGCTGAACGCGGGACCGCCGCCCAGCCGGCTGGAGATGCTGTCCCCGTTGACCCCGCCGGTGTAGCCGATCGTCGGTATCCGGCCGGTCCCGCTCGACCCGCCCGATCCGCCGGACGTGCCGCTGAGGTCCGTCCCGGTCACCGACGAGGGCAGGGTGCTCTCGGGGATGTGCGGCGGCGAGTAGGAGGACCCGCCACCGCCGTACGTGGTGGTGCCGCCGGGGTAGTCCCCCGTGGACAACGGCGGGATCCCGGCGCCGGTACCCGAACCACCGCCGTACGTGCCGGAGCCGCCGCCGTAAGTGCTGCCAGGCAGGTTCGGCACGCCCGCACCGGAGCCGGAACCGGAACCCGAGCCGCCGGGCTGCCCGTTGCCGGACCAGTCACCAGCGCCGGAGCCGGAAGTGCCGGACGCACCGTCGCCGGACAGGGAGGCGGCGGGCAGCTGGGCGGGGTCGAACGCCCCGCCGGTCGAGGCGGAGCCAGCGGGGACGCGCTGGCCCGCGACCGCGTTGTCCGGGGATGCCGTGCCGTGCACGCTCTTGCTGAACACGGGGTGATCAGGCTCCGCCACCCCGCGCGGCAGCGAGGCCGTGGTGGCGGAGCCGCCGCCGAGCTTGGGCGGCGGCGGGAAGGCCGGGGTGGTGGTGGCGCCCGCGACGGTGTCGTCGTACTGCGCCATGATCCGCGCCGCCTGCTGGCGCGCTGCCTCCTGCTGCTGCAGCACCTGCTGGTCGGCCTGGGCCTGCTGCGCATAGGCGATCGGGTCGGTGATCGTCTGCAGCCGCGCGTTGGCGGCCTGCACGTCGAACTGCACGGGCGGGTTGGCCGCCATCTGCTTCTGCGCCTCGTTGAGCGCCTGCGAGTGGATCTCCTGCTGGCGCCCGGTGAGCGTGGCGCCCTGCGCGGTCAGGCCCAGCCACTTGCCGACCGACGTGAGGTGCGTGCGCGCGGCGTCCCCGCCGGAGCCCTGCCAGTCGGACAGGCTGTCGTTGATCGCGTCGGCGAGGTTCCGCTGGTGCTCGGTGAGCTCGTTGCCCAGCCGCACCCACTCCTCGGAGGTCACCGCGACGGCGGCGGAGTCGGCGTTCTCGGTCAGCGCGGCGATCATCTGCTCGTGGTTCGCGTTCTCCCACAACGTGCTGGGCGCGGTGCCCTTCTGCCGGATCTCCAGCCCCGCGTCGAGCCCGTCCCTGGCCTTGGCGATCTGCTGCTCGTAGCGCCGCTGGATCTCCTCGTCACGCCGGAGCGGGGTGACGACGTCGCCCAGCCAGCCTTTGGCGATCTCGTCGTCGACCTCGCGGGTCACCTCGGCGCGGATCTCGTCGCCCGACGACACCCCTTCCCCGATCGGCCCCAGGTAGTAGGGCGATTCGGGGTCCTCGGTGACGTCGTGGAAGAAGCCGCCCACTCCGGTCTGGGCCACGATGGTTCTCCTCCGTGTCGTGCTCGGGCGTCAGGCCTCGACGCGCATCCGGGAAAGCGTGTTCCCGGTCTCGCCGTCCTGCGACTGGTAGTTCGCCTTGGCGAGCTTGATCGCTTCGATGTAGGCGGGCAGCTCGGCCTTCGCCTGCTGGAGCTGGGTGAGCAGGCCGCGCTCGTCGGTCGCGGTGCGGACCATGAGGTCCGAGACCCAGCGCGAGGTCGCGGTGGTGCTCATCGGCGGCGCCTGCTGGAACTGCTCGAGCGCGCTCCAGCGGGCCTCCAGCGAGTCGATGATGTCCTGCAGTGCCTGGATCATCCGGTCGCCGGTGTGCTCGTCGACCGCGAAGCCGCCCTCCTTGGCCAGCTGCTTCAGCTCGACGCCGCTGAGCATCCGCTGCATGGTGGGCAGCACCAGCTCCCCCTGCTCCTGCTCGATCGGTGCCGTTTCCTCGCTCATCCCTGGTGCCTCCCCGATCTCAGTAGACGGCGGAAATCATCGTGCGGACGGTCTGCGCGACGTCGGTGAACCCCGCTGGAACGTACCGGGCGGTGATCGTTCCCGTCGCGTCGGTACTGGTCTGCACCAGGTAGCGCCCCTCCTCGGTGTCCAGCCAGGTGACCGGTTCCACGGTCCGGCGCTCGCCGTGGCGGCCCCGGCCCGCCGCGGTGAAGTACCCGCCGCCGAGCCGCGGCCCGGCGAAGATCTCCTGGAGGCGCTCCTCGTCGGCGGTGGGCGGTGGCGCCACCGCGCCACGCGGCCGTACGACGGTGTTCACCTGGAGGTTGCCGAACGCCTTGGTCTCCTCCTCGTCGAACTCCTCCTCGGCCTGCCGCCGCGCGGCCACCGCCGAGAGCGGGCGCTCGTCGCGGCGGGAGACCGACAGCGGGCCGGTCGGCGCGGGGCCGGCCTCCGGCAGCGCGCCGGCGATCGCCGGCACCAGCTCCTCGTCGGGCAGCAGCGAGAACCACAGGCGGTCGTCGCCGTCGTCCTGGCCGATCGTCAGCGCCTGCGCCCCGTCGGTGACGGCGAAGACGGCGAGCTGGCCGTAGCGGACGTCGCTGCCGCTCGCGGTCACGACGACGCGGTGGTCACGCAGCAGCTCGAAGGCGAGCCGCACCTGCCGGTTGAGCTCGCCGCGCACGGACAGGCGCCGGTCCTCGAGGTCGAAGTAGACCTGGCGCGCCAGCTTGGCGAAGCGGACGGGATCGACCGTCGTGTTGCTGATGCGCAGCGGGAAAACGCGCACGTCGGCACCGACCGCACGGCCGACCACGACCGCCTCCACGCTGCCGAGCGTGAAGTCGAACCGAGACACCATCGACGCTCGTGTCACCTTTCGCAGAAGCCGAAAACAACTGGACAGAACCGCCGGCCCCCCGCATGGTGAACCGTTGACGGCGAGTTTCGCCTGTTCGTTCTTCAGTCTCCGCGCCGCGACGCCCGCTGTCGAGCACCTGACCGGCGGGAGACGGTGATCACAGCTCGTCGTCGGGCAGCGTTCACCGACGATGGGACGGGACCCGGCTGGAGCCGGTTCACCCGGTGGGCCGGAAGTGCCTCAACGGACACGCTTTCCGGGTACGTCGGGCAGTCTTCGCAGGTGCCGGTCAGACCGGCTGGCCGACCTTCGGTGGCGCGGGACGGCGCGAACCGGGCGCCGGCGCCATGAGCACGGCGCAGATCGGCACCGCGAGCACCAGCGCCGCCAGCACGAACACCGGGAACAGGAACGAGAACACCTCGACGCCGGACGGGTCCGGCGCGGACATGTCCAGGTGCACCCGCATCGCGGCCATGCCGGTGTAGTGCATCCCCGTCACGGCCACGCCCGCGACGAGCCCCGCGGCGAGCCGGTGCAGCGGCTTGTCGACGGCGACGGTGAACCACAGCGCCGCCGTCGCCGCGACGACCGCGATGACCACGGACAGCACCACCAGCCACGCGTCGTAGCTGATCGTGCCCTTGATCTCCAGCGCCCACATGCCCGAGTAGTGCATGAGGTTCACGGCCAGGCCGGTGAGCACCCCGCCCACGATCAGCCGCCACCACGCGAACCGCGGCCGCACCCCGAACACCAGCAGCCCGGCGAACACGGAGACCACCGCGAGCACCGCGGACAGCACCGTGCGGAACAGGTCGTAGCGCACCGGCATGCCGGGGGTGGCGAACCCGAGCATGGCGACGAAGTGCATGAGCCAGATGCCGACTCCACCGATGGACAGGGACGCCAGCGCCAGCCAGGCCATCCGGGCGCGCGTGTCGAGCGCGTACCGGGCGTGCAGCGTGCACGCCAGGCCGATCGTGCAGCCCACCACCGACGTGAGGTAGGCGAGGAACAACAGCCAGTCGCCCATGACGAAGTAGTGCACGTGGCCCATGTCCATTGTGGATCCTCCGGGATCAGGTCGCCGCGGTGAGCCTGGTCATCGCGTGTTCGGTGGCCGTGATCAGCGCCTGTTTCGTCGAGTCGGCCGAGCGGGCGTCGCAGGTGATCACGGGGACGCCGGGGCCGACGGCGAGCGCGTCGCGGACGTCCTCCAGCGAGTGCCTGCGCAGGCCGTCGAACTCGTTGACCGCCACGATGAACGGCAGCCCGCGCGACTCGAAGAAGTCGATCGCGGGGAAGCTGTCCGCCAGCCGCCGGGTGTCCACGAGCACCACCGCGCCGATGGCGCCGCGCACGAGGTCGTCCCACATGAACCAGAACCGGTGCTGGCCCGGCGTGCCGAACAGGTACAGCACGAGGTCGTCGGCGAGGGTGATCCGGCCGAAGTCCATGGCGACGGTGGTGGTGGCCTTCTCCGGCACGGCGGTCAGCTCGTCGATGCCCGCCGACGCGGCGGTCATCACCGCCTCGGTGCGCAGGGGCACGATCTCCGACAGTGCCCCGACGAACGTGGTCTTGCCCGCGCCGAAGCCGCCGGCGACGATGATCTTCGCGGAGGTGATGCCCTGCGCGCGGTCAGAGTGTGCGTAGTCCACTGAGGACCCTTTCCAGCAGGTCGTGTCGCTCGTCCCAGGTTGCGTGCTCGGACAGAGTGTCCCGCACGATGACCCAGCCCGACGCGAGCAGGTCGGCAACGAGCACCCGGACCACCTGCAGGGGCACGGACATGTACGCCGCGATCTCGGCCATCGACCGAGGTTGCAGGCACAGCTGGGTCACCACCGACAGCGGGCTGGCCCGGTTGAACGGCACCGACTGACCCTCCGGAGTGGTCTGGACCAACGCCTCGATGGCCAGTTCGACCGCGGGCCGGGTGCGGCCCTCGGTCCAGGCGTACGGCCGGGCCAGCGACGGCCCCGGCCTGCCCTGATCACTCACGGTCCGGCCTGCCGCAACGGTGTGTCGACCATCTTGCCCACCCGGTCGACGAGCAGCGTCATCTCGTACCCGACGAGCCCGATGTCGCAGCCGGGGCTGGCCAGCACCACCAGGTTGGAGCCGTCCCCGACGCTCATGAGCAGCAGGAACCCCTCCTCCATCTCGATCACCGACTGCACGACGCGGCCCGCGGTGAACAGCTCGGCGGTGCCCAGCGCGAGGCTGGAGAGCCCGGACGCGATCGCCGACAGCTGGTCGGCCCGGTCGCGGGGCAGGCTCTGCGAGGCCGCCACGAGCAGCCCGTCGGCGGAGACGAGCGCGGCGTGGGCGACGCCGGCGACCTCCTCGGTGAACGCGGAGACCAGCCAGCCGGTGGACGGTGCGGTGGGTGAGTGGGTCACGATCTCTCCTCGTTCGCGGTGCGCAGGCGCGCCGCCCGCAATCCGTTGTAGTGCCTGGACAGGTTGTTCCGGACGGCGGCGGGGTCGCGGAAGTCCGCGGGTTTCGCCGCGCCGCCGCGGCGGGGTTGCGCGGCGCCGGGGGCGAGCTGCGCGCCGGGTCTGCGGGTGGGCAGGCCGGCGGGGCTGAGCACGGCCGTCGCGGGTTGCTGGACGGCGCGTTCCGCCGCGCGGCGGGCCTCGTCGCTGGGGGTGACCCAGTTGCGGGCCGCCGGTGCCTGTTCGGCCTGGTCGTCGGGGGTGTGCTCGCTGAACCAGTTCGACACGACCCGCTCGAAGATCGGCGTGCGGGCGGGCGGCTGCGGGGGAGGGGGCGGCGGCGCGGAATAGGAGTGGCCGTTGACCGCGGCGACGGCGACGGGGGTCCTCGCCGGCGTGCCGTCGGCGATGATCAGCTCGCCCGGCAGGTGCACGCTCGCGGTGACGCCGGTGCGCCCCGCGACGGTCATCGTGGGCCGCAGCCGGACGGTCACGCCGTGCCGCGCGGCGAGCCGTCCCACCACGAACAGGCCCATCCGCCTGGCCGTCTCGGGGCTCACCGTGTCGCTGGCCCCGAGCCGCTGGTTCGCCGCGTCGAGGTCCTCCGGCGTCATGCCCAGCCCGTTGTCCACGACCTCGACGAGCAGACCGCCGTCGCTGCCGCGGTCCGCGGTCAGGTACACCTTCTCCTCGGGCGGGGAGAACCGCGTCGCGTTCTCCAGCAGCTCGGCCAGGATGTGCACGACGTCGGCGGCCGCCTCCGACCGCACGGCGCCGTTGGGCACGTTGACGAGCGAGACCCGGCGGTAGTCCTTGACCTCGGAAGTGGCGCCGCGCAACAGTTCCACCATCGACACCGGCCCGGTGTCCCGGCGGGCCGGCGTACCGCCCGCGAGGACCTGCAGGTTCTCGCCGTTGCGGCGCAGGCGCGTGGCGAGGTGGTCGAGCCGGAACAGCTCGTCGAGCCGCTGCGGGTCCCGTTCCTGGGACTCCAGGCCTTCCAGCACCGTCAGCTGCAGCTCCACCATCGACTGGCTGCGCCGCGCGAGCGTCATGAACATCTCGCTGACCTGCTTGCGCAGCTCCGCCTGCTCACCGGCGAGCCGGACCGCCTGGCGGTGCATGTCGTCGAAGGCGTGCGCCAGCTGGCCGATCTCCTCGCCGGTCTTGATGCCCACCGGCTCGACCGACTGCCACGACACCTCCTCGCCGCGGTGCACCCGCTCGATCGTCTCGGGCAGCTGCTCGTGCGCGGCCGACAGCGCCGCCGCGTGCAGCCGCCGCATCGGCGACAGCAGCGAACGCGCCATCAGCAGTGCCACGGCGAGCGCGGCGAGCAGCGCACCCATCACGAGCGCGGCGTCCCGCAGCGCGGCGGAGCGGCTGTCCTCGGTCTGCGTGGTGATCGTGTCGGTGAGGATGGCGAAGGTCTCGGTGACCAGGTCGCCCAGCCCGGCGCTCTCGGTCGCGATCGGCAGCAGCAGCCCGCTCAGCTCGGCCCGCCGTTCGGTCGCGAGCGACGACTGCAGCAGCGCGCGGCGGTCGGTGGCCGACGTCGTCGCGGCCGTGAACCGGCTCAGCTGGGCCGGGTTGAGCGTCCGCTGGACCTGCCCGCGGATGACCGACTCCTCGGCCGACGCCTGCGCCGCGGCCGCGAGCACCGCCTGGTCGGCCGAGCCGGGCCGGATCGAGCGCAGCAGCGCCTCCTGCACCGCGAGCGTCGTGCGCAGCTGGACCAGCGCGCGGGCGGTGTCGGCGGTGCCGTTGAGGTCGGTGTTGCCCGCGCCCTCGATGATCGACGGCACGATGTCGGCGAGCGCGTAGACGATGTCGCGGTACCCGGCGGTGGTGCCCACCGGGTCGCCACCCGCGTTCGCCGTGCGCAGGCCCGACAGCCTGCCGAGCGCCGTGTTGAGCGCGCGGCCGGTTTCGGCCGGCAGGTGCGCGAAGTCGGCGTCGCGCTGGACGGCGGTGACCTTCGAGTCGACCGCGTCGATCTCGGCGGTCGGGGTGGTGCCGGGGCTGGCGGCGGCGGTGGCCACCATCTCCTGGTCCACCAGGTCGCCGAGGTCGGCGACGCCCTGCACGACCGGCAGCTGGTCGCGGACCGCGGACAGCCTGCTGGCCTGGTCCAGCTCGCCCTGGATGCGCGTGCCGGCGAGCGTCAACGCGACGACGACCGGCAGCAGCAGGACGACGGAGATCTTGGTCCGGAGACTCCAGCCACCCGGTGGCCAGGCCGCGGTTCGTTCCATATTCGGTGCCGCTCGATTCGAAAGAGTGCCCTCAGGTGCAGCGAAGCGCGTAGGAGACAACCGCACCGGGCCGATCTTGTCAAGTGTTCAAACCCCTCCGCGGTAAATCGAAATATTCGGTTTACCCGGCTTCGCCCCTGTGTGTGACGAGTGATCAACTAACTGTCCTACCTGGGCAGGTGTTGACCACGGAAAGCGCTATCCCGAATACTTGGGGTGCTCTCGGAGAATTCGTTTTCCCATACGTCCTGATGGCCGTGTCGCCGCCGCCGTACGGCGCAATGTGAAAGCAGTTTCCGAAATGGTCGCGAAGGTGGTTTCTTTTCCGCGTGCCGCCGGTCGTGCCAAAATCGGGACATGGCAGAACGGTCGCGCGCGGTGCTGGCACTGCACTGGCAGGTCAACGTCATCTCCCCGGACGGCTTCTTCGGCGGCCTGCTCGGCGAGCCGGTCGCGCGCAGCGGGGTGGTCGGCAGGGCGGTCCGGTTCCACCGCGCGGCGCGCGAGGCCGGGGTGCCGGTCGTGTTCACCCGCTTCACCGTGCCCGAGGGGGAGGGGCAGCTGGTGCGCAACACGGGGTTCATGCGGGCCGTGGGGGAGGCGCAGGAGGCGTTCCGGCCCAGCGCGCCCGGTGCGCAGCTGATCCCGGAGATGGCGGGGCTGGCGAGCGCGGTGGTGGACAACCAGAAGCTGTCCGGGCTCGCCGGCAACGGGCTCGCGGAGTCCCTGCGCGCGCAGGGGGTGGACACGCTGCTGATCACCGGTGTGGCGACCAACCTGACCGTCGAGCAGACCGCGCGTCACGCCACCGACCTCGGTTTCACGGTCCACGTCGTGAGCGATTGCGTGACGGCCGCGGACGAGACCACGCACGCCGCGTCGCTGGCGAACCTGGAGCTGACGACGGCGGGGTGCGTCGCGGCCCCGGAGGCGCTGCGGTAGCGGGAGGCTGTCCGGCTCGCGGGAAAGCGCTTTCTCGGCGCCGCCGGGGCAGGGGCGCCTGCGTCTCGGGCAGTGCGGCGAACGGGTGGCCGAGGTCCGGCAGGCTGTCGCGCGGGCGCGGAGGCGCTGCGGTAGGGAGGCCTCCGGGGACGCGCTTTCTCGCGGCTGCCGGGGCAGGGCGCCTGCGTCTCGGGCAGTGCGGCGAACAGGTCGCCGAGGTCCCCGCGACGACGCGCTCCGGTGCTCGGCCGCTCGGCGAGCGACTGCGCGTGCTCCGCCGCCGCCTCCGGGCGGCGGCTGCGGATCGCGCAGTAGAGCTGGAGCCCCTTCGAGCCGCTGGTCTTCGGGAACGGCGT
Source organism: Amycolatopsis sacchari (assembly GCF_900114035.1). GTDB lineage: Bacteria > Actinomycetota > Actinomycetes > Mycobacteriales > Pseudonocardiaceae > Amycolatopsis_E > Amycolatopsis_E sacchari. Next base: position 81,123 of record NZ_FORP01000009.1, on the reverse strand, counting down.
GAACCCGTCCACGGTCAGCAGCTCCGCCAGCCACCGCGCGGGCTCGTCGCGGCAGGGCCGGGTTGCGCGGTACGTCCCCGGGATCGACCGTCCACTGCGGAACGTGCGGCTCCAGCGGCAGGTCGTTCACGAGCCCGGGATGGCGCACCCTGTCCGAATTGGACACCGCGTTCCCCGGGTGCGCGGGAGGGAGGGGGTGGCCCCCGGCGGGGCAGGGGAGCCCGCCAGGGACCACTCTGCGCCACAGCGCCCCGAGGGGGGAGGTTGGGCGCTGGGCGGGTCCGGTGAGAAAGCGGTTTCCCGCTCGCTCACGTTCCAGTGTAAGGCCCATCCCCGATCGCGCACAGCGATTCCCCGCCGGGATCGGGCGACCAGCGGGAACCCCGGGTAAAAACACGGACAGTCAGCACAGGCCGGGCGGATCGTCACGAGCGGTGAGCGGATATCCCCTCCGCGTTTGGCCCGTCGGGGCCGGGTACCCCTGCCGCTATGACGGACACCACGAGCAAGCCACTGGCAGTCGTGACAGGAGCCTCCACCGGGATCGGGCTGGAGCTGGCGAAGCAGTTCGCCCAGCACGGGTTCGACCTCGTCATCGCCGCCGAGAACCCCGAACTCGACGGCGCGCGGGAGGAGGTGGCGAAACTGGGCGCCCGGGTGGAGGCCGTGCGCGTGGACCTCGCGAAACCGGAGGGCGTCGAGGAACTCGCCGGGCACCTCGGCGGCAGGCCGGTGCAGGCGCTGGCCTTGAACGCCGGTGTCGGCGTCGGCGGGTCCTTCACCGACGGCGGGAGCCTGGAGGACCAGCTGACCATCGTGGACCTCAACGTGCGCTCCACCGTCCACCTCGCGAAGCTCCTGCTGCCGCGCATGGTCGAGCAGGGCGGCGGGCGCGTGTTGTTCACGTCCTCGATCGCGGCGAGCCTGCCGGGCCCGTTCCAGTCGGTCTACCACGCGTCGAAGGCGTTCGTGGGCTCGTTCGCGCAGGCGCTGCGGGAGGAGCTGAAGGACACCGGCGTCACCGTGACCGCGCTCATGCCCGGCCCGACCGACACGGAGTTCTTCACGCGCGCGGGCATGGAGGACACCCGCATCGCCACCGGCCCGAAGGACGACGCCGCCGAGGTCGCGAAGGAGGGCTACGAGGCGCTGATGGCGGGCAAGGACCACGTCGTCACCGGTGCGCGGAACAAGGTCCAGTCCACCGTCGCGCAGCACAGCCCGGACACCTTGAACACCAAGCTGGCTCGCAAGATGTCCGAGCCGGGCGGCGGGAAGTGACCGCTTCCCGTAGGAGCCCTCAGAACCGCCGTCGGTGGTGAAGTAGGCGACCCGGCGGCGGCGAACGCCCGGACGGGGAGTCCACAAAGGACCTACTGGTCAGCTCGGCGATCGCCACGTCGCTTCGCGCCGCCGGGGGCGGGCCGGGAATCGAGGTTGAGCCGCCCTCGGTCAACTCGGCGATGAGCCCCGGCGAACCGGTGCTCGCGGTGGAATCCGCTGCCGAACGTGCAGCCGGGCCGCCGCGCGCGTGAAGCTGGACTCCTCCACGACGGCGACGAAGCACTCCAACTGGCGCAACTCCACACGCGGAAACTAACCCCGCGCGCCCGAACGTGCCAGCAGCTCAGCCGTGGCCTCCCACAGCCGGCGCTCCCTGTCGCGGTCCTGGGCCATCGGGTGCACGTCGGTCACCTTGGTCTTGACCACGAAAGCGCCGTCGCGCAGGTGTGCCCACTTCTCGTCGAGGGCCACCGCGGCCAGCAGCGGTCCCGAGCGTTGTGGCGTGGACACGCCGGGCATCCGGCCCATCGCACGGCCCATCGCCTGCAACGCCGGGGGAGCGTTGCGGCCCAGCGCGGTCCCCGGCATGAAGCCCGGTTCGAACACGGCCACGTTGATCCCGTCCCCGACGCGCCGCTGCAGTTCGTGGGCGTAGTACAGGACCGCGAGTTTCGCGTTCGAGTAGGCGACGCCGGGCGTGCCGGTGGCCGGGCGGGCGAGTTCGACGGGATCGGCCCACTGGGCTTCGGGCACCTTCATCAGCTTGCGCCAGAAGTTCGCGTGGTAGGTGTTCGAGCCGAGCAGCACGATCCGCGCGGGGGCGGTGAACGAGCCGAGCAGGTCGCCGATGAGCTGGGCGTGGGCGAGGTAGTTGACGGCGAAGGTCAGCTCGTAGCCGTCGGCGGAGGCGTGCCGGGTGTCGCCCGTGCTCATGCCCGCGTTGGCGACCAGTGCGCGCAGTGGCCGCACGGCACCGCTGGCGAGCAGGTCGCGCACGGTCGCCGCGGCGGCGCGGACGTCGGCGAGGCTCGACAGGTCGCAGCCGATCTCGCGGACGCCGGCGCCCCGCGCACGGGCCTCCTCGGCGACCGCGGTGAGGTCGCGTCCGGGGCGGCCGACGAGCAGCAGGTCAGGTTTGCGCTCGGCCATCGCCAGCGCGGCGTGGCGCCCGAGGTTGCGGGTGGGGCCGGTGATCAACACGGTTCCTGGTTCGGTCATGCCCCCAGCCTGCGAGGACGGCCGTGCCGCAGGCAGTCGTCCCGTTGTCGTAGGACTGCCAGGGCCACGACAAAACCGCGCGCGGGGCGGAGACTGGGACACGTGGAAGCGTGGGAGTTCGGCCGGACGGTGCGCCGCTGGCGTGACCGCGTGGCGCCCGAGGCCGTCGGCGTGCCGGTGGGCCCCCGGCGCCGGGCGAGCGGCCTGCGCCGGGAGGAACTCGCCGGGCTCGCCGGCATCTCGGCCGACTACCTGACCCGCCTGGAGCAGGGGCGCGCGACAGCCCCGTCGGCGCAGGTGGTGGAGGCGCTGGCCCGCGCCCTGCGCCTGTCGGACACCGAACGCGACCTGCTCCACCGGCTCGCGGGGCACGCCGCACCGGGCGCGGACGTCGTGCCGTCGCGGATTCCGCCGAGCGTGCAGCGGCTGCTCGACCGCCTGTCGCACACCCCGGTCGTCGTGTACGACGCGAGCTGGACGCTCGTGCTCGCCAACGCGCCCTACAACGCGCTGATGGGTGACACGACGGCCTGGCGCGGCCTGGAACGCAACGCCGTCTGGCGCAACGTGACCCGCCTGCCTTCGCGGGTCGTGCACACGGCGCAGGAGCAGGCCGATTACGAAGCCCAGCTCGTCGCCGACCTGCGCCTGACGGCCTGGCGCTACCCGGCCGACCACGCCCTGCGGCGCCTCGTCGCCGACTTGTCCGGCAGCCCGCGCTTCGCCGAGCTGTGGGACGCCGACGCCCCACCGCCACCGGCCGACACGTCGCAGCGCAAGACCATCCGGCACCCGGAGGCCGGCCTGATCACCCTCGACTGCGACATGCTGCTCGTCGCCCGCGACGACCTGCGCGTCACCGTCTACACCGCCGAACCGGGCACCGAGGACGCCGACCGGCTCGAGCTGGCCGTCGTGCTCGGCACCCAGTCACTGGCGCTCTGAGGACCCTCAGCGGTCGGCGTCCACCAGTTCCCTGGCTTCCTGCCTGGTTTCCACGATGGGCGCGGACCCGTCGAGCGGGCGCCGCGCGGTCTCGCGGGTCAGCAGGATGCTGATCGCGCCGATGACCCCGGCGCCCATCAGGTAGTAGGCGGGCCAGTTCAGGTCACCGGTGCCCGCGACGAGCGCGCTCATCACCGTCGAGGTGGTCCCGCCGAACAGCGACACCGAGATGTTGAACGCGATCGACAGCCCACCCGCCCTGACGTGGGTCGGGAACATGGCGGGCAGCGTCGAGGGCAGCACCGCGGAGAAGCAGATCAGCGTCAGCCCCATGATCAGCAGCCCCAGCAGCGTCCGCACGTCCCCGCCGGCGCGCAGCAGGAGCACCGACGGCAGCGACAGCACCACCAGCGCGACGCAGCCGCCGAGCACCACCCGCCTGCGCCCGACGCGGTCCGACAGGCGGCCGAGGAAGGTGATCACGAGCATCAGCACGACCAGCACCACGATCTGCAGCACCTGCGACGCGGTCTCGCCGGTGCCCGTGTGGCCGCGGCTGGGCAGCGTGTCGGTCAGGTAGGTGGGGACGTAGCTGGTGAGCATGTAGTTCGTCACGTTCCAGGCCAGCACGAGCCCGGCGCACAGCAGCATCGCGGGCCAGTGGTCGACGAACACGCTGCGGAACTCGGACTTCTGCGGCTGGTTCGCCTTCTTCGTCTGCGCCATCAGCTCCGCGAACGCCGGCGTCTCCTCCAGCTTGAGCCGCAGGTACAGGCCGACCGCGCCGAGCGGCAGCGCGATCAGGAACGGGATGCGCCAGCCCCACGACAGCAGCTGGTCGGGCGTGAGCACCGCGGTCAGCACGGTGGCGATCGTCGCGCCGAACGCGTAGCCGGTCAGCGTCCCGAACTCCAGCCAGCTGCCGAGGAACCCGCGGCGCTTGTCGGGGGCGTACTCGGCGATGAACGTCATCGCGTTGCCGTACTCGCCACCGGTCGACACGCCCTGCAGCAGGCGCGCCAGCAGCACCAGCAGCGGCGCGGCGATGCCGATCGAGGCGTAGCTCGGCACGACCCCGATCACGAACGTGCCGGCGGCCATCAGGATGACGGTCAGCGACAGCACGCGCTTGCGGCCGATCCGGTCACCGAGCGGGCCGAAGAACAGGCTGCCGAACGGGCGGATCAGGAACGAGACCGCGAACAGGCCGAAAGTGGCGATCGTGCCCATGGTGGACGGCAGACCCGAGAAGAAGACGTGGGTGATCGTCGTCGCGAGATATCCGTAGACCCCGAAGTCGTACCACTCTGTGATGTTGCCGACGGCCGCCGCGCCGACCGCTCTGCGGACCACCTGCCGGTCCGCGATGGTCACGTCTTCGAGCTGCAGCTTTCCATTTTGCACGATCCGCAGTATGCCCACTGCCGCTGTTGGTGAAACGCCCCCTACTACCCACTATGGTGAAGATTATGCATTCGCGCGTTCCCGTCCTCGTGCTCGCGGGTTTTCTGGGCGTGGGCAAGACCACACTGCTCAACCACCTGCTGCACAACGACCGCGGCGTGCGGATCGGCGTGCTGGTCAACGACTTCGGCGCGATCAACGTGGACGCGCTGACGGTCGCGGGCCAGGTGGACGCGTCGGTTTCCCTCGGCAACGGCTGCCTGTGCTGCGCGGTGGACGCGAGCGGGCTGGACCGGATGCTGGAGCGGCTGACGCAGGCGGACCTGGACCTGATCGTCATCGAGGCCAGCGGTCTGGCGGAGCCGCGTGAACTGGTGCAGTTGGTGTTGTCCGCCACGCACGAGGGCATCGAGTACGGCGGCCTGGTCGAGGTCGTGGACGCCGCCGAGTTCGAGTCCACGCGGGAGCGGCACCCGGAGCTGGACCGGCACCTGGCGTTCGCGGATCTGGTGGTGCTGAACAAGGTCGACCGCGTCTCGCCCGAGCGGGCCGAGGAACTGCGTGTGCTGGTGGGGAAACTGAGCGGTGGCCGTCCGGTGCTGCCCGTGACGCACGGCCGCATCGACCTCGCGTTGCTGCTCGATCCCGTGGAGCGTCCGAAACCCGCGGTGGAGCAGTTGTCGTTCGACGAACTCCTCGACCACGACGGGCACCTGCACGCCGAGTACCAGACGGTCGCGTTCGACACGCCGGAAGTGCTGCACCCACGGCGGTTCCTGCGTTTTCTCGACGAGCGACCGGAGGGGCTGTACCGCGCGAAGGGCACGGTCCACTTCGGCGTGCCCGAGCGGTACACGCTGCACACCGTGGGGCGCTACCTGCGTTTCGAGCGTTCGGAGTGGCCGGGCGAGCCACGCACTTCGCTGGTGTTGATCGGCACCGGTCTCGACGAGGAAGCGCTGCTCGCCGGGCTTTCCGCGTGCGTCGAACCGGAGCCGGGGAACATCGACCCGAACGCGATGTTGCGTGTGCTGCACCATTCCTCATGAGGATCTTCCTCATCGAAGCTCGGCGTGCACCAGGCGCGACAGCGAGCCGGGGGTCAGGCCGTCCTCCCGCTGCCACAAGGCCGGATCGACCCCCTCGCGCTGACTCGCGTCGGTGAGCACACGAAACCCGTGGGCCGCCAGCAGTTCCGCCATCCGCTGCGGGGACAGGCACGTGCGCCAAGGCTCACCACGTTCGGCCGTCATCGCGGCCACCGCGTCCACATAGGCCTGTGCTTCCGGGGCGCGCAGTTCCGGGGGCACGAGGTAGTCCGCGGTCAGCTGCGAACCCCGCGCCAGCTCGCCCAACGCCGCCAGTGTTCGGTCGATCGCCGTCGCCGAGAGGTACATCGTGACTCCCAGCCAGGCGACGAAAGCGGGCTCGTCCATCGAGAACCCGGCCTTGCGCAGGGCCGACGGCAGGTCGTCGGACTCGAAGTCCACCGGCACGTACGTCACTTCGCCCGGCAGGCGGCCCCGTTTCCACTCCTGCGCCCCCGGCCGGTCCACCTCGAACACCCGCACCCCCAGCGAATTCCGGTGCGCGAAGGAATCGAGGCCCGCGCCCAGCAGCACGTACTGCGCCAGACCGGAGGCGGCGAGCCTGTCCTCGGTGAACCGGCTGCGCACGGTCGTCTGCACGCGGGCGCTGCGCAGGACGGGGTGCTCGCCGTGTTCCCGGTGGTAGCGCAGGAGTTCCGCCGCGTGCTCGCCCAGCAGGACCTCCGCGGCGGGGTCGGCGAACAGGCGCGGCTCGCCGTCGACGACGAGGTGGGCGGCACGGGCGGCCGCGGCGGTGAAAGCGGTAGGAGGAATCATGCGGCCAAGCTAGCCGAACAATTCCGGAGTATAGCACAAAAACAAAAATTGCGGAAGACTACGAAGATTCCCATTCGGTGTAGGAATCCCACGCCTGCAACGTCCGGCGGCTTTCGAACCGGCGGTCCTCGCCGGTCAGCGGATCGCGGAACTCCAGCGTCTTCGCCAGCAGCTGCAGCGGCCTGCTGAAGTCGTGCAACGGGGTTTCCCGCAGCACCGGGTAGAACCGGTCGCCCAGGATCGGGATGCCCAGCCGGTTCAGGTGCACCCGCAGCTGGTGGGTACGCCCCGTCGCCGGCACCAGCCGGTAGCGGCCGAGGCCGCCGGCGTGCTCCAGCAGCTCCACGTACGTCTCGGCGTTCGGCGGGCCCGGAACCTCTTCCGCCGTAACCCTTCCGCGCTCCTTGACGATCCGGCTGACCACCGTCGCCGGCAGCTCCACCGACGGGTCGTACGGCGCGATCGCCTCGTACTCCTTGCGGACCCGGCGGTCGCGGAACAACGTCTGGTACGCGCCGCGGTGCTCGCGCCGGGTGACGAACATCAGCAGCCCCGCGGTGACGCGGTCCAGCCGGTGCGCGGGGCTCAGCTCGGGCAGGCCCAGGTCGCGGCGCAGCCGCACGAGCGCGGTCTCCAGCACGTGCTGCCCGCGCGGGATCGTGGCGAGGAAGTGCGGTTTGTCCACCACGACGAGGTGCTCGTCGTGGTGCAGGACCGCGATCTCGAACGGCACCGGCACCTCGTCCGGCAGGTCGCGGTGGAACCAGACGTACGCGCCCGCCTTGAACGGTGTTTCGCGGGTGATCGGGCCGTCCAGCCCCACGATCCGGCCCTCGGCGAGCATCTCGTCCAGCCGGCCCGGCGGCAGCCGGGGGATGCGTTCGACCAGGTGGTCGCGGATGGTCGCCCACGACCCCTCTGCCGGCAGTTTCATCCGGGCGGGGTCCAGTCCGTTGCGCTGCGGCAACGGTGCTTCGGGCCGCTTCCTCACGTGCCGAGGGTACGGCACGTGCCGGAAGGAACACGGTTTTGTCGGCAGGGTCGGATACCCTGTCCTACCGTGGGTCGCCTGCCGACACCGCAATCCGCCACGACCTGGGAGAAACACCCTGTGACCGCCTCTGCTGAGCCCCTGTACGGAGCCGACGACCTCACGCACCTCGAGGGCCTGGAAGCCGTCCGGAAGCGGCCCGGCATGTACATCGGGTCCACCGACAGCCGCGGGATCAACCACCTCCTCACCGAGATCGTGGACAACTCGACCGACGAGGGTGTCGCCGGTCACGCCACCCGCGTCGTGGTCACCCTGCACGCCGACGGCAGCGTCCAGGTCGACGACGACGGCCGCGGCATCCCCACGGACAAGCACGCCAAGTCGGGCCTTTCCGGCGTCGAGCTGGTGCTGACGCGGCTGCACGCGGGCGGCAAGTTCGGCGGCTCCGGCTACAAGACGTCCGGCGGCCTGCACGGGGTCGGCGCGTCGGCGGTCAACGCGCTGTCCCACCGCTTCGACGTCACGGTCAAGAACGCGGGCAAGGTGCACGAGATGTCGTTCGCGCACGGCACGCCCGGGGTGTTCGACGGGCCGGGGCCGAAGGCGAAGTTCACGCCGCAGCCGGGCCTGCGCGTGGCCGGGAAGATGAAGCGCGGCGAGCGCACCGGCACCTCGATCCGCTACTGGTACGACGCCCGCTACTTCGAGAGCGGTGCGAAGCTCGACGTCGAGGCCGTGCGCACCAAGCTGCGCAACACCGCGTTCCTCGTGCCCGGCGTCACGTACGTGCTGCGGGACGCGACCGAGGGCTCGATCAGCGAGGAGACCTTCTCCTACCCCAACGGCCTGCGCGACATGGTCGACTTCCTGACGCCGGGCGGGGACAAGCCGGTCTCGGGCACCCTCATGATCACCGGTGAGGGCACGTACAAGGAGAACGCCGCCGACGAGAACGGCGTGATGAAGTCCAATGTGGAGCGTCGCGCCGAGGTCGAGGTGGCGCTGCGGTGGAGCACCGGCTACGAGCGCACGGTGGAGTGCTTCACCAACACGATCCGCAACGTGCACGGCGGCACCCACCGCCGCGGGTTCGACCGCGGTGCGCTGAAAGCGTTGCAGGAGGCCATTTCCAAGACCCGCGGGCTGCTCAAGCCCAAGGAGGACCTGCCGACGGTCGACGACGTGCTCGAGGGCATGACGGCCGTGATCCACGTGCGCATCCCGGAGCCGCAGTTCACCTCCCAGACCAAGGACGAGCTGTCCACGGCCGGGATCACGCGCGTGATCCAGGGCATCGTGGAGAAGCAGCTGAAGGCCTGGACGGAGGACCGCAAGACCAAGGCCGAGGCCAAGGTCGTGCTGCAGAAGGTGGTCGACGCCGCGCGCGTGCGGCTGACGCAGAAGCTGCAGAAGGACGCCGCGCGCCGGAAGACGGCGCTCGAAGGCGCCTCGATGCCGCCGAAGCTCGTCGACTGCCGCACGACGGGCGTCTCGCGCAGCGAGCTGTTCCTCGTGGAGGGGGACAGCGCGCTGGGCTGCTTCACCGGGGACACGAAAGTCGCGCTCGCCTCCGGGAAGAGCAGGTCGTTCGCCGACCTGGCGGCGGATTGGGACCGTGGTATCAGCCACTTCGGATATGCCACCAACAAGGCGGGCCGGGTCGTGGTGGTCCCACTGGTCGCGCCGAGGCTGACCAAGCGCGACGCCCCGCTGGTCCGGGTGACGCTGGACAACGGCGAGTCGGTGCGGTGCACGCCGGACCACCTCTTCCGGCTGAGGGACGGCTCCTACCGCCGTGCCGACGAGCTGGTCGCCGGGGATTCGCTGATGCCGCTGTACCGCTCGGTCTCGGCGAAGTCCGCGGGTGACAAGCTCGACGGGTACGAGCGGGTGTGGATGAACGACCGCGCGGAATGGGTCTACACGCACTACCTCGCGGACGCCCACAACCTGCGGCACGGTCTCGACAGCGCGGACAACGGCAACGTCCGGCACCACGTCGACGTTGACAAGCGGAACAACGACCCGCGCAACCTCCGGCGGATGACCTGGGAGGACCACGCCGCGCTGCACGCCTCGATGAGGGGCCCGCACGTGCACGAGGGTTACCGCGCGTGGCTGAGCAGCAGTGCGGGGCAGGAGTTCAAGTCCGCCGCGCTGTCGGCGCAGTGGGAGGATCCGGACTTCCGCGCCGCATGCCTGCGCCGGCTCGCCGAGCGCAATGCCGACCCCGCGTTCCGGGAACGCTTCGAGCAGGGGTTCCAGGACTGGTACGACTCGCTCGGCGACGACGAGCGAGCCACGTACGCCGAACGCATGCGTGATCAGCAGGCGGCCTACTGGGCGCACCCGGAACACCGGGCGGCGGCCGCGGAACGCGTGCGGATCTTCTTCGCGAAGCCCGGGCGGCGAGCCGGATGGAGCGAGCGCGCCGAGCAGCAGTGGCAGGACGAGGACCTGCTCGAGTGGTGTTCGCGCAAGACCGCCGAGCAGTTCTCGGATCCCGCCGAACGCGAGCGGCAGCGGGCGGCGGTGCTGGCCTGGCACCGGAACCACCCTGAGTTCGGCGAGCAGCATTCCCTGCGGATGAAGCTGCGGATGGCGGACCCCGAGAACGGCCACCTGGCGAAGGCCCAGGAGGGTCGGGCCCGCTACGTGGCGACGGTGCCACGAGAAGAACGGGTGGCGCAGCAGAACGAGGGGCGCCGGGTCGCCGCGCTCAAGCGGCTGGCCACCGTGATGCCCGGTGTGCCGGACGCCGAACTGGCGAACGCCTACGAGACCCACAGGCTGCGCACAGCTCGGACCGGCCTGCGGTTCGACCGGCTGCCCGCGAGTTGTGGCGGTGACCTGGAGGCCCTGCGCGAGGCTGCCGCCATGGTCAACCACCGGGTTGTTTCGGTGGAGGCGCTCGACGAGACAGCCGACGTCTACGACCTGACCGTGGACGGCTACCACAACTTCGCCCTCGACGCGGGGGTCTTCGTGCACAACAGCGCCCGCATGGCGCGCGTGTCGGAGTACCAGGCGCTGCTGCCGTTGCGGGGCAAGATCCTCAACGTGCAGAAGGCGTCGCTGGGCGACACGCTGAAGAACGCCGAGATCGCGTCCATCGTGCAGGTGCTGGGCGCGGGCACCGGGCGCACGTTCGACCTGTCGCAGATGCGGTACGGGCGCGTGATCCTGATGGCGGACGCGGACGTCGACGGCTCGCACATCCGGACGCTGCTGATCACGCTGTTCGCGCGGTACATGCGGCCGGTGATCGAGGACGGCAGGCTGTACGCCGCGATGCCGCCGCTGCACAAGATCACCACGAAGGGCCGCAACCCCGAGACCCACTTCACCTTCACGCAGCGCGAGATGGAGCAGAAGGTCGCCGAGCTGGAGCGGGCGGGCAAGCAGATCGTCACGCCGGTTCCCCGGTTCAAGGGTCTCGGCGAGATGGACGCCGACGAGCTGTGGGAGACCACGATGAACCCCGCGACGCGGTCGGTCCGCCGCATCACCCTCGACGACGCAGACGCCGCCGAGGCGGCGCTCGACCTGCTGATGGGCGAGAAGGTGGAGCCGCGGCGCAACTGGCTGATCGAGTCCTCCGGCCGGGTGGACCAGGCCGCCATCGACATCTGAAGCACCAGGAGAAGCAGCAGCCATGGCACGGCGCAAAACCCCCACGACCAGGGTCGACCCGGCCGCCTTCGACCAGGCGGGCGCGCAGGTCTTCGAAAACCCGGTGAAGACCGAGATCGAGGACTCGTACCTGGAGTACGCGTACTCGGTCATCCACTCCCGCGCACTGCCCGACGCGCGGGACGGCCTCAAGCCGGTGCACCGCCGGATCCTGTTCTCGATGAACGAAGCGGGCTACCGGCCGAACCACGCGTACGTGAAGTCGTCCCGCGTCGTCGGTGACGTGATGGGCCGCTACCACCCCCACGGTGACACGGCGATCTACGACGCGATGGTCCGCCTGGCGCAGGACTTCTCGATGAACGCCCCGCTCATCGACGGCCACGGCAATTTCGGCAGCCCGGACGACGGCCCGGCGGCGAGCCGGTACTGCGTCGTCGGGGACACGAGGATCAGGCTCGCGGACGGGTCGAGCCCGCGCATCGCCGACGTGGTGAACCTGCCCGCCGACAGCGAGGCGGACGCCGACTTCGAGGTCCTGGACAAGGACGGCAAGGCCGTCCGGGTGTCCAAGGTGTTCAACTCGGGCGTGCACCCGACCATCCGGATGACGACGAAGTCCGGCTTTTCCCTGCGCGGTAGCGAGAACCACCTGGTCCTGTGCCTGGAAGCGCCGATGGGCGTCCCGCTGTTCCAGTGGCGGCGGCTGGACGAGCTGCGGCCGGGCGCGGTCGTCGCCGTGGCGCGGAACGCCTGGATGCAGGTGGTGCCGACAGCGCGTGAATACACGCTCGGTGTGCTCGGGGGAGCCTGGGTCTCCGAGGGGTGGGCGAGCGAAAACCGGGCGGGCTTCAACAACACCGACGAGCACTTCTTCGGTGAGGTGCTGCACGCCTACGACCAGGTGGTCGGCGGTCCCCGCTACGTCTCGGCACGGCGGACGCGACGCGACCGGAAGGTCGTGCACGAGCTGGACGTCCAGGACTACGCCGGTGGCATGGCGGCGTTCCGGGAAAGCCCGCTGGCCGAGCTGATCGGTCACCAGGCCAGGGACAAGTTCGTGCCGGACTTCGTCTGGAACGGCGGCTGGGGCGTCAAGCGGGCTTTCCTGATGGCGTTGTTCGAGGGCGACGGCGGGCCCAGGGTGGCGCCGGACGGGTTCACGGTCCAGTACACGAGCTACAGCGAACGCCTGGCGGCCGAGGTGCAGGAGATGCTGGCCGAGTTCGGTGTCATCGCCCAGCACCGCAGGTACACGCGGCAGAGTGGTTCGGTGGAGCACCGGCTGGTGATCTCCGGGCTGCGCAACGTACGGGCTTTCGTCGAGCGCGTCGGTTTCCTGAAGACGAAGCAGGCGAAGGTGACCGAGTTGCTCAGGCGCTCGGTGCTGCGGCCGCACCGGCTCAGCCAGGACAAGGTCCCGTTCGTGGCGGACTACGTGCGCGGTGCGCTGGACTTCGACCGGCGGGGCAGCGGCCGGAAGTGGCTTGTCACGCACAACTTCGATCGCGTGGAGCGGTGGGAGACCGAACGGCTGCGGATCCTCGACCGCATCAAGGACACCGAGGTCCTGGCCACGATCCTGCCGGTGATGGACTCCGGGTACCGGTTCGAGGAGGTCACGGAGGTCGCCGCCGCCGAACCGGCCGAGGTGTACTCGGTGCGGGTGGACTCGCAGGACCACTCGTTCCTCGCCGGTGGTTTCGTCAACCACAACACCGAAGCCCGCATGTCGCCCGAGGCGATGCTCCTCGTCGGGGAGCTGGGGGAGGAGACGGTCGACTTCCGGCCGAACTACGACGGGTCCCTGATGGAGCCCTCGGTCCTGCCCGCGGCGTACCCGAACCTGCTCGTCAACGGCACGTCCGGCATCGCGGTCGGCATGGCCACCAACATGATCCCGCACAACATGGGCGAGGTCATCGCGGCGGCGCGCTGGCTCATCAACCACCCCAACGCCGACCTCGACAAGCTCATGGAGTTCGTGCCGGGGCCCGACCTGCCCACGGGCGGCCTGCTGCTGGGGCTCGACGAGGTGCGCAAGGCGTACGAGACCGGCCGCGGCGTGGTGCGCATGCGTGCGAAGGTCGAGATCGGCCCGCTGGAGGGCAGCCGCGGCCGCCAGGCCATCACCGTCACCGAGCTGCCCTACGGCGTGGGCCCGGAGAAGGTGATCGAGAAGATCACCGACGAGGTCAACAAGTCCAAGCGCCTCACCGGGATCGCCGACGTCAAGGACCTCACCGACCGCGAGAACGGCACGCGCCTGGTCATCGAGTGCAAGGTGGGGGTCAACCCGCAGCCGCTGCTCGCCGACCTGTACCGGCTGACGCCGCTGGAGCAGTCGTTCGGCATCAACAACCTCGTGCTCGTCGACGGGCAGCCGCAGACGCTCGGGCTCAAGCAACTGCTCGACGTGTTCCTGCGGCACCGCTACGACGTCGTCACGCGCCGCACGCGGTACCGCCGCCGCAAGCGCGAGGAACGGCTGCACCTCGTCGAGGGCCTGCTGATCGCCTTGCTGGACATCGACAAGGTGATCCGGCTGATCCGCAACAGCGAGAACGCCGCCGAGGCCAAGGAAGGCCTGATGAAGCGGTTCAAGCTGTCGGAGATCCAGGCGACGTACATCCTGGACACCCCGCTGCGCAGGCTCACCAAGTACGACAAGCTCGAACTCGAGGACGAGCAGGAGCGCCTGCGGGCCGAGATCGCGGAGCTGACCAGGATCCTGGAGGACGACCGCGAGCTGAAGAAGGTCGTCTCCGCGGAGCTGGCCAAGATCGCGAAGGACTTCAAGACCGAGCGCCGCACCGCGTTGATCGACGGTGACCTCAAGGAGGTGCTGGCGGCCTCCCAGCCCGCCGGGCCGCGCGAGGTGGCCGACGACCCGTGCCAGGTGATCCTCTCCGCCACCGGGCTGGTCGCCCGCACGGCCGCGGAGTCCGAGGAGGCGCAGGAGGGCCGCCGCCGCAACGGGCGCGTCAAGCACGACGCCGTGGCCGCATTGGTCCACTCCACCGCACGCGGGCAGGTGCTGCTGGTCACCAGCAGGGGCCGGGCGTTCAAGACGGACGTGCTGCCGTTGCCGGTGCTGCCGGAGGGCGCGGGCACGGTGTCGCTGCGGGGCGGGATGGCCGCGCGGGAACTGGTGCCGCTGGAGAAGGGCGAGCGGGTCATCGGCCTCGCGCCCCTGGGCGAGCAGGCGGCGGAGTCGCCTGGGCTGGCGCTGGGCACGAAGCACGGTGTGGTGAAGGTGTGCGCGCCGGAATGGCCGGTCCGCGCCGACGAGTTCGAGGTGATCTCGCTCAAGGACGGGGACGAGGTGGTCGGCGCGAGCTGGCTGACCAACCGCAACGAGACGCTCGCGTTCGTCGCCTCCGACGCGTCGCTGCTGCGGTTGTCGGTGTCGCTGGTGCGCCCGCAGGGGCTCAAGAGCAGCGGGATGGCGGGCATCAAGCTCGCCGACGGCGCCCACGTCGTGTTCTTCGGTGCGGTGCGGACGGATGATCCGGAACGCGGCGAGCCGATGGTGGTCACGGCGACGGGGCAGTCGGTGAAGGTGACGCCGTTTGCGGAGTACCCGGCGAAGGGCCGGGCCACGGGTGGCGTGCGGGCGCACCGGTTCCTGAAGGGGGAGGACGCGCTGAAGCTGGCGTGGATCGGGCCGCGTCCGGCCGGGGTGAGCCGTACCGGCGATCCCGTCGAACTGCCGGAACCGATTGCCAGGCGCGACGGGTCGGGTGCCGCGCACCCGGGGCCGGACCACGTCGGGCACCTCGTCGAACGAAGCTGAACAGGGGCCGCCGACCACGCGTTCGGGGCTGCCGGTAGCCGAAGGGATACTGCTGGTGACGAACGCGTGATCGGTTGGCGGCGGCGACACGGGAGAGTTACCGTGTGCCGAGTAACTGATGTGGGTTTCCCTCTTTCAAAGGCTGGTTAACTACCGATCATGGCGACAGCGGCGAGCGCGGAAGACAGGCTCCGCCGAATGGGATCGGTGAGCGACCGAGCGCTGGCCCACATCGACAGCGAAGAGGTCCTCGCCGAGTTGCTGGAGCGCATCTGGCAGGGCCTCGGCGTGGACACCGTCGCGGTGCTGATCCTCGAACCGGGCGGCAACGAACTGGTCGCCGCGGCCACGAAGGGCATCGAGAGCGAGGTCCGGCAGGGCGTGCGCGTGCCGCTGGGCCGCGGTTTCGCCGGCCGCATCGCCGCCGAGAAGCACCCGGTGATCCTCGACCGCATCGACGAGACCACGGTGGTGAACCCGCTGCTGTGGGAGAAGGGCATCAAGACCCTGCTCGGCGTGCCGCTGCTGGTCGGCGGCGAGGTGCTCGGCGTGCTGCACGTCGGCAGCCTCACCCCGCGGACGTTCACCGAGGACGACGTGGAGTTCCTGCAGGCGGCGGCCGACCGCGTCGCGTTGTCCGTCGAGGCGCAGCAGGCGCAGTCGGCGAGGGCGGCGGCGAGCAAGCTGCAGCGCAGCCTCCTGCCCGCGCAGCTGCCCCTGGTGCCGTCGCTGGACTTCGCGGCGCGTTACGTCCCCGGTGGCCGGTCGATCGTGGCGGGTGACTGGTACGACGTGTTCACGCTGCCCAACGGCTGGATGGGCATCGTGATCGGGGACGTCGTCGGGCACGACCTGCCCGCCGCGGTCGTGATGGGCCGCCTGCGCAGCGCGCTGCGGGCGTACTCCCTGGAGCACACCGACCCGGCCGAGGTGCTGACGCGGCTCGACCGCAAGGCCCAGCACTTCGAGCCCGGCATGATGGCGACCGTGCTGTACGGCACGCTCGAACCGAACTTCGAAAAGCTGTACCTGTCCTCCGCGGGGCACCTGGCCCCGGTGCTCGCCAGCCCGGGCGAGCCCACGGAGTTCGCGAAGCTCCCGACGGACCCGCCCATCGGCGCGGTCAGGGAGGCCCGCAGGCAGACCACCGAGATCGACCTGCCGCCGGGCACGATCACGTGCTTCTACACCGACGGGCTCGTGGAGCGCCGGCACGCCCCGCTCGACCAGGGCCTGGAGGCGTTGCGCAGCGCCGTGCGGCCCCAGCGGTCCGAACGCGTGTGCGCCGCCGTGATGGGGGCGCTGATCGGGGAGAGCGTGCCGGAGGACGACGTCGCGCTGCTGGTGTTCCGGCGGCAGGCCGCCGACGAGGTCGGCGCGCTCGACGTCACGATGCAGGCGATTCCCGAGTCGCTCAAGGACATCCGGGCGGCGATGCGGCGCTGGCTGTCGGCGGTGGGCGTGGGCGGCGACGTCGCCGGTGACCTGCTGCTCGCGGTCGGTGAGGCGTGCACGAACTCGGTCGAGCACGCGTACGGGCCCGCGGGCGGCGACATCCACCTGAGGATGGAGTTGCTGGACGACGAGCTCGTCGTGACGGTGCGGGACCACGGCCGGTGGCGGCCCGCCAGGGGCGTCAACCGGGGCCGTGGCCTGACCCTGATGGAGAAGTGCGGCGACGAGGTCGAGGTCCTGCGAGGCGAGGAAGGGACGACGGTCGTGATCCGGCGACGTCTCGAAGCGGAGGCACAAGCATGACGACGGCCCAGATCAGCGCCGAAGTGGAGGGCGACTCGGTCCTCGTCAAGATCACCGGCGAGATCGACCTCGCCAACGCGGCCGACGTGCAGCACGAGATCAACGAGGCGGTCACCAACGACGCCACGCGTGTCGTGCTGGACCTCGCGAACCTGGAGTACCTCGACAGCGCCGGGCTGCGTGTCCTGTTCACGCTCGCCGAGCGGCTGCGGGTGCTGCAGATGGGGCTCGACCTGGTGGTGCCGCCGAGTTCCGCGGTCCGCCGCGTGGTGGAGATGTCCGGCCTCGAACCGGTCGCGCGCGTGCTTTCGGAGCGCGACCGCGGTTGACGCGCGTGGTGCGGGGTAGCCGCACCACATGGTGAGCATCGGCTACTTCCTTTCGTGTGAGGAGTTCGGTCCGCGGGAGCTCGTCGAGCAGGCGAGAATGGCCGAGGAGGCCGGGTTCGAGCGGTTGTGGATCTCCGACCACTTCCACCCGTGGCTGGACGAGCAGGGGCAGAGCCCGTTCGTGTGGTCGGTCATCGGCGCGTTGTCGCAGGTGACGTCGCTGCCGATCACGACGGCGGTGACGTGCCCGACGATCCGCATCCACCCGGCGATCGTCGCGCAGGCCGCGGCCACCGCCGCCGTGCAGTGCCGCGGCGGGTTCACGCTCGGCGTGGGCAGCGGCGAGGCGCTCAACGAGCACGTGCTGGGCGACCGCTGGCCGGCGCCGGACGAGCGGCTGGAGATGCTCGACGAGGCGATCGAGGTCATCCGCGAGCTGCACACCGGCAAGCTGACGACGCACCGCGGCAAGCACTACACGGTCGAGCAGGCGCGGATCTACACGCTGCCCGAGGAACCGGTGAAGATCTACGTGTCCGCGTTCGGACCGAAGGCGGTGCGGCACGCCGCGAAGACCGCCGACGGGCTGTGCACCGTGATGCCCGACGCGGACCTCGTGCGCCGGTACCGGGACGAGGGTGGCCGCGGGCCGGTCCAGGGCGGGTTCAAGGTGTGCTGGGGCGAGTCGGAAGCGGAGGCGCGCAAGACCGCGCACCGCAAGTGGCCCAGCGACGTGCTGCCCGGCAACCTGGGCCGGAACCTGCCGATCCCGAGCGAGTTCGCGGCCGCGTCCTCGCTCGTCACCGAGGACGCGGTCGCGCAGCAGATCCCGTGCGGCCCGGACGCCGGGGTCTACGTGGACAAGATCCGCGAGTTCGAGCAGGCCGGGTTCGACGAGGTGTACGTGCAGCAGATCGGTGCCGACCACGACAAGTTCTTCCGCGCGTGGTCGGACGAGGTGCTGCCGCGGTTCTCCTGACCTCAGTGCGAGTCGCGGGGCACGGTGTGGCCGCGCCGCCCGCGCAGGAAGTCGAAGTCCGCGCCCGTGTCGGCCTGCCCGACGTGCTGCGTGTACAGCCAGGCGTACCCGCTGGTGATGGTGGATTCCGGCGGCTGCCACGCGGCGCGCCGGGCGGCCAGCTCCTCGTCGTCCACGTGCAGCGTCAGCGACCGGTTCGGCACGTCGAGGGTGATCCGGTCGCCGCTGCGCACGAGCGCGAGCGGGCCGCCGACGGCGGATTCCGGTGCGACGTGCAGGACGACCGTGCCGTAGCCGGTGCCGCTCATCCGCCCGTCGCAGATGCGGACCATGTCCGTGATCCCGGCCTTGAGCAGCTTCGCGGGCAAGGCCACATTGGACACTTCCGGCATGCCGGGGTAGCCCTTCGGGCCGGCCCCGCGGATCACCAGGATCGTGTCGGGGGTGACGTCGAGGTCGGGGTCGTCGGCGACGGCGTGGTAGTCCTCGACGGTGTCGAACGCGAGCGCCGGACCGGTGTGGGTGAGCAGGTGCGGTGACGCGGCGGACTGCTTGATCACCGCCCCGTTCGGGGCCAGGTTCCCGTGCAGCACCGCGGTTCCGGTGCCCGGGGCCTGGAACGGCTCGGCGACGCTGGTGATCACCTCGGGGCCGTAGTTCTCCGCGCCGGCGACGTTGTCGGCGACGCTCTTGCCGGTGACGGTGATGCTGCCGGCGTGCAGCAGGTCGTGGTCCAGCAGCTCCTTGAGCACCACGGGCAGCCCGCCCGCGTAGCAGAAGTCCTCCATCAGGAACTTGCCCGACGGCATGAGGTTCACCAGCGTCGGCACGGCGCGGGCGAGCGCGTCGAAGTCCTCGAGCTTCAGCGGCACCTCGGCGCGGCCGGCGATCGCGAGCAGGTGGACGAGCGCGTTGGTGGAGCCGCCGATCGCGGCGTTGACGCGGATCGCGTTCTCGAAGGCCTCGCGCGTGAGGATCTTCGACGGGCGCAGGTCCTCCTCGACCATCGCCACGATGCGCTGCCCCGCGCTCTGGGCGATCTCGAAGCGGCGCGCGTCCACCGCGGGCCACGTCGCCGAGCCGGGCAGCTGCATGCCGAGCGCCTCGGCCATGCACGCCATGGTGGAGGCGGTGCCCATCGTCATGCAGTGCCCGTTGGAGCGGGCCATGCAGCCCTCCGCGAAGAAGCACTCCTCCTGCGACATGCGCCCGGCCTTGAGCTCCTCCTCGAACTTCCACACGTGGGTGCCGGAGCCCACGTCGGTGCCGCGGTACTTGCCGTTGAGCATCGGGCCGCCGGTGACCATCACGGCGGGCAGGTCGACGCTCGCCGCGGCCATCAGCATCGCCGGGGTGGTCTTGTCGCAGCCGGAGAGCAGGACCACGCCGTCGAGCGGGTTGGCGCGGATCAGCTCCTCGACCTCCATCGCCATGAGGTTGCGGTACAGCATGGCGGTGGGGCGCATGAGCGTCTCGCCGGTGGCCATCGTCGGGAACTCCAGCGGGAACCCGCCGGCCTGCCACACGCCGCGTTTGACCGCCTCGGCGACGCGGTGCAGGTGGGCGTTGCACGGCGCCAGCTCGGACGCGCTCGTCGCGATGCCGATGACCGGCCGCCCGTCGAACACGTCGGGCCCGAACCCCTGGTTGCGCATCCAGGAGCGGTAGATCATGCCGGCCCTGCCGGTCGCTCCGAACCACGCGGCACTGCGCCTCTCACCCGTCACGACCTGATCCTCTCCGTCGAAGCAGCCTCAGGAAACGTTAAATCATTGGATGAATGGCTGTCCAGGGTGAAAAGTTGTACAGTACTAACTGTTATAGACGTACAACTATCAGGAGTTGCTCTTGCCGGAGCTGACCTACCGCCGTCGCATGCTGGTCCTCGCCATCTGCTGTCTGAGCCTGTTCGTCGTGTCGATGGACAACACGATCGTCAACCTCGCGCTGCCCTCGATCCAGCGTGAGTTCGCCGCGGGGGTGTCGAGCCTGCAGTGGACCGTGGACGCGTATTCGCTGGTACTGGCGAGCCTGCTGATGCTCTCCGGTTCCACCGCTGACCGGCTGGGGCGGCGGCGCACCTTCCAGACCGGGCTCGCCGTGTTCACGATCGGCTCGCTGCTGTGCAGCCTCGCCCCGAACGTCGGGCTCCTCATCGTGTTCCGGATGGTGCAGGCGGTGGGCGGCTCGATGCTCAACCCGGTCGCCATGTCGATCGTCACGAACACCTTCACCGACCCGCGGGAGCGGGCGCGGGCGATCGGCGTGTGGGGCGGGGTGTTCGGCATCAGCATGGCGCTCGGCCCGGTGATCGGCGGGGCGCTCGTGGACGCGATCGGCTGGCGCTCGATCTTCTGGATCAACGTCCCCATCGGTGTGGCCGCGTTCGTGCTGGCCGCGGTGTTCGTGCCGGAGTCGCGGGCGGCGCGGGCCCGCCGGGTGGACCCGGTGGGGCAGCTGCTGGTCGTGCTGGCGCTGGGCGGTCTGACCTACGCCATCATCGAGGCCCCGCACGCGGGCTGGGGCTCGCCGCAGACCATCGGCTGCTTCGCGCTCGCCGTCGCGGCCGTGCTGTGCCTCGTGCCGTACGAGAAGCGCCGTGCGGAACCGCTGATCGACCCGCGGTTCTTCACCAGCGCGCCGTTCTCGGGGGCGACCCTCATCGCCATGTGCGCCTTCGCCTGCCTCGGCGGTTTCCTCTTCCTGAACGCGATCTACCTGCAGAACGTGCGGGGGTACTCGCCGCTGCACGCGGGCCTGCTGACCCTGCCGATGGCGGCGATGATCTTCGCGTTGTCGCCGGTGTCGGGGCGGATCGTGGCGAGCTGGGGTGCCCGCCTCCCGCTCGTGGTCGGCGGGGTGGGCATCGCCGCGGCCGGTCTGCTGCTCACGACGCAGGGCGCGCACTCGCCGCTGTGGTTGCTCGTGGTGACGTACCTGGTGTTCGGGATCGGGTTCGGCATGGTCAACCCGCCCATCACCAACACCGCGGTCTCGGGGATGCCGCGTGAGCAGGCCGGGGTCGCGGCCGCGGTCGCGTCCACCAGCCGCGTGGTCGGCGGGGCGCTCGGGGTCGCGGTGCTCGGCGCGGTGGTGACCTCGCGGGTGCGCGGGCCGATCGAGACCGGGTTCGTGCCCGCGAGCCTGCCCGCGTGGGAGATCATGGCCGCGTGCGGGCTGGCGGTGCTCGTGCTCGGGTTCGTCACGACCGGGGCGTGGGCACGGGGTACGGCCCAGCGGTTCGTCGAAGAGGAGAGGGTCGCCGCGTGAGCGAAGACGCCGTGCGGGTGTGGGAGCGGTTGTGGGACCTGGTCGCCGTCCGGCACGACCGCCGCAAGCGGGTCGTCGACGAGCTGGGCCTGAGCTTCGTCAAGACCAAGGCGTTGCGCAGGCTGGCGGCGCGGCCGATGACCTTGCGCGAGCTGGCCGAGGAACTGCTCATCGACCGTCCATACGCGACAGTGCTGGTGGACGACCTCGAACAGCGGGGCCTCGTCGAGCGCACGGTGCGCCCGGAGGACCGCCGCTCGAAGATCGTCACGCCGACGGCCGCGGGCCGCGCGGCGGCCGAGACCGCGAACCGGATCCTGTCGGAGCCGCCGGAGTCGCTGCTGGCGTTGCCGCCGGAGGACCTCGCGGCACTGGACCGCATCCTCGACCGGCTCACCTGACGGCGACGAACACGAACTCCCGCCCGGGCCGGTCCGGTGCGTCGCGCACGTCCTCGACCGTGTAGCCGTGTGCGCGCAGGTCGGCCTCGACCTCCTCCCGCTCGCGGAACCGCAGCGTCGAGTCCGACGTGAGCGTCTCACCGTCGGGGAAAACGTACGTCCACCGGAACGTCACGAGCGGCAGGCTCACGTCGAGGACGTCCACCCAGCTCTCCACGCCGTCCCGCACGCTGTGCGACGCCGACCGGTTCCAGCCCTCCCACGCGCGGTACGCCGGGTCACGCGTCTCGAACACCAGATGCCCGCCGGGCCGCAACGCCTCCCGCGCGCCGTCGAGCGTGCCCGCCCAGTCGCCGGGGTCGACGATCGCCTGCGCCACGTTCGCGGTCATCGTGGCGAGGTCGACTTCCATCGGTGGCAAGGAGGTCGCGTCCCCGTGCAGCCAGCGGACGCGCTCCGCGCCGGCCTTCGCGCGTGCGACGTCCAGTGAGGCGAGTGCCGGTTCGACGCCCGTGACCTCGATACCGCGAGCGGCGAGCAGCAACGCGAAAGTGCCTGTGCCGCAACCGATGTCGAGCACGCGCCGCGCGCCGAACTCCTCCGCCATGGCCAGGTACGCGTCGAGGTCGTCGCGTTCGCCCTCCAGCACGTCGTAGAGCGCGGCGAGCCGGGGGTGCGCGAAGAGGTCGTCGGTCACGTCAATCTCCCAGTGTCACGGTGCGGCAGGCCAGGTGCAGTGCGAGGCGCTCGTCGCGGCGGCGCAGGTCCACGCCCAGCAGTTGTTCGACGCGGGCGATGCGGGCCGCGACGGTGTTGCGGTGCACCCCCAGCACGGCGGCGGTCTCGGCCAGCGAGGACTCCGCGTCCAGGTAGGCGGCGAGCGTGCGGACGAGGTCGCCGGGCACCTGCCGCAGCGGGGCCAGCAGCGCGCGGGCCGCCGGTTCGAACGTGTCGGTGCGCGTCCACTCCAGCAGCAGCTGCGCCAGGCCCAGCTGGTCGACGTGCAGGAAGTGCCCGGTCTCCGGCCTGGTCGCGGCCAGCCGGGCGGCGTCGGTGGCCTCCGCGACGGTCGTCGCCAGGCCCTCGGGGCGGGGGTGCGGACGGCCGACGCCCATGTGCGTGTCCAGCGTCCGGCCGAGCACCTTGTGCGCGGCCCGCAGCCGGGCGGCGAGCCTGCGGACCCGGGCGGCTGTCGGCTCGGCGTCCAGCGTCAGCCAGCCCGTCCAGCCCTCGCCGTGCTCGACGACCACGGTGTCGTCGGCGCCCAGCGCCCGCACCACCTCCCGCGTCCGCGCCACCACGTCCACAGTGGACGACACACCGAGGCGGAACCCGATGTGCCAGCCGCCCAGCCGCCAGCCGGCGTCGGCGACGCGACGGCGGAGGTCCGCGCTGGGCTCGTCGTCGAGCCGCAGGAGGTCACCGAGCAGGGCGGAGCGCGAGCGCGCGTCGCGTTCCAGCTCCAGCCTGTTCGCCAGCAACCACCGTTGCACCGCCGACGCGGCGACGGCGAGCGCGGGCGGCACCACGTCGGCCCGCGCCGCCGCGGTGCCGCGCAGCACGGTGGCGACCCACAGGCCGCGCGCGGGATGGGCGAGCAGCACGCCATCGTCGACGCTGATCCGTTGTGCCACAGGCTCTTCCACGCGCACGAGCCCGGCTTCGGCGAGTTCTCCGGCGAGCGGCTG
The DNA here is from genome assembly GCF_900114035.1 of Amycolatopsis sacchari. Lineage (GTDB taxonomy): Bacteria > Actinomycetota > Actinomycetes > Mycobacteriales > Pseudonocardiaceae > Amycolatopsis_E > Amycolatopsis_E sacchari. The sequence continues at coordinate 57,559 of NZ_FORP01000009.1, read as the reverse complement.
GCCGCGGTCGTCGAGCAGCGCGACGGGGGATCGCAGCAGTTCGCCGAGCAACGTGACCACCTCCTCGGGCGAGCGGGGCCGGTCGTCGAGCGCGCGGTGGGCGGCCATCACCAGCTCCGCCCGGTCGAGGTCGGGGGCGGCGAGGTGCAGCCGCGCGGTGACGAGCAGCTCCAGCGGATCGGCTGTGCTGGTCAGCAGGGGGATGCCGAGCCGGTCCGCGAGCAGCCGGGTGCCGGACAGCGGTTCCAGTGCGGGCAGCAGGATCCCGGTGCTCCCGGCGTCGGCGCTGTGCCGCACCAGCGCGTCGAGCCGCCAGTCCGCCGGGGACACGGGTGCGACGACGACCACCAGTTCGTCGCGTGCGGGTTCGTGGGCTGGGGTCAGCGTCGCGACGACTGTCCGCAGTGGACGGTCGAGCCCGGTCACGCCCGCGAGCACGCGGACGGACCCGGCCCACTCCGGTACGGCCAGCAACCGGCGCAGGTTCACGGCAGCACCGGCTCCGTGTCGATCCCGTACGCGCGGGGTGCGATGACGGGCAGGTGCCGCGGATCGGTCCAGAACGGCGCGGCGGGCAACCGCAGCACGGCCACCTCGACGCCGCCGCGGATGGTGTCGCACGCGATGGGCACGGCCGTGCGGCGGTCGACGACGGTCAGCACGTCCGGGGTGGACGCGACCGGGCGGCCGTCCCGCAGGGCCAGCAGGTACTCGTTCTCCATCTCGATCCTGAGCAGCGAACCGTCGCGGTGGTCGATGAGCGTGACACTGCCGCGGCCGAACCCGGGCCGCCCGTGCTCCCCGGGCCCGAGGCGTCGAGACACTTCCAGCACGCGGCCCGTGGCGAGCACGTCACCGTCGACGGCCTCGGCCAGCCGGTCCGCGTCGGGGCTCTCGCCGAGGGCGAGCACCCGCCGTCCCAGCGCGAGCGCGCCGCTGATCGTGTCGAGGACGGCGCAGCCGGGCAGTTCCGCGGCGGGGATCGGGGGGAGCACGAGCATCGCCCAGCCGCTGGAGCTGGCGAGGAAGGCGCGCGCGGTGCGTTCGATGGTGGTGTCGGAGCCCGTGGCGAGCACGAGCACCTGCCCGCTGGGTTCGGCGACGACCGCCGGGGCGAGCCCGCGGCCCGCGGTCGCGACCGACAGCTGGTCCAGGCGCGGCAGGCCGCGGCCGGAGAGGTCGGCGTCCACTACGGACAGTCCGAGCTCGTGGGCGGAGACGAGGGGCATCAGCCCGTTGAGCCCGCCGACCTCGATGGAGATCAGCGCGTCCGCGTGGACGCCCGTCCAGCGTTCCATCGCCGCGATCGCCGTGGGCACCTCGTCGCCGCCGGGGAGCTTCTCGGTGAACACCGCGGTCGCGCCGACCACGCCGACGGGCAGCACGTTCGCGTCGGGCGGCAGGTCGGCGACGGGGGTCACGGTGGCGGGCAGGCGGTGGCGGAGCAGGGTCGCGCCGGTCCTGGTGTCGCCACCTCCGCCGGACCCGAGCAGCGCGACGCCCCGTTCGAGCGCGGGCACGTCATCGGCCGTGATCTTCATGGACCGCCTTTCCGCTGGCAGAGTGCCAACTATGACGACGGTAGACGAGCTGACGGCGGAACTGGTGGTGGCGGGCGGCGTGCCGCGCGAGCTGGGGCTTTCCCCGGACGGGCGGCAGGTGACGTACCGGCTGGGCGAGGAGTGGTGGCAGGTCCCGGCTCGCGGTGGGTCGCCACGGAGAACCGAGCCTGCCGAAGACGCACTGCCCGATGTGGGGGACCGGCACGTGGTCGAGAGCGTGCGCCGCCCGGACGGCGGACCGCTCGCGGTGCTGACGTGGGCCGAGGACACATTGGACCCGGGTTTGCAGCGGCCGGAGCTGCACCTGGTGGAGCAGGACGGCACTGTGCGGGACCTGGGCCGCGTCGAGGCGGAGGCGTCGTCGCTGACGTGGTGGCGGAAGGACGGCTGGCACCTGGTCTACCTCGCCCGCACCCCGCCGGGCCTCGTCGGCGGGCTCGCGGTGTTCGACCGCGACCTGGCGACGGGCGAGACGCGGAACCTCACCGCGGGCACGTCGTCGTGCCCGGTGGAGCTGGCGCAGGCCGGTGACGAGCCGGTCGTCCTCGTCGCGGAGGGGCTGGACACCGTCGTCCGGAGGATCGACGGTGAGGAGGTCGTGCGCATCCCGGGGCTCGCGGAGTCGCTGACGGCGGGCGGGGACCGGATCGCCTTCGTCGCCAGCAGCCGGTACGAGCCGGCGGACATCTGGTGCGGGCCGCCGTTCACCCGCATCACCGACACGCGCCCGGAACTGCGCGGCATCCGCTGGGGCACGCAGGAGCGGCTGTCCTACCGGGCCGCCGACGGGCTGGAGCTCGACGGGCTGCTGGTCCTGCCCCCGGGCAAAACCCGCGCCGACGGGCCGTTTTCGCTGGTCACGATCGTGCACGGCGGCCCGTACGGCCGGCACACCGACGGCCTCAGGCTGGGCTGGTTCCCCTCCGGGCAGTGGCTCGCCACCGCCGGGCACGCCGTCTTCCTGCCCAACCCGCGCGGTGGGCAGGGCCACGGGCACGAGTTCGCCGCGACCGTCGCCGGGCGCGTCGGTCAGGAGGAGTGGACCGACATCCTCACCGGCATCGACCTGCTGATCGCCGAGGGCGTCGCCGACCCGGAGCGGCTCGGCATCGGCGGCTGGAGCCACGGCGGGTTCATGGCGGCCTGGGCGGTCACCCGGACCGACCGGTTCAAGGCCGCGCTCGTCGGCGCGGGCATCAGCGACTGGGGGATGCTCGCCGCGACCGGGGAGTACGGCAGCGCCGAGGCCGCGCTCGGCGGCAGCACCGGCTGGGAGGGACCCGGCCCGCACCCGCACGACCGCGTCAGCCCGATCTCCTATGCGTCGCGCATCCGCACCCCCGTGCTGATCGTGCACGGGGGTGCGGACACGAACGTCCCGCCCTCCCAAGCGGAATTCCTGCACCGGGCGCTGCGGCACTTCGACGTGCCCCACGAGTACGTCGTGTACCCGGGGGAGAACCACGCGATCCGCGAGCGTGCGCACCAGCTCGACCTGCTGCGCCGCACGCGTGAGTGGTTCGGTCGCTACCTGAGGCCGTAGCCGCCGTCGGGGTAGACCGTCGAGCCCGTCATGAACTCGTTGGTGAACAGGAAGAACACCGCCTGCGCCACGTCGGCCTCCGTGCCGACGCGGTGCAGCAGCGTGTCCCGCCGGTACTGCCCGAACGCCGCCTCCCGCACCGCTTCCGGGCGCTGCGACCACAGGTTCCCGTCGATCGTGCCCGGCGAGACGACGTTGACCCGCACCGGCGCCAGCTCCACGGCGAGTCCGCGGCCGAGCCCCTCGATCGCCGCGTTGCACGCCACGTAAGCCGGCGCCGGGCCGGGTGGGCGGACACTGGCGGCCCCGGCCATCAGGACGACGGAGCCGCCAGGGTCCAGCTTCGGGGCGGCGTGCTTCACCGCGTGGTACTGCCCCCAGAACTTGGACGTGAAAGGGCTTTCCGCGTCCTCGTCGCTGAGTTCGCGCATCGGGCCCGTCCGGTAGGTCGCCGCGGTCGTGAACAGGTGGTCCACTCGCGACAGTGGTGCGAAGAACGCCGCCAGCGACTCCTGGTCGCCGGTGTCGACGATCCGCCACTCCGCGTCGCCCAGCGACTCGGCGGCCGCCGCCAGCTTCTCCGGCGTGCGGCCGCCGAGCACGACGTGCCCGCCCGCCTCGACGACCCGCCGCGCCACCTCGAACCCGATGCCCGACCCGCCGCCGATCAGGACGACGGTGCGCCCCTTCACGCTTCCACCGGGCGGAACTCGTGCGGCAGCCCGAACGCCGCCGGACCGAACGTGGCGAGCGCCTCCGGGGTGCGCATGATGTCCGGCGTCGAGATGCCCACCACCGTGACCCGCTGCCCGTAGCGCAACGTCTCCGTCGTGATCGGCTCCGCGGACTCGGAGTCCAGCACGCAGATCAGGTCCGGCACCACGCACCGCACCTCGCCGTCGACGACCGCGACCAGGTTCTCGTTCTGGAACTCGATCCCCAGCTCGTGCTCGCCGTCGAACGACACCGCCGCCGCCCGGCCCCGGGCGAACCCGGCTTCGGTGCGGCGTTCCACGTCGGAGATCTTGCCGCGGAACAACACCCGCAGGTTCGAGTACAGCGTCTCGGAAAGCGCTTCCTCCAGCCGTGCGATCGGGTCGCTCGACCGGCCCTCGCGGATCGCCCGGCCCACCTTCAACGCGAGCGTCAACGTCCGGGGGATCGCCGTGCGCTTCACGTCCGCACCGCTCATCGAGTACTCGGCGATGTGCGCGACGCCGCCGAGCCGGATCGTCACGCCGCGGGCGATCCACTCCATGCGCCGGTTGTCGGAGCCGGTGTCGATCACGGTGACCTCGCCGCCCTCACCCGCGACCGCCATCGGCGAACCCGGTACGCCGTAGACGCCGAAGGTCTCCATCTGCAGCTCGGGGAACGCGCGCCCCATGCCGTCGGCGTCCACCACGGGCAGCCCGGTGCGGGCGCCGACGACGAGCGGGATCATGGAGTTGATGCCGCCGCACTCGATGGGCATCGTGGCGGTCGCCTTCGCGCCGAGGTGCTTTTCCAAGGCTGCCAAGGCGGTCTCCGGCTCGGACCCGCTGGGCAGCTTCTCGAACACGACGGTCGGCGCACCCATCTGCGCGGTCGGGATCACCAGTGCGTCGTCCTCGACCTCGTCCGGGTCGAGGATCGTCACCGGCCCGTGCTCGCGGATCGCCTGCCGCACCAGCAGCCGCCCCACGTACGGGTCGCCACCGCCGCCGGTGCCCAGCACCGCCGCGCCCCGGGCGAGGTCTTCGAGGTGCTCCTCGGTCAACAACCAGCTCACGCGGGAACTCCCACCGGATCGATGTCATAACCGAAGTACCGCGGTCCCGCGAGCGCGACACCCTCTTCGCTGTGCCAGCGCGGGTCGGCGGGTGCGGCGATGACCGTGAGGCGCTGGCCGTACCGCAGGCCCTCCGTGGTCACCGCCTCGCCGGTTTCCCGGTCCAGCGTGCAGATCAGGTCCGGCACCGACGCCAGCACGACGCCGTCGCGCTCGGCGATCAGGTGCTCGTTCTGGAACCGCAGCAGCAGCTCGCCGCCGGTGTCGGAGTCCATTCCGGACAGTCGTGCCTCGCCGCGGGCGAAGCCGGTGACGGTCCGCCGTGCCACGTCGGTCACCTTGCCGCTGAACAGGATCCGCCCACGCAGCCGCTCCACCACGGCCGCCACGGACTTCGTCTCCCGCACCAGCGCGCCCAGCTCCGCGCACAGGCTCAGCGTGCCCGGCACCATCGACTCGCGGGCCTGGGCGCCGGACATGGCGAACGAGCTGATCGCCGACGAGCAGCCCATGTCGATCGCCGCCGAGCGGACCAGCCGCTCGGCCCAGTGGTTGTCCACCGTGTCCAGGATGCCGCGGTTGCCCTTCTCGTCGGCGTAGGCCATCGGCGTCGCGCGGATGCCGTACAGCGTCGGCAGCACCATCTGCAGCTCGGGGAACGCCCGGCCCATGCCGTCGGCGTCCACCAGCGGCAGGCCCAGCTGCGCCGCGGCGAGCACCGGGATCAGCGAGTTGACCCCGCCCGCCTCGGCACACGCGATGTGCGTCAGCTCCTTGCCGAGGTACCCGGCGAGCGTGCTCGCGGCGAGCCCGATCTGCTCGGCGGTCGGCAGCTTCTCCACCATCACGGTGGGCGCGCCGAGCATCGCTACCGGCAGGACCACCGCGTCGTCGGGGACTTCTGCCAGCGCCACGAGGGGAACCGGCCCGTGCTCGCGCACCGCCTGAGCGGCGAGGAGCCGTCCGATGTACGGGTCACCGCCACCGCCGGTGCCGAGGATGGCCGCTCCTCGCGCCACGTCGTCCAGATCGTCACGGGTCAGCTCCTTCACGACGCCGCTCCCAGCTGCAGATCGCCCACGGCCTTGACGCGGATGCGCGTCGCATTGCCCGGCAGGTAAGGAATGGGGACCTCGTCGAAGTCCACGATGGACACACTGGACGGGCTGGCACCGGCGGCGACCGCGCGGTCCACCGCCTCCTGCTTGGCCTCGTCGACCACCGCGTCACGGCGGCCCGGCTCGATCGCGTACACGCGGTCCACCTCGCCGCCGATCTGCGCGATCGCGGCACCGATGGCGTTGGCCACGGCGTAGTGGTCGGGCCGGTGCACCTCGCCGGAGTCGGCCAGTTTGTCGGGCAGCAGCACGGAACCACCGCCGACCGCGACCACCGGCAGCGGCTCGGCAGAGGTGCGCATCCGCTCCACGACGTCGGACACGTCGCTCGCGATCCGGTCCAGCGCCGCCTGCACGAGGTCGCGGTCGAGGTGCGCCACCAGCGACGGGTCGCCGATCTCCGCCCGGCCGGCGGCCACCGCGATGTCCGTCGCGGTGAGCGTGTCCCCGCCGAACACCAGCGCCTTCGACGTCAGCTCGTACCCGACCGAATCCGGGCCGACCGCACCGTCCCGCACGCGGCTGCCGCCGCCGATGCCGATGGACAGCACGTCCGGCATGCGGAAGTTCGTGCGGATGCCCGCCACGCTCACGTCGGTCGTCGCCTCGCGCGGGAAGCCCTGGCGCAGCACGCCGACGTCACTCGTCGTGCCACCGACGTCGACCACCGCACAAGTGTCCAAACCGGACAGAACGGCGGCGCCGCGCATCGAGTTCGTCGGGCCGGACGCGAACGTCGCCACCGGGTACCGGCGCGCGAAGTCGACGTCCATCAGCGTGCCGTCGTTCTGGCTGAGGTACAGCGGCGCGGTGATGCCTGCCCCGCTGACCGACGACGCCAGCCCGTCCACGATGTGTGCGGCCAGCTCACGCAGCGCCGCGTTGATGATCGTCGCGTTCTCACGCTCCAGCAGGCCGATCCGGCCGATTTCGTGCGACAGCGAGATCGCCACGTCCGGCAGCTCGGCGCTGATGATCTCCGCCGCCCGCGCCTCGAACTCGGCGTTGACGGGGGAGAAGACCGAGGTGATCGCGACGCTGCGCACCCCGGCCTCGCCCATGTCCTCGGCGGCGCGGCGCAGCTCGTCGGCGTCGAGCGCCGAGATGTGCCGCCCGTCGAACTCGTGCCCGCCGTGGGCGAGGTAGCTGCGCCCGGCGATCGCGTCGACGAGCCGCTGCGGCCAGTCCACCATCGGCGGCAGCGAGGCGCCCGCGGGCAGGCTCAGCCGCACGGCCGCGGTCGGCGCCAGCCGGTGGGCCTCGATCAGCGCGTTGATGAAGTGGGTCGTGCCGATCATCACCGCCTGCACCGCGGCCGGGTCGAAGGCCCGCTGCCGTTGCAGGCCGTCGATCGCGGCGACGATGCCGGAGGTGACGTCGGCGGTGGTGCTGGTCTTGGTCGAAGCCAGCACCTCCCGGCCGTCGAGCAGGACCGCGTCGGTGTTGGTGCCGCCGACGTCGATGCCGATGCGCACAGGTTTCTCCTTTTTCAGACTGCGTGAGCCGGTTCCGCGTCCGCCGTGCGGCTCACGCCGACCCCGCGGACGAGGCCGAGCTTGCCCGCCACGACGTAGAGCACGAACGCGACGACGAGGGAGTTGATGCTGGGCAGGCCCCATTCGACGAACTTGCCGATGAGCGCGGCGGCGACCCACACGACGATCGTCGCGGGCACCCACACCGGGGCCGTTTCGGGGAGCGTGCCGGACGCGCGGGCCGCGTCGAGCTCGGGCCGCCAGCGCTTCACGACGAAGTACTCGGCGACCATGATCCCCGCGATGGGCGGGAACGCCACGCCGAGCACGGTGAGGAACTCGGTGAAGGCGCTGAGGATCCCGGCCGCGGCGAGCACACTGCCCACCACGCCGAGCACGCCCGTGACGACCGCGCGGTTGAGCCGCCTGCCCGTGAGGGTGCCGACGAAGTTCACGACGCCGAGCCCGGACGAGTACAGGTTCCAGTCGTTGATCTTGATGGTGCCCGCGACGATCACCAGGATGCCGACCCAGCCGACCGAAGAGGTGACGATCGTGGTGATCTCGGAGGTCTTCACGGCGTGCGCGAGCAGCACGCCCGCCATGCCTATGACGTACTCGCCGAGCGTGATGCCGACCAGCGTCTGCTTCACGACGTCACCGCCGGACCGGTTGAACCGGGCCATGTCGGGCGTGATGACCGCGCCGACGATGAACCCGCCCGCGACGAGCGTGGTGCCTTGCAGCAGCGTCATTTCCGGGCCTGGCGGCGCGGACGACACCAGTGCGCCCACGTCGTGCTTGGTCAGCTCCGAGATGATCGACCAGCCGACGAGGATCAGGAACGCCGGCACCATGAGGTAGGCGGTCCACGCCATGGAGTGGAACCCGCGCATCACGATCGCGGTCACGACGAGCCCGAACACCAGCGCCCACGCCCAGTCGGGCAGCACACCGATGAGGCTGGTCAGGCCCTGCGCCGAAACGCCGGACTGGATGCCGAACCAGCCGATGAGGCTGATCCCGATCGCGAGCCCGATGAGCGCCGCGCCGCCCCGGCCGAAGCCGGTCCAGCGGGCGATCAGCGAGGTCGACAGGCCCTCGCGCATGCCCATCACGCCGACCAGGATCGTGATCAGTTCGAGGATGACCGAACCGAGGGTGAACGCGAGGAACGCGGGCCAGAAGCTCATCCCGAAGCCCACGGTGGCCCCGAGCAGGAACTGGGACAGTGCGGAAACCTGGCCGAACCGCTGCACCGCGACCGACCACCAGGAGTAACGGGCGCTGCGGGGCACCCTGGTGAGGGCGTAGTCGTCGACACCGACAGACGAGGCCATGCCGACCTCCTTATCCGGGGAGAAGTTCCGATCACCGTAACCACGGGTTCCCCGGCCGTCACCGTGCGAAGTGCACAGTCACCTGGTGGAGGCTATGCGGACTGCACAGCCTCCAGCAGCCGCCGCACGTCGTCCTCGGTGGTGTAGGGCGCGATCCCCGCGCGGACGGCGCCGGTTTCGCCGAGGCCCAGGTGGCGTGCGCAGTCCAGTGCGTAGAAGCTGCCCGCCGGCGCGTTCACGCCGTGGGCGGCGAGGTGGCGGTAGACCTCGGCAGGGGTGCGACCGTCCACGGTGAACAGGACCGTCGGGGTGCGGTGCCGGGTGGGGGAGCCGTACCGCGTCACGCCGGGGATGGCGGCGAGCCCTTCGTCGAGTGTGCGCAGCAGACCGGTTTCGTACTCCTCCAACGCCCGCATCGAAACGTCCAGGCGTTCCCGCCGGGTGCCTTCGCCCGGGACGAGACCGGCGAGGAAGTCGATGGCGGCGGTGGTACCCGCGAGCAGCTCGTACGGGAGGGTGCCCAGTTCGAAGCGCTCGGGCACGGCGTTCGTGGACGGGGCGAGCTTGTCCGGGTGCAGCGTCTCCAGCAGTTCCGGTGCGGCGGCGAGGAAACCCAGGTGCGGGCCGAGGAACTTGTACGGTGAGCAACCGTAGAAGTCCGCCCCGAGCGCGGCGACGTCCACCGGCGCGTGCGGGGTGAGGTGCACACCGTCCACATAGCACAGTGCACCTGCTTCGTGGGCCTTCGCCGCGATCGCGGGCACATCGGGCCGGGTGCCCAGGAGGTTGGACGCCGCGGTGACGGCGACCAGCTTCGTGCGCTCGGTGACGGGAACGGCGTCGGCGGGCAGTTCGCCGGTGGCCGGGTCGAAGTCGGCCCACCGCACGGTGATCCCGCGTGCCTCGGCGGCCTGGAGCCACGGCCGGATGTTGGCGTCGTGGTCTAGGCGCGTGACCACGACTTCGTCGCCGGGCTGCCAGGTTTTCGCCAGCGCGCGGGAGAAGTCGTACGTCAGCTGCGTCATGCTGCGGCCGAAGACGATGCCCTCGGGCACGCCGCCGACGAGATCCGCCGCGGCCTGCCGCGCGGTGAGCACGACCTCCTCGGCCCGCCGTTCGGCGGCGGTGACGGTGCCCCGGTTGGCGATCGCGGAGGTCAGGGTCGCGGCGACCGCCTGCCCGACCACGTCCGGGACCTGCGAGCCACCCGGCCCGTCGAAGTGCGCGGCGCCCTCGTCGAGCGCGGGGAAGTGCTTGCGAACGGCGTCCACGTCATAGGTCACGCCTGACAGCATGCCTCACGCGGGCGCGAACGTCCGGCGGTAGTCGTGCGGGGAGACGCCGACGACGCGGTGGAAGTGGTGGCGCAGCAGGGCCGCCGTGCCGAACCCGCACTCGCGGGCGATCTCCTCGATGCCCAGCCGGGTCTCCTCCAGCAGCGTGCGGGCGTGCAGGACCCGCTGCATCGACAGCCACTTGTGCGGGGTCGTCCCGGTCTCCGCGGCGAACCGGCGTGCGAAGGTGCGCTCGGACATCTGCGCGCGCTTCGCCAGCGTCGCGACGGAGTGGTCCTCCGCGAGGTTTTCCAGCATCCACGTGAGCACGGGCTGGAGGCTGTCGGCGGTGCACTCGGGCACGGGCAGTGCGACGAACTGCCGCTGCCCGCCGTCCCGCTGGGGCGGTACGACCATCCGGCGCGCGATCGTGGTCGCGATCGCGGAACCCAGTTCGCGGCGGACGAGGTGCAGGCACGCGTCGATGCCGGCGGCCGTGCCCGCGCTGGTGATGATGTCGCCCTCGTCGACGAACAAGACGTCCGGATCGACCTTCGCCTCGGGGAAGCGGGCCTGGAACGCCTCGACGTGGTGCCAGTGCGTGGTGCAGTGGCGGCCGTCGAGCAGCCCGGCCTCGCCGAGCAGGAAGGCGCCGCTGCAGACGGACAGCAGCATGGCGCCGCGGTCGGCGGCGGCGCGCACCGCCTCGATCACGGCGGGCGGGTACTCCTCGTCGGTGCTCACCGCGGGTACGGCGACGAGGTCCGCGCCGATCAGCCCGTCGAGGCCGTGTGCCGGGGTCATGGAGACGCCGGGCACGCTCGTGGCCAGCGGTTGCCCGGGGCGTTCGCCGCACGGGCGGAAGTCGAACTTCGGCACCCCGTCGTCGCTGCGGTCGATGCCGAACACCTCGCACAGCACGCCGAACTCGAACGGGGCGACCCCCTCGATCATCACCACCGCAACGGTTTTGAGCATGGCAGGATTTTAGCGTAGTTCGTCAGATCTGCCACTGTTGGCAGGAAGTAGCTGGGCGAACAATTCTTGTCATGACAAACGTGATCCTCTTCCTCGCGATCCTGGCCCTCCTCGCCTACGCCATCGAGCGCAACCACCGCCGCCAGCGCCCGGCCCGCGTGAACGGCAGTTCCCCGCACGAAGACCGTGACCTGACACGAATAACGGAGGACCTGCGCGGACTGCCCCCGTCGGAGGAGCGCCGAGTGCGGGTCCCGGAGCCGCGGGGCGTCGAACTCTCCCGCATCTCACGCCACGCCGCCTAGACTCGGGGTCTCCACCGGCGGAGGGAGGCGAGCGTGGCCGAGCTGGGCCTGGCCGACACCAACGGCATCCTCCGCCTGCCGTCGGTGCGGCCTGCGCGGTCCAGCGCCGGGCTCGGCTGGCCCGGGCTCTACGTCTCCACCCAGTCGGAAAGCCCTTACCGCGCCCGCTTCGACGCCGCGGGCACGCACCTGGTCATCCTGCACCTCGGCGGGCCGGTCACCGTCCGCCGCGGCCGGACGCAGGAACGGCGCGTGCCCGCCGGCGGCCTGTTCATGCACCCCGCGGGCCGGGAGCTGACCGTCGAACTCGGCGGGCCGCTCGACACCGTGCACGCCTACCTGCCCGCGGACGCCCTTCCCGCGGAACTCAACGAGGAACTCGGCGTCGCCGACCCGCTCGTCGAGCAGCTCATGCTCGCGCTCGACGGCCTGGTCCGGCAGTGGGAACCCGCGGCCAGGACCTACGTCGACCACCTGTCCGGCCTGTTCGCCGCTCACCTGGCCCACCGCTACACCCGAGCCCGCGTCCGCGCCGACAACGGTGCGCTGTCGGAAAAGCAGCTCGCCGCCGCGAAGGAACTCATGCTCGCCCGGCTCGCCGAGCCGATCCCGCTCGCCGACCTGGCGGATGCCGCGTCGCTCAGCGTCAGCCAGTTCACCCGCCGCTTCAAGGCCGCGACCGGCGAAACCCCGCACCGTTATCTCATGCGCCTGCGCGTCGAGCACGCTTGCCGGATGCTGCGCGCCGACACGCTGAGCATCCCCGAAATCGCCGTGCGGTGCGGTTTTTCGCACCAGGAGCACCTGACGCGCGTGATGCGCGCCCGCCTCGACACCACCCCCGCCGCCTACCGGAAGGGAAGTTGACCTTGGCGACCCCCGGCCGTTCACGGATGTTCACGCACCGGACGGAACCGGCGGCTGGGATCGGCGGGTGATCAGATCCCTGCTCGCGGTCGCACTGGCCGGTGCGCTCCTGCCCGCCCTCCCGGCGGACGCCGCACCCGCCAAGGTCGCCGACCCGGTCCGCTACGTCGATCCGCTCATCGGTTCCGCCAACGGCGGCAACACCTACCCGGGCGCGGTGCGCCCGTTCGGCATGATCTCGTGGAGTCCCACCAACACCGCGGGGGACCAGACCAACGCCGCCGGTGCGAACGGCTACTCCTACGCCACGCCCCGCACCCGCGGGTTCGCGCTGACGCACGTGAACGGCGCGGGCTGCCACCCCGGCGCGGCCGGTGACGTGCCGATCCTGCCGTTCGCCGGTGCCGTCACGTCCTCACCGACGGCGGACACCACGGACGCGGTGTACGCGAGCAACTTCAGCCACGACAACGAAAACGCGCAGCCGGGCCGCTACACGGTCACGCTCGACTCCGGGGTGAAGGCCGACCTGTCCGTCACCACGCGCGCGGGCGTCGGTGAGTTCACCTTCCCGGCCGGCTCGCCCGCGAACCTGTTGTTCCGCGTGTCCAACTCGCTCAACGGCAGCGAGGACGCGGAGATCAAGATCGACCCGGCGACGCGGACCGTCACCGGTTCCGTGCTGACGGGCGCTTTCTGCGGCCGCCGCGCCAACGGCGGCGAGAACAACCGCAAGACCTACTACCGGCTGTACTTCGTGGCCTCGTTCGACCGCGCGTTCGCCGGCAACGGCACGTGGGTGAACGACCAGCTCGAGCCCGGTTCGACCACCGCGCACGGCGGCGAGGGCTACCTGACCGGGGCCAACCGCGCCGGGAAGGGGTCCGGCGGGTACGTCACCTTCGCCGACACCAACGTGCGGATGAAGGTCGGCATCTCCTACACGAGCCTCGACGCGGCGCGGCACAACCTCGCCGCCGAGGTGAAGCCGAAGGACACGGTCGACTCCGTCGCGGCGGACGCGCGGCAGGAGTGGAACAAGCAGCTGCGCTCCATCGAGGTCGCGGGTGGTTCTCCCGACCAGCTCACCACCTTCTACACCGCGCTGTACCACTCGTTCCTGGAACCGAACATCGCCAGCGACGTCGAGGGCACGTACCTCGGCAGCGACCAGAAGGTGCACCGGCTCGCGCGCGGCCAGCGCGCGCAGTACGGCAACTTCTCCGGCTGGGACCAGTACCGCGCGCACACGCAGCTGCTCGCGTTGCTGGAACCCGGCATCGCCGGGGACTTCGCGCAGTCGCTGTACAACCTGGCGCAGCAGAACGGCGGCGTGTGGGACCGGTGGGTGCACGTCAACGGCCCGACGCACGTGATGACCGGTGACCCGTCGGCGCCCACAGTGGCCGGCTTCTACGCGATGGGCGTGCGCAACTTCGACGTCCGTGGCGCGTTCGAGTCGTTGTACCGCCAGGCGACGGTGCCGAACCCGGCCGGGCTGTCGGACAAGGGCTGCCCCGGGCAGTGCGAGGGCCAGCGCCCGAACCTCGCCGAGTACCTGAAACTCGGTTATGCGCCCCAGGACGTGTGCCACTGCTGGGGTGGCGCGGCCGAGACGCTGGAGGACTCCGCCGCCGACTTCGCGCTCGCGGACTGGGCGCAGCGCCTCGGCGACCGCAAGGTCTACAACGAGATGCTGCCGCGCGCGAGCTGGTGGCGGAACACGTTCAACCCCTCCGCCGGCCCGGAGGGCGGCTACCAGCAGGCCCGCAACTCCGACGGCAGCTGGGTCTGGCCGTTCTCCTCGACCTCCGACCTCGGCTTCGCGCAGGGCACCAGTGCGACGTACACGTGGATGGTGCAGCACGACGTGTCCGGTCTCGCGGCGGCGATGGGCGGCAAGGACGTTGCGGCACAACGCCTCGACGCGTTCTTCCACCGCCCCGACGGTTCGTGGGCCACGGGCGGCGACGGCTTCCGCTACGACCCGACGAACGAGCCCGGCATCCACACGCCGTGGCTGTACAACGCGCTCGGGCAGCCGTGGAAGACGCAGGAAACCGTGCGCGCCATGGCTTCGCTGGTGTACAAGACCGGCCCCGGCGGGCTGCCCGGCAACGACGACCTCGGCACGATGTCCGCGTGGTACGTCTTCGCCGCGCTCGGGATGTACCCGCAGACGCCGAGTCGTGCGGAAATGCTGCTGTCGAGCCCGATGTTCCCGAAGGCGTGGGTCAAGCGGGACGGCGGACCGACGATCACGATCAACGCGCCCGGCGCTTCGGCGTCGAACATCTACGTGCAGAACGTGCGGCTCGACGGGCGTGCGCACGCGGAGTCGTGGCTGCCGGAGTCGGTCGTGAACCGGGGCGGCGAGGTGACCTTCACCCTGGGGTCGACGCCGAGCAAGTGGGGCACGCCGCCGGTCGACCGCGTCCTGCCCGCCCCGGCCGTGCCGAACCTGCCCGCCGCGTGCACGCCCGCCGGAACGTCGTGCCTGCAGAACCTGCAGTACGACACTGACGGCGTCGCGACCGCGGACGCAAAGGCGCAGGGCAACCTCGACGGCAAGGGCTGGAGCTTCCCCGCGGAACAGCTGCCCGCGCCCGGGGTGCAAACGCTTGCGCAGGTGCCGTACCTGGTGCCGCCCACGACGGGCACGAGCGGGAACTTCACCAGCCTGCGCGGCCAGCGCGTCTACCTGACGCCGGGCAAGTACTCCGGGCTCGACGTGCTGACCACGGCGGTCAACGGCGACCAGCAGACCGACGTGACCTTCACCTACAGCGACGGCACCACCTCCACGGCACACCTCGCCGTCACCGACTGGGCAGCGACGTCCGCCCACTTCGGTGAGGAGAGCGTCCTCGGCGCCACGACGCGCTACAACGTCAACGGCACCGAGGACGGCCGCGCCGTGCACATCTGGCACGTGACCCTGCCCGCCGACCCGGCCCGCACCCTGACGTCGTTCACCACGACGGCGGTGCCGAACCTGAAGGTCCTCGCGCTCACCACCCGGAGCTGACGCGCTTTTCGTGCAGGAGGACGCGGGAAACGTGCAGGCTTTCCCGCGTCCGCCCGCCCGATACTGCCCTTGGACCACAAGGGAGTGAGGGCGATGCGGAACTTCGGGTACTCGGCCCGGGCCGGCCGGGTGGTGTTCGGGCAGGCGAGCCAGGTCCGGGACGAGGTCGAGCGGCTGGGCGGGCGGCGCGTGCTGTTGTTGTCCAGCCGCTCGGCCGACGCCGGGGCGGTCCGGTCGGCGCTGGGCCCGCTGCTGGCGGCCGAGTTCGACGGGGCCGTGATGCACACGCCCGTCGAGGTGACCGAGCGGGCGCTGCAGGTGCTGAAGGAACACGGCGCGGACTGCCTCGT
The DNA here is from genome assembly GCF_900114035.1 of Amycolatopsis sacchari. Lineage (GTDB taxonomy): Bacteria > Actinomycetota > Actinomycetes > Mycobacteriales > Pseudonocardiaceae > Amycolatopsis_E > Amycolatopsis_E sacchari. The sequence continues at coordinate 41,948 of NZ_FORP01000009.1, read as the reverse complement.
CGCGGTCGGCGGCGGCTCGGTCACCGGGCTGTCGAAGGCGCTCGCCGTGCGCACGGACCTGCCGCAGGTGATCCTGCCGACGACCTACGCGGGCTCGGAGGTCACGCCGGTGCTCGGCGAGACCGAGCACGGTCGCAAGACGACGCGTTCCTCCGACGCGATCCTGCCCGAGACGGTGCTTTACGGCGTCGAGCTGACCCGGTCGCTGCCCGTGCCGGTTTCGGTCACCAGCGCCGTCAACGCCATGGCCCACGCGGTCGAAGCGCTGTACTCGCCCGAGTCGAACCCCGTCGTGGACGGCATGGCGCTGGAGGCGATCCGCAAGATCGCGCGGTTCCTGCCCCGGCTGGCCGACGACCCCTCCGCGCTCGACGTCCGCGCCGAGCTGCTGGAAGCCGCGTGGCTGGGTGGGATGTGCCTGGCCGGGGTCGGCATGGGGCTGCACCACAAGCTGTGCCACACCCTCGGCGGCTCCTTCGACCTGCCCCATGCCGAGACGCACACTGTCATGCTGCCGCACGCGATGGCCTACAACGCGCCCGCTGCTGGGCAGGCGATGGCCAGGATCGCGGACGCCCTCGGCGCTGCCGACGCGCCCAGCGGGGTGTTCGACCTCGTGGTCCGGGTGGACGGTCCGACTTCGCTGCGCTCGCTGGGAATGGCGGAATCCGATCTCGCTCGTGCTGCCGAGCTGGCCACCGCCTCGCCGTATCCGAACCCGCGGGAGCTGACCCGTGACGGCATCGAGGAGCTGCTTCACGGGGCGTGGCGCGGCGAGCGTCCTGGCGGCGGGCGCACCGTGCCGGATCTCGGCTGGCTGACCGACCAGGTGGTCGCGAGCTTCGACCGGGCGCCGGACGCGCGGGTGCGGCAGCTGCTCACCGACCTCGTCCGGCACCTCCACTCCTACGTCACGCGCAACGACGTCACCCAGCCCGAATGGCAGTACGCCATCGAGTTCCTGACTCGCGCCGGGCACATCACCACGGACACGCGGCAGGAGTTCGTGCTGCTGTCGGACGTGCTGGGCGTCTCCAGCGCGGTCGACGTGCTGACGAACTCGCGCACGCCGGACACCACCGCCTCCGCGGTCCTCGGCCCGTTCTACGTCGAGGGGCCGCCCGCCGCCGAGCACGGCAGCGACATCGCGCAGGGCCTGCCCGGCACACCGCTGTGGGTCGACGTGTCCGTCACCGACACCCACGGCGAACCGGTCCCGGACGCGACGGTCGACGTGTGGCAGTCCAATGAGGACGGTTTCTACGACGTCCAGCTGCCCGACCTCGACGGCCCGGTCCTGCGCGCGAGGTTCACCACCGACGCCGGCGGCAGGTTGCGGTTCTGGTCGATCCTGCCCAGCGAGTACCCGATCCCCGACGACGGCCCGGTGGGGCAGATGCTGGCGGCGACGGGACGGCACCCGTGGCGGGCGCCGCACCTGCACTTCATGATCTTCAAGCCCGGGTACACACAGCTCATCACACAGTTGTTCGTGCGCGGCGGCCCGTACCTCGACACCGAGGGCGGCCGAGGTGACACGGTCTTCGGCGTCAAGGAGGATCTCGTCGTCGACTTCGCCCCGCAGCACGGCCCGGCGCCCGACGGCCGCCCGCTCGACGGCGAGTGGCGCAGGCTCGACTTCACGTTCAAGATCGCCCGGGAGATCCCATGACCTACGACACCGACGTCCTGGTCGTCGGCAGCGGCCCCGCCGGCGGGTCCGCCGCGCTGCTGCTCGCCACCTACGGCGTGCGGACGCTGCTCGTGAGCAAGTACGGCTGGGTGGCCAACACGCCCCGCGCGCACATCACGAACCAGCGGACGCTGGAGGTGCTGCGTGATCTCGGCGTGGAGCAGGAGGCGCTCGCGGCCGGCACCCCGCAGGAGCTGATGGGCGACACGGTGCTGTGCACGGCGCTCGCGGGGGAGGAGATCGGCCGGATCCGCACGTGGGGTACCGGCCCGGCGTCGCTGAGCGAGTACGCGACGGCCAGTCCGTGCGGCATGATCGACCTGCCGCAGACGTACCTGGAACCGATCCTGGTCAGCAACGCCGCGGCGCGGGGCGCGAAGGTCCGGTTCGACACGGAGTTCCTGTCCCTGGAACAGGACTCGGAAGGCGTGACAGCACGGTTGTTCGACCGGGTCCGCGGCGACGAGTACACGGTGCGCGCTCGCTACCTGATCGGTGCCGACGGTGGCCGGAGCCTGGTCGCGGAGCAGGCAGGCCTGCCGTTCGCGGGGCAGAGCGGCAAGGCGGGCAGCATGAACATCGTGTTCAAGGCCGACCTGTCGCAGTACGTGGCGCACCGGCCGAGCGTGCTGTACTGGGTGATGCGACCCGGCGCGCACCTGGGCGGCATCGGCATGGGGCTGGTGCGGATGGTGCGGCCGTGGCACGAATGGCTGCTGACGTGGGGCTACGACATCTCGCAGCCGCCACCGGAGGTCGACGACGCGGAGGCGACGCGGATCGTGCACGACCTGATCGGCGACCCGTCGATCCCGGTGGAGATCACGTCGACCTCGCTGTGGACGGTCAACCACAGCTACGCCACGGAGTATTCGGCCGGCCGGGTCTTCTGCGCGGGCGACGCCGTGCACCGGCACCCGCCGTCGAACGGCCTGGGCTCGAACACGTCCGTCCAGGACGCCTACAACCTGGCGTGGAAGCTGGCGATGGTGCTGCGCGGGGAAGCGGGTCCCGGCCTGCTCGACACGTACAGCGCGGAGCGGGCGCCGGTGGGCAAGCAGGTCGTCGACCGCGCGAACCTCAGCCGCGACCAGTTCGGCCCGATCTTCGAAGCGCTCGGCATCGCGGGCGGCACTGACGACGAGGGGATCGTCGCGGGTCTGGCGGCGTGCCGGGCGCCGGAGGGCGTCAAGCGGCGGCAGGCGCTCGACGAGGCGATCCAGCTGAAGAACTACGAGTTCAACGCGCACGGCGTCGAGCTGAACCAGCGTTACGCGTCGGCCGCGGTCCTCGACGACGGCGGTCCGGCGGAGGAGTGGGCGCGCGACCCGGAGCTGTACCACCAGCCCAGCACGCGTCCCGGCGCGAAGCTGCCCCATGCGTGGCTGGTGAACGAGCGCGGCGAGCGAGTGTCCACTCTGGACCTCGTGGGTGGCGGCCGGTTCACGCTCGTCACGGGTCTCGCGGGCGGAGCGTGGGAACCGGCGGTCCGTGACGCGGGGGTCGGGTTCGTCCGCATAGGCGCGGCGGAGGCCCGCGACGCGTACGGCGAGTGGGTCCGTGTGTCCGGCATGGCGGAGGAGGAGTGCCTCCTCGTCCGGCCCGACGGGTACATCGCGTGGCGTGGTCCGAAATCGGCGGACGGGCACACGGAGGAGTTGCGGAGAGCGCTTTCCCTTGTGCTGCAGCGGTAACAAAGCGGGCCGCGCGTAACACGCAGTTGTTCCGGATGAAACCGTTCGGCAATGGCTCCTGGCTGTACTGGTCGTCATCAGCGACGGTACTCGCGAGGAGGACGTTCGGTGTCTCATCCACTACATGGCCGTCATCACTCCGTGGTCGTGATCGGCGGTGGGCAGGCGGGGCTGTCGATGAGCCACTGCCTGCGGGGCCGCGGGATCGATCACGTGGTCCTCGAGCGGGACGAGATCGGCCACGAGTGGCGGGACCGGCGCTGGGACACGTTTTGTCTCGTGACGCCGAACTGGCAGTGTCAGTTGCCGGGTTTTCCTTACCGCGGACCGGATCCCGACGGTTTCATGGGGCGCGCCGAGATCGTCTCGTATGTGCGGGAGTACGCGAAGACGTTCGAGCTGCCGGTGATCGAGGGTGTGGAGGCGACGCGCCTGCGGTTGACGCCACACGGTTTCCTGGTCCGCACGTCGCAGGGGGACGTGACAGCGGAGCAGGTCGTGCTCGCGACGGGGCCGTACCAGGTGCCGCTGATCCCGAGGATGGCCGAGCGGCTGCCGGAGTCGTTGGTGCAGCTGCATTCCTCGCAGTACCGGAATCCGGACGGGTTGCCGCCGGGCGAGGTTCTGGTGGTCGGCACGGGCCAGTCGGGCTGCCAGATCGCGGAGGATCTGCACCTGGCGGGGCGTCGCGTGCACCTGGCGGTGGGCAGCGCGCCGCGGGTGGCGCGCCGGTACCGCGGCCGGGACGTGGTGGCGTGGCTGGACGAGATGGGCTATTACCGAAGGGGAATAGACGAATTCGCCGACGCGGATGCGGTGCGTTTCCGGGCCAACCACTACGTCACAGGCCGCGACGGTGGTCATGACATCGATTTGCGCGCCTTCGCCCGCGAGGGAATGCGCTTGTACGGCAGGCTTCGTGGTTTCTCGTCGGGCGCGTTCACTTTCGACCAGGACCTGCGCAAGAACCTGGACGCCGCGGACGCGGTGTCCGAGGGAATCAAGGACTCGATCGACGCGTACATCTCGTCGCACGGCATAGATGCCCCGTCGGAGGCCCGCTACGTCCCGGTGTGGCAGCCGTCTGTCGAGCCCACGGAGCTGGCCCTGTCGGGGATCACGTCGGTGGTCTGGTGCACAGGTTTCGGCCGGGACCACCGCTGGATAGACGTCCCCATCTTCGACGGCAGAGGCTACCCCACGCACGACAGAGGCGTGACGAGTTGTGAGGGCTTGTATTTCCTGGGTCTCCCGTGGCAGTACACGTGGGGCTCGGGCCGCTTCTGCGGCGTCGCCGCCGACGCGGAGTTCTTGGCAGGCCGGATCGAACTGCTCCACCGAGGCGGCCGAAGCTCAGAAGTCCGCTGGCTAGCGGGATCGCCACCCGGAACCTACGAAAGCGACGACTGGGTCGCCCCACGGACAGTCGCATGAGCGGCTGCTGTGGCCCGGTTGGGTCGGTTCGGGCTGCGCGGGACGCCCCCCGGGGCTTGGCTGGGCCGGTGCCGCTCGGTTGGTCGGCTGCGGTGGGCCGCCCCCCGGGCTTGGCTGGGCCGGTGCCGCTCGGCACGCCCCGGCGTTCGGCTGGGTTGGCGCGGCTCGGTTGGTCGGTTCGGGTGGGCCGCGCGGCATGCCCCGGTGCTCGGCGAGGTCGGCGCAGCGATGGGCCGCAGCACGCCCCGACGCTCGGCGAGGCTGGCGCCGCTCGGTTTGGCTGGGTGCCGCGGTGGGCCGCACGGCGCACCCAGGCGCTCGGCGAGGTCGGCGCGGCTCGGTTCGGTTGGGTGCCGCTCGGCCCGGCCGGGTCACGTGGGCTGCCCGGCTGTCCCGGCGCATCCTCTTGCACGGCTACCCGCCTGGCTCCGCAGGTGAACGCCCTGCAGGGAAGGCACGCACGCCGCCCCCAACCTGACAGGCACCGACACCCTCGCCCAATCCCTACTCGCCCCAGCCCCGGCTCCGGCCCCAGCCCCGGCCCCAGCCCCATCCCCATCCTCGGCGGATTCCGCGGTCTCCGCCGGACCGCCGTCTCGTCCTGACTCCTCCGGCAGCGCTACCTCGACCGTGTCACGTCGCCGACCCACCGCCACGTGAATCCGGGCCGTCCCCGCCGCGCCCCGCCACCCACCAACCGAAATACGCCACACCCCGACCGAACTTCACATCCCGGCTCCCGACCCTAGGAAATCGATCATGGTATTCGACGCGCATCGCCACCTCGGCGTGCTGCCGGCGTACCCGTTCTACGGCGGCCCCGCCGTCAACCCCGACACGAAAGCCCGGGCGACGATCGCCGAACTGATCGCCGACCTCGACGCCGAAGGCACCGAACGCGCGCTCGTCATCCCCAACTACGGCGTGCCGAGCCCCGGAGTTTCGTTCGCCTTCAACGAGTTGTGCGTCGAAGCGGCCCAGACCGACGACCGGATCCGTGCCGCGCTGTGGGTTTCACCGCTGCCGAGCGACTTGGAACGCACGGAGGCCGCGCTCGCACTGGCGGCGGAGCAGGGGGTTAAGGCGCTCAAACTCAGCTTCCTGCTCGGTGGCCGCGCGAGCGACCCGAGCTGCCGACCGATGCTCGACCGGATCTTTGCCGTCGCCCGCGAGCGTGATCTGGTGGTGCACGTGCACACGTCGCCGGGTGCTGCGTCCGACATCGACGAGGTCGGCAACCTCGTCGAGTGGTACGGGGATCACGTCGCCGTTCACCTGGTGCACTTCGGCGGCGGTATGAGCGGTCACATCAAGCTCGCCGGTTCCCGGTTCTTCGACTGGATCGAAGCGGGAAAGCGGGTCTACACGGACTTGTCGTGGGCCATCGGGTTCGCGCCCCGATGGCTGGCGGAAGAGGTTTCCCGGCGCGGCATCGGTCACGACCGGATCCTCTTCGCGAGCGACGAGCCCTGGGGCGACCGGGAAGGGGAGTACGCCCGCATGCGGGCGGCCACCGGTGACGGTGAGCTCTCCGGACTGGTGTTCCGGGAGAACTTCGAAAAACTCTACGGCTGATCACGAAGAAATCGAAGGAACAAAAGGAGCTGGTATGCCCGAGCTGACCGACCTGGAGCAGAAGAGCCTCGAAGAGGTTCCGCACCCCTCCCTCCCCGAAGGATCTAGCCTGTACGGCGGGACGAAGGTTTTTCCCGACTACAAGGCGGAAAACGGCGAGAGCTACTTCACCCTCGTGCACGGTATCGCCCACGAGTCGTCGGTGAGTTTCGTGGCGATCCTGCAGGCGACCCGAGCGCTGCGCAAGGGATTCGAGACCGCGATCTACTTCTACGGCCCGGGATCGCTGAACTGCCTGGCAACGCGTGGTTTCCCGACGACCGGAAACGCGGCCTTCCCCGGTGAGATGAACATCAACGATCAGCTCAAGACGTTCATCGCCGAAGGCGGCAAGGTGTACTGCTGCCGGTTCGGGCTGTCGCTGCACGGCGCCCGGGAGGAGGACCTGATCGAGGGCGTCATCCCCACGCACCCGCTGGACGTGCAGGACGCCTTGATCCATTACGCCCGCAAGGGCGCCGTCATCAACTCGACCTACATGTTCTAGGAGGCCGCAGTGCGCGTTGGCACCGAAGGCGAACCGGCCATGCCGTCATCCCCTGTCGTCGGCGAAGACGCTCGACACCCAGGCCCGGACCTGGACCCCGTCCGGGTGAGGGTGGACCTCGCGGTGCGGGGCGTCCGCTGGGACGCGCCCGTGCAGCGCAGCAAGGGCGCGGGCCCGAGCGACGACGGTCACCTGCTCGTCGACGGTGCCAACGCTGCGCTGCCCCTCAACCCCGCGAGCCCGTACACCCTCCGCGGCGGACGGGTCTATGAAGGCCGCATCGATCTCGGGTTGTCCGTGGAACCGGTGGCCCGCCCGAAGTTCTACGACCTGACCACGGCCGACGGCGTGCCCTACCGCAAGATCGCGCTGCTGCACGGACGAGACGTCCTCGCGACCACGGTCGTGCAGACCTGCATCCGCTATGCCGAGGACCAGCGTTGCCGGTTCTGCACGATCGAGGAGTCGCTGCACGCGGGCTCGACCATCGCCGCGAAAACCCCCGCGCAGCTGGCCGAGGTCGCGGAGGCGGCCGTCCGGCTCGACGGCGTCCGGCAGATGGTCATGACCACCGGCACCACCGCGGGACCCGACCGCGGTGCCCGGCATCTCGTTCGCTGTGTGCGGGCGGTGCTCGCCGCGGTGCCCGGTCTGCCGATCCAGGTGCAGATCGAACCGCCGGGAGACCTCGCAGTACTCACCGAGCTGCGAGAAGCCGGTGCGACCTCTATCGGCATCCACGTGGAGTCCTTGGACGACGACGTACGCCGGCGCTGGATGCCGGGCAAGTCCACGGTCCCGATGAGCGAGTACGAAGCGGCCTGGGACGAGGCCGTGCGCGTGTTCGGTCGGAATCGAGTGTCGACGTACCTCCTTGTCGGTTTGGGTGAGAACCCGGACGAACTCGTCGCCGGGGCGGCAGGGTTGATCGAGCGTGGCGTCTATCCGTTCGTCGTGCCCATGCGTCCGATGGCGGGCACCCTCGCCCGCCGGGACGGTGCCAAGGCGCCGTCACCTGCCCTGGTCCGTGACGTCACCGAGCGCGTCGCGGCCCTGCTCCGGGCAGCCGGCATGAAGGGCTCGGACCAGGAAGCCGGCTGTGCCGCCTGCGGCGCGTGCGGTGCCTTGAGCACGGCAGGAGGCTGACATGCGCGACGTTCTGGCCATCCTCGGCGATCCCGTCAGCCTCGAACGCCAGCCCGCCTTCCACATCGAGCAGGCGGCGGACGCGGTGACCATTGCGGCGTACCACGCCCTGCGCCGCCAGGTGTTCGTCGAGGAACAGGGCCTGTTCGAGGACCACGACCTCGACGAGCACGACGAGGACCCACGCACCGTCGTCCTCGTCGCCCGTGACCGGGAGGGCGCCGTCATCGGCGGCGTCCGGCTCGGCCCCGCGCAGCTTGACGGCCCGGATCTCGGCTGGTGGTACGGCGGCCGCCTGGTCGTCGCACCGGCCAGCCGCGGCAGCGTCGGCCCTGCCCTCGTCCGTGCCGCCTGTGCCCGTGCCGAGGACGCCGGGGTGTTGCGCTTCGAAGCGACCGTGCAGCTTCGCAACGAACCGCTGTTCACCCGGCTCGGCTGGCGTGCCGTTCGACGCGTCACGGTCGCCGGCGCACCGCACGTCCTCATGCGGTGGCCCGTCGGCCGCATCCAGGCCCTGGCCGACGCCACCAAGCGTGACCTCGGCCCGCTGCTCACCGGACTCACCGGCGTCCCCGGCTTCGTCGGTGATGACGGGGTCCCCGTGCCTGGCAGCGACCTCGTCGCCGCGTGCGATGCGATCGTCCCGTCGATGGTCGAACGCGATCCGGAGTGGGCCGGATGGTGCTCGGTGCTGGTCAACGTCAACGACCTCGCGGCCATGGGCGCGGAACCCGTCGGCCTGCTCGACGCGCTAGGCGCCCGTGACAGGTCCTTCGCAAGCCGGGTACTCACCGGACTGCGCCGGGCCAGCGACGCCTACGGAGTTCCCGTGCTCGGAGGCCACACCCAGTTCGGGGTCCCCGCGGCCCTGTCCGTCACCGCCCTGGGCCGCACGGTTCACCCGGTGCCTGGGGGAGGCGGCCGTCCCGGGCACGAGGTGCGTCTCACCGCCGACCTGGACGGCCGGTGGCGCCCGGGATACGCCGGACGACAGTGGGACTCGAGCAGCTTCCGCCGCACGCCGGAGCTGCGCGCCATGCTCGGCGCCGTTAGCCGAGCCCGTCCAGCGGCGGCGAAGGACGTGTCGATGGCGGGCGTTGCCGGGACGCTCGGCATGCTCGCCGAAGCCAGCGGCTGCGGTGCCGAGCTCGACCTGGCACGGATACCGAGGCCGAACGGGACGAGTATGGGCGATTGGCTCACCTGCTTTCCGGGGTTCGCGATGCTGACGACGGACGAACCGGGCGCCGGCGCGCTCGACGCCGGCCCCGCAGCGTCCGTCCCATGTGGACGGTTGATCCCTGGCCGAGGCGTGGCGCTGTGCTGGCCGGACGGGGAACGTACGGAAGTGCTCACCGGGGGCGTGACTGGATTGGGAAGGGCATGACGACCTTGCGCATGGCCGCTGTGGCGGCTCCTTTCGATCGGGACTTGGACGAGGACTTCGCGCGGATCCGCCATCTCGTCGAGAAGGCTCGCGCCGAGGGCGTCGGCCTGCTTGCCCTGCCCGAGGCTTGCCTGGGTGGCTACCTCGCCAACCTCGACGGCGGTGCCGAGGGACCACCACCCCTGCGTCTCGACGGCCCCGAGATCGAACGCCTCCGCAAGCTGGCCGGTGACATGGTGGTGGTGGCCGGGTACTGCGAGGACTCGGGTGACCGCCTCTACAACAGCGCCGTGTGCGTGCACGGAGACGGAGTGCTCGGCAACCACCGCAAGGTGCACCAGCCGCTGTCGGAGGACGCCAGCTATGGTGCGGGCCAGTCGTTCGCCGCCTTCGACACACCGGTCGGCCGCCTCGGCACCATGATCTGCTACGACAAGGCGTTTCCCGAGTCCGCGCGTGCCCTCGCGCTCGACGGCGCCGAGATCGGGGTGTGCATCTCGGCTTGGCCGGGCAGCCGTACGAATCCTGCCGCGGATCTCGCGCAGGACCGGTGGAAACGCCGGTTCGACCTGTTCGACCGGGCCAGGGCGCTCGAAAACCAGATCGTGTGGCTTTCGGCGAACCAGTCCGGCACCTTCGGCTCGCTCAGGTTCGTGGCCAGTGCGAAGGTGGTCGACCCTGGTGGCGAAATTCTGTCCGACACGGGCGTCGCCGAGGGCATGGCCGTGACCGAACTGGACGTCAAGGAGGCACTGGAGACCGCCCGGCGTTCGATGGGCCACCTACGGGACCGCAGGCCAGAGGCCTATCCCGGGCTGGGCGTCGAGGAAGAATTCGCCGGGACGAGATACTAGGGCTCATGGGCCTCATCCGGATCGGTGCGGTGGCCGCGCATTTCGGCCGCGACCTGGACTTCGACCTGCAGCGCATCGCGACGCTGATCGAGCACGCCCGCAGTTCCGGCGTCTCGTTGCTGGTCCTGCCGGACGCGGCGCTGGGTGGGTACCTCGCCGATCTGCGGCATCCCGACCCGGAGGCTCTGCCGCCGGCGCTCGAAATCGAGGGACCGGAGATCGCGAAAGTCGCCGCACTGGCCGCTGAAATGGTGGTGTGTCTCGGGTTCTGCGAGGCGGAGGGCGAGTCGAGGTACAACTCCGCGGTCTGCGTCACCGGTGACGGAGTACTGGGCCGGCACCGGAAGGTGCACCAGCCGGCGGGCGAATCGGCCGCGTACGCGCCGGGCGAGCGCTTCGCCGCGTTCGACACCCCGATCGGCCGTCTGGGGATGCTCATCGACTACGACAAGACGTTCCCCGAGTCGGCCCGCACGTTGGCCATCGACGGTGCCGAAGTACTCGCCTGCCTGTCGGCCTGGCCGACCAGCATCACCAACCGCGCGCCGCGCATGGCGCAGGACCGGCAGTCCCGGCTGTTCGACCTGTACGACCAGGCGAGGGCTGCCGAGAACCAGGTGGTGCTGGCCTCTTCGAACCAGACCGGCGCCATGGGCGGGATGCGGTTCCTCGGCCAGGCGAAGGTGGTCGGGCCCGGCGGTGACATCCTCGCGCGGACCTGGGCGAAGGCGGGGATCGCGGTGGCCGAACTCGACGTCCAGGCCGAGATCGCCACGGCCCGCCGCGTTCTCAAGCACCTGGATGAGCGCAAGCCAGAGGTTTACGTGGGAGCCCGGCGGAGTTGACTGCCGGCGCTTCCGGAACGAGGGAACGGCATGAGGATTGCCCTGCTGAGCTACTCGACGAAACCGCGCGGGGGAGTGGTGCACACGCTCGCGCTCGCCGAGGCACTCGCGGCGGAGGGGCAGGACGTCACGGTCTGGACGCTGGGCCGCGGTGGGGACAGCGGCTTCTTCCGACCTGTCGACCCGGCGGTGACAGTGCGCGTCGTGCCGTTTCCGGACGTGGACGGTGAGGGAGTGGGCCCTCGCATCCTTCGCTCGATCGACGCGCTTCGCGACGCCTTCGACCCCGCGGGCTATGACATCGTGCACGCCCAGGACTGCATCAGCGCGAACGCGGTGGACCGGTGTGTTCGCACGGTGCACCACATCGACCACTTCACGACACCGGAGCTGGCCGCCTGCCATGAACGGGCGATCGTTCGTCCCTACGCTCACGTGTGCGTGTCGGCGGCCGTGGCCGATGAACTGGCCACCGGCTGGGGTATCAAGGCCACGGTGATCCCCAACGGTGTGGAAGCAGGACGATTCGCTGCCGCCGCCTCTCCCGAGTCGGCCCCCGCTCGGCAGCGGTGGCGGGAGCGCCTGGGCCGGTATGTGCTCTCGGTGGGCGGTATCGAGCCCCGAAAGGGCTCGCTCGAGCTGCTGGAAGCCTTTGCCCGCCTTGCCGAGCCGGACGTGCGGTTGGTGATCGCGGGCGGCGAGACGCTGTTCGACTACCGCGACTACCGCACGCGGTGGGAGCAGCGCGCGGCGGAGCTGGGCGTGTCGCCGGTCGTACTGGGACCTGTGGCTCATGACGAGCTTCCTTTCCTGGTGGCAGCTGCGGGAGTGTTCGCCTTCCCGTCGATCAAGGAGGGTTTCGGCCTGGCGGCGATGGAAGCCGTCGCGGCCGGAGTCCCCCTGGTGACGAGCGATCTTCCGGTGATGCGTGAGGTTTTCGGTGGTGTGGCGGGCTTCGGGTCCGATGCGGCGGGTTTGGCGCGTGAGCTGGCGCGGGCACTCGCAGAACCGGACCCGGCGCGGAAGGCGGCGGGTGAAGCCCTGGCCGCCCGCTACACGTGGAGTGCGGCGGCGCGGTCGCATATCAAGCTGTACCACTCGCTGACGTTCTGAGCGCAACCTCTTTCAACCTATCTGGTGAACGTTTCCGGAAACCCCCGTTTTTGTCGGTGGTCGCATCCATAGTGGTGTCAATCGCGAAACGAGGGGGATAATCATGATCGAGTCCATAGTGGACGGTTTGCTTGAGCCGTGCCGGAAGTTGCTTGGTGGCAGCGTTTTCCGGCTGCTTCTTCGACGTGCTCCCGCCTTGATCGAACGCCTAGGCGAAACGGCGCTGGAGGTCGTGGCGTCGGGACGCTGCAGCGATTCCCGCAAGCTGCGGGCAGGCTTTGAAGGGGAAGCGCGTGGACATGCTGACGGGCGGCAGGCACGGTCCCGGCTCGCGCCGTCGGGCTGGGCCCTGTGGAGGGCGCGCGTGGAGATGCCGGTACTCGTCGCCGGGCCTCCTGCGTTGCCGGCGAGCGACGGCGGCCGACTGCGAGCCGGCGACAGCGAACAGGCATACGCCTTCGGCCGTGTCCGTTGTGCGTGTGCGGTTCGGCCACGATCCCCGCCGCGCCGGTCCGGCTGAGGACAGCGGGATGGGCACAAGTGGCACAACGAGCGGCCAGTAGTGGGGCCGAGGAGGAGAAGGAAGACGAGGTGAGCGAGGAAGCCCGATGACGGTTCACGTTCTCTGAACGGTGGATACCTAGAATGACCGTTCGGAACCGTGGGACCGGAGGAGACGTGACCGCCGAAGGCGAGTTGATCGCAGGACGGTACCGGCTGGTGTCCCGGATCGGCCGTGGCTCGATGGGTGTGGTGTGGCAGGCGCGGGACGAGCGCCTCGACCGGACCGTCGCTGTGAAGCAGCTGGTGCTTGACGAGACTGTCGATGCGGAGACCGCGGAGCAGGCGGTACGCCGGGCGATTCGGGAAGGCCGGGTTGCGGCGAGGTTGCGGCACCCGCACGCCATCACCGTGCACGACGTGGTCGAACACGACGGAAAACCGTGCCTGGTGCTGGAGTACTTGCCGTCGCGAAGCTTGGCCGCGCTCAGCGCCGAGCGAGGGCCTTTGGAGCCCGCCTATGTGGCGGGTATCGGGAGGCAAGTGGCGTCGGCTCTCGCCGCGGCCCACGTCGAGGGGATCGTGCACCGGGACGTCACGCCGGGGAACGTGCTCATCACTCCAGACGGCACGGCGAAGCTGGCCGACTTCGGGATTTCACGCGCTGTCGGCGAAGGCACGGTCACGGGTGGTGGGGTCATAGCCGGGACTCCCGCGTTCCTCGCGCCGGAGGTCGCGGGCGGTGGTGAGGCGGTGTTCGCGTCGGACGTCTTCTCGCTCGGCGCGACCCTGTACTTCGCGGTCGAAGGAGCACCACCGTTCGGGCGCGACGAGAACCCGTACGCGTTGTTGCAGCGCGCGGCGCGGGGTGAGGTGGTGCCACCACGGCAGGCGGGGCCACTGACGGATGTGCTGAGCCGGATGCTGCGGTCTGAGCCGCACGAGCGGCCGAGGATGGAGGAGGTGGAAGAGGCGCTGAACGCGGTCGCGGAGGGCAGGCCTGCTCCGCCGCCCCGAGATCCGACCTTGCTGTTGCCCGCGCGGCGAAAACCGTCACGGCGACTGGTCTTCGCAGGAGTAGGTGCCGTGGCGCTGCTAGGGATAGGCGGGGTTGTCGGCAGCTTGCTCAGAGGGGGAGATGATACGACTGCGGCATCGGGACAACCTGTTTCCGCTGTGCCACCACCGGCGCCAGCCAGTACTTCGCCCACGCCCGATTCCGGCTGTGTCGCGGACTACCGGGTCACGAACTCCTGGCCGAACGGGTACCAGGTCGAGGTGACCGTTCGCGCTGACGGTGGTCGCGGGTTGACCGGCTGGGCCGTGCGCTGGCAATTGCCTTCGGGCGAGAGCATCAACAACCTGTGGAACGGCACGCTGGTCCGTGAGGGCGGCGCGGTGACGGTGACGAACGCGAGCTACAACGCGGTCGTTTCGCCGAACGGCACCACCTCGTTCGGGTTCGTCGCGGCGATGTCCGGAAGTGCGCCGGGGCGACCCACGGTTTCGTGCGACGCGTCCTGAGGTAGTTGCGGCATCGTCGGTGGCGGTGGCGGTGGCCCGGGATTGCCCTGGGCGGAATGTGATCTCGCGGCGCTATCGGTCGCGCGGCTACGTGCCGGGATGAGCGGGTTGCGGCATGGCGGCTTTCCAGCATTTCCGGCAGGGGGCGGGCATGCCAGTTGGGTGGGGCGGGCGAGTTGTTAGCGGCCGCAGCCCGGCTGCTGCCGACCACCGCGGGGCGGCCGCAGGAGGACTGGCTGCGACCATCGCGGGGCCGCCAGGGCTCCCTGGCGGTGATCGGTGTGCGGTGCGCAGAGGACCTCGAGCCGCGACCACCGCCGAGTGGCCGTAGGAGGCCTGCCCACGACCCCCGCGAGGCGGCAGCGACTCCGGAGCGACCCGGAAACCCCTGCCCGCGACCGACCCCCGCGGCGGCAACTCCAGCGTGGCCAGGAAACCCCCGCCCGCGACCAACCCCCTGCGGCAGCGACTCCGGAGCGAACCGAAAATCCCTGCCCCGGATGACTCCGGCGTGGCCAGGAAACCCGGGCCCGGGGTCACTCCGGGGCGAGCCAGAGAACCCCCCTCCCCGGGGTCACTCCGGCGTGACCCGAGAACCCCTCCCGGATCACTCCGGCGTGAGCCAGAGAACCCCCGCCGGGGGGAGCTGCAGCACCGCGGACGCGGGCATGCCGTGCCACGGCTCCTCCGCCGCTTCGACTGTGCCGTAGTTGCCCACGCCGGAACCGCCATACGTCTCGGCGTCTGTGTTCACCAGCTCGCGCCAGCGGCCTGCTTTGGGCAGGCCTACGCGGTAGTCGTGGTGGGGCATGCCCGCGAAGTTGGCCACGCAGGCCAGCTGTGAACCATCCTCACCGATGCGGAGGAAGCTCACGACATTGTTGTTCGCGTCGTTGGCGTCGATCCACTGGAAGCCTTCCGGCTTCGTGTCCGTGCTGTACAGGGCCGGCGTCTGACGGTAAACCCCGTTCAGATCCGCCAGGAGCCGCCGGACGCCGGCGTGCAGGGGCTGGTCCAGCAGGTACCAGTCCAGCGAACGCTCCTCCGACCACTCCTGCTCCTGCCCGAACTCCCCGCCCATGAACAACAACTGCTTCCCCGGATGCGCCCACATGAACGCCAGCAACGAACGCACGCCCGCCGCCTTGTTCCAGTCATCACCCGGCATGCGGCCCCACAGCGAACCCTTGCCGTGCACCACCTCGTCATGCGACAACGGCAGCACGAAATTCTCGCTCCAGGCGTACACCAATGAAAACGTCATCTCGTTGTGGTGGTACATGCGGTGCACCGGATCGTGCTGCAAATAGTGCAGCGTGTCGTGCATCCAGCCCATGTTCCACTTGAACCCGAACCCGAGCCCACCCAGGTGGGTCGGCCTCGACACGCCCGGCCAGGCCGTCGACTCCTCCGCCACCATCACGGCACCCGGGTGTCGCTTGTAGACAGTCGCGTTCAGCTCCTGCAGGAACCGCACCGCGTCGAGGTTCTCCCGGCCCCCGTACTCGTTCGGCACCCACTGGCCCTCCGGCCGCGAGTAGTCCAGGTACAACATCGACGCCACCGCGTCCACGCGCAGCCCGTCGAGGTGGAACTCCTCCAGCCAGTACAGCGCGTTGGCCACCAGGAAGTTCCGCACCTCGTTGCGCCCGAAGTCGAACACGTACGTGCCCCAGTCCGGCTGCTCACCCCTCCGGGGATCCGCGTGCTCGTACAACGGCGTCCCGTCGAACCGCGCCAGTGCCCAGCTGTCCTTCGGGAAATGCGCCGGCACCCAGTCCACCAGCACACCGATCCCGCGCTGGTGCAACCTGTCCACGAAATACCGGAAATCGTCCGGCGAACCGAACCGGGCCGTCGGCGCGTAGTACGACGTAACCTGGTAACCCCACGAACCACCGAACGGGTGCTCCGCGATCGGCAGCAACTCGACGTGCGTGAAACCCGTCTCCTCGACGTAGTCCGCCAGCTCATCCGCCAGCTCGCGGTACCCCAGCCCCTGCCGCCACGAACCCAGGTGCACCTCGTAGATGCTCATCGGCGCGTTCGCCCAGTTCGTCGCCGCCCGCTGGGCCAGCCACTCGTCGTCACCCCACTCGTACGACGACTCGGCCACGACCGACGCGGTCTTCGGCGGGCGCTCCGTCGCGAACGCCAGCGGATCCGCCTTCTCGTGCCAGTGCCCGTCCGCGCCCAGGATCCGGTACTTGTAACAGATCCCCGCCCCGAGCCCCGGGACGAAGATCTCCCACACACCGGACGACCCCAGCGAACGCATCATGTGCGCCCGCCCGTCCCAGCCGTTGAAATCACCGATCACGCGCACCCCGCGCGCGGTCGGCGCCCACACCGCGAACGACACGCCCTCGACGGTCCCGTGCGGCGTGTCGTACCGGCGCACGTGCGCACCCAGCACATCCCACAGCCGCTCGTGCCTGCCCTCGCCGATCAGGTGGCGATCCAGCTCGCCGACGGTGGGCAGCCAACGGTACGGATCGTCGATCTCCACGACGTGCCCGTCGAAATCGACCTCCAGGCGGTAGTCACCGGGGTTCTCCGGCACCGTGCCGGAGAACAGGCCGTCCACCACCCGCGTCAGCTCGAACTTGTGGTCGGCCGCCACCACGGTCACGGCTCGCGCGTGCGGCTGCAACGCGCGCACCACCACCTCGTCCCCGACCGTGTGCACGCCGAGGACCGAATGCGGATCGTGGTGCGATCCGTCCAGCAGCCGGTCGATGTCCGCGGGGGCCGGGGCGCCGGCGGGCAGTTCGGTCACGGGTTACTCGCCTCCTGAGCTGATCCGGGCGATCGACGCGAGCGGCACGCCGAGCCATTCCGGCCGGTTCGCGTGTTCGTAGGCGACCTCGTAGACCGCCTTGTCCAGTTCCAGCGCGCGCAGCAGATCGCCGTGCGAGCGGGGGTCGCCGAGGGAATCCGCGGCGGCTTTCGCGTAGCCCTCGCAGAACGCCGCGCGGTTGCGCCGCGCCCACTCCAGGGCCCGTTCGGTGAGCTTCGGGTCCTCGCCCTGCTCACCCAGCAGCATCTGGTGCGCGGCGTAGTCGAAAGACCGCAGCATGCCCGCCACGTCACGCAACGGCGAGCGCAACGCCGACCGCTCCGCGAGCGTCGCCGCGGGCTCGCCCTCGAAGTCGAGCAGCAGCCAGCCGGTCACGGTGCGGAGCACCTGGCCCAGGTGCAGGTCGCCGTGGATGAACTGCATGGGGACCGGGGCGTCGAGCTCACGCAGCCTGTCGAAGGCGGCACGCAACGCCGGGGCGTGCTCGGCCAGCTGCGGCACAGCGGCCACCACCGTGTCGAGCCTGCTGTGCATCGCCTTGACCACGCGGTCGATGTGCTCGGCGTCGGCCACCTGCTCGCCCAGCGCGCGGCGCAGGTCGTTGTGGACGTTCGCGACGGCCTGCCCCAGCCGCTGCGACTCGCCCGCGAAATCGCCACCCACCTGGTCCGGCGGCAGCTCCGGGTCGGCCATCAGGTCCCGGACGCTCGTGGTCGCCATCGCCCAGCCGTCCACCGCGTCGGAGATGAACCGCTGCAGCATGCCCAGCGTGGCGGGCTCGCCGTGCAGGTCACCGGTGATGCTGCCCAGCAGGGGCGCGATGTGCTCGCACCCCTGCTCCTGCAACGCGCGGTGCAGCCGCAGGTCCGGGTTCTCGCCCGGCGCGACCTTGCGGAACAGCTTGAGGATGTAGGTGCCGCCGTAGACCAGCGACGTGTTGCTCTGTTCGGAGGTGATGGGGCGGCCCCGCAATCCGCCCCGCACCTCGGCGCCCGGCTCGTGGCGGAACTGCATCGACCCCACGTCCGCCCCCTCGGCGATGAGGTCGAGCAGCCGCCCCGTGACGTCCGCGTCGCCCGTCGCCTCGTAGCAGGGCCGGCCGCGCTCGGTGCCGATCCAGCTGGACCCCAGGTACTCCGGCAGCTTCTCCCTGCTCGCCACCAGCAGCTGGTACGGGGTGACCCGGTCGTCCTGCCGCACCTCGACGATCATGTGCAGCAGCAGGGGATCGCCTTCCTGCAGCACGGTCGTGCCCAGCGGGTGCACCGACGAAATCGGCCGGTCCTTGCCGCCGAACCACCGCTGCCCGGGCAGCCACGTCGGGAGTTCGCTCACCAGGGGGTCGATCAGTTCAGCCGGATCGCTCACCGTCAGTCACCTCGCCTCGCCTTCGCGTCCTCGTCCAGCAGCTGGAACCAGTAGAAGCCGTGCCCTGGCAGCGTCAGCAGGTAAGGCAGTTCCCCGATGTCGGGGAACAACACACCACCGGTGAGTTCCATCGGCGTGCAGCCCTCGTGCTCGGCCAGGTTCAGCTCCACCGGCTGCGGGAACCGGGACAGATTGTTGACGCACAGCACCACGTCCTGCCGTCCGTCCGGCCGCACCCACGTCCGCTTGTAGGCCAGCACGCTCGGGTTGGACCCGCCGAGTTCGACGAACTCGCCCTCGGCGAACGCGTGGTGCTGCTTGCGCACCTCGATCATCCGGCGGGTCCAGTTGAGCAGCGAGGAAGCGCTGTCACGCTGCGCCTCCACGTTGATGGCCTGGTAGCCGTAGATGGGGTCCATGATGACGGGCAGGTAGATCCGGCCCGGGTCGCAGGAGGAGAAGCCCGCGTTCCGGTCCGGGGTCCACTGCATGGGCGTGCGGACCGCGTCGCGGTCACCCAGCCAGATGTTGTCGCCCATGCCGATCTCGTCACCGTAGTACAGGACGGGCGAGCCCGGGAGGGAAAGCAACAGGGCCGTGAACAACTCGAGCTGGTTCCGGTCGTTCTCCAGCAGCGGGGCGAGGCGTCTGCGGATGCCGATGTTGGCCTTCATCCGCGGGTCCTTGGCGTACTCGGAGTACATGTAGTCGCGTTCTTCGTCGCTGACCATCTCGAGCGTCAGCTCGTCGTGGTTGCGCAGGAAGATGCCCCACTGGCAGTTGTCGGGGATCTTCGGCGTCTGGGCCAGGATCTCCGAGATCGGGAAGCGCGACTCGCGGCGCACCGCCATGAAGATGCGCGGCATCAGCGGGAAGTGGAACGCCATGTGGCACTCGTCGCCGCCGGTGGCCGGGTCACCGAAGTACTCGACGACGTCCGAGGGCCACTGGTTGGCCTCGGCGAGCAGCACGCGGCCCGGGTACTCGTCGTCGACGACCTTGCGGCAGCGCTTGAGGAACTCGTGCGTGCGGGGGAGGTTCTCGCAGTTGGTGCCCTCCTGCTCGAACAGGTAGGGCACGGCGTCCAGGCGGAACCCGTCGATGCCGAGGTTGAGCCAGAACCGCAGGACGTCGAGCATCGCCTCCTGCACGGCGGGGTTCTCGTATTTGAGGTCGGGCTGGTGGCTGAAGAAGCGGTGCCAGTAGAACTGGCCGCGCACCGGGTCGTACGTCCAGTTCGAGGTCTCGGTGTCGACGAAGATGATGCGCGCGTCGGCGTAGCGGGAGTCGTCGTCGCTCCACACGTAGAAGTCGCCGTACGGGCCGTCGGGGTCGGTGCGGGACTGCTGGAACCACGGGTGCAGGTCCGAGGTGTGGTTGAGCACGAGGTCGGTGATCACGCGGATGCCGCGCTTGTGCGCCTCGTTGAGCAGGAAGACGAAGTCCTCGACGGTGCCGAACTCGGGCAGCACCGCGCGGAAGTCGGAGATGTCGTAACCGCCGTCGCGCAGCGGCGAGGCGTAGAAGGGCGGCAGCCACAGGCAGTCCACCCCGAGCCATTCGAGGTAGTCGAGCCTGCTCGCCAGCCCGCGCAGGTCGCCGGTGCCGTCCCCGTTGGAGTCGGTGAACGCGCGCACCAGCACCTCGTAGAAGACGGCGCCCTTGTACCACATGGGGTTCGCGGGCGCCTGCCTGGCCGACTGGAAGTCGTCGGCCTGCGGCTCGACCAGCATGCCCTCTTCGGTCAGTGCCTCACCGGTGTGCGGCACCCCCTCCAGTCCGAGGGCCGCGTCGGGCCGGGGTTCTTCGTCCATCACTCCACCTCGTCCCACCTGGAATCCGGGTACGTCCCATCCACCCCCGTGCGCCTCGCCGGCACGGGGGTGCCCACCTCGACTTGCTCGCGTTGTGGTGTCAGCCGGCCAGTCGTCGTTGCAGGCTCACCACGTGCGCCACGGCTCGCCAAGGTTCGAGCCGCACGTAGTTCGCCTGTCCCCAGTCCCAGGTCTCACCGGTGACCTCGTCGTGCGCGATCACGCGGTCGTACCAGTCGAAACCCAGCGCGGGCAGGTCGAGCCACAGGGTGCCCTCCTCCGCGCCGAACGGGTTGAGCGTCGCCACGACCACGACCGTGTCACCCGTGGCCGGGTCCTGCTTCGAGTACGCGATCAGCCCACCGTTGTCGATGTGGTGGAACCGCAGCGTGCGCATCTGCTGCAACGCCGGGTGCGCGCGCCGGATGGCGTTCAGCTTGGTCAGCCACGGTTCGAGCGAACGGCCCTCGGCGAGCGCCTTGCCGTAGTCCCGCGGGCGCAGCTCGTACTTCTCGGAGTTCAGGTACTCCTCGCTGCCCTCCCGCACGGGCTGGCACTCGTACAGCTCGAACCCGGAGTACACGCCCCACGACGGCGACATCGTCGCCGCCAGCGCCGCCCGCAACGCGAACATGCCCGGACCGCCGCGCTGCAGCGACTCGTGCAGGATGTCCGGCGTGTTGACGAACAGGTTCGGCCTGCCGACGTCCCAGTGGTCGACGAGGTCCTGGCCGAACTCGACCAGCTCGTCCTTACTGGTCCGCCACGTGAAATACGTGTAGCTCTGGGTGAAGCCCAGCTTCGCGAGCCCCCACAGCCGCGCGGGCCGGGTGAACGCCTCCGACAGGAACAGCACGTCCGGGTGCGCGTCCTTGACGGTGGCGATCAGCCAGGCCCAGAAGTCCGGCGGCTTGGTGTGCGGGTTGTCGACCCGGAAGATCCGCACCCCGTGCTCGACCCAGTGCAGCACGACGCGCAGCACCTCGTTGTAGATGGCCTGCGGGTCGTTGTCGAAGTTGAGCGGGTAGATGTCCTGGTACTTCTTCGGCGGGTTCTCCGCGTACGCGATCGTGCCGTCGGGGCGCATCGTGAAGAACTCGGGGTGCTTGAGCACCCAGGGGTGGTCCGGGGCGCACTGCAGGGCGAGGTCGAGCGCGACCTCCATGCCCAGCTCCTCGGCCCGCGCGACGAACGTGTCGAAGTCCTCGATCGTGCCCAGCTCCGGGTGGACCGCGTCGTGCCCGCCCTCGTCCGAGCCGATGGCCCACGGCGAGCCGACGTCGTGCTCCTCGGCGACGACGGAGTTGTTGCGGCCCTTGCGGTTCACGCGGCCGATGGGGTGGATCGGCGGGAGGTAGACGACGTCGAAGCCCATCCGCGCGATGCGGTCGAGCTCCTTCGTGGCGGTGGCGAACGTGCCGTGCACCGGCCTGCCCTCGGCGTCCCAGCCGCCGGTCGAGCGGGGGAAGAACTCGTACCAGGACCCGTAGGCGGCGCGCTCGCGGTCCACCCAGACCTTGACCGGCTTGCCCTTGGTGACCAGCTCGCGCACCGGGTACTCGTGCATCACGCGCTCGACGTCGTTGGACAACGCCGGCCCGACCCGTTCGGCGAGCAGCCGCACCGAGTCGCGCAGCGCGGCGGAGGCGCTGGCGAGCAGGGCGCGCTCGCGGCGGCGGTCGGGGCGGCGGGACACGCGGTCGAGCAGCTGCGCGCCGATCTCCAGGTCGTTGGACAGCTCCTCGGCGCCCTGCCCGGCCGCGATCTTCACCTTCACGTTGTGCCGCCACGTGGTCCACGGGTCGCTCCAGGCGTCCACGCGGAACGTCCACAAGCCCTCGCAGTCCGGCACGATCACCGCGGTGTAGCGGTCGAGCCCGGTGCCCTGCTCGGTCATCCGGGTGCGGCGGGCGACCCGGTCGTTCGGCCCGCGCCACGTGACGGTGGCGGCGAGCGCGTCGTGCCCCTCCCGCCACACGGTCGCGGAAACCGGAACGTGTTCTCCGACAACGGCTTTGGCCGGGTACTGGCCACAGCTCACCATCGGGGTCACGTCGTCGATGCCGAGCCGGCCCGTCATCGGCGCCCCTCTCCCTCAAAAGTGCGTGTGCGCTCAAAGCCGCAGCCATGCGCGGAAGGCTTGGTGGGACCGGGAACAGGTCCTCGGTAGGCGATACCCGGCTGCGGACGAGCGCAAACCTATCGGGTGTCACTTTCTGCCGTCGCGCGACTCCTGTCCAGAGCTCCCGGCGACTGGTAACCCAGGTGTCACCGATCAGCGGGGTGCGCGCAACAGGAGCAGCGATCGGGAGGGCAGGGTGAGGGTGTCCCCCGGCTTGAGCGGTTCCACCCGCGCGGGAGCGCCGTCGGCGCGGCTGGTGTCGAGCGTCGGCTTGAACGAGGGCCCGTACTCCTCGGCGGGCAGGGTGATCTCCACCGGCTCGTCACCGGAGTGCAGCCACAGCAGCCACGAGTGGTCGGGGATCAGCTCGCCCGCGCGGGTGCGGGACTGGCTGTTGGACCCGTCGATCCACATCCCGAGCGTGCGGCGGTCGTCGTCGAACCAGTCCTTCTCGGTCATCTCCGTGCCGTCGGGCCGCAGCCAGATCAGGTCGGGCTTGCCGGTGGGCGTCTTGCGGCCTTCGAAGAACTGCGGCTGGCGCAGCGCCGGGCTGTCCGCGCGCAGGTGGATGACGCGGCGGGCGAACGCGAGCATCGCCTCGGCCTCCTCGCCGCCCGCCCAGTCCACCCACGACGTCTCGTCGTCGAGGCAGTAGGCGTTGTTGTTGCCGTGCTGGGTGCGCCACAGGTCGTCACCCGCGACGATCATCGGGGTGCCGGTGGACAGCAGGAGCGTGGCGAGCAGGTTGCGGGCCTGCCGGGCGCGCAGCGCGTTGACCTCCGGGTCGTCCGTCGGGCCCTCGACCCCGCAGTTCCACGAGCGGTTGTCGTTGCTGCCGTCGCGGTTGTCCTCGCCGTTGGCCTCGTTGTGCTTGCCGTTGTAGGACACCAGGTCCCGCAGGGTGAAACCGTCGTGCGCGGTGATGAAGTTGATCGACTGCCACGGCCGCCGCAGGTTGTGGTCGTAGAGGTCGGACGAGCCGGACAGGCGGAACGCGAGGTCGTCGACGCGGAGCATGCCGCGCCAGAAGTCGCGCATCGTGTCGCGGTAGCGGCCGTTCCACTCGGCCCACTGCGCGCCGAAGTCGCCGACGCGGTAGCCCTCGCCGGTGACGTCCCACGGCTCGGCGATCAGCTTGCACCGGGACAGCACCGGGTCGGTGGTGATCGCGGTGAGCATCGCCGAGTCGCGGTCGAAGGCGCCGCCGTGGGGGCGGCCCAGCGTGCTGGCGAGGTCGAAGCGGAACCCGTCGACGCCCATCTCGGTGGCCCAGTAGCGCAGCGAGTCGGTGACCAGCCTGATCACGGTGGGGGAGCCCGCTTCGAGCGTGTTGCCGCAGCCGGTGAGGTCGAACCCGCCGCCGCGCGGGCCGTGCAGGTAGTACGCCGGTGCGTCGAGGCCGCGGAAGCTCAGCGTCGGCCCTTCGAAGCCGCCTTCGCACGTGTGGTTGAAGACGACGTCGAGGATCACCTCGATGTTGACCGCGTGCAGCGCGGCGACCATCGTGCGGAACTCCTCGACCTCGCGGCCGGGCTCGCTCGCGTACCCCGCGTGCGGGGCGAAGTAGCCCAGCGGGGAGTAGCCCCAGTAGTTGCGGCGGCCGGTGCGGACCAGGTACGGCTCCTCCGTGAACCAGTGCACCGGCAGCAGCTCCACCGCCGTGACGCCCAGGCGCACGAGGTGCTCGATGACCACCGGGTGCGCGATGCCGAGGTACGTGCCGCGCAGGTGCTCGGGGACGAACGGGTGCTGCTGCGTGAAGCCCTTGACGTGCAGCTCGTAGATCACCGACTCCTCGAACGGCACGTCGGGCTTGGTGCCCGTGTCCGGTCCGCCGTGCGAGCCGACGACCGACAGCGGGACGCTGCCCAGCGAGTCCACTTTGGAGGGGCGGCCGTGCATCGGGTCGCCGACGTAGCCCAGCGCGGCGTCCAGGTCGGTCAGCGCTCCGGTGATGTGGGTGGCGTACGGATCGACGAGCAGCTTGTTCGGGTTGCAGCGCAGACCGCGCTGCGGGGCGTACGGGCCGTGGACGCGGTAGCCGTACTTCTGGCCGGAGGTGACGCCGGGGACGAGGCCGTGCCAGACGCCGAAGGTGCGCTCGGTCAGCTCCACGCGGCGTTCGGAACCGTCGTCGGAGATCAGGCACACCTCCACCGCTTCCGCGACGTTGGAGGTCACGGCGAAACGGACGCCCCCTCCTTCGGGGTGGGCGCCCAGCGGGAACGGGCGGCCGGCGAGGACTCCGGTGTCGGCTTCGGTCGGTGGGATGGCCATCTCCCGATCTTCTCAGCCGACACCGACATTCCGCACATCCGCAGCTCAGGCGTTATTTTCGGAGGCGGTGGAGCCGGCCGTGGTTGACTGGGGACCGGAACGCGCCGTCCGGAACCGGAGGTCAGCCCGTGCGCACCGACGCGAGCCGCAACCGCAGCCGCATCCTGGAGGCCGCGCGAGAGCTCTTCGCCGCCACGGGGCCCGACGTCACGATGCGCGCGATCGCCCGGCGGTCCGGGGTCGGGGTCGCCACCCTCTACCGGCACTTCCCCACCAGGGAGGCGCTCATCGCCGCGGCCTTCGAGCAGGAGCTGGCGCACTGTGACCGGCTGACCGAGGAGGCGCTCGCCGATCCCGACCCGTGGCGGGCGCTGCGAGTGGTGGTGGACCAGGCCGTTTCCGGTCACCACGGCAAGCGGGGCTTTCCGCCGGACTTCCCGGACACGGGGGCGCGGGAGCGGATCCTGGGCAACGTCACCGAGCTGGTGCGCCGGGCCCAGGAGGCCGGAGCCCTGCGTGCCGACTTCATGACGGCCGATCTCGCCCTGCTGGTCCAGGCCAGCGACAGCGCCGCTTCCCCGGCCGCGGCGCGGCGCCTGGTCGCCTACCTCCTGCAGTCGTTCTCCGCCCGCACCGCCCCGCTGCCCGCGCCGGTGCCGGTCTCGCTGCTGGGCGTCGAGTTCGGCTGACCGGAAGGCGAGAAGCTCCCGCGCGCGCGTTTCTCGCTTCTTCCCGATCGGCCGGATCCGCGTCGTCACGCGATTAGCGTTTTCCCCATGACCACTCTCGAACGAGAAGACCTGGCCAAGGGCCGCGCGGAGGTGCTGGCGCGCGTGCGCGCCGTGCGTCCCGAAATGAGCGAGAACGGCGTCCGCGTCGACGCCGAGGGCATCGACGTCGCGGAGAACATGGAGCTGCTCCGCGAGACGGGCGTGAACCGGCTCAGCGTGCCGGCCGAGTACGGCGGTTTGTGGAGCGGTGGCATGTGGAGCGGCTGGCGTGACACGATCGAGGCGCTGGTGGAGATCTCCGCCGCCGACGGCTCGACCGGCATGTGCTGGACCAACAACGCGATCCACCCCCGCCGCCTGTTCACCGCCGAGCTGCCGGACGAAACCAAGGAACAGCTGGCCGACGAGCTGGTCAACGACGGCAGGCGCCTGGTCTCCTCCAACTCCGAGGCGGGCGCCAGGGGACCGGTGACCGGCAGGCGCGTGCCGGGCGGGATCGTGGTCAGCGGCACCAAGACGTTCAACACCAACAGCGGTGGCGGCGGCCGGGACCTCCTCGTGGTCGGGTTCGCGCTGCTCGGGCCCGACGCGGACCTCGCGACCGCGACGAGGCACGAAGCGCTGGTCCGGCTGGACGCGCCGGGGGTGCGGCAGGCGCACGACTGGGACAACATGGGCCAGCGCGGCACCCACAGCCAGACCATCACCTACGAGGACGTGTTCGTCCCCGACGGGTGGCACTTCGCGTCGACGCTGACCGACCCGAACGCGTTCGGCGCGGGCATGCTGGTCCACGCGGCGCTGATGCAGGGCATCGGCGAGGGCGCGTTCGACGCGGCCGTCGGCTACCTCCGCACGCTGAACCGCGGGAGCATGCCGAAGTTCCCCACCGCGCTGGAGGACCCGTTGATGCACCGCCAGCTGGGTGAGATGTCGAGCGAGCTGGCCGCCGCCCGCGCGTACCTGCTGAGCGTGGCGGCGTGGCTGGAGGAACCGGAGGTCGATCCGCGGGAGCTCACGATCCACGGGTTCCGGTCGAAGGTCGCGAGCAACCGGGTGAGCCTGGAGGTGACCGGGCGGATCCACGACCTCACCGGCGCCCGCAGCACCGCCAACCGCTACCGCTTCGACCGGTTCTGGCGCAACGCCAGGACCTTCGCCACGCACGACTCGATCGACGCGAAGAACGCGCTGATCGGGGCGTACGAGCTGTCGGGCGAGCTGCCGAACGTCCTCGACTACTTCCGGCTGTGAACATCGATGCCGGCGTGCTGCGTGCCGCCTTCGCGTGTTTTCCCAGCGGGGTCACCGCCATCGCCGGGCTGGTCGGCGGCAGGCCGGTGGGGATGGCGGTGAGTTCCTTCGCCTCGATCTCCCTCGAACCGCCGCTGATCGCCGCCTCGATCCAGCGGACGTCCACCACGTGGCCGCTCCTGCGTGGGGCCGCCGCACTGGGGGTGAGCGTGCTGGCCGAGGACCACGGGGAGCTGGGCAGGCGGTTGTCCGGGCCGGGGGACCGGTTCGCGGGAGTGGACTGGACCGCCGCGGAATCGGGGGCGGTCCTGATCGGCGGCGCGACCGCCCGGTTCGACTGCACCCTGCACCAGGAGGTGCCCGCGGGTGACCACGTGCTCGCCCTGCTGGCGGTCACGGCGGTCGAGTTCCGGCCCTCCGTCCCGCCGCTGGTGTTCCACGGCAGCCGCTTCCGGCGGCTCGCCTGAGGCACCCGGCTCAGTCGAGCAGTTCCACCAGCGCGAAGGTCTCCGGCGGCAGGGTGGCCGTGCCGCCGGTGGCCTTCGCCTCGCCCCAGGACAGCAGGACACGGGCGGTCTCACCGTCCAACGGGACGGTCACCGCGTCGGGGCCCAGGTTGCACGCCAGCCGCAGCGTGCCGCGGTACAGCAGCAGCCACGAGCCCTCCGCCCGCACCTCCAGGTGGTCGACGAACGGATCCGCGAGCGACGGCCACTCGCGCCGCAGCCGGATCAGCGAGCGGTACAGCTCCAGCACCTCCGCGTGCCCGGGCTCGCCCGCCTCGGACCAGCGCAGCCGCGAACGCTCGACCGTCGCCGGGTCGATCGGGTCCGGGACCTCCGCCTCGCCCCAGCCGTGCCGCGAGAACTCCCGGCGGCGCCCCGTCCGGACCGCCTCCGCCAGTTCCGGGTCGGGGAAGGACGCGAAGAACAGCCACGGCGTGCTCGCCGCCCACTCCTCGCCCATGAAGATCATCGGCGTGTACGGGGAGCAGAAGACGATCGCGGCCCCGCACGCGAGCCTGCCGGGGGAGACCGTCGCCGACAGGCGGTCGCCCGTCGCGCGGTTGCCGATCTGGTCGTGGTTCTGCAGGTACGCCAGGAACCGGTGGCCCGGCACCGTCCGCGTGTCCACCGGCCGCCCGTGCGTCCGGCCGCGGAACGACGACCACGTCCCGGCGTGGAAGAAGACCTCCTTCAGCGTCCGCGCCAGTGCGCCGGGCGCGGCGAAATCGGCGTAGTACCCGCTCGTCTCGCCGGAGAGCGCCACGTGCAGCGCGTGGTGCAGGTCGTCCGACCACTGCGCGTGCAGCCCGTACCCGTGCGCCTCGCGCGGCAGCACCAGCTTCGGGTCGTTGAGGTCGGACTCGGCGATCAACGTCAGCGGGCGGCACACCGCGGCGGACAGCGTTTCCACCTCACGGGCCAGCTCCTCCAGCAGGTGGGTCGCCCGCCGGTCGGCCAGCGCGTGCACCGCGTCGAGCCGCAGCGCGTCCACGTGGAAGTCCCGCAGCCAGCCCAGCGCGTTGTCGATCACGTACCGGCGGACCTCGTCGGAGCCCTCGCCGTCGAGGTTCAGACCAGGACCCCAGTCGTTCTGCCCCGCGAAGTACGGGCCGAACCGGTCGAGGTACGCGCCCGACGGGCCGAGGTGGTTGTAGACGACGTCGAGCACCACGGCCAGGCCGCGCGCGTGGCACGCGTCGACGAACCGCTTGAACCCGTCGGGCCCGCCGTACGGTTCGTGGACCGCACCCCACAGCACCCCGTCGTAGCCCCAGCCCGCGGTGCCGTCGAACGAGTTGACCGGCATGACCTCGACGAACGTGATGCCGAGGTCGACGAGGTGGTCCAGCCGCTCGATCGCCGAGTCGAACGTGCCGCCCTCGGTGAACGTGCCGATGTGCAGCTCGTAGATCACCCCGCCCGGCAGCGCCCGCCCCGTCCACGACCGGTCGGTCCACGGGAACGCGGAATGGTCGTACACGCGCGAAGGCCCGTGCACGCCTTCCGGCTGCCACCGCGAGCGCGGGTCCGGCAGCGCGTCCTCGTCGTCGCCGAGCAGGAACGCGTAGTCCGTGCCCGTCACGTCGGAGTACCACCAGTCGCCGTCGCGCAGGGTCATCTCGTGGTCGGCACCGTCGACCCGCACCCGGACGCGTTCCTGTCCCGGTGCCCACACGCGGAAAGCCATCAGTCTCCTCGAACCAGCAACGCCACGGGGTACCGCGACAGCAAACCGGACAGCTCGCCGACCGCAGCGGTACCCGTCAGGACGTCGGTCCACTCACCGGGGGGCAGGGGAAGTACGGTTTCGCGCCAGCCGCCCGCCGCCGCGAGCCCGACCGGCAGCCGCGTCGCGACGACGATCAGGCCGTTGCGCTCGAACGCGACCGCGTGTTCGGCCGCGGGGCCTTCGGCGTGCAGCCGCTTGTACCCGCGGAACAGCTCCGGGTGGTCCCGCCGCAGCGTGAGCGCCCGGTGCACGACCAGCAGCTTCGCCGCGCCGGTCTCGTCGACCTCGGGGAGCTCGCCCGCCTCGATCCGGTCGAGGACCTCCCGGCGCAACGCGTAGTCCACGGGACGCCGGTTGTCCGGGTCCACCAGCGAGAAGTCCCACAGCTCGGTGCCCTGGTACACGTCGGGCACACCCGGCGCGGTCAGCTGGATCAGCTTCTGGCCCAGCGAGTTGGACCAGCCCGGCCCCTTGATCCGCTCGACGAACTCCGCGACGCCCAGCGTGGTGTCGCCGAGCACCTGCTCGGGCCACGCCGCGACCGCCGCCTCGAACGCCTCGTCGTGGTCGGTCCACGTCGTGCGGATCTTGGCTTCCTTCGCGGCCTTGTCGAGGTAGTCCCGCAGGCGGTCGGCGGAGATCGGCCAGGCGCCGACGAGCGTCTGCCACGCCAGCAGGTTCAGCGACGGCTCGTCGATGCCGTGCTTGCCCGTCCACTCCTCGACCGCGTCGGCGAAGTCGTCCGGCAGCTCCGACAGCACCGCCAGCCGCGCGCGGACGTCCTCGGAACGCTTGGTGTCGTGGGTCGTCAACGTCGTCATCGCGGCCGGCCAGCCCGCTTCACGGGCGGTGGCGGAGGCGTAGAACTCCTCGACGCTCGTGCCGAAGTCCTCCGGCGAGCCGCCGACCTCGTTGAGCGCGGCGAAGCGGGTGTAGCGGTAGAACGTCGTGTCCTCGGTGCCCTTCGCGACGACCATGCCCGACGTCTGCTGGAACCGGGTCGCCAGCTCACCGTCCGGGTCGGCGCGCACCTGCCGGTCGATGACGTCCACAGTGGACGCCAGGTCGGGCCGCTTCGCCTTGACCCGCGCCACGGCCTGCGCCCAGTGGTCACCGCCCTCGGGCAGGTACGACCGGTACACCGGGAACGCGATCATCAGCTCCGCCACGGCGGCCGGGGCGTCGGGCGCGCCGACCAGCGCACCGATCCGCCGCATTTCGGCGACCAGGATCGTGTCCGTGACCAGCCGCCGGGCCTCCTCCTCGACCGCCCGGTAGTCGGGCGAACCGGCGAGCAGCGAGAACCGCGGCGCCCCGGCGGGATCGACGAAGATCCCGGCGATCTCCCGCAGCGCGTCGTACCCCGTCGTGCCGTCCACCGGCCAGCTCTGCGGCAGGTCCTCGCCGGGGTGCAGGATCTTCTCCACCACGAGCCACGCGCCCGGCGCCGCCTCACGCAGCCTGCGCATGTAGCCGCCCGGGTCGGCCAGGCCGTCCGGGTGGTCCACGCGCAACCCGGTCACATCCCCGTCGGCGACCCAGCGCAGCACCTCGCCGTGCGTGTCGGCGAACACCTCCGGCACCTCGACCCGCACCGCGGCGAGCGTGGTGATGTCGAAGAACCGGCGGTAGTTCAGCTCCGCGTTGCCACGGCGCCAGCCCACCAGCTCGTAGTGCTGCCGGTCGTGCACCTCCTGCGGCGTGCCGCCCTCGGTGCCCCGCGCGATGGGGAAGCGGTGGTCGTAGTAGACCAGCTCTTCCCCCTCGACCTTCAGCTCCGCGACCGCGTCGTCGTCGCCGAGCACGGGCAGCAGGATGCGGCCGCGGCTCCAGTCGATGTCGAAGTGGCCCGCGTACGCCGACTCGCGGCCGTTGCGCAGCACGTCCCACCACCACGGGTTCGCCTTGGCGACCTCGACCGACATGTGGTTGGGCACGATGTCGACCACGAAGCCGAGCCCGGCTTCCCGCAGTTTCGCGGCAAGCGCTTTCCGCGCCTCTTCGCCGCCCAGCTCCGGACGGGCCCGCGTCGGGTCGACCACGTCGTAGCCGTGCGTGGAGCCCGGGGTGGCGTCGAGCACGGGGGAGGCGTAGAGCGCGCCGACCCCCAGGCGGCGCAGGTAGCCGACCTGCGCCGCGGCGTCGGTGAACGTGAACTCGGGCCGCAGCTGCAGCCGGTAGGTGGAGCTCGGCGGCGTCATTCTTCGCTCTGCTCGACGCGCTGGAGCACCATCAGCGACCGCGCGGGCAGCGTGAGCTTCCCGCCCGCCGCGACGTCCGGCTCACCCGGTTCCTCGACGATCTCGCCCTTCGCGGTGTCGATCATGACCGCCCACCCCCCGCCGTACTCCTCGTCCGGCAACGTCCACTCGATGTCCTCGTAGTGCGCGTTGAACGCCATGAGGAACGAGTCGTCCTCCACCCGCATGCCGCGCTGGTCCAGGTCCGGGATGCCCTTGCCGTTGAGGAACACGACGACCGACTTGCCGAACGCGTCGTCCCAGTTCTGCTCCTTCATCTCCTGACCGGACGGGGTGAACCAGGCGATGTCCGCGACCTCGTCGCCCTTGCGGATCGGCCTGCCCTGGAAGAACCGCCGACGGCGGAACACGGGGTGGTTGCGGCGGAACTCCGTCAGCTTCCCGACGAAGTGCACCAGGTCGGCGTTGTGCTCCAGCAGCCGCCAGTCCACCCACGAGAGGTCGTTGTCCTGGCAGTAGGCGTTGTTGTTGCCCTGCTGCGTGCGGCCCAGCTCGTCCCCGTGCAGGAGCATCGGCACGCCCTGGGACAGCAGCAGCGTGGCGAGGAAGTTGCGGCGCTGCCGCTCGCGCAGCGCGTTCACCTCCTTGTCGTCGGTTTCGCCCTCGACGCCGCAGTTCCACGAGCGGTTGTCGTCCGCGCCGTCCTTGCCGCCCTCGCCGTTGGCCTCGTTGTGCTTTTCGTTGTACGACACCAGGTCGTGCAGCGTGAAGCCGTCGTGCGCGGTGACGAAGTTGATCGACGCGAACGGGCGGCGGCCGTCGTCCTGGTACAGGTCGGAGGAGCCGGTCAGGCGCGAGGCGAACTCGCCCAGCGTCGAGGGCTCGCCGCGCCAGAAGTCCCGCACCGTGTCGCGGTACTTGCCGTTCCACTCCGTCCACAGTGGAGGGAAGTTGCCGACCTGGTAGCCGCCGGGCCCGACGTCCCACGGCTCGGCGATCAGCTTCACCCGGCTCACCGTCGGGTCCTGCTGGACGAGGTCGAAGAACGTCGACAGCCGGTCCACGTCGTAGAACTCGCGCGCCAGCGTGGCCGCGAGGTCGAACCGGAACCCGTCCACGTGCATCTCGGTGACCCAGTACCGCAGCGAGTCCATGATCAGCTGCAGGGTGTGCGGGTTGCGGACGTTGAGCGAGTTCCCGGTGCCCGTGTAGTCCATGTAGTACTTCGGCTCGTCGTCGACCAGCCGGTAGTAGGCCTGGTTGTCGATGCCGCGCATGGACAGCGTCGGGCCGAGGTGGTTGCCCTCGGCGGTGTGGTTGTAGACCACATCGAGGATGACCTCGATGTTCGCCTCGTGCAGGGCGCGGACCATGCCCTTGAACTCCTGCACCTGCCCGGCCTGCTCGGGCAGCGCGGCGTAGGCCTCGTTCGGTGCGAAGAAGCCGATCGTGTTGTAGCCCCAGTAGTTCGCCAGTCCCTTCTCGACGAGGCCGTGGTCGGTGATGAACTGGTGCACCGGCATCAGTTCGATCGCCGTGACGCCGAGCTTCTGCAGGTGCTCGATGACCGCGGGGTGCGCCAGCCCGGCGTAGGTGCCCCGCAGCCGTGGCGGCACCTCGGGGTGGTTCATCGTCAGGCCGCGCACGTGGGCCTCGTAGATGACCGTTTCGTTGTAGGGCGTGCGCGGCGGGCGGTCGTCGGCCCAGTCGAAGAACGGGCTGACCACGGTCGAGAGCGGCACGTGGCCCGCCGAGTCGGCGTCGTTGCGCTCCTCCGGGGAGCCGAAGGGGTAGCCGAACAGCGACTCGTCCCAGTCGACCGCACCCGAGATCGCCTTGGCGTACGGGTCGATCAGCAGCTTGTTCGGGTTGCAGCGCAGACCTTTTTCCGGCTCGTACGGGCCGTGCACGCGGTAGCCGTAGCGCTGGCCGGGGCCGACGCCGAGCAGGTAACCGTGGTGGACGAAACCGTCGACCTCGGGGAGGGTGATCCGCTCCTCCTTGCCCTCCTCGTCGACGAGGCAGAGCTCCACGCGGGTCGCGGCCTCCGAGAACAGGGCGAAGTTGGTCCCGACCCCGTCGTAGGTGGCACCGAGCGGGTAGGGCGTTCCGGGCCAGGGCGGCAACTTGGTCTCCTCAGCGGTTCAGCGGGCGCGCGGCCCGCAGGGTGGCGACCAGACGGCGTACGCCGGGGTCGGCGAAGAACTCGTCGACGGTGACGGGCAAGGGTATCCGCCAGTTCGGGTATTCATCGACCGTGCCGGGCAGGTTGGGCTGGCGGCGCTCGCCGACGACGTCGGCGGGTGCGGTCAGCAGCAGGCGGGAGGACGCCGACGCGAGCAGGGTGTGCAGCGCCGCCACCCTGTCTTCGGTCGGAATCCCTTGCTGGACGAGGAAGTTCGTCAGATCCGTGCGCTCCTCCTCAGCTGCCGAGTACTCCCGCTCGGCCGGACCGTCGAGCAGGCCCAGCTCCGCCCGCACCCGCACGTGCTCGGCCGTGAGCCACCCGGCCACCGTCGGCAGGTCGTGCGTGGTGATGCTGGCCATGGACTCAGGGTCCCACTTCCCCGGCGGGACAAACGGGTGTCCCGGCGTGTCGTAGTCGCGTTGGAACCACAGCACGGCGGAGGAGAGCATGCCGCGTTCGTGCATCGTCTCGGTCACCTCGTCCTCGACCGTGCCGAGGTCCTCACCGACGACGACC
Source organism: Amycolatopsis sacchari (assembly GCF_900114035.1). GTDB lineage: Bacteria > Actinomycetota > Actinomycetes > Mycobacteriales > Pseudonocardiaceae > Amycolatopsis_E > Amycolatopsis_E sacchari. The sequence continues at coordinate 8,129 of NZ_FORP01000009.1, read as the reverse complement.
GCACCGGCCCGGTGCGCTTCGAGCGCGAGGATGCCCATCATCGCTTCGGCGTCGTAATGCACGTACGTGCCGCGAGACGGCGGCTCGCCCGGCGGGATCCACCACAGCCGCCACAACCCCGCGACGTGGTCGATGCGCACGCCGTCCGCATACTGCAGCACACCCCGCAACACGTCGCGGAACGGCGCGTAACCGAGTTCGGCGAGCCGGTCCGGCCGCCACGGCGGCAGGTTCCAGTCCTGTCCCTGCTGGCTGAAGGCGTCGGGCGGGGCGCCGACCGTGACCTTCGCGGCGAAGGCGTCCCCGAGCGCCCAGGTGTCGGCGCCACCGGGGTGCACGCCGACGGGCATGTCGTGCACCACGCCGACCGGCATGCCGCCGTCATGGGCCGCCTGCCGTGCGGCGTCGAGCTGCTCGCGGCACAGGTGCTGCAGCCAGGCGTGGAAGGCGATGCGCTCGGCCAGTTCCTCACGCGCCTTCGCGACTTCAGCGCTGTCGCGGTCCCGCAGCGGCGCGGGCCAGTCGCGCCAGTCCGGGCCGTGCCGCTCGGCCAGCGCGCAGAAGGTGGCGAAATCGCGCAGCGCCGGGTCCGGTTCGGCGGTTTCCTGTGGCCACAGGAGTTCGAGCGCGGCGAGTTTCGCGTCCCACACGGCGTCGTAGTCGATCAACTCGGTGTCGTTGTCCGGTTTCAGCGCCAGCACGCGTTCCCTGGTCGCCTCGTCCGCTTCCGCAAACGCTTTCGTGTCCGTGACCCGCAGGTACAGCGGGTTCGCGAAGCGGCGGCTGGACGGGGAGTACGGCGAACGCTCGACCGGGTGCGTCGGGCTGATCGCCTGCACCGGGTTCACCAGGAGCACGCCGGCGCCCAGCTCCTCCGCCGAACGACGGGCCACCACGGCGAGGTCCCCGTAGTCGCCCATGCCCCACGACCCGGCCGAGCGCAGCCCGTACAGCTGGAGCATCCAGCCCCACGCGGGCGGCACGTCGGGCAGCCGGTCCGGGACCACGGCGAGCACGACGTCCTGGTCCTCGGTGACCACCCGGTGCCAGCCCAGCGGCAGGTCCCCCGGGATCGTCCCGTCGATTTCGCGGCGGGTGCCGTCCTCCAAACGCAGTAACGCCGGGCCACCCGCGTCGTGCTCGGTACCGGCCCGGAGTACGAGCGTCGGCGGCAGCGCGGTACGTTCTCGTGCCTCGCGGACGGCTGCCAGTTCGCGCTCGATGCTCTCGGGCGTCGAAGCGTCGACACCGAACTGGGCGAGTACGGCGATCACGACATCGGCGTCGACGACGACCTCGCGTTGTTCCGAGTTCTCGTAACGGGTAGCCACCCCGTAGGCGTCGGCGAGGGAGACGAGGTCCTGATCCACCCGTAAAGCATCGCGGTCGGCGGCGAACGGCGCTACCGATAGGTCTGAGACGAGGAGCACGCATGATCCAGTGGGCGGAACACGCGATCTTGTGGCACGTCTACCCGCTGGGGTTCACCGGTGCGCCGCGGGCCGCCGCCGACGGTGCCGTCCAGCACCGGCTGCGGCGGGTCGCCGACTGGCTGGACTACGCGGTGGAACTGGGCTGTTCGGGGCTGCTGCTCGGCCCGGTCTTCGCCTCCGAAACCCACGGCTACGACACGATCGACCACTTCCGCGTCGATCCGCGGCTGGGCGACGAGCAGGACTTCGACCGCCTGGTCGCCGCCGCGCGGGAGCGGGGGCTGCGCCTCGTGCTGGACGGGGTGTTCAACCACGTCAGCCGCCGCTTCGCGCAGGGCGGCGATTGGTTCCGGCGTCGCGGCGACGGGACGTACGACGTCTTCGAGGGGCACCGGCACCTCGTCGCGCTCGACCACGAGCGGCCGGAAGTGGCGGCGTACGTGACGCGGGTGCTCAGCCACTGGCTCGACCGGGGCGTGTCGGGTTGGCGGCTCGACGCCGCGTACGCCGTGCCGCCCGAGTTCTGGGCGAAGGTCGTGCCGCCGGTGCGCGAACGCCATCCCGACGCGTGGTTCCTCGGGGAGGTGCTGCACGGCGACTACGCCGCGTACGTCGAGCGCAGCGGGCTGGACTCGGTCACGCAGTACGAGCTGTGGAAGGCGACCTGGAGTTCCCTCAACGACGGCAACTTCTTCGAGCTGGCCTGGGCGCTGAAGCGGCACGTCGCGATGCTGGACACCTTCGTGCCGCAGACGTTCATCGGCAACCACGACGTGACCCGCCTGGCGACGCGGCTCACCGACGAGCGGCACTTCGCGCACGCGCTCGTGCTGCTGATGACGCTCCCCGGGGTGCCGAGCATCTACTACGGGGACGAGCAGGCGTTCCGCGGGCTGAAGGAGGAACGCGAGGGCGGCGACGACGCGATCCGCCCCGCGTTCCCGCGCGACCCGAGCGAGCTGGCGCCGTTCGGCTGGCCGACTTACCGGCTGCACCAGCGGCTCGTCGGCATGCGGCGCCGCCACCCCTGGCTCGTGCGGGCGCACACGTCGGTCGAGCACCTGACGAACCGCGCGCTGGCGCTGCGCTCGACCGCGCCCGAGGGCGAGGTGCTGACGCTGCTCAACATCGGCGACGAGCCGTACCGGTTCCCCCTGGACGTCACGGGCTTCTCGGTGATCGCCACGCCGTCAGCGGGGGAGGGGCCGGGTTCGCTCGTGCCGGGGCACGGCTGGCTGGTGCTGGGCAGGAGCAGGTAGCCGGCCGGTCAGGACTTCCACTTCCCGGGAGGCGCCTGGTCCAGCCGTTTGCGCAGGTGCTCGGGCACGAGGTCGAGCAGCTGGTCCGGCCGCAGCGGCAGGTCGAGCAGGCTCAGCTTGACGCGGCTGCGGCTCGCGTGCTCACCGGCGGAGAGCCGCACGACCCTCGCCGCGTCCTGGAGCAGGTGCGCGGTGAGCACGCCGTCCACGGCCAGCGACCCCGCCTCCGTGCCGTCGACCTCCAGCCCGGCGGTCGCGCTGTCCGGGGCGACGTGCAGCCGGACCTCGTCGCTCGGGCCCAGCACGATCGGGCGGCTCACGCCCGCCATCGGCGCGACCGGGGTGACCACGAGCGCGGGCGCGGACGGCGAGAGCACCGGGCCGCCCGCCGCGTAGTTGTAGGCCGTCGAGCCGGTGGGCGTCGCGACCACCACGGCGTCACAGCGGTAGTAGCCGAACCGCTGACCGTTGACGGTCAGGTCCACCGACAGCGCGCCCCGGCCGCGCCGGGCCAGCACGAGGTCGTTGAAGGCGGCGTGCTCGGCCGGTTCGGTGGTGACCAGGCAGCTGTGCGGTTCGATCGTGAACTCCTCACGCACCAGCTGTTCCAGCGCGGCCGCCAGCCCGTCCGGCGGGATCTCGACGAGGAAGCCGAGGTTGCCGTGGTTGACGCCGAGCACCGGCACCGGTCTGCCGACGACCAGCCGCAGCGCGCCGAGCATCGTGCCGTCACCGCCGAGGCTGATGATCCCGTCCGCCTGTTCGGCGAGCTCCTCGTCGGGCACCGCTTCGGCCTCCGGCACCAGCGCCGCCTGGGAGGCCTGGACCAGCACGCGCGAGCCGTGTGCGCGGGCGTAGCGGAGGATCGTGTGCACCGACGACTGGACCGGTTTGCTCGGGTGCACCACGAGCCCGATCGTTCCCATCCCCACGACGGCGACTATAGGCGCCGAAAACCCCTGGCGGCCGCCATGATCGGCTGGCAGGGTGACCCGGTGCTGCTCGACCTGGCGCCGTTGCGCACCTCCCGCCCGTTCCGCCGGTGGTGGACCGGCCGCACGTTCTCCGGTTTCGGCAGCCAGATGACGCTCGTCGCGGTGCTGTACCAGGTGTGGGAGTCGACGCACAGCACCGTGTGGACGGGGGCGGCGGCGCTCGCGCAGGCGGTGCCGATCCTCGCGTTCGGGCTGTTCGCCGGCACCCTCGTGGACCGCGTCGACCGGCGGAAGTACTACCTGTGCACGCTGACGGGACAACTCGTCTGCTCGGTGGTGCTCGCGGTGCAGGGGTTCGCCGGGCAGCTGCCGGTGCCGGTGCTGCTCGCGGTGGTAGTGGTCCAGTCCACTTTCGTCGCGGGCGGCGGGCCCGCCGCGCGGACGTTCGCGCCGAGCCTGCTGCCCCGCACGCAGGTCGGCGCCGGGCTCGCGCTGAACCGCATCTCCTTCCAGGGGGCGATGTTGCTGGGGCCCGCGCTGGCCGGTGTCGTCCTCGGCTGGGCGGGCGTCGGCGGCTGCTACGCCGTGGACGCCGGCACGTTCCTCCTGGCGTTCTACGGCGTTTTCGGGCTGCCCCCGATGCGTCCCGACGGGGAGCCGTCGCGGCCGGGGTTGCGCGGGGTGGCCGACGGGCTGGCGTTCCTGGTGCGGGAACCAGCGGTGCGGGGTGCGCTGCTGACGGACCTGGCCGCGATGGTGCTGTCGATGCCGACAAGCCTGTTCCCGCTGATCAACGAGGAACGCTTCGGCGGCAACCCGCACACCCTGGGCCTGTTCATGAGCGCGATCGCACTGGGCGGTGTGCTGGCGTCGGTGTTCTCGGGCACGTTCACGCGCCTGCGGCCGGGACCGGTGATGCTCGCGGGCTCGGCGGGCTGGGGTGTCGCGCTCGTGGTGTTCGGGCTCGTGCCGAACGCGTGGCTCGGGCTGGGCTGCCTCGTGCTGGCGGGCGCGGCAGACACCGTGTCCGTCGTGTCGCGCGGCACGGTGGTCCAGTTGAACACCCCGAACTCGATGCTGGGCAGAGTCGGGGCGGCGGAGCAGATCGTGGGCCTGGCGGGTCCCGACGTGGGGAACCTGCGGGCGGGCCTCGTCGCGGATGCCACCTCCGGCGCGGTGGCCCTCGTGACGGGCGGGGTGCTGTGCGTGCTGGCGGTCGCGCTGGTCGCGTGGCGGACACCGGCGCTGCGCGAGTGACCCCGCGGTGCCGCTGCACACTGGCGAAGCCCCGACGGGAGGAATACGAGGTGCTCCCCGATGCGGCTTTGCCTTGAGGTAGCCGTCCGTCGTGCCTGTGCCGGTCACCGGGAGCAGCGACACCGCAGGTGGCGCCCCAGGCTGTGGTTATGGCCCGACGCTGTCCCTGCTGGCAGCTCGTGTCGGTGCGTTCGACGAGCAAAGGTGGTCCGCGAGCGTGCCACGCCGGCCACCAGCGTCCAGACAACGGTTTCGCCGACCTCAAGGGTGGCGCACACTCGGGACCGCTACCGGGCCCGACGGCGCAAGGCCCACACGGCCAGAGTCATGGCACCTGCCCTCCTGCCTGTTCGACCTGCCGCGACCGTCACACGGAAACCTCCGTGGGCACGACTTCTTGAGGTCGCATCGGCGTTCTTCGGGCTTGGGTGCGGTTGCCCCTACTGCAGCTTCAGTTTGCACCCAGCGTTTTGTTTGCGAGCGGGTACAAGTCGGGAGTAGAAAGTGGTAGACGACCGGACGAGAACAAGCCCAGCACTTAAGCCGGTTGAAAACAATCATTCGATAACCGTGGCATAGGACGTACTGTCGTCCTTACTTTCGGTTTTCTTTGTCCGCTGCCAAGTTGGTTCAGTGCGCGCTGGCGCGGTGTGCAACTGATATAACTCGGCGGCAGTGCCTCCGAAAATCCTGGCTCGCATAGCTGGATCAAGGCGCCGCAGAACGAGTCTGGGATCGTCGTTGTCCCAATGGGGGTAGTCCGACGAGAACATGACAGTCTTTTCGGCTGAGATCATCGACAAGATTTGTTCAAGCTCCGCTGGCTTTGCGGGTTCTTCGATAGGCTGGGTAGTAAATCGAATGTGTTCAACGATATACTCGGAAGGAAGGCGTTTAAGCCAAGGAGTCGTATCACGAAGCGCTTTGTAGTTTTTATCCATGCGCCACATGAGGTGGGGTAGCCAAGCCAGGCCTCCTTCGACGCCGACGAACTTGAGGGTTGGGAACTTCTCGAAGACGCCTTCGCATATCAAACTGTTAATTTGTGCCATATAGGTTATCGGAAGGATGTTGTGCCACTCCAGATAGCGTGACGGGTAACCGACAGGAGTGGGGGGCCACGCTGTGCCGGCGCCCTCCGTGCCCGGGTGGACGGCTACCGGCAAGTCGAACTCGGCTGCGGCCTCGTATATTGCATGGTACTGGCGCTGCCCGTATGGCGCGCGGGACACGCTGCTCATCAGCACCTGAACCATGTCAGGGTGCGAGCCAACGCGACGAATTTCGCGAGCCGCTGCCTCTGGGTCGTTCGAGTTGACGGCTACAGATCCTTTGAAGCGTGCGGACACAGGTAACCACGAATCCAGTAGACAATCGTTGTACGCGGACGCGAGCGCGTTCGCGTAGTCTGGATCCGGAATCATTGGAAGAACAGGTGGCAACAGTATCGCGTAATCGATATCATACCGGTCGAGATGGTCCGTTACCATGAATTCTGGGTCGCTTCCAGGTAATCGTCCATCTGGTGTCCAAGCGTCACGTCGCGGGACGCCTCGAGGATTTCCTTCGTGCGCAGCGCCTACTCCCATAGCTATTCGTTTCCATCGTTCACCCCATACTCTGGGCAAATATGCGGAGAGGTCGCCGAGATGAGGATGCACATCGGTGTCGATCAACAGGTTCGTTGCTGCTTCTGCGGGCATGCCTCGTGCCTCCAATGGGATTGTCTGAACGACAGGTAATTCTATATGTCCAGGACGATCAGGGGTGTCTTTGCGCGTCCAACGCAGATCATCATGCGCTCGTTGCTTGCGCGTTCTTCATCGGACAAATAATCGTCGTGATGGTCGGGCACACCTTCGAGAACTCGAGTTTCGCAGGTGCCGCAGTACCCGTCCTCGCAAGAGGATGGCACATCTGCTACAACCTCGCGCACCGCTTCGAGTATGCTTTGTTCAGGGCGCACGAATACGGAGAATCCGCTCCTTGCCAGTCGGACCTCGAAAGTACTCGAGCTGTCCGATGTAGGGAACCCGCTCGCGGTGAATCGTTCCGTGTACAGGTTATCTTTCCTTGAGAAGTGGTTGCATAGTTCATTGACGGCCTGGATCAGGCCTGCAGGGCCGCAGCAGTAGATGGCGGTTTCGTGAGCGGTGGAGGAGAGAATGGTAGGAAGATCGAGGAGACCGCACTCGTCTTCAGGAACGATCAGGGTAGTTCCGTTCATACGTTCCAGTTCGCCGAGAAACGCCATCGTTGATCTGGAGCGGCCGCCGTAGTGCAACGTCCATGGTTTCCTTATTGCATCCAAGTGGCGTACCATGGAGAGTATTGGTGTGATTCCGATACCACCGGCTAAAAATACATAGTCGCTCGCTTCGACGAGCGGGAACTTGTTGCGCGGGTGGCGTATCGCGAGGACTGTTCCCACGGGAACCGCGTCATGTATCTCTATGGAGCCGCCGCGGCTATTCGGATCTCGCAATACCGCAATGGTGTAATTATTCTCGCCTGTGCCGCAGAGCGAATATTGGCGGATGACGCCCGATGGTAGCCTGACGTCGATGTGAGCGCCGGGTGCCCATGGGGGCAGTGCAGCATCACTTGCGGGAGAAAGCGCTAAAGAAATAACATTTTCTGCCTCTTGCCGTCGTTCGCTGACTACGGTGTCGAAAAAAGAATTCGAGTGTCCAGTCATAGCCTGCTTCTCGCTGCCGGTTGGGGCTGTTCAACGCGCAGCGACGTAAACGTCATCGCCGTGAATCTCGACCGAGTACTGCCTCAGCCGGGCACGTGAACCGACAGCCAAGTGTTCCCCTGTCCGCAGATCGAACTCCCACCCGTGCCAGGGGCACTGCAAAATCTCGCCATCTCGCCCGTATTCGTACTGGTATACCCCCGACGGCAGCGTCGTGCCTGCAACGGTGCCCTTGCAGACCGGAGCGGCGAAGTGTGGACACACGTTTCGCCAGGCGACTAGCTCCGAGCCGACCCGAAAAATGCCGATCTCGGTACCGTTCACGGTGACAACGAGGGAGCCGGTCTCGGGAATCTCGTCCACGCGAGCGACGCGTTGGAGGTTCGTTCCGACCACAGTGCTGACCTATCTTTCGCATCCCGCATACGGGGTGGCCTTGGCTACGAGCTATAAGAGATCAGTTCAGAATGAGCTTGCGTAGGCAGATGATTGAGCAGGCCACGCTGAGGATGGCCTGGTGGACATCGGCTCGGCGTTCAGTGCGGAG
>NZ_FORP01000033.1 GCF_900114035.1 Amycolatopsis sacchari | reverse complement strand
CCACGAACCACTTCGCGAACGGGGCACCGGACCAGTCCAGCACCCGGGACCACTTCGTGTCCCACGTCAACCGCTCCGCCTGCTCCGCCCAGAACGCTTCCCGGTCGGCGTCCCCACGCTCGTACCACTCGGCGGTGGCGTTCGCCTGCGCGGCGAACTCCGCACTCGGGGGGAATGTCCGGTTCTCCGTGAGCAGGTTGGACAATCCGGGGGACTGCTCTGTCATGGTGCACGGCCTCCTGAAGTTACGGATCTGTGGCTGACGCCGGAAGCACGGTAGCGACGTTAGTACGCAGCGCGAAAGGGTGCAGCCGAGCAGGCCGCGCGACCTGCTCTTTCGCCCCTGGTTCACGCCCATCCTCGCACGCCTGCCACCGCAAGTGGCCGTGCTGAAACAGTGCTTTCGGCATTGTGCGGCAGGCCATTCTGCCGGGACATATGCTCGCGGTGATCGGTGGCCGCGAGGAGGGCGAATGGCGGAGCGGGAAGAGCTGACCTGGGAGTTGTTCGGGTCGGCCAGCAAGGAGCTGGCGCAGGCGATCGCGGACAGCGGGTACGAGCCCGACCTGATCCTGTCGATCGCGCGCGGCGGGCTGTTCGTCGCCGGTGCGCTGGGCTACGCGCTGGACGTGAAGAACCTGCACGTGATGAACGTGGAGTTCTACACGGGCGTCGACCAGCGGCTCGACCTGCCCGTGATGCTGCCGCCGGTGCCGAACGCGGTCGACCTGGCGGGCGCGAAGGTCCTGGTGGCGGACGACGTGGCGGACACCGGTGCGACGCTGAAGCTGGTGCGTGACTTCTGCGCCGACCACGTCGCCGAGGTGCGCTGCGCGGTGATCTACGAGAAGCCGCACTCGCAGGTGCAGTGCGAGTACGTGTGGCGGCGGACGGACAAGTGGATCAACTTCGCCTGGTCGAAGGAGCCGCCGGTCGTGCGGCGCGAGGGACAGGTGCTGGACGCGTGAGTGATCCACTGGCACCGCTGCTGGAACTCGACGGAGTCGCGGAAGCGGTCAAAGCGGCGCAGGACGCGGTGTTCGCGGTGCACCGCCACCCGGCCAACCTGCGTGGCGGTTCGGCGACGGCGGCCGAAGCGTCGGTGCGGGCGGCCCGCGCCTCGGCCGCGATCGACGGTGCGGACCCGGAAATCCCGGCGGACGCCGCGGTGAAGGACCCGGTGCTCGCCGGGGCGCTGCGGGTGGCGGAGGCGCTGGAGTCGCTGCTGCCGACGTGGCGCCGGGCGCCGGGCCAGGCGCTGGCGCGGATGCACGTACTGGCGGCGGCGGACCTCGTGCAGTCCGCAGACGATCTCGGTCGCCCGCGGCCGGGTGCCGGTGCGCGGCTGGAGTTGCTGTCGCAGCTGGTGACCGGCGCGACTTCGGTGCCCGGCCCGCTGCAGGCGGCCGTCGTGCACGGTGAACTGCTGGCGTTGAGCCCGTTCGGCACGGCCGACGGGGTGATCGCCAGGGCCGCCGCTCGCCTGACGATGGTCGCGACCGGTGCGGACCCGAAGTCGTTGTCCGTGCCCGAGGTGGCTTGCCTGCGGCGCCTGTCCCAGTACCGGGCCGCCGCGGAGGCGTTCGCATCGGGTGAGCCGGACGGGGTGCGCAGCTGGCTCCTGTTCTGCTGCGAGGCGATGGAGAAAGGCGCCCGGGAGGCACGCGGCATCGCCGAAGCCGCGAGTTGACGCCCGGGGTTGGGCTCAGTCGAGGAGAGTCAGCGTCGCTTCCCGTTGCCCACCGGGTTCGTCACGACGGACGTGATGCCCTTGACGGCAGTGATCCATTTCGTCCGGGAATTGGTGGACGAGTGCGGCTTCAACAGAGCCCGCCCGACAACCGTCCGCTTGGCTTTGCCGCCTTTGCGACTGCCCTTGCGTCGGTTTCTCGCCCTGGCTTGATTCTCGGCAGCTGTAGTACCGGGAAGGTAGCGGCCCACACGTTCCCCGAGGTGATGCTTCGGGTGAAGCGTCGCATTCAACTCAAGCGCGACTGACCCGCGGCGACCGCTCACCTTTTCACCGGCGAGATTCCGTTGTCCATCACCCAGACAGTGGCAACACACCGCTTCTGCGCAATAGTGTCCGCACTTCGGGCAATCCCACATTCGCGCCACGCAAACCCCCAGGCCATGTGCAAGCTGGTTGTGCTGATCCAGTCGCACGGGAGTTGACAGCCGTTACGCATCTTCGTTTGGAAGGTACAGCGAAATCCAGGGACGAGGAGGGCGCTTTCGCGGCAGACACCGATCGCCTCAAGAAGTGCCCTGACGCGGTAGCTTGCGCCACCCGGCCCCCATGTTCAAGAGCGGTTTCAGTACGGGTTCCGCCCCCATCCGCCGCCGTACGCGAGCGTGATCGAGAAAGCGCTTTCCGGGACCGCGACCCGCGAGCCGCGGTCCGGGAAGTGCTACGCCGAGCAGGCCGCGCAGGCGTCGACCGCTTCGCGGACGTGGCCACCGCTCGCCGCGAGCATCGCGGTCGCCGTGGGGGCGTCCACTCCGCACAGCAGGTGCATCAGCGCCACCTTGAGATCACCGTCCGCCTGGGCGAGTGCGTCGGCGCATTCGCGTTCGCCCGCGCCCGTCGCCTCCCGGAGGATGCGCAGCGTCCGGCCGCGCAGCTTCGCGTTCGTGGCGCGCATGCTCACCATCAGGTTCGAATACGTCCGGCCGAGCTTCACCATCGTCGCCGTCGAAAACGCCGTGAGGATCTGCTTCTGCGCCGTCCCCGCCTTCATCCGCGTGGAACCGGCGATCACCTCAGGCCCGGTGTCGACCGCGATCAGCACTTCCACCCCGGCAGGGCGCATCGCCCGCGGGTTGCCGGACACGAGCGCGGTGTGCGCACCTTTGCGGTGCGCGGCGAGCAACGCGCCCAGCACGTACGGGGTGCGCCCGGACGCGGTCAGCCCGAGCACGAAATCACCCGGCTCGACCGACGCCGAAAGCTCCTCGGCGCCTGCCTTCGCGTCGTCCTCGGCGTTCTCCACCGCGCGCTGCAGCGCCTGCGCGCCACCGGCGTGGTGCGCGACGAACCAGTCCTCCGGCACGTTGTAGGTCGGCACGAGTTCGGCGGCGTCCAGGACGGCGAGCCGCCCTGACGTACCAGCGCCGACGTAGTGCACGCGGTGCCCGTTCCGCAGCGCCTCCACCGCGTAGTCCACGGCGTCCGCGAGTTGCGGCAGCACCGCGGCGACGGCTTCGGGCACCCGGCGGTCCTCGGCGTTGATCACGCTGAGGATCTCGCGAGTCGGCAGGCGGTCGATGTCTGTCGTCCGGGGATTGCGTTGCTCGGTCGGGGAATCGACGTGCACTACCTGACTCGGCACCGTCATCATGCGCCTCATTTCAGTTCTGCTCACTTACCGGTTTCACGGGGACGCCTCCTGCCGTCCGGCCGCACGCCGAGCCGGTGCGCGCCGACCGCTTCCCTGGTGGCGTCCAGCGCCTGGGAAGCGGCCTCCATGTGGCGCTGGGCCACACCGATGAACAGGCAGTCGATGACCGTCAGCTGCGCGATGCGGCTCGCGGTCGCGCCGGAACGGAACGTGGTTTCCCGCGCGGCCGTGGTCAGCACGTAGTCCGCGACCTCGGTGATCGGGGAGCGCGGGAAGTTGGTCAGCGCGACGGTGGTGGCACCGTGCTCACGCGCGACCCGCAGTGCCTCGACCGTGTCGGTGGTCGCGCCGGTGTGGGAAACGCCGATCGCGACGTCGCCGGGGCGGAGGACCGCCGCCGAGGTGAGCATGATGTGCGTGTCGGACCACGCGAAGGACACGCGTCCGATGCGGTGCAGCTTCTGCTGCAGGTCGGCCGCGACGAAGGCGCTCGCGCCCACGCCGTAGACGTCCACGCGGCCGGCCTCGGCGAGCGCCTCGATCACGTGCTCGAGCGTCGCGATGTCGAGCTGGTCGGCGGTCTCCTCGACGGCACGGGCATCGGCGAAGCTGACCTTGCCGACGACCGCGGCGAGGTCGTCGTCCACGCCGATCTCCCCGCCCAGGTTCCTGGTCGACCGCGCCTCGGTCCGGGCGGTGTCGGCAGCGAGAGCGATGCGTAACTGCGGGTAACCACCGACGCCGACGGCCTTGCAGAATCGGGTGACTGTGGTTTCGCTCGTGTTCGCCGCGAGCGCGACCTCGGTGATGCTCCGGCGGGCCACGGCCGACGGGTCGTCGAGCACGACCTTCGCCACCCGCTGCTCGGCACGGGCCAAACCGGGCAGAAGCGACCGAATCCGCACCAACGGGCTGCTTTCAGGCTCTCTGCCTGCGGGAATCGCTTCCGTCGGTGCCGACGCGGTTACGGAATCGGTACCCGACTCCGTGGGAAAGTTACCAACCGTAGGCATTTGAGACAAGGCTACCCACATCCTTCGGGATGATCGCAACTCGCCCGCCCCTGCACGGCCGAGCTGCGCTGACTCAGTTGCCCAGAAAGTCGCCAACCAGGTCAAAGTTGTTAACGTCGAGTTGTTAACGACTTGGCAACTTGTTGTGGTTCCCGAAACAGCCGACGATCGTCGGTAGCCCGCCCGTTCGTCCAGTGCTAGAGGACGCCCGGCCGCATGGTAAGCCGCTTCCGGCTCGAAATCCCGATCTCGGCTAGCGTGAGTTTCGCACCCAGCCGATCGCTGAGAGTGACGTAGAGCGCGCTTCGTCATCCAACAGAGTGCTGTTGTTGCTGGTTATTCGGACACCGTCCACAGCGACGCCCCGGCCGGTGTAGGAGGTGTCCGTGGTGTAGCGCCAGCGAAGAATCACCCGGGCGGACGCCGGTACTTCTGCCGTCACCCGCCACCAAGATCGATGCCCGTGTCCGCTCAAAGACGTGACCGTGCCGGGCGGAGCGCCACGACCAGCGGCGTGTAACGGCACCGCTTGCCATGTAACGCCGTCTTCGCTGGCCTCCAGAACGAGCGGATCCGTGGCTTCGGTGTCGACGAAGGCGTCGAATTCGACCCGCGTCGCGCCAGGGGGCTGTAACACCGGTGTCGTCAGGGTGCCGGTGCTCGAATTGCCCAGACCGCTGAACCACGCCTCCGGCCCGTGCACGGGCTCGACCGCCATCGCCTTGGCGAGCGCCGTCGCCCAGGTCTCGCGGGCCAGGTTGATCGACCCCCAGTTCCGCGAGGGGTGCACCCGGTTGGTCAACAGGATCGCGATCGACCGCGACTCCGGATCCAGCACGAACGTCGTCCCGGTGAACCCGGTGTGCCCCGCCGTCACCGGCGAGGACAAGGCGCCCATGTAGAACATCTGGTCCAGCTCGAACCCGAGGCCGTGCTCGTTCCCCGGGAAGGCCTGGTTGTGGTTCGTCAGCATCTGCTGCACGGTCTCCGGGCGCAGGATGCGCGCATCCCGGTAGCTGCCGCCGTTGAGGATCGCCTGTCCGAGCACCGCCATGTCCCCTGCGGTGGAGAAGATGCCGGCGTGCCCGGACACGCCCCCGAGTGCCCACGCGTTCTCGTCGTGGACCTGCCCCCGCACGAGGCCACGCGGCGGGTTCGTCTCGTACTCGGTCGCGGCTATCCGGTCGAGCTTGCTCGCCGGCGGGTTGTAACCGGTGTCGGTCATGCCCAGCGGCTGCGTGATGCGGTCGTGCACCACCTTGTCCAGCGGCGAACCCGTGAGCTGCTCGACCAGGAACCCCAGCGTCATCAGGTTGATGTCGGAGTACAGGTACGCGGTACCGGGCGGGTGCACGAGCGGGCTGTCGAGCACCGCCTTCCGGCGCGCGGGGATGTCGGCGTACCCCTGCCAGAGCGAAGGACTGGGGTCGGCGTCGAGCCCGGACGTGTGGGTCAGCAGCTGCTGCACCGTGACGTCCTGCTTGCCGTTCGCCGCGAACTCGGGCAGGTAACGCGCCACCGGCGCGGAGAGGTCGACCTGACCGGACTCGACCAGCTGCATCACGGCGATCGACGTGAAGAGCTTGGTGATCGACGCCATGTCGAAGATCGTGTCGGGGCGCATCGGCACCTGTTGTGCGGCAGGAAGTTCGGTGCCCGCGGCGTCGGCGTAGCGCAACGCCTGCCCCGTCGCGTACTGGTCGACGATCACCCCGTCGTGCGCCAGGAGCCCCACGGCGCCGGAGAAGCGCGGATGCCCTGTCTCGCGATCGCTTTGCGTCCAGTTCTCCAGGAACTGCTCGGCCGCGTGGATCGGGGCCCCGTCGAGACCGACCTCCGCGGGCGCACCCGGCCGCAAGACGGTGTTGGCGGGCGCGAAGCCCTGCTGCGGCCGGTCGAACCGGCCCACCCACGGCTGGTGCACCTCGGCGATGGCGCTCGCTCCTGGCAGGGTCAGGGCCGCGACGAACAGCGCGACCACGAGTTTGCCGATACGCATGACAACCTCACCAGTAGATCAAGTAGGGCCGTCGGCGGCTCACGAACCCCGCCAGCTCGGCCTGCCACGACCCGACGACCTCGTCCACCCCGGCACCCGCGTCGATCATCGTGCGCAGCCGGCCGGAGCCGGACAGCTTGTCGATCGCCAGGTCCGGCCGCCAGCCGAACAGGTCGGGGTGCAGCTTCTTCGCGGTCACCAGCATCGCCACGGCTGTGCGGATGGCGTCGAACGAGTGCGGCTCGGTGACCGTCAGCTGTACGCCCCCACAGGTCTCGTTGACGAACTTGCCGAACGTGGGCACGAAGTAGGTCTCGCGGAACTCGACGCCAGGCAGGTGCAACGCGGAAAGAGCGTCCCGCCACCGCCAGTCGACGCCCGGCGCACCGATGATCTCGAACGGACGGGTGGTGCCGCGTCCTTCGGAGAACAGGGTGCCCTCGAACAGGCAGAGCCCGGGGTACACGAGCGCGGTGTCCGGGGTGGGCATGTTCGGGCTCGGCGGGATCCACTTGAGCCCTGTCTGGCCGAACAGCATGTCGCGCCGCCACCCGCGAACCCCCACGACCTCCAGGTCGAGGTCCGCGGACGGCAGGAATTCACCGGTGAAGAACCGGGCGAGCTCACCGACCGTCATCCCGTGCTGCTGCACGATCGGCTGCAGGCCCACCCCGGAAGCGAACCGGGGATCGAGCATCGGCCCGAGCGCCGTGCCGCCGACCGGGTTCGGCCGGTCGAGGACGACGAAGGTGGCGCCGACGCGAGCCGCGGCGACCATCGCCGTGTACATGGACCAGATGTAGGTGTAGAAGCGGGCACCCACATCGGCGATGTCGAAGACGATCGTGTCCACCTCGGCCTTGGTGAACATCGCCGCGAGGCTGTCCGCGCTGGCGCCGTACGCGTCGTACACCGGGATTCCCGTGCGGGGGTCGGTGTAGTTGCCCTCCGAACCACCTGCCTGGGCGCTGCCCCGGAAGCCGTGCTCGGGACCGAAAGCCGCGGCCGGACGGACTCCCGCCGCAACCATCGAGTCGACGATGTGGGTGAAGTCGGCCAGCACGCCTGTGGGATTGGACAGCACCCCGACCTTGCGGCCCGCGAACCTGCGCCAGCCCTGTGCCGCGAGCTGATCGGCGGCCGGGACCACCCCGGGCGGAACGGCTTCGGCGATCGCCGAACCCCCGGCGAGCAACGGGGTCGCGACGGCACCTGCCGCGAGGAACCCGCGACGGTTGAGGCTCACCACGTCAGCCCCGTCCCGAAGGGGTACAGGACGGTCCGCCCGTCACTGCCCGCCGGGATCGACACCGGCAGCTTGCCCTGCGGCGAGATCTTCCCGAGCAGCACCATGGCCAGCGAACGCATCGTGACGTCGCGCCAGTCATACGTCGCCACCCACGTCGGCACGTCGGCATAACCCGGGTCGTACGGCTCCTGGACGGTGACCGCGACGACGGGTTTGCCGGTAGCCAGCAGACTCCGGACCAGATCCTGTTGCGCCGTCGACGTCCGCAGCCCGTTCGTCAGGACCACCACCGTGTCGGACCGCTGCGCCGCGGAGACCGCCTCGTCGATCTGGCTCGCCGTCGGGCTCGCACCCGTGGACACCGCCGTGCCGCCGAGCTCCTTCGCCAGGGTGGCGACCGGTTCCGCCGGATAACCGGGATAGCTCGGGTTGTTCCAGCCCGCGACCAGGATCCGGCCCGGGTTCTTGAGCGGCAACAGCCCGGCGTCGTTGCGCAGGACGGTCGTGGTGCGGTCGGTCAGCTGCTGGATCGCCGCCAGGTGCTCGGGTGTGCCGACCGTGCGGTTCACCGCCCGCTCGTTGACCAGTGGCTTGGCGAGGATGCCGCGCTTGATCTTGAGTTCCAGGATGCGCAGCACGCTCTGGTCGATGCGCTGCTCGGTGAGCCTGCCGCTCCTGACCGCGTCGAGCACGCCGTTGATCGCGACCCCGAGGTCCGGCGGCATCAGCATCTGGTCCACGCCCGCTTCGAGCGCCAGCACGGGGATCTCCGAGTCGGGGTGCAGCTGCCGGACGCCCGCCATCTGCAGCGAGTCGGTGACCACCACACCCTGGTAACCGAGTTCGTTCCGCAGGATGCCGGTCATGATCGGCTTCGACAGCGTGGCCGGCTCTCCCGACGGGTCGAGGCTCGGCACCGTGATGTGGGCGGTCATGATCACGTCGATACCCGACTTGATGGCCGCCTGGAACGGCGGCAGGTCGATCTGCCGCCACTGCTGCTCCGTGCGGCTGATCACCGGCAGGCCCGTGTGGCTGTCCGTCGCCGCGTCACCGTGCCCGGGGAAGTGCTTGGCCGCGGAGGACACGGTCTGCGTCGCGGGCCCGGCGTCCTGGTACCCCTCGACCTCGGCGGCGACGAGCTCTCCGGTCAGCGCGGGGTCCGCCGAGAACGAGCGGGACCCGATGATCGGGTTGAGCGGGTTCGAGTTCACGTCGGCGTCCGGCGCGAAATCCTGGTTGATCCCCATGGCACGCAGTTCGTGCCCGTTGATCGCGGCGAGCCGCCTGGCGTCCTCGGCGCTGCGGCCCGCGCCGACCGCCATGTTCGCCGGGTACTCCGTTGCCGGCGCGGCGATCCGCGTGACGCGGCCGCCCTCCTGGTCGATCGAGACGATCAGGGGCAGGCGCGCTCCGGAGGACAGGGCCGCGCGCTGCAGGCCGTTGGACAGCTTCGCGACCTGGACGGGGTCGTCGACGTTGTCCGTACCCGCGTTGTTGAAGTAGATGACCCCGCCGGGGTGGTAGCGCTCGACCACCTGGGCCGGGGTGTCGACGCCGTACTTCGTGCGGTTGCCGGGGTCGGCCTGGTCCGCGGACTTGCCCCACACGTCGGCGACGAAGAGCTGCCCGACCTTCTCCTCGAGACTCATCCCCCGCAGCAAGGCAGCGGCCTGCCGGTCGACACCCGGAACCCCCGGTTGCGCACCCGCCTGTCCGGCGGCACCGACCCCGGTCACGACGAGCAGACCGGCGACGAGCGCGGCGAGCGCATGGTTCCTCCGGATCACGAACGGCCTCCCTCCAGTGCCGGCCACCGCGGAAATAATTCCACCGGAAGCGGCCGGTACGGGGAAGCTACTCACTCGCCGGGACGCAGGTCAACGCTCGTATGTCTTTCGGCGTACGCCGTTTCGGGGTAAGGGGTTCGGCCCCGACCCGGCGTTCCTGCGGTGCGGCGGCGTGCGGAACGCCGGGCGTCGGGGAACCACCCCCCGAACGTGCGCGGGCGCCGCCGGCGGTGAGGCCGGCGGCGCCCGCCGGCGCGGACCACTCGGGTGACCAAGCGTGCAACTCGTGTCGTACCTACGTGGACTCGGCGTCCGGCGTCCCGGCACGCAGTCCCTCGACGACAAGCCTCCCGCGGCGCGCTGCGCGTGGGTGCCCGGAGGTCCGCGCACGGAGATCTTTCGGGGTGGATCGGGGCTCATCTTCGTCCCGTTCCCTGGCCGACAAGATGTCCGCACTCACTTTGTACCCAGTGATGGCGGTCACTTCAAGGGGTCTGTCGAGTGCACCGGTACAGAGACTCGATTCGGTGATGAGAGCACGCTGAGCGACTATTCTGGACTGCCGCCGCGCTTGCGCCGGGCCAGTCCGTACCAGGTCACGCCGGCCGCGGCCATCGCTCCCAGGCCGACTCCGACGGCGAGTGTCGTGGCGGACGGCGCGGGGATGCGGTTCCGCAGGGAAACCGGGTTGTCGAAGGTCAGGATCGGCCAGTTCCGTTCGGTCGCGAGCCGTCGCAGCGCGCGATCCGGGTTCACCGCGAACGGGTTGCCGACGACCTCCAGCATGGGCACGTCCGTGCTCGAGTCCGTGTACGCGAAGCAGCGCGACAGGTCGTAGCCGTGATCCGCGGCCAGCTGCTTCGCCGCGACGGCCTTTTGCTCGCCGTAGCAATAGAAATCGACCTGACCCGAGTACCGGCCGTCGACGACCTCCATCCTCGTCGCGACGCTGCGGGTGGCGCCGATCATGTCCGCGATGGGCGTGACGACCTCCTCGCCCGCGGCGGACAGCACGATCACGTCGTGCCCCTGCGCCTTGTGCGACGCGATCAGCTCGGCGGCCTCCTCGTACACGAGCGGATCGACGATGTCGTGCAGCGTCTCGTTCACGATCGCGCGAACCTGGGCCACGTCCCAGCCCGTGCAGAGCGCCGAGATCTCCGCGCGCATCCGCTCCGTCCTGCCCTCGTCCGCGCCGGACAGCGAGAAGACGAGCTGTGCGTACGCGCTCTTCAGCGCGGCTCGCCTGCTGATGAGGCCCTGCCGCATCAGCGGTTTGCTGAAGGCGAGCGCGCTGGACGACGCGATGATCGTCTTGTCGAGGTCGAAGAAGGCCGCGACGGGGCCTGTGCTCGCCGGCGAGCTGGTCGGTTCTGCCACCCGTTCAGGATAGAAGCTTTCCGCCAGCGCGCCGGTGAGGTGACGACGGGTGCTTGCCCCGGCGGGTGAATCCGTTACCCCGCTTGGAAAACGTTTGCTGGTGACGTTATCGAATTGTGGGTCTGCCGAAAGGCGCTCGGGCGCTGGTCCCGGAGTTACAGTGGGGCGACCGGTGATCCACCGGCTTGGTTCAGCCCGACCCCCCGGGGCTGAACCCCCGGCGACCCCCGCCCCTCCCCCCTGGCGGGGGTCGCCTCTTCCCTGGTCGGGACACTCCTGTTGATTTCGCCCATCAGTGCGAATCCTGTGCGGGGTGAATCACGATCCAGCGAGTTGTCCACAACACCCCGGTTGTCCACAGCCTGCCCAACTCCTTCTTGTCCTTCCCCGCTCCGCCGGGCAAGGCTGTTCCCAACTCGATTTCCTTCCCGTGAACCGCTTTCCTGGGGGTAGCGATGACCGACGTCCGTCCGCTCGTGATCGTGTCCGACGAGGCACTGCTCGACGAAGTCCTGCGGCTCGCCGCCGCGGTGGGGTGCGCCGTCGAGCGCGCACCGGACCTGGCTTCGGCGGGCGCCGCGTGGGCGAGGGCGCCGTTGGTGCTCATCGACGAGGAGGTCGTGGAAGGCGAGGTCGGATTGCCCCCGCGGGCGAAGGTCTTCCTCGTCACGAAGGGCGAACCGAGCAAAAGTACCTGGGCGAGTGCTTTCGCGGCCGGAGTGGAGGAGGTGCTGTCCCTGCCCGATGCCGAGCCGGTACTCGTCGGTGCGCTGGCCGACGTCGCGGAGGGGCCGGGTGTGCCGGGTGGTTGCGTGGTGGGTGTGATCGGCGGTCGCGGTGGTGCGGGCGCTTCGGTGTTCGCCTCGGCGCTCGGCATGGCTGCCGGGCAGGACGGTGCGCTGCTGGTCGACTGTGACCAGCTGGGTGGCGGGCTCGATCTCGTGCTCGCGGCGGACGCGGCGGAAGGCGCACGTTGGCCCGCGCTGTGCTTCGACGGCGGCCGCGTTCCCATCGAGGCGCTGCGCTCGGCGTTGCCCGAGCACCGGCATCGGCTCGGGCGGTTCCCCTTCGTCTCCTGTGACCGCAAGGGTGATGGGCCGACGAGCCAGGCCGTGGCGTCCGTTGTGGACGCAGGTCGCCGCGCGGGGATGGCGGTGGTCTGCGATCTGCCACGGCACCTGAACGCGGCGGGCAGGGCCGCCGTCCAGCGGGCGGATCTGATCGCACTCGTGGTGCCTGCCGAGGTGCGGGCGTGTGCGGCCGCGCGGCGTGTGGTCGAGGGACTGGGCGTGGACAAGGTACGGCTCGTGGTCCGCGGTCCCGCGCCGGACGGGCTCATGCCGCAGGACGCGGCCGAGCACATCGGCATTCCCCTGTTGACGTCGATGGCCCCGGAGCGGTACCTCGACCGTCACTTGGAACGCGGGGAGTTCGTGCCTCGTCCGCGGAGCCCGCTGATCACCGCCGCCCGGATCGTGCTCGCGGCGGCACGCCAATGGGCTCGCCCGCACGAGGTGGCGGCGTGAAGGGGGAGTTGCTGGAGCGCGTCCGTCTCCGGCTCGCGGGCAGCGGCGCCCCGACGGACCCGATGGCGCTCGCGGAAGCCGTGCGTGCGGAGGCCGGCCGTCCGGTCGGCCACGGGGAAGTGCTCGACGCGCTCCGGGTGCTTCGCCACGAGTTCACCGGAGTCGGCCCGCTGGAGTCCTTGCTCAGCGAAGGAAGCACCACCGACGTGCTCGTGACAGCGCCTGACGAGGTGTGGGCGGACGGCCCGGAAGGCTTGCGGCGCACGGATATCCGGTTTCCCGACGAGGAAGCTGTTCGCAGGCTGGCACAACGGCTGGCGCTCGCGGCGGGCCGGAGGCTCGACGACGCGCAGCCCTATGTGGACGGTTGGCTGCCCGGCAGCGGGCCACGCGGACGGGTCCGCCTGCACGCTGTGCTACCGCCCGTGGCGGCGGATGGCACGTGCATCTCGCTCCGGGTCCTGCGGCCCGCGGTGCACGACCTCGAGACACTGAGGACGCTCGGCACCTTCGACACCGCGGGCGCCGCACTAGTCAAAGCCGTCGTCGACACCCGGCTGGCGTTCCTGGTCACCGGCGCGACCGGGGCGGGCAAGAGCACGCTGCTGGCGGCCATGCTCGGCGCCGTCGCGCCGCAGGAGCGCATCGTTTCCGTCGAGGACGCGGGCGAGTTGCAGCCGGAACACCCGCAATTCGTCCGTCTGATCGCCCGTCCGCCCAACATCGAGGGCGCCGGTGAGATAACCCTGCGCGATCTCGTGCGGCAGGCGCTGCGCATGCGGCCGGATCGGCTGGTGGTCGGCGAGGTCCGCGGACGTGAAGTCTGTGAGTTGCTCAACGCGCTCAACACGGGCCATGAAGGGGGCGCGTGCACCGTACACGCGAACTCTCCGTCGGAGGTGCCCGCTCGCCTCGAAGCGTTGGCGGCACTGGGAGGTCTGTCCCGCGATGCCCTGCACAGCCAGCTCGCCGCGGCCGTGCAGGTGGTCCTGCACATGCGCCGGGACGGTGCCGGCAGGCGCCTGGCCGAAATCGGGGTTCTGACCCGGGAAGACAACGGCGATGTCCGCGTACTGCCGGTTTGGTCGAACGGCAGCTGGACGAAGCGCCGAGTTCTCCTGACCAGCCTGCTGAAAGGCCGCGGAGTCCGCTTCTGCCAGGGCGGGCTCCTCCAGGAAGCGGAGGGGGAGTCATGCCGGACGTGATGCTGGTTTGTGTGGCCGCCGCCCTTTTGCTGTGGCCCGCGATCAGACCGCCCAAAGCTCGCCTTGCCGCGCTCACGCGCGTCGAGCCGCGTCGGCGCTCCGCCACTCTGGATCGACGCTGGTTGGTGGCACTTGCGGTGGTGCCGGTCGTCGCGCTGTCGGGGCCTGTGGGCGGCGTGGGAGCGGCATTGCTGGTGCTGGCCGTGCACTGCCACCGGAAGGCGCGGAAGCGATTCCGGGCCGAGGTGACGACCGCGAATTCAATGGCAGAAGCGCTCCAGGCCCTCGTGGCCGAGCTCCGCAGCGGTGTCTCGGCGGTCACCGCTGCCGAGCGAGCTGCCCGCGATGCTCCGGCCCCGGTCGCGCCGGCGTTGCGTGCGCTGGCTGTCTCGGCGCGGTTCGCCGTCGACCTTCCTCGGGGCGCGGAACCGCACGACCAGGTCGCACAAGCCTGGACGCTCAGCCGGCGGCACGGGCTGCCGCTCGCCGAGTTGCTCGACGCCGTCCGGCGGGACGTCGTCGCCCAGGCCCGCTTCATGACGAGAGCCGACGCGAACATGGCTGGGCCACGAGCCAGCGCCGTCGTACTCGCGATCCTGCCCGTGGTCGGGGTGCTGCTCGGAGAGGCGATCGGAGCGCATCCCCTGCACGTCCTCGTCGCCACCCCGCCGGGGCAGGTCGTCCTCATGCTCGGCTCGGTACTGCTCCTGGCCGGGGTCGTCTGGAGCGAGCGTCTGACGAGGCTTGGAGTGGCGCGATGAACAGCGCGAGTCTCGCCCTCGTGGCCGCTGCCCTGCTGGTACTGCCCGCACGGAGGAAGTACACGTCGTCTCTCGGCCGCCGCCCGAAGCCTTCGAGTCTTCCTCGACTGCGGAAGCGCCGGTCCAGGCCCGTGTGCCTCGCAGGAACGTGGGACCTGTTCGCCGCCTGTCTGCGTGCGGGGCTGCCGATTCCGACGGCGTTGTCCGCGGTCACCGGAGATCTGACTGGTCCCGACGCCGACGCTCTGCGAGCGACCGCGAACCTGTTGCGCCTCGGTGCCTCTCCCGCCGAAGCATGGGCGCCGGCGCGAGCCGGTCCGGGCACCGCGGAGCTCGCGAGAGCAGCTGAGCGCACGGCGCGCTCGGGAAGTGCGCTCGCGGATGTCGCGGAAGAACTGGCGGACCGGCTCCGGGCCGCACTGGTTGACGAGGCGGAGGCCAAGGCCCAGCGAGCCGGGGTGCTCATCGCCGGGCCGCTCGCGCTGTGTTTCCTCCCCGCCTTCCTCTGCTTCGGGGTGGCACCGGTCGTACTCGGGCTCGTAAGCCAGTTCACCTGAACCAACCGCTACTCGAACAACTACGGAAAGGACCCAGGCATGTACTGGCAGGCAACCGGGCGTCACAGCCAGCGCAAGATCCGCTGGTGGCGTCGCTGGCTCCGCCCCTTCACGAAGGCGGACGACGGGATGAGCACCGTCGAATACGCGATCGGCACCGTGGCCGCGGCGGCGATAGCGGCAGTCCTCTACAGCATCCTGAGCGGTGACACGGTGGTCTCGATCCTGACCAACCTGATCATGAGTTCGCTGTCGTTGAAGACCTGATGACCGGAACGGCGACTCATGAGCGGGATCGTGGCGCTGTCACCGTCGAGGCAGCGATCGCTCTCACCGCGCTGACGCTCGTGTTCGGTTTGCTGCTCGCCGGCCTCGTCGCGGTGGTCGGGCAAGTGCGGTGCACCGACGCGGCAGGTGAGGCGG
Organism: Amycolatopsis sacchari; assembly: GCF_900114035.1. Classification (GTDB taxonomy): domain Bacteria; phylum Actinomycetota; class Actinomycetes; order Mycobacteriales; family Pseudonocardiaceae; genus Amycolatopsis_E; species Amycolatopsis_E sacchari. The sequence goes on along the minus strand of NZ_FORP01000033.1, from coordinate 43,778 downwards.
CTCGTCTCGCTGCCCGAGGAGACCGGACCGGCGCCGAGATGGCCGCGGCGCGGATCGCCCCCGTGGGAGCGCGGATCACCATCGAGGCGACGGGAGAGGAGGTCGTGGTCGAGGTGGCGGCCGAACCGATCGGCGGCCTGCTTCCCGGCGTCCACCTGCGGGGGCGCGCTTACGCACTGCTCGAGCCTGGAGTTCCCGATGCTCCGGGATGACAGGGGCGTGGCGACGGTCTGGACGGCGGTGGCCACCACCGCGCTGGTGGCCACCGCGGGGCTGCTGTTCTCGCTCGGCTCGGTGATCGTGACCCGGCACCAGGCCGCCGCGGCCGCGGATCTCGCGGCGCTCGCCGCGGCGGGACGCGCCGAACAAGGCGATCTCGCGTGCCAGGCCGCGGAGGCCGTGAGCAGGCGGATGGGGGTCCGGCTCGTCGTCTGCCGTTTCGAGGAGTGGGATGCGCTCGTCGAAGTGGAGGCCGACGTACCGGGCGCCTGGGGAAGCCTTTCGGCGCGGGCGAGGGCGGGACCGGCGGCGCGATGAGCGGCATCTGCCGCGGCGAACGGAATCACCGCGGCAGCGGATGGACGGTCGGTCCCGAGCGGCGAGCGGTCGGGTGGCCGAACGGGACGAGTGGTGGTCGAGGGCGTGAAACCCCTTGTAGGGCAAGGAAGAAGTGTGTGATGGCTCACGATCGGGGGACAAGCCTCGATGCCGTTGGTCGTCGCGCGGTGATCGACAGCGGGCCTTCAGCGCGGGCGGTGGTGCGACGTTCACTCGTCGTTCCGGAGCGGCCGGTTGTCGAGCGCCCACTTCCGGCACTCTGCAAATTGCCGTTTATTGAGATCAGAAAGCCACCGCGGGCGGTGGAGCGAACGAGGAGTTGTTGACGGATGTTGGACACGGATTGGTCGGATAGCTGGCGGGACGCGTTCCGCATCGAGCTGCGTGCCGAGGCGATCGGACTCGCCTGGCACGGGTGGCCGGTGCTGCCCGGCACGGTTCCGGCGAACGAGGCCGGTGCCGAGGCGTGGTCGGGACCGGTGCCGGTGCACCACGACTGGGCCGACCGGCTCGGCGCCCACCCGGGCGAGGTCGCGCAGTGGTGGAGCGGCAACCCGTACAGCCTGCTGGTCGGCACGGGCTTGGTGCTGGACGCGGTCGAGGTCGACGTCGAGCTGGGCAAGCGCGCCGCGCGTCTGCTCCGCGCGACCGGTCACCCCGCGCCGATCGTCGCGACGCCGGACGGTCGCTGGCTGTTCCTGACCACGGTGGCAGGCAACCTCCCCGAGCAGCTCGCCACCAGCGGTGAGGTGCGGTGGCACGGTGAGGGCAGCTGGATCCCGCTGCCGCCCACCCCGTTCCAGCACGGTGTCGTGCACTGGCGCGTCCGGCCCGACGTGTGGAGCTGGCGTCTGCCGGAGGCCGATGTCGTGCACTCGGTCCTCATCCGCGCTCTCGACCAGTCCGCTGCCGCGGACCGGGCTCAGCTCGTCGCGGCGGTGTCCGCGGCCTGAACCTCCACGTGGCCGTACCGGCTCCCGTGCTGACGCACCGCCCCGAGCACGGTGTCCAGTACAGCCACCGCCCCCGCCTTGTCCAGTGGGTCGTTGCCGTTCCCGCACTTCGGTGACTGCACACAGGACGGGCATCCCGCCGGGCACTCGCAGGAGACAATGGCCTCCCGCGTAGCGGCCAGCCAAGGGACCAGAGCGGCAAAACCGCGATCGGCGAATCCCGCGCCTCCGGGATGGCCATCATGCACGAACACCGTCGCCTCCCCGGTGTCAGCGTGCAGCGCGGTCGACACCCCGCCGATGTCCCAGCGGTCGCACGTAGCGAAGAGCGGTAGCAGGCCGATCGCCGCGTGCTCGGCGGCATGCAGGGCGCCGGGGATGCGCGCGGGCTCCAGCCCAGCGCCCCCCGGCGTCCTGCCACTTCCCCCGCCAGTCCTCACCGGAGGCGCCCCGGTCTCGGCCGGATCCCCGCCGTTCCCCGCCGAACGCGCGCCGGTTCCGATAGGACGCTCGCCGGTTCCCGTCAGCCGCTCGCCGGTCTCGGCCGGGTCCGTGCCCGCAGCGACCGCAGGTACGCCGTCCTCCGCCGCGAGTCCGCCGATTCCCGCCGAACGTCGGTTGGCTTCAACCGCACGGGCGCCGCTCCCGGCCGGAGTTTCACCGCTGCCGGGCAAAGCCCCGTCGCTCCGGGCGGCGGCCCCGCCGCGCCCAGCCGCAGCCTCGCCGCTCCTGGCCTCGCCGACCCCGTCGGCGAGCCTCGCGGCCACCCCAGCACGCACCTCCCCAGCCGCCACCGCCCGTCGCGCCTCGGCTCCCGCCACCGGCCGTCCCGCCTCCCCAGCCGCCACCGGCCGCTGGGCCTCGGCTTCCGCCGCCGGCCGTCCCGCCGTCGGCCGCCGGGCCTCGGCTCCCGCCGCCGGCCGCTGGGCCTCGGCTCCCGCCACCGCCCTTCCCGCCTCGGGCTCGGCCGCCATCCGGGCGCCCTCGAGGAGCTCATCCGAGATCGTGTACCAGACCGCGCGGGTTTCCAGGCGCTGGGCGGGCAGGTCGAGCGCCACCTGGTCCAGGATTTCCCCAGAAGGACGGCGGCGCAGGTAACCCACCACCTGCGAAGTCACCGCCACGTCGCCCAAGCAGACCGTTACGCCGCCGTAGTCCACCCGCTCCTGCACGGCCAGGACGCTGATGTCCGCCAGCTCGCGCGCCGACGTCGTCCACTCCGGGTCCTCCGCGTGCACCAACGCCACCCCGGCCTCGAGATCCAGCTCGTCCACCACGTACGACGACCCCTGGTGCAGGTACACCGCCCCCGGGTGCACCGTCGCGCACGCCGAACCCGGGTCGACCGTGCCCAGCAACCGCGACGTGTCCGCCTCGACCACCGCGATCTGGTCCCCACCGGACCCACGGATGTCGACCTCGTACTGCGGCCTGTCCCGCGACGTCCAGTACCAGCCGCTCGGTCGCCGGCGCAGCACCTTGTCCGCCACCAGCGCGTCCAGGACGCCTCGCGCCGCGTCCCCGCCGAACGTGTCCAGCTCCTGCGCCGTCAGCGGCAACTCTGCCGCCGCACACGCCAGCTGCGGCGCCAGCACGTACGGGTTCGCGGGATCCAGCACCGCCGTCTCCACCGGGCGCTCCAGGATCGCCGCCGGGTGGTGCACCAGGTACGTGTCCAGCGGATCGTCGCGCGCGACGAAGACCACCAGCGCTTCGTCACCCGACCGGCCCGCGCGACCCGCCTGCTGCCAGAACGACGCGAGCGTGCCCGGATAACCCGCCAGCACCACCGCGTCCAGCCCCGCGATGTCCACACCCAGCTCCAGCGCGTTCGTCGTCGCCACGCCCAGCAGCTCACCGGACAGCAACGCGCGCTCCAGCTTCCGGCGCTCCTCCGGCAGAAAACCCGCGCGGTACGCCGCGACCTGCTCCGCCAACGTCGGGTCCACTTCGGACAGAATCCGCCGCGCACCCAGCGCCGTCAGCTCCGCGCCGCGCCGCGACCGCACGAAAGCCAGCGTGCGTGCGCCCTCCACCACCAGCTCCGCCAGGATCCGCCCCGCCTCGGCCCCCGCGGACCGGCGCACCGGCGCCCCGTTCTCCCCCGAAAAGTCCTCCAGCAGCGGCGGTTCCCACAACGCGACCGTCCGCGCCCCACGCGGCGACGCGTCCTCCGTCACCGCCTCGCATTCCTGCCCGATCAGGCGTGACGCGAACTCCGCGGGCGAAGCCGTCGTCGCGGACGCCAGCACGAACACCGGCGACGACCCGTAATACCGCGCCACCCGCTGCAGCCGCCGCAACAACAACGCCACGTGCGACCCGAATACGCCGCGATAGCCGTGGCACTCGTCGACGACGACGTACTTCAGCTTCCGGAACAACCGCGACCACCGCGCGTGCGAGGCGAGGATGCCGCGGTGCAGCATGTCCGGGTTCGTGAACACCCACCGCGCGTGCGCCCGCACCCAGTCCCGCTCCGCCATCGGCGTGTCCCCGTCATAGGACGCCGCCCGCACTCCCGCGATTTCCAGCTCCGACACCGAACGCAACTGGTCGGCACCCAGCGCCTTCGTCGGCGACAAGTAGAGCGCGCACGCCTTCTCGTCCTCGACCAGGTCCGACAGCACCGGCAGCTGGTACGCCAGCGACTTGCCCGACGCCGTGCCGGTCGAGATCACGACGTTGCGGCCCGCGTGCGCGAGGGACGCGGCCTCGATCTGGTGCGCCCACGGCTGGTCCACCCCGCACTTGCGGAGCGCGGCGACCACGTCCGCGTCGGCCCACTCGGGCCAGTCCACGCAGCGGGCCCGCCGAGCCGGCTGCTCGGCCACGTGCGTCACCGGGTTCGCCGACTCCGGGATCCCCGCCGTGACCCGGCCCAGCAACCGGCGGGCGCGCTCGATCTCCGCCACGAATCCAGGATCGCACACGTGTACGACAGCCCCGCCGCATCACGCGTTGATCATGAACAGTGAGCAGACTCACATGCACGCAGCGTGTTCATTGCGGGACGCCCTGACCGTGGCGAAGTCACTACCAATACACTCCGGCAAACCGACACCACTTGTGGTGTACATCCCATGCCAGCGTCGGCATTGCTTCCGCGGTGAGGCCGTCGCTGGTGCAGGCGACGTTTCAGGAGGACGGATGTCCCGGCAATTCCTCGCGGAGGGCCTCGAGCTCTCCGGGGGTGACTACGCCATCGCCGGCGTGGTCGCCGTGGTCGCCCTGATCGCACTCGTCATCGGCTACTTCCTGCTCAAGGAGGTGCTGGCCACGGGCCAGGGCACCGCCAAGATGCAGGACATCGCCAGGGCGGTGCAGGAGGGGGCGGCTGCTTACCTCAAGCGGCAGCGCAACACACTCTCGATCTTCGGCGTGGTGGTGTTCCTGCTGCTCTTCGCGCTCCCGGCGGACGACTGGAACGAGCGCATCGGCCGCTCGATCTTCTTCCTCTTCGGCGCCGGTTTCTCCTTCACCATCGGCTACCTCGGCATGTGGCTGGCGACGAGGGCGAACCTGCGCGTCGCCGCCGCCTCGCGGGAGCAGGGCGGCAGGGAGACGGCGATGCGGGTCGCCTTCCGCACCGGCGGCGCCGTCGGGATGTTCACCGTCGGGCTCGGCCTGTTCGGCGCGGCCGTCGTGGTGCTCGTCTACACGGGGCACGCGCCGAAGGTGCTGGAGGGCTTCGGCTTCGGCGCCGCGCTGATCGCGATGTTCATGCGTGTCGGCGGCGGCATCTTCACGAAGGCCGCCGACGTCGGCGCCGACCTCGTCGGCAAGGTGGAGCAGAACATCCCCGAGGACGACCCGCGCAACGCGGCCACGATCGCCGACAACGTCGGTGACAACGTGGGTGACTGCGCCGGTATGGCGGCGGACCTGTTCGAGTCCTACGCGGTGACCCTGGTCGCCGCGCTGATCCTGGGCAGCACCGCGTTCGGTGCGGACGGCCTGATCTTCCCGCTGATCGTGCCGGCCATCGGTGTGATCACGGCGGTCATCGGCGTCTACATCACCAAGGCGCGGGCGAACGAGAGCGGCCTGACCACGATCAACCGCTCCTTCTACATCTCCGCGATCATCTCGGCGGTGCTGTGCACGATCGCCGCGTTCGTGTTCCTGCCCAGCTCGTTCGCCGAGTTCGGCCCGGAGTACGCCAACGACGGCAACCCCGCCGTGATCGCCTTCGTCGCGGTGCTCATCGGCATCGTGCTGGCGGGCCTCATCCTCCGCCTCACCGGTTACTACACCGGCACCGAGCACGGCCCGGTGAAGAACGTCGGCAAGACGTCGGAGACGGGTGCCGCGACGGTCATCCTCTCCGGCATCTCGGTGGGCTTCGAGTCCGCGGTGTACACGGCGGTCGTCATCGGTGCCGCGGTGTTCGGCGCGTACCTGCTCGGTGGCGCGGTCGCGCTGTTCGCGGTGGCGCTGGCCGGCACCGGTCTGCTGACCACGGTCGGTGTCATCGTCGCGATGGACACCTTCGGCCCGGTCTCCGACAACGCGCAGGGCATCGCCGAGATGTCCGGTGACGTGGACGAGAACGCCGCGCAGACGCTGACCGAGCTGGACGCGGTCGGCAACACCACGAAGGCGATCACCAAGGGCATCGCGATCGCCACCGCGGTGCTCGCGGCGACGGCGCTGTTCGGCTCCTACCAGGACTCGATCACCAAGGCGCTCAGCGGCATCGGCACCACCGCCGGCGGCGTGAAGTCGTTCATCGACACCATCGTCAGCCCGAACACGCTCGTCGGCGTGATGATCGGTGCCGCGGTGGTGTTCATGTTCTCCGGTTTGGCCGTGAACGCGGTTTCCCGCGCGGCGGGCGCGGTGGTGTACGAGGTGCGCCGCCAGTTCCGCGAGATCGCCGGGATCATGGAGGGCACCACGCGGCCCGAGTACGGCAAGGTCGTGGACATCGTGACCCGCGACTCGCTGCGTGAGCTGGCGACGCCGGGTCTGCTCGCGGTGTTCGCGCCGATCGCCGTCGGCTTCGGCCTCGGCACGGGTGCGCTCGCCGGGTACCTGGCGGGTGCGATCGCCACCGGCACGCTGATGGCGATCTTCCTCGCCAACTCCGGTGGCGCGTGGGACAACGCGAAGAAGCTGGTCGAGGACGGCAACCACGGCGGCAAGGGCTCCGAGGCCCACGCCGCGACCGTCATCGGTGACACCGTCGGCGACCCGTTCAAGGACACCGCCGGTCCGGCCATCAACCCGCTGATCAAGGTGATGAACCTGGTCTCGGTGCTGATCGCGCCGGCGATCGTGCAGTTCTCGGTCGGTCCGGACGCCTCGTTCGGCGTGCGGCTGGCGATCGCGCTCGTCGCGCTCGCGATCATCGTGGTCGCGATCGTGGTGTCGAAGCGGCGCAGCACGGTCATCTCCGACTCGCCCGCGTCGACGCAGGAACCCGCGAAGACCGCCTGAGTTCGAACCGCCGCGGGCCCGTCACACGTGCGTGTGTGGCGGGCCCGTTCGGTTCTCCGGTGGCGGGGGCAGGGTTTGCGGAGAGCGATCATGTCGGTACCGTCGAGAGAAGTTCGCGTTGGCGGGAGGTGTTCGCGTGCGACCCGGGAAGGTCGGTTTCCTGGCGCTGCTCACGGGTCTGGGTATCGGGCTCTCGGGCTGCGGCCAGCCACCTGCCGAGCCGGGTGCGATCCAGTCGGGTGGTCCCGGGCTTTCCCAGCGTGACGTGCAGCGACAGGACGAGATCACCCGCTGGGCCAACGACTACTGCGTGGCCGTCGGTTCGCTCGTGGACAACCTGGCGACGATGCCCACGGTCGATCCGAGCACGCCCCGGCGGGCCGTCCAGACCTCCAGCGACCTGCTCGGCTCGATGATCGGCGGCCTCGACCGCGCGGTCGCCGGGCTGCGGGCGCTCCCTGCCGCGCCCCTGCCCGAGGGGGACTCCGTGCGGACCGACACCGTCACCGAATTGAGTGGTGTTCGGGTCCGCGCCGCCGAGGCGAAGGCACGCCTCGACGACGCGGGTGACGCGCCGACGATCGACCAGGCCACGCTGGGCGAAGCCCGCGGCCCGCTGGACGAGGTGGCGAAGCTGAACCTGCTGTCCGGCCTCGACGCCGTCCCCGACCTGCGGACCGCGGTCGCCCGCGCCCCGGTCTGTCAGCAGCTGACCGTTCGCACTACCGAGTGAGCCGCGCGGCGGCGAACGCCGCGATCGCGTCCCGCAGGTACTCCGCGAACCCCGGGTGCACGGCCTCGTACTGCCTGCGGAACCGTTCGTCCTCCGCGTAGGCGCGGCCGAGGCCTGTGTAGGACTCCGCGTCCGGCGTCCAGTGGTTCTTGATCCACTCGTAGTGGCCGGCGACCGCGTCGAGCACCCGCTCGTCGTCGACCGGGACGCCGGCCTTGGCCAGCTCGGCGAGCTTCGCCGTGGCCTCGCTGCCCTGGCGGTTGACCTCGTCCCACTTCTCCTTCGACCAGTTCTTGCTGCGCTCGTAGGACTCGGTGGCGGTGTCGCCCCACCGGTCCGCGGCCTCCTTCGCGAGCTGCTCGGCCTTCTCGGAGCCGGGCGCGAAGCCCTCGAACATCCGCTCCACCTGCATCTCGATCCCTCCTTCCAGTTCGGTGATGGTGCGGGCGACGGTGGCGGCGAGCCGGTCCAGCCGATCGCGCTCCGCCAGCAGCCACTTCCGGTGCAGTCGCAGCCCCTCGGCCTGCGAAACGGAGCCGGACAGGATCTCCGCGATCCGGTCGAGGCCCAGCCCCAGCTCCCGCAGCAGCAGGATCTGCTGGAGCCGCACCAGTTGTTCGCGCCGGTAGAAGCGCCTCCCGCTGGGATCGGTGTGGTCCGGTGGCAGCAGGCCGATCTCGTCGTAGTGCCGCAACGTCCGCGAAGTGACCTTCGCCAGCCGTGCGACCTGCACGATCGACAGGACCTGATCCGCCATCTCGCCTCCTCCCGTCGTCCCTGGAACCGAAGGTAGAGGTTGACGCTACGGCAACTTCAAGACTTTTTTCCCACGTTCAGGACTCGCGGGGAATCGAACGGATGTTCTACCCTGGTGCGCTGTGGAGCAGCTCTCGTTCTTCTCGGCGGAGGCGAGCGGGCCCCGGCTCGCCGACCTGGCCGGAGTCCTGTGCGGGCAGGGGCGGATCGTGAGCTTCGGCCGCACGGCGGCCCGGCTTTCCGTGCCGCTGACCGAGCTGTGGCGCGCCAAGGTCCTCGCCGCCGAGTTCGCGCGGCGCGGGGTGCACGCGGACGTGCTGCGCGACGAGGAAGGGCTGCTCGTGCGCACCGCGTTCCGGGCCGACCTCATCCACCTGGCCAGGGCGTGGCAGCCGGGTGAGGAGAAGAAGCCGCCGCCGGGTTTCCGGCTGACCGGCGGTGCGTTGCGGATGTGGGCGCTGGCCGCCGGGCAGCCCAACGGCAACCACTACCTGCTCGCCGTGGACGAGGACGCCGGGGAGCTGCTCGCCGGTGCCTGCCGCCAGCTCGGCCTGCCCGCGCAGTGCGTCGGTCCGCGGGCGGGCGGCCCCGCCGTGCGGGTCACGGGCAAGCGCAGGCTCGCCACCCTGGAGGAGCTGATCGGGGCGCCGCCGCCCGCCGCGGTGGACGTGTGGCCCGGCTTCAGGCCGCCGGTGCCGGAGACCGCCGCGTGAGCGCGGCGGGCCTGGGCAACGCGCAGCCCGGCCGGTCCAGCGCGATCTCGCTGTTCACGAGGCAGGGGACGAGCAGGGCGGTCTGCTGGCCGTAGGAACGGCCCTCCAGCACCGTGACGGTGCCCTGTTCGTCCACCTCGCAGGGGTTGTCGACGGTGCAGGAATAACCCTCGTCGTTACCGGTGTTGTTGACGCCGACGACCTCGCCGGTGGCCGTGTCGACGACGGGTGAGCCCGAGGTGCCGTGGATGGTCTTGCACTCCGGCGTGTACCGGATGGAGTTCTTCCAGGTCCAGTCGCCCTCGCGCAGTGAGTACAGCACCCGCTCGATGGAGCAGGTCCACGTGCGCTGGAAGAAGCCGGAGATCACGCTGATGCGGGTGCCCTCCTTGGCGGGCGCAGCGGCGAGCGTCAGCGCCTGTCCGCCGAGGGCCGTGAGCTGGTCGTAGGTGGAGTCGAGCTGGTACAACGCGACGTCGGTATCGGTCATCGTGGCGTAGACGAGTTTCGTCGAACGCAGCGTGGTGAGCTCGGAGCCGTCCTCGCGGAGCAGGTGCATGGTGCGGTTCGTGGGCCGGTTCAGCACCACGACGCCCGGCGCGGGCATGCCCGCTTCGTCGCAGTGACCGTTGGTGAGCACGAGCGCGTGGTCGCCACCGAGGGAGTCCGGGGTGCGGACGACGGCGCCCGAGCAGTTGCTGAGTTCCACGGTTCCGGCGTAATCGCCGGTGGGCGCGGCTGTCGCGGGCAGCGTGCCCAGCGCGAGGAACAGCGTGAACAGGACGAAGAGGCAGCGGCGGACCATGACGCCGCAGCGTAGTGGAACCGTCACCGAAAGACCCCGCGAAGCACGTGTCCCGCGTCACGTGCTAGGTGTGGAAGAGAAACGCCGTCCAGGTCGGCGCCGATGCGCTTCACACGGGAAGGCGGCGTGTTGAGCCACCTGGGCGGACATGACCGGCCATCAGCGTGCACACTGGCTGGTTGATACAGCGTCGCCGAGCGGGCGACGGGAATGAGCGGAGAGCGACAGCGTGGCAGCACGGACCAAAAGCACCGCGGCGCGGAGCGCCTCGTCCGGGGGCGGCGGCCGGGCTGGGGGGCCCCCCGGCCGAAGGCTGGGGGAGGGTGGGACCGACGGCGAGGCGACCAACGGCTCGGGCCGTCGGCGGCTCGTGATCGTCGAGTCGCCCACGAAGGCCCGCAAGATCGCTCCCTACCTCGGCCGCGGTTACGTGGTCGAGTCCTCGGTCGGCCACATCCGCGACCTGCCCAGGGGCGCGGCCGACGTGCCGGCCAAGTACAAGGGGGAGGCGTGGGCGCGGCTCGGCGTGAACGTCGACCACGACTTCGAGCCCCTGTACGTGGTGAGCCCGGAGAAGAAGGCCAAGGTCACCGAGCTCAAGAGCCTGCTCAAGGACGCCGACGAGCTGTACCTCGCCACCGACCCCGACCGCGAGGGCGAGGCGATCGCGTGGCACCTGCTGGAGACGCTCAAGCCCAAGGTGCCGGTCCGCCGCATGGTGTTCCACGAGGTCACCGAGCAGGCCATCCGCGCCGCCGCGGCCGACACCCGTGACCTGGACGCCGACCTCGTCGACGCGCAGGAGACCCGCCGCATCCTCGACCGGCTCTACGGCTACGAGGTCTCGCCGGTGTTGTGGAAGAAGGTCATGCCGAAGCTGTCGGCAGGCCGCGTGCAGTCGGTGGCGACCAGGATCATCGTGGAGCGCGAGCGCGAGCGGATGCGCTTCAAGTCGGCGTCGTACTGGGACATCTCCGCGACGATGGACGCCGGTGCGGACGCCACGCCGCGCACGTTCCCCTCGCGGCTGATCTCCGTGGACGGCGCCCGGCTTGCCACCGGTAAGGACTTCGGCTCCGACGGCAAGCTCAAGGCGTCGGCGAAGGACGTCCGCGTGCTCGACGAGACCGGGGCGAACCGGCTGGCCGAGGGCCTGCGCGGCCGGGACTTCAAGGTCGCCAGCGTCGAGGAGAAGCCGTACACGCGGCGCCCGTACCCGCCGTTCATGACGTCGACGCTGCAGCAGGAGGCCGGGCGCAAGCTGCGGTTCTCGTCGGAGCGGACGATGCGCATCGCGCAGCGGCTGTACGAGAACGGCTACATCACCTACATGCGTACCGACTCCACGACGCTGTCGGAGTCGGCGATCACGGCCGCCCGCAGCCAGGCCACCGAGCTGTACGGCAAGGACTACGTCTCGCCGAGCCCGCGCCAGTACAACCGCAAGGTCAAGAACGCGCAGGAGGCCCACGAGGCGATCCGGCCGGCCGGTGAGGTGTTCCGCACGCCGGGCCAGGTCGCGGGCGAGCTGGAGGCCGACGAGTTCCGGCTCTACGAGATGATCTGGCAGCGCACCATCGCGTCGCAGATGGCGGACGCGAAGGGCACGACGATGTCGGTCCGGATCGTCGGCACCGCGAGCACGGGCGAGGAGTGCGTGTTCTCCGCGTCGGGCCGCACGATCACGTTCCCCGGCTTCCTCAAGGCCTACGTCGAGGCGGTGGACACCGAGTCCGGCGGCGAGGCCGACGACAAGCAGAGCAGGCTGCCGCAGCTGGTGAAGGACCAGGGACTGACGGCCGCGGACCTGACGCCGGACGGCCACAACACCACGCCGCCGCCGCGGTACAGCGAGCCGAGCCTGGTCAGCAAGCTGGAGGAGCTGGGCATCGGCCGCCCGTCGACGTACGCGTCGATCATCAACACCATCCAGGACCGCGGCTATGTGTGGAAGAAGGGCTCCGCCCTGGTCCCGTCGTGGGTCGCCTTCGCGGTGGTGGGGCTGCTGGAGCGGCACTTCGAGCGGCTGGTGGACTACGACTTCACCGCCGCGATGGAGGACGAGCTCGACCGCATCGCCTCCGGTGACGAGCAGCGCACGCGCTGGCTGTCGCGGTTCTACTTCGGTGGCGAGCAGGGCGTGGACGGCTCGATCGGCCGGCTCGGCGGGCTCAAGAAGCTGGTCGGAACGGGTGTCGAGGACATCGACGCGCGTGAGATCAACTCGATCCCGCTGTTCACCGACGACCAGGACCGCACGGTGTACGTGCGCGTCGGCCGCTACGGGCCGTACTTGGAGCGCGAGGTCGACGGCAAGTCGCAGCGCGCGAACCTGCCCGAGGACCTGCCGCCGGACGAGTTGACGGCGGAGATCGCGGAGAAGCTGTTCGCGACTCCGCAGGAAGGCCGTTCGCTGGGCACGGATCCGGTGTCGGGGCACGAGATCGTGGCGAAGGAGGGCCGCTTCGGCCCTTACGTCACCGAGGTGCTGCCGGAGCCCGAGGAACCCGCCGACGGCAAGAAGACCAGCAAGGCGAAGAAGCCGAAGCCGCGCACGGCGTCGCTGTTCAAGTCCATGGACATCGAGACCGTGACCCTCGAGGACGCGCTGAAGCTGCTGTCGCTGCCGCGGGTCGTGGGCAAGGACCCGGAGTCGGGCGACGAGATCACGGCGCAGAACGGCCGCTACGGCCCGTACCTGAAGAAGGGCACGGACTCGCGCTCGCTGGAGACCGAGGAGCAGCTGTTCACCGTCACCCTCGAAGAGGCGCTGAAGATCTACTCGGAGCCGAAGCGCCGTGGCAGGCAGGGTGCGGCCAAGCCGCCGCTCAAGGAGCTGGGCAACGACCCGGTGTCCGGTAAGCCCATGGTGGTCAAGGACGGCCGGTTCGGTCCCTACGTCACGGACGGGGAGTTCAACGCGACCCTCCGCAAGGCCGACAGCATCGAGGAGCTGACCGCGGAGCGGGCGGCCGAGCTGCTGGCGGAGAAGCGGGCGAAGGGGCCGGCCCCGAAGCGCAAGGCGCCGGCGCGCAAGAAGGCGGCCGCCGCGAAGAAGTAGGGGTCGAACAGGCGTTCGACCAAAATTGTCGGTACCCCGGTGCAGACTGTCCCCCATGAGCGACGCACCCGGGTTTCCGACGGTCTTCGAGCTGGTCGACGAGGTCATCCGCCCTGTGACGAGGGCGGTGCCCCGCCGGCCGTCCGTGCTGCGGTACTACGACCCCGAAGGTGATCCCGAGCTGCCGATGGGGCCGCCCGCGGCCGGCGTCGTCGAGGAGGCCGAGCGGCAGACGAGGTGGCACGCGGCGCTCGGCGCGCTGGGGCTGTCCCGTGAGGGCGAGCTGACGCCGGACGCGCTGGCGTTGTTCCGGGTCCTGCGGCGCGGTCCCGTGCGGGGCGCGGTCACGGCGGTCTTCGCCGACCGGCTGGTGCCCCTGAGGATGCACTTCTTCGGCGACCGGGAAGCGTGTGCCGTGCTCGAGTACAGCGGCGCGAGGGTCGCGCTTAACACGGGCCCGGCCGGGGAGCTGCCTGCCAGGGTCGCGGCCCGCCTCCCGCGTTGCCCGGCCGGGCCGGGGGAGATCGTGCGGATAGCGGCGGATCCGCTGGGCCGGGTGTCAGCGGAGCAGGCGGCCGAGGTGGCCAGGCTGCGGGCGCTGGCCGCGCGGCCCAGGACGGGCACGGCGGTGTTCGACCTGACGATCGGGAGCAGGATCCTCGCCGAGCACCCGCGGGGCGCGGTCGTCCTGTTCGACACCGACCTCGGCCGGTACCTGCTGATCACCGCCCTGCTGCCGGAGGGTGACTGGGTGCTGTACCTCGCTCCCGCCACGCGGCAGCACGTCGCGCACTGGATCGGGCACTCCGTGCTGGCGCACCTGGAGGCGGCATGCGGCTGATCGCCTGTGCGCTGCGTGATCTTGTCCTTACCCGGTTGGGCCAGTGCGGGCGCCGGATCGCCCACTACCCTGGACGGAAAGCGGGCGAGGGGCGAGCGAGAACAGGGAGTGGTCATGCCTGCCAGGAACGACGAGTTCGGCGACGGCACGCAGAGCGGGTTGCCGCCGGTGACGTTCGGCGACGCGCTGTCCGGCTCGCTCGACGATGGCGACGACCACGACGACTTCAAGCTGACCAAGGTCGCTTCTCCGGTCCGCCCGGACCCCTCCGCCGTGCGCGAGCTGGTGGACGCCGCGATGTCCGAGGGTGGTGGCGGGTCCTCCGAGCGGGGGGCCATGGTGGACCAGGTGCCGCCCGCGGTGCCGGCCCAGCCGATCCCGCCCGCGCAGCCGCTGGGCATGCTGCCGCGGCAGCGGTCCCGCCCCGGGCTGCTGTCCCGGGGGCGGCCGCAGCTGCGGATGCCCCGGTTTTCCCTGCCCCAGCCGAATGTCCGGCGGGTGCGCCCCTCCAGCGGGTCCACCGCGATGATCGTCGCTATCCTGCTCATGATCATCTTCGCGGTGGTCGCGATCGAGTTCCTTTCGAGCCTGATCAGCAGCATCTCCGGGCTGTTCGGCTAGCCCGAAGCGGCCGCGCTCCACCCGACGGAGCTACCCTGACGTCACCGGTCCGGTGACGCGGTGGCGCATGCCCAGGGAATCTTCACCGGCACCACGGGCAACCAAATGGGGTGGGTCGGATCAGCGAGGGCGTGCAGACGAAAGCCGAGGCGGAGGCGCCGGCTGGTCGGGACGGGTCCACGATCTACCGCGCCCGGCGCGTGCTGGCCATCCGTCCCTTCCGGCGGCTGTGGGGCGTCACGTACCTGTGCAGCGTGGCGGACTGGCTCACGATCCTGGGGGTCACGAGCCTCGCCACGAAGCTGACCGGGAACTACACGGCGCAGAACTTCGCGTTCACCGGCGTGCTGCTGTCCGCGTTGCTGCCCGGGCTGATCTTCGCGCCGCTCGGCGGGCTCCTCGCCGACCGGTTCGACCGGCGCAAGGTGATGTTCGTGGCCGACCTGCTGCGGTGCGGGTTCGTCATGTCGATCGCGTTCGTCGGCACGGGCTGGTGGCTCTACATCGCGAACTTCCTGGCCAGCGCCAGCGCGATGATGTGGATCCCGTCGAAGGACGCCGCGGTGCCGAACCTGCTGCGCAGGCCGGACCAGGTGGAGACGGCGAACCAGCTGGGCATGGTGATGACGTACGGGCTGGCGGTCCTCTCCGCGGGCGCGATCTACTCGATCGTCACCGGCATCGGGCCCGCGCTGCACCTGCCGCCGTCGCTGTTCGGCGACCTCGGGTTCGCGAAGGTCATCGTGCTGCTCATCGGGCTGCTGTACCTGACGAGCGCGATCCTGATCATCACGCGGATCCCGGAGCTGTCGAGGCGGAACGTGCACACGCCCGTCGCGGTGGCGCCCAAGCCGGCCGCGGACGCGCCTTCGGGCGGCCTGGCCGGGCTGGTCCGCGACGGGGCGCGCTTCGTCAGGAGCACGCCGCTCGTGCGGGGGCTGCTGATCGGTGCGGCCGGTGCGTTCGCGGCCGGTGGCGCGGTGGTGGGTTCGGCCAAGCCGTACTCGTCGAGCCTGCTCGCCGGGGACGCGGCCTGGGGTCTGCTGCTGGTCGCGGTGTTCGTCGGGCTCGCGACGGGCATGGGCGGGGCGCCGAAACTGGCGCGGCGGCTGCCGCACGACCGGCTGTTCGGCATGTCGATCGTGGTGGCGGGGCTCGGGCTGATCCTCGTCGCGCTGTCGCCGCACCTGGCGGTGTCGCTGGTGGCGGTGGCGATCGTCGGCGCCTGCGCCGGTGCGGCGTTCCTGACCGGCGTGACGATCATCGGCTCGCAGGTGGACGACGCGATCCGCGGCCGGATCAACGCGATCTACCAGTCGATGATGAAGATCATCGTGTTCGGCTCGACGGCGGTCGTGCCGCTGCTGATCGGGTTGACGAAGCCGAGGACGGTGCAGGTCTGGGGCAACCCGATCATCATCGACGGCACGCGGCCGGTGATGCTCGGCGGCGGGATCCTGGCGGCGATCGTGGGCGTGATCGCGTACCGGCAGATGGACTCGCGCCGCGCCGAGACGATCATGGCCGACCTGCGGAACGTGATCCGGCGCCGGCCGCGCCGGGCGAACGGCCTGCTGATCGCGCTCGAGGGCACCACGGCCGCCGACACCGCGAACCAGGCGGCGAGGCTCGTGGAGTGGCTGCGCTCGGTCGGGCCCCGGCCGGTCGTGTTCGCGGCCGACCCCGCGCTCGACGACGAACGGCTCGCGAAGCTGGTCACCGGTGCGTCGCTGTCGGGGGCGCGGGCGCAGGCGCTGGCCGCCGCCGCGGTGCGGGCCGACATCGTCGAGCGTGACGTGCAGCCCGCGCTGGACGCCGGGTCGATCGTGGTGATGGAACGGTTCGTGGACTCGCCGCTCGCGCACCTGTCGGCCGTGGCCGGGCTGGACTCGAAGGAGCTGGAGGGCCTCGCCGACTGGGCGACGGGCAGGCTCCGGCCGGACGTGACGGTGCTGCTGGACGCCACCCCCGTCGACGGCGACCCGGGCCCGGTGTCCATCGAGGACCAGTGGCGGGTGCAGACGCTGCTCAGCGAGATGGCGGCGGCCGACCCGGACCACTACATCGTCGTGGACGGAGACGGCGACGAGGACGAGGTGGCGGAGCGCGTGCACAGCGCCGTGCGGGCGGTGCTCGTGGGCCGTCGTGCGGGGCTCGCGCCCCTGGAAGCCGTCTAGCAGAGGGAGCTGGCCGAGCAACTGCTGCGACGGCCCGATGGCGCCGACACCGGTGGCGGCGGTGCCCGGCCGGATGGCAGGGTGAGCGGCGCCCGGGCAACGGGTGGACGTGTGCGGAGTGCGGTGGAGGCTTGATGGGATCGGTCTGGTCTCAGCTCGTCGGGCAGGAGCCCGCGGTGGAGGTGCTGTCGTCGGCGGCCGATGCGGCGGCGAAGATCGTCGTCGGTGAGCCCGTGCCCGCGGGCTCGATGACGCACGCCTGGCTGCTGACCGGCCCGCCCGGGTCGGGGCGCTCGGTCGCCGCGCGGACCTTCGCCGCGGCGCTGCAGTGCGTGACCGGCACCGGCTGCGGCGAGTGCACCGGCTGCCGCACCGCGCTGCACGGCACGCACGCCGACGTCCGGCTGGTCGTGCCCGAAGGGCTGTCGATCTCCGTCGCCGAGATGCGGGCGCTCGTCCAGGCCGCCGCGCGCCGCCCCACGACCGGGCGCTGGCAGGTCGTCATCGTCGAGGACGCCGACCGGCTCACCGAGGGGGCATCGAACGCCCTGCTCAAGGCCGTCGAGGAGCCGCCGGACCGCACGGTCTTCCTGCTGTGCGCACCCTCCGACCACCCCGAGGACGTCTCGGTCACCATCCGCTCCCGCTGCCGCCTGGTGAACCTCCGCACGCCTCCGCGCGAGGCGATCGCCAAGGTGCTCGTCGAACGGGACGGCGTGGACCCGGAGCTGGCCGAATGGGCCGCGGCGGTGTGCGGCGGTCACGTCGGCCGGGCCCGGCGGCTCGCGACGGACGAGCAGTCACGCAAGCGCCGCGAGACCGTGCTGCGCATCCCGCTGGGCTTGCGGCGCCCCGCCGACGTGTTCGCCTGCGCGGACGAGCTGATCGCGGCGGCGGAGGGCGACGCGACGGAGGAGAGCAAGGCCCGCGACGAGAGCGAGAAGGCCGAACTGCGCAACGCGATGGGCGGCGACGCGACCGGCAAGGGTGTGGCGGGGGCGAAGCGCGCGGCCGAGGCCGCCGTGAAGGCACTGGAGAAGCGCCAGAAGTCCCGTGCGACGCGGACGCAGCGGGACACGCTGGACCTCGCGCTGGTCGACCTCGCCGGTTTCTACCGCGACGTGCTGGTCACCGCCAGCGGCGCGAAGGCCGTGCTGAACCACCCGGACCACGCGAACGACGCCGTCGAAGCGGCCCGCACCTGGACGCCGGAGTCCACGCTCCGGCGCCTGGAAGCGGTCCTCGCCTGCCGCGAGGCGATCCTGTGGAACGTGAAACCGAGGATCGCCGTGGAGGCCATGGTCACCGCTCTGCGCCACGGCTGACCACGCCACGGCCGACCCGGAGGCCGGCCGCGGCACGCGCGGTCACTACGAGCGGGGCCTCGGCGACGGCTTGACCACGGCGGCCTTCCGCCGCCGGTTCGGGATCGCCGCCACCAGCACGACGCCGAGCAGGAGCATGCCGGTCCCGGTCCAGAACAGCGGCACCGCAGAGTAGGCGCCCGCCGTGTACGCCAGCTTCGCGGGCACGCCCGGAGCCGGGTTGCCGACGGGCGTCACCGGGGTGGTCGTGCCGCACACGACGCCGCCCGTGGGGGTGTAGGCGCGGCCGATCTGCTCACCGAGCGAAAGCTGCGCGAGCGACGACGGCAGGGAGCTCGCCTGACCGGCGGGCAGCAGGTTCTTCAACGCCGTCGTCGGCAGCACCTGCAGGTCCAGCATCCGGGCGGACGCGCCGAGCTGGTAGCCCTCGAACGGCGTGGTCAGCTGCTGGCCCTTCTGGTTCAGCTCGCCGATGCTCAGCCGGAGCACGCCGAGGTCCAGCACGGTGCCCGCGGTGTCGTTCACCTGCTGCAACCCCTTGGTGGCGGTGGCGACGAGCCCGCCGACGACCGGCAGGTCCGCCACCGGCCCGAGCTGCTTCGACAACTGCTCCAGCGGCAGGCCGATCGGGATGTCCTTCGTGGGGTGCTGCGCGTCGAGGGTGTACAGCACCGTGTCGCCGCGCTGGATGGTGATCACCGGCGCCGAGTACTCGACCTTCGAGGTGGCCTTGTCACCCGTCGAAGTGACCTTCAGCGTCGGCTGGCTCACGACCTTCAGCGACAGCTCCAGCGGCGTGCCCTTGAGAATCTCCACGTCCGCGGCCTGCAGCGTCGACACCGACTGGACGGCCTTGTTCTTCGAGCCCGGCAGGTCGACCAGCTGGACCACCGACCGCGACGACAGCGTGTTGGGCAGGCTCAGCAGCGAGCCGGCGCCGTTGGCGGGGGTCTGCCCGCCGCCGGAGAGAAGCCCGCCGAGCGACTGCAGCCCCTTGGCCGGGTCGAAGCCCTCGGCGAGCGACGGCAGGTTGGTCAGCCCGCTCAGGGGCAGGTTCGGCATCGAGGGGATGACGTTGAGCAGCGACAGGCTCGCGATGGAGGTGCTGGCGTCCGCGATCGTGCCGACGCACGGGCCGAGCGTCTCGCTCCAGCGGGCGTGCACGTTGCCGTTCAGCAGGCCCACGTTGAGCAGCGGGTTCTGGGGCGCGTTCAGCCCGCCGCTGATGCCCTTCTCGTTGTCCGGCAGCGCGGTCTGGGTCAGGCTGCCGGGTGCCTGTGGCGCGTTGCCGGCGACGGCGAGCCCGAGCGGCGACGACTGGGCGATCGCGCGCTCGTAGGTCAGGTACGACTCGGAGTTCGCCTGCGCGCTGGACAGGCCCATGCCCGCCTCCAGCGCCGACTGCTTCGGCAGCTCGCTGCCGTAGCCGGGGAGGATCGTCGTGGTGTCGACGGCGTTGGGCAGCAGGCGCAGCACCCCGAGCGCGGCCGCCGCGTCCGCGACCGCGTGCCCCAGCGGCTGGGGGTTCGACGGCGAGGAGATCGGTGCCTGGCTGGGGTTGGCGGGCTGGGGGATGGGCGTCGTCGGGATGGTGCTGTCGGCCACCGCCGGGGTGGCCGCGAGCACGAGCACCGCGGCGGACACGGGCAGAGCCAGCACACGAGGCAGGCGTCGGCGCATGCGGGAGTCCCTCCAGGAAAGCAACCGGGCCGGCTGCTGTGACCGGCGTCGCGAAGCCTAACGAGGCAGGGGGTGGGAAGTGACGACAGGCGGGCCGCTACACTCGTACGTGCAACGCCGCCTTAGCTCAGTCGGCCAGAGCGGCTCACTCGTAATGAGCAGGTCGGGGGTTCGATTCCCCCAGGCGGCTCAGGCGTTGACCAGGCCCTTCCCGGGACACCGGGGAGGGCCTGGTTGTTTTCACGGGTCCTACACGTGGCTGGTCCGGTCCTGTTGCGCCGGCGAACCGGTGCTGGCCATGGACGCGAGGAGGCGCAGTTTCTCGTCGCTTTCGCTGCCCTGGTCCGCGTAGTACAGGACCAGGAGCACGCCGTCCACGGGGAGTTTGTCCCGGTGCAGGTGCAGTTCGCCGACGACGGGGTGGTTCACCGTGGTCGTGCCGCCGTCGAGGCCGCGCACGTCGTGGCGGGCCCAGAGGGTGCGGAACCGTTCGCTGGACAGGGCGAGCTCGCCCACGAGTTCCACGATCCGCGGGTGGTCGACGTCCTCGCCGATGGAGTTCCGGAACGCGGCGATGAAGTTCTCGGTGGAGCGGGCCCAGTCCTTGTGGAACGCCTGCTCCTCCGGGTCGAGCAGCAGCGAGCGCAGCCGGTTGTGCCCCGGCTGGAGGCGCGGCGAGAGCGCCACCGCCAGCTGGTTCGAGGCGAGCACGTCGAACGCGCGCCCTTCCACGAACGCGGGCACCTGCACGCTCGCCAGCAGCTGGTACAGCCGCGGGGGCACGCGTTCCGGCTTGGGGCGCCGCCGCGGCCTCGGGCGGGACGCGGACAGGCTGAGGAGGTACTCCTGCTCGAGCTCGTCGAGGAGCAGGACCCGCGCGAGTGATTCGAGGACCTGCGGTGACGGGTTGCGGTCGCGGCCGCGTTCCAACCGCAGGTAGTAGTCCGCGCTGATGCCCGCGAGCATCGCGACCTCCTCCCGGCGCAGCCCGGGCACGCGGCGTTTCGCGCCCGCCGGAAGACCCACCTGCTCCGGGGTGACCAGCGCTCGCCGGGCGCGGAGGTAGCTGCCGAGCAGGTTGGCGCGCTCGTCCTCGCTCATGTCTCCCACGCTAGTTCAGCGTGCCTCCCGTTGAGGGGGTCCTGGCAGGACCCTGGAAAACGGGGGTACTGCCTACGACCGGGAAACGGGCCAACACTGGATTCATGAAGATCAGCAACCGCACCGTTTTCATCGCCGGTGGCACGTCGGGGATCGGACTCGAACTGGGCCGCCGCTTCGCCGCCGCGGGCAGCGCCGTCATCCTCGGCGGCCGCCGCACCGACCTGCTCGCCGAGCTCGAGGGCGAAGGGTTCGCGACCGTCGAGATCGACGTGGCCGACCAGGACAGCGTCGACCGCGCCCGCGACGCGATCCTCCGCGACCACCCGGGCCTCGACGCGATCGTCACCATGGCCGGGGTCGGGTTCCCCGAGGACCTGCGCGACCCAGCGCACTTCACCGCCGCGAAGCAGACGATCGACATCAACCTCCTCGGCACCATCCGCGTCATCGACGCGTTCACCCCGCACCTCATCGACCGCGGCACCGGCACGATCATCACGGTGTCCTCGGGCATCGGGTTCCTGCCGTTCCCGCTCATGCCGACCTACGCCGCGACGAAGGCCGCGGTCCACGCCTACTCCGAGGCGCTGCGCGCGCAGCTGGACGGCACCGGCGTCGAGGTCGCCGAGCTCGTTCCCCCGGCTGTCGCCACGCACATGGGAAGCGCCAACCCGAATGCGCTCGGCCTCGACGAATTCGCCACCGAGGTGATGGGCCTGCTCGAGACCGAGCCCACGCCACGCGAAATCCTCGTCGAGCGCGTGCTGATGCACCGGTGGGCCGAGCGGGACGGCACCTACGACGAGCTGGTCGCCCAGCGGTCCCGGGCGCTCGCCACACTCCCCGGACGCCAGTAGGTCAACGGGCGAACACGATCGCGGCCGGGGCCTTGTCGGCCGGGGTCAGGACGGTTTCCGACTCCACGGCGAAGCCGGCCGCGGTCAGCCATGTGCGCATGCGCGCGACGGGGTGCAGGTGGACGTGCACGTTCATCGGCAGCCCGCCGTAGCCCTGCGTCTTCCGGTTGATGCGGTCGCCCTCGTGGAAACCGACCAGCAGGGTGCCGCCGGGGCGCAGGACGCGCCTGAAGTGCGCGAACACGCCCGGCAGCTCCTCGGCGGGCACGTGGATCAGCGACCACCACGTGATCAGCCCGCCGAGGGAGGCGTCGGCGAGGGGGAGGTCCGTCATCGAGCCGATGGCGAACCGGGTGTCCGGGTACTCCCGCCTCGCCACGTCGACCATCCCCGGCGAGAGGTCGATCCCGAAGGCGTCGAGCCCCAGCTTCCGCAGGTGAGCGGTCACGTGCCCCGGGCCGCAGCCGACGTCCGCCACCGGGCCACCGCTCACCAGGTCGGCGAACAACGCCAGCGTCGAGCGCACGTACGGGTTCTCCGTGGGCGAGTTCCGCACCTGGTCCGAGTACTGGACGGCGACCGTGTCGTAGGAGGTGCGGGTGTCGGCGAGCCAGGTCATGCCCGCGACCATAGCCGTGGCAACCGCCGGTCGAGCAGCATCGCCGCTGCTGCCAGCGCCAGGAACAGCACCGCGATCACGACGCAGTTGAGCGCCACGCGCGGGTAGCCGAGCTCGTCCGCCTCCAGGAACGGGTACGGGTAGAACCCCGTGATCGCCCCGCGGACGAGCGTGAAGGCGAGCCACAGCAGCGGGTAGGCCAGGCTCCACCACACGATCCGCGGACCGAGCGTCCCGTGCGGCCCGAACAGCAGCCAGCCCAGCACGCCGAGGATCGGCGAGACCGTGTGCAGCAGCTGGTCCGCGACCGCGCCGGCCGGGCTCAGTTCCACGAGCCCGGCGAGCGCGACGTGGTAGACGACCCCGGTCACCGCGATCGCGAGCACCCCGTCGAGCCGCAGCGTGCGGAACACCGTGGACTTCCGGTCCGGATCCAGCGCGAGCAGCAGGCTGGTGCCGCCCACGAGCAGGTTGGACAGGATCGTGAAGTAGCAGAACACGTTCGCCACCCGTGCCGCCGTGGACGGGAAGAGCCCTCCCGTGTCCCCCGCGGTGACGACGAGCTGCACCACGATGCCCGCCGCGACGACCAGTGCCGTCAACCCGAACCAGCTGCGCGCGATCTTCATGCCCCGAAATGTACTGTCCACTGTAGTCGGTTCATGGGACGTGCGTCCTGAGAGTTAGGCTGCGTGTCCACATCGCACGGTGAAAGGGGTTTCGTGGCCGTACTGCCGCCGGGCCGACGCAACCGGCTCTCACCCAACCAGCTCGCGAAGCAGGAGCAGATCGTGGACGCGGCGCGCCGCGTGCTCGTCCGCGACGGGCTCGCCGGGTGCACCGCGCGGGCGATCGCGGCGGAGGGACCGCTCACGAAGAGCGCGATCCACTACTACTTCTCCGACATCGACCTGCTGATCGACCGCGCGATGGCGGCGCTCGTCACGGACTTCCTCACCGGGCTGCGCCTCGTCGCGGACAAGTACGACGACCCGCGCGAACGCCTGTGGGCCGTCCTCGAAAGCTACCTCGGCACCTTCGCCGAGCACCCCAACGCCGCCTTCGCCTGGTTCGAGTACTGGGTGGCGGTCGGCCGCGCCGACAACGTGCAGGCCGCCGAGGTCACGCTCCGCTCGGTCATCGAGCTGCTCACCGACCTGCTCGACGACGTCGGCATCGACGACCCGCGGGCCCGCGCCCGCGCGCTCCAGTCCTACCTGCTGGGCGCCGTCGTGCAGCAGCACGTCCGGCGGCGGCCCTTCGCGGTCCTGCGTGAGGAGATCGAACTCCTCTGCCTGGCATAGGGTGCGGTCCATGCCTCTGTTCTCCTTCGAGGGCGTCAGCCCGACCGTGCACCCCGACGCCTGGATCGCCCCCACCGCCACCCTCATCGGCGACGTCGTCATCGAGAAGGACGTGTCGATCTGGTACGGCGTGGTCATCCGCGCGGACTTCGGGAAGATCATCATCCGCGAGGGCGCGAACATCCAGGACAACTCGGTGCTCCACGTCAACGACGGCATGTGCGAGGTCGGCCGGAACGTGACCGTGGGCCACATGTGCTTGGTGCACGACTGCACGGTCGGCGAGCAGGCGCTGATCGGCAACGGGTCGACCGTGCTGGACAAGGCGGTCATCGGGGAGCGCGCGCTCGTCGCGGCGGGCGCGACCGTGACGCCGAACACGGAGGTGCCCGCGGAGCACATCGCGATGGGCAGCCCGGCGAAGAAGTTCGTCCCGCTCACCGACTCCGCTCGAGCGTGGGTCGAGCACAACGCGGCCGTCTACCAGCAGCTCGCCCGGCGGCACGCGGAAGGCATCGCCCCGGTCCACTAAGCTGGGGCCGTACAGCGACTGGCGCCGTAGAGGTGGAGCACCACCGGGAAGCGACCGACGAGGCCGGCACCGCGCGCCTGGGTGTGGCCAGTGTCAGGAGTAGGGACATGACGCACCAGCCACCGATTCCGACCCTCACCGCCGCCGACCCGGAGATCGCCGGGCTGGTGGAGGACGAGGCGAAGCGCCAGGCCGAGAAGATCCGCCTCATCGCCTCCGAGAACTACGTCTCGCAGGCCGTGCTCGAAGCCACGGGCAGCGTGCTGACGAACAAGTACTCCGAGGGCTACGCGGGCAAGCGCTACTACGAGGGCCAGCAGTACATCGACCAGGTCGAGCTGCTGGCCATCGAGCGCGCCAAGTCGCTGTTCGGCGTGGACCACGCCAACGTCCAGCCCTACTCCGGTTCCCCGGCGAACCTCGCCGTGTACCTGGCGTTCGCGCAGCCCGGCGACACCGTGCTCGGCATGGCGCTGCCGGACGGCGGGCACCTCACCCACGGCTGGAGCGTGTCCGCGACCGGCAAGTGGTTCAACGCGGTGCGCTACGGCGTCCGCAAGGAGACCGGCCGCGTCGACCTCGACCAGGTGCGTGACCTGGCTCGCGAGCACCGGCCGAAGCTGATCTTCGCGGGTGGCACGGCGATCCCGCGCACGATCGACTTCCCGGCGTTCGCGGAGATCGCGAACGAGGTCGGTGCCGTGCTGGTCGCCGACATCGCGCACATCGCGGGCCTCATCGCGGGTGGGGCGCACCCGTCGCCGGTCGGCCACGCCCAGGTCATCACCACGACGACGCACAAGACGCTGCGCGGCCCGCGTGGCGCGATGATCCTCTCCGACGCCGAGCACGCGAAGGCCGTGGACAAGGCGGTGTTCCCCGGCCTGCAGGGCGGCCCGCACAACCACACCACCGCGGCCATCGCGGTCGCGCTGGGCGAGGCGGCCAGGCCCGAGTTCCGCGACTACGCGCACCAGATCGTCGCCAACGCCAAGGCGCTCGCGGAGGCGCTGATCGAGCGCGGCTTCGACCTGGTGTCCGGCGGCACGGACAACCACCTGCTGCTCGTCGACCTCACCAACAAGCACCTCGGTGGCAAGCCGGCCGCGCAGGCGCTCGACCGCGCCGGGATCGAGCTGAACTACAACACGGTGCCGTTCGACCCGCGCAAGCCGTTCGACCCGTCCGGTATCCGGCTCGGCACGGCGGCCATCACCACCCGCGGCCTCACCCCGGAGCACCAGCCGCAGATCGCGGAGTGGATCGACCGGACGATCGCCGCGGCGACCGCCGAGGACGAGGCGGCGCTGGGCAAGATCGCGGGCGAGGTGCGTGACCTGCTGGCGGCGTACCCGATCCCCGGCTACCAGGCCTGAGACGCGAAAACGGCCGGCCGCCCCTGCAGGGGTGGCCGGCCGTCGTGCGCTGCGGTCAGTGCTCGCCGTTCTCGGCGGCTTCCTTCGCGAGCCGGTCGGCTTCGCGCTGGTAGGAGCGCTCGATCTCGGCCTCGGCCTCCACGCGGCCCACCCAGTTGGAGCCCTCGACGCTCTTCGCCGGCTCCAGGTCCTTGTAGACCTGGAAGAAGTGCTCGATCTCGAGCTTGTGGAACTCGTTGAGGTGGTGGATGTCGCGCAGGTGCTCGGTGCGCGGGTCGTCCGCGGGGACGGCCAGGACCTTGTCGTCAGGGCCCTTCTCGTCGGTCATGCGGAACATGCCGATGGCGCGGCAGCGGATGAGGCAGCCGGGGAAGGTCGGCTCCTGCACCAGCACCAGCACGTCGAGCGGGTCGCCGTCCTGGCCGAGGGTGTCGTCGATGAACCCGTAGTCGGCCGGGTACTGCGTGGCCGTGAAGAGGGTGCGGTCCAGCCGGATGCGCCCCGTCTTGTGATCCACTTCGTACTTGTTGCGCTCCCCTTTGGGGATTTCGATGGTGGCGTCGAACTCCACGGCGATCCTCGCTGAACTCGTCTTTTGGGCCGCCCCTGGCGGCTCACGGTTTTGCTGACTGGTCTTCACTAGTGTGGACCACACGCCATTGGGAAGTCGCACCGATGTCGTCTTGACTACTGTGAGTTTGGCCCCTGGTGCGCCGACGCGATGAGGAGGGGTGCGTGCCGACGCACGAAGAAGAGCCGGCCTGGCCATCGGACGATTCGGACGACGCGGCGGAGGCTGCCGCTCCCCAGCGGGTGTCGCTGCCGGAGCAGCAGACGGTGTGGGTGCCGCGCCCGAAGGCTGCTGAGGCGGAGGCCGAGGGGGCGGAGCCGCCGGAGGACGACGAGGGGGGCGACGGGGAGGCCGAGGAGGCGCCGGAGGCTGCCGAGGAAGCGCCGGAGGCTGCCGAGGAGGAGCCCGAGCGGTCTGATGACGCTGGGGAGACGGCCGCTTTCGAGACGGTGCCGCCGCAGGAGGAAGCCGAGCAGTCCGGCGATGCTGGGGAGACCGCCGCGCGGTCCGGCGATGCTGGGGAGACCGCCGCTTTCCAGACGGTGCCCCCGCAGGAGGAGCCCGAGCGTGGGCAGCAGTCCGAGGACACCAGCCAGACCACGGTCTTCCAGCGCCTCCCCAAGGACGACGACAGCCAGGCCACGCTGTTCCAGCTCCGGTCGGAGAGCCGTGAATCGAAGGGTGGCGACAGCCAGGCCACCGCGTTCCAGCCGCGCCCGGAGAGCCGCGAGCCGGAGAGCGACGACAGCCAGGCCACCGCGTTCCAACCCCGCCCGGAGAGCCGCGAGTCGCAGAGCGACGGCAGCCAGGCCACCGTGTTCCAGCCGCGGCCCGAGAGCAGCGAGCGGAGCGAATCCGGCGCCGGTGAGCAGGTCACCGAGCCCCGGCGCCTGCCGGAGCCCCCCGCCTCCCGGCCGCCCGCCGCGGACGACACGCAGGTCATGCGCGCCGTGTCGCCGCAGGACCAGCGTCCTCCCGACGAGCAGGACGAGCAGCGGCAGCCGTGGGCGCAGCGCCCCGCACCGCCGCAGCGGCCGATCCCGCCCGCGGGGTCGGGGCACGCCCAGCCCATGCGCATCGAACCCACCGGCGAGGTGCGCCCCGCACAGGCCGTGCAGCCCGCGGAACAGCCACCCGCCGAGGAACCGCCTCGCCGGGGCAGACGGCGCGGGCTGCTGATCGGTGCCGTGGTGCTCGTCCTGGTCATTGCCGTCGGGGTGGCGCTCGCGCTGCCCCCCGTGTCCAACCGGCTCGGGCTGCCGTGGGCGCCGAACTTCCCGAAGGGCGACGAACCCGAACCCGCCGCCGTCACGCTCGCCCTGCACGCGCCCAGCACCGACGCGCCCACGCCGACCAGCTCGGGTGTCAGCGGGCAGCTGGCCGGGCCCGCGAGCAGCGGTGCGCTCGGCACGCTCGCCGGCATCGTCGTCGACCCGGCCAGCGGGCAGACCCTGTGGAACCACAACCCCGGCCAGCTGCTGACCCCCGCCTCGGCCACGAAGCTGCTCACCACCGCCGCCGCGCTGCTCACGCTCGACCACGGGATGCAGCTGACCACCAAGGTCGTGCAGGGCTCGTCCCCGGACACCGCGATCCTCGTCGCGGGAGGGGATCCGACGCTGTCGTCGCTGCCGGACGGCCAGGAGTCGATCTACCCCGGCGCCGCGCACCTCGACGACCTCGTCGCCCAGGTCAAGCAGGCCTCCGGCGGCAGGATCAAGAAGGTCCAGATCGACCTGTCCCTCTACAGCGGCTCGCACACCGGGCCCGGCTGGGCGCCCGAGGACACGCCCTCGAACTACGCCGTCGAGATCGTGCCCGGGATGCTCGACGCGGGCCGCTCGAACCCGAAGGTCGACGAGGTCAGCCGCACCGCCGACCCCGCCGGTGACCTGCTGCGGACCTTCGCCTCGCGGCTCGGTGCCTCCGCCGCGGGCAACGCCACCGCGCCCAAGGACGCCAAGGTGCTCGGCGAGGTCAAGTCGGCTCCGCTCACCGAGCTGGTCGACCGCGCGCTGCAGATCTCCGACAACGTCCTGGCCGAGGCGATCGGCCGCCAGACCGCGATCGCGAGCGGCGCCGCCGCGAGCTTCGCCGGCACCGGGCAGACCACGCTGAACGTGTTGAGCCACAACGGTTTCGACGTCACGGGAGCCGTGGTCAACGACGGCAGCGGGCTGTCGCCGGCGAACAAGGTGTCGCCACGGCTGCTCGCCCAGCTGCTCACCGTCGCCGCCGCACCGGACGACAAGGACCCGCGCACGGCGAAACTGCGGCCACTGCTGGAAGGGCTGCCGGTCGCGGGTGGCAGCGGCACGCTCGAAAGCCGCTACCAGGACGCGGCGTCGTCGCCCGGCAAGGGCTGGGTGCGCGCCAAGACCGGCACCCTGTCCGGCGTGAGCACCCTCGCGGGTCTCGTGCTGGACGCCGACGGCCGTGTGCTGGTGTTCGCCTTGATGTCCAACGGGTCCAACATCACCGCCGCCCGGCCTGCGCTGGACGCCGTCGCGGCCGCGTTACGTGGCTGCGGATGTCGTTAGCGGCGGGTAGCGTCGGAACAATGAACAGCACGGTGAGCGAGGAAAAGACGCGTCCGGTCGTCGACTGGTCGCTCGCCGCGTCGACCGGTGCGTTCCTCGTCCGCGGCGGTCCTTCGGTGCCCCGCACCGAAGCGCGCCTCGCGGTGAGCGAGCTGCGTGAGCTGACCGTGGACGCGGAGGCGCACGTCCGCGAGCTGACCGGGCTCGGCGCGGGTCTGCCCCTCCTGCCCGGCGAGGTCGTCGACCGGCCCGGCTGGGTGCGGTCCGCGGCCGCCGGTCTCGACGCGCTCACCGGGAACGCCCTGCGCACGCTGCCGTCGAACCCGCTCAGCCCCGTGCTCGCGGGCAGTGCGGGCGTGCAGACCGGCGTGGTGCTGGCGTTCCTCGCGTCGCGCGTGCTCGGCCAGTACGACCCCTTCGGCGGTGACCGCGGCCGGCTGCTGCTCGTCGCGCCGAACGTCGTCACGGCGCAGCACGCGATGCAGGTGCCCGGCCGGGACTTCCGGATGTGGGTGTGCCTGCACGAATGCACCCACCGCCTGCAGTTCACCGCCGTCGACTGGCTGCGTGCCTACTTCGCCGACGAGGTGGAGCGGCTCGTCAGCGGGCTCACCGAGGATCAGGACGGCGTGACCGACCTGCTGGGCCGCCTGCCTGAGGCGATCCGCGAAGCCAGGCGCGCCAAGGCCGATGGCGGGGTCGCGGCGCTGACGCGGCTGCTGCGCTCGCCGCAGCAGCGCGAGGTGTTCGACCGGCTGCTCGCGTTGTCCACGCTGCTGGAGGGGCACGCCGACTACGTGATGGACGCGGTGGGCCCGGACGTCGTCCCGGCCGTGGAGATGATCCGCGCCCGGTTCACCGCCCGGCGGTCCGGCGGCGGGCTGCTCGACCGGCTCCTGCGCACCCTGCTGGGCATCGACGCGAAGATCCGCCAGTACGCCCAGGGTTCGGCGTTCACGCGGCACGTCGTCGGCCGGGTGGGCATGAGCGGTTTCAACGCCGTCTGGACCTCGCCCAACACCCTGCCCACCCGAGCGGAGATCACCGACCCCGAGGCGTGGGTCAGGCGTGTCCACGGCTGAGGCCCTGATCCCCGTGCGGCGCGCCGTGCGGGGCTTCCTGGCCGCTCATCCGCGTGTCGACTTCGACGTGGCCGTCTCGGGCGGCGCGGATTCGCTCGCGCTCGCCGAGGCCGCGGCGCACGAGGGGCACAAACTGGGGCTGCGGGTCCGCGCACTGGTCGTGGACCACGGGCTGCAGCCCGGCTCGGGCCGGGTGGCGCGGGAGGCCGCGGAGGCGGCGCGCGGGCTCGGCGTCGACGAGGCCGAGGTGCTGCCGGTCGAGGTCACCGGCGCGGGCGGGGTCGAGGCGGCCGCCCGCCGTGCCCGGTACTCCGCGCTCAGGAGCAAGGGCCGTGGGCTGGTGCTGCTCGGGCACACGCGGGACGACCAGGCCGAGACGGTGCTGCTCGGGCTCGGCCGCGGTTCCGGGCCGCGCTCGATCGCGGGCATGAAGCCGTTCGACCCGCCGTGGGGCCGCCCGTTGCTGGACGTGCCGCGGGCGGCCACGCGGGCCGCCTGCGCCGCGCTGGGCGTGGAGCCCTGGGAGGACCCGTTCAACACCGACCCGAGGTTCACGAGGGTGCGCCTTCGGGCCGAAGTGCTGCCGCTGCTGGAAGACGTCCTGTCCGGTGGGGTCGCCGCCGCGCTCGCCCGCACCGCCACGCAGCTCAGGGAGGACCTGGAAACCCTCGACGCGCTGGCCGGGGAGTTCCGCACCGACGAGGAGACGCTGGACGCGAAGGAGCTGGAGCCGGTGCCTCCCGCGTTGCGCCGCCGTGTGCTCCGGCGCTGGCTGCTCGGCCGCGGCGCGTGTGATCTTTCCGACGGGCACCTGCGCGCGGTGGACGCCCTCGTCGGCGAATGGCGTGGTCAGGGCGGTGTGTGGGTACCCGGTGGGTTGGTCGTAGTGCGGACGCATGGCAGGCTGAGCATGAATCGTCGCGAAGCAGCCAGAGGGGAATGACCCGTGTACGAAGGCGAGATCGCCTCCGTGCTCGTCACCGAGCAGCAGATCCAGGACAAGATCAACGAACTCGCCAAGCAGATCGCGGCGGACTACGCGCGGGACGGCGTCACCGGCGACCTCCTGCTCGTGGGCGTGCTGAAGGGCGCGGTCATGTTCATGACCGACTTCGCCCGCGCGCTGCCGATGCCGGCGCAGCTGGAGTTCATGGCGGTCTCGTCCTACGGATCGGCGACCTCGTCGTCGGGTGTGGTGCGCATCCTCAAGGACCTGGACCGCGACATCGCGGGCAAGCACGTGCTGATCGTCGAGGACATCGTGGACTCGGGGCTCACGTTGTCGTGGCTGCTGAAGAACCTGGCGAGCCGCAACCCGGCCTCGCTCGAGGTGTGCTCGCTGCTGCGCAAGCCCGAGGCGGTGAAGGTGGACGTGCCGGTCCGCTACGTCGGGTTCGACATCCCGAACGAGTTCGTCGTCGGCTACGGCCTCGACTACGCCGAGCGCTACCGCGACCTGCCCTACATCGGCACTCTCGATCCCAAGGTGTACAGCAGCTGAATTGGGAACCTGGGCTTGGTCAAACGCGTCATAGGGGCTGGCCTAGTGCGTTAACCTAAGCGAACAGGGGTAGCCGGGCGGGCACGCCCGGCATCGACTTGGGGCAGGAGAGAACCGATGGGGAACAGCAGCTTCTCGGATGCCGCGGCGTTCCGCAGCGCGGCGGTGAGCGGTCAGCTGGGGGTGGACCCGGACGCCGCGCAGACGGTGCTGAAGAAGATCCGCGCGGGCAAGGACTCCGTGGAGAACCTGCTCCGCAACGCCGGTGCGCTCGCCGAGGCCCCGAAGCTCGGCGCGAACCCCGTCGGTGACGCGATCGCGGCCAAGTTCGCCCAGCGCGCGGACGGCGGCGGTGACTCCTACACCACCGCGCTCCAGAACCTCTACGGCCAGTACGAGCAGGCCGAGCAGGCCATCGTCGCGGCGATGAGCCACTACCACCAGATCGACCAGGACGCCGCGGACGCGCTGTCCGGGCGCGCGTGAGCCAGGGGGCGGCAGCATGAGCGGCTTCGACGACCAGAGAAACTCCGGCGCGGGCGCGCCCTCCACCGTCCCGCTGGGCGACAACGGGGAGACGGCGGCGCTCGTCGAGCAGGCGCGCAACAGCGGTGGCGGCTTCGACTACGGCTCGGACCGCGCGATCGCGAGCCCGCCGAACTGGGCCTCGCAGGAGAGCGAGCAGCTCTACCAGGGCGCGACCGTGAACAACGACCCGGCGACGGCCGAGTCCACCGGCCAGCTGTGGAAGGCCCACGGCGACGAGCTGCACCAGGCGGCCAACGACCTGTACAACGCGATCGCCGAGCTGGGCAACGCGTGGGTCGGCCAGGGTGCCGCGTCCGCGCAGGGCGCGCTGGTGGGCATCGCGGGCTCCAGCCAGCAGGCCGGGGACGCCGCGCACACGATGGCCAACCGCATGGCGCAGCAGGCCGCGGCGGCCGCCGAGGTCAAGAAGATGCCCGCCCCCAAGAACTTCGACCCCGGCAGGCAGACCGCGGCGATGCTCGCCGGTGGCCCGGCCGCCATGGTCAACGACATGAAGGCGCAGGCCGACGAGGCCAGGGCCGTGCACGAGCAGCAGGTCCAGTACTTCAACGCCTACACGCAGGCGATGGCCGAGGTGGACGACTCGACCCCGAGCTTCGGCCCGGAGTCGCTCGGCCTGCCGCCGGACGGCGCGATCGGCGCCACGAAGGCGTCCTCGGTCGCGGGGTCCACCTCGATCGTGGGTGCCTACGGCGGCGGTGCGCTCGGCCCCGTGGCCGGCCTGGCGGGCACCGGCGTCGACGGCGGCCGCGGCTCCGCGTTCGGTGCGCATCTCGGTGAGATCGGTGGCGCGGCGGCGGGTGCCGGCACCGCGGGTCCGGGTGCGGGTGCGCCCGGTGCCCCCGGCGCGCCGGCGCCGGGTGTGGTCTCCGGCGCGGGTGTCGCGCCGGCGGCGCACACCACGGCGGTGTCCACGTCCTCGTCCGACGGTGGTTCCGCCGCGCTCGGCGTCGGGCTCGGGCTGGCCGGTGCCGGGCTGGGTGCCGCCGCGGGCAAGGCGGTGCTGGGCCGGGGCAACAAGACCGCGGCCAAGCAGGAGTCGGACGAGACGGCCGCCGCGAGCACCGACCAGGCGCAGCAGCAGGGCCACAGCGCGGCGGGCGCCACGCCGCAGGGGCAGCTGATGTCGCCGAACGGCACGATCGGCGGCTCGGCGGGCACGCCGCCGCCCGGGATGGGCGGCATGGGCGCGGCCGGTGCCGAGGGCGCCGAGGACGAGGAGCACAAGCGCGCCTCGTACCTCGTCGAGGCCGACCCGGACTCGGCGTTCGGCGCGAACGTCTCCACCGCTCCTCCGGTCATCGGCGCCTGGGCCGACGAGGACGAAGAGTGACGCGTGCGGAGCTGCTGACTCCGCTGGAGCTGGACTTCCTGTGGGAGTCGTTCGGGGGCGGTGAGCTCCCGTACCCGCTGGAGTTCCGGTCGCACGGGGCGACCATGGACGAACGCGCGCACCTGCGGCGGCAGGCTCTCACCGAGCTGGCCCGCCGCGGGGTCGCGGACGGCCGCGGGCGCCCCGAGCCGCACGTGGAGAACTACTTCGAGGTGCTCGCCTCCGCCGAGGTGAGCCTCGACTCCGTGCACCTGCCGGCGCCGAACGCGCGCCCGCTGCTCGCCGTGGCGGCCGCGCTCGGCGGCCAGGGCGTGCTCGCCGTGCAGGACGAGCGTGGTTTCCACTTCCACCCCGCGCCCGCGGACGGGCTGGCCAGCGCCATCGTGTCGCTGCTGCCCGCCGCGCCGCGCGGCACCGAGAAGTCGATCACCGTGCCGCTCGAACAGCTGATGACCGACACCGGGGCGGACTTCCTGCAGCGGCGGGTGGCTGATCCGGGAAGCACAGCGGCGCGCAGCGCCACCACCGGGGGTGGTGGTCGGGCGACGGGTGGGCGGGTGAGCGCGGACGAGGACCGCAAGGCGCTCGCCCGGTTGCAGGCCCAGCCGCGGCTGCGGGGCGGCCAGATCGGCGCGAACGCCCGCGGCCGCGTCAGCGGCAAGGTGCGGACGCCGGTGCTGAGCTGGTTCGACACCGACTCGGGCCGCTACTTCACGCAGGCCAGCCGCGGGCACGACGGCCGCGACTGGATCACGATCGCGCCCGCGGACGCGCCGTCCCTCCGCCATCGGCTCAATGAGATGCTCTCCGGTGCCGCCAGCACGACGATGGCACCGGGAGGAGCATGGTGACGGGCGGGCAGGAGTTCTTCACGCCGCTGACGTTCGACTTCCTGTGGGAGGCCGCCGGGCTCGGCGAGCTGCCGTACCCGCTGCGGGTGCGCTCGCACGGCGCGACGCTCGACGAGCGGTCGGCGCTGCGGCGGCGGGCGGACAACGAGCTGCGGGCACGCGGTCTGCGTGACCACTTCGGCAGGCTCGAACCGCACGTGGAGGACTGGTTCGCCGTGCTGGCCCGTCCCACGCTGAGCGTGGACGCGCTGCACATCCCCGACTACCAGCAGCCACCGGTCGGCGTCCTCGCCGCGTCAGACGGCACCACCGGCGTGATCGCCATCCAGACCGCGGACGGCATCTGGATCCGGCCCACGTTCCCCGAGGGCCTCGCCTCCGCCGTGGTCGACCTGCTCCCGGCCGGCAAGCGCGGCACCGAGGCGTCCATCACCCTGCCGGTGGAGGAGGCGCTGCGGATCCCGCCGAACCGCGTGCCGGTCACCCCGGACGGGGAACCGGAGCCCACGCGGGCGCGCCGCCGCACCTCGCTGAGCGAGCAGGTGGCCGACCCGCGCGAGTCCTACGCGCGGCTCGCGGGCCAGCCGCGGCTGCGTGGCGGTCAGCTCGCAGCGAACAGCTTCAGCGAGCTCGCCGGCAGGCGGCGGTCGCCGGTGCTGGCGTGGTTCGACACCGCGTCCGGCCGCTACCTCAGCCTTTCCCGCCCTGGTGGGGACGGCAGGGAGTGGATCACGGTCGCTCCCGCCGACGCCAAAACGCTCCGTTCGCGGCTGTCCGAGATGGTCGCGAGCGTGACTTCCTGACCCTGCGGGAACCGTGCGCCGCGACCGGCCGTTGAGCAGCCGGAGACTAGTGCGGGTGCCGAGGTCCGCCGGACTGTACCCTGGGTAGACGGGTGTCCCCCGCGCCCCGCAAGTCGTTGTGTACACCGTGACGGCGGATGTGAGCATCTACCGCCTAACCAGGGAGGGTCAAGGCCAGCACGGCCGAGGCATATGGACCGGAAGCGCCTGCTCAGGAACCCACTGCTGTGGATCGTCGCGGTTCTGCTGCTCTACTTCGCGTTCAGCACCATCTTCGACAGCGACCGCGGCTACACCCAGGTCGCCACTTCACAGGCCATCGCGCAGATCAACGCGAACAACGTGAAGGAAGCGAACCTCGAGGACAAGGAGCAGCAGCTCAAGCTGTCGCTCAACAACAAGATCGACGTCGACGGCCAGCAGGTCGACCAGATCATCACGCCGTACCCGTCCGACGCGGCGCGGCCCATCTACGACCTGCTGGTCTCGAAGCCGAACGTCAAGTTCACCACCACCGTCACGCAGCAGTCCTGGATCTCCCAGCTGCTCATCTACATGATCCCGCTGGGGCTGCTGCTCCTGCTGCTCATGTGGATGATGAACAACGCGCAGGGCGGCGGCAACCGGGTGCTGAACTTCGGCAAGTCCAAGGCCAAGCAGCTCAACAAGGACATGCCCAAGACCACCTTCGGTGACGTCGCGGGCGCCGACGAGGCCGTCGAAGAGCTGTACGAGATCAAGGACTTCCTGCAGAACCCGGCGCGCTACCAGGCGCTGGGCGCGAAGATCCCGAAGGGCGTGCTGCTCTACGGCCCGCCCGGTACCGGTAAGACGCTGCTCGCGCGCGCGGTCGCCGGTGAGGCCGGGGTGCCGTTCTACACGATCTCCGGTTCCGACTTCGTCGAGATGTTCGTCGGTGTCGGTGCCTCCCGCGTGCGTGACCTGTTCGAGCAGGCCAAGCAGAACGCGCCGTGCATCATCTTCGTCGACGAGATCGACGCGGTCGGCCGCCAGCGCGGCGCGGGCCTCGGCGGCGGGCACGACGAGCGCGAGCAGACGCTGAACCAGCTGCTCGTCGAGATGGACGGGTTCGACTCGCGGGGCGGCATCATCCTGATCGCCGCCACCAACCGGCCCGACATCCTCGACCCGGCGCTGCTGCGCCCCGGCCGGTTCGACCGGCAGATCCCGGTGTCCGCGCCGGACCTGCGTGGCCGCCGCGCCATCCTCGAGGTGCACTCGAAGGGCAAGCCGCTCGCGCAGGGCGTCGACCTGGACGCGCTGGCCAAGCGCACCGTGGGCATGTCCGGTGCCGACCTGGCGAACGTGATCAACGAGGCCGCGCTGCTGACGGCCCGCCAGAACGGGCACGTCATCACCGACGCCGCACTGGAGGAGTCGGTGGACCGCGTGATCGGCGGTCCCGCGCGCAAGAGCCGGATCATCTCCGAGAAGGAGAAGAAGATCACGGCCTACCACGAGGGCGGGCACGCGCTCGCCGCGTGGGCGATGCCGGACCTCGAACCGGTGTACAAGCTGACGATCCTGCCGCGTGGCCGCACGGGCGGGCACGCGCTGGTCGTGCCCGAGGACGACAAGCAGCTGATGACGCGCTCGGAGATGATCGCGCGGCTGGTGTTCGCGCTGGGCGGGCGCACGGCCGAGGAGCTGGTCTTCCACGAGCCGACCACCGGCGCGTCGTCCGACATCGAGCAGGCCACCAAGATCGCCAAGGCGATGGTCACCGAGTACGGCATGAGCGCGCGGCTCGGCGCGGTCAAGTACGGCCAGGACCAGGGTGACCCGTTCCTGGGCCGCTCGGCGGGCCGCCAGGCGGACTACTCGCTCGAGGTCGCGCACGAGATCGACGAAGAGGTGCGCAAGCTCATCGAGACCGCGCACACCGAGGCGTACGAGGTGCTCAACACCTACCGCGACGTGCTCGACGACCTGGTGCTGGAGCTGCTGGAGAAGGAGACCCTGCAGCGCAAGGACCTGGAGCGGATCTTCGCGACGGTCGAGAAGCGGCCGCACATCACCGTCTTCAACGAGTTCGGTGAGCGCGTGCCGTCCGACAAGCCCCCGATCAAGACGCCGCGTGAGCTGGCGATGGAGCGGGGCGAGCCGTGGCCGGACGAGGAGGAGCAGAAGCCCGCTCCGCGTCCCGCGCCGACGCCGGTCAGCACCGCCCCCGGCGGTGGCGACCTCCCCGGTGGCCCGCCGTACGCCCAGCCCGAGCCGCCGTCGAACCCGTACGCCCCGCCGTCCAACGGTGGTGGCCGGTACAGCCCGTCGAACGGCAGCACGCAGTGGCCGCAGCCTTCGGGCGGTCACGCGGGCCCGCCGAACTACGGTGCCCCTCCCGGGTGGACCCCGGCGACGCAGCCGGGTGGCCAGCAGTGGCGCCCGCCGGCGGAGGAGTGGCGGCAGCAGCCGGGTGAGCAGCAGCAGGGCGGCTGGTTCGGTGGTTCCGGCGAGGGACAGCACCGCCGCGACCCCGACGAGCAGGACGGTCAAAATCGACAGTGAGCTGACCCGCGAGGACGGGCCGGTGTTCGACCAGGCACGTGCCGAGAAGGCCGTGCGGGAGTTGCTGCTGGCCGTCGGCGAGGATCCGGACCGGGACGGGCTGCGGGACACCCCGGCCCGGGTCGCGCGGGCTTACCAGGAGATGTTCGCCGGGCTCTACACGGACCCGGACAGCGTGCTGGACCGGACCTTCGACGAGTCCCACGAAGAGATGGTGCTGGTCACGGACATCCCGATCTACTCGACCTGCGAGCACCACCTGGTCCCGTTCCACGGGGTGGCCCACGTCGGCTACATCCCGAACGGGCAGGGCAAGGTCACGGGGCTGTCCAAGCTCGCGCGGCTGGTGGACCTGTACGCCAAGCGGCCGCAGGTGCAGGAGCGGCTCACGTCGCAGGTCGCCGACGCGCTGGAGCGCAAGCTCAAGCCGCGTGGGGTGATCGTCGTGATCGAGGCGGAGCACCTGTGCATGTCGATGCGGGGCATCCGCAAGGCCGGAGCCCGCACGACGACCTCCGCGGTGCGCGGGTTGCTGCAGTCCTCCGCCTCGACCCGCGCGGAGGCCCTGGAGTTGATCAAGGGCCGCCGGTGAGCACGGCCCTGCCGTCGCCCGGGCGCTGCGTGGTGATGGGCGTCCTGAACGTCACGCCCGATTCGTTCTCCGATGGCGGTCGCTACCTCGACACCGGTGCCGCCCTCGCGCACGCGCACGAGATGTGGGCGCGGGGTGCCGACGTCATCGATGTCGGCGGGGAGTCCACGCGGCCGGGAGCGTCCAGAGTGGACGCCCAGACGGAGATCGACCGCGTGCTGCCCGTCATCCGTGAGCTCGCGGCCGACGGGCTGTGCCTGTCCGTGGACACCACGCGCGCCGCGGTCGCCGAGGCCGCGGTGGACGCGGGCGCCGCGATCATCAACGACGTCTCCGGCGGACTGGCCGACCCGAACATGGCGAAGGTCGCCGCCGCCACCGGTGCGCCGTGGATCCTCATGCACTGGCGTGGGCACAGCAAGGACATGAACCAGCTCGCGCGTTACGACGACGTCGTGGCCGAGGTGCGCGCCGAGTTGACGGCACGGGTGGACGCGGCGTTGGGTGCGGGTGTGTCGGCGGAGAACATCGTGCTGGATCCCGGTCTGGGCTTCGCCAAGCACGCGCCGCACGACTGGGCGCTGCTGCACGACCTTCGGTCCTTTGTGGACATGGGCTTTCCGGTGCTGGTCGGCGCGTCCCGTAAGCGCTTTCTCGGGCGCCTGCTCGCGGACGAGCACGGCGAGCCGAGGCCACCGTCCGGCCGCGAGGACGCGACGGCGGCGATCTCCGCGCTCGCCGCGGCCGCCGGTGCGTGGGGCGTGCGGGTGCACTCGGTGGGGGCGTCGCTGGACGCTGTCACCGTCGCCGCGGCGTGGGAGCGTGGCCGTGGGTGACCGGATCACGCTCACCGGCCTTCGGGTGTTCGGCAGGCACGGCGTGTTCGAGCACGAGAAACGCGACGGGCAGGAGTTCGTCGTGGACATCACCGTGTGGCTGGACCTGACGCCCGCCGCCGAGACCGACGACCTGAAGCGGACGCTGCACTACGGCGAACTCGCGCAGCTCGCGGCGGACATCGTCGGCGGCGAGCCCTACGACCTCATCGAGAGCGTCGCGGGGAAGATCGCCGACGAGGTGATCCGCGACGAACGGCTGACCGCGGTCGAGGTGACCGTCCACAAGCCGTCCGCGCCCATCCCGCTCACGTTCGACGACGTGGCGGTGACCGTCCGGCGGGAACGATGAGCCGCGCGGTCCTTTCGCTGGGCTCGAACCTCGGCGATCGGCTGGAGTACCTGCGCTCCGTCATCACCGGCCTGGGCGATGTCGTGCGGGCGGTGTCCACTGTGTACGAAACGAAGCCGTGGGGTGTCGAGGACCAGCCGGACTTCCTCAACGCGGTGTGCATCGTGGACGATCCGGCGCGGGACGCGTGGGCGTGGCTGCGGGCGGGGCAGGCGCTGGAGCAGGCCGCCGGCCGCGTGCGCGAGCTGCGCTGGGGCCCGCGGACGCTGGACGTGGACGTGGTGACAGTGGACGGCGTGCGTTCGGATGATCCGGAACTGCTGCTGCCACACCCCGGCACGCCCGAGCGGGCGAGCGTTCTCGTCCCGTGGCACGAAATCGAGCCGCACGCGGTCCTGCCCGGCCACGGCCCGATCGCGGACCTGCTGGCCGCACTGCCGGAGGCGGACCGGGCAGGCGTGATCGCCCGGCCCGACCTCCGGCTGTGACGCGGCCGTAGTGCTGAGGTCGCTTTCAGACGTACCGAGGGTCGGCCGGGCGGTCGTGGTCGCCCGGCCCGGCCTCCGGCTCCGAAATCACGCTCGCAGCGCCGCCACGAGCCACTCCACCGAGGGGTAGCGCGTCGGGATCGGCGGCCAGCCGTTCATGATCGCCATGAGCTGCCAGTACCGCTCGGCACGCGCGTCGTTGCCCTCGTCGATGCGGTCCGCCAGGGTCCGCTTGTCCATGCCGAGGGCCCCGGCCGCCTCATCGGCCAGCGCGCGGCCCTCCGGCGACGACGGCGCGACCCCGGCGTCCAGGAACGCCTTCGCCCGGTCGGTCCAGTCGCACCACAGGTCCTGGCGCTCCGCGAGGACGCGCAGGTCCTCCTGCCGCGCGTGCCGTTCGCTCATCCCGCGGATCAGCGCGCGGAACGACGGGTCCCGGACCAGCTCCGCGAACTCCACCCACGCCTCCACCTGCTCGGGCGTCGGATCGTCCGGGAGCGTCGGTTTCGCCGAGCGCATTCGCACCAGGAACTCGTCCTCCTCGCCGAGCCCCGCGACCATCTCGTCCCAGAACTCGTCGACCAGCCGGGCGCGCTCCTCGTCGGACATCGATGCCAGCTTGTTCATCAGCTTCACTTCCTCTGGTTCGGATTCCCTCTTCACGACCGCACGCAGCACCGCGCGCCGCAGCCGCAGGCGCCGGATCTGCTCGTCGAGCGCCTCCAGGTGCCGTTCGGCCAGCTGCGGCACGGAAGCCCGCGCCGCGAGCACCTCGGCGATGTCGTCGAGGCCGAGGCCCAGCTCGCGCAGGGTCCTGATCAGCTCCAGCCGGGCCAGTGCCCGGGTGTCGTAGATCCGGTACCCCGCCGCCGTGCGGTCGGTGGGCGGGAGCAGCTCCTCGTCGGAGTAGAACCGGATGGTCTTGACCGGCAGGCCGGTGCGGCGTGCCAGCTCCCCGATGGTGAACGTCCTGCCCACGGAATCCATGCTGATGTCTCCAGTCACTGGAGAGTCAAGTGTCGCACGGTACGGTTGAAACCATGCACTTCACACGGCCCCGCGAGCTGATCGTCGCCGGGCTGGTGGGCGTCGTGCTGGCCTACCTCGCCTTCAAGTTCGCCTACTCCTCGCTGCCCCGGCTGCCGAGGTACGCGGGGATCACGCTCGTGGTGATCGCCGCCGTCGAGACCGTGCTCGCCTTCTCCATCCGCACGCGAATCCGAAGTGGACGGTTGACCGGCGCGATCGGGGTGGCGCGGGCCGTGGCGCTCGCGAAGGCGTCTTCCCTGCTCGGCGCGCTCATGTTCGGGGCGTGGCTAGGGGCGCTCGTGGCGCTGGTACCGCGGGCCGACGAGATCACCGCGGCGGCCAACGACCTCCGCAGCGCGATCATCGGCGCGATCAGCGCGGTGGTGCTGACGGCGGCCGCGCTGTGGCTCGAACACTGCTGCCGCACCCCGGAGACACGTGATCAGGATCGCGACGATCACCCGACCGGTTAACGCTGAGAACCGACCGTTCGAAGTACCGACTAGGTCTCAGACGGGTAACTAGAGGGTACGGTGTTCGGCATGACTGGCGTGGGCGACGACTCGCGCGGCCGCCTACTGGGCAGGCCGTGGTTCGTCGTCGGCTTGGCCCTCGCCGTGGCCGCGACCCTCGCGCTCGTGCTGGCCGACGACATCCGTTACCTGCGGCTGGGCATCGTCGCCGCGTTGTGGGCGGCCCTCGTCGGCGCGTTCCTCGCGGTCCGGTACCGCAAGCAGGCCGCCACCACCGAGGAGGCGGTCGCGCAGGCGCAGGAGGTCTACGAGCTGGAGCTGGAGCGCGAGATCGCCGCCCGGCGCGAGTACGAGCTCGAGATCGAGAACGACGTGCGCGCCAAGATGCAGGCCGACGCCAGGGAAGAGCTGGACTCGCTGCGCGCCGAGGTCGCCGCGCTCAGGGACAACCTGCAGTCGCTGTTCGGCGGCGAGGTGCTGCTCGAACGCATCGCGCTGACCGCGCAGGCCACGCGGATGCGGGCGTTGCGCGAGGAGCAGAAGATCGTCGAGGGGGACAACGGCTTCACCCCGCCGCAGCTGACAGCGAGCGCGAACCGGCCGCCCGAACGGCCGACCGAGCACCTCGACCGCGTCCGGGAAAAACCACAGGCGCGGCCAGTCGGGCGGGCGGCCGCGCCGGAGCCCCGCCGCCCCGAACGTTCACTCGACCTCCCGCCCCGCCGCGCGGAACCCGCGGCGCAGCGGCAGCCAGGCGGACACGCCGCGGCGAGCGTCGCGAAGGCCGCCGCCGAGGCGCGTGCCGCCCAGCAGACCCGCGTGAACCCGCCGCCGCCCAGGAAGCAGGAACCCGCACCCCGGTTCGGTAGCGCGGCCGAAGCGACGCGGCCCGCGTTCAGCCCGTCCGAGCGGCGGCGCAGGCAGGCGCCGGCCGCGCCGCAGCCCGAGCCGGTGGACGAGCCCACCCAGCTCGCGAAGCCCGTCGACGCCGACTGGACCGCCGCGTGGGAGAAGACGTCCGGTTCGACGAGCGAGCTGCCGTCGTCGAACGGGCAGGGGAACACCGCGCCCGCCACCCCGGAACCGCCGGCCGCGCGTGCCGCCGAGCCGCGCCGGGCCGAGCGGTCCCGGCCGCGGATGGAGCCCGTGCAGCCGCGGTTCGAGGGGCGGGCGGAGCGCTCGCGGCCGCGGATGGAGCCCGTGCAGCCGCGGATGGAGCCCGTGCAGCCGCGGTTCGAGGCGGCCGCGGCGAAGAAGGAGTCCCGGTTCGAGGCGTCCCGGCCGCGCATGACGCCGGTGGAGCGGCCCGAGCCGCGCTTCCAGTCGTCGCGCCCGGCGATGAAGCCCGTCGAACCGGAACCGCGGTTCCAGGCCTCGCGGCCCGCGAGCGAGCCCGCGCAGCCGGAGCCGGAGTCGCGGTTTGAGTTGTCGCGCCCGGCGGTGGAGCCCGTCGAACCGGAACCGCGGTTCCAGGCCTCGCGGCCCGCGAGCGAGCCCGCGCAGCCGGAGCCGGAGTCGCGGTTTGAGTTGTCGCGCCCGGCGGTGGAGCCCGTCGAACCGGAACCGCGGTTCCAGGCCTCGCGGCCCGCGAGCGAGCCCGCGCAGCCGGAGCCGGAGTCGCGGTTTGAGTTGTCGCGCCCGGCGGTGGAGCCCGTTGCGTCGGAGTCGCGGTTTGAGTTGTCGCGTCCGGGCGTGGAGCCGGTTGCCCCGGAAACTCGGTTTGAGCTGTCGCGCCCGGCGGTGGAGCCGGTTGCCCCGGAATCTCGGTTTGAGCTGTCGCGCCCGGCGGTGGAGCCCGTCGCGCCGCCCGAGGACGACCTGCCCGCGGCGTCCAACCCCACGCTGCCCGAGGAGGTCCGGCGGCTGGCGCAGGAGTTCCGCGGTGGCCGTCGCCGCCGTCCGGACGACGAGGAAAGCCCCGCCGAGCAGTCCGGAGGCGGCCGCCGGCGCCGTCCGGAGGGGGAGCCGCCGTCGTGGCAGGCGCCCTCGCACGGTAGTCACGCCAAGCCCGACCCCGAACCCCCGACCGGCCGCCGCGCCGCCCCGGAGGAGGGCGGTTCGCACTCCGCGGGCCGGTCGGTGAGCGACCTGCTCGCCGCCCACGGCACGACGGACGCCATCCCCCGGCGCCGCCGCCGCGCGGAGGACTGAGGTACCGGCTCGGCAGACGTGCCGGGGGTGGCATCGCGGCGCCGATGCGCCTGCGCTGACCACACGCCCGCCGTGCGGGGGCTTGGCGCGCCGCCGCCGCGCGCGGGGTCTGATCACCCGCGCCGCTGCTGAGGCTTGGCGCCCGGCAGGCGTGCCTGGGCTGACAAGTGCCGCTGCCACGCCGCGGTTGATCAGGCGCCGCTGCCGCTATACGGAGGCTTGGTGCCCGGCAGAATGCCCGGGGTGGCAGCGCCGCTGCGCGTCGGGGCGGACCCGCGCCGCCCGCTGCGCGGAGGCCCGACAGACGTGCCGGGGCTCAACCACCCGCCGCCCGAAGGCTCGCCGCCCACGGCACGACGGACGCCATCCCCCGGCGCCGCCGCCGCGCGGAGGACTGAGGTACCGGCTCGGCAGACGTGCCGGGGGTGGCATCGCGGCGCCGATGCGCCTGCGCTGACCACGCGCCGCCCGAAGGTGCGCCGCACCGCCACCGCGCCGTTCCGTGCCCCAGCCCAACCCTTCCGCCACCCGCCAGAAACCACCGCCCCCCGTTACCTTTTTCGTGGTTCCTGATCAAGGAGCTGTGGTCGCCAGGTTCGGTATGACTGATGCCCCCAGTCGAGGTCATGATCCGGGGGGTG
>NZ_FORP01000054.1 GCF_900114035.1 Amycolatopsis sacchari | reverse complement strand
GACAGCGTGCCCCCCGCCTGCGACCGCCGCTCCTTCAACCGCGGGAACAACGCGAACACCCGCTCCAGATCCGCACCCAGGTTCTTGCGGTCCTTCCGCGCATACGCCCCCATGTCCAGGTTCTCCGCCACCGTCATCCCCGGGAACACCCCCCGGCCCTCCGGCACCTGGGAGATGCCGCGGACGACGCGGAGGTCGGCGCGGAGTTTGGTGATGTCCTCGCCGGCGAAGGTGATGCTGCCGGCCGACAGCGGGCGGATGCCGGAGATGGCGCGCATCGTGGTGGACTTGCCGGCGCCGTTGGCGCCGATGAGTGCCACGATCTCGCCTTCGCCGACCGTGATCGACAGCTCGGAGACGGCCTGGATGCGGCCGTAGTGCACCGAGACGCCGGACAGCTCAAGCAACGTCATCGTCAGGCACTCCCAGGTAGGCGGCGATGACCGCGGGGTTCTCCCGGATCTCCGCCGGCAGTCCGTCTGCGATCTTCTTCCCGAACTCGAGGACGACGATCCGGTCGGTGACGCCCATGACGAGTTTCATGTCGTGTTCGATGAGCAGGACGGTGTACCCGTCGGCGCGGATCTTGCGGATGAGCTGCATCAGCTCTTCCTTCTCCGCCGGGTTGAACCCCGCCGCCGGCTCGTCCAAGCACAACAGCTTCGGCTCGGTCGCCAGCGCCCGCGCGATCTCCAGCCGGCGCTGGTAGCCGTACGGCAGGTTCTTCGCCTTGTCCGCCGCGCGGTCGGCGATGCCCACGAACTCCAGCAACGCCATCGCCCGGTCCACCGCCTGCTGTTCCTCGTGGTGGTGGCGGGGCAGGCGCAG
Source organism: Amycolatopsis sacchari (assembly GCF_900114035.1). GTDB lineage: Bacteria > Actinomycetota > Actinomycetes > Mycobacteriales > Pseudonocardiaceae > Amycolatopsis_E > Amycolatopsis_E sacchari. The sequence continues at coordinate 7,825 of NZ_FORP01000054.1, read as the reverse complement.
CAGTGCGCCGACGACGCTGGTCTTGGCGCGCGCGTCGGCGCCGACCACGACGTTCTCCAGCGCGGTCATCTCGCCGAACAGCCGGATGTTCTGGAACGTGCGGGCGATGCCGAGCTGCGTGATCCGGTGCCGGGAGGACTTGCCCAGCGGCTTGCCCTCCAGCAGGACCTGGCCCGACGTGGGCCGGTAGACGCCGGTCATCGCGTTGAAGCACGTCGTCTTGCCCGCGCCGTTGGGGCCGATCAGGCCGAGGATCTCGCCGCGGCGGATGCCGAAGGACACCGAGTCGAGCGCGGTGAGGCCGCCGAACCGCAGGGTCACGTCCCGCAGTTCGAGCAGGGTCTCGCCCACCTCGACGTCGATCTCGCGATCCGGGGCGACCGCCTCGGCGACCTCGGCGTCGTGCTCGGCACGCTGCTCCGCGGTCATGTGCGCGACCTCGGCGACGATGCCGCCTTCGGTGGGTGCCGGTTCGTTCGGGTTCGTCATCGGTTCCCCCCTCCGGGCTCGGTGGCGAGTGCGCTGTCCCCGCTGATCTGCTCACCGCGGCCGATCAGGCGCTGGTAGGCCTGGCGGCCCTTGGCCAGCAGCCGTTGCCGGGCACCCAGCAGCCCCTGGGGCCGGAAGATCATCAGGATGATCAACGCGATCCCGAAGATCAGGTAGTTGTACTCGGCGATCTGCACGAACCGCAGCGGCAGGTACGCCACCACCACTGCTCCCAGCAGCACACCCACCTTGTTCCCGGCACCACCCAGCACGACCGCCGCCAGGAACAGCATCGAGGTGACCACGTCGAACGACTGGTTGTTCACGAAGCCCAGCTTGCCCGCGTACAGGGCACCGGACAGGCCACCGATCGCGGCACCGATGACGAACGCCCAGATCTTGAACTTGTAGGTGGCGACGCCCATGATCTCGGCGACGTCCTCGTCCTCGCGGATCGCGACCCACGCGCGCCCGACGCGCGAGCGTTCGAGATTGCCCACCAGCAACAGGATTCCCACGATGATGAGGACCGTCAGCTGGTACCACAGGGTGGCGTTGTCGAAGAACGGCTGTCCGGCGTTGTTGGTGCCGACACGTTCGAAGCCGGACTGCCCGCGCAGCGGCGTGACGTTGTCGGCCAGCAGGCGGATGATCTCGCCGAAGCCCAGCGTCACGATGGCGAGGTAGTCCCCGCGTAGCCGCAGGGTCGGGGCGCCGAGCACGATGCCGAAGATCATCGTGATGACCATCGCCAGCGGCAGCGTCCACAGGTACGGCAGCTTGTGCAGCGAGGAGTTCGGCGACGTGAACAACGCCGCCACATACGCCCCCACCGCGAAGAACCCGACGTAACCCAGGTCGAGCAGCCCGGCTTGCCCCACCACGACGTTGAGGCCGACGGCCACGAGCGCGTAGCGGGCGACGTCGAACATCGCCGTGGGGAAGTCCGTGCCCGTGGTCGCCAGGATCGGCGGGTTCAGGTCGGGCAGGAAGAGGATGAGCACGACCAGTGGGATGAGGATCGCCCACTGGACGGGCCGCGAAAGGCTGTTCCAGCGTTCCCTGATCGTGCTCATACCCGTGCCTTCCCCAGCGACTCGCCCAGGATGCCGGTCGGGCGGAACATCAGCACGATCACCAGCACCACGAACGCCACGATGTCCTTCCACTCCCCGCCCAGCAGGGACTGCCCGTAGTTCTCCACGAGCCCGAGCACGAAACCACCCAGCAGCGCACCACGCAGGTTGCCGATCCCGCCAAGTACCGCGGCCGTGAACGCCTTGATACCCAACAGAAAACCGCCGTTGTAGATCGCACCCTGCGGGATCTTCATCATGTAGAACAACGCCGCCGCACCCGCCAGCAGACCACCGACCAGGAACGTCACCACGATCACGCGTTCCTTGTTCACCCCCATCAGGGTCGCGGTGTCCGGATCCTGCGCCACCGCACGGATCCCGCGGCCCAGCCGGGTCTTGTTCACGAAGTAGTCCGCCACGAACCACAGCAGCACGGCGGCCACGAACAGGATGACGTCGCGGTTGGTCACCACGGCACCGAAGATCCGGAACAACGGCTCGGGCTGCAGCAGGCGGATCTGGGGCTGCTGGTTCAGCCCGAAGATCAGCTTCAGGATCTGCTGGATCGCGAACGAGGCGCCGATCGCGGTGATCAGGAAGACCAGCCGCGGGGCGTTGCGGTTGCGCAGTGGTCTGTACGCCACGCGTTCGAGGCCGACCGCGACCAGCCCGGACACCGCCATCGCAGCGATACCGGCGAGCAGCAGGAAGGCGATGATCTCGATGGTGGACAGCTGCGGGTCGGAACCAGGCCGGAAACCCAGCAGCCAGAACGTGAGCCACGTCGCGAAGGTGCCGACGATGAACACCTCGGAGTGGGCGAAGTTGATGAGCTTGAGCACGCCGTAGACGAGCGTGTAGCCCAGCGCGATGAGGGCGTAGATCCCGCCCTGCGCCAGGCCGTCCACGGTGTTGTTCCAGAACTGGTCTGCCAGACCGTGGACGTCGAACTGGATCCAGCTGTCGGTCTGGACGAGGGCAGCGGTCATCGCGGGGTTCAAGGGTTCACTCTATTCCCGGGTACGGATCGGGCATGCACGCGGCGGTCGGCCGCGTGCATGCCCGGGATCGGTCGGAGGGGATCAGCTGATCTGGCCGTTGTTGACGATCTTGCCGTTCTCCACGCGGTAGCTCCACACCGGCGTGTCGGACAGCTCGCCCTTGTCGTTCCACTTGAACTTCTTGGTCAGGCCCTGACCGTCGTAGTTCTTCACGAAGTTCAGCAGGCCCGCCCGGTCCTTGATGCCCGAGTCGATGCCCTTCAGCAGGACGGTGGTGACGTCGTAGCCCTCGGGCGAGTACGTGCCCGGGTCAGCGCCCTCGGTCTGCTTGAACGCGGCGGTGAAGTCCTTGAAGTTGTCCTCGGGGACACACGGGCAGGTGAAGTAGGCGTTGTTCGCGCCCGCACCCGCGCCCTTGACGAACTCGGGGTCCTTCACACCGTCGGGGCCGACGAACTTCGCCGTGACGCCCTTGTCGTTGAGCTGCTGCGCGAACGGCCCGGCCTCGGGGTAGTAGCCGGCGTAGAAGATCGCGTCCGGGCTCTCCGACGAGATCTTGTTGACCACGGCGGAGAAGTCGGTCTGCCCGGTCTTCACCTTGTCCGTGCAGGTCGCCTTCGCGCCGAGCGCCTGGGTGAGCTGGGCGGCCAGGCCGGTGCCGTACTCGGAGTCGTCCTCCACGACGCAGACCTTGTTGGCCTTGAGCGTCTCGGTGAGGAACTTCGCCGCGGCCGGGCCCTGCACCGCGTCGTTGCCCATGCCGCGGAAGAAGGTCTTCCAGCCGTTGTTCGCCAGCGCCGGGTTGGTCGCCGACGGGGAGATCGTGACGAGACCCGCCTGGTTGAACAGGTTGCCCGCGGCCTTCGACTCGCCGGAGAACGGCAGGCCGATGACACCGATGATGTCGGCCTCGCTGATCACCTGGGTCACGATGCCGGGCGCCTTGTCGGGCTTGCCCTCGGTGTCGAACTGCTTGAGGGTGACCTGGCAGTTCGGGTTGGCCTGGTTGTGCTGCTTCACGGCGAGGTCGGCGCCGCGCAGGATGTTCTGGCCCAGCGCCGCGCTGGAGCCGTTGATCGTGCCCGCGTACGCCAGCGAGACGCCGGAGCAGACGGCCTTGCCGTCGCCGGCCGGGTTGGCCGCGTTGGCCGCCTGCGAAGGAGCGGCGGCCGAGCCCGTGGTGTTGCCGGACGAGCTTCCGTTGTCCCGCGCCGCACAGGAACCCAGGACGAGCGACGCCGCGGCCGCCAGCACGATGACTCCGGTGAGTCGTGCTCTTGACACTCGTTTCCTCCCAATGCCGGTGGCCGCACAACGTACGGCCGTTCCCTTTGGGGAACCTGACTGGCCGCAAAACGTAGCCGCCCGGCGCCGGGTTGCACAGCGTCACGGACCGTCTTGTATTCAGATCGTGACGGTCGGCGAGGAAGTTAATGCATGATTTACACCCGGTTGCCCTAGGCGGACAACCGGGTGATAACTACCAGTAATGCCCCGCTCATCCGAGCGGGCTAAGGGCTCAGCGCTGGCCGATGCTCTCGACCACAGCCTGTGCAACCGCCTTCATGGTGGTGCGCCGGTCCATGGCCGTGCGCTGGATCCACCGGAACGCGTCGGGCTCGGTGAGCCCCTGCTGGGTCATCAGCAGGCCCTTGGCGCGGTCGATGACCTTGCGGGTCTCCAGCCGGTCGGTCAGCCCCGCGACCTCGGCCTCGAGTGCCTGCAGCTCGGAGAAGCGGCTGATGGCGAGTTCGATGGCGGGGACGAGGTCGCGCTTGGCGAACGGCTTGACCAGGTAGGCCATGGTGCCCGCGTCGCGGGCGCGCTCGACCAGGTCACGCTGGCTGAAGGCGGTCAGAATGACCACGGGCGCGATCCGGTCGCCGGTGATCTTGGAAGCCGCCTCGATGCCGTCCAGCTTGGGCATCTTGACGTCCAGGATCACCAGGTCGGGCTTGAGCTCGGCGGCGAGTTTGATGGCCTCCTCGCCGTCGCCGGCCTCGCCGACCACCTGGTAGCCCTCTTCGCGCAACATCTCGACCAGGTCGAGCCGGATGAGTGCCTCGTCTTCGGCGACGAGCACCCGACGCTGCGGCTCGGTGGCGACACCGCCCGCCTCGGCAGCCTGTTCGGTCACCGGGGTCCTCCTGCGTGCTCGACGGGATGGGAACTGCGGCGTAACCGCAGGCCCAGCCTACCGGGAACGATCCAGAACGTGAGATGGTGTTCACCACGTGGTGTAAACAGCCGAACCGGTGTAAGCAGCGATCACGCTGCGCTACCCCCGGTGCTCCGGGGAAGGGGCGGGGCGGTAGAGTCTGGCCGCGTCGCCCCCGTAGCCCAACTGGCAGAGGCAACGGATTCAAAACCCGTCCAGTGTGAGTTCGAATCTCACCGGGGGCACTCCTCCAGACCAGCCAGAATCGGCCCCTCACCTGCGAGAACAGGGTGAGGGGCCGATCTTGTGCTCTCCGGCTGCCTCCGGGTCCGACCGGCCGAATCCGGGTGCTTCCCCCCTATTCGCCCCCACGTTCCGGCGGGTCCGGCTCGACACCGAGCGCTCTCTCGATCCGCGCGTGCACCGCCGACTCCAGCCCCGCGATCACCTTCGCGTAGATCTGGTGCAACACCGCGACCGAGTGACCGGCCCACTCCGCGCACTGGGTCGAGGGGACCCCTGCGGCCAGCCAGGTGGATACGCACGCGTGCCGGAGGTCGTACGGGCGCCGGGCAAGCGGCGAGAGGTACTCCGCCTCGCTCAGCGCCGCCTTCCGCGCTCTGTCCCACACCCGCCCGACCGTGGATTCAGAGAGATCACCACCGGTCAGGTTCCGGAACAGGCGGCCGTCTGCCGCCGTACCGAACTCCCTGAGGTGGTCATGCAGGATCGCGGTCAGCGGAGGCGGACAAGGCACAGCACGGACCTCTCCCCGACCACGCTGCTTGAGCTGCCGTCGATCACGTCGCGCCCCGTTGTCGGTCCACGCCGCACCGGTGACCGGCGCCGTTTCCGACAACAGCAGCTCACCCCATCCTTCGTCCGGCAGCTCCAGATCCGCTTCCCGCAGCATCGCGGCCTCTTCCGGGCGTAAAGCCGCGTAGTACATGCAGGCGAAGTAGGCCACCAACGCCGGGCCTGCCGACCGACGAGGCTGTCCTGCCACTTTCTGAGCCGCCACCGCGCTCAGCAAGGCCTTGGCCTGGTCATGATTGATGACAACCCGCTTATCGATGGCACGCGCCGTTTTCGGCATCGTCCATTTCACTGTGGACAGCCTGTTCGTGGTGAGCGCCTTGAGTTCGACTGCGTAGTCCAACGCGTTGTGGAGCACAGCGCGCTTGCGGTACACCGTTTTGGCAGCAGCTTGCCTGCCATCCAGCTTCAGCGAAATCTGCTCCAGGACTTCACGCAGGACGGCTTCGTCGTTCAGGCGCGACACCGACACCGTATTCGCTTTGACCCATTTCAGCGCCCGCTCAATCTCCGGCGGTTTCGGGGTGTCTCGCCGTTTGGTGTTGAACGCCCATCCGGTCAGGGCGCGCCGGAGCACCTTCGGCTCCGGCGCCCCCTTCCCGGTGCGCAGCAGGGCGGGCGCGCCATGAATCGCCAAGCTCACCAAAGATCAACAAGTCACCGAGAAATGCTCATCCCGATTCGACCGATGGATGCGGGCTCAGGACTCCGGGCCGTCCGCGATCACGGTGCCCATCCAAGCGTGAAGTGCACCTTTCAGTTCTACCGGCTCGATGATTCGTACACGAGTCCCCAGTTGAAGAACTCGAACTGCGATCTCCTCAAGACTATGGCCCCCGAACGTGATGAGCGTTCGCTCGGCGCCGTCGGGTTCGAGTGAGCCCGCACCGGGTGGCACCAGGCGCTGGGCACGACCGAAGTCGATTTCTGCCTGCACGGTGGCGTAGAACGGATACTCGGCGAGCAGCATCTCGGACACCATGCGGGCGGCGTCGGGGGGCTCAACGAGGTTCGCCAGCCGTCCGGTCAGTTGCGCCTCGATGACACGATCGGCACGAAAAGTCCGCCACTCGTGCTTGCTGTTGTCGAGCGCGACCAGGTACCAGCGGTTGCGTGTTCGCACCAACTGCCAGGGGGCCACTTCGCGTGAAGTCAAGTTCTCCCGACGGTCACGATAAGTGATTCGAAGTGCTTCTCGGGCACGGCAGGCGGTGGCCAGCGTCAGGAGGACCGCGGGTGTCACCGGTTCCTCGGCCACGCGAGGTGTGTGCACGACAATGCCGAGGAATCCCTCAAGCCGTGCGGCCATTCGTGGCGGGAGCAAGCGTTGCAGCTTGGCCAGGGCAGTGAACGCGGCCCGGTCATGCCCGAGCAAGCCGGACAGCGCCGCCTCTTGCAAGGCCACCACGACGGCGAGCGCCTCATCATCGTCAAGGGGCAACGGAGGCAGCGAGGTGCCACCACCGAGCCGATAGCCGCCCCAGGGGTCGGGGTCCGACTGGATGCTGTAACCAAGGTCGCGGAGGCCGGCGATGTCTCGTCGCACTGTGCGCTCTGTGACCTGCAGTTCCGCGGCGAGCTCGCGGTTGGTCCAGGACGGCCGACTCGCGAGTGTCGACAAGAGCCGGAGCAGCCGTGCGGAGGGCTTGATGACACACGCTCCCTCGGATCGGATCAGGACAGGATCTGACCTGGTCGCGGCCTACTGTGGCAATCGGTTGGTACGGACCAGGACGCGAGACTGTCACGACGGGTGCTGGCTGCCGTGACCGACGCGCCGGGACTGCCGTCCCAGCGGATTGCAAGATCAACCACAGGTGTACGAAAAGGATGAACCGGACATGACCGAAGACAAGATCGACTTCAATGAACTCGATCCGAAGGTGATCGCCGACGTGTCTCAGCACAACAAGGCGCTGGTACTGGACTTCTACAGCGATCTCTCGGCTGGCAACCATCAGGGGGCGATGGATCGGCTGGACGAGGATCTGGAATATCGAGTCGGGGGCCACCCCGCCGAGTTCCCACTGGCCGGGGTGCACTCCAAGGCGGAGCTGATCGAGGTTCTCAGCAAGATCGACGCAGCCGTTCCCGGCGGCGTCCAAGTTGAGATCTTCAGTGCTATCGCTGAAGGAGACCAGGTGGTGGTCGAGTTCATCGCTCGAGGGGTCTCCGGCAGTGGCAAGACTTACAACTCGTTTCAAAATGATCGGCGCGTCTGCTGGCCGTAGTTGATCAAGTGTGGGCATGCTGATGTGGTGATTGAGAAGTTGGTTCCCGAC
>NZ_FORP01000032.1 GCF_900114035.1 Amycolatopsis sacchari | reverse complement strand
TGCCCTTCGGCGGGGTGAAAGGCTCCGGTTACGGCCTCGAATTCGGCCAGGAAGGCCTCAAAGCCGTCGCCGTCCCCCAGATCATCACCACCTGAAAGACTGGATCCGGAGTCCTCCAGCCAAGGAGGGGAGATGTCCGCTGTTCCCGTGGCGATGCGCTCCGCGGTCAGCCTGGACCTGTGGCGCTCGGCCGTCTCCAAAGCCGTGGTGCCACTGGAGATCGACGAGGTGGGTGGCGTCACCTTCCGCGGCCGCCTGGGGCGGACCGTCGTCGAGGACGTCTCGTTGTTCGACATCGCCGCGACACCCCACGTCGTGCGCCGGACGTCGCGGCTCATCACGCCGGAGGACCGCCGGTTCTACAAGCTGAGCCTGCAGTTGCGGGGCACGGCCGTGCTGGAGCAGGACGGCCGCCGGGCCGAACTGCGCCCGGGAGACCTGGCCATCTACGACACCCACCACCCCTACGACCTGGTCTTCCCCGGCCGGAACCGCGCGATGGTCATCATGTTCCCGCACGAGCTGGTCGATCTCCCGCCTGCCGAGGTGAACCGCGTGACCGCCGTGCGGTTCCCCGGTGATTCCGGCCTCGGCAAGGTCATCAACCCGTTCTTCGTCGAGCTGGGGCGGAACCTGGACCAGCTGGCCGGGGCCAGCGCGTCACGGCTCGTGCATTCGGCGCTGGACCTGCTCGTGACGCTGCTGGCGCAGGAGCTGGACCGCAGGCACAGCGCGGTGGCGAACCCGGCCCGCAGCCTCGCCCGCGAGGTGCGCCAGTACATCCTGGACCACCTCGGCGATCCCGGGCTGACGCCGTCGTCGATCGCGCGTGCCAACCACATTTCGACGAGGCACCTGTACACGATCTTCTCCGGTGGCGAGCCGGTTTCGGCGTGGATCCGTTCGCGGCGGCTCGAGCGCATCCGCCGCGATCTGGCCGACCCGCTGTACGCCGACCGTCCGGTCTCGTGGGTGGCGGGCCGCTGGGGCCTGACCGACGCGGCGCATTTCAGCAGGCTCTTCAAAGCCGAGTTCGGCGAGTCGCCGACGGCCTACCGCTTGCGTTCCGCGGCACGGTGAAATCGCGAGCACACCCGGGGACAAGGGGTGTGCAGTCCGGTGCAAGACACGGCGATCCGTTCGCGGTGACGATGGGCCTCCACTGCTCGTGGCATGGGAGGCCAGGATGAGCGAACGACGGAAGCACGTTCAGCGCCGCCGGTTCCTGCAGGGCGTCGGTGCCGGGATCGCGCTGGGAGCGGTCGGCGGCACGGCGGAGGCGGCTGCGGCCCCCGGGCACGGCAAGGCGGATCTGCTGCTGTACAACGGCAAAGTCCTGACCATGGCCGGGGCTTTCGTGCCCGCGGAAGCCATCGCGATCAGGAACGGCGTGGTGCTGGCCGTCGGGAGCGGCCGCGACCTCCGGCGCTTCACGAACTCGCGGACCGAGGTGGTGGACCTCCGCGGCCGGACGGCCGTGCCCGGGATCAACGACGCGCACTTCCACCCGCTGGGCCTGGGCACCAACCAGCCGCCGCTCACCCTCGACCTCAGCAGGGGCGCGGTCCGGTCCATCGCGGAGATCCGGGACCTCGTCGCGGAGGCCGCCAAGGCGAAGGCGCCGGGGGAGTGGATCCGCGGTTTCGGCTGGGACCAGGGTTATCTGGCCGAGAACCGGTACCCGACGCGGCTGGACATCGACGCGGTTTCGCCGGACAACCCGGTCGCGTTGCGGGAGTGGTCCGGGCACGCCTTGTGGGTGAACTCGAAGGCGCTCGAACTGGCCGGGATCACGCGCGACTCGCAGCCCCCGCTCGGCGGTGTGATCGTCAAGGACGGCAACGGGGAACCGACCGGGCTGCTGCTGGAGGTCGCGGCCAACCTCGTCACCGGGGTGATGCCGGACTTCACCGAGGAGGAGAAGCGCCACGGCCTGCGCCTCGCGGTCGACATCATGCACCAGCACGGGATCACCTCGGTCACCGACGCCGGGATCGATCTCGGGTCGGTCCAGCGGTACCGGGAAATGCTGCGGTCGGGCGAAATCCGGCAGCGGTGCACGATCATGATCGCCGCGTCGAGCGCGGGTGATCTGCGGGAAACGTTGCTGGCGGCCAGAAAACTCGAAATCGACCGGTCGTGGCTGAACGTGAGCCAGGTGAAGATCTACGGCGACGGGGTGCCGACGCAGGCGCGCACGGCGTGGGTGTCCCAGCCGTACGTCGGTGGCGGGAACGGGGGGCTGACGCTGCCGGGGAGTTCGGTGGAGGAGCAGCTTTCGCACCTGCGCCAGTGGGTGCTGACGGCGCACGAGCTGGGGTTCCAGGTGGGTACGCACGCGACGGGCGACCTGACGATCCACGCGGTGGTCGACGCCTACCAGGCGGCGGTGGAACGCTTCGGCGGCCGGTTGCGGCACTACGTGATCCACGGCGACCTCACCACGCGCGAGGACCTGCGGCGCATGGCGCGTTTCGGGTTCCCGGTGAGTTTCAACCCGCAGATCAAGCGGTCGCTGTCGCACCAGCTGGTGGACGTGATCGGCCGGGAGCGCACGGACTACCAGTGGCCGTACCGGACGGCGCTCGGTCTGGGCGTGCGGGTGGGCAGCGCGTCCGACGCCCCGGTGGTGGGACTGCCGGACTTCCGCGAGGGCCTGACGGCGATGCTGACGCGGAAGAGCCTGGCGACGGGCGAGGTCTTCGGGGCGGGGGAGATCATCGGCCTGGAGCAGGCGCTGGCCAGTTACACGACCGCGGGTGCCTGGCAGGACCACGCCGAGCGCTGGAAGGGCACGCTCGCGCCGGGCATGGCCGCCGACGTGACGGTCTTCGACGGCGATCTGCTCCGGACCGCGCCGGAGGAGATCGTGGACCTGCCGATCGCGATGACGGTCGTCGGCGGCCAGGTGGTGTACGACGCCTCGACCGACGCGCGCACGCCCACCGCGTCCCCGGCGGCCGCGGCGAGCGGGCTGGCGAAGTACTGGAGTACCGGTTGCTGCCACGGCTGAGCAAGTCCTCGAGGGACAATGCGGTCCGGACGCAGAATCCGTCAAGTTTCGCGCGTGTCCGCGTCGGCCCAGCGCGCCATCGCCGAGCTGGAGCGTGCGCGGCTACGCCCGGGTGCGATCGCCGAAGCCCTGGACGGCAGGGCCCGGTCGTGCACGGGCCGTTGCGAGCACTGCACAACTACGCGCCCGAGGACTGCACCCGCTTCCAGCCGCCGGTGGGAGATGTTCACCTTCGGGGTTGACCTGGTGCACCCGCCAATGGACGGCCGGGTCGTTCCCGCTCGGCCACCTGCTCACGCTCGAACGCCGGCAGTCGGATCTGGTGGCACTCAGGGGGCGCCATCGTGACGGAAGCTCCCGAGGCGAGGGTAGTCGGGCGACGGGATCGCCAGCCCGACAGCAGCCGCGAACGTGGGGGCAGCCGACGACGCGCAGGTTGCAGCACGGCAGAGCAGGCCACGCGCCAGCCCGGTTTCGTGGTCGATTGCGAAACACCAGCGCGGAGCTGTCCCGCCCACCCGTAACTCGGTCAGGTTTCTCGGATCACGACTGTCGGGAGTCGGCGTCAAGCCGGGCCAGTGCAGCGCTGAGAAATGCGTCCCGGCGTGCCCCGAGCGTATCGGCATCGAGGTCCGGTCGGCCCTGGTCGTGCATGACCGGGACGCAAAACCCCATGTCGGCGAGAGAGCAGGTGGCCGCCACGACGTCCCAGTAGGCAAGGTCGTCCGCCCGCCGCCCTGTGGCCCGCTGCCAGCCTTCGAGCACGTGGTCGGCGGCGGGCAGTCCGAACAACAAGGCTGCGTCGAACCGCGCCCCGCTGAGGTCGATCCCCGGGGATCCGGCGCCCGCGCAGTCCCAATCGACGAGGCCGGTGCAGCGGCCGCCGGACCACAGGGTGTTCCCGTGCCACAGGTCCCCGTGGACGAAGACCGTCGGGCCGCCGGGCGCGGGCAGCCGGTCCAGACGCTCCTCAGCGGCCGTGAGCAGGGCGGTGGTGCCCTTTGCGCGGCGGAGGGCTGTGAAGTCCACATCCGCGATCGAGCGGGTCCGCAGCGGCAGAGCGGGCCGAGGCGTCAACGGAACCGCCTGCAGCGCGGCCGCCGCGGCTCCCAGGCCTCGCAGCCGCTCGGCGGACGCGACCGGCGGGATCGTGCTGTCCCCGGGCAGGACGGTGGTCAGCACCGCCAACGCGCCTGTTTCGGCCCCGTCGAGGTCCGCAGCGATCAGGCGAGCGGCGGGCAACCGATGCTCCGCGGCAACCCGTAGCGCCGCCACCTCCGTGCCGAACCGCCGGCGGTGGTTCGAATCGGCCGGGTCACCGAGCCGCAGTACCGCCGCCTCGACCCGGTCGGCCGGTTCGAACCTCAGCAGCCACGGATTCCCGCCTTCGCGCAAGCCTGTGGCACCGTCCACCCGGACGCCGCCTCCCACCGCGCCGGACACCCAGCGCAGGACCTCCTCGGGCAGCTCCGACACCGCGATCACCCCCGCCGTCCGGCACAGGCTAGTGCGCGGACGGGTCTCGTGGGCCCACCACGCCCTCGGGCGTCAAGCTTGCGACTCCCCGCCGTCGACGAACAGTTCCGTGCCCGTGATGAACTTCGCTTGGGGCGAGGCCAGGAAAGCCACCGCGTCGGCGATTTCGGACGGTTGCCCGAGCCGCCCGAGGGGGACCCGGCCGGCTTCGCCGTCCAGCAGGGCGCGCGCCTGGCCGGGATCGGGCGCCAAGCCCGCGAGCCCGGGGGTGTCGGTCGGCCCCGGGGTCAGCGTGTTGACGCGGATACCCCGCTCGGCGAGCTCGATCGCCCACACACGGCTGAACTGGCGGATCGCCGCCTTGCTCGCCGAGTAGACACCGAACGCGGGGGTCGCCCGCGCGGCCGAGGTCGAGCCGATCACGACGACCGACGCCCCGGGGGTGAGCAGGGGAAGCGCTTTCTGCACCGTGAACACCGTGCCGCGGACGTTGGTCCCGAAGGTCTGGTCGAAGTCTTCCGGCTTGAGTTCCGCGAGCGTGGCGAACGCGCCGCCGCCCGCGTTCGCCACGAGGACGTCGAGGCCCTCGCCGCGTGCGCCGATCGCGGCGTAGACGCGGTCGAGATCGTCGAGGTCCGACACGTCCGCGCGGATGGCGGTGACCCGGTCGCCGAGTTCGGCGACGAGCGCGTCGAGCTGCGCCTGGCGCCGTCCGGTCACGAAGACGTGCGCGCCCTCCCCGGCCAGTCTGGTCGCGATCGCGCGCCCGATCCCGGACGTTCCGCCGGTCACCAGCGCGGTCGTCTGCGTCATGTCGAGTCCTCCCGTGGTTTTTGACTATCGCGTCCATAATACAGTTATGGACGATCTGGTCAACAACGGTTAGGATGAGGACCGTGCCGAGACCGAGGAAGTTCATCGAGGACGAGGTTGTCGCCTCCGCGGGCGAGACCTTCGCGAACCACGGCTACGGCGGCACCACGATAGACGACCTGATGAAGGCCACCGGGCTCGGCAAACAGAGTCTGTACAACGCTTTCGGCGGCAAGCGCGGGCTGTTCCTGAAGGCGCTGTCCGCCAGCGCCGCCGAGGCCGTGGCGGCCGTCGACGAAGCGCTGGCGGGCCCCGGCTCCACGCCGCTGGAGCGGATCAAGGCGCAGATGCTCAAGGTCGCGCTCGCGCTCAGCGAGGACGGTCCGGGTTCGCTGTTCACGAAGGCCACCGTCGAGCTGGGACACCGTGACTCCGACGTCGCCGCGTCGGCGCTGGACGGGTTCACCCGGCTCGAAGGGATCTACTGCCACTGCATCATCGAGGCCCAGCGCAGCGGCGAACTCGCGGCCGACGCCGACCCGCACGCACTGGCGGCGTTCTTCGTCGCCGTCACGCGGGGGATGGAAGTGCTCGCCATGGCCGGGGTCGGCCGCGCCCAGCTGGTCGCGATCGCCACGACGTCCCTGGCGGCCCTCCCCGTGGCCGACGACGCCGGATCCGCTTGATCAGCGCCCCAGTTCCTCCTGCACGGTTCGGATGACGTGCCGGGCGCTGTCCGCCATGACCTGATTCGTGGTGCGGTAGTACGGCAGGGCGATCAGCGCCTGGGAAAGCGCCCGGCCGCGGCCGCGCGCCCAGGTCGCGTCGTCCACCTCCAGCGCCTCGCGGAAAACCCGCCTCGCCCCGGCGGGCAGCAGGTGCCACGCCGGATACAGGTCGCAGGCCGGATCGCCCCTGCCGAGGCACCCGAAGTCGATCACCGCGGACAGCCTGCCGCCTTCCACCAGCAGGTTTCCCGGCATCAGGTCGGCGTGCAGCCACACTCCGGGCTCCGCTGGAGCCGGAGCCCGCAGCGCCTCCTCCCACACAGCCGTCACGAGATCGCAGTCGACTCGTTCTTCCGGAATCTCGCGCAGCCGTCCGATCGCCGCCCGGGTGGCCGAGTCGAGCAAAGTGAGCGGACCGCCACGGTAGGCCCTCGGCGCGTTCGGCAAGGGGATGCGCCGCATGGCCGCCACGAACCCGGCCAGGTCTTCGGCCAGCAGGACCGGCGCGCTCAACGCGCCCGGCCGGGGATGGTCTCCCGGTAACCACCGGTAGACCACCCACGGCCACGGCCAACCCGCGCTGGGCGCGCCGGCACCGAGGACCTCAGGGATGCGAGCAGGCAGCCAGGAAGCCAAGCGTGGCAACCATTCTCGTTCCCGTTCGAGGTCCTGTGCCCCGCTCTCCAGCAACGGCAGCCTGACGACCATGTCATCGCCCAGCCGGTAGATGGCGTTGACGGTGCCGGCGGAGGCGAACCGTTGCACGGGCAGTTCCGCCCACTGCGGGAACTGTGCCGCGATCAGCTCACGGACCGAACCGTCGTCGAGCAGGCGTGCACTGGAATGCGTTTCCCCTGCGACCACGACACGTCATCCCACTCCGCGGCCTGGAGGATGTCAAAAGCTTTCCGCTCGCGGCTCAGCCCAGGTAGGCCTCCGGGGCGGCGTTGGCCCCGTTCCGCCAGGCGGGCGGGAACAGCTTGCCCAGCGTGGCGAGAGTGTCGTCGTCGAGCTTGACGTCCAGCGCGCGCAGTGAGCCGTCGAGGTGGGCGACCGTGCGGGGCCCGATGACCGGCCCGGTCACGCCCTCCTGCGCGAGCAACCACGCGAGCCCGACGTGGGCCGGGTCCTCACCGAGGTCGGCGCACAACTTCTCGTACGCCTCGATGCTGTCCCGGTGCCGGGCGAGCAGGGCGGTCATGAACTCCGAGCCGCTGCGCGAAGCGGTGCCCTCCCGCTGTTTGCGGAGCACTCCGCCGAGCAGGCCGCCGTGCAGCGGCGACCACGCGAGCACGCCCAGCCCGTAGTGCCGGGCGGCGGGCAGCACCTCCAGCTCGATCCAGCGGACCAGCAGGTTGTAGAGCGACTGCTCGCTGACCAGCCCCAGGAAATGCCGCGACCGGGCGGCTTCCTGCGCCTGGGCGAGGTGCCAGCCGGCGAAGTTCGAGGAGCCGAAGTAGAGCACTTTCCCCTGCTGGCGCAGGACCGTGAACGCCTCCCAGATCTCCTCCCACGGCGTGTTCCGGTCGATGCGGTGCATCTGGTACAGGTCGAGGTAGTCGGTCCGCAGCCGCTTGAGCGAGGCGTCGCAGGCGCGGCGGATGTTCAGGGCGGACAGGTAGCCGTCGTTGGGCCAGGAACTCCTCGGGTGGTAGAGCTTCGTGCCCAGCACCGTCTTCTCGCGGCGGCCGCCGCCGGTCGCGAACCAGCGCCCGATGATCTGCTCGGTGACGCCGCTCTCGCCCGAGCCGTCCGTGCGCACGCCGTAGAAGTCGGCGGTGTCGAAGAAGTTGATGCCGTGCTCGTGCGCCCTGTCCATGATCGCGTGACTGTCCTCTTCGGACGTTTCCGGCCCGAAGTTGGCCGTGCCCAGCACGAGCCGGGACACCGTCAGGCCGCTGCGGCCCAGGTGGGTGTACTCCATGTGTCCGGTACTCCGATCAGTTCGCGCAGCCGGTGGGGCGGGCGACGAGTGGGTAGGCGCACAGCTGCCGGGACAACGTGACGGCCCCGGTGGCCGGGTCGGTCAGCGTGGCCGGGATGGACTGCGGGGCCTGTCCGTGTTCGACCCACGCCGCGACCGCCGCCACCGGGTCGTCGGGAACCGGGCCTGCCGCGTTGGCGCAGTGCGCGGCGCCGGGAGCCGGGAACAGGCGGGCGAACGAACTCGTGCCCCCCACCGTCCGCTGGACGTCGCGGTAGTAGTCGACGGTGCCCTGCGGCGGGATCAGCTGGTCCGCGAGCCCGTGCCACATCAGGATCTTGCCCCCGTTGCTGTTGAAGGCGCTCAGGTCCGGATCGTTCGTGTCGAGGGTGGACGAGAACTGCAGCCGGGATTGCGCGAACAGCTGGGAGAACCGGTCATAGGTGAGAGTGCGCCAATCCCAGTCCGGGTTCCGCTGCAGCCAGGTGCCCAGCCACGCCACGGGAAGTCCGAACGGCTCCGGGGTGGTCACCCCGTTCGCGGTCGTCGTCCCCGCGATCATGGACGGCGAAGCACCGCGGGTGAGGCCGTACCACAACGGCAGTCCTCCGGTGAGCTCCGGTCCCTTCCAGATCTTGTTCATCACGGCCGCGTCGGTGGCCGTGATGGTGCCGCAGGGAGTGCTCTCGCCGACCAGTTCGTCGGCGTTCCAGTCACACGACGCCGGGTCACCGATGATCCCGTCGGTGATGCCGTCATCACCGTCACAAGCCTTCACCACCGCCTGGGTGAACGCGTCCTCCTTGCAGGACGGCAGGGCGTCGTTCAGCTGCTTCATGACCAGCGGGGGCCAAAGGGCGGCGGGGACCCAGCTCGTCCAGTTGATCGCCGGTGCGCCGGAGACGATGCCGTTGTAGTCGGCGGGGTACCGCTGCGCCTCCATCAGAGCTTCCCGTCCGCCGGTCGAGCACCCCGTGAAGTAGGAGTACCGGATCTGGTCCGGGTAGAAGCGCTGGGTCACCGCCTTGCCGACGACGGTCATGCCGTGGATGGCGGCGGACGCGAAGTCCTCGATCAGCGGCTGGTTCAGCCGGCCGTTCGAGTCCAGCGCCCACCGGCCGGACACCGCGTCACCCAACGGGACACCGCAGTCGGTGCCCGCTGCCGCGTATCCGTTCTTGATCGTCTCCGCCAGGCCGGGGCTGACGTGCGACCCGGTGGAATAGCCGATGCCGCAGGAGAAACCGCCCCCGCCTACGCCTTGGAAACGGCCGTTCCAGTTCGTCGGCAGCCACACCGCGATGTGGATGGGGTTGCCGGCCGGGTCGGTCTGGGTCAGGTTCACCGCGCAGAAGCCGGGCAGCCCGGTGATCGCGGTGGTGGAGCCGGGTGGGACGTAGCTGCCGGTGGTGTCGAGTACGGCCGAATCGACCTTCAATCGCGGGATGTTCAGCCCGGCTGCCAGGTAACCGGCGCTGCACCGGGCCTGGGTGGACTGCGGGTCGGCCGTGGCCACGACGGCGGTCGAGGCCACCGTCAAGGCGGCCAGCGTCAGCGCGATCAACGTTCTCCGGCCTCGCCGGTGGATGAACATGGTTGCTCCTAGAGGTCGATGACGACTTTGCCGTGGACGTGGCGTGCGGCTTGGAGTTCGACGGCGGGGCGGATCTGGTCGACGGGGAAGGTCGCGGCGATCGGCACGCGGAGGTGGCCTTCGGCGATGAGGGTGGCGATCTCGCCGAGGGCGCTGGTGCCGTTGGCGCCGTTGGCGGGGGTGATGCCGTCGATCTGGGTGGCGATGGTGGTGATGCGGTGGTCGGGGACGCCGAGTGCGCGGGCGGCGTGGACGGTGTCGGTGCCGTGCAGGTCCAGGGCCGCGGTGACACCCTCGGGGGCGAGCGCCCGGACCCGCTCGACCAGGCCCTCGCCGTAGGTGACCGGTTCGGCGCCCAGCGCCCGCAGGGCCTCGGCCGAGGCGGCGGAGCCGGTGCCGATCACCCGGGCCCCGGCGCGGCGGGCGAGCTGGACGGCGAACACCCCGACCCCGCCGCCCGCGCCGCCGATGAGCACCGTGTCCCCAGGCCCGGGTTTGACCACAGCCACCGCGGCGGCCGCGGTGCAGCCGGCGATGGTCAGGGTGGCCGCGGTGCGGTCGTCCACCCCGTCGGGCGTGTGGTAGGCCTCACCGCCGGCGGCGATGGTGCCCGCCACGTCCACCAGGACGTGGTCGGCCACCGCGCGGGAGAGCACCCCGCCGAACACCCGGTCCCCGACCGCGAAGCCCTCCACCCCGGCACCGACCTGGTCCACGGTCCCGGCGTAGTCGGTGCCGAACCCACAGGGCAGGCGCAACCCGAACCGGGCCGCGGTCTCCGGGTCGGAGGTCATGAACCAGTCCATCGGGTTCAACCCCGCCGCGGCCACCCGCACCCGGATCTGCCCCGGCCCGGCCTGCGGCACCGCGACCTCACGCAGCCGCAGCCGCTCCGGACCGCCGAACGACTCGAACTGGACCGCCCGGCTCGTCGTGGTGGGTTCGTTCAAGGGCACTGGATTCTCCTGGAGCTGCTCACGCGACCGTAAACGGACTACGCTTCGGTTAGTTCCTCCACCGTAGCACAAGTGGAGCGCGCTCCGCTTTTCTGGCCGTCGAGGCTCAGGCCGGGGCCCCGGGACGCATCACGCGGCTGAGCACCGCGGACGACCTGACGAAGGTCCCGGGCGTCACCGGGGTCTCGATGCTGCGCGCGCCGGGCGACGTCATCAGCGGTCGCCTACTCGACGAACATCACCGGCCTGGTGTACCTCGCCGTTCCCACGCTGGACGACGTACTCCCCGCCGTCCGCGCGGTCGCGGACCGCTACGAGTTCGCGGTTGCCCCGGAGGCTTCCGCTCGATGTCGAGTTCCGTGCCGTTGGCCCGGAGGCGGGTGGTCATCGGTTCCCCGGGCGCGTGTATTTCCCCCGTTATCCCGGAATGCGTTTCCCGATCGGCGAGCACGCAGAGCAAGAAAGTGCAGACCGGGCGTCGAAATAGCCGTCCGGAAAACTTTCGAGGCGCTGATCGGTCAATTCCGGGTAGCGGACGCCCGGCCGCGCGGAGTTCCGTTCGGTGAGTTCGATCATGTCGGCGGAAATGTCGCAGCCGACGACCTCGCAGGAGAAGTGGTCGGCGATGTGTGAGGCGACCAGGCCGGGGCCGCGCCCGTAGTCGAGCACCGGACTGCGTGTGCGGGCATCGAAACCCAGGTGCCGGAACAGTTCGGGGTAGGCGACGCGCCACTCCAGCGGGTTCCCCAGTGCGGCGTAAACGCTCGCTTCGCTGCGCGAATTCCACCACGACACCTTTGTCATCCAGGCCTCCCCAAGAACGTTTTCACCGGGTTTCCGGTGAACCGATCTGAAGCCATCTCGCAGATGGGCCGGTCGAGGCGCGTCGCGGGAGGGCGATCTAGACTCGCGCGATGGGGACCGGCAGGAGAGCCCGCGTGCAGGACGTGCACGACCTGGCGATGGGGATGCCGCACGTGGAGCGCGTCCCCGGCTCGCAGGGCAGGCCCGTCTACCAGGTCGGGCGCCGGTCCTTCGTGTTCTTCCGCAACCCGCGGCCGGACGCGGTGGATCCGGAGACCGGCGAGCGCTACGACGACGTGATCGTGTTCTGGGTCGGGTCCGAGGCGGACAAGGAAGCCCTGGTCGCCGACGAGCGGACCCCGTTCTTCACCACGCCCCACTTCGACGGGCACCCCTCGGTCCTGCTGCGGGAATCGCGCATCGGCGAGCTCAGCTACGACGAGCTGGCCGAGATCGTGCAGGACGCGTGGCTGGCCCGGGCGTCACCGAGGAGGGCCCAGGCCTGGCTCGAGGCACACGGCCTTTAGTCCACAAAGGACGCCCGTGTCGGCGTTCACCGCCCGGCGGCTGCTTTCGCGGCTCGCTCGACCTCCGCGCGCCGTGCTGCCCAGAAGGCCGCGTCGCGTTGCGTGTTCGGGTAGCCGGCCGCGACTCCCGTCGCGCCGTCGAGCTGTTCGCGCAGGATGTCGGCGTGCCCGGCGTGCCTGCTGGTTTCGGTGAGCATGTGGACCAGGACGTTGAACAGCAGGACGTCCGGGCGTGGCCACCAGGGCACGTGGCCCGGCGCGTCGAGGGCGAGTTCGGTGATCGTCGCGTCGGAGTGCTCCCACACGCGCCGGTAGCGCTCGGTGATCTCCTCGCGCGTCTCGTGCTCGCTCGCCCACAGGTCCCTACCGCGTGCCCCGGTGTCGTCCCACCGGGGGAGGGGTTCGGGGAAAGGACGGCCGAAGACCTCGCCGAAGTACCGGGACTCCCACACCGAAAGGTGCTTGACCAGGCCGAGGAGGTTGGTTCCCGTCGAGGTCAGCGGGCGGCGGATGTCGTACTCGCCGAGCCCGTCGAGCTTCCAGAGCATCGTCTCGCGGATCTCTCGCAGATCACCGTGCAGGTACTCTTTCGCGAAGTCGTCGATCACGGGGCACGAGCCTGGCACGCGCCGGCTGCCGGGCTCAACCCGCGCCCGGGTCCTCCGTGCTCACAGGGCTGTCGCTGCCGGACGGCGGGTTCGCCGAGGACGCTTGGGCGGCCACCAGCGCGGACACGACGGCGACGACACCGGTCAGCACGTAGGCGTTGCCGATCCAGTGCTGGTCCGGGGGCCACTCCTGCCCGGGCCGGTCGAAGGAAGGCAGGTGGCGAAAGGGCGCGAGCACGAACACCGCACCCACCGCGGCCAGCAGGGCGGGGGCGATCCACACCCAGTGGTGCGACCACGAGATGGGGGAGACCAGCACGGCGGCGGTGGCGTTGAGCAGGAGCGCCACCACCGGGTGGGCGCGGCGCACGGTGACCGCGACAGCCGCCACGACGGCGCCGGAGATCCCGAGCCAGGGCGCCGTCGTGAGGCCCGGCGCGGGCCCGAAGCGGGCCAGGGTGGCCAGGACGGTCTGGTTGGTGCGGAACGTGGAACCGCTGAGACCGGAGGCGCCCGCGAGGCCGCCGAGCCAGTAACGCCGACGCGTCCGGGGCCACGAGTCAGGAAAGCCCGGTCACTCCCGCGAACGTGGCGATCGCGGTGCCCAGCGCCCGGTGGTCGCGGCGGACCAGGAAGAACAGCAGGAACGCCAACGGGGTCAGCTTGATCGCGGCCGCCAGTCCGACTCCGGTCCCGCGCGCCCGGCGGCGCGCCAGCAGCACGTCGGCGGTGACCAGGCCCATCAGGAGCAGGTTGACCTGCCCGAAGTCGAACGTGCTGTGCACGGGTTCGAGCCACACCAGTGTCACCGCGGCAGGGCGGGATCGTCCGGCTGTCCCCGTTCGCGCTGCCCGGTGTGGTGGCCGGGGAGCGGCGGGGCATCGGAGGCGTTGTCCGGCCGCAGGGCGGTCAGGATCTCCTGGGGTGAGGTGAGCAGGTGCGGGTGGTGGTCGAGGAGGAGTTGCTGGGCGGCGGTGAGCTGGTGCACGGCGACCGTCCACTCGACCTTCACGATGAGCAGGGCGCCCACCCGGATCACCGCGTCCTTGGTCGTGTGCAGTGCGGCGAGCACCGGCCCGAGGTTCTGCATCATCGTCGCGGTGACGGTGGCGTCCTGGGCGAGCACGAGACGCGAGTCGAGCACGTGCGCGGCGGCGGCCGCGGCTTCCCGGCCGGGGCGGGAGGTGGCGGCGGCGCGTGTCCTGGCGCGCATCCGCCGGAACCACGAGCCCCGCACGGGGTCGTCCCGGTCGGCGATTTCGGCCCCGGCCAGGTCGAGCAGGTCCTCGACAGCGGCCTGGACCCGTTCGTGGCCGGATTCGTCGCCCAGGTAGATCGTGACCGGGAACGTCGTCCCAACCTCGCCCACGGTCTCCGCGGGCGGAGTGGCCTGGAGCCGGTACCCGACCCCGCGCACGCTTTCGATCCGCGCCGGCGGACCGAGCTTCGTGCGGAGCCGGGCGATCACGGCGTCCAGGGCGGGGCCGTCGAACTGGCCGTGCAGCCGTTCCTCCAGAGCGGCGCGCGGCACCACCTGGTCCTGGCTTGCCATCAGCGCTTCGAGAACGGCGAATTCGGTGGAGGTGAGGGTGAGCGGAACACCGTCGCGGTGCACCTGGTACCGGGCCAGGTCGAGTTCGAGGCTCCCGGCTCGCAGCACGTCCGGCGCGAGGAGCGCCGCGCGGCGGCTCAGGCCGTGCAGCCTCGCGACCAGCTCACCGGGGTCGAACGGTTTGACCAGGTAGTCGTACTCTTCGGGGGACCGCAGGACATCCAGGCCGACCGCCTGCCCCTCGACGAGGAACAGCACCGGCATCGGCCACCCCGCCGCCCACCGGGTCCGCACGTGGTCCAGCGCGTCACCGCCGGGCAGGAAACGCTCGACCACGACGCAGTCGTAGCTCCCGGCGGCCAGCGCCCGGTCGGCCTCCGGCAGGTCGGCGGCGGTGTCCACGTCGATTCCCCTGCGGCGCAGCGCATCCGCCAGGGTCAGGCGGAGTTCGTCATCGTCCTCGACGACCAGGACCCGCATCCGCAACACCTCACCTCACGCCGGGCGGAGTCCCATCATCCACCACGTCGGGCGCCGGTGATCACCCTGCCGCAGGCGGCGGTCGAAAATCCCTGTTGCGGCCGCTTTTTCCGGTTCTCAGCAAGTGCTTGAACGGCGTAAAGCGAGGTGACAGCCGGAAGCCGCCCGCCGTTCCGCGAACGTTCACCGACTGCCCCTCCCCGCATCACTTGCTGTGCCTAAGTTCCTGACAGCTCGAGAAGAGAGGGGCTCATGGACACGACCTCAGCGGTCCGGGCGCGCGGGATCGGCAAGTGGTTCGGGGAGGTCATCGCCCTCGACGGGGTCGACCTCGACGTGGCGCCGGGGCAGATCCACGGGCTGGTCGGCCCCAACGGCGCCGGCAAGACCACCCTGCTGGGCCTGCTGCTGGGCCTGGCCGTCCCCGACGAGGGCGGCCTCGAAGTGCTGGGCACCCCGGTCGGGCGCGCGCTCGCGGTGCCCGAGGGGGTCGCCGGTTTCGTCGACGGCCCCGGCCTCTACCCCTCCCTCACGGCGAGGCAGAACCTCGCCGCACTGGCCGCGTTGCGCGGGACCGGGACGGACGCGATCGACGACGTGCTCGAACAGGTCGGGCTCACCGACGTGGCGGCCGACCGGGTCCGCGGCTTCTCCCTCGGCATGCGCCAGCGGCTCGGGCTCGCGGCGGCGCTGCTGACCCGTCCCCGGCTGCTCGTGCTCGACGAGCCGGCCAACGGCCTGGACCCGGCGGGCAAGAAGCACGTCCACGGGGTGCTCACCCGGCTGGCCGCCGACGGCGCGACCGTCGTGCTGTCCAGCCACCGCATGGACGACCTCGAAGCGCTGTGCTCGGAGGTCACCATCCTCGCCACCGGCCGCGTCGTGTTCTCCGGTCCGCTGAGCAAGCTGTCGACCGAGAACCGCGAGCTCGACTACCGGCTGCGCACCTCCGACCCGGAGGCCGCCCGGGAGCTGGTCGCCGGAGCACCCGGCGTCCGGCTCCTCGACGAGCCCGGGGCGCGGCAGGACGGCGACGTGCTCGTGGTGCGCACGCTCGTGCCCGCGCTCGACGAGCTGGTCGCGCGGCTCGTGCGGGCCGGCATCGGGGTGCGCGAGCTCGCCCCCGTGGTGTCACCGCTCGAAGCCGCGTTCCTCGCGCTCACCGAACAGGAAGGCGCCACCCGATGACCGCGACCGTCGCCGACGCGCCCGCCCGCCCCGTTCCCGTCACCCGCGGGTACCGCTTCGAACTGGTCAAGCTGCTGGCCCAGTGGCGGATCCGGCTGCTGGTCATCGCCTGCTGGCTCGCCCCCGCCGTCTTCGTCGCGCTGGTGAGCCAGCAGAGCTCGCTGCCCACCGACACCACGTTCGGCCGCTGGATGCACGCCACCGGCTGGGCCGGACCGCTGGTGCTGCTCGGTTTCGCTGGCACCTACGCGCTCCCGCTGCTGACCTCGCTGGTCGCCGGGGACGTCTTCGCCGCCGAGGACCGGCTCGGCACCTGGCGGCACCTGCTGGTGGCCGTCCGCTCGTCCCGGCGGATCTTCGTGGCGAAGTCGCTGGCCAGCCTCACCGTCATCCTGCTGCTCGTGGTGGGGCTGGCGGTGTCCGGGATCGTCGGCGGGCTCGCGGCGGTGGGGAACCAGCCGCTGCCGGGGCTCGACGGCCACCTGCTGGCGCCGGGTGACGCGGCGGGGAAGGTCCTGCTTTCGTGGGTCTGCGTGCTCGCCCCGACGCTGGCGCTGGCGGGGATCGGGCTGCTCGGCTCTGTCGCGTTCGGACGGTCGCCGATGGGGCTGCTGCTGCCCGTGGTCGTCGCGCTCGCGATGGACCTCGCGCAGATGCTGCCGCTGCCCGTCGCGGTGCGCTTCGCCCTGCCCAGCTACGGCTTCATCGCCTGGACCGGCCTGTTCACCGATCCGCCGCCGCTCGGCCCGCTGCTCATCAGCACCGCGGTGAGCCTGGTGTGGGCGGTGGTCGCGACGGCGCTGGCGTACCTGCTGTTCCTGCGCCGCGACTTCACCAGCCACACCTACGACGGCTCGGGCCGCCGCGCGCTGACCGCCGGAGCCCTGCCGCTGGCCGGGCTCCTCGCGGCCACGGTCGGGATCATCGCGGCTTCGATCCCGTCGCTCGCTTCGGGGATCGAGCAGGACAAGGTGCAGGACTCGGTCTCCACCGCGTTCGCGCACCTCTACCGCCTCCAGACCGAGCAGCTGCACCGGCCCGACGTCACCGAGGCGCAGCTGGCGGCGACGACCGCGTGCACCAAGGGCGATGGCCTGGTCGCACCCGAGGGCCCCGGCAACGACTGGCGCTGCGTCGTCTCCTGGCACCTGCCCGGCATCACGGCCACCGGCCAGGCCATCTACCAGCTCGACGTGACCCCGGACGGGCGGTACGTCGCCGACGGCGACGGACCGAAGGAAGTGAACGGCTACTTCCAGGTGCGCACCCCCACCGGGGACGAACCGAACCCGCTCTGGCAGTTCGACGGCACCGTCGACCTGCTCCCCACCACACCGAAGGGATGACCCCATGCAGGTAACACGCCGCAGACGGCGTGCCGGGAAGGCGAAACCCCGCCTCCTCGCGCACCGCGGCGGTCGCGTGCGCCTCGCGACCGCCGGCACCACCACCCTCGCGCTCGTCGCGGTGGGTGGCGGTGTCGGCGCCGCCTCGACGCAGCAGTTCGGCGACGAGCACGTCGGCCAGCTCACCGACAAGGGCCAGGTCGTCTCCAGCGACCAGTACATCGACCCGATCGGCGATCGCCTCGTCGTGAACAACGGCAAGATCATGGCGTCGGCGGTGAGCCCGGACGGCGGTCACCTCGCCGCGCTGACGACGGACGGCGGGATCGCGCTCACCATCGTCGACCTGAAGAACTGGAAGGTGCAGCAGCTCGTCGGCAACTCCGCGACGGCGAACCTCAAGATCAGCGGGAACGACGTCGGCCAGGAAGGGCCCACGTACTCCCCGGACGGCAAGACGCTCTGGATGGCGCAGACCGACGGCTACACCAGGTTCACGGTGAACCCCGACGGCACCGTCGCCAACCCGACGTCGATCAAGATCCCGGCCGACGGTGACAAGCACGCGCTCGTGGCCCAGGCCCTGTTCTCGCCGGACGGGTCCACTGTGTACTCCGCGGTGAACGGGCAGAACCGCGTGGTCGCCCTCGACGCGGCGACCGGCGCGGTCCAGCGGAGCTGGGCCGTGGGCAACGCCCCGCGTGACCTGGCGCGCGTCGGGAACAAGCTCTACGTCAGCAACGAAGGCGGGCGCCCGGCCGGTCCCGGCGACAGCACGCTGAACTCCTACGGCACGCAGGTCCCCGCCGACCCGTTCACCGGCGCCACCACCACCGGCACGGTCAGCGTCATCGACCTGGCGAACCCCGCGGCCGCGCCGAGGAGCATCGACGTCGGCCTGCACCCGACGGCGCTCTACGCCAAGAACGGTGCGTTGTTCGTCGCCAACACCAACAGCAACACCGTGTCCGTCATCGACACCGGCCGCGACAAGGTGGTGCAGACCATCGCGACGCAGCCGTGGCCGGAGGCGACGGTCGGCTACGAGCCGGACGGCATCACCCTCACCGACGACGGGCACCTGCTGGTGACGCTCGGGCGCGCCAACGCTGTGGCGGTGTACCGCTACAGCCGCGCGCAGGAGCCGGTGAGCTACGTCGGACTCCTGCCGACGGACTACTTCCCGACGGCGATCACGACCGTCGGCAAGGACGTCGTGGTCTCCAACACCCGCGGGATCGACGCGCTGCGCCCCACGACGGCGGCCGGGCACACGACCCACGACACCACGTCGAGCGTGCAGCGGTTCCGGCTGCCGAACGACGGCGCCATCCACGGCTACACCGCCAAGGTCTTCCAGCAGAACGGGTGGACGCCCAACTCGGTGCGGGTGGCCAACGGCAAGGGCGCCAAGAAGCCGGTTCCGGTGCCGGACAAGCTCGGCGACCCCTCGACCATCAAGCACGTCTTCCTCGTGGTCAAGGAGAACCGGACGTACGACCAGCTCTTCGGCGACGACCCGCGCGGCAACGGCGACGCGGCGCTCGCGCAGTTCGGCGAGAACGTGACCCCGAACCAGCACGCGCTGGAGCGGCAGTTCGGGCTCTACGACAACACCTACGACATCGGCACGAACTCGGCCGAGGGGCACAACTGGCTGATGCAGGCCGACAACCCCGAGTACACCGAGTCCTCGGCCGGTGAGTACCTGCGCAGCTACGACACCGAGGACGACGCGCTCGGCCACCAGAGCTCCGGCTTCCTGTGGACCGGTGCGCAGGCGGCGGGCAGGACCGTGCGGGACTTCGGGGAGTTCCACCAGTTCCTGACCAAGCCCGCGGCCGCGACGTGGCAGAACCTGTACTGCGACACCAAGAACATGGCGGCGACCGGGCAGAACACCGCCTACCCGCTGGTTTCGTCGTCGCCGATCCCGTCGCTGAACTCCGTGTCGGTGCCCGGCTTCCCGAAGTTCGACACGTCGGTGCCGGACATCTACCGGTACCAGATATGGAAGCAGGACTTCGAGAAGAACGGCCCGGCCGACCTGAACATGTTCTGGCTGTCCAGCGACCACACCGGCGGGCCCGCCAACGCGGCCGCGCAGGTGGCCGACAACGACCTGGCGCTCGGCCAGATCGTCGACACCATCTCGCACAGCCAGTACTGGAAGGACTCGGCGATCTTCGTCGTCGAGGACGACTCGCAGGCCGGTCTGGACCACGTCGACGGGCACCGGGCGCCGGTGCAGATCATCAGCCCGTACGCGCAGCACGGGGTCGTGGACAGCCGGTACTACTCGCAGATCACCATGATCCGCACGATCGAGCAGATCCTCGGCATCAAGCCGATGAACCAGAAGGACAGCGCGGCCACGCCGATGAGCACGGCCTTCACGGCGAAGCCGGACTTCACCCCGTTCACGGCGGTGCCGAACCGGACTTCGCTGACGCTGGGCGTTTCGCCGCAGCCGACGTGCGGCCCGGACGTCGTCGCGCCGCAGGACGCCGCCGTCCAGCCGTCGGCCACGGTGCCGGCGGACAAGCAGCAGGTGGCGGCCCAGTGGCAGGCCTGGCAGGCGCGGCAGCGCCTGACCGGCCCGGACGCCGTGGCCGACTACGCCAACCCCGCGCAGATGGACCACTTCACGTGGTACCAGACGCACGGGTGGGCGCAGCCGTACCCGGGTGAGGACCGGATCTACGCCCCGGAGCAGGTGCCGGGCGCGTACATCCCGTCCTCGGATTCCGACTGACGTCGCTGGTGTGAGCAGGGCCCCGGCCGCCGGCCGGGGCCCTGTGCCGTGCCACCCTCGGTGTCTGCTGTCCGGGAAGTTCAGCCGCGACGAGGAACGGGTGTGGAACGTGCTGGAAGTGCTGAGGCCGACCGCCGGCGCCCACGGCTGCGGGGATCGCGCCGGCCTGGGGGCCAGGCGGCTCGCCCAGCTCCAGGACAACCTCGCCGCGGTCGACGTCGAGCTGCGGGAGGACGAGATCCGGCGACTGGACGAGGTCAGCGAGCTGCCGCCCGAGTACCCGGGCCGGATGCTCAGCACGCAGGGAGCGGACCGCTGGGGAGTGACGGATCTCTGGCGGGACCGGGTTGCGCCGGTGGCGGGATTGGACCTCGCCCCGGAGGGTGCTCGTCACCGCCGACCGGATTCGCTCCCGTGCCGGGTGATCCGGCGGCGGCAAGCCCTCGCAGGGCGCGCCGCGGATCGGTGATCGATCGGCCGCGGGCGGCGGCCGCCTCGGCGAGCAGTGCGGGCACCGTCGCCGCCGGTGGGAGGCACCGCGCCGCGGCGGCCGTCAGGTAGTCGGCGGCGATGAGGCGCGCCTCCCGGCGGGGGATGCCTTCGAGCGAGGTGAGGCGAAGGGCCAGCGTGGTCTGCCGTTCGGTGGCCTCGCGCAAGCGGTCCGGGTGCAGCCGCAGGTGGTCCAGCAGCCCGGTGAGCAGGTGCAGCGCCTCCGCCGTGTTCCGGTACGCCGTCGTCGCGTCGGTGCCGAGGTCCGCCGAGAGGCGCCGGACCCGGCCCAGCGCCGGGTAGTACCGCTTGCCGGGCAGGGCGGGGGAGGGGGCGGCGAACTCGTCCGGGAGGTCGGCGAACCCGTATCCCGCTTTGGTCCAAGCGTCGAGATCAGCCGCGAACTCGTGCACCGCCGCGACGAGGACCGACAGTTCGGCGGTGTGCGCCGCCTCCCGCGCACGTGCCTCGAGGTACTCCGTGACCGTGACTTCTTCGCCGGTTGCGGCGTAAGCGGGCAGGGGCCAGTCCGCCGAACGCGCCGCGAGGCGGCGAGCGGCAGCGGCGAGTTCGAGCAGGTGCCCGGTCACCGGCTCCGTGGCGAGCGAGAGAGCGCGTCGTCTTCGTCCCGAACTAACTTGCTGCACAGCCAGCAAGTTACCAGGGAAGCCGCCGTCCGTCCACGGCAGGCCGGCGTGGAGGAGTTCGCGTCAGGCACAGCGCCGGGCGGCGGCCATCGAATGGTCCTCGTTCACCGGCTCTCCGGCGGTGTGCGGCGGCGACGGCGGAAGGC
This sequence comes from Amycolatopsis sacchari, assembly GCF_900114035.1. Taxonomy (GTDB): domain Bacteria; phylum Actinomycetota; class Actinomycetes; order Mycobacteriales; family Pseudonocardiaceae; genus Amycolatopsis_E; species Amycolatopsis_E sacchari. The sequence goes on along the minus strand of NZ_FORP01000032.1, from coordinate 44,373 downwards.
GGCGGCGAGCCGGGAGTGGGGCTGCCAGTTGAGCCCGTTGGGCAGGTTCCAGCCGAACTTCAGCGCGGCCAGCCGGAACAGCAGCGCGCCCACGACACCGATCGCGAACCCGGCGACCGGCGCGCCGAGGTAGGTGCAGATGACCATGGTGGCGGCCACGGCCGCCGCGACCGTGCCGTAGAGCGGGGTGCCGCCGAAGACCGCCGGTACCCGCCGCAGGAGCACGTCGCGCAGTGCGCCGCCGCCGACGGCCGTCGTGGTCCCCAGCAGGACCGCGGGCAGCCAGCCCAGCCCGGCGGCGAGCGTCTTCTGCGCGCCGCTGACGGCCCACAGCCCGATGACGGCGGCGTCGAGCGCGGTGAACACGCGGTCCCAGGCCCGGGCGCCGATGGAGACGGCGAACGCGACGAACGCCCCGGCGAGCGCGGTCGGGAGGTAGGCGTAGTCGGTGAGCGCGACGGGTGTTCCGTGCTGCAGGAGCGTGTCCCGGATGACGCCTCCGCCGAGCCCGGAAATACTGCCCACCACGAGGATCCCGAACAGGTCCAGCCGTTCGCTGCGCCCGACCGCCCCGCCCAGGATCGCGGCGGCGAACACCCCGGCGAGGTCCAGGTACCGCGCCGCCTGGTTGATCGCTTCCACAGTGGTGTCACCCGCCATGGTCGAAAACCATAGGACCCGCGAAGACCTGGGGCTCGCCCTACGGCGTGGTGGCGTGGATGCCGGCCAGGACGACGTCGACGATCTTCTCCGCCACCTCACGGGTGAAGGGGCGGCGTCGCCGGTTGATGTAGAGGTACACCGGCCCTGACAGCAGTTCGGTGAGGAAATAGCTGTCCACAGGGGGGATCTCGCCCTTGGCGACGGCGCTGTCGAACCGCTTGCGGACGGTGGAGAGCCGGTGGTCGTAGGCGACCCGGACCGCCTCGTCGAGGTCCGTGTTCCCGGGAGCGGCGACGGCGGCCTGCACCAGGGCACGGTTGATCGGGCTCGACTGGCGCTCGGAGAACGCCATCAGGAAGTCGACCAGATCGCGGCGAAGGTCGCCGGAGTCGTGAAAAGGGGCCGAGTCCTCCGCGTACCGCAGCAAAGCCTCGCTGACGAGTTCGGCGCGGTCCGGCCAGTTGCGGTAGACGGTGTTCTTGTTGACACCGGCGACTTTCGCGACTTCTTCGTAGCGAAGGCCGGCCACGCCGTCCCGGGCGACGAGCTCCGTCGTCGCCGCGAGGATCCGCGACCGCACCCGGGCGTTGCGGCCGCCCGGCCGCGCCGCCGGTCGCGCGCCGGTCGTCTCCCCGTTCTCTGGCACGCCTCCGATCTTCCCATCCACCCGGCCGTGGACACCGAGGTGGAGCGGGGGCAAGTTAAAGAGGCAATTAGCCTCTTTGAGAAGGTGAGCGTTGTGGAGTCCGCCGCGCAGAACCCCGGCGACACCACCGCCACGCACTACATCAGCGAGCGCTCGCCGAGCGAGCACCGCCTGCCGGGGGAGACCAACGGCCGCGGGACGTTCGTCGGCGGGAACGCGGAGGTGCGGGCATGAGCGCCGCGCTGAAGGCGGTGAAGGCGGGCGAGATCGAGATGGCCTACGCGGAGTCCGGGGCCGGTGAACCGGTGGTCCTGCTGCACGGCGGCGAAAGCACCCACATCCAGTACGACACGTTCCGGCCCCTGCTCGGGGACGGGATCCGGGCGATCGCCTACGACCGGCGCGACAGCGGAGCGCCGGTCAACCCGCCGGAGCCCTACGGCATCCCCGACTCCGCCGAGGACTGCGCCGCGCTCATCAGGGGACTGGGCTACGAACGGGCGCACCTGTTCGGCTCCTCGTTCGGCGGCTTCATCGCCCTGCAGGTCACGGTGTCGGTGCCCCAGGTCGTGCAGTCGCTGACGGTCGGCGACACCTTCTCCGACGCCTCGGCCCTGCAGGTACCCGTGGCCTTCGAGATCGTCGGACAGTCGCCGTCGGAGCGCGATGCGCAGATGCTCGCCTTCGCCCTGTCGGAACGCGGGCAGGCGGACGGGAAGGTGGTGGCCGAACTCAAGTCGATGCTGGTCCACCGCTCCCCGGAGGCCGACGCGCGGCGGCTGGCCGCGATCCCGGGCTACGACCTCACCGGCCGCCTGCCCGGGATCACCGCGCCCACCCTGCTCATCTACGGCCAGGAGGATCCCGCGGCCACCCCCGGGACCGGGCGGAAGATCGCGAACGCGATCCCCGGGGCGAGGCTGGAGGTGATCCCGGGGGCACGGCACGGGATCACGGTGGAGTTCGCGCGGGAAACCGCCGGGTTGCTCCGCGAGTTCGTGCTCGCCCACCCGTCTCTCACCCGGCGGTGACCTACGGCGTGCGAGGTCGTCGTGTCCCAGGAGGATCGCCGCATCCTCCGCCTGGATCCCGGCGGCCTTCGGGTGCGCGATCCACGTCGCAGCCGTGGTCACCCGAGCAGGTAGCGCCGTGCCATGTCGGTCAGCATCGACAGGAAGTCCTTGTCCGCCAAGGGGTTCGTGGTGAACGCCGGTCCGTACGCGGTGCGGAGGACGAGTGTCGAGAACAGGGTGGTGAAGACCAGGCGGACCGCGCCCTCGGGATCCTCATGGCGGATTTCGCCGCGGCAGCGCAGCAGCAGGCCGGTGAAGCGGTCTCCCACGGCCCGGCTGTACTTGGCGCCGCGGCGGTAGACCTCTTCGTGCACCCCGGAGATCAGCACGACCGAGCGCAGGAACGCGGCGTGTTTCGCGAAGATGCCCGCCAGCTCCCGGACCGCCTGGTCGACGAGGCGGTCCGGGGGCACGCCGTCCCAGCGCTCGCCCTCGAAGACCGCCTCGTCCGCGCGGACCCGGGCGATCCCGTGCTCGTACACGGCGAGGAACAAGGCGTCCTTGTCGTCGACCCGGTCGTACACGGCGCGCGGGGCGACGCCGGCCTGCTCGCAGACCGCGGCGATGGTGAAGGCTTCGTAACCCCTGGTCTCCATGATCGTCACGCCGGCGTTGAGGATGCGCTCCCAGGCTTCGCGTGACCGCTTCTGCAGGGGAGGGCGGACCATCGGCAGGCTGGGCGCCTCACCGCCGGGTGCCGGTCTGCTCATGGACTTCCTCACCGCGTGGACTGAACCGTAGCGCTCGCTACAGTATCAGCGCCCGTCGTCGAGTCAGGGGGACAGCTCCTCGAGGACCCGGCCCTTGGTTTCCACCGCGTGGCGGATGGTGACCAGACCACCGACGAGCGCCACGACGGCGAACGCGGCGAAGACGTAGCGGATACCCAGGCCGGCGACGACGAAGCCGACGAGCAGCGGCCCGGCGGAGGAAGCTGCGCGCAGCCAGGCGCTGCCGAAGCCGGTGCCCACGGCGCGCAGCCGCGTGGGGTAGAGCTCGGCGGAGTAGAGGTAGAGCGAGAAGGCGATGGTCTGCAGGATCGCGTAGGCGATCGGGGCGAGGACGACCACCTGGGTGGCGGTCGTGGCGCCGAGGGCCGTGAGGATCACCAGCGGCACGGTGGCGGCCAGGAAAGCGAGGGCGTACCAGCGTTTGCGGCCGACCTTGTCGATGTACAGCGCGCAGAGGACGGAGGCGACGACGCCGACGGCCGAGGTGATCCAGCCGTAGAGCAGGCTGGTCTGCAGGGGCAGGTCGAACACCTGCCGGTAGAGCGTGGGCAGCCAGGTCACCAGCCCGTTGTTGATGACGTAGACGGTGATCCACAGCGCCCACAGCATCAGGGTGCGCTTGAGGTAGATCCCGCGGAACAGCTCGCGCCACCCGGCACCCGCGGCGGGTGCGGTGACCGGGCGCGGGACGGGATCGGGGAGCGGTTTGCCCTCCTTGACGGCCTCCCGTTCGAGCATGGTGACGACCTTGTCGGCGCGGTCGAACCTCCCCTTGGCGGCGAGCCAGCGCGGCGATTCGGGCATGAACGCCCGCAGCGGGATCATCAGCACGGCCGGGACGAGCCCGACGACGAACAGGGCGCGCCAGCCGAACTCCGGCACCAGGAAGTACCCGGCGAGCCCGGCGAAGAGCAGGCCCACCGGGAAGATGACCTCGTAGAGCAGGAAGAACCGGCCGCGTTTGCGCGCGCCGACGAACTCGTTGATGTAGGCGCTGGCCACCGGCACCTCGCCGCCGGTGCCGATGCCCTGCAGGAAGCGGAACACCAGCATCGAGGCGCCGCTCCAGGCGAACAGGCACGCGATGTCCATCGACACGAACAACACGATGGTGATGAGCAGGGTGCGCAGGCGGCCGACGCGTTCGGCGAGCCAGCCGAACAGGATCGCGCCGGCGAACTGGCCGACGTAGCCCGCGGAGAGGATCAGCCCGACCCACGCCGGGGTGAGGTGCCATTCGGTGACCAGCTTGGGCATCGCGAAGGCGATGACCAGCACGGTGTAGGCGTCGAAGAAGGTGGCGGTGCCGATGATGACGCGGATCATCAACAGCCGGCGGGTGACCGGGAGCCGCTCGAGCCGCGCCACGAGCGCGGCGTGGGCCTTGGCGGGCGCGCCGGAGCTGCCGGCGGCGAAAGTCGTCATGGTTTCGTTTCCTCGCCCTCCGCTGCGGTGCGGAGTCGTCGGGACAGCATTGTCGCCGGTCCCGGCGGCGGGGGCCGCCGCCGGGACGCGAGTGGGGTCAGACGAGTTCGGCGCTCTTGAGCGCCTGCACGATCTCCTCTTCGGCCTCGGGGGAGAGGTCGATCAGCGGGGAGCGGACGCCGGCGTGCTCGAGGATGCCGCGCGCCTTGAGGCCGAGCTTGAGGGCGACGGTGCCCTCCATGTGCGAGCCGCGGTGGTAGACGGCCTTGGTGACCGGCAGCAGGCGGTCGTGCACGGCACGGGCCGCGGGGTAGTCACGGGCCTTGCCCGCCGCGATGAGCTCGAGCAGGGGCTCGGGAGCGAGGCCGCCGTAGCCGACGAGCAGGCCGTCGACGTCGAACATGGTGTGCAGCAGGTACTCGTCGTGGCACGACAGGATCTGCAGGTCGGGGTGCTCGCGGCGGAGCACGGGGATCTCGGTGTCCCAGCGGCGCATGTTGCGCACCCCGTTCTTGGTGGCGAAAACGCCTTCCTGGGCGGCGATCTCGAGCTGGGTGTCCAGGTCGTAGGTGGCCTTGGTGTTGTCCGGGTACTGGAACAGGATGCAGGGCAGGCCGGACTCCTCGTAGATCGCCCGGTAGCGGTCCTGCGGGGCGCCCGCCTGGTAGCCGAAGCGCAGCCAGCCGTGTGAGGGGTAGATCAGTCCGGCCTTCGCGCCGGCCGCCACGGCGCGTTTCGCCTCGGCGACCGCGACCGCGGTGCCCTCGCCGGTGATGCCGGCGATCACCGGCACGTCCACGGCTTCGACCAGGTTCGCGATGGTGGCGACCTGCTCCTCCTGCGTGAGGAACGTGCCCTCGCCGGCGTGGCCGAGGATCACCAGGCTCTTCACGCCGTCGTGGCCGGCCAGCCACGTGCCGAGCTTGGCCATCGCGGCGTGGTCCACCTCGCCGTCGGGGGTGAACGGCGTGACCGGCGCCGGGTTGAGGCCGCGGAGGTCGAGTGTCATCGCGAGGTGCTCCTTCTGGTCGGGAACGGTTGCGGGAACGTTCCCATAGGATGCGGCACGTGCTTCCCGCCGTCAACAGTGAATCCGGAAAGTCCTCGCCGGCCAGTAGCCTGGCCCCCGTGGTGACCATCCTCGACGTTGCCCGGGCCGCCGGGGTCAGCAAGTCCACCGTGTCCCGTGTCCTGGACGAGCGGCTGCCGCACTCCACCAGTCCCACCGCGGAACGGGTGCGCCGGGTCGCGGCCGAGCTCGGCTACGTGCGCGACCCGCTGGCCTCCGGGCTGCGCCGGTCGGGCACCAACACGGTCGGGGTGATCGTGCCCCGGCTCACCGACACCGTGATGGCGATGCTCTACGAGGAGATCGCGGCCGCCGCGGGAGCCCGCGGGATGTTCGCCATCGTCGCGACCACCGAGGACAAGCCGGACACCGAACAGCTCGCGCTGCAGACGCTCGTGCGGCGGCGGGTCGACGGGCTGATCCTGACCACCGCCCGGCTCGGCACGCCGACCGCGCGGGACGTGCCGCACGCGCTGGCCCTGCGCACCGACGGCACGGGGCCCGCCTCGGTCGGCGACGACCGGCTCGGCGCGCACCTGGCCGTCCGGCACCTGCTCGACCTGGGCCACCGCCGGATCGGCCTGGTCGGCGGCCCGGCCTACGCCTCCAGCGCGATCGAGCGGCTCGCCGGCTACCGCGAAGCCCTCGACCAGGCCGGGATCGGCTTCGACGACCGGCTGGTCGCCGGGGACGCGTTCTCGATCGAATCCGGGGAGATCGCCGGGCGGGCCCTGCTCGACCGGGCGGACCGGCCCACCGCGATCTTCGCCGTCAACGACAACACCGCGATCGGCGTGCTGGCCGCGGCCCACGCGCTCCGGCTGCGCGTGCCCGAGGACCTGTCGATCGTCGGCTACAACGACATCCCCATCGTCAGCCGGCTGCCCGTGCCGCTGACCACCGTGCGCGTCCCGTTCGGGCAGATCGCCGCCGGGGCTCTCGAGCTGCTCAAGGAATCCGGGCGCGGCGAGCCGCCCCGCACCCTCGTCGCCGCGCCGACCCTCATCCCGCGTCGTTCCACCGCGCCCGCCGGCAGCTGACGTCGCGTTGACAAAACCGTAGCGTCCACTACGCTCTTGCCCACCTAACCGGAGTCGGCACTACGGTTTCTCAGTGAGGAGAACGACGATGACGTCACCCAGACGGGGCCGCGTCGCGGTCATCGGCGCCGGGCCGGCCGGCATGGCCACGGCGCTGTCGGTCCACCAGGCCGGTCACGAGGTGACCCTCCTGGAGCGCTACCCGCAGGCGCGGCCGGCGGGCAACATCCTCAACCTGTGGCCCCCGCCCATCAAGGCACTGGGGCTGCTGGGTGTCGACACGGCGGACCTGGGTGCCCCGTGCTACTCGGAGTTCCGCAGCGCCAGTGGGCGCACCCGTGCCCGCGTGGAGCTGCCGCGGCACGTCGTCGACGCCTACGGGGGCGGGTTCATCGGGCTGCTGCGCCCGGAGTTGTACGAGCGGTTGCTGTCGGCGCTGCCGCGCGGTGTGCTGCACGTGAACCGGCCGGTCGAGCGGTTCGAGCAGGATGAGGCGGGGGCGCGGCTGTTCCTGGCCGACGGCGAGGTCGTCGAGGCGGACGTGGTGGTCGGCGCGGACGGGATCGATTCGCTGGTGCGGCGCACGCTGTGGGGCGAGTCGCCCAAGCGGGAGCACAACCTGCACATCTTCGGGGGCTTCACCCTCGACGAGGAGGTGCGTGCCGAAGCCGGTCTGTGCATCGTTGCGCACGACCGCACGGTGCAGGGCAGCTGGACGTCGATCCGGCACAAGGGGCGCGACGGGTTCCAGTGGTGGGTGCTCGGTGCTCACGACGCGGCGACGGAGTTCACGGGGGACCTGCACGCGACGGCGACCGCGATGGGCGCCGGCTTCGCCGACCCGTTGCCGCGGCTGATCGCGGCGACGGCGCCGGAGAACGTCCAGCGCTGGGTGCTGCGTGACCGCAGACCGCTCAAGCAGTGGTCGAAGGGCCGCGCGACGCTGGTCGGCGACGCGGCGCACCCCACTTCGCCCTACGCGGCCTACGGCGCGGGAATGGCCACCGAGGACGGCTATTTCCTGGGCCGCCACCTGGCCGGGGTCGACCTGGGCGACTACGCGGCGGTGCGGCGGGCGCTGGAGGCGTTCGAGGCACCGCGCAAGCCGCACACGGCCCGCCAGTCGCAGCAGGCCTGGGTCCTCGGGCAGGTCTTCCACCACGCGCCCCGGCCGCTGCGCCCCCTGCGCGACCTGGTCCTGGACCGGACTCCACTGCTGCAGAAGGTGGTCGGCGAGTCGTCGCCGCGCGAAATCCTGGAGCAGCTCGGCGAAATCGACAAGGCGGAAGCCAGGATGCGCGCCGTCCTCGCGTGACGACGGCGGTCAGTGGTCCGCGATGTCGAGGGTGACCTCCGAGAGCGGGCACCCCACGCACGTCAGCACGTAGCCGTCGGCTTTTTGTTGTGGCGTCAGGCAGTTCGGCTCGTTCTGCGCGATTTTCCCGGCGCGGAGCCGCACCATGCATTCGCCGCAGTTGCCGACCGTGCAGGAGTAGGGCATGGGCAGTCCGGCCGCCAGTCCCGCGTCGAGGAGTGTCTGGCCGGGTTCGACCGTCACCGTGCCGACCGGCCGGCCCCCGTCCTCGACGATCATCTTCTGTGGCTCGGTCACGGTCGTCACGGGGTCCGCGCCGCTGGAGTAGCGCTCCTGGTGCACCTGGGCGTCGGGGACGCCCAGGTCGGCCAGGACGTCCCGCGCCGTGTCCATGAGCGGTTCGGGGCCGCAGAGGTAGTAGTGGGCGCCTTCTGCCGGAGCGCGTTCGGTGATCCAGTGACGGACGCGGTTGGCGTCGAGGCGCCCGTCGCGGCGGCTCAGCACGTGCGTGACCGACAGCCGGCCGGGCTGCTCGGCCTCCAGCCGGGCCAGCTCGCCGGCGAAGATGATCTCCTCCTCGTCGCGGCTGCTGTAGAGCATCGCGATCCGGTCGCCCGCCGCCCGGTCCGCGAGCCGGGTGCGGATCATGCTCATCATCGGGGTCACCCCGCTGCCCGCGGCGATCAGCACGACCTCCTCCGGAGGCTGCGGTGGCGCGTGGAAGGAGCCGGACGGGCCGCGGACCCAGAGCCGGTCCCCGGCCCGCAGGTGCTGGTGCACGTGGGTCGAGAACCCGCCGCCCTCGACCCGCTTGACGGTGACCTCGAGCCGCGCGGACCCGGGCGCGCAGGAGGCGGAGTAGGCCCGCCGGACCTGGCGGCCGCCGACGTCGGCGACCAGCGTGAAGAACTGGCCGGGCCGGAAGTCGAACGAGCGCGGCTTGCTCCCGGCGTCCTCCAGCACGAGGGTGACGGCACTCGGCGTCTCCTTGCGCACCTCGACGACGCGCACCTCCCGCAAGGGGTTCGCCGTCCCGCTGTCGTCGGGGGAGCGGCGGCGCCGGAAGCCACGACGCCGGGGGCCGCGCCCGAGGTCGTCGTAACCCTCCTTCCGCAGGCCAGAGCGGTAAGCCCGGTCCATCACGACCCGCATCACACTGTCGATTCCCGGGATCGCTCCGAGGACCTTCAGCAGGAGCGCGGGCGGGCCCCCTTCGCTTTTCGCCGAATTGGCGGCCAGGTGCTGTGCCGCCACCGCGGTGAGGCTCGGCATCGGGCCGTCGTCGAGATACGCCTCGGGCGTCCACAGCCGCGAGCGCGTCACGGCGTCGTTGGCCCGCACCTCGGCGTCTTCGACCTCGATGACGAGCGCGAGCTGCGGGGGCATGCCCCGCAGGGCCATCGTCTCCAGCAGGGCGGGATCGTCGGTGATCGTGCAGCGGCCGCGGCCGTGCAGCACGCCGCTGCGGCCCGGCACGAGCGCGGCGAAGGACAGCTGGTTGTCCTGGAGCAGGTTGTGCAGCGTGTCGGCGCGCTTGTTGCCCTTGCGGTCCGGGATGACGAGGGTGCGCCCGTCCAGGATCCGCGCGACCGCCTCCTGGTCCCCGCGCGGGCTCGTGTCGCTCCCGCCGGAACCGTCCCATGAGGACAGTGCGAGGAACGGTGCCGCGGCGACGAACTCGGCGATACCCGGGCGGCACAACGGCCCGTCCCCGCTGATCCCGGTGACGGCGGGTTCGACGCGGACGGCGGGCTGCCACAGGCGGGAGCGCATCACCGCCTGCGCGCAGTGCACGTAGGCCTGCTCGATCCTCACGGTCGTCTCCGCGCCCTTCCGCGCGGTCGCCACGCCGTTGACGCGCAGGATCTCCCCGACGCCCGGCAGGAGGAAGAAGAACGAGACCGGACCCTCCGGTGCACCACCTCCGGGCACGGCGAAGGAGATCCGCGTGGGCGAATGGACGCGCACGAAGCCCGGGCTGCCGCCGATGAAGGTCGTCCGGCTGACGCCGTCGGCGTCGCGGTAGCCGAAGGCCGCGATCGGCGACCGGGCCAGCACGGTCCGGCACCCCTCGTCGAGCGCGCTGACCTCCTTGAGCGTGATCATCGGAGCCGGGCGGCCCACCGCCGCCTCGATCTCGTCCGCCGTGGTCAGCCGGTGGACGGTAGTATTACCGCTGCTCATGGCTCAATTATGAGCAATCACTCGCATCTGTGGCTACTCGCTTTTCGGGGTCCGTCCCGTGCGCTGGGGCCCGCGGTGTCCGGCCAGGTCGCGGCCGCCGCCGCGGACGGGGCAGAATTCCGAGCAATAGCTCAGTTCGGCGGCTACTCGCTTCCACGCCCTCAGGAGGGGGAGTCGTGACCTCGGAACAACGCAGGCTCGAGCCGCGCAAACAGCCGCGGCAGGTCCGGGCCGAGCTGACCCGGCAGCGCATCCTCACCGCCGCCGGGCAGGTCTTCGCCGAGTACGGCTACGCGGCGGGCACCACGAACCGGATCGCCGAGCGGGCGCGGGTCTCGATCGGCTCGCTGTACCAGTACTACCCGAACAAGGACGCGATCCTGGCCGAGCTGCTCGTCCGCCACCTCGACGCCGACGGGGCCACCGCGGTCCTCGAACGGTTCAAGGACCGCGCCGAACCGCTCGAGGACGTCGTCCGGGTCTTCGTGCGCACCGTCATCGACAACCACCTGGACGACCCGCAGCTGCTGCGGATCATGATCGAGCAGGCACCCCGCTCGGGGGAGCTGCTGCAGCGGGTCACGCGGCAGGAGTGGGAGATGGTCGGCCACCTGAGGGAGCTGCTGGAGCGGCACCCCGAAGTCGGGGTGCGGGACAAGGAAACCGCCGCCCGGCTCGTGACGTCCACTGTGGAGCTGACCGTGCACCAGCTCGTGGCCGCGCCCGGTTCGATCGACACGGACCGCCTGGAGCGCGAGCTGGTGGCCATGGTCACCGGTTATCTCCGCGCCGGTGCCTGAAGCCGCCTGTTTTTCAGGTAGCATGTCCTGCATGTCAGGAAAAGATGCCGGGCGGACTTCGGGTTACCGCGAGCGGAACTCCACCGCGGACCGCGCGCTGGACATCCTCGGCATCTTCACCGACGACCGCGCGGTGGTGTCGGGGACGGAGGTCGCCGAGCACCTGGGGACGTCCCGGTCGACGGCCTACCGCTACCTGCAGAGCCTGGTGACCAACCGGTTCCTCGAAGAGGCGCCCGGTGGCGGGTTCCGGCTCGGGCTGCGCGTGCTCGAACTGGCCAGGGTGGCGCGGCGCGCCTACGGGCTGTCCGACATCGCCCTCCCCGTCATGCGGCGCCTCGCCGCCCAGACGCGGGAATCGGTGCTGCTGACCCGGCGGTCGGGGGACCGGGTGGTGTGCCTGGACCGCGCCGAGTCGGTGGCCCACCCGGTGCGGATCTCCTACGAGCGGGGCAGCGCGCTCCCGCTCAACGCGGGCGCGTCGGCGCTGGTGCTGCTGGCCTGGGCGGACCCGGTCGAGATCCGGGCCCTGCTCGAGCACGCCCACCTGAGCTCGTTCACCGGTGCCACCCTGACCGACGTGGACGAGCTGATGACCCGGCTCGAGCGGATCCGCCGGGCCGGCCATTCCGTCACCCGCGGCGAACTGGACAGTGACGTTCTCGGCATCGCGGCGCCGATCCGCGACGAGTCGGGTGCCGTCGTCGCGGCGGTCAGTGTCGCGGCGGTGGCCTCGCGGGTGCCGCCCGCCCGGCAGCCGGAGGTCGTCGCCGCGGTGCGCGCGGCCGCCGGGGAGATCAGTGAGCGCTTGACGACGGTGGCCGGCTGAGGCGTCGTTCGCCTCCGCCGGCCACGCTGATCAGGCTTCCCGCCGCACCTTGTTGGTGAGTGAGCCGATTCCGTCGACTTCGACGGTGATCTCGTCACCGTCGTGGAGGAACACCTGCGGGTCCCGGCGGTAGCCGACGCCGCCGGGGGTGCCGGTGAGGATGACGTCGCCGGGCAGCACGGTGGTGAACTCCGAGACGGTGGCGATGAGCGTCGGGAGGTCGAAGATCAGCCGGGACGTATCGGAGTCCTGCAGTTTGCGTCCGTTGAGGATGGTGCGGATTCCGGCGGCGGAGACGTCGGCCTCCTCCGGCGTGACGAGGTAGGGGCCGAGTGGTGTGGAGTGGTCCCAGGTCTTGCCCTGCAGCCACTGGTGGGTCTTGTACTGGTAGTCCCGCATCGTCACGTCGTTGGCCACGGTGTAGCCGAGGATGTGCTCGGCGGCCTGTTCGCGGGGGATGCGCCGGCCGGCGCGGCCGATCACGACGGCGAGTTCGGCTTCGTAGTCCACTTGGGACGATTCAGCCGGGAGCAGGATGTCGTCGCGGGGACCGATGAGGCTGGAGGCGAACTTGGTGAACATGACGGGGTAGTCGGGCAGGTCGCGGCCCGTCTCGCCGACGTGGGTGAGGTAGTTCAGGCCGACACAGATGATCTTGTCCGGCCGCGGGACGACCGGGCAGAGGTACACGTCGTCCACGGACACCGCTTGGCCGGGCAGTTCCGTCGCGGCCGCGAGGGCCTCGGTTGGGGTGTCGCGGCCGAGTTCGGTCAGGCCGTCGAGCGGGATCAACTGGTCGCCGGATACGCGGCCGACGTGGCGGCGGCCCTGGTGTTCGTAGGTGGCGTAAGGCACGGGTCAGTTCCCTTCCGAGGTGCGGCGCCATTTCGCGAGCTGCCCGCCCCAGAGGTTCACGCTGGCGGGGACGGGTTCCCAGCGGCGGGGGACGTAGGTGACGCGGTCGTCGTGGAACTTCTCCATTTCGGCGGAGAGTTCGACGTGGTTGCCTGCGGGGTCGTCGAAGAAGATGAAGAGGTTGTTGCCGGGGCCGTGGCGTCCGGGGCCCCAGACGACGTCGACCTCCTGTTCGGTGAGCCGGTCGCACCAGGCCTTGAAGTCCTCCCACTCGGCCAGGTCGTAGGAGTAGTGGTCCAATCCGGACTGTCCGGTGTGGACGACGGCGAGGGTGTGGTGGTCGCGGTCGGAGCGCAGCCAGGCGAAGCGGCCGTCGGCGAGCTGGTCGGAGATGCGGAACCCGGCGACGCCGGTGTAGAAGGCGACCATGGCGGGCAGGTCCGCGGTGGCGAGGGTGACGTGCTGGTACTTGATGGGGCGGCGTCCGGTGTCGGCGGCGTGCTCGCCGGCGCGGCGGACCGGGGTGTGGAAGTGCACGGTGTTGCCGTCGGGGTCGGTGCACACCAGGCCCCGGGGTTCGGTGCCGGTGGCGTCGTCGAGGTAGGACGGGTCGAGCTCGGTAACGGTGTGCCCCGCCTCGCGCAGTCGCTTCTCCAGCGCGGCGAGGCCGTCGGCGTCGCGGACCTCGAACCCGATGTGGTCCAGACCCGGTTCCCCGGGCAGCAGGTCGACGACGTGGTGGCCCAGCCCCCAGCCGAGGCGCCGCCCGCCGCCGGGCAGGTCACCGTGCGGGGCGAGGCCGAGGATGCGGGCGTAGAACTCCGCCGCGGCGGCGACATCGGGGACCCGGAGGCCGATGTGGGAGGTCGCGGTGCGGCGCAGGGTGCCGGCGGCGGCGGGTTCGTCGAGCACGACGCGGTTGGGGCGGGACATGGGTTCCTCCTTGGTCTGGGGGTCAGGCATGGGCAGGGGTGGCGAGGTGCAGTGCCCCCGCGAGCGCGGGCAGGTGGCCGGGCGGCCAGGACGCGGCGATGAAGTGGTCCGGCCGCAGCAGCACGATCCGGCCGCGGTGAGGCGTGAATTCCTGGTCCAGGCGGCCGTCGACGTCCACCAGGAGGCGCCCGCCACCGGCGGGAAGACGGTTGTCGACGGCGATCCGCGCGGTCGAAGGCGCCAGGTGCCCGAGCGCCTTCGCGGCGTCGTCGAGGTCGGCCGCGGACGTGCCCACCGCGAGCAGGGCCCAGCCGGTGCCGAGCGCGTCGTCGAGCAGGCGGATCGAGGACGTGGCGGTGTCGAAGACACGGGGCTGGCCGATCATCGTGCCCGCGGGGGGAACCAGCAGTCCCGTCCGGTAGGTGTGCGGTGGGCGGTACCGCATTTCCTCGAAGAAGGCGCGTTTGGCCGGATCGCGGAGGATCGTGGTGAAGTAGGCGTCACGGCGGGCGGCCCACCGGGCGTCGGTGCTCATCACGATCCGGCCCAGCCGTTCCGACAGCCGGACGGTGGCCTCGGCGTGCGGCCGCCGTTCCAGTTCGTAGGTGTCCAAAGCGGACTCGGTGAGCCTGCCCGCCAGGACGTCGGCGATCTTCCAGCACAGGTTGGCGGCGTCGCGGACGCCGGAGTTCAGGCCCTGTCCGGCGAACGGCGGCATCATGTGCGCCGCGTCGCCCAGCAGGAACACCCGGCCCGCCCGCCACCGGTCGGCGACGAGCCCGTGGAAGCGGTAGATCACGGCCCGCTCGACCTGCCCCGGGGTGATCGGGCGGAACGGCGCGAGCAGCCGCCGCACCAGCGCGAAATCGGGATGGTCGTCGGGGCCGCCTTCGCCCTCGTGCAGCAGGAACTCGTAGCGGCACCGGCCGTCGCGGCCGGGCACGATGACGTGCGGTCGGCGGGGGTCACCGTGGTGCATCCCGTAACGCTCGTCGTGGTGGTCACCGAGCACGTCGGCGACCAGCCACGACTCGGGGTGGCTGCGCCCGGTCATCCCCACGCCCAGCAGGCCGCGGATCGTCGAGCGGCCACCGTCGCACCCGAGGACGTACGCCGCGTGCACGACGCCCGCCGTCCCGTCCGCCCTCCGGTACCGCACTTCGGCGCCGTCGCCGTCCTGGTCGAGCGCGGTGACCTCCGCGCCCATCCGCACCGTGACGCCGCGGTGCGCCACCAGCGAGGCGTGCAGTTCGCGTTCCAGGTCCGGCTGGGCGAACGGGTTCTTGAACGGGTAACCGAACCGGCCCGGCTGCGGCGCGCGAGCCTGCAGCACCGGCCGGCCCAGCGCGTCGTAGTACCGCGTGCCGATGCCGGGCACGATGACCTTGAGGATCCGCTCGGCCAGCCCTGCCGACTGGTACACGCGCAAAGCCTCGTCATCCAGGCTGATCGCCTTGGGTGCGTCACTGGTCGTCGCGTTCCGTTCCAGCACGACGACCCGCACCCCTCGCGCGGCCAGCAGCGCCGCCGCCGTCATCCCCACCGGTCCTGCGCCCACGACGGCCACCTCGGCGCGGAGCGACTCCATGTCCACCCTCATGCGCCGACGCTGTCTCCCACGCACACGCCGGGCACGGCGATCCGCGTGAAGAGGTGCGGTGAGATCGTGCAGGTGTCGGGGTAGCGGGCGAGCAGGCCCTGGAACTCCTCGGAAGCGAAGGCCCGCGCGAGGGCCTGGGCGTTCTCCCAGAGCGCGATGTTGACGAAGCTGGTGCTGCCCTCGGTTCCCTTGTGCATCTGCGCCGACAGGCATCCGTGCGAGAGCATGTACGCCGCGTCCTCCTGCCAGAGGCTCAGGAACTCCGCCTCGAATTCCGGCGGGACGGTGAAGCGGTTGATCAGGACCACCGGGCCGGTCCCGCTGCCGGCCAGCTGCTGCTGGAAGGTGGTCGCGGGATCGAGCTGGACTATTTTCATCGGGGTCTCCTCCTTGCTGGGGACGGGTTTTCCCGTCCGGGTGGCGGTAGCCGGACGTCAGGCGTGCACGGTGACGGGCAACGATTCGAGGCCACGAAGCACGTTGTTGAAGTGGCGGACCGGTTCGCCGGCCTCGATCCGGGAAACCCGGCTCAGGAGTGCCCGCAGGAGCGCCTCCCCTTCCAGGCGGGCAAGCGCCTGCCCGGCACAGCCGTGCAGGCCGTAGCCGAAGGCGAGGTGGTCGGCGTTGTTCCGCGTGATGTCGAACCGGTCGGCGTCCGGCCATTTGCGCTCGTCGCGGTTGGCGGATCCGTACAGGACAGCCAGCCGGGCGCCTTCCGGGACGGTGATGCCGTCGACCGTCCACGCGGTTCGCGCGGTGCGGCCGAAGACCTGGACCGGCGATTCGTAGCGCACGATTTCGCGGAACGCCTGCGGGACCAGGGACGGGTCGGCGCGCAACGCGTCCCACTGGCCGGGGTGCCGGGCCAGGAGCCAGATCGTGTGCCCGATGGAGTGCACCGTGGTGTCCATGCCCGCGACGACGTAGGTCATCAGCAGCCACGGGGCGGCCTCCGCCGGGAGCTGTCCCGCGTCGACCGCGTCGAACACGGCCCTGCCCATGCTGTCTTCGGTGAGTTGGTCGCGGGCCGCGTGGGTGACCACCCACTCGGCCAGCGTCGGCAGCCGCGGCACGGATGCCCGGGTGCGTTCGTTGTCCGGGCCGAAGCAGTTGAAGTTCGCGTCGATGAGGGGGAGGAGCTCCTCCCGGCCCTCCTGGGGGAGGCCGATCAGGTCGCCGACCACCTCGACCGGGAACCGCCGCGCGAGGTCGCCGACCGCGTCGAAGGAACCCCGTGCGACGAGCGCGTCGACCGTCTCCTCGGCGCGGCGGTCGATCTCCGGTTGGAGTGCCCGCAGCGCGGGACGCGCCAGGCGCCCGGCCAGGACGTTCCGCTGCGCCTCGTGGAGCGGGGGATCGGAGCGGATGATGCCGTCGCCGATGTAGTGGTTGAACTGCGTGTTGAGCGCGATGTCGGCCGAGGAGAACGATTCCCAGTCGCCGAGGACGTGGCGTGCTTCCGCGTACCGGGGGACGGCGAACACGTCGAAGCGGTCGAGGTGGACGACCGGTCCCGCGTCACGGAGCTCGCGGAAGACGGGGTAGGGGTCGGCCATGACGTCCTCGCAGAACAGATCGACGTCCGACCGCGGTGCGGTGGCGATCGCGTGCATCGCGTTCCCTTCAGTGGGTGGGCAGTTGCTGGGCGAGCTTGGTGAGTTTCGGTGCCGGGGCGGGGAAGTTGACCGCGGCCGCGGTGCCGGGCCAGACGAGCAGGGCGCGCCGGCCGGCGAGGGAACCTTCGAGCACGGTGGGCTCACCGGCGGGTGGCAGGTGCCCGGCCAGGCGGATCTTCAGGCCGAAGGCCTCGGTCCAGAAGAACGGCACGTGCCCGCGCGCGGGACGCTCCGGCTCGCGGCCGAGCAGTGCGGCGGCCGCGATCTTGGCCTGGGACAAGGCGTTCGACCAGTGGGGCGTCCGCACGTGCCCGCCGTCGCGGCGGACGGAGGTCACGTCGCCGGCGGCGACGATGCCGGGAGCGACGCGGCACGCCTCGTCCGTCACGACCCCGTTTTCGAGTGGGAGGCCGGTGTCGTGCAGCCATTCCGTGTTGGGCACGTCGCCGACCGCCGTTACCGCCAGATCGGCATCGACGGAGAACGCGCCGTCGGCGGACGTCAGCCTGCTGGGCCGGCCGTCGGTGAAGCCGACCTGGAGGCCTGTGCCGGTGACGCGGACCCGGACGCCGTGGTCCGCCGCGGCCTCCAGGCACAGGGCGGACAGTGCCGGGCCGAGCCGGGAAAGCAGCGGCGTGACCACGTCGACGACCGTGACGGACTTCCCGAGCGCCGCGGCCGATGACGCCAGTTCCATCCCGAGGAAACCGCCGCCGGCCACCACGACGTCGCGTGCGCCGGCAAGGCTCTTCCGCAGGGCCACCGCGTCGTCGAGGCCGCGCAGGGTGATCTCGCCCTGCCCGGGGTCACCCAGCAGGCGCGCCCGGGCACCACTGGCGATGACCAGGCCGTCGTAGCGGAGCTTGTCCCCGGTGGTGAGTTCGACGAGGTTCTTATCGCGGTCGAGTCCGACGGCCCCGATCCCCGTGAGCACCTCGGCGTCGCCGGGAACCGGCAGGAACACGCTGTCGTCCGGCTCCGAGCCGACCAACACGCCTTTCGACAGCGGGGGCCGTGTGTAGGGCGGGTGCGGCTCCGCGCCCACCATCGTGATGTCACCGTCGAAACCCAGCCCCCGCAAGGCATTCGTGCACGCACAGCCCGCCTGGGAAGCGCCCACGACGACCACGTGGCGCCGAGTGGTCACGACCGCACCGGCGAGGCGGAGATCCTCAGTGCCGCGACCGGACAGGCGTGCACCGCGGCCTCGGCGAGCGGCTTCTGCCCGGGCGCGACCTCGGCCACGTCGATGACCAGCTCGTCGTTCTCGTCGAGGTGCACCAGGCCCGGCGCGGCCTGTTCGCACATGCCGTAGCCCTCGCACCGGCTCCTGTCGACCGTGAGCCGAGCGGATTCCCCTTGCTCCATCGCAACTCCTGAACAGCCTCGGGCCGGGCGGCGAACGCTGCGGCTCCGGCGGGTGATCTCACGCTAAGAGCGGATAGACCTGATTGTCAAACCATGTGTCCCGAATATCAGGACAGGTTGAGTGTCCTATCTATCAGGATCGCGATTTTGATGCATAGGACTTTGCGCTAGTGTGGTTCTGGCACGCCACGACAAGGAGGTCGCCATGCCGGTCATCGAGGACGTCATGGTGCTGGGAGCCGACGCTCCACTGAGGAGCGTCACCCGCGACGAGAACCTGTTGCTGTCGCCGCCGCACCCGCCGAAGGTGCCGCTCAAGTTGTGGCGTGACCATCCGCTGCTGAGCGTCGTGCACTTCCCGCAGGAGTACCGCGCGCAGCCGTTCGCGCCGCCGCGCGGGGTGTACGAGAACGACGAGATCCGCGTCGAGTGGCAGACGATGGACAACCGGCAGCCGTTCTACCACCGCAACTGCGACGTGGACGAGATCTCCTACCAGATCGCCGGTGAGCGCACGCTGATGACCGAACTCGGCGTCATCGAACACCGGCCGGGCGAGTTCTCCCGCATTCCGCGTGGGGTGGCCCACGACAACTACGGGCGGGCGGAGAGCCATCTGTTGTTCTACCTCCCCGCGCCGGTCGCCGAACTGGCACCGCCCGACCGAAAGTCCGGGCCGGTGTTCCCGCCGTTCCCCGGCTGGCAGCCGGGTGCGGTGAACGAGGCGGTCACGCAGTGCATGGGCACGCCCGGGCACGACATCACCGTGTTCGGTGCCGACGAACAGCGGCTCCTCGAACAGGTGCACGCCGAGGACGACCGGATGACGGTGCTGCGCGCCGCCCCCGAGCCCGGCACCACGTGGCTGTACGGCACCGATCGCGTCCGGCTCGGCGTCGTCACCACGGCTCCCGGAGGGCGCCGCCGGTACCGCCGCACGCTGGACGCGGACGAGATCCAGTACCAGGCACGCGGAGCCCGGACGTTGATCACCCAGCGCGGGGTCGTCGAACTCGGGCCCGGCGACTTCGTCCGCATCCCGCTGGGGATCTCCCACGCGAGCGTGGCTAGCGAGCCCGGCGAGTACCTCAGTCTGCTTTCACACCGCGAGCTGCCGCAGATCGGCGAAACCTCGCGCACCGCGGAGCCCTGCTCGGCCGCACTGCTCGACAGCCTGGACACGGAGGTCCGCGCATGACCACCATGCTCGCCGTGCGCGCCCACCGCGGCGCCGACGCCCTCGTGCTGGAAGACGTGCCGGTGCCGGTGCCGGGTCCCCGGGACGCGCTCGTCAAGGTCGCCGCCGCGGGGCTGGCGCCGGGCATGGTGCGGCTGCTGGCACAAGGGGCGTTCAAGCACCTGCCCACGACCCTCGGCCACGAAGCGGCCGGTACCGTCGCGGCCGTCGGGAGCGAGGTGGGCGGGGTCGCGGTCGGCGACCGGGTTCGGGTGCACCCGAACCTGAACTGCCGCGAGTGCGGGTACTGCCGGTCCGACCGCGACATGATGTGCCCGCAGCAGGCCATGCTCGGCCATGCCGCGTGGTCCGATGTCCCGATGCCGCTGTACGAGGAGTACCACGACGGCGGGCTCGCGGAGTACGTCCGCGTCCCGCACTGGCTGATCGACCCCCTGCCGGATTCCGTCGGCTTCGACGTCGCGGCCAAGGTGCACGACCTCGCGAACGCCGTCCGCGCGCTGAAGTGCGCCGGCCTCCCGTTCGGCTCGACCGTGGTGGTCACGGCGGCGACCGGGACCATGGGAACCGCGACCGTCAAACTGGCCGAGCACTTCGGCATCGCCCGGCTCGTCCTCGTCGGCCGGGACAGCGCACGGCTCGAATCCGTGGGTCGGCTCAGCGGCGTGCCCGCGGACTTCGTCGCGCTGAACGACCTTCCCGGGGACTGGGCGACCAGTGGCGGGCTCACCCGCCGTCTGCGCGAGCTGGTGCCACACGGGGCGGACGCCGTCGTGGATTTCCTCCCCGGCGGGCCGGGCGCAGTCCAGGCGATGGCGGCACTGGCCACCGGCGGCACGCTGGTCCACATGGGAGCGAACACGGATCCGCTGCAGCTGCCCCCGATCGCGCTCATGGTCAACTGCTGGCGCTTCGTCGGCACCCGTGCCTGCACCCGCGCCGACGCCCAGGAAGTCCTGCGGCTCCTGGAAACCGGTGCCCTCCAAGCCGATGACCTGATCACCCACCGCTTCCCGCTCACCGACGCGATCAAGGCCGTCGAAGCGATGCAGCGCCGGGACGAACCCATGTGGATGACCGTCGTGAGCCCCTGAGCCGGCCGTGGGAAAAGGAGTGTCCATTCCGCACTGACCTCTAGGACGACAGGGTGACGTTCTTGGTCTCCTTGGTGCACACCGCGATCACCAGGCCGCTGCCGAGGCACAGGCCGACCAGGTACACCATCAAGGCCGTGGTGGACCCGTGCGTGTTCGCCGCGAGCGCGGCGACGACCAGCGGGGTGAAACCCGCGCCCACCACGCTCGCCGTCTGGTACCCGAGCGACACACCCGTGTACCGCACGTGTGTCGGGAACTGCTCGCTGATGAAGGCCGCCACCGGGCCGAACGCCACACCCTGGCACAAGGCCAGTGCCAGGACCAGAGCTGTCAGCACGAGTGCGAAGCGCCCGGAGCCGAGCATGAGGAACACGGGGTAGGTCAGCACGACCATGCCGGCGAGACCGGCGAGCATGATCGGCCGCCTGCCGTACCGGTCCGACAACCACGCCGCCCCGAGCGTGCCGGGGATCGCGAGCGCCTGTGAGATCGCGAACGCGAGCAGCGCCGCCGATCTCGTCAGCCCGTGGCCCGCCGAGTACGTGACCCCGTAGGTCGCGAACATCGCCTGGATGGCGAAACCGGCCAGGCAGGACAGGAACACCACGATCACGGCGCGCGGCCTGCGCAGAACCTCGATGAACGGCGGGCGCCGCCTTTCCGCCTGGGGCGCGGCCGCGCGGAACACCGGGCTCTCCGCCACCTTCGTCCGGACGAACAGCCCGACGACGAGCAGGACCGCGGAGAACAGGAAGGGAATCCGCCAGCCCCACGACAGGAACTGGTCGGCGGGCAGCAGCCCGGCCAGCGCCAGCGCGACGGCACCCAGGACCGTGCCCGTCGGCGCCCCTGCCGTGGTGAAGGAAGCGGCCAGACCACGCCGGTGCTCCGGCGCGTGCTCGGCGGAGAGCAGAGCGGCGCCGCCCCATTCGCCGCCGATCGCCACACCCTGCACGACCCGCAGCAGCACGAGCAGGGTCGCGCCCCACGTCGGCACCGCGGGGATCACGCCGATCAGCGCGGAGGCCGCTCCCATCGCGGTCATCGACACGACGAGCATCCGCTTCCGGCCCAGCCGATCACCGAAATGCCCGAACACCAGCCCGCCGACGGGCCGGGCGACGAACCCCGCGGCCAACGTCGCGTAGGACGCCACCGTCGCGACGAGCGGGCTCAGGGACGCGAAGAACACCGGGCCGAACACCAGGGACGAAGCCGTGGCGTAGAGCGCGAAGTCGTAGTACTCGATCGTGCTGCCGAGGAAACTCGAGAGGACGGCGCGGCGCGCGCCGGTTCCTCGCCGGGTCTGTTCCGCTGTCGTGTTCGCAAGCGCCATTGCCGCGATTCCTTTCAGGGACCGGCCCGCGTGGTCAACTGCCCGGGAGGTTGCGCACCAGGTAGTCCCACACCTGCCGGATCGCACCGGGGGAGTAGATGTGCTCTCGTTTGGACAGTGCCTCGGACTCGCCGGACCAGGTAGGCCATCCGCCGTAGCCGTGGGTGAGAAGTTGTTGCTGTGCGGCCCTTTCCAGGAGGATCGCGGCGACGGTGGCCTCTTCGAGGTCCTTGCCGACGGTGACGATTCCGTGGTTGACCAGGAACACCGCACGGGCGGAACCGAGCCGCTGGGCGAGCCGCTCGCCCAGCAGCGGGGTCAGGATCAGGTCCGCTGTCTCGGTGAACCGCGGGACTTCCGGGGGTACGAAGAAGTTGGCGGCGTGGCTGACCGGCCGCAGTGGCTGTCCCGTGGCGGCGAGCGCCAGCGCGTAGGGGGAGTGGGTGTGGACCACGCCGCCCACGTCCGGCCGTGCCGCCATGATCTCGGTGTGGATGGGGTACTCGCTGTGCCGGGGGCCGCTCCCGGCGACGACCTCGCCGCCCGCGTCGACGAGGTGGACCTGGCCGGGCCCGACTTCTTCCAGGCCGAGCCCGGCTTCCTTGATCCACACGCCGCGTCCTTCCGGGTCACGCGCGGAGGCGTGGCCCCAGACGAGGTCACCGTGACCGGCGACGCCCAGGACGCGGGAGGCGGTCGCGACGAGTTCGCGAACGTGGTCCGGCATCGGGGAACGCTCCTGTCTCTCGGGCCGGTTTCAGCCGGCGTCGGGCCGCCGTGCCGGGATGGTGGCGGTGAGCTCGGTGTCGACGCCGAGCGGCTCGATCAGCGAGGCCCCGCCGGGCGACTCGAGTGGCTCGTCCCGTCCGGGCAGCGGCTCGTCGAAGAAGCGCTTGTTGTCCTCGGCCCACTCGGGAGCCGCGTCGGGAGGTCCGGCGGTGATCGCGTCGACCGGGCAGGCCGGCAGGCAGTTGCCGCACTCGATGCACTCGTAGGGGTTGATGTAGCGCTTGCGCGCCCCTTCGTAGATGCAGTCCACGGGGCAAGCGTCCACGCAGGATCCGTCGAGCTCGTCGACGCACTGGGCGCCGATCACGTAGGGCATGGGAAGTCTCCTTCGCCGTCAGGTGGCGGCAGTGGTCATCAGTTCGGTCGAATGACCGGGGAACACGGCCTCACCGGGGCGCAGTCCGGCGGCCAGGTTGTTGATCGCGGTCGCTGCTTCCCCGAAACCGACGGCCATGATCCGGACCTTGCCGGGGTGCGTGGTGACGTCGCCGACGGCGAAGACGCCGGGAAGACCGGTGGCCATCCGCTCGTCGACGACGATCTGCCGGGCCTCCAGCTGGAAACCCCATCCCGCCAAGGGGCCGAGGTTGGCGGTGTGGCCCAGTGCCGCGATCAGCGCGTCGGCGGGAAGGTGCTCCTCGCCGCCGTCGCGGCGGCGGACGGTGACGCCCTCCAACCGGCTCGCCCCGTGGGTGGCGACCACCTCCGCGTCGAGGACGAAGCGGGCATTCGTCTCCCGCAGCGTGCTGACGGCGCGCGCGTGGGCGAGCATGGTCCGGCGCCGGTGCACCACGGTGAGCGAGCGGGTGACCGGTGCGAGCATGAGTGACCAGTCGACGGCGCTGTCCCCGCCGCCGACGACCACCACGTGCCGATCGTGGTAGTCCTCGAGATCGCTCAGGGTGTAGCTGACTCCGCGGCCGAGGTGGGCCTCGGCGGCCGGGAGCCGCCGGGGCTGGAAGCTCCCGATACCGGCCGCGACGACCACACCGTCCGCGTGGACCCGGCGCCCCCGGTCGGTGGTGACGGTGAGGCGGCGGGAACTGCCCGGCGAGTTGTGCGTGAGCGTGGTGGCCTGCTCGCCGAGCACCCACGCCGGGTTGGCGAACTCGGCCTGCTTGACCAGGGCGCCGGTCAGCTCGGCGCCGGTGACCTCGGGCAGCCCCGCGACGTCGTAGATCGGTTTCCCCGGGTAGAGCGCCATGAGCTGCCCACCGGGCGCGGGCTGGGAGTCCATCAGCACCACCGACAACTCCCGCATCCCGGCGTAGTAGGACGCGAACAAGCCGCTCGGGCCCGCACCGATGATCAGCACGTCGGTGTCGAGGTCGGCTTCCCGGTCCTGGCCGGTCATGGCCGCCCCTTCCCGATGGTCTCGGCGAGGAACGACGTCGTCAGCTGCCACGCTTCCCGCGCCGCCTCCTCGTGGTACATCGCGGGACGCGCGTCGCAGTGGAAGGCGTGGCCCGCCCCGGGGAAGACCCTGATGCGCAGGTCGACACCGGCCTCGTCGGCGGCGGCGCGGAGCGCGTCCCGGTGCTCGGCCGGGATGGTCGGGTCCTGGTCGCCGACGAGCACCAGGACGGGCCCGGAGATGTTCTCGACGCGGTCGAGGACGGCGTGCGGCCCGGCGACGACCCCGGGTCCGTAGAACGCGACGGTCGCCCCCAGCCCGAGGGTGCTGGTCGCGGCGGTGATCGCGGCCCGGCCACCGAAGCAGAAACCGACTACGGCGCAACGCTGGACCGGGATGTTCTCGGCGTCGAGGACGTGTTCCAGCAGCGCGACGACGTCGGTGTCGATCTGGTCGGGGGAGATGGCGTCGATCAGCCCCATCGCGGTGTCCCGGTCGGCGTAGTCCACCGTCCCGCCGCCCGTGCGGTGGAACAGTTCCGGGGCCAGCGCGAGATAGCCCTCGGCGGCGACCCGGCGGGTGACGTCCTGGACGTGTTCGTTGACGCCGAAGGCTTCCTGCAGCACCAGGACGGCCGCCGGCGGGCTGACCGGGTCGGCGGGGCGCACGCGGTACACGCGCATCGGACCGTCGCTTGTGGACACTTCCAGCCAGTCGCCCGCCGGTTCGGGAGCGGCGTTCATCGTGGTCGTACTCCTTCTCTCAGGCCCACATCAGGGCGCCGGACGCGTCCGCGCCGTCACCCAGCGCCGAGTAGGTCTCCTCCGCGGCGGGGTGCAGCGGGATCGGGGCGGTGGCGATCGCCCGCGGGTCGAGCGGGTACGTGACCGGGCTGCGGTCGGCGGGCAGGTGGCGGTACTGCACCTCGAGCGCTTGCCGGGTGCACACCAGGCACCAGGCGATCAGGGCCGCGATGTCGTCGGGCAGGTCCTCGCGGCACACGAGCAGGAAATCGGAGAACTCCAGCGCGGTGAGGTCGTGGGCGAGACCGGGCAGGTAGCCGGCCGGCACCGTCGCGGTGGGCCAGTGCCACCGCGCGAACGCCTCGGTCACCGCGGGATCCACGTCGAGGTAGGTGACCTCCTTCCGCTCGGTCACCCGCTGCCAGGCCGGGGTCATGATCGCTTCGTGGATCAGCACGTTGGCCGTCCCGTCGCGGAACGCGGCGATGGCCGGGAAGGGGCGTTCCGAGTAGACGAACCCGCCGCCCGCCTCGTCCAGGCGGGCGGCGGACACGCCGATCGCCTCCAGCTGGCGGTGCGCGGCCGCGCCGATCAGGTTGACGCCGTCGTCGGGGCTGGTCGCGATGCGCAGCGCCGGCAGCAGCTCCGCCAGCTCGCTCATCCGCGACACGCCCAGGGCCGCGTCGACACACGTGACCAGGCGGTCGCGCTGGGGAAGGGTGCCGAGGGCCCGCAGCCGTCCGGCGCCCGCGACGGCCAGCGGCCCGGTGCCGGCGGGCAGGCCCGCGGCCGCGGCGACCGGGGTCAGCAGCGCGGCGTCGACGTCGTGCGCGAGCACGGCGTGGACCGCGTCGGCACCACCGCGTCCCGACCAGATCCCGAAGCGGGAGCCTGGTGCGCAACGGTCCCCGAGCTCCTGGGCCAGCCAGCCGCAGATGCGGTGGAGGTTGGCCTGGCCCCAGTCTCCCTGGAAGATCAGCGAAATCTCCCTGTCGATGACGGGGGCGTCCTGGTTCGTGGTCACGAGGCGGCTCCGGCGACCATCGCGGCCAGCCGGCCGGCATCGAGGACGAAGTCGATTTCGTGGATTTCTTCGAACGGGAACCCGATCCGCTCGAACTCCTCCTCGAGCGCGTTCTGGTCGTCGGCTTCGTACACCGTGACGATGAACCCGGAGACGGTGTTGACGTAGAGGTTGCCGAACCGGGCGTGCACGCCTTCGGCGACGTCGGGTGCGTAGCCCGCGATCTCCTCGGGGGAGAGCCCGGGCGCGCGGTGGAGGGTCAGGAAAGTGGCCATGGTCGTCTCTCTCGTCGTTGAGCGTGGCTCTCGCCGGTGGATCCGGCTCAGGTGGTGGTCAGCTCGGCCTCGAGCGACCGCGCGATGTCCGGCCAGGCGGAGAACGGGGTCAGGTCGACCGGGTCGTGTGTGGTGCCGCACCCCTCGCAGTGGCGCAGCGTGTCCTTGTCGTTGAACTCGGCGCAGGCGTCGTAGTAGGCCTGCTGCGAGATCGTGTCGGCGGTGTCCCACTCGACGCGGTGCAGCTCCCGGTCGCAGCCCGGGCAGTACCAGGCCACCCCCTCCAGCCCGGGAACCCGGGCCTTGTAACGAAGTTGCACGCCCTCCTCGGTGGGCACGATGCGGTGCGGTGTGCCGGCGGGGATGTAGACGTGGTCGCCGATCTCCATCGAGAACCGGAGGACCGAGGTGTCCTTGAGGTGCACGACCGCGGTGCCCGACAGCTGGGCCAGGACGTTGTCCTTGCCGCAGATCAGCCAGAACGGCTGCGCCACCGCGTTGCGTGACAGGTGCGCCTGCGGGTCGACGTTGGCCGGCAGCACCGGCACGTCGGCGTAGTCGCCGAGGTCCTGCGCCGCCTTGAGCCCGTTCAGCATGCGCCGCCGCTTCATGCCCGCACCGCCTTCTTCGCGTCGCCGAGGGCTTCGATCGCCGCGCGGAGCGCGGCCTTGGACCGGTTCGCCGTGCGGGTCTGGTCCACCCAGCGTTGCCAGCCCCACTTGGGTTCCGGGAACTCGTCGTTCACCTGACCGCAGTTGCCGCACGTGCGCACGGATTCGTCGTTCAGCCGGGCCGCGGCCTCGGCGCTGCCCCAGATCGTGCTGAACACCGGGTACTCGTCGTCGGCGCTGCCGCCCCACTGCGCGGGGTCGTGCCCCTCGACACCCCGGGGTGTCGACTCGTAGTCGAACCGCACGAGCTCTTCGTGGCACTTCTTGCAGCGGAAGATGATCGCTTCGTGCTGCCGCTCGTCGTCGGACTGGCGCTGGGTGATCGTCATGACCGCGTAGGAGCCGGGGTCCTTCGGGTCGCGGAGGAAGGAGTTCACCCCGTGCAACGACTGGTTGGCGAAGATCTGTCCGGTTTGGAGCATGGCGCCGCTGGCGCCGTAGACCACGGTGAGCTCTTCGACCGTGTTCCAGTGGAAGAAGTGCCCGAACTCGCCGTCGTCGGGCTCGCCGGTGAAGATCGCGCCGCAGGGCACCACGGCGCCGGCGTCGTGGTACGGGAACAAGGCGAGCAGCTGGCACGAGGCGTCGGCCATGCGCTGGAACACGTTCGCCTTGAGCGGTTCACGGCGGCCGTCAGGTGGGGGGATCCGGTGCGCTGTCTCGGACATCGTTGTCTCCTGGAATTGCCGGTGGCCGGTGCTGGGAACCATTGTTGTCAGGCAGCTGACAATAAGTCAAGGACCTGACGACATGCCTCCGGATGACGCTGTGTGAACATGCTCCGGTGACTGATGAGGGATCGGCGCGCATCGGCGACGCCGTCACGCGGCTCGTGCTCACGACGTTCCGGGCCAACGGGGTCTTCCTGGCGGCCGGGGACCGGCTGGTGGCCGACCAGGAGCTGACCTCCGCGAGGTGGCAGGTGCTGGGGGCGATCACGCTGGCCGAGCGCCCCTTGACGGTGGCGCAGATCGCCCGGCGGATGGGGTTGTCGCGGCAGAGCGTGCACGCGACCGTCCGGCGTCTCGCCGAGCGCGGCCTGGTGACGTTCGCGGCGAACGAGGACCACCGCCGCTCGCCGCTGGTGCGGATCACCGACGCGGGTGCCGCGGCTTACGCGGAGGCGGGGCGCAAGCAGGAGGACTGGGCGAGGGGGCTCGGCGCCGGGATTCCGGTGGCGGACCTCGAAGCGGCCGAACGGGTCATCGGTGAGCTGTGCCGGCGCCTGGAAGACGGAGGTCCGGGAGTGGACGGCATCGATCCGTCGCGGGAGGAGGCCTGACGTGCAGATCACGGCTCATGGCTGCCTCCCTGGGTGCTACCGGGCTCTTTTGCACGATAGCCGGGTTCCACAAGCGGCGGCCCGGAATTCTGCCGTGCGGAACAAGCCGTAGCGTCTACTGTGGACAGACCGGCGGCTGCCGTCCGGCGACGACCTCGTGCAGTGCTTCCAGCAGCTCGCCGGGAACCTCGCACAGGTCGTCGCCGGTGCCGTCAGCGGGGGGCATGCTGTCCCGTCATCAACTCGGCCAGGTCCTCCGGCTGCAGGAACGACGGAGGCGGCGGCGGGCCCCAGTTGAACAGGCCCTTGGCCCCTTCCCACACCTCGGGTTTCCAGATGTCGTCCTCGGGGATGCAGTCCATGTCGGAGTAGTACTCGGAGAAGTTGCCCGCGGGATCCTTGAGGTACCAGAAGAAGTTCGATCCCGCGTGGTGGCGGCCCAGCCCCCACACGTGCCGCTCGGGGTGGCCTTCGAGCATGGCGCAGGCACCGCGGCCGACGTCGTCGACGTCGTCGACCTGCCAGCTGGTGTGGTGCAGGAAGTTCACCGGCGCCGCCATGGCCAGCACGTTGTGGTGGTCGACCGAGCAGCGCATGAACGCGCCCTTGTCGCCGATGTAGTCGCTGACCTTGAACCCGATGCCCTCGGTGAAAAAGCCCATCGTCGCCTGGAGGTTGGTCGTGCCGAGCACCGTGTGGCCGAGTTTCTTCGGCTGCACACGGGTCGTCCGGACCACGCCGGGAGCGCGGCCGCGGCGTTCGGTGCGGCCGGGACCGTTGTACGGCGTGGCCGGAACCGGCGCCTGTGCGATCCGCGGCGCGACCTCGACCCGGACGACCGCACCGGTGACGGGTTCGGTGGCGCGCAGCACGTTGCTGTCGAAGTCCCTGGGCACCCCGAGCCGCTCCAGCTGGACCGCGATCCGGGCGATGTCGTCGGTGTCGTCGACCCCGACGCCGAGCTCCACGAGCCGCCGGACCGGGGTGCGCACCAGGCGCAGCTGCTCGCCGCCGTCCTGCGTGGCGAACACCCCCTGGCCGCGGTGGTCGAGCCCGAACTCAGTGTAGTACGCGATCGTGGCCTCGAGGTCGGGTACCCCGATGGTGACGCTGGTGAGTCTGTGCAGGCTCATGTCATCCCTCCCGCGCGTCGGTGAAAGTCTGGTTGAGCTCGCCGATGCCCTCGATCCAGCTGTGCAGCTTCTCGCCGGGCCGGATGAACCGCTGGGGCTGCCTGCCCTGGCCGACTCCGGCGGGGGTGCCCGTGAAGACGAGGTCGCCGGGGTGGAGCACGATCGTCTGCGAGAGCTTCGACAGCAGCTCGGCGACCGGGAAGATCAGGTCCTTCGTGCGGCCCTGCTGCACGACCTCGCCGTCGAGCGAGCAGCCGAGTTCGAGATCGTCCTTGTCCGGCACCGAATCGGGGGTCACCAGCCACGGGCCGACCGGGGCGAAACCGGGGTAGGACTTGCCGAGGCTGAACTGCGGCGCGGGCCCCGCCAGCTGGGAGACGCGCTCGGACAGGTCCTGTCCGACGGTGAGTCCCGCGACGTGGTCCCAAGCCTCCTCGACGCGGACTTTCGCCATGCGCTCCCCGATGACGACCACGAGCTCGACCTCCCAGTCGGTGTGCCCGCCGGGCGGGAGCACCACCTCGGTGTCGGGCCCGCTGAGGCTGCTGTCGAACTTGGTGAACACCGGCGGCAGCCGGTCCGGCACGGCGAACCCGGACTCGGCCGCGTGCTCGCGGTAGTTCAGCCCGACCGCCACGATCTGCCGCGGTTCCGGTGAGGGCGACCCCAGCCGCGCGCGGGTGAAGGGCGCGGCCCCCGAGGTGTCGGCCGACTCGGCCCACGCGCGGAACCCCTTCCAGTCCTCGTAGATCCCGGGCAGGCCGGGGCCGAACTTGCCCCCGCTGGCGGACTCCACGTCCACCCCGCGGTCGTCGGCGGTGAGCAGGACGGCACGACCGTCCACATTGGCCAATCTCATGGGTTCTCCTGGTTCGGGCCGGTGGTCACGTCGGCGAACTGGACGCCGTGTCGTTCGGCGACCATGGACGTGACGTGCCGGGCGATGATGTCCTTGTGCTCCGGGTGGTACAAGGTGATCACCTCACACCAGGGGGGTGATGGTCTCGTCGACGCCGAGCAGCGCCTTGCCGTACACCTCGTAGCTCACCGCGGGGCTCACGACGGCGTGGCGTGCCGCGGTCGCGGAATCGCGCCAGATGCGTTGCAGCGGGTTCACCTCGGCGAACGAGCCGGCGCCGTGCGCGTACAGCAGGATTTCGATGGCGCGGGTGACGCATTCCGCCACGTAGCCGGTGTCCGACCGCACGCGGGCGCGGGTGAGGAGGTCGGGGTAGACGCCGCGCGCGGCGGCCTCGTCGATGTCGTCGGCGGCCCGGTAGGCGTGCAGGTGCGCGGTGTCGATCAGTCGCGCCGCTTCGGCGATCTGCAGCTGGAACGCCGTCGAATCCCGCTGCGCGGCGAAGAACGTGTACGAGATCGGCTTCTTCGCCGCCTTGTCCACCACCAGCTCCAGCGCGGCCCGGCCCATGCCCAGCTGCGGCCCGACGAGCACCAGCGCGAGCACGGGGACGAACGCGGACCGGTAGAACGCCTCGGTGTCCTTGTGCTCGGTCGGGTACTCGCCGACGAGGGCCGCCGGCACCCGCATCACGCGGTGCTCGGGCACGAAGACGTTCTCGGCGACGAGGCAGTTGCTGCCGCTGGACCGCATGCCCGCGACGAACCAGGTGTCCTCGAGCTCCAGGTCCGCCCGGGGGATCAGCACCAGGGCCTGGTCGACCACTTCGCCCGTCTCGTCGGTGAGGGGGACGCCCAGCGCCGCCCAGGTGGCGTGCCAGGACCCGGAGTTGTAGTACCACTTCCCGGTCACCCGCCAGCCGCCGTCGACCTTGACGGTCTCCGCGGTCGGGGTGAGCACGCCGGACACCTTGGCCTCCGGGTCGGCGCCGAACACGTCGTCCTGGGCCCGCGCCGGGAACAGGCCCGTCAGCCAGGCGCACACGTTCGTCAGCGTCAGCACCCACGAGGTGCCCCCGTCGGCTTCCGCGACCGCCGCCGACACGTCGAGCATCGTGCGCATGGACGTCTCGTATCCGCCGTAGCGCCTGGGCACGGCCAACTTGAACAACCCGGCGTCGGTCATCGCCTGGATGCTCTCCTCGACGACCCTGCGGTCGGTCTCACCGGCGGCGGCGTTCTTGCTCAGCAGCGGTTTGAGGTCACGGGCGCGCGCGACGAGCTCGGACGTGCTGGGGACGGCCGGGGCGGGGGAGGTGGTCTGTGCTGTCATCGGTTCTCCTGGGGTCCTTCCGGTGGCTGTCTCAACAGGACAGTGCGGCGATGTGGTCGGCGATCGGCCGTCGTGGCCGGCTGCTGAACCGCGAGTGGGTGCCGAAGGTGCGGTAGCCGTAGACGAGCGGCGCGAGCTGGACGGACGCCGCGTGGGTCACGCGGCCGACGAGGATGAGGTGGTCACCGGCCTCGACGGTCTGCCAGAGATCGCACGCGGCCCAGCCGGCGGTGCCGTCCAGGCGCGGCAGCCCGTGGGAGGGGGACCAGCCGGTGACCGCGAACCGGTCCACGTCCCTGCGGGCGAACGCCGTCGCGACGTCCTCCTGGCCCGCGTTGAGCACGTTGATCCCGAAGCGCCCGCTCCCGGTGATCCTCGACAGCAGGCCGGACCGCCGGTCCAGCGCGATCGACAGGAGCGCCGGCCGCAGCGAGACCGAGGCCAGCGAGCTGACCGTGGCGCCGTGCGGGCCGTCCTCGTCGGAGGTGGTGACCACGGTGACCGGAGCGCAGACCCCTGCCATGAGATCGCGGAAGTGCTGGTCGAGCATGTTTGCCTCCATTGGCAAGCACGGCCAAATCCACCATGCTGAATTCTGTCCGCAAGTCTGGGAGGGGGACTGTTCACCTGTCAACAGGTCTGGCAAAATTCGTCATGCTGGATTTCGTCCGACGGGTGAAGGGTGCTACCTGCGATGACTGCCGACATCCCCGCGCTGCGCAGGGAGGACTGGGAGCCGCGGCGCTGGCGCACCCTCACGGCGCCGGAACGCGCCGCGGAGGAGATCGCGGCGCTGGCCGCGAACCTGGAACCGGGGGACCGGCTGGGCACGAAGGACGACATCCGCGCCCACTGCGGGGTGTCGGTCGGCACCTTCAACGAGGCCCTGCGGATGGCGCAGCAGCGGGGCATCGTCCGGGTGAAGTCGGGTCCCGGTGGCGGGCTGTTCGTCGACCAGCAGTCACCACTGGTGCGGCTGGGCAACTCGATGCTGGCGGTCGACCAGGACGCCGCTTCGGTGGCCGACGCCATCCGCCTCCGCGACGCGCTCGACCCGCTCCTCGTCGAGGACGCGCTGAAGCACGCCTCGGCCAAGGACATCGCGGCGATGCGGGCCGAACTCCGGAAGATGAAGGAGGCGGCGCAGGACTGCGACGGGACGGCGTTCATCCGGGCGAACTGGGCACTGCACGCGCGGATCGCCGAGGTCAGCCCCAGCCCGATCCTGCGTCCGCTCTACCTCAACCTGCTCGAGATGGTCGAGGCGCACCTGCTGTCGGTGCAGCCGGGTGAGGGGCAGCCGCTGCCGGAGTTCATCGAGGACCGCTACCGGCTGCACGCGGCACTGGTCGACGCGATCGCCGACGGGGACGTCAGGGCCCTCGACATCATCGCCGAGCACAACACGACCCAGCGGTTGTCGAACCACGTTCCCGGCCCCGCCTGATCACGCCGAGAGTTCGCCGGCGACCGCGGTCGCCGTGGCGGACAGCGCGGCGACCCAGGCCGGGAGCAGGTCGTGGTCGAAGCGGGCCGAGGGTAGCGCCAGGGACAGCGCAGCGGCGGGGGGCTGGCCCGCCGGCCAGGGGATCGCGACCCCGACGGCGGTGAGGCCGAGCTCGGTCAGCTGGTCGTTGATCGCGAAGCCGCGCTTGCGCACCAGCCCCAGCTCGCGCCGCAGCCGGGTGAGGTTGACGTCGGTGCCGGTGTACCGGTGGGTCAGCTCGGCGGGCGGCAGCGCGGCCAGCACGGCCTTGCCGCCGGAGGTCAGGTGCGCGGGCAGCACCCGCCCGGCCCGGTCACCGACCCGCAGGACCTGGTCGCACTCCACGGTCGCCAGGAACCGCACCTCGGTACCGGCGAGGACCTGGAGGTTGACGGTTTCCCGCAGGCGCGCCACCAGTGCCCGCAGGTGCGGCATCGCGGCCTGCCGCAGCACCGCGACCGGCGCGGCGACGGGGTCCGCGGGCCGGAGCACGGGACCGGCCTGGTACCGGCGGTCCGGCCCCTGCTCGGCGAAGTCCCGGTACACCAGCATCGCCAGCAGCCGGTGTGCCGTGGAGCGGGAGACACCCAGCCGCTCCGCCGCTTCCGACACCCCCATCGGCCCCTCCTGCTGCAGCAGGGTGGCGAGGTGGAGCGCGTGGTCGACCGAGTCGATCGCGTAAGGAGGCTTGTTCTTCACAGCAGAATCCTAGATCCCTTGGCCCAGAACGTGCCTTAAGTTTCCCTCCGGTACGCCAGGAAGGAGCCGCCACGTCATGGCCAGCAACCAGCCGGACCCGTCCCCGGAGCTCGACGAGCTGTACCGGGGCTTCGAGAAGGAACTGCTCGTTCCACTGTGGACGGAGATCGGGGATCTGATGCCGGCCTCCCCGTCGCCGGCGATGCGCCCGCACGTGTGGCGGTGGCAGACCCTGCTCCCGCTGGCGGAGAAGGCGGGTGAGCTGGTGCCGGTCGGGCGTGGCGGTGAGCGCCGTGCCATCGCACTGGCCAACCCGGGCCTCGGGGGCGCGCCGTACGCGACCCCGACGCTGTGGGCGGCGATCCAGTACCTCGGCCCGGGCGAGAACGCCCCGGAGCACCGGCACACGCAGAACGCCTTCCGGTTCGTCGTCGAGGGCGAGGGCGTGTGGACCGTGGTCGACGGCGATCCGGTGGCCATGCGGCGCGGGGATTTCCTGCTGACCCCGGGCTGGCACTTCCACGGCCACCACAACACCTCCCGTGAGCCGATGGCCTGGATCGACGGCTTGGACATCCCGTTCGTGCACTACACCGGCTCGGCGTTCTTCGAGTTCGGCCCGGACCAGGTGTCCAGCACCGAAACCCCGGACCGCTCGCGGGCGGAGCGGCTGTGGGGCCACCCCGGCCTGCGCCCGGTGTCGCAGCCCGCGCCCGCGGTGAGCTCGCCGCTCGCCGCCTACCGGTGGGAGCACACGGATGCGGCGCTGAGCGACCAGCTGGCACTGGAGGACGAGCACCACCCCGGGGTCGTGGAACCCGGTCACGCCGCGGTCCGCTTCACCAACCCCGCCACCGGGGGCGACGTCATGCCCACGATCCGCGCGGAGTTCCACCGGCTGCGTGCCGGGGTCGAGACAGCCCCGCGGCGTGAGGTCGGCTCGTCGGTGTGGCAGGTGTTCGAGGGGGCGGGCACCGTCCGCGTCGGTGACGCGGAATGGGCCGTCGACCACGGCGACCTGTTCGCCGTGCCGTCCTGGGCCGAGCTGACACTGGCCGCCGGCACCCAGCTGGACCTGTTCCGGTTCAGCGACACCCCGGTCTTCGAGCGGCTGCACGCCGACCGGGTGCAGGTGGGAGGACAGCAGCGGTGAAACTCGCGACCCTGCGCACCGCCGAGGGCACGCGCGCCGTCCGCGTCGAGGGCGACCGCTACGCCGAACTCGGTGCGCCCCACGTGGGAGCCTGGCTGAGCCAGGAGGACTGGCGCGCCCGGGCCGAGGCGATCACCCCCGAACGGCCGCTGGCCGGTGCGGACCTGGCCCCGGTCGTGCCGCGGCCGGGCAAGATCCTGTGCGTCGGCCTGAACTACCGCACCCACATCCTCGAGATGGGCCGCGAACTGCCGCGCCATCCGACCCTGTTCGCCAAGTTCCCCGAGGCGCTGGTCGGCCCCGCGGACCCGATCGCCCTGCCGCCGGAGTCGGAGGCGGTGGACTGGGAGGCCGAACTGGCCGTCGTCCTCGGTGCCACGGTGCGGCGCGCGAGCGAGGCGGAAGCCGCCGCGGCGATCGCCGGGTTCAGCGTCCTCAACGACATCACGGCCCGGGACTGGCAGTACCGGTCGCCGGAGTGGTTGCAGGGCAAGACGTTCGAGGGCACCACGCCCTTCGGCCCGTACCTGGTGACGCCGGACGAGCTGCCCGGCGGTACCCGGCCCGCACTGGACCTCAGCTGCTCGGTGGACGGCGAGCAGGTGCAGAAGGCCGGCACCGACGACCTCGTGTTCGACCCCGTCGAGCTGGTCCGGTACGCGTCCACCATCGTCACGCTGCGGCCCGGCGACGTCATCGCCACGGGCACTCCCGGCGGTGTCGGGCACGCCCGCAAACCGCCGCGCTACCTGTCCGACGGCGTGCGGGTGGTGACCGAGATCAGCGGCCTGGGCCGCCTGGAGAACGTGGCCCGCGATGAGCGGGCGTGAGTGGCTGGACGAGGCCACCCGGCTGGTGCTGACGACGATCGACGGACTCGCCGACGAGGAGTTCGACGCCCCGGTCCCGTTGCCGGGGTGGACCCGCCGCCACCTCGTCGCGCACCTGCACTACAACGCCGAAGCGTTGCGGCGCCTGGTCAGCTGGGCCCGTACCGGCGTCGAATCCCGCATGTACGCCGGCGCTGAACAACGCGGCGCCGAAATCGAGGCGGGCGCCAGGCTGCCCGTCGCCGAACTGCGTCAGATGGTGCACGAATCGGCGGACGCACTGGCCGCGGATCTGGACGCGCTGCCCGAGGCTGCGTGGGCGAACCAGGTGGTCACCGCGCAGGGCCGGACGGTCCCGGCGACGGAGATCGTCTGGATGCGCACTCGCGAGGTCGCCGTGCACGCGGTCGACCTCGACCGTGGGGTGGGGTTCGAGGACCTGCCCGGACACCTGGTCGAGGCCCTGATCGGCGACACGCTCAAGCGCCGCATCGCGCAGGGACACGGGCCCGCCCTCGCGCGCTGGCTCACCGGGCGCACCAGCCGGCCGCCCGAGCTCGGCCCCTGGCTGTAGGAGGAGAGGACATGACCGAGACCGATGTCGTGGTGGTGGGTGGCGGGATCGGCGGGCTGGCCAACGCGCTCGCGCTGGCCTCCACCGGCCACCGCGTCCGCGTGCTGGAACAGGCGCCCGCGTTCGCCGAGGTGGGCGCCGGGCTGCAGCTGGCGCCCAACGCCACCCGGATCCTGCGCGAGTGGGGACTGCTCGACGAGGTCGTCGCCCGCGGTGTGCTGCCGCGGCGGCTCGTCCTGAAGGACGCGCTGGACGGCGCTGAGCTGACCTCGCTCGACCTGGGCCGGGACTTCGTGGACCGGTACGGCGCGCCGTACGTGGTGATCCACCGCAGTGACCTGCTGACGATCCTCCACGACGCCTGTCATGGCGCCGGGGTCGAGCTGCTTGCCGACCACAAGGTCGACGACGTCGAGGTGCTGCCCGGGGAGGTTCGTGTCCGGTCAGGGGAGCGGGAGTTCGCGGCGGATGTGGTCCTCGCCGCGGACGGGCTGTGGTCGTCGCTGCGACGGCGGGTCTCCGGCGACGAGCCGGTGTGCTCGGGTTACGTCGCCTACCGGGGCACGCGGCCGGTGTCCGAGGTGACGGGGCTGGATTCCGACGTCCTCACCGACGTGGTCGTCCACTTCGGACCGAAGTGTCATCTGGTGCAGTACCCCTTGCGTGGCGGCGAGCTGCTCAACACCGTCGCCGTGTTCGCCTCACCTGCCTACGACCGCGGCGAAGCCGAGTGGGGCGGCCCGGAGGAACTGGACGCGGCGTTCCAAGGCACGTGCGATGCGGTGCGTCGAGGCTTGGCGTGGCTGTGGCGCGACCGGCGGTGGCCGATGTACGACCGGCTGCCGGTGGACACGTGGGTGGACGGGCGACTGGCCCTCACCGGCGACGCGGCGCACCCGATGCTGCAGTACCTCGCCCAGGGCGCCTGCCAGGCACTGGAGGACGCGCACACCCTCGCCGGCGAGGTCGGCAAGCAGCAAGCACAATCCACATTGGACTGGCCCGCCGCGCTCGCGGCCTACCAGCACGCGCGCACCTCCCGCACCGCCCGGGTGCAGTCCAGTGCCCGCGTGTGGGGCGAACTGTGGCACTGCGACGGTCTCGCCCGCCTGCTGCGCAACACCTACCTCACCGAACGCCGGGTGGACGACTACCGCTGGACCGACTGGCTCTACCAGCCCTGACGGAGGGGGTGCCCTGCCCGAGGCCGAACGGAACTCGGCGTGGCTGCTGTTCCTGGACGAAGAGATCGCGGCCCGGCACCGCGACTGGGAGGCGTCGGCAACGCGGCACCGTCGGCATCCTGAGAAAGACCGCCGGCGAAGATCCCGGCAACCCCCGGCTGGCCGCGCTGGTCGGCGAGCTGGCCGTCCGGAGCGAGACGTTCCGACGGCTCTGGGCCGAGCACCACGTCTTCGAGAAGACCACCGGGATCAACCTCGTGCGCCATCCCGACGTCGGTGACGTCGACCTTTCCTATGTCGCTTGGACGACGCCGGGGGCGCCGGACCAGATGCTGGTCACCTACATGGCAGAGCCGGGCTCGAAATCCGCGGAAGTCCTGCGGATCCTCGGGTCGATGCCCGCTCCTACCACGGCAGCGGCGACCTTCGTACCCAACGACGCGCGGCCGGGAAACGAAACACGCGATCAGCGGCCCGCTCAAGACGAGGGCGTGTTGCCCTGCCGGATCTGCCGGAGGGCGATTCCTCTGCCGCGTCCGGCTGGTCTCCACTCACATGACAGAAACGACCAACACAGCGCCGACGGCTCGGGGCGCCGCGGCCGGCGGGGTGGCGGGTGCCCACCGGTGGACCCTGGTGCTCGCCGGCCTCGGCGCTTTCCTGGCCTCGCTCGATGTCGTGGTGGTGGCGACGGCGTTGCCGACGCTGCAGTCCCGGCTCGGCGCGAGCCTGTCCGATCTCGAATGGACCATCAACGGCTACAACCTCGCCTTCGCCTGCCTGATCCTCACCGGGTCGGCGCTGGGCGACCGGTTCGGCCGGCGCCGGATGTACGTCCTCGGCGTCGGGGTGTTCAGCCTCGCTTCGGCGGCGTGCGCGTTGTCGTCGAGTGCCGCGGTGCTCATCGCGGCGCGTGTGGTGGAAGGCGCCGGGGCGGCTGTGGTGCTGCCGCTGAGCCTGACCCTGATCAGTGACGCGTTCCCGGCCGAGCGCCGCGGGGTGGCGATCGGAGTGTGGGGCGGGATCACCGGGCTCTAAGACGACGCGTGCGTAGTACGCAGAAACACTGTCCCGTCCGGGACGGCCACCGACGTCGGTGGCTCGCTGCGCGAGGTGAAACGGAGAATCGTGGTGCTTGCCGCTGGCATGCGGGAATTCGGTGGCCCGGTCGAGCTGCTCGACCTGCCGGAGCCAGCCGGCCCCGGTTCAGCCGAAGTGGTGATCGACGTCTCGGCGGCCGGTGTCGGCAACTGGGACGACATCGTCCGTTCGGGCGGTTGGGACGTCGGGCTGACACCGCCGATGGCGCTCGGCGTGGAGGTGGCCGGGACGGTGGTCGCGGTCGGCTCGAACGTCACCGGCTTCCGGCCGGGTGACGAAGTCCTCGGCCATCCGCTCCCGTTGCGGCACCAGGGCTGCTGGGCCGAACGGGTGGTGGTCGACGCCGGACTGGTCGTGCCGAAACCCCCTGGCGTGCCGTGGGAGACGGCGGCGGCGTTCCCCGTGCCCGCCCTGACCGCCGAGCAAGCGCTTTCCGAATCCCTCCGAGTCGCCGGGAACGAGACGCTGCTCGTCCACGGCGCGGGAGGCGCGACCGGCGGACTCGCCGTGCGGCTCGCAGCCCTGCGTGGCGCCCGGGTGATCGCCACCGCCGGGTCGGCGAGCGCGGATCGAGTGGGACGGGCCGGCGCGGTCGAGGTCCTCGACTACCGCGACCGGACCTGGCCGGAGCGGATCCGCGAATGGACCGGCGGCGCCGGAGTCGACAGCGCCCTCAACGCGGTACCCGGCGGCAGTGCCGACACGGTCCGGGCGGTGCGCGAAGGCGGCCGGCTGGCGACGATCACGGGCGACCGGCGGCCGGCCGGGTCGGGCGTCAGCTTCGCGGACGTCTACGTCCGCCCGGACTCCGCGCAGCTCACGAAGCTGAGCGCACTGCTCGGCGAGGGCAAGCTCTCCCTCCCGGTGGGCGTCACCCTGCCGCTCGCCGAGGCGGCAGCCGCGCTCGAGCGCGCGGTCCGGGGCGCCAACGGCGGTCCGGTCGTCCTGCTCACGGGCCGGCGGCCGTCGAACCCCTGAGTCAGCCGACGGGAAGCTGACGCAGTCGGCTGTCTACCAGACCGGCGGTCACGTGTGCCGGTCGTCTTCGGCCGCGACGGCCGGGTCCTGCTCGCGGAGTAAGACCGGCTCCGGCCGCGACACCAATGCAGCATGAGCTCACCGACCACGCCGACCAGGGGCACCGGCGCGCTCGGCCGGCGCCTCGGGGAGGCCGCAGGCCACGCGGACCGGCGGTACCACCTGGCCAAGGGCCTGCGGCACCAGCTGAACAAGGTGTTCCCGACCCACTGGTCCTTCCTGATCGGCGAGGTGGCGCTCTACAGCTTCCTCCTCGTCATCGCGACCGGCGTGTACCTCACGCTCTTCTTCGACCCCTCCAGGCAAGAAGTCGTCTACCACGGCAGCTTCACCGACATGCGGGGCCTGGCGATGTCCCAGGCCTTCCGCACGACGCTGGACCTCTCCTTCGACGTCCGCGGCGGGCTCTTCGTGCGGCAGCTGCACCACTGGGGTGCGCTGATCTTCATCGCGGCCTCGCTCCTGCACACCTTCCGGATCTTCTTCACCGGTGCCTTCCGGCGCCCGCGGGAGGCCAACTGGGTGCTCGGGGTGCTGCTGCTCCTGATCAGCATGTTCGAGGGCTTCTTCGGCTACTCGCTCCCGGACGACCTGCTGTCCGGCACCGGCATCCGCGCGACCCTCTCGGGCATTGTGCTGTCGGTGCCCGTGATCGGCACCTGGCTCCACTGGGCCCTGTTCGGCGGCGAGTTCCCCGGCGACCAGATCATCCCGCGGCTCTACACCCTGCACATCCTCGTGCTGCCGGGCATCCTCCTCGCCCTCACCGGTGTGCACCTGGCGCTGGTGTGGTTCCAGAAGCACACGCAGTTCCCCGGCGTGCGGGCGAACGAGACCAACGTCGTCGGCATCCGGATCATGCCCGAGTTCGGCCTCCACGGTGGCGCGCTCGCCGTGCTCGTCACGGGTGTGATCGCCCTGATGGCGGGGTTGTTCCAGATCAACCCGGTGTGGAACTTCGGCCCCTACAACCCGGCGCAGGTGTCCGCGGGTTCGCAACCGGACTGGTACATGGCCTGGGCCGACGGCATGCTCCGGATCTGGCCGGCCTGGGAGGTCTACCTCGGGGACCACACGATCCCGGCGGCGTTCTTCCCCGGCGTGGTCGGCATCCCGCTGCTCTTCGGCATCCTGACCCTCTACCCGTGGATCGAGCGGAAGCTCGCGAAGGACACCGGCCACCACAACCTGCTCCAGCGGCCGCGCGACGCCCCGGTCCGCACCTCGCTGGGCGTGATGGCGCTCGGGTTCCTCCTCGTCATCGAGCTGTCGGGCTTCAACGACATCATCGCCGACCAGTTCCACATCTCGCTCAACGCCACCACGTGGGCGGGCCGCATCGGCGTGCTGCTCGTGCCGCCGATCGCCTACCACGTGACCTACCGGATCTGCCTCGGCCTGCAGCGGGCCGACCGCGAGGTGCTCGAACACGGCATCGAGACCGGCATCATCGAGCGCCTGCCGCAGGGCGCGTTCATCGAGATCCACCAGCCACTGGCCGCCACCCCGCTCGACTACCGGGGCGCGCCGGTGCCGAAGAAGATGAACAAGCTGGGGTTCGGCGGCCGGCCCGTGCCCGGTTCACTGTGGACACCGGACCCGCCGGAGGAGACCGCGGCGCTGGAACAGGGACGGTCCAAGTGACCGAAGACAAGCCCGATCGCACGGCGAGCAGGTCGGGGTCGCCGACGTCGACGAACTCGAGCAGGCCAGGGAGAACGGCATCCGGTCCTGGAAGGAGTCCCGTGCCCCGAGCGCTGGAGTCGCTCAGCCCCGCTGATGGCGAGCGAGTGGCCGCGGAGAACCTCGTCGCAGCGCTGACGGCCGGCCGGATCGTCTACGACGACGGCGCCGAACAAGTCTTCGACGCCGACGGCGTCACCACCTACGTCGAGCGGGGCCACCCGACGCGCGGTGAGTGGTACGTCGACAGCCACGGTCGCTTCGCCTCGTTCTGGCCACCCAGCTACCGCGCGTCGTACGACTTGCGATGGCTGGTCGAGGACGGTTCGATCGTCGGCCTGCGCTTCACCCACACCGAAGGCGGTTCGGAGTTCTCCGGCCGCTACGCCTGAGCGCGGGCGGTACGAACCGGCGGTAAGAAGTCCGGCCGACCCGGCGCCAAGCAACCATGACGAACGCGGTGAACGGCAAAGCGGTGCTCCGCCTGCCCCGGTTGGCCGGGAAGGTGGACCGGGTGCTGGCGGCCGTGGTCACGGTGCAGGCCGTGCTCGTGCTGGCCGGTTTCTTGTTGCTGGGGCTGCTCGCCGGGGGTGTCGCCCTGCTGGAAGGGGCGTGTCTCACCGTGTCCGGTGTCGTCGGTCCCGCGATCGGCATCACGCGCCACTTCCGGGTCGCGGCCCGGCACGGAGTGGCTCTCGTCCTCGCTTCGGCGTCCGGCTCGCTGGTCCTGGGCGTGCTGTTCCACTTCGTCCTCGCTGGCTCCGCCCGCCTCCGTGTCGTCGTGGGTTCCGGAGGCGGCGCACTGGCCCGGGTTCCCGAAGTCTGCGCGACGCTCCAGGTGGCCGCGAGCGCGGCGGCGGTGCTGGTCGCCGTGCTCGTCTTGGGCCGTCGGACGTCGATCTTGTCCCTCGGCCGGCTTCCCCGGTGAGGCGGGACGCCGTGCGCAAGATCTTGATCGTCGGCGGCGGCTACGCGGGCTTCTACGCCGCCTGGAAGCTCGAAAAGAAGCTGCGGCGGGGACAGGCCGAAGTCACCGTGGTCGACCCGCGGCCGTACCTGACCTATCAGCCGTTCCTGCCCGAGGTGGTGGCCGGCTCGATCGAGGCACGCCACGCCGCGGTTTCGCTGCGCCGCCACCTGCACCGCACGCGCGTCGTCACCGGGATGGTCACCGCGCTCGACCACGAGCACCGGGTGGTCACGGTCCGGCCAGCCGACGGCGACGCGTTCGAGCTGAGCTACGACCTCGTGGTGGTCACCGCGGGTGCGGTCACCCGGACGTTCCCGATCCCCGGCATCGCGGAGCAGGCGATCGGGCTCA
Source organism: Amycolatopsis sacchari (assembly GCF_900114035.1). Lineage (GTDB taxonomy): Bacteria > Actinomycetota > Actinomycetes > Mycobacteriales > Pseudonocardiaceae > Amycolatopsis_E > Amycolatopsis_E sacchari. The sequence continues at coordinate 2,064 of NZ_FORP01000032.1, read as the reverse complement.
AGCACGTCGAGGAGGCGGTCGCGATCCGCGACCGGCTGCTGACGTCCTTCGACCGGGCGGCCACGCTCCCGCCGGGGCCGTCGCGGCGGAAGCTGCTCATGGTGACCTTCGTCGGCGGCGGCTTCTCCGGCGTCGAAGGCTTCGCCGAGCTGCTGTCGCTGGCGACGTCGCTGCTGCGGCGCTATCCCGAACTGGACCGCGACGAGCTGCGGTTCCACCTGGTCGAGGCGTCCGGCCGGATCCTGCCCGAGGTGACCGGCGCACCCGGCCGCTGGGTGGTGGGCTTCCTGCGGGGGCGGGGCGGGCGGGTGCACCTCAACACCCAGGTCGAGTCGGCGACCGGCGGGCGGGTGGTGCTGTCCACCGGTGAGACGTTCGACTCGGGGCTGATCGTGTGGACGGCGGGCAACGCGGCGAACCCGGTGGTGGGCAGGCACACCGACCTGCCGGTGGACGAGCGCGGGTTCCTCGTCGTCCGACCCGACCTCCGGGTCGGGACCGACCTCGAGCCGGTCCCCGGTGCGTGGGCCGCCGGGGACGACGCGGGGATCGAGGACCTGACCGCGCCGGTCCCGGGCACTCGCACGGTGCCCAACGCCCAGCACGCCGTCCGCCAGGGCAAGCTGCTCGCCCGGAACATCGCCGCGACCCTGCGCGGTGGCAAGCCGAAGAACTACCGGCACCGCAGCCTCGGCGCGGTCGCGACGCTCGGCATCGGGCACGGCATCTTCCAGTACCGGCGGCTGGTGCTGAAAGGACCGCTCGCCTGGCTGCTCCACCGTGGTTACCACGTGCTGGCGGTTCCCAGCTGGGAACGCAAGGTCCGGGTGCTGGCGATCTGGCTGACCGCCGGGGTGTTCGGCCGCGACATCGTCTCGCTGGCGTCGGTACAGCAGCCGCGCACCGCGTTCGTGAACGGCGGGGAACCGCCCGGAAACTCGTTGTCCAGTGGGAGAAAACCATGAAGACCACCGCCCCCCGCCCCCTCGCCACGCGGCCCCACCCGGTGCGCCGTCCCGTGCAGGGCTCGGCGTTGCTGCGGCTGGTGCGCACCACGGATCACAAGCAGATCAGCGTGATGTACCTCGTCACGGCCTTCGCCTTCTTCATGGTCGGCGGGGCGATGGCCATGCTGGTCCGCTCCGAACTCGCGCGGCCCGGCCTTCAGTTCCTCTCGCAGGAGCAGTACAACCAGCTGTTCACCATGCACGGCACGATCATGCTGCTGATGTACGCGACCCCGATCCTCTTCGGGTTCGCGAATTTCGTCCTGCCGCTGCAGATCGGTTCGCCCGACGTCGCTTTTCCGCGGCTGAACGCGTTTTCGTACTGGCTCTACCTCTTCGGTAGCCTGATCGTCGTCTCGGGCTTCCTCACCCCCGGCGGCGCGGCGGAGTTCGGGTGGACCGGCTACACGCCGTTGTCCGAAGCCACGCACACCCCCGGCCCCGGCACCGACCTGTGGATCATGGGCCTGATCGTCAGCGGCCTCGGCACGATCCTCGGCGCGGTCAACATGATCACCACCGTGATCTCGCTGCGCGCGCCTGGCATGACGATGTACCGGATGCCGGTCTTCACCTGGAACATCCTGGTCACGTCGATCCTGATCCTCGTCGCGTTCCCCATCCTCACTGCGGCGTTCTTCGGACTGGAGGCCGACCGCCGGCTGGGCGCGCACGTGTTCGACCCCGCCAACGGCGGCGTGATCCTGTGGCAGCACCTGTTCTGGTTCTTCGGCCACCCCGAGGTCTACATCATCGCGCTGCCGTTCTTCGGCATCGTGTCGGAGATCTTCCCGGTGTTCAGCCGTAAACCGCTCTTCGGCTACAAAGGACTGATCTTCGCGACGCTGGCGATCGCCGCGCTTTCGTTCTCCGTCTGGGCGCACCACCTCTACGCCACCGGTGCGGTGCTGCTGCCCTTCTTCTCCTTCATGACCTTCCTGATCGCGGTGCCGACCGGCGTCAAGTTCTTCAACTGGATCGGCACGATGTGGAAGGGGCACCTGACCTTCGAGACGCCGATGATCTTCTCGATCGGCTTCCTGGTCACGTTCCTCTT
>NZ_FORP01000002.1 GCF_900114035.1 Amycolatopsis sacchari | reverse complement strand
AGGCGACGACGGCGATCACGAACGCGATCAGCAAGGTGTCGGATCTGATCCGGAAGCTGGTCAAGACGATCGGGAACGTGACGCCGAAGATCCGCAAGATCGTGGACAAGCTCGGTGAGATCATCGAGAAGTTGTCGAAGCTGGGCCGCAAGTTCGCCCGGCGTGCGGATGGGGCGACGTTGCCCTCGGGCGCGAAGTCGATCGACACGCCGGAGTTGCACGCCCCGGACGCGCCACACACCCCACACACCCCGGACGCCGACCTGCCGGGCACCCACGCCGGCGACGGCACGACGCCCGGTTCCGCCGACACGCCGTCGAGCCGTCCCAGCGATCCGGCGGACACGAAGACGCCGGAGAACGCGCGGGTCTGCGAGAACGACCCGATCGACGTCGCGACCGGCGAGATGGTGCTGGGGCAGACCGACGTGGAGCTGCCCGCCGTGCTGCCGCTGGTGCTGCGCCGCACCCACGTCTCGTCGTACCGCGCGGGCCGGTCGTTCGGGCGCAGCTGGGCGTCGACGGTGGACCAGCGCGTGGAGGTCGATTCGGCGGGCGTCGTGTACGTCGCCGAGGACGGGATGCTGCTGGTGTACCCGGCGCCGCCCGCCGACGGTGTGGTGCTGCCCGAACTGGGGCCGCGCTGGCCGCTGTCGCGGAGCGAAGACGGCGGGTTCACCGTGGAGCGGCGGGAATCGGGGCGGCGCCTGCATTTCGCTCCCGGCACCGGGCTGCTGCGGGAGGTGGCCGACCGCAACGGAAACCGGATCACCTTCGACCGTGACGCCGCCGGGACGCTCACCGCGGTCCGGCACTCGGGTGGTTACGAGCTGGCCGTCGACACGTCGGCCGGGCTGATCACCGCGCTGTCCCTGCGCAACCCGCACGGCGAGGACATCCCGGTGGTGCGCTACCGCTACGACGACGCCGGGCGCCTGACCGAGGTGCTCAACTCGTCCGGCGCGCCGCTGCGGTTCGACTACGACCTCGCGGGGCGGATCACGCAGTGGACCGACCGCAACGGCGAGTGGTACCGCTACCGCTACGACGAACGCGGCCGCTGCGTGGCGAACGAGGGCTCGGGCGGCTTCCTCGACGGCACGTTCGAGTACGAGGACGGCGTCACCCGCTTCACCGACGCGCTGGGCCACACCACCGTCTACGAGGTGAACGCGCGGCGGCAGGTCGTCGCCGAAACCGACCCGTTGGGCCACCGGACCACGCAGGAGTGGGACGAGTTCGACCGCCTGCTGTCCCGCACCGACCCACTGGGCCGCACGACGACGTACCGCTACGACGAGGAAGGCAACCTCACCACCATCACCCGCCCCGACGGCACCCAGGCACTCGCCGAGTACGGCGAAGCGGGGCGGCCGGTCGGCACGATCGACCCGGACGGCGCGGTGTGGCGGCGGACGTACGACGCGGCGGGACGCGTCACGTCGGTCACCGACCCCACCGGGGCCACCACGCACTGCGAGTACGACGGCACGGGGCAGCTCGTCAAGGTGACCGACGAGCTGGGCCGCGTGCACCGCACGGAGACCGACGCCGCCGGCCTGCCGGTCGCCGAGATCGACGTGCACGGCAACGTCACCCGCTACCGGCGCGACCAGTTCGGGCGGATCGTCGAGATCACCGACCCCACCGGCGCGACGACGACGATGACGTGGACCGTCGAGGGCCGCCTGCTTTCGCGCGTGAACGCCGACGGCGGCGTCGAGCGGTGGCGGTACGACGGTGAGGGCAACCAGGTCGAGTACGTCGACGCGCTGGGTCAGGTCACCCGGATCCGCAGCACGCATTTCGACCTGCCCGCCGCGCACCTCCGGCCCGACGGCAGCAGCCTCACCTTCGCCTACGACCCGGCGCTGCGGCTGAAGTCGGTCACGGATTCCCGAGGCCAGGTCTGGCGCTACGAGTACGACGCCGCCGGCCGCCTCGTCTCGGAAACCGATTTCAACGGGCGCACCGTGCGCTACCGGCACGACGCGGCGGGCCAGCTCGTCGCACGCACGAACGGCAACCAGGAGGAGATCACCTACCGGCGGGACCCGCTGGGCAACGTCGTCGAACGCGGCTACGGGGACGTGGTCGAGACCTTCGAACACGACCCGGTGGGCCGCCTCGTCCGGGCGCGCAACGCGGACGCGGACCTCGTGCTCGTCCGCGATGCCGTGGGCCGGGTGCTCGCCGAAGGCAGCAACGGCCGGGTGGTCACGTCCGAGTACGACCGGATCGGCCGTCGCACACTGCGGCGCACGCCGACCGGTGCCGAAACCGTGTGGCAGTACGGGATCGGCGGGCGGCCCGACGCCCTGCGCACCGCCGGGCACACCATGACGTTCGGCTACGACGGCGCGGGGCGGGAGACCGAGCGCCTCCTCGACAGCGGCACCGTGATCGCGCAGTCCTGGGAGCCGGGCGGGCGGCTGGGGAGCCAGACCGTGTCCGTGGTGGGCAGCGCGCGGCACCAGTCGCGGGTCATCCAGCAGCGCCGCTACCACTACCGGCCCGACGGGCACCTGGCCGGGATCGACGACCTGCTCGCGGGCAACCGGTCGTTCACGCTCGACCCGGCGGCCAGGATCACCGCGGTGACGGGCACGGGCTGGACCGAGCGCTACGCCTACGACGCGGCGGGCAACGTCACCTCCGCCAGCTGGCCGGACCCGTCCGGTGACGCGCAGGGGCCGCGCCAGTACTCCGGTTGTGCCGTCACGCAGGCGGGCAACGTGCGCTACCGGTACGACGCGCAGGGCCGCGTGATCATGCGCTCCCGCAAGCGCTTGTCGGCCAAACCGGAGACGTGGCACTACACCTGGAACGCCGACGACCGGCTGGTCGAGGTGGTCACGCCGGACGGCACGCGCTGGCGCTACCTGTACGACCCCCTCGGCAGGCGGATCGCGAAGCTGCGGCTCGCCGGTGGCGTGGTGGCGGAGCGGATCGACTTCTGCTGGGACGGCATGGTGCTCGCCGAGCAGATCCACTCCGACGGCACGGCCACGACCTGGAACTGGGAGCCGGGCACGTTCCGCCCCGTCTCGCAGGTCGAGCGGAGCGCGCGCGACCAGCAGTGGTTCGACCGGGAGTTCTACTCCATCGTCACCGACCTCGTCGGCACCCCGACCGAGCTGGTCACCCCCGACGGCGCGCTCGCGTGGCGCCGGCGGTCCACGCTGTGGGGGCTGGACCTGCCGGGCGGCGGGGACGGCGCGGACACCCCGCTCCGGTTCCCCGGGCAGTACTACGACCGCGAATCAGGCCTGCACTACAACCACTTCCGGTACTACGACCCGGCCACCGGCCGCTACACCGCGATCGACCCGCTGGGGCTGGCGCCCGCGCCGAACCCGCAGGCGTACGTGCCGAACCCGACCGCCGCCATCGACCCGAGCGGCCTCACGCCGTGCCAGACGTTCTACAGCGTGCAGAGCAGGCAGGACGCTGACCGGCTGATCGACAACGGGGGCGAGCCCTGGCCGTCCGGGGTGGACTCGAACGGCAGGCCGCGCGCGGAGCTGGGCGAGGGGCTTTACGCGTGGGAGACGAGGGAACAGGCGGAGCGGTACCTCGACGTGATCAGCCGCCGGGAGGGTGCACCCACGATGGAAATTGTCGAGCACCGCATCCGCGGTGAGGACTTCGACCGGCTGCGCTCGGCGGACATGAGCACGATGGACGACGACGCCGCCACCGAGCTGTGGCTGTCCGAAGGCAACCACGACTACGACCACATCCGGCGCGTCACCGGTAGGTTCGGGCCAGAGCACTACTTCCGGAGCAGCGTCTACCACCTGTTCCAGAGCACGAGGAGTTCCGGATGACCCGCACCGGCGAGTTCCGCCTGCAGCGGCAGAAGGGCGGCGTCGGCTACTTCGGCCAGGTCCGGGTGCGCGTCGTACCGGGGCCGGCCGACGTGGTCTGGACCGCGCCGCCCGAGGACCGGACCTCCCTGCAACCCCGCGAGGACGCGGAGTTCGTCGAGGCCGCGCTCGCCGGGGCGCGTGACGGGGTCGAACTCGTGCGCTCGCTGGGGGTGGACGTCGGCGAGCGGGTGGAGGTCGTGCACGCGCAGCTGGACCTGAAGGACATCGAGGAGAGCGCGGTCCGCGCCGCGGCGGCCCTCGCGGTGGGTGAGGCGTACGGCGTCGGCGACCGGCTGGTGCTCGACTTCCGTGACGGCTGGTTCGTCCGGACGGTCTGATGGCTCCTGGCTTGGCCGAGCAGGTGGAGCTGATCCGGCGGCTCGTGGCGGGGGATCTCGGCCCGGAGGAGTTCGCGGGCCGCTGGCTCGCGGCGCGACGCCGTGCGCTCGAGGCGGGCGAGCGCGTGCCGTTGCCGCTCGAGCGGCTGCTCGACGAAGTGTTCTTCGCCGTCGAGGACTACGTGCCGCAGCCGGAACTGCGCGATCCCGGCGAGTTGTCGGGCCCGCAGCTGGTCGAGCGGGTGCGAGCGGTCGCCGGGCGCGTGGAGGAGTACGTGCGGCACGTCTCACCTGGCGGAGATCGGGGCGGAGCGGAGGCGCCATCCGCGTAGCCTGGACCTCCGGGAGGTGGCGATGGACCTGGTGGCGCAGCTGCGGACGGTGGTGCCCGCCGAGCACGTGCTGGACGACCCGGACGTGGTCGAGGGGTACCTGCAGGACCACGCCGAGTGGGCCGAGTACGGCAAGGCCCTCGCGGTGGTGCGGCCCCGCGGCACGGAGGAGGTCCAGGCGGTCGTCCGGTTCGCGGGCGAGCACCGCGTGCCCGTCGTGCCGCGCGGCGCCGGGACCGGGCTTTCCGGTGGCGCCAACGCGATCGAGGGCTGCATTGTGCTGTCCTTCGAGGCGATGGACCAGGTGCTGGAGATCAACCCCGCCGAACGGCTCGCCGTCGTGCAGCCGGGCGTGGTGAACGACGACCTGCGTGCCGCCTGCGCGGCGCAGGACCTGTGGTACCCGCCGGACCCGGCGAGCGCGCCGTGGTCCACCATCGGCGGCAACGTCGCGACCAACGCGGGCGGCCTCTGCTGCGTGAAGTACGGCGTGACGCGGGACTACGTGCTGGCGCTGGAGGTCGTCACCGGGCGCGGCGAGGTGGTCCGGCTCGGGCGCCGCACGGCCAAGGGCGTCGCCGGGTACGACCTGTGCGGGCTGATGGTCGGCTCCGAGGGCACGCTCGGCATCATCACCGAGATCACCGTGCGGCTGCGACCGAAACGTCCCGTGGAGCGCACCATCGCCGGGTACTTCGACTCCGTTGTCGCGGCGGGCGAGGCCGTCAGTGCGGTGTCGGCGTCCGGGGTGATCCCGTCGGCGCTGGAGCTGGTCGACAAGCGGTGCCTCGAAGCGGTCGACGCGTGGAAGAACATGGGCCTGTCCACCGAAGCGAACGTGGTGCTGCTCGGCCGCGTCGACACGCCGGGCCAGGCGGGCGAGGACGAGGCGCGCACAGTGTTGCGTTGCTTCGAGGAAGCCGGTGCCACGTGGGCCGCGCTGTCCTCCGACGAGCAGGAGGCCGAGGCGTTGTTCGACGCGCGGCGCCTGGCGTACCCGGCGCTGGAGCGGCTCGGCCCGGTGCTGACCGAGGACGTGTGCGTACCCAAGGCGCTGGTGCCGGAAATGCTGGCGCGCATCGAAAAGACGGCCGCCGCGCACGACACGCTCATCGCGAACATCGCGCACGCCGGTGACGGCAACCTGCACCCGCTGCTGATCACGCCGATCGGCGACGAGGACGCGAAACGCCGTGCGCAGGCGGCGTTCGAGGACATCATCGCCGACGCCATCGAGCTCGGCGGCACCGTGACCGGCGAGCACGGCGTCGGCCTGCTCAAGCGCGGCGGCCTGCGCCGCGAGGTGAGCCCCGCGGTGCTGGACCTGCACCACGCGGTCAAGACAGCGCTCGACCCGCTGGGAATCCTCAACCCCGGCAAGGTCTTCACGACGACGGCGTAGCCGAGGACGACTCGTACGACGGCGACGACGGCGGCAGCCAGATCGGGCTCGGGCAGTTCCCCGTCTCCTCGCCGATGCTGTTGATTTCGGCGTTGCTGCGCGGGTCCGAGCCGTAGTCGATCACGTCGGTGCACCGCGGCCGGGAGGACGGGCTGGTTGACGGCGTGCTCGTGACGCCGACGTCGCTGGACCGGACGCTGGTGTGCCCCGCCGTGCTGGACGGCGGCGCGCTTCCGGTGCCGCCCGCGGGGGCGGAGTTCGTGGTCGTGCTGCCCGTGTCCACGCTGGAAGTCGTCGTCGTGGGCGGGGCCGTCACGACGGGCGGGCGCGGGACCTCGCCGACCGGGGGCGGGCCGGCGGTGAACCCCCGCAGGGCGAACCCGCCCGCACACAGCCCGCACACGAGGAGTACGCACGCGGCGATCGTGCCGCCGCGGCGCAGCAGGACGCGGCGGCGGCCGCGGCGCAGGACGTCCTCCAGGTGGTCACCGGGCGGCGGTCCCTCCCCGGCGACGGCCTCCTTCAACGCCAGGCCCAGCTCTTGCTCGTCAGCCCACATTTTGGTCCTCGAGGGTCTCGGCCTGTCGCGCGTACTCGCGCCGGAGCGCCGTGAGGCCGCGTGCGGTCTGGCTCTTCACCGTGCCTTCGGAACAGTTCAGCGTCTCGGCGACGTCCTCGACGGTCAGGTCGTACACGAACCGCAGCACCAGGACGGCGCGTTGCCGGGGCGGCACCGCCAGCAACGCCTGCCGCAGGGCGGCCCGGTCGTCACTGCGGGCGATCTCGTTCGGCCCCGGTTCCCCCGGCGGTGGTTCGGCGACGGGGTGTTCGCGTTCCCGGCCCCGGCGGCGGGTGTCCAGGAAGGTCCTGGTCAGCACCGTGCGCAGGTAGGCCTTCCCGGTCTCGTGCCGGATGCGGCGCCACTGCGCGTACACCCGCACGAACGCCGCCTGCGCGAGTTCCTCGGCCTGGCTCCAGTCGCCGCACAGGGCGTACGCGACGCGTCGGGCCCATTCGAAGGAGGCCGTGTAGAACTCGGCGAAGTCGTCCTGTTGTGCCACGGAAGTCCCCCCGCCGCCGATGTCACCGCACAGACGCGGAACCGGCGGCGGGGGTTGCACGGTGTGCGGGAGAACTACCCGTGGTTGCCCGTCCGCCACAGCTGGGCGTAGTGGCCACCTGCCGCGAGGAGTTCCTCATGGGTGCCCTGCTCGACGACGCGGCCATGGTCGAGCACGACGATGCGGTCGGCGCGGGCGGCCGTCGCGAGGCGGTGGGCCACCACGAAGGTCGTGCGGCGGCGGGCCAGGTTCTCCGTCGCCCGCAGGACCGCGCCCTCCGTGGACGGGTCGAGTGCCGCGGTCGCCTCGTCGAGCAGCAGGACGTCCGGGTCCACCAGTTCGGCCCGCGCCAGCGCGATCAGCTGCCGTTGCCCCGCCGACAACGACTTCCCGCGTTCGCCGACCGATTGCCGGAAACCCGACGGCAGAGCGGCCACCCCGTCGAGCGCCCCGACCGCGCGCACGGCGGCCTCCACCTCCGCGTCGCTCGCCGACGGGCGGCCGTACCGCACGTTGTCGGCGACCGTGCCGGAGAACAAGTGCGCCTCCTGCGGCACGACACCCATCCGGTGCCGCAGCCCGGGCAGGTCGTAGTCCCGCACGTCCACGCCGTCGATGCCGACCTTGCCGCTCGTCGCGTCGTAGAACCGCGCGACGAGCTTCACCGCGGTCGACTTGCCGGCACCCGTGGCGCCCACCAGCGCGACCGTCTCACCCGGCGCCACCTTGAGCGAGATGTCCGCCAGCGCCCGGGTTTCCGTGCCCGCGTAGGCGAAGTCCACGGCGTCGAACGTGACCTCGCCACGCAACCGCTCCGGCACGGGCACGGGGTGCTCGGGCGGCGGGACGGACGTGGGCGTGCGCAGCAGTTCGCCGATGCGGCGCAGGCCCACCTTCGCCTGCTGGTACCCGTCGAACACCGACGACAGCTGCTGGATGGGCGAGAAGAACAGGTTTAGGTACAACAGGAACCCGAGCAGCACCCCGACCGGCAGCGTGCCGTCCGCGACCCGGTTCGCGCCCGCCACCAGCACCACCGCCTCCGCGACCCCGGAAAGCATGGTGACGAACGGGAAGTACGTCGCGACGTACCGCTGCGCCCGCAGCCGCGACCGGCGGTAGGCGTCGCTGCGGGACGCGAAGTCCTCCGCCGAGCGCTCCTCGCGGCTGTACGCCTGCGCGACACGAAGCCCGCTCACGTTCTCCTGCATGTCGGCGTTGACGACGCTGACGCGCTCGCGCGCCTCGTTGTACGCGGCGGTCGCGAGCTTGCGGAAGACGACCGTCGCGACGACCAGGATCGGCAGCACCGACAACGCGTACAGCGCCAGCGAAGCGTCGGTGACGAGCAGCGCCGCCGAGATGCCGACCAGGGTGAGCGCGCTGATCACCGCCTGCGCGACCCCGGTCTGCAGGAACGTCGACAGCGCGTCCACGTCCGTCGTCATCCGGGTCATGATCTTCCCGGACAGCTCGCGCTCGTAGTAGTCGAGCCCGAGCCGCTGCAGGTGGGCGTAGCTGCGCACGCGCAGCGAGTACAGCACGGTCTCGCCCGCCTTCGCGGTGAGCCGGGTTTGCGTGGCGATGACGAGCCAGTCCAGCGCGATGATCACGGCGCCGATGGCCGCCGTCAGCCAGATCACCGACTCCACGCCCGGCCGCACGCCGTGGTCCACCCCCTGCTGGTACAGCGCGGGCAGCGCGATCGAGGCGGCCGCGTCCAGCCCGACGAGCACGACCACCGCGGTGAGCAGCGCCCGCACGGGCCGCAGCAGTCCGGCGAGCCGGAACCGCGGATCCGGCTTCGTGACCTCGTCGGCGTCCAGGGCCGGGACGTCCGTGGCGGGCGGCAGTTTCCGGACGCCTTCGAGGAGTTCCTCCGTCGGCGGCACGTCGAACGCGCCGCGCATACCGCCCATCCCACCGCCCGAAGGCGCGGCGGCGGTGCGTTGCTGGGCCGCGTCCGCGAGCTGCGCGGCGTCGTCCTGCTCGGCGGGCTCGGGCCACAGCTCCGGGGTGATCCCGGTGTCCGGGTGGCGCACGCATTCGCGGCGGTGCTTCTGGTCCACACCCTCGCCGGGCCCGGACACCAGCTCCCGGAACAGTTCGCAGCGCTCTTCCAGCTCCTCCGCCGTACCCACGTCGACGACGCGGCCCGCGTCCAGCACGGCGATGCGGTCCGCCAGCGCGAGCGTCGACCGCCGGTGCGCGATGAGCAACGTCGTGCGGCTCGCGGTGACGGCACGCAGCGTGTCGTGGATCGCGGCCTCGGTCACGGTGTCCACCGCCGAGGTCGCGTCGTCGAGGATCAGCACCCGCGGATCGGTCAGCAACGCCCTGGCCAGCCCGAGCCGCTGCCGCTGCCCGCCGGACAACGTCAGCCCGCGCTCGCCGACGAGCGTGGCGTAGCCCTGGGGCAGCTGCTCGATGAACTCGTGCGCCTCGGCGGCCTTCGCCGCCGCGATGACCTCCTCGTCGCTGGCGTCCGGGCGCCCGTACGCGATGTTGTCGCGCACGGAGGAGGAGAACAGGAACGCCTCCTCGAACACCACGCCGATCGCGCGGCGCAGATCGGCCAGGCGCACGTCCCGCACGTCGTACCCGCCGAGCCGGACCGAACCCGAGTGCACGTCGTAGAACCGGGGCAGCAGCAGCGAGATCGTCGACTTGCCGGACCCGGCAGTGCCCACCAGCGCCAGCGTCTCACCCGGTTCCGCCGCCAGCGTCAGGCCGTCGAGCACCGGTTCGGCACGGGTGTACCCGAACTTCACGTCCGTCAGCTCCACCCCGAGCGGCCCCTCCGGCAGCGGCCGCGCGTCCGGCTTGTCGCGGACCTCGGGCTGGGCGTCGATCAGCTCGTACACGCGGTCCGCGCCCGCGCGCGTCAGCTGCGCCTGCACCACCACCGAGGACAGCATCCGCGCCGGGCCCACCAGGCCCGACACGTAACTGGCGAACGCGAGAAAAGTTCCGAGCGTGACCTCGCCCCGCAGCGCGAGGATGCCGCCCAGCGCCAGCACGGCGACCTGACCCGCCGCGGGCAACGCCGACGTCGTCGCCGTCGGCACCGCCGACAGCCTCGCCGCCCGCAACCGCTCCGCGAACAGCCGTTTCGCCGCCCGCTCCAGCCGCGAAACCTCCCGCGCCTCCTGGCCGAAGCCCTTCACCACGCGCACCCCGGTGACGGTCTCCTCGACGTGCTGCGCCACATCCGCGGCCCGCTGCTGCGCCGACCACGTCGCCGGGAACAACCGCTTCCGCGACCGCGCCGCCACGAACGCCACCGCGGGCACCACCACCAGCGCGATCACCGTCAACAGCGGCGACATCCACAGCATCGCGGCCAGCGAGAACACCGCGAACACCACCGAACCCGCCGACAGCGGGACCATCATCAGCAGCGACACCACCAGCTGCAGGTCCGTGATCGCGCGCGACACCACCTGCCCCGTGCGCAGCGAATCCTGCTTGCCACCGTCCAAACGCGACACCGCGCCGAACACCGCGCGCCGCAGGTCGTGCTGCACGTCCAGCGCCAGCCGGCCGCCCACGTACCGGCGCACGAACGCCGTCGCGAACATCAGCACCTGCACCCCGACGAGCCCGCCCGCGAGCAGCCCCAGGTTCCCCGTGCGCCCGCTCACGGCGTCGTCCACCGCCGCCCGCACGAACAGCGGGCTCACCGCCTGGAAGCCGACGCTCACCACGGCCGCGGTGAGCGACAGCACAACCAGCCACGGGTGCCGCCAGCACGCGGCACCCAGTCTGCGGATCCAGCCGGTCTTCGGTTCAGGAGGAGCAACGGTCACAAGGCTCCAGACTATGCGTGCTCGCCGCCCCGTGGCGGCGGCTCCACATCGGACAGGCCCGCGACGACTCCGGCGAACGGGTGAAAACCGGCCCGCCGCCGACCGCCGCGGGACGCAAAACCGCACTTCGTCGGGGAATCACGACGTCCCGCCGCGGGGTGTGAAGAAGTATTTCCGCCAAAACGCCGACCCCGTGCAGCGAACTCGCCGCCGACCACCTAAGCTGTTGTTGGCGGCCCGCTCCCAGTGACCCCCAGGCTGGTTGAGCGGGCCGCCCCTGTTCGCGCTGTCGCGCTTCCCATCTGGCGCTCAACGTCGCGACCTTTTTGGGGGTCGGACCCCCAAACCCCCGCCAGGGGGCTTCGCCCCCTGGACCCCCATACCGCTGGGCGCGTCGTGTGCCTGGGTGACCCATCCCGCGGTGCCGGTCTGGCCGACGGTTGAACGGTGTTTATTTCAGGAAAGTTGTGTGGGGGGTGTGGGGGAGGGTGTGGGCTGTGGCTACTGGGGCGTTTGTCAGGTGGCCTTGGTGGGTGTTCAGGCCTTTGGCCAGTGCGGTGTTCGTCGTCAAGGCCTGGTGCCAGCCTTGGTCCGCCAGTGCCAGCGCGTAGGGGAGCGTGACGTTCGTCAGGGCCTGCGTCGACGTGGTGGGGACCGCGCCCGGCATGTTGGCCACGCAGTAGAAGAGCGAACCGTGCACCTGGTAGGTCGGGTCGTCGTGCGTGGTGGGGTGCGAGTCGGCGAAACAGCCGCCCTGGTCGATCGCGATGTCCACCAGCACACTGCCCGGCTTCATCCGCGCCACCAGGTCGTTCGAGACCAGCTTCGGGGCCTTCGCGCCCGGGATCAGCACCGCGCCGACCACCATGTCCGCCTGGACCACCGACTCCTGGATCGCGAACGCCGTCGACGTCACCGTGCGGATCCGGCCACCGAACTCCTGGTCGATCTGACGCAGACGGTCCACATTGGTGTCGAGGACCTCCACATCGGATCCCAGCCCCAGCGCGACGCGAGCGGCGTTCAGGCCCGCCACGCCACCGCCGATCACGACGACCTTCGCCGGGCGCACCCCGGGCACCCCGCCTGGCAGCACACCCCGGCCACCCGAGGGCTTCATCAGCGCGTAGGCACCCACCTGCGGGGCGAGGCGGCCCGCCACCTCCGACATCGGGGCCAGCAACGGGAGCGCGCCGTTGTCGGTCTGGACCGTTTCGTACGCGATCGCCGTGGTGCCCGAGTCCAGCAGCGCCTGCGTCAGCGGGCGGTCCGCCGCCAGGTGCAGGTAGGTGAACAGGACCTGGCCCGACCGCAGGCGCGGGTACTCCTCGGCGATGGGCTCCTTCACCTTGAGCACCAGTTCGCCCTCGGCCCACACCTCGTCCGCGGTCGCGAGGACCTTCGCGCCGGCCGCGGTGTAGTCGTCGTCACTGATGGCGGAGCCCACCCCGGCCTCCGTCTCGACGAACACCTCGTGACCGCGGCGGGTCAGCTCGTGCACGCCCGCCGGGGTCAGCGCCACCCGGTACTCGTGCTTCTTGATCTCACGGGGGACGGCGATACGCACGGGATCCTCCTGCTTGTGCTCCTGCGGCGTCGGTGTTGACCACGGTGCTGCACCCGGCCCGCGGTGTCATCGTCCGCCCGCGACAATCCTCGCGCCAGGGGATGGTTCCCGCACGACAGCGGAGTTGACCTCCACCTAACTGGAGGATGCAGGGTGGAGGTCATGAGAGCGGTGTGGTTGCGGGAGTTCGGTGGTCCAGAGGTGCTGCGGGCGGGCGAGGCGCCCGATCCGGTGCCGGAGCCGGGGCAGGTGCTGATCACGGTGGCGTTCGCCAACACCACCTTCGTCGAGACGCAGTTCCGCGCGGGCGGGATGAACCCGTTCGGGGTGCGGCCACCGGTCATCCCCGGCAACGGCGTCGGCGGCGTGGTGACGGCCGGGGCGGACGGGAACCTCGTGGGCAGGCAGGTGGTGACTTCGACCGGCGGCACCGGGGGTTACGCCGAGCGCGTCGCCGTGCCCGCACGCGACCCGTTCCTGGTGCCCGACGGGCTCGCGCTCGACGCCGCGGTCGCCCTGCTGGCGGACGGCCGCACGGCCAAGGCGCTGGCCCACACCGCCGCGCTGGAGCCGGGGCAGCGGGTCCTCGTCGAAGCGGCGGCGGGCGGTGTCGGCAGCCTGCTCGTGCAGCTGGCGAAGAACGCGGGTGCCACGGTGGTCGCCGCGACGGGACCGGGCAAGGTCGATGTGGCGCGGGAGCTGGGGGCGGACGTGGCGGTCGACTACTCCCGGCCCGGCTGGGCGGAGGAAGCCGGGGAGGTCGACGTCGTTTTCGACGGCGTGGGCGGCGAAACCGGCGCGACGGCGTTCTCGCTGCTGCGCCGCGGCGGGCGGCTCGTGATGTACGGCCTGGCGAGCGGCGCGTGGACCCCCGTCTCCGACGACGACGCGGCCGCGAAGGGCGTCACGCTCCACCGCGGCCTTTCGTACCAGCCGGACGAACTGCGTGCGTTCACCGAAGCCGCGCTCGCGGACGGCGCCGCCGGGAAGCTGACCCCGCTCATCGGGCAGCGCTTCCCGCTGGAGCAGGCGGCAGACGCGCACCGGGCCATCGAAAACCGCGCCACGGTGGGAAAGACGCTGCTGGTGGTCTGAACTCAACCGGAGTCGGCGGGGCGTTCCGCGCCCTCGTCGACCCGGCTCACCCTGCTCGCCGCCCGGAACAGGTACCTCATCTGGCGGCGGCGAGTGGGGTGGCACAGGCCCCACAACAACGTCGTCTCCAGCCGGGATCGCCAGCGCAGATCGGGGCAGAGCAGCCGCGCCAGGCGGAGGAACTCGGCGCGGTCGGCCCGTGCCTTCGCACTGGTTCCGCGGAGCGTGCCCTGGTCGCAGAGCGAGACGAGCCTGCGGAGGTAGCCCGGCCCGTAGGAGCGGTCCATGGCGATCGTCCAGGCGAGGGCCCGCATCTCCTCGGGGTGCCGCAGGCTCAGCTCCGCCGCGTCGACGAGCGGGACGTCGTCCTCGGTCCAGACACCGAGCAGCCACATGGCCAGTTCGAGCGCGACCCGGCGCAGACCGTCGCGGGTGCGGAGGGATTTCTTGTCCGCGAGCCAATCCTGCACCGTGCGCAGGATGACGGGGGCGTTCGCGTTGTCGGCGAGCGAGACCAGAACGGCCGCGATGACCGCGTCGCCCGCCCTGGCGGAGTCGGTGCGGGCGATCTCGGCCAGCCGTTCCAGTGCGCGTTCCCGGTCTGTCTCGAAGAAGGCGCCGCAGACGAGCGCGGCCGTGTACTTCCGGTTGACCGACGTGCCCGCGATCCAGGAGTCCAGGATGTCCTCCACCAGACCGCGGAGGTTGTGTTTGCCGGCGAGGCGGGTGAGCGTCTTCCCGGCGAGGTGGCGTTGCCGCAGACCGTTGTGCCCTGCCAGGTATTCCACGGGCCGCAGGGGTTTGTGGGCCGGGACCTCGGTGATGATGGTGCACAACGCCTGCACCGCGGCCTCCGGCTCGTCCGAACCGCACATCCAGTCGAGCAGGATCTTGTGGTCGAGGTGGTACTGCTGCCAGAACCGCCGCAGGACCGCGTTCGCCCAGTCCGGCCGCTCGAACCGCACGGTCTGTTCGCGCAGGCCGGGGTGGCTGGAGTGGCTCCGCAGGTCGGTGGTCGCGCGGATGTCCCGCAACAGCCGGTCCTTGGGCTTGCTGAACACCCGCCGCGGACGGGGCGTCCGGTCCTGCGGCAGCTCCGCCGCGCGGGCGAGGCGGTCGAGCCGCACCGCGTGTTCGGCGACCTCGTCGAAGGGTTTGCCCTCCAGCAGCGCGACCGCCATGAGCATGGTGAACTCCTCCGAAGCCCACCCGTCGTGGATGATGTCCTTGACCGCGCGGTCCACGTCCTCGTCGAGTTTCCTGGCGAACTCCGCCTCGTCGCCGCCTTCCGTCGTGAGCGTGATGGCCATGTCCGCGGCGTGCGCGGCCTTGTGCGGTGGATCGCCGACCGTGAGTTTCCCGGCGAGCACACGGTCGAAGACCGCCCGGGCCTCCTCGAAGCGGCCGGGTGCGCGGTGCCGCATCCGGGCCAGCGCCACCTGCACGGGGTCGGGCGGTTTGAGGGGAACGGCCTGGGCGTTGGCGGAATGCGGCACGTCGCCGGGCTGGTCGACGATGATCACCAGCCGGCAGTGCCGGGTCCTGGCGAGCCCAGCGGCCTTGGTGAGGTCGAACTCCGTCAGCACCGCGGCCCCGGGGCCGGTCGCGTGCCAGAGGTAGCCGTCGTCGGCGTGCAGTTCGTCCTCTTTGATGCCGCCCAGCCGTCGTCCGCTGTTGAGGCGGACGATCCGCCTGCTGCCGGCGAGCAGGCGGAGGCCGGCGAAGTTCCTCCCGGTGCCGGTGTTGTGCAGCACCACGACCGACCGTTCCGCGAGGATCTTCGCGGCCTGCGCGTAGCCGTCCGGCTCCACGAACTGCCCGGCGACCTCGGCGAGCTCGTCCTCGTTGACCTGCCACTCGAAGAGTTCGCCGTCGGGGGACTTGATCTCCTGCACGATGGTCTGGACGGTGATGTCGCCGTGGACTTCGCCCGTCTGCGCGACCGAGCCGTGGATGTCGCCGTGGATCTTGTTCCCGGCCGGCGCGTGGGGCGGCTGGGCGGTGGGCTGCTGCTCGGACGGCGACGGCACAGCCCCAGTGTGACCAGAACGGGCGAGGAGTTGAACAGCGTTCACTCGTTCGGCCCTGGGCGGACCTTCGCTCAGAAGTCCACGCGGACGGCGTCCCCGGTGGAAATCGTGCCCGGCTGGGTCACCCGCATGATCAGGCCGAACTTGTTGTCGTGCTGCTCGATCAGCCAGGTCTGCAGCTTCGGCCAGCGTTCCCGGCCCTGCGGGTCCCAGCTGGGCACGGCACACCGGATGCACGGGCCGGAGCGCTCGCCGACGGCCTCCAGCACCACGTCGCCGATGGTGATCGCCGTGCCCTCGCCCCAGTCCTCCTCCGCGAAGGCGGGGGCGTCGAGCGTCAGGTGCACGTTGGGGCGGAAGCGTTCCAGCGCGACGGGCGCGCCCAGCTCGTCCTCCAGCGCCGCCCGCGACGCCTCGACCGTCACGAGCACCGTCGGACCGCGGTCCTGCTGGCCGTCCGCCGTGCGCAGTTCCAGTGGCATACCGAGGGATCCGGTCAGCGCGGCGGGCAGCCCGGGATCGGTCCACGACCACTCCGCGCCGTCCGGGCCGTACAGCGTGGGCGGTTCCCCGACGTCGCCGCGGTACTCGCTGCGCCACGACAGCAGCTCGGGGTTCTGCCGGACCGTGAGCACGCGGCCGGCGCGCTTCTCGCGGAGGTCGATCAGCGCGTGCGCGCGGTCGCCCGCCATGCCGCGGTGGTCGAACAGGGCGGCGGAGGGCTGCTCGCCCCGCAGGGATTTGACCGGCCAGCGGTTGAGCTGGGCCACGGAACCGGAGAACACCCGTTCATCGTATCCGGGCTCAGGACCAGCGCAGGACCACGAGCTGCGTGAGCAGCGCCAGCCGGACGTCGGGATCGTCGAGGTCCAGGGGTACGAGTTCGAGCAACCGCCGCATGCGGTAGCGCAGGGTGTTGGGGTGGATCCGCAGCGCCGCAGCCGCGGCGCGGGGATCGCCGGGGAACCGCAGCCACTCGTACAGCGTGGCGAGGTATTCGGTGCGGTGGACGCGGTCGTGCTCGCGCAGGGACTCCAGCGGCCCGAACTCCGTGACGCGCGCGGCGGCGGCCGCGGCGGCCGTGCGGTGCAGGACCAGCGCGGTCCACACCTCGTCGTAGCTGCCGGCGTTGTCCCGCAGCAGCCCCGCTCGCAGCAGCCCCAGCGTCTCCTCCGCCTCGGCGCGTGACCGGGTCAGCTCGCCGACGTCCACGGCGCTGCCTGCCGCCAGCCGCAGGTCCGCCAGCGCCTTCCGCAGCTCGGCCCACGAGCCCGGCCCGTGCCCGTCGGGCACCACGGCGTACAGCAGCCCGCCGAGCTCGGTCGCGACCGGACGGCGGCCGATGCCGTGGGAGATCCGTTCCAGCAGCGCCAGCCGCAGCCCCTCGCCGTCCGCGCTGTCGCCGCCGGGCGTGTCGACCACGACGACGCGGTGCGGGCCCTCGCCGAGGTCCAGCTCCTCGATCGCCTTGCGCGGGCCCACCTTCCCCTCCAGCAACGCCCGCAGCACCCCCGCCGACGCACGGCGCCGCGCGTCCTCGTGCGCGCGGCGGCGCAGCAGGTGCAGGGCGACGATCGGGGCGGTGTGGGCGAACGCGGCCGCGCGTTCCTCCGGGACCGGGCCCCGTACGACGGCCCACATCGAGCCGAGCAGCTCGCCGCCCATCCGGATCGGCACGATCAGCCGTGGCAGCGTGCCGTCCTTCTGCGCGGGCACGAAAACCGTCTGCCGCCCGCGGGACAGCTCGCGGAACACGCCACGCGAGCGGAACCGGGCGAGCACGTCGTCGGGGATGCGGCGGCCCATGATCGTGGACACGCGTGCGGGGTCGGTGAGGTCCTGCCTGGCGGAGTAGGCGAGCACGCGGGAGTTGACGTCCTCGATCGTCACCGGCGCGTCCACCACCGACGCGATGACGTCGGCGAGCCGGAACAGGTCGCCCGCGCCGGCGTCGCTGTCGTCGATCGCCTCGGAGTCGGCCGCGTCGAGCACGGTCCGCAGCAGCCACACCAGTTGCGCCCACGCCGTCGCCGCCCGCACCTCGACGAGCGCGATCTCCGCGTCCTTCGCCGCGCGCCGCACGGCCTGCTTGCCCGCCAGCGGGGGTTTGAGCAACACGGCGGCGGCCTTGCGCCCGGCGCTGTGCGCCACGAGCGCGACCGCGTCCTCGACGTCGGCGGCGGCCACACCGAGCACGAGATCGCCTGCCGCGACCGACGTCGCGACCCCCGGTTCGGCGATCACCACGTCCGCCACCGCGGGACACGCCTCCGGGACCCACACGTCACGCAGCAGGGTGGGGCCGACGCGCTCGACGACCTCGCGAACGGACACCATTCGCGCAGCATACGGCGCGTTCGGGCCGCCGGAGGCCAGGTTGCCCAGCACGCCGGGAGCACTGCCCACAAGGGTGCCCAGCCACTGGAACCGGTTGGTCGGGAACGGCCGGAATGGCTAGCGTCCGAGACCATGACGAGCAACGAGGCCTGGTCCTTCGAGACCAAACAGATCCACTCGGGTGCGAACCCGGACAGCGCGACCGGCGCCCGCGCGACGCCGATCTACCAGACCACGTCCTACGTGTTCCGGGACACCCAGCACGGCGCAGACCTGTTCAGCCTCGCCGAGCCCGGCAACATCTACACGCGGATCATGAACCCGACGCAGGACGTGCTGGAGCAGCGCGTCGCCGCGCTGGAAGGCGGTGTCGCCGGGCTCGCGTTCGCGTCGGGTTCCGCGGCCCTCACCGCCGCGGTGCTGACCGTGGCGCAGGCGGGTGACCACCTCGTGTCGAGCCCGAAGCTCTACGGCGGCACGTACAACCTCTTCCACTACACCCTGCCGAAGCTGGGCATCGAGGTCAGCTTCGTCGAGGACCAGAACGACCTCGACCAGTGGCGCGCCGCGGTCCGCCCGAACACCAAGCTGTTCTTCGGCGAGACACTGGCGAACCCGGGTGGCGACGTGCTGGACATCCGCGCGGTCGCCGACGTGGCGCACGAGGCGGGTGTCCCGCTGTTCGTCGACAACACCGTGCCCACCCCGTACCTGCTGCGCCCGATCGAGCACGGCGCCGACGTCGTGATCCACTCGGCGACCAAGTACCTGGGCGGCCACGGCACGACGATCGCCGGCGTGCTCGTCGACGGCGGCACCTTCGACTTCGGTGCCGACCCGCAGCGCTTCCCCGGTTTCAACGAGCCCGACCCCAGCTACCACGGCCTGCGGTACTGGGAGGCGCTCGGCCCCGGCGCGTTCGCCGCGAAGGCCCGCGTGCAGGTGCTGCGGGACACCGGCGCCGCGATCTCGCCGCTCAACAGCTTCCTCATCATCCAGGGCATCGAGACGCTGTCGCTGCGGCTGGAGCGCCACGTCGCGAACGCGCAGGCGCTGGCCGAGTGGCTGGAGCAGCGTGACGAGGTCGAGAAGGTCTACTACGCCGGACTGCCGTCGAGCCCGCACTACCAGCTCGCGCAGAAGTACCTGCCCAAGGGCGCGGGCGCGGTGCTGTCGTTCGAGCTGCGTGGCGGCGTCGAAGCGGGCCGCAAGTTCGTGGACGGCACCGAGCTGCACAGCCAGCTGGTCAACATCGGCGACGTGCGCAGCCTGATCGTGCACCCGGCGAGCACGACGCACAGCCAGCTCAACCCCGAGGAGCAGCTGTCCAGCGGTGTCACGCCGGGCCTGGTGCGGCTCGCGGTCGGCATCGAGGGCATCGAGGACCTCAAGGCCGACCTGGAGGCCGGTTTCCGGGCGGCCAAGGCGGCTCTGTGAGCCCAGCGCGGGACCTCCCTCCCGCCACGGGTGCGTGGCGGGAGGGGGATCCACCCGGGCACCGGCAGTTCCTGACGGTGCCAGGGGAGTTGCGGCTGGAGGCGGGCGGCAGCCTGCCCGGGTACCGCGTCGCCTACGAGACCTGGGGAAAGCTGAACTCGGACGCGTCCAACGCCGTGTTGATCGAGCACGCCCTCACCGGGGATTCGCACGCGGCGGGGCCGGCCGGGCCAGGGCACCCATCGCCTGGCTGGTGGGACGGGCTGATCGGGCCTGGCCGCGCGCTCGACACCGACGAGGTGTTCGTCGTCGTGCCCAACATCCTGGGTGGCTGCCAGGGCACGACGGGCCCGTCGTCGCCGGATCCGGACGGGAAGCCGTGGGGCAGCAGGTTTCCGCGGCTGACCGTGCGGGACCAAGTGGTGGCCGAGGCCGCGCTCGCCGACGCGCTGGGGATCGAGCGGTGGGCGCTCGTGCTCGGCGGGTCGATGGGCGGCATGCGTGCGCTGGAGTGGGCGGTGGGCCTGCCCGCGCGCGTGGACGCGTTGCTCGTGGTCGCCTCCACGGCCGCCGCCTCGGCGGAGCAGATCGCGTGGGCGGCGCCGCAGCTGCACGCGATCCGGTCGGACCCGGGCTGGCGCGGCGGCGACTACTACGACGCCGCCCCCGGCGAGGGCCCGCACGTGGGGCTGGGCATCGCCCGGCGGATCGCGCACGTGACGTACCGCAGCGAACCCGAGCTGTCCCAGCGGTTCGGCCGGCACCGCCAGGCCCCCGGCGATGACCGGTACGCCGTGGAGTCCTATTTGGACCACCACGCGGACAAGCTGGTCCGCCGCTTCGACGCGAACAGCTACCTGCTGCTGACCGAGTCGATGAACGACCACGACGTCGGCAGGGACCGCGGCGGCGTGGGGCAGGCGCTGTCCCGCGTGACGGCGCGGACGGTGGTGGCGGGCGTGGACAGCGACCGGCTGTATCCGCCGTACCAGTCACGCGACCTCGCGGCCGGGATCCCGACGGCCGGTGAGGCGGCGGTGATCTCGTCCCCGTACGGGCACGACTCGTTCCTCATCGAGACGCCGCAGCTCTCCGCACTGGTGAAGTCCCTGCTGGGTTAGGACACCGGCTCAGTCCGCCAGTGCCTCGTGCACCCAGTCGGTGACCGGCAGGTCCCGGTCGAGGCACTCGGCGGACAGCCGGATGGTCCAGCGCAGTGCCTGCAGCACCAGGCTGTTCACCTCGTCCGGCGCCGCGCTCGACAGGGCGATCTCCACCTGCTCCTCGGCGGCCTCGGTGTTGCCGTGCACCTCCGCGAGCAGCGTGCGCACGGCCGTGCGCACCGGCGGGTCGGCCTCGTCGATCGGGACCTCTTCGCCCGCCTCGTCGAACACCTGCACCTTCACCGGCGCGCTGCCGCCGTCGCCCAGCGCGGACACCATCGTGCTGCACTCGCCGAACAGCAACAGCACCAGTTCGCGCATCTCGGCCGTGGAGGACGGCGCCACCTCGTCGAGCGCGTCGTCGTCCCGGCCGAGCCGCATCGCGACGAGTGCACGCTGTGCCTTCGCCACGATCTTCTGCTCGCTGCTCACCCGCCTATCAAACACCAGAGATCGGGGGTTCGCGCCAGTGCGAAGAACGGGTGACTCACGCGAGTGCGCGCAGTGCACCGAGCGCGAGCCGGCGCAGCAGCGCGGCGAGTTCTTCGTCAGCCAGATAGCGGTTGTACGGCGTCGAGTTGATCAGACCGAACACGGCGTGTGCGGCCGAGCGCGCGCGCCGCTCGCTGACGCCCGGCACCGCGTCCCTGATCGCCTTCACCCACACCTCGACGTAGCGGCGCTGCAACGCGCGCACCTGTTTGCGGTCCTCGTCGGTCAGGTTCGCCAGGTTGCGCTCCTGCACGGTGATCAACGACGGCTGGCTCAACGCGAAGTCCACGTGGAAGTCGACCAGTTCGGCGAGCACGTGCTCCGGGTCCTCGGCCCGCTCCGCCCGCGCGGTGCCGCCGTCGAGCAGGTAGTGGCTGATCGAGCTGAGCATCTCGCCCAGCATCGCGTCCTTGCTGCGGAAGTGGCGGTACAGCGCGGGACCGGAGATGCCGACCGCGGCGCCGATGTCGTCGATGCCCACCCCGTGGAACCCGTGCCGCGCGAACAGTTCGGCCGCGGCGGTCAGGATCTGCTCGCGGCGGCTCGCCTTCTCGCCGTTGACCAGGGGGGTGGAGCTGGACATTCCTTCATGCTATCGGGTCAAGTTAGCGACCGCTAACGTCTGCCCGGGGCGGATTCGCGGGGACGTCAGGGCAGAAACCCGCCGGTAGGCGGGAGCCGGGTGCCAGCGTGGGCCCTCTTCCACGAAAGGAGCTCCATGACCACCGCACGCAGAACGTTCGCCGCGCTCACCGCCGCCGTACTGGTCGCGCTCGGGTTCACCACGGCCGCACAGGCGGACACCGTCGACTACGTCGCGCTCGGCGACTCCTACTCCGCCGGGGTCGGCGCCGGGTCCTACACGAACGCCGACTGCAAGCGCAGCGCGGTCGCGTACCCGGAGCTGTACGCGCAGAACAGCGGTGCGAAGCTGAACTTCCAGGCCTGCACGGGTGCCACCACCACCGACGTGACGGCCAAGCAGCTCGACGCGCTGAGCGCGAGCACGGCGCTCGTCTCGATCAGCGTCGGCGGCAGTGACGCCGGGTTCACCGACGTGATGCAGGAGTGCGTGCTCGGCGGCGACGCCGCGTGCCAGGCCGCGGTGGACAAGGCCGTGGACTACGTGCACAACACGTTGCCGGGTCAGCTCGATGGCCTCTACTCGGCCATCCGCGTGAAGGCGCCGCAGGCGAAGGTCGTGGTGCTCGGCTACCCGCACATCTACCAGCTCGGCACGTCCTGCGCGTTCGCCCCGTCCGACGGCTCCCGCGGGCTGATCAACGGTGCCGCCGACGAACTCGATGCGGTGATCGGCAAGGCGGCCGCCAACGCCGGTTTCGCGTTCGCCGACGTGCGTCCCGCCTTCACCGGACACGAAGCCTGCGCGAGCGAGGCTTGGCTCAACAACGTGGTTTTCCCGCTCGACGAGTCGTTCCACCCGAACGTCACCGGCCAGGCGAGCGGCTACTACCCGGCGTTCACCGGCGCACTCTGACGTTCGCCGTCTCGTTACCACTTTCCAACTAATTGCGGGTCCCTGTGAGAAACAACCCTGCTACATCTAAAGGAGGTCTGTCACTTCAGAGAAGGGCGTTCGACCCATGTCCGTCCCCGCAGCCCGCAGAACCGTCACCGTCATCGTCGCCGTGGTACTGGCCACGCTGGGACTCACCACGGCCGCCCAGGCCGCCACGATCAACTACGTCGCGCT
This sequence comes from Amycolatopsis sacchari, assembly GCF_900114035.1. Taxonomy (GTDB): domain Bacteria; phylum Actinomycetota; class Actinomycetes; order Mycobacteriales; family Pseudonocardiaceae; genus Amycolatopsis_E; species Amycolatopsis_E sacchari. The sequence continues at coordinate 523,392 of NZ_FORP01000002.1, read as the reverse complement.
CGGCGATTCCTACTCCTCGGGAGTCGGCGCCGGGTCCTACATCGACTCGAGCAGCTGCAAGCGCAGTTCGAAGGCGTACCCGTCGCTCTACGCGAGCAGCAGCGGGGCGTCGCTGAGCTTCCAGGCGTGCTCGGGGGCGAAGACCTCGGACGTGCTCAACAACCAGGTGGGCGCGCTGAGCGCGAGCACGACGCTCGTGTCGATCAGCGTGGGCGGCAACGACGCCGGGTTCAGCAGCGTGATGCAGGACTGCATCCTCGGCGGGGACTCGGGCTGCAAGACCGCGATCGCGAACGCCACCGACTACGTCAACACCACCCTGCCGGGCCTGCTCGACACCGTGTACCGGACCATCCGGAGCAAGGCGCCCAACGCCAAGGTCGTGGTGCTCGGCTACCCGCACTTCTACAAGATCGGCGGGTCCTGCTCGGTCGGGCTGTCGGACACCTCCCGCGGCTACATCAACGGCGGGGCGGACGCGCTGGACACGGTGATCGAGAAGGAGGCGGCCAACGCCGGGTTCACCTTCGCCGACGTCCGGCCCGCCTTCACCGGGCACGAGATCTGCTCCGGTTCGGCGTGGCTGCACAGCGTGACCCTGCCGATCGACGAGTCGTACCACCCGACCGCGACCGGTCAGGCGAGCGGCTACTACCCGACGTTCACCGCCGCGTTCTGACCGCTGGACAGCGTGGTTAGTCGTCGTTAACATCGGGGCAGTAGTTAACGACGACTAACCTGGGCTGGCATGGACACACCGACGTTGACCACCGCGGTGGATCCGCGGAGCGAGAGTTACGCGCGCAACGCGACGGCGCACGCCGAACTGGTCGAGGACCTGCACAAGCGGCTCGCGGCCGCGCGGCTCGGCGGCCCGGAGAAGGCCCGCGCCCGGCACGTCGAGCGCGGCAAGCTGCTGCCGCGGGACAGGGTCGACGCGCTGCTCGACCCCGGTTCCCCCTTCCTGGAGCTGTCCCCGCTCGCCGCGAACGGCCTCTACGACGACGAGGCGCCGGCCGCCGGGATCATCACCGGGATCGGCCGCGTGTCGGGCCGCGAGTGCGTGATCGTCGCGAACGACGCCACGGTCAAGGGCGGCACCTACTACCCGATGACCGTCAAGAAGCACCTGCGGGCGCAGGAAGTGGCGCTGCACAACAACCTGCCGTGCCTCTACCTCGTCGACTCCGGCGGCGCGTTCCTGCCCCGGCAGGACGAGGTGTTCCCCGACCGCGAGCACTTCGGCCGCATCTTCTACAACCAGGCGACGATGTCCGCACGCGGTATCCCGCAGATCGCCGCGGTGCTCGGCTCGTGCACCGCCGGCGGCGCGTACGTCCCGGCGATGAGCGACGAAGCGGTGATCGTGCGGAACCAGGGCACGATCTTCCTCGGCGGCCCGCCGCTGGTGAAGGCGGCGACCGGTGAGGTCGTCACGGCGGAGGAGCTGGGCGGCGGGGACGTGCACGCCCGGCAGTCCGGCGTCACCGACCACCTCGCCGACGACGACGGGCACGCGCTGCGGATCGTCCGGTCCATCGTCTCCACGCTCGGCCCGCGCGCGCCGCGCCCGTGGGACGTCGCGCCGGTCGAGGAGCCGGTGGTGGACCCGAAGCAGCTCTACGGCGCGGTGCCGGTGGATTCCCGCACGCCGTACGACGTGCGCGAGGTGATCGCGCGGATCGTCGACGGCAGCCGGTTCGCCGAGTTCAAGAAGGAGTACGGGGCGACCCTCGTCACCGGGTTCGCCCGCATCCACGGGCACCCGGTCGGCATCGTCGCGAACAACGGCGTGTTGTTCGCCGAGTCGGCGATGAAGGGCGCGCACTTCATCGAGCTGTGCGACAGGCGTTCGATCCCGTTGGTGTTCCTGCAGAACATCAGCGGGTTCATGGTCGGCAAGGCGTACGAGGCGGGCGGCATCGCCAAGCACGGCGCGAAGATGGTGACCGCCGTGGCGTGCGCGCGGGTGCCGAAGCTGACCGTGATCATCGGCGGGTCGTTCGGCGCCGGGAACTACTCGATGTGCGGGCGGGCGTACTCGCCCCGGTTCCTGTGGATGTGGCCCAACGCCCGGATTTCGGTGATGGGCGGGGAGCAGGCGGCGCAGGTGCTCTCGGCCGTCCGGCGTGACGGCGGGGACGAGGAGGAGTTCAAGGACCGCATCCGGGCGCAGTACGAGGAACAGGGCAACCCGTACTACTCGACCGCGCGGCTGTGGGACGACGGCGTGATCGACCCGGCGGACACCCGCACGGTGCTCGGGCTCGCGTTGTCCGTCGCGGCGAACGCGCCGCTGGAACCCGTCGGCTACGGCGTATTCAGGATGTGATCATGTTCGACACGGTGCTGGTCGCGAACCGCGGGGAGATCGCGGTGCGGGTGATGAACACCTTGCGGCGCATGGGAATCCGCTCGGTGGCGGTGTACACGGACGCGGACGCCGGCACGCGCGCGGTGCGGGAGGCCGACACCGCGGTGCGCGTTTCGGACTACCTGTCCATTTCGGACATGGTGGAAGCCGCGCAGCGCGCCGGTGCGCAGGCGGTGCACCCCGGCTACGGCTTCCTGGCGGAGAACGCGCGGTTCGCGCGCGCCTGCGCCGAGGCCGGGCTGGTGTTCATCGGCCCGCCCGCCGAAGCTATCGAGGCGATGGGTGACAAGATCGCGGCGAAGGCCACGGTGTCGGCCGCCGGGGTGCCGGTGGTGCCCGGTGTGTCCGAAGTGGACGAGATCGCCGCGGCAGCCGCCGAGGTCGGTTACCCGCTGCTGCTCAAGCCGTCCGCGGGCGGTGGCGGCAAGGGCATGCGGCTGGTGACCGACCCGGCGGACCTCGCGGCGGCGGTGGAGTCGGCGCAGCGCGAGGCGCGTTCGGCCTTCGGGGACGACCGGCTGCTGCTCGAACGCTTCGTCACCACGCCGCGGCACATCGAGATCCAGGTGCTCGCCGACACGCACGGCACAGTGCTGCACCTCGGCGAGCGCGAGTGCAGCCTCCAGCGGCGGCACCAGAAGATTGTCGAGGAGGCGCCCTCGGTGCTCCTCGACGAGGCGACCCGCGCGAGGATGGGCGCGGCCGCGGTGGAGGCGGCCCGGTCCGTGGGGTACACCGGCGCGGGCACGGTCGAGTTCATCGTGTCGGCACACGCGCCGGACGAGTTCTTCTTCATGGAGATGAACACGCGGCTGCAGGTCGAGCACCCGGTCACCGAGCTGGTGACCGGGCTCGACCTCGTCGAGTGGCAGGTGCGCGTCGCCGCCGGGGAAGCGCTTTCCCTGACGCAGGAGGACATCCGGCTCGACGGGCACGCGGTGGAGGTCCGCGTCTACGCCGAGGACGCGGCCAGGGGCTTCATCCCGACCGGCGGCACCGTGCTCGACCTGCACGAGCCCACCGACGTGCGTGTCGATTCGTGGCTGAGCCCCGGCACGGTCGTCAGCTCGAACTACGACCCGATGCTCGCGAAGGTGGTCGCGTGGGGGCCGGACCGCGCGGCGGCGCTGCACCGGCTCGACTGCGCGCTGGCGGACACGGCTGTGCTGGGCCTGACCACGAACGTCGCGTTCCTGCGTGCGCTGCTCGCGGACCCGGATGTCCGAAGTGGACAGATCGACACCGGGTTGGTGGAGCGGCGGCTGGAGTCGCTCGTGCCCTCGGAGGTGCCGGAGGAGTTCTTCGTCGCCGCCGCGCTGGACCGGGTGCTCGACCTGCAGCCCTCGGGCGACGTCGTGGACCCGTGGGACGTGCCGAGCGGCTGGCGGCTGGGCGGCGGCGGGGGCGTGACGATGCGCCTCAAGGCCGGGGAGACCGAGGCGCTGGTGCGGGTCGAGGGCTCGCCGGACGCGGCGACGGTCGTCGTCGGCGACGGGGAGCCGGTGCGGGTTTCCGCGCGGCGCGAGGGAAACCGGCTCGACGTGCACTACGCGGGCGAGTTCCGGCGGTACCGGCGTGCGGGGGAATGGCTGGCGCGTGACGGTTTCGCGGTGGCGGTCGGCGAGCGGCCCAACCTGCTGGCGACGCGCGGAGAGTCGAACGAGGGCGGCCCGGTCGTCAGCCCGATGCCCGGCACGGTCCTGGTGGTGAAGGTGGCGCCCGGCGAGCGGGTCGCGGCGGGGGCGCCGCTGCTCGTGGTCGAGGCGATGAAGATGGAGCACACCCTGGTCGCGCCGGTGGACGGGGTGGTGCGTGAGGTGCGTGTCCAGGCGGGCCAACAGGTCGCGCTGGACGAGGTGCTGGCCGTGGTGACCCCGGAGGCGGAGAAATGATCGACTTCAGGCTGGACGAAGAGTACGAGTCGCTGCGGAAGACGGTGGAGGACTTCGCGCGCAGCGAGGTGGCTCCGGTGATCGGCGGCTTCTACGAGCGCGAGGAGTTCCCGTACGACCTGGTCGCGCAGATGGGCCGGATGGGGTTGTTCGGGCTGCCGTTCCCGGAGGAGTTCGGCGGGATGGGCGGTGATTATTTCGCGCTGTGCCTCGCGCTGGAGGAGCTCGGCCGGGTGGACTCTTCGCTGGCCGTGACGCTCGAAGCCGGGGTGTCGCTGGGGGCGATGCCGATCCACCGGTTCGGCAGCCAGGCGCAGAAGGAGAAGTGGCTGCCCGCGTTGTGCGCGGGGGAGGCGCTCGGCGGGTTCGGGCTGACCGAGCCGGGCGGCGGTTCGGACGCGGGTGCCACGCGCACGACGGCGCGGCTGGACGGGGACTCGTGGGTGATCAACGGCAGCAAGTCGTTCATCACCAACTCGGGCACGGACATCACGCGGCTGGTCACGGTGACGGCGGTGACGGGCACGAAACCGGACGGTGGCAAGGAGATCTCGGCGATCATCGTGCCGTCGGGCACGCCCGGGTTCACGGTGGAGCAGAAGTACTCCAAGGTGGGCTGGAACGCGTCCGACACGCACGGTCTGTCCTTTTCGGACTGCCGGGTGCCCGCGGAGAACCTCGTCGGTGAGCGCGGTCGGGGATACGCGCAGTTCCTGTCCATTTTGGACGAGGGTCGGGTGGCGATCTCCGCGTTGAGCGTGGGCCTGGCGCAGGGTTGTGTCGACGAGTGCCTGCGGTACGTGCGGGAGCGCCAGGCGTTCGGCGCGGCGATCGGGACGTACCAGGCGATCCAGTTCAAGATCGCGGACATGGAGACGCGGGCGCACACGGCGCGCCTGGCGTACTACCAGGCGGCGGCGAAGATGCTGCGCGGCGAGCCGTTCAAGAAGGAGGCGTCGATCGCGAAACTGGTGTCGTCGAACGCGGCGATGGACAACGCCCGCGACGCAACGCAGATCTTCGGCGGCTACGGCTTCATGAACGAGTACCCGGTAGGCAGGTTCTACCGCGACGCGAAGATCCTGGAAATCGGCGAAGGCACGAGCGAGATCCAGCGGATGCTGATCGCCAGGGAGCTGGGCCTCCGCTGACGGCCGGGGGCCGGGCCTGCGCTGACGGCTGGGGGCTGGGGGCGCTCCCCTGGCCCGGTGCCCGGTGCCCGGTGCCCGGTGCCCGGTGCTCGGTCGCGGAGTGGCCCATGGCTTGCGGCAGTCGGGACCGGGCGGCGCGGGACTGGACGGCGGGTGCCGGGGTCGGTTGGCGGGTGGCCCGGTTGGTGAGGCGGCCGGGATCCGGTGGCCGAGCCGGGCGGCAGGGGCCCCACGGCCCGGCGGCCTGCTGCTGGGCGGGCGGCGGCCGGGCTGGGCGGCAGGGGCCTCACGACGAGGCGGTCTGCGGTTGGGTGGCGCGATGGCTGGGCCGCGGCTGTCGCGGATGGCCGTGAGGTTCGCGGTCGCCCGGGTGGCTGCTGCGAGGGCCGCTGAGATGACCGGTCTGAAGAGGCTGTTGAGTCCGGCGGCGGCACGGGGCTGCCGCCGCCCGACGCAACGTCGCTGGGCCGACCCCCATTCGCGGTCCAGCCCTGTAGGGATGATGGCAGGGCGGCACTGACACGTCACTGACAGTTCGGCGCTTACCCTCCATCCAGGTGCATCGGGCTCATCCGAGCGGGGCATCTAGCGGGGAACTGTCACACCCTTTCCTCTGTCCAGAGTGCGTCGCCGGAAGCGCCGCGTCCGCGCACGCCGACGGTGGGCCTTCCAGTCCAGCTGTCGGAGGCTACTTCGCGGAAGCTCGCCCACGCGTGCCGTTACCGCCGGGCCGTGCCGCGACCGCCGCGCGGCCCACCCCGTGCGCCGCCACCCGCCTCGCCCCAGCCCCGACCCTCCAGCCCACGAACCTCCCACCCGGAGACCGCCTCGCGACCGCCACCCGGCCATCGCCCCCACCCGACCTCACGAACCAGCCCCAACCCCCACTCCAACCCCACCCCACTCCGACCCCGTCAGGCGCTGCGCCCCACGCGGTTGAGGATGTGCTCCGCCTGGGGCGCCAGGATCGTCGAGCCCATGGCCGCCAGTGCGTCCCGCGCCTGGCGGGCCAGTGCCGCCGCCTCCGTGCGTTCGCCGCCGTGCCAGAGGGCGTCCGCCAGCCAGATGAGTGAGCTCGCCGCCGCGCGGCGGTCACCCAGGTCGGTGAAGATCTCGTGTGAGCGCCGGGCCGTGGCGGCCGCCTCGGCGAACCTGCCCTGCGCCGTCTCGACACGGCTGCGCAGCTGCAGCAGCCAGCCCTCGTCGTGCGGGTTGCCGCTGAGCAGGGGCGCCGCCTCCGCACACGCCGACGCCGCCGCCTCCGTGTCGCCCAGCAACAGCGCGGTCCTGGCCATCTCCCGGAACAGCCCAGCCGTCAACGACGGCACGTCCAGTTTCAACGCCTCCTGCGTCGTCTTCTTCAGCACCCACATCGCCTCGCGCACGCGGTCGTGCTGCTGCAACGTCTGCGCCAGCGTCCGGCTCGCCGTGCAGTACGCGATCCGGTCCTCACCCGTCTCGGCGATCCGCACCGCCCGCTCCGCCGTCTCCAGGTCCGGCTCGTTGCGCATCATCCGGCAGAACGCCACTCCGGTGAGGCTGTACACGAGTTCGGTCGTCGCGCCCAGCCGGTCGAACGCCTCCGCGCACGCGACGAACGTGCGTTCCGACTCGGCCACGTCCTCGGCGAGCGAAGCCTCCGCCCTGCCGTAGTCCGCCCGCCACGCCACCAGCTCGTCCCCCGCGGCCCGCGCCGCCTCGGCGATCCGCTGCCGCGCCGCCGCCAGCTGGTCGAACCCGCCCCCGAGGTGCAGCGCGGGGATCACCAGGTCCGCCAGCCGTGCCGCGTCCGCGTGCCAGCCCACCGAGCACGCCTGGTCGATCGCCGCCAGCAGGAGGTCCCGCTCCGCGCTCGCCCACCCCGCCGGGCACTCCAGGGGCGGCAGGTCCAGCCGGACGGGCGTCGTGCCGGGCGGCTGGTAGGGCTGCAGCTCCTCGGTCCAGCGCGCCGCCTCGCGGTAGACCTCCTCGCCCCGCGACAGCAGCACGTCGAGCAACCGCCGCAGCGCCGGCCGGGAATCCTCCTCCGCGGCCAGGTCCCGCGCGTACAACGCCACGAGGTCGTGCGTGCGGTACCGGTCGCCGCCCCGCGGTTCCAGCAGCGCCGACGCGGTGAGCGCCTCGACCAGCCGGTCCCCGTCGCCGCCGTCGGTGACCGCGCCGAGCGCCCACGCCGGAAAACCCGTGCGCGGCAACAAAGCCGTGCGCCGCAACGCGGTCTGCGCCACCGGGCTCAAACCGCGGTAGGTGAGGGACAGGCTCGCCCGCACCTCCATCCCCTCGACCGCCAGCTCGTCGAGCCGGGTCCGTTCGTCCCGCAGCCGCTGCGCCAGCGCGGCCAGCGGCGCCTCGGGCCGCAGCGACAACCTGGCACCCGCGATGCGCAACGCCAGCGGCAGCGCGCCGCACAGCCGCACCAGCTCCTCGGCGTGCGCCCGTTCCGCCGCGATCCGCGCGCCGCCGATCATCCGCGTCAGCAGGTCGATCCCGCCGTCCCCGCGCAGGGGGTCGACCCGGACGCGCCGGGCGTTCGGCAGGTCGAGCAGGGACCGCCGGGACGTGACGAGCACGGCGCACCGCCCGGTGCCGGGCAGCGCGGGCGCGATCTGCGCGGATTCCGCCACGTCGTCCAGCACGAGCAGCACCCGGCGGTCGGCGAGCCGGGCCCGCAGCGCTGCCGCCCTGGCACCGGTCTGCGCCGGGATCTGCCCGGCGGGCACGCCGCTGGCCAGCAGCAACTGTTCCAGCAGCTCGTGCGCGGAGGTCCGGCCGGCGTGCCGGTCGTAGAGCGCCGCGAACCACTGCCCGTCCGGGTAGCGCTCACGCAGCCGGTGCGCGGCCTCGACGGCGAGCGTGCTCTTGCCTACGCCGGGCTGCCCCCACACCACCACGACCCGCGCCGCCTCGGCCGGTTCCAGCAGCTGTTCGAGCCGTTCGAGCACGTCCTCGCGGCCGACGAAGTCTTCCGCGCGGGACGGGAGCTGGCACACCGGCGCCCATTCGCCGGAGGAGTCCCCGGAGAGCGCCGCGGCGTGCAGGTCCCGCAGCTCCGCACCCGGTTCCACACCCAGCTCCTCGGCCAGCACGGCACGCGCTTCGGCGTAGACCGCGAGCGCCTCCGCCTGCGCGCCGATCTGGTGCAGGGCCCGCATGAGCTGGGCCCAGAAGCTCTCGCGCAGCGGGTGGCGCTGGGTGAGCCTCCGCAGTTCGGGGATCGCCTCGGCCGCGCGGCCGGCCTCCAGGTCGAGCGCGATGGCGCGGCTGAGCGCGGTCAGTCGCAGCTCCTCCAGCTCGCGGCGGTCGGCCTCGCTCAGCGGCAGCGGGACGGGCTCGTCACTCCACAGGCCGAGCGCCTCGGCGAGCAGGGCGCGTTCCGCGGCCGGATCTCCGGCCTCCCTCGCCTTCGCCAGGAGGGTGGTGAACTCGAGCAGGTCGAGTTCGTCCTCCGCGACGACGATCCGGTAGCCACCCGGTTCGGCGCGAACGCGGTCCGGGTCGCCGAGCGCGGCCCGCAGCCGTTTGACGAGCACGTGCAGGCTGTTGCTGGCGTTCTTCGGGCGGCGGTGCCAGATGGCGTCGACGAGGTCGTCGGCGGGCACGACCTGGTCGGGGTGGGCGAGCAGCGTGGCGAGGAGCGTCTGGTGCAGGCGCGAGCGGATGCGCACCGGCTCCCCGTCGGCGCAGACGGAGAACCGGCCGAGCAGGCGGAAGCGCCACGCTGCCTTGGCCACGGTCGTGATCTCCCTTGAATCGCGTTCACCAAGACCATACGTGCGCAGGTCGGAGGCGGGCCACACGCGTCCCGGAGGCCGCGGCCCGCTGTGACACTGCTGGAAAATCTGTCTCCTGCCCGGCAGGATGAGCGCCATGGCAACGGAGCTGCGGGGCAAGGTCATCGTGATCACCGGAGGTGCGCAGGGGATCGGCGCGACCACGGCCAGAGCGCTGGTCCGGCTGGGCGCGCGCGTGGCGATCGGCGACATCGACCAGGTGGGCGCGGAGAAAACCGCCGCCGAGCTGGGTGGTGACACGCTGGCCCTGCCACTCGACGTGACCGACGGGCGCGCGTTCGGCGAGTTCCTCGACGAGGTCGAGCGACGGCTCGGGCCGATCGACGTGCTGATCAACAACGCCGGGATCATGCTGCTCGCGCCGCTGGAGCAGGAGGACGACGACGCGACCACGCGGCAGCTGGAGATCAACCTGCACGGCGTCATCCACGGGACGCGCGAGGCGGTCAAGCGGATGCGGCCGCGTGCCGCGGGGCTGATCGTGAACGTCGCGTCGATGGCGGGCAAGGCCGGTTTTCCCGGCGCCGCAACGTATTGCGCGACGAAGCACGCGGTCGTGGGGTTGTCCGAGGCGGTGCGGCTCGAGCTGCGGGGGTCCGGTGTGGACATCGCGTGCGTGATGCCCGCGGTGGTGCGCACCCACCTGGCCGACGGGCTGGTCGAGACGAAGTTGTTCAAGTCGCTGCGGCCGGAGGACGTGGCGCGTGCGATCGTGGACGTCGTGCGCCGGCCGCGGTTCGACGTGTACGTACCGCGTTCGCTGGACTGGACGGGCCGGCTCGGGCGGCTCGTGCCGAGGGCGGCGTCGGAGTGGTTCCTCCGGGCGGTCGGTGCGGACAGGGTGTTCCTGCGCGCGCACGCGGGTGCGCGCGCCGAGTACGAGGCGAGGGTGCGGCGGTCTTGAGTCTGAGTCTGTCTCCGGTGAGCCTGGCGGCCGCGGCGGCGAACGTGGCGGGGAAGCTGCGGGGCGGGGTGGCGGACCTGCGCCCCGTGCCGCGCACGCTGATCGACCAGGGGCCGAACCGGTCGGTGTACCGGATGCACGGTGGCGGGGACGGGCCGCCGGTGCTGCTGGTGCCGCCGCTGGCCGCGCCCGCGTTGTGCTTCGACCTGCGGCGCGGGTGCAGCCTCGCCGAGCACCTGGTCGAGCAGGGGCGGCGGACGTACCTCGTCGACTACGGCACGGTGGCGTTCTCCGACCGGCGGCTCGGCGTGGAGCACTGGATCGACGAGGTGCTGCCGACGGCGATCCGGAAGGTCAGCGAGGACTCCGGCGGGCAGGACGTGCGGGTGGTCGCGTGGTGCCTCGGCGGCTTGTTCTCGCTGCTCACGGCGGCGGACCGGCCGTCGCTGCCGATCGCGTCGATCGCCACGATCGCCTCGCCGGTGGACTTCACCGCGATCCCGCTGATCGCCCCGTTCCGCCCGCTCGTGGCGGCGACGGGCGGGCACCTGCTCACGCCGTTCTACCGGCTGCTGGGCGGCGCACCGTCCTATGTGGTCGGTCGCGTGTTCTGGGCGACGGGGATAGACAAGGAGATCACGAAGCCGCTGGCGATCCTGCGCAACCTCGACGACCGGGATTTCCTGGCGCAGCTCGAGGCCGTGGAGCACCTGATGGACAACATGCTCGCGTACCCGGGGCGGACGTTCGGCCAGCTGTACCACCGGTTCTTTCGCGCGAACGACCTCGCGGACGGGGAACTGGACCTGAACGGCCGGATCATCTCGCTGAGCGGCGTGCGCGTGCCGGTGCTCGTGGTCGCGGGCGAGTCGGACACGATCGCCCCGCGGCGGGCCGTGGAGCGGCTGACGGACCTGCTGCCGTCGGCGCCTTCGGTGGACTTCGTGGTGGCCCCGGGAGGACACTTGGGGGTGCTCACGGGGCGCCGGGCCCGGACGACCACGTGGGCTCACCTCGACGCTTTCCTGGGAGGCTCGTGATGGCGCTCGGCTTGGGGGCGGTGGTCGTGGTGCTGCTCGGGATCGCGCTGGTCGTGGACCTGCGGGACCGGCGGCGTGGCGGTGAGCGGAAGGTGCTGATGCCGCGCTGGGGTGACCGGCGGGCGCGGGGCCTGATCCGGATGTCGCCGATCGCCTGGGACACCTCCAGCGACCGGCTGGGTTCTCCTCGCGAGGAGGCGGAGGAGCGCTGAGTTCGAGGGTATGCGGCCGACATATCGTTACGCCGTCGAGGCCGAATTGCCGGCCTGCGTGAGCGTGCCGGTTTCGGCTCCGGGCGCGGCCGGGGAAATCGCGGTTAGCAGTGCGAGCATGTCATGGGTTTTGGCGTTTCTCCTGCCCGCTGGATTGCGTGGCGGGTCGACTCGTCATATGGACTGCTGGCTGTCGGAAGTCGAATTTTCGCTGTTGAACGGTACGGCCAGGTCGTCTAGAGCTTCGTAAATATCTTCAAGCGACATCTCCGGATCCTGTTTCGATTCTCGAACGGAACAAGAGTAGACTCTGTATCCGGTATATTCGGTATCGGTATTTTCCGGTTTCACTTGCACGGTAGACCCCTTCCTGAGTGGAGCGCATTCTTTGATCACGCGGGCGGTGATTCGGGACAACGGTAACACCTCCACTTGCCCGAAGATAGACGCACGTCTCCTTTTCAGCCATGTGGCTTTGTGAGAAGGATCGAGTATTCCCACGTTCGGATGCATGTCTTGTACACGCTCTGTAGCGCGTTGAGGCAAGCGATTGCCGTCACGATCGCCCAATCGACGTAGTGGATGCCCAGGAAGGACACCGCCTCCGGCAGTTTGGCCCAGTCGTCGGTTTGGGCACTCTTGTGGGCGATAAACAGACCGCTTGCCGTGATCGACAGTACCGCCGTGGCGATCAGGCAAACGCGCGCCGACAGAGTTCCTTCCAGTAGGCGGTTTCCCCGCGGATCGAAACCGAGCCAGGTCGCGGCAAGGGCCGGAAAAGCAAGGAAGAAGGCGGGGGCGTCCGTGTCCGGGTTTGCGTATCGCGATACTAGCAAACCTACTGTCCAGACGATTGCTGCGCACGCCACCGCAGCTATTGCGGCGCGAAGCATCGAACCGGGCGGAACCTCGAAGTAGTCAAATCTGATCTGCGGCTGTTCGTTTTCTTTGAATTGTGGCATATAGCGACAGTAAAAATGGGCATGCGATTGACCGAGTCGTCTTCTGAAACGACATTGTGGAAGCGATGGCGAGTCCTCTGCCCGCCGGTTTACCGCCGCCTCGAGACCGAATACTCGCTGGCGGGCTAGGTAAACGTCGTCGGGGCAGTCCAGATGCAAGTGATAACTTTTGCACGCCGCGCTCTTGTCGATATCTATCGTAATCTCGACTGGACGTGCTCCGAGGCCGATTCGTAAAGCGCCGAAGAGTGACCACGACTTGCGCTTGTTCTTTGGGCCGGTCATCTTCACTCGGGGGATCAGAATGTGCTCGTAGGAGTACCGTGTGGGGGTGCTCGGGTTGATGTCGATTAGCGCGGTGATCGCATAATGTGTGACGAGTCTGCGTACGAGCAGTATCGCGAGATCTCTAGGTTTATTGTTGTTGGGAATCAGCTTGGATAGTAGGTCAACACCGCTGTAATCCGCTGTTTCTTTGTCAAGATTGCGGTTTACGATCGTGCGCAGGGACACTTCTTCGGCTGTTCGGGCGTCGTCGGGTAGGTTGGTCCCCCTGGCGAGTCCGTATGAAGCCAGAAGCAGAAGATGCAGCACTTCGGCGACAAAGGTCACGTATTCGCGATACGAAAGCCAGGTTATGGGTTCGCCGACCTTGTTTTTCATCATCAGGTCGTCGTGCAACTCGCCCTTCTTAGCGATGATCGCCGGCAGATAGACCCGTTGGGGTTCTGTCGAATGCAGCAACCGCTTGGGAATGTTCACGTCGACCGAGACCGAGCATCTCAGCGTGCGCCTGTCGGGCGTATAGCGCTCAACCAGGCGTTGGTTTATCTGCGCAGGTCGAACAATCCCGATTGCGAAGACTTGTGCCTGTGTCAGGGTCAACCGCTTCGACAAGCTCGCCAAGTTCTGTAGTTCTCGTGAGCGGCTAGCGGCCACTTGACGATTCTTTTCGAACGGTTTGAGTGGCTGCTCTCGAAACTTCTTCGCATGAAACAAATATGAATATAGGGCCAACCCTGGTATGCCGACAAGTATGACGATCGCTAGCCACAACCAGTCGATACTTCCGCCGCTCAGTCCTGCGGGAAGAAGTATGGCGGCAGTCAGGAAGACTGCAACGCCGCCCAGAACGATCAAGTAACGGACGATTTTCTTGATCATATTTGACGGCTCCTGCCCAGCCCGGTTCATGCATATGGTGGTTAGGTGAGCAGATTTCGGGTAACACTACCACGGCGGGTGACCCGCCTCTTCGGTGCATCGGATGCTGTGCGGTCTTGCCTGCGCTTGTTTGTCACCCGTGCATTCACCAGCGGCATGACGAGCGGACGCATGGCGGGCGTTCGGAGCAGAGGCAATTGTGTTTCGAGAGCCAATATTCGGCAGGCGTTCGGGACCGTCTGCCATGTCGACCGGGCCGCGAGGTGCTTGGGCGCGGAAGCCGGCCGAGTCGTCGGCTGAGTTCGGCCGAACGCTTGACGGTTCGCCATTGAGGCGTGTCCAAACCGAGGTCGTTCACTCCGGCAGGTCCCGGTTCGCGGCCGTCCCGGTGCCTCGGCGCGGACGACGACCAGGCCGCCTTCGGTGACGGTGTGCTTGCCGTTGGCTTCGAACCGGAGCTGTTGGTGCGCGCCTGAGTAGGGTGAGTTGCTCTGTCGCTGGGCCAGCCGCTCGCCTTGCTTTCCCACCGTGTGCCACGATGCGCGTATGCCGGAGAACCCGTCCCGATATCCTGGCGCCCCTCGACGGCTTCAGGAGGTTTTCGTGGCTGTTTTGCCTGGAAGCGATCGCACCCCGCTCGTCCGCACCGACTTCAGCGACGACGCGGCGTGGCAGGCGTTGCTGGGCGAAATCGGGGACGGTTGGGTGGTCGTGGTGGACGATCCCGCGTACCGGGGCTTGTCCGTGGCGGACCTGGTGGCACTGGTCCCGGACAGCAGGCTCTACCCGGTGCTCGTGATCGCCGACGACTTTTCCGCTGGCGAGCGCACGGTGCTGCTGGTCGACGTGGTGGAGGAACCCGGCCGGACGCTGCGCGCCACCCCCGAGGGGGCGCGGTCGATGATCAGCAACCTGAGCATCCAGAATCGGACCTTCGACGACTACATCGACTCCGCGGGCGCGTCGGGCGTCTACCAGCTCTCGGACCGGCACCGCCAGGCACTGGCGGCGCTCGGTGGCTTTTCGTCGGTAGACACCAGCCGTGCCGTCGCCCTGGGCCGGAGCGGATCGGTTGGGGAGCCCGCGCAGCCGGGTCGCCGCGCGGAGCCCCGCAGCCGGGGCAGCGGGCGGAGCCGGCGCAGCGGAGTGTGCCGCCGGAGGCATGAACGCGGCACCGCCCGGCCGCCGTTGTTCGCAGCGACCGGGCGGTGCACCAACTACTTCAGCTCCGCGCTCGTCTTCCCCAGCACCCGCCGAGCCACGATCAACTGCTGGATCTGCTGCGTCCCCTCAAAGATGTCCAGGATCTTCGAATCCCGGGCCCACTTCTCCAGCAGGGACTCCTCCGTGTACCCGAACGCCCCCGCCAGTTCGACGCACTTCAGGGTGATGTCCACGACCGAACGGCCCGCCTTGGCCTTCGCCATCGAGGCCTGCAGTGAGTTCGGTTTGCGGTTATCCGCCATCCACGCCGATTCGAGCGTCAGCAGGTACGCCGCCTCGTAGTCGGCCTCCAGCTCCAGGTACGCCGCCGCCGCGGCGTGCTGGAGGTTCGCCGGCTTGTCGTAGTCGATCTCCACGCCCGCTTCGGACAGGATCCGCGCAGTCTCCTCCAGCGCGGCGCGGGCGAGGCCGACCGCCATGGCGGCCACCAAGGGACGGGTGTTGTCGAAGGTCTGCATGACCCCCGCGAAACCCTTCTTGGTGTCGATCTCCGGCGAGCCCAGCAGGTTCTCCTTCGGCACGCGGCAGTTGTCGAACCGCAGCACCGCCGTGTCCGACGCCCGGATGCCCAGCTTGTGCTCCAGGCGCACGACCTCGAAGCCCGGCGTGCCCTTCTCCACCACGAAGGACTTGATCGCCGCACGACCCTTCGACCGGTCCAAAGTGGCCCACACGACCACGGCGTCCGCGCGCTGGCCCGACGTCACGAAGATCTTCTCGCCGTTGAGCACGTACGAATCGCCGTCCTCGACGGCCGTTGTCGTGATGGCCGCCGAGTCCGAACCGCAGTCGGGCTCCGTGATCGCCATCGCCGCCCACAGCCTGCCGAACCGCGCCAGCTGCTCCTCGTTCGCCACCGACGCGATCGCCGCGTTGCCCAGGCCCTGCCGCGGCATCGACAACAGCAGCGCCACATCGCCCCAGCACATCTCGATCGTGCCGAGGACCGTGCTCAGGTTGCCGCCGTTGCGGTTACCGGAAGAGTCTTTCCCGGAAGATTCTCGCCGGACGCCTGCTGCACCGGCACCACCTTCCCCGGAAGAGTTCAAACCGTCGAGGACCGCGGCGAACATGTCCAGCTCTTTCGGGTAGGCGTGCTCCGCGCGGTCGTACTTCCGCGAAATCGGGCGCAGCACCTGGGAAGCCGCCTGGTACGCCTGGTTGATCAGCGCGCCGGCCTTCTTCGGGGGCTCGAGGTTGATCACAGCAAAGCCTTTCTGGGAGCAGGAGGAGCGCTAGAGGAGGACGACGCCTTCGGCGATGCCGATCGCCCGCAGGTCGCGGTACCACCGCTCCACGGGGTGTTCCTTCGTGAACCCGTGCCCGCCGAGGAGCTGCACCCCGGCGCTGCCGATCCGCATCCCCTTGTCCGCGGCCAGTTTCCGGGCCAGCGCGACCTCACGCGCGTACGGCTTGCCCTGCTCGGCCCGCGCGGCGGCCCGCAGCGTCACCAGCCGCATGCCCTCCAGCTCGATCGCGATGTCGGCCACCGAGAACGCCACCGCCTGCCGGTGGCTGATCGGTTCGCCGAACGCCGTGCGCTCGTTGACGTACGGGATCACGTAGTCCAGCACGGCCTTCGCGGTCCCGGTCGCCAGCGCGGCCCAGCCCAGCCGCGACAGGCGCACCACGTCGGCGAACACGTCGGGCGAGCCGAGCAGCGCGCCCGCGGGCAGCTTCACCTTGTCCAGGAACAGTTTTCCGGTCGCCGCGCCGCGCAGGCCCATCGCGGGCTCGGCCTCGACCGTCAACCCCTGCGACGAGGACTCGACGAGGAACAACGCCGGCCCGCGGCCTTCGAGGTCGGCCGACACGATGAACAACTCCGCCTGCGCGGCACGCGGCACCAGGGACTTCACGCCGTCCAGCTGGTACCCCGACGGCGTGCGGCGCGCCTTCACGGCGGGCTTGAACGGGTCGAACAGCGGGCGCGGCTCCTGCAGCGCGAGCGCCGCCGCCGGCACGTTCTCCCCGACGAACGCGGGCAGGTAGTCGGCCTGCTGCTGCGCGTCGCCCCACAGGACGAGCGCCGTGCTCACCGCCGACGGCGCCAGGACCGCCACCGCGAGCCCGAGGTCGCCGTGCGCGAGCGCTTCGGCGATCAGCGCGCTCGTCACGACCGAACGCTCCGTGCCCGCGCCGCCCAGCTCCTCGGGGATGCCGATGAGCGTCACGCCCAGTTCGGCGGCACGCGCGAGCAGGCCGTCCGGCGGGGCGAGCTTCGCGTCCGCCTCCGGCGCGGCAGGCCGCAGCTGCTCGGCGGCGAACTCGCGCACCGTCTCGGCGATCATCTGCTGCTCGTCGGTGGGCGTGACGTCGAACAGGCCCTTGTCCTCGGGCCTGCCCGGACGTGCCGGTTTCCCGGTCACCCGTGCCGACTTGAACGCCCGCGAAGCGGCGCCCGCGGCGCGGAACCCGTTCTTCGTCGCGGCGCCCACGAGGTTCTGCACGGGCACGCGCAGCCCCGCGCGTTCGAGCGTCCTGCTGCCCGCGAGCTTGGTCAACGCGGCGAGCCCCGCCCCCATGACATCCCGCTTCCGCCGCGGTGTTCCGTTGAGCGCTGCCACCTGGCACTCCTTGGTCGGCCGTTACCTACTCGCGAGTAGGTTAGCACGGATCCCGGTAGCTTGGCCCGCATGGAGATCCGACGACTGCACCGCGCCCCTGGCCGCATCGAGTTCCAGACCCGCCAGGGCCCGGCGGACGAGTGGCAGCCTGCCGGCGAGAACCCGCTCGGGTACCCGCCACCGTTCGGCGACGAATGGGAGATCGAGCGCCTCCGCCCGGCGGACGGCGCGGTCGTCCTGCCGTTCCAGCCGTTGTCGTTCCGCGACTTCATGATCTACGAGCAGCACGTGGTCGACGCCGGACGCGGCTACGCCCGCCGCTTCCTGCCAGCCGTGTCGCGCCTCGCGGGCGGGTACGAGGCGTTGACCAGGCGGGTGTTCCCCGCGTTCCAGCCGAACAAGCTCTGGTACCGCCAGCCCGTCTACTACATGAGCAACGCGCTGACGTTCGTGCCGAGCGGCACGCCGGTCTCCTGCCCGCCGTACTCGCAGGCACTGGACTACGAGCTCGAACTGGGCTTCGTGCTCGGCCGTCCGCTGCGGGACGCCACGCCGGAGGAGGCCGAGCAGGCCATCGCGGCGTTCGTCGTGCTGTGCGACTTCAGCGCCAGGGACGTGCAGATCCCGGAGATGCGCAGTGGTTTCGGCCCGCAGAAGTCGAAGCACTTCGTCAACTCGCTGTCGGCCACCGCCGTCACCGCGGACGCCGTGCGCTGGCGCGAGCTCACCGGCGCCGTCCGGATCAACGGCGAGGTCGTGGCGGAGCCCCGCAGCGCGGACGCCCGCTATTCGCTGGGCGAGTTGCTCGCGCACGCGTCACGCGGCGAGAACCTGTACGCCGGGGAGCTGTTCGCCACCGGCACGCTGCCGGGCGGGAGCGGGATGGAGAACGGGCACTGGCTGCGACCGGGCGACACCCTCCGGCTCGAAATCGAGGGAGTCGGCGCCATCGAACACCCGATCAGCTGACCTCGAGCACCGTCTTCATCAGGACCTCCAGCTCCGCGGGCAGGTTGGGCCGGGCGTTGAGGCGGCGCGTGCGCGCGAGGTCGTTGGCGATCGTGAGCGCCGCGTGCACGGTGATCTTGGCTTCGCGCGGGGGGAGTTCCGGCCGGGCGGCACACAGCAGGTTCACCCACTGGGCGACGTAGTCCCGCTGCACACGCACGAGCTCGGCGCGTTCCTGCTCGGCCAGGTTCACGCCGTCGATGGAGAACGACACGCTCAGCTCCGCCGATCCGGTGAGCACGCGCACGTAGGAGTCCACCAGCCGGCGTAGCGCCTCCGCCTCGTCCGAGCTCCCGCGCAGCGCCTCCTCCGTGCCGAGCGCGAGGCGGTCGGCCGCCCGGCGCGCGATCGCGTGGAGCAGGCTCGCCTTGCTGGGGAAGTGCCGGTACACGCTCGGTCCCGCGATGCCCGCTGCCGCGCCGATGTCCTCCATGCTCACGTCGTGGAAGCCGCGGCGGTGGAACAGCTCGGCGGCCGCGGCGAGCAGCTGCTCGCGGCGGGAGGACGTGCCGAGGTTGCTCACCGGAACCGGTGGCGCGGCCTCACCCGCCTCGGGCAGGTCGGCCTGCAGCACGCGTTTGGCGAGTTCCGTGAGCAACTGCACGAACCGGCGTTTGGCCACCGTCGTGTGGTGGACGGAGACACTGCCGAACACGCTCAGCGCCGCCCAGCACAGCAGCTCCGCGTCCGACGCGGACAGCTCCGGCCGCTGCTCCATCAGCACCTTCGCCCAGGACGTGAGGATCGCGCTGGAGCGGCGGCCGATCTCCCGCTGGTCCTCGGGCGAGAGGTGCTTGCCCTCCCAGCGCCACAGGGCCGCCACGTCGCGCCGCTCGACCGACGCGGCGGCGATGCCGCCGAGCAGGCGGTCCACCTGCTCGGCGTCCGGCTTGTCCAGCGTGCTCAGGGCCCGGGTGGTCTCCGTCTCCATGTCGCGTACGGCGGAGAGGAGCACGTACGCGAGCACGGCCTGCTTGTCGGCGAAGTGCCGGTACAGCGCGGGGCCGGTCACGCCGGCCGCCGCGGCGATGTCGTTGATGCCCACCCCGTGGTAGCCGCGGGCGCGGAACAGCTCGGCCGCACAGGCGGCGAGCTGGTTGCGGCGGTCCGCGGCGCGACGGCTTCTGGGGGTCGTCATGGTGAGACAACTCTAGCTCGCGCGGATCACACGGCAACCGGTTGACACCTGGGGATTCAGGCGGATTATGTTAATGAGGATTAGCGTGAACCCGAGGAAAGGCCGCACGCGTGAGCAACGAGGCATACATCTACGAGGCCATCCGCACGCCTCGTGGCAAGAACAAGGGCGGGTCCCTGCACGGGACCAAGCCGATCGACCTGGTGGTCGGTCTGATCGACGAGCTCAAGGCGCGCCACCCCGGTCTGGACCCGGCCAGGATCGAGGACATCGTCCTGGGCGTCGTGTCCCCGGTCGGTGACCAGGGCGCCGACATCGCGCGGGCCGCGGCGATGGCCGCCGGCCTGCCCGACACCGTCGCCGGCGTGCAGCTCAACCGGTTCTGCTCGTCCGGGCTGGAGGCCGTCAACCAGGCCGCGGCCCGCGTGCGCTCGGGCTGGGAGAGCCTGATCCTCGCCGGTGGCGTCGAGTCGATGTCGCGCGTGCCGATGGGGTCCGACGGCGGCCCGATGTTCACCGACCCCGCCACGAACTACGACACGTACTTCGTGCCGCAGGGCATCGGCGCCGACCTGATCGCCACCATCGAGGGCTTCTCGCGCGAGGACGTCGACCGGTTCGCGGTCCGCTCGCAGGAGAAGGCCGAGGCGGCGTGGTCGGGCGGCTACTTCGCCAAGTCCGTCGTACCGGTCAAGGACATCAACGGCGTGACGATCCTCGACCACGACGAGCACCGCCGCCCCGGGACCACGCTGGAGAGCCTCGCCAAGCTCAAGCCCGCGTTCGAGGGCATCGGCGAGTTCGGCGGGTTCGACGCGGTGGCGCTGCAGAAGTACCACTGGGTGGAGAAGATCGACCACGTGCACACCGGCGGCAACTCGTCGGGCATCGTCGACGGCGCCGCGCTGGTGCTGCTCGGTGACGAGCAGGTCGGCAAGGACCTCGGGCTCACGCCGCGGGCGCGCGTCGTGGCCACCGCGATCACCGGCTCCGACCCGACGATCATGCTGACGGGCCCGACGCCCGCGACGCAGAAGGTGCTCGCGAAGGCGGGCCTGACCACGGACGACATCGACCTGTTCGAGCTGAACGAGGCGTTCGCGTCGGTCGTGCTGAAGTGGATGAAGGACCTGAAGCTGCCGGAGGAGAAGGTCAACGTCAACGGCGGCGCCATCGCGATGGGGCACCCGCTGGGCGCGACCGGTGCCATGATCCTCGGCACGATGGTGGACGAACTGGAGCGGCGCCAGGCCCGCCGCGCGCTGCTGTCGCTGTGCATCGGCGGCGGCATGGGTATCGCGACGATCATTGAGCGGGTGTGAGCATGACCAACACGATTCAGTGGGACTCCGACTCCGACGGCATCGTCGTGCTGACCCTGGACGACCCGAACCAGTCGGCGAACACGATGAACGCGGACTTCCGCGAGTCCTTCGCGAAGACCGTCGACCGGCTGGAGTCCGAAAAGGACTCGATCACCGGTGTCGTGCTCACCTCGGCGAAGAAGACGTTCTTCGCGGGTGGTGACCTCAGGGACCTGATCCAGGCGACGCCGGAGCACGCGGCGGAGTTCACCCGCAGCACCGACGAGATGAAGGCGCAGATGCGCCGGCTGGAGACGCTGGGCAAGCCGGTCGTCGCCGCCATCAACGGCGCCGCGCTCGGTGGTGGCCTGGAGCTCGCGCTCGCCGCGCACCACCGCATCGTCGCCGACGTGAAGGGGACCGTGCTCGGGTTCCCCGAGGTGACGCTGGGTCTGCTGCCCGGCGGTGGCGGCGTGGCGCGCACCGTGCGGCTGGTGGGCATCCAGAACGCGGTGATGAACTGGCTCGTGCAGGGCCAGCGGCACAAGCCGGCCAAGGCCGTCGAGCTGGGCCTCGCCCACGAGGTCGTGTCCTCTGTGGACGAACTGCTGCCGAAGGCCAAGGAGTGGATCAAGGCCAACCCCGGGGCGCAGCAGCCGTGGGACGTCAAGGGCTTCAAGATCCCCGGTGGCACGCCGTCGAACCCGTCGTTCGCGGCGAACCTGCCCGCGTTCCCGGCGAACCTGCGCAAGCAGCTCAAGGGCGCGCCGATGCCCGCACCGCGCGCGATCCTCGCCGCGGCGGTCGAGGGCGCGCAGGTGGACATCGACACCGCGACGAAGATCGAGACGCGCTACTTCGTGAGCCTGGCGACCGGCCAGGTCGCGAAGAACATGACGAAGGCGTTCTTCTTCGACCTGCAGCACATCAACTCCGGTGGCTCGCGGCCCGACGGCTACGAGAAGTACACGGCGAAGAAGGTCGGCGTGCTCGGCGCCGGCATGATGGGTGCCGCGATCGCGTACGTCTCGGCGAAGGCCGGGATCGACGTGGTGCTCAAGGACGTCTCGCTGGAGGCGGCCGAGAAGGGCAAGGGCTACGCGGTCAAGCTGGAGGAGAAAGCGCTTTCTCGCGGCAAGACCACGAAGGAGCGCTCGGACGCGTTGCTGGCGCGCATCAAGCCGACGGCCGACCCCGAGGACTTCAAGGGCGTCGACTTCGTGATCGAGGCCGTGTTCGAGAGCCAGGAACTGAAGCACAAGGTGTTCGGCGAGATCGAGAACATCGTCAACCCGGACGCGGTGCTCGGCTCCAACACCTCGACGCTGCCGATCACCGGTCTCGCGCAGGGCGTGCGGCGCCAGGAGGACTTCATCGGCATCCACTTCTTCTCGCCGGTGGACAAGATGCCGCTCGTGGAGATCATCCGCGGGGAGAAGACGTCGGACGCGACGCTCGCCAAGGTCTTCGACTTCACGCTGCAGATCAAGAAGACGCCCATCGTGGTGAACGACAGCCGCGGGTTCTTCACCTCGCGGGTGATCGGCACGTTCATCAACGAGGCGGTCGCCGCGGTCGGTGAGGGCGTCGAGCCGGCGTCGATCGAGCAGGCGGGTGCGCAGGCCGGGTACCCGGCGCCGCCGCTGCAGCTGATGGACGAGCTGACCCTGACGCTGCCGAGGAAGATCCGGCAGGAGACGCGTTCGGCGATCGAGGCCGCGGGCGGCACCTGGACGCCGCACGCGTCGGAGGCCGTGATCGACCGCATGATCGACGAGTTCGACCGCAAGGGCCGCTCGTCGGGCGCGGGCTTCTACTCCTACGACGAGAACGGCAAGCGGGCGGGGCTGTGGCCGGGCCTGCGGGACGCGTTCAAGTCGGGCAGCGCGCAGGTCCCCTTCAAGGACCTGCAGGAGCGGATGCTGTTCGCCGAGGCGCTGGAAACCGTGAAGTGCTTCGACGAGGGGGTGCTGACTTCGGTGCAGGACGCCAACATCGGGTCGATCTTCGGCATCGGCTTCCCGGCGTGGACCGGGGGTGTGATCCAGTACATCAACCAGTACGAGGGCGGGCTGAAGGGCTTCGTCGCGAGGGCCCGCGAGCTGGCCGAGCGGTACGGTGACCACTTCCAGCCGCCGGAGAGCCTCGTGAAGAAGGCCGAGAACGGCGAGATCTTCGAGTAAGGGCAAGGGAAAAGGCGCTCTCTCCCGGTCGGGGGAGGGCGCCTTTTCCCTTGCCACTAGGGTTCCCGGACGCGTTCCAGCACGACGACGGGGATCTGCCTGCCGGAGGCCGCCTCGAACTCGGCGAACTTCGGGACGAGCGCTATCTCCTTCGCCCAGATCCGCTCGCGCTCCGCGCCCTCCGCGACCCTGGCCACGACCGGCACCGTTTCCGCTCCCACCTCGACCGTGGTTCGCGGGCGCGCCACGAGGTTGCGGTACCACGCCGGGTTTTTCGGGCTGCCGCCGTGAGTCGCGAAGACGGCCCACCCGTTGTCGACCGGTTGGTAGAACAACGGGCTGATCCGTTCGCGCCCCGTTCTGGCTCCGATGTGGTGCACCAGGATCAGCGGCATCCCCCGCTCGTCGAACCCGGAGAACCGGGGCGGGATGGGACGTCCCGCGGCGAACTCCGCCTCGCTGCTCCACGGCACGTACCCGTCGCCGTTCGCCCGGAACTCGGCGATGATCCGGTCGTTCCAGACGGCCTTGGTCTCGTCCGCGGGAACCGTGGATGGATCGGACATGACATCTCCTCTGCTAACCGGAGCACGTGCTCCGCACGTTAGCACAGATGTGGAGCACGTGCTCCGGATAAAGCGGTATGCTGGTCACCATGGCAGTGGCCGAACCGGACAACGCCGCGCGGCGCGCGCCGCGCGTGGACGCGATCCGCAACCGGGAAGCGATCGTGCGGGCCGCCGCCGAAGTGCTGGCCGAGCAGGGCGCCGCGGTGGACGTGCGCGAGATCGCCCGGCGCAGCGGGGTGGGGATGGGCACCCTCTACCGGCACTTCCCGAAGAAGGAGGACCTCGTCCGGACGGTCCTGCGGCAGGACTTCTCCAGGTGGGCCGAGTCCGCCCGCCAGGCGGCGATCGCCGCCGAGGACCCCTGGGCGGCGATCGCCGACTTCTACGAGCAGGCCCTGACCGGCTACGCCCGTCACCGCGCCATCGTGGAGAACCTCGCGCTGACCTGGTCGGATCCCGACCTGGAGGGCATCCAGCAGCTTCGCCTCGTCATCGAGGAACTGTGCGCCCGCGCCCAGGCCGCGGGCCTGCTGCGCCCCGGCGTGACCACCGACGACCTGCTGCTCCTGCTGGTCTCACTGGGGCACGCCGTCCAGGTCACCGACGAGTGCCGCCCGCGGATGTGGCGCAGACTGCTGCACATCTCCCTCGACGGCCTGCGTGCCGATCGCGGCGAACCACTTCCCGACGATGACGTGTCGGTCCACTGAGGACGGTCAGAACTGGCAGAACTTGTTCACGTCCGAGGGTACCCAGCGCCGTGCCGACGTCGCGGTGTCGTTGATCTCCGGCTTCACCGCGGAACTCGACTGACCGGGTTCGATCGTCATGCAGACGCCCCCGTAGCTGGAGTCGGAGAAGACGAGCCACCGGTCCGGCGAGCGGTTCCAGTACGAGGTCATCTTGTCGTTGAAATCGTTGCCGAAGTTCGGCGAGTCCGCGTTGAGCAGGCCGTAGAAGTAGCCGGTGTAGGCGTTGTTCTCCCACATGCAGAACCAGCCGTCGGGGCACTGGTCGTAGCTGGCGGAAGCGGGCGTGGCCATCGCGACCGTCGCGGCGGCCGCGGTCGCCAGTGCGATACCGGCCGAAGCCATCCGTCTCGTGCGCGTCGTGATCTTCAACAGTTACTCCCGTTCGTAGTCGTGGAGTGCTACTGAGATGACACGGCGACGGTACCTCCGGCGAGCACGCGGATGAGCTGTCCGATTGCTCGTCGGAATGATGGGGAAGCGCTTTCTGCCCGTCACAACAACGGGGGCACGACCGCATCGATCAAGTGCGGCCCCGGCTCCGCCTGCGCGGCCCGGAACTGCTCCGCCAGTTCCTCGGCGGTCGTCGCCCTGGTGGCGGGGACTCCCATGCCCTCGGCGATCTTCGCGAAGTCCATGTCCGGTTTGGACAGATCGAGCAGCGCGTTCGCCTTGGGGCCACTGCTTTCCGCGCCCACCCGCTGCAGCTCCATGCGCAGGATGGCGTAAGCGCTGTTGTTCAGGATGACCGTCGTGACATCGAGGTTTTCCCTTGCGTGCGTCCACAGCGCCGAAATCGTGTACAGCGCACTGCCGTCGGCCTGCAGTGCGATCACCGGGCGGTCCGGGGCGGCCACCGCGGCACCCGTCGCGACCGGGAGACCCTGCCCGATCGCGCCACCGGTCAGGGTGAGCACGTCGTGCCGGGGCGCGCCCGCCGTGGCGTTCGGCAGCAGGACGCCGGAAGTGTTCGTTTCGTCCGAGATGATCGCGTTCTCCGGCAGCAGCGCGCCGATCACCTCGACCCAGTTCTGCGCCGTCAGCGGACCGGACGGGAGCTCCGGCCGCCGCGCCTCCTGCAGCACGGGCTCGACCCCGGCCGCGACCTCGTCCGCGAGTGCTTCGAGCGCGCCGACCACGTCGTGGTCCAGCTCGGCGAGCGTGTGCACCTGCGCGCCCTCCGGCACGAGGTCGCTGGGCTTGCCCGGGTACGCGAAGAACGACACCGGGGACTTCGTGCCGGCGACGATCAGGTGCTTGATGCCGCTGAGCTGGTAGGTCGCCTGCTCGGCGAGGTACCCCAGCCGCTCGATGGTCGGCAGCCCCGCGCCCCGCTCCAGCCGCGCCGGGAACGTCTCGATGAAGGCCTTCGCCCCCGTCGCCGCGGTGATGCGGCTGACCGCGCGCAGCCCGGCCTCGCGGCACGCGGCACCACCGATCAGCACGGCGACCGGCTCACCGGACCGCAGCACCTCGGCCACGGCCTGCACCTTGCCGGGCGCCACGGCGTGCGGCTTGCGTGGCGGGATGGGCGCCACGGCTGTCCCGCCGTCGCCCCACGAGACGTCGGCGGGCAGGATCAGCGTCGCCACCCGGCCCGGCGGGTCCATCGACGCGGCGACGGCGGCCGCGGCGTCCGCCCCGACGTCCGCGGTGCTGTGCGACTCGCGGACCCAGCCCTGCAACGAGCCGGCGACCGCGAGGATGTCCGATTCCAGCGGCGCGTCGTACTTCTTGTGGTGCGTGGCGTGATCACCGACGACGTTGACGACCGGCGTGTGCGCGCGGCGAGCGTTGTGCAGGTTCGCCAGGCCGTTGCCCAGCCCCGGCCCGAGGTGCAGCAAGGTGGCGGCGGGCTTCCCCGCGATGCGCGCGTACCCGTCGGCCGCCCCCGTGACGACCCCTTCGAACAGGCCGAGCACGCCCCGCATCTCCGGCACGGAATCCAGCGCCGCGACGAAGTGCATCTCGGAAGTGCCGGGATTGGCGAAGCACACGTCGACACCCGCGTCGACCAGTGTCCGGATCAGTGACTGCGCGCCGTTCATGTTGCTCCTAAAACCTGTTGGTTGCGGCTTGCGTAGCGGTGCGGGTGGCGGAACCTGAGGCGGCCCCTCGCTCCGGGATCGCCTCCTCATGACCGCCAGGTCACCACGGAGGCGCTGTCCTCGCGAGGAACCGCCTCAGAACCCGCGGCGGTGTCGGTTGCTCGGGTGGTGGAAGCGGCTCCGCCGCTCCGAAAGGACAACCTAATCGAAAAGGACGCCGGGGTTGAGGATGCCTTGGGGATCGAAGGCTTGTTTGAGGCGCCGGAGCAGCGCGACCTTCGCCGGGTCCTCCAGCTCCAGGTAGTGCCGCTTCTTCGCGTGCCCGATGCCGTGTTCCCCGGAGATCGCGCCGCCGCGGGCTATCGCGGCCGCGAAGACGTCGTGCAGCAGCCGGTACCGCTTCTCCTGGTCCTTGCAGAAGATCCCCAGGTGCAGGTTGCCGTCCCCGGCGTGCCCGCAACCGACCGCGCCCGCCTCGGCCGCCGTCGCCAGTTCCCGCACCTCCGCGAGGAAACCGGGCATCTCCGTGCGGGGCACGACCACGTCGATGATCTCGTCGGCCCCGGCGGCCTTCGCCGTCCAGAAAGCCTTTTCCCGCGCCTCGATCAGCTTGCGCGCCGACCCGCCTTCCAGCACGTACACGTCGCTCGCCCCGAGCTCGCCGAGCAGCTCACCGGCCCGCTCGACGTCGCCGTCCAGGCGGTCGGCCTCCCGGTTTTCCAGCCCCACCACCAGGTACGCCTGCGTGGCGTCCCGCACCTCGTCCGGGATGCCGAGCGACAGCTTCTCGTTGTAGGTGATCGCCGCCATCGTCAGGTTGTCGATGTACTCCAGGATGTGCGGCGCGAGCCCGGCCTCCAGTATCCGCGGCACGGCCCGCATCACCTGGTCCAGGTCCCCGAACGG
The DNA here is from genome assembly GCF_900114035.1 of Amycolatopsis sacchari. Lineage (GTDB taxonomy): Bacteria > Actinomycetota > Actinomycetes > Mycobacteriales > Pseudonocardiaceae > Amycolatopsis_E > Amycolatopsis_E sacchari. Next base: position 496,206 of record NZ_FORP01000002.1, on the reverse strand, counting down.
GGCAAGCAGCGTCGCGGAGTGCGCCAGCCGGGGTGCGAGCTTGACGACGACCTCGGTGGCCAGTGCGAGAGTGCCCTCGGAGCCGATGATCAGCTGCGTGAGGTCGTAGCCCGTGGAGATCTTCGAGGTGCGGCCGCCGGTGCGGATGATCTCGCCGGTCGGCAGCACCGCCTGCAACCCCAGCACGTTGTGGCGCGTCACGCCGTACTTGACGGCCCGCATCCCGCCCGCGTTCGTGCCGACCGTGCCGCCGACGGACGCGCTCAGCTCGCCGGGGTAGACGGGGTAGGACAGCCCGGCCTCGGCGGCCCGCTCGTCGAGCTCCGCGAGGCTGACGCCGGGCTGGACGACGGCGACCTGGTTACCGGTGTCGATCTCGAGCACGGAGTTCATGCGCTCGAAGGAGATCAGCAGCCCGTCCTCGCGGGGCCGCGCCGCGCCGGACATGCCGCTGCCCGCTCCGCGCGCGGTGACGGGGACGCCGTGCTCCCCGGCCGCGACGAGCAGCGCCGCGACTTCCTCGGCGGTGGCGGGTTTGGCCACGAAGGCCGGCTTGCGGGGTTCCGTGGTCAGGGACTCGTCGTGCGCGTAGTCCTCGCTGACCTGGTCCCCGGCCAGCAGATGGGTCCTGCCGACGATCTCGGCGAACCGTGCTGCCGCGTCACCCATGACGTGCACCCGCCTTCCCGTACGCGTTGCTGGTCGCAGCCTAGTACGGGCGGGTAACTTCCCGGTGATCTCGGTGGAAGCGGCGGTGTGGGTGGAACGGCCGCCGCGTGAACGCGCACCGGCGCTGGGCCGGACGTGCCCGCCACGGGAACCCCGCGAGCAGGCGAGCACGTCCGGGTCTCATGTCAGGGATTTCCCTTTTCGCGGAAAACACGGGGCCGACCCGCGCCAATTCGTGCCGGCCCCGCGCTCATTCCGTCGGTGGGTTCGGAATCAGACCAGCCAGCCCACGAAGTGGACCAGCCCGGCGACGACGTGGGTGAGAACGTCGTGGCAGTAGTGGAAGTGTGCTCCGAACGCGTGCATGGAAAAGCTCCTCAACTGTTTTTCGAATGTGCCCTTGCTTTCGAAAGCGAGGAGGAGATTTCCACCCGTGCGGGCCCGCTGTCAACGCGCCCCCGCGCCGGGGGAAAGCGGCTGCCGTTCGGCGCTGAAAGCCTCACAGGTTAAACGTGTAACACGTTCGGGTTTTGCGCCGGGGGTCCCCCGTACGGGGTGCTGCACGGTTGGTAGCCCCACTCGAAACGGTGACGTGCGGTAATGGCGATCTTGATGCGGCAAGCCGGGATGGATGTCTCTCGAACGGGTGAAGGTCAAGGCACGCCCCGTGATTTCGCTACTTTCATGCGAACGGGTGAAGGGCGCCGGAGGTCCGGCGCCCTTCACCCGCTGTGCTCGCGCCTACTCCGCCCTGGCGAACGAGAGGGTCTCGCCCTCCACCCCGCGCAGCCACAGGTCCTGCGCGGCGGCCGCCATTTCCGGCAGGCCCTCGACGATCGTGGCGAACACGTTTCCGGGCACCCAGCCGGCGTCGCCGTTGATGAGCAGGTTGTTCCGCCCGTAGAAGATGGCCAGATCCGTCGCACCCCGGTCGCTGTGCGCTTCGCTGGAATCCTCGTAACCGTAGGCCGGATTGCCGATTTCCCACGCCTCGAAGCCGAAATACACCACGTCGCCCGGAATGGGGGTGATGGTCGGGTTCTCCCGCCCCGGTTTCGGGTCCGCGAACGGCGGGACCAGCGTGTACACCTCGTTCCGCGCGTATTTCGCGTGGTAGGCCGAACCGCTCTGCGGCAGCGCGTTCCACACCGCTTCGCACGTGCGCGGGGCCTCCCGGTCGAGCAGCACCGCGCGGCAGGACACCCCGCGCTTGTCGAGGGTGATGGTGATGTAGCGGGCCACGTCTCTCCTCTACTTGGTCACGGCCGCGACGGTCTCGCCCCAGATGCCGAGCGCCTCGTCGATCTGCTCGGCGCTCACCACCAGCGGCGGGATCATCCGGACGACGTTGGAGTACGCGCCGCACGTGAGCAGCAGCAGTCCGCGCCGGGCGGCCTCCTGCTGCGCGGCCTGCGCGGTCGCGGTGTCGGGCTTGCCGTCGGCGGTGGTGAACTCGGAGCCCACCAGCAGGCCGAGCCCGCGCACCTCGCCGATGCCCGGCGTCTTGTCGCCGACCAGCCGCGCGCCTTCGAGCAGCTGCCGCCCGCGGGCCGCCGCGTTCGCGACCAGGCCCTCCTCCTCGATGACGTCCAGCGTCGCCAGCGCGGCCGCGCACGACACCGCGTTGCCGCCGTAGGTGCCGCCTTGCGAACCGGGGAACGCCTTGGCCATCAGCTCCTTGGACGCCGCGATGCCGGACAGCGGGAAACCGCTGGCCAGGCCCTTCGCGATCGTCACCACGTCCGGCCGCACGCCGAAGTGGTCGTGCCCCCAGAACTTCCCGGTGCGCCCGAAACCGGTCTGGATCTCGTCGAGGACCAGCAGGATGCCGTGCTCGTCCGCGCGCGCCCGCAGGCCCTGCATGAACGCCGTGTTCGCGGGGACGTAACCGCCCTCGCCGAGCACCGGCTCGATGAAGAAGGCCGCGGTCTCGTTCGGCGCACTGACGGTGGCGAACAGGTAGTCGAGTTCCCGCAGGCAGAACTCCGTCGCGGTCTGCTCGTCCCAGCCGTAGTGGTAGGCGTACGGGAACGGCGCGACGTGCACGCCGCCCATGAGCGGGGAGATCCCGGCGCTGAAGCGCGTGCCCGAGGTGGTCATCGTCGCCGCCGCGACGGTCCGGCCGTGGAAGCCGCCCTGGAACACGATCACGTTGGGGCGCCCGGTCGCCTGCCGGGACAGCCGGAGCGCGGCTTCGACCGCCTCACTGCCGGAGTTGGCGAAGAACAGCGAGTCCAGGCCGGCGGGCAGCACGTCGCCGAGCCGCTCGGTCAGCTTGAGCAGCGGCTGGTGCATGACCGTCGTGTACTGCCCGTGGATCAGCTTGCCGATCTGCTCCTGCGCCGCCGCGACGACCTTCGGGTGGCAGTGGCCGGTGCTGGTGACGCCGATCCCGGCCGTGAAGTCCAGGTGGCGCCTGCCGTCCACGTCGTAGAGGTAGACCCCTTCACCCCGGTCGACGACGACGGGCGTGGCTTGTTTGAGCAGGGGGGACAGCTGAGCCATGTCGGCACTCCTCGACCGGGTTGTAGATTGTTGACAATATGCATAGCATGGCCGGTGAACTGGTGCAATCCACACGGAGGCGGATGTGAGCGAGACCAGCGTGGTCGAGGGCGTGCACAAGGAGCTGTTCGTCGGCGGGAAGTGGGTGCCCGCGACCGGCGGCCGCACGTTCGCCGTGGAGGACCCGGCCACCGGCGAGGTGCTGTGCGAGGTCGCCGACGCGACGCCCCAGGACGGGCTGGCCGCGCTCGACGCGGCGGTCGCCGCGCAGGCCGACTGGGCCCGCACCGCCCCGCGCGAGCGCAGCGAGATCCTGCGCCGCGCGTACGAACTGCTGCTCGCCCGCACCGACGAGCTCGGCCTGCTCATGACGCTCGAGATGGGCAAGCCGCTGGCCGAGGCGAAGGGCGAAATCGCTTACGCCGCCGAGTTCTTCCGCTGGTTCTCCGAGGAGGCCGTGCGCATCGACGGCGGCTACCAGGTCGCGCCCAACGGCGCCGGCCGCTTCCTCGTCACCAAGCAGCCGGTCGGCCCGACGCTGCTGATCACGCCGTGGAACTTCCCGATGGCGATGGGCGGGCGCAAGATCGGCCCGGCGATCGCGGCGGGCTGCACGATGGTGATCAAGCCGGCCGAGCAGACCCCGCTGTCGATGCTCGCGCTCGCGGCGATCCTCACCGAGGCCGGGCTGCCCGCGGGTGTGCTCAACGTCGTCACGACCACCGACCCCGGCGGCGTGATGGAACCGCTGATCCGCGACGGCCGCGCGCGCAAGCTGTCCTTCACCGGTTCGACCGCGGTGGGCCGGAAGCTGCTGGAGCAGTGCGCCGACAAGGTGCTGCGCACGTCGATGGAGCTGGGTGGCAACGCGCCGTTCCTGGTGTTCGACGACGCCGATCTCGACGCGGCGGTGGACGGCGCGATGCAGGCGAAGATGCGCAACATCGGCGAGGCCTGCACCGCCGCGAACCGCTTCTACGTGCAGCGCGGGGTCGCCGACGAGTTCGCCCGCCGCCTCACCGAGCGCATGTCCGCGCTGCCGATGGGGCGCGGCACCGAGCCCGGCGTCGTCGTCGGCCCGCTGATCGACTCCGACGCCGTGCGCAAGGTCAGCGAGCTGGTGCGGGACGCGACCGACCGGGGCGCGCGGGTGCTCACCGGCGGCGCCACCGTCGACGGGCCCGGCAACTTCTACCAGGCCACCGTGCTCACCGGCGTGCCCCGCGACGCGCGCATGGCCACCGAGGAGATCTTCGGCCCGGTGGCGCCGATCACGGTGTTCGACACCGAGGACGAAGCGGTCGCCGCCGCCAACGACACCGAGTACGGTCTGGTGAGCTACGTGTTCACCAACGACCTCAAGCGCGCGCTGCGGGTCTCGGAAAACCTGGAGGCCGGGATGATCGGGCTCAACCAGGGCATCGTGTCCAACCCGGCGGCGCCGTTCGGCGGCGTCAAGCAGTCGGGGCTCGGCCGCGAGGGCGGCGCCGTCGGCATCGACGAGTTCCTGGAGATCAAGTACGTGGCGGTCGCTCTGTGAGCTCCTACCGCATCGCGAGCATCCCCGGTGACGGCATCGGCGTGGACGTGCAGGCCGAGGCCCGCAAGGTGCTCGACCGCGCGGCGAAGCGGTTCGGGTTCACACTGGAGTGGACCGAGTTCGACTGGAGCTGCGAGCGTTACGCCGAGACCGGCCGGATGATGCCGGAGGACGGGATCGAGCAGCTGTCCGGGTTCGACCAGATCCTGCTCGGTGCCGTGGGTTTTCCCGGCGTGCCGGACCACGTTTCGCTGTGGGGCCTGCTCATCCCGGTGCGGCGCGCGTTCTCGCAGTACGTGAACCTGCGTCCGGTGCGGTTGCTGCCGGGCACCACGTCGGTGCTGAAGGACCGCACGGCCGACGAGCTGGAGATGGTGATCGTCCGGGAGAACTCCGAGGGCGAGTACTCCGAGCTGGGCGGCCGCCAGAACCGCGGGCTGCCCGGCGAGTTCGCGCTGCAGGAGTCGGTGTTCACGCGCGTGGGCGTGGAGCGGATCATCCGCTACGCGTTCGAGCTGGCGCAGACCCGCACCGGGCGCGTCGTCTCGGCCACCAAGTCCAACGGGATCATCCACACGATGCCGTTCTGGGACGAGATCTTCGCCGAGGTCGCCGCCGACTTCCCGACCGTCCACAGTGAACAGTGCCACATCGACGCGCTGGCCGCCCGCATGGTGCAGCAGCCGGAGCGGATCGACGTGGTGGTGGCCTCGAACCTGTTCGGCGACATCCTGAGCGACCTCGCGGCCGCGGTCACCGGCGGGCTGGGCATGGCGCCGTCGGGCAACATCAACCCGGAGCGCGAGCACCCGTCGATGTTCGAGGCCGTGCACGGCAGCGCGCCCGACATCGCGGGCAAGGGCATCGCCAACCCCGTCGCGCAGATCCTCGCGGGCACGATGATGCTGGAGCACCTCGGCGAGGCCGAGGCGGCGCGCGCGGTGTACGCGGCGGTCGAGCAGGTGCTCGCGATGGGCGAGGTCGCGACGCCCGATCTCGGCGGCAAGGCCACCACGGCGGAGCTGGGCGACGCGATCGCCGACTCGGTCGAGGCATAAACCCGGGCCGGACTGGGCACCTTCTTCCACGGGAGAGGGAGGTGCCGATGCGGCTGCTGGGTGTACGGGTGCCGGGACCGTTGTCCACGATGGGCGCGGTCGCCGGCGTGGTCCGCGACGTGCTGGGTGGACGGCAGCGGCGGCAGGTGTGGTCGTGCCCGGGGCGGCTGCACATCGAGGCGCACGGCGTGCACGGGGCGGGCGGCGAACGCGTCGCCCGCCGCATCGAGCGTGAGCTGGAGAAGTACGAGGGGGTGCACTGGGCGCGGGTCAACGCGCCCTCCTCCCGCGTGATCATCGCCGTCGGCGATCCCGCGCCCGCGACCGAGGAGCTCGTGCGGGCCGTCGAGCGTGCCGAGGCCGCACCGGAAACCGAGGAGGAACAGGCCGCCGAGGACGAACTGCACCACCCCGCCGACGGCATCCGCGGCACGCGCCTGCTGCCCACCCTCGCCGCGAACGCCGTGGGGCTCGGGCTGTCGGCGATCACCCGGGTCGCGCCGTGGGCGCCGCTGCCCGCCGAGGTCGCCGCGCTGCCGAGCGTCTTCGACCTGCACCCGAAGCTCCGGGAGCTGGCGGCGAAACGCGCGGGAAGCGGGGAACGTGCCGACTCGGCGACTTCGATCGCCGGCGCCCTCGCACACGGTCTCGCCGCCGGGGGCGAGGGCACGCTGCTCGACACCGCGCAGCGCGTCGAGCAGTGGCGGGAGGCGAAGGCCTACTCGAAGGCCTGGTGTGCCGCCGAAAGCAAGCTGATCACCGGACCGGAGGACGCGGCCGCCGATCCGGTCGTGGTCGAACGTCCGCGCCCGCTGCCCGACGGTCCCGTCGAGGACTACGAACGCAAGGCGCTGGCGGCCGGTGCGCTGGCCGCGGGCGTGATGCTGCCGTTCGGCCCGCGCCGCGCGCTCGGCATCGGGCTCGCGTCGCTGCCGAAGGCCGCGGAGGCGGGGCGGTCGGCGTTCGGCGCGCACCTCGGCCGGGTGCTCGCCCGGCACGGCACGCTCGTGATGGACCGCTCCGTGCTGCGGCGGCTCGACGTCATCGACACCGTCGTGGTGGACGAGGCCGCGCTCGACACGGGCCGGATGGCGCCGAGTGAGCTGAAAACGCTTTCTGACAGCGAAGGGGTCGTCGACCGAATCTGGCAGCTGTTCGACCCCAAGCGCCCCAAGGAGGAGCGCAGCGCCGACGGCTGGCGGCTGGCCCCGCTGGACCCGGATTCGCCTGAGGCGGGGGAGCTGCTGCGGGGTGGCGCGGCCGCCGTGCTGGGCGTGTGGTGCGGGGACGAACTGCGTGCCGTGCTGGGGCTGAAGCGCGAGACCCCGCCGGGCATCGCCACGCTCGTCGCCGCCGCGCGCCGCGCCAACCTGCCGATCATCAGCGCCAACGGTGACGAACCGTCGTTCGACGCCGACCGCACGGTGCCCGGCGGCAACCGGCTCGTCGCGTCCGTTCGGGAGCTGCAGGGCGAAGGACGCGTCGTGCTGCTCGTGTCGGGCGACCGGCAGGCGCTGGGTGCGTCGGACTGCGGGATCGGCGTGCACGGCGAGGGCGAGGCGCCGCCGTGGGGTGCGCACCTGCTGGTCGGTGACGACGTCGCGGTGGCGGGCCTGGTGATCGAGGCGGTGTGCGTCGCGCGGGACATCGACCGCGACGGCATCCGCCTCGCCGCCGGGGCGAGCGGGGTCGGCGCGGTGAGCGCGTTGCAGCGGGGCCGGACGAGCCCGGCGAGCCGGAGCCTGCGCGCGGTGAACGTGGGCGCCGGGATCGCGCTGGCCAACGCGCACCGGCGTGCCGGGCGCCTGCGCCCGCCCGTGCTCGACGCGGCCGTCGCGCCCTGGCACCTGATGCCGGCGGACGTCGTGCTGGAACGGCTCAAGACCGACCACAAAGGACTGTCCACAACGGAGGCGCGCAAGCGTATCGCGCCGGACGGGGTGGCCGAACGCACCAGCTTCGCCAACGCCTTCCTCGCCGAGCTGTCGAACCCGCTGACCCCCGTGCTGCTCGGCGGCGCGGCGCTTTCCGCGTCCGTGGGTTCCCCGTCGGACGCGCTGCTGGTCGCCGGGATCACCGCGTTGTCCGCCGTCGTCGGCAGCGTGCAGCAGGTGCGCACCGAACGGCAGCTCGCCGACCTGCTTCGGCGGTCGGCGACCACGGCGACGGTGCTGCGGGACGGCGAGGAGCGCACCCTCAGCGCCGACGAACTCGTGCGGGGCGACATCGTGCTGCTCGACTCGGGGGACGTCGTTCCCGCCGACTGCCGGTTGCTGACCGCCGACGCGCTGGAGATGGACGAATCGTCGTTGACGGGCGAATCGCTGCCGATCGCCAAGGACCCGTCGCCCGTCGTCGCCGCGGACGTCGCCGAGCGCACGTCGATGCTGTACGAGGGCACGACGGTCGCCGCGGGCCGTGCGACGGCGGTCGTCGTCGCGACCGGGGACGGCACCGAAGCGGGTCGCAGCATGGCGCTGGCACGCGAGAACGCGCCGACCACCGGCGTGGAGCACCGGCTGTCGGAGCTGACGCGCAAGAGCATGCCGGCCGCGCTGGGCTCGGCGGTCGCCGTCGCCGGTGCCGGACTCGTCCGGGGAATTCCCTTGCGGGAGAGCATGTCCGCGGCCGTCAACCTCGCGGTCGCGTCCGTGCCGGAGGGCTTGCCGTTCCTGGTGAACGCGGCGCAACTGGCCGCCGCCCGGCGCCTCGCCGAGCACAACGCGCTCGTGCGCAACCCCCGCAGCATCGAGGCGCTGGGCCGCGTCGACGTGCTGTGCTTCGACAAGACCGGCACCCTGACCGAGGGCAAGCTGACCGTCAACGAGATCGACGACGGGCGCTCCCGGCGCCGCGTGGACGACCTGACCCCGGAGCTGCGGAAGGTGCTCGCCGTCGCGGTGCGGGCGACCCCGCACGCCGACGACCCGGCCGAGCTGCCGCACGCCACCGACCGAGCGGTGCTGGCGAGCGCGGAGCACGCGGAACCCGGCGAGTGGGAGCCGCTGGACTCGGTGCCGTTCGAGCCGTCCCGCGGGTACCACGCGGTGGCGGGGCGTGCCGACGGTCAGGTCGTGCTGAGCGTCAAGGGGGCACCGGAGGCGGTGTTGCCACGTTGCTCGCTCGACAAGGCGGCGCGGCGGAAGATGTCCAGCCGGATGCGGAAGCTCGCGCAGGCGGGGCAGCGCGTGCTGGCCGTGGCGGAACGGCCGCTCGAAACGTCCACAGTGGACGAGGATGCGGTGCGGGACCTGGAGTTCCGCGGCTTCGTCGGGATCGCGGACCCGGTGCGCGGCAGCGCGGCGGAGGCGGCGGCCCAGTTGCGGGCGGCGGGCGTGCAGATCGTGATGATCACCGGCGACCACCCCGACACCGGTGAGGCCATCGCGAACGAGGTCACCGAGGACGACGCCGACCTGCACGTCGTGACGGGGGCGCAGCTGGAGGAGCTGGACGAGGAGCAGCTCGCCGAGACGCTGCGCACCGTCGACGTCGTGGCGCGGTGCAGCCCGATGCAGAAGGTGCGCATCATCAAGGCGTACCAGCGGATCGGGCGCACGGTCGCGATGACGGGCGACGGGGCGAACGACGCCCCGGCGATCCGGCTCGCGGACGTCGGCATCGCGCTCGGCGGTCACGGCACGCCCGCCGCGAAGGCCGCCGCCGACCTGGTGGTGACCGACGACCGGCTGGAAACGATCATCGCGGCGCTGATCGAGGGCCGGGCGATGTGGGCTTCGGTGCGTGAGGCGCTGGCGATCCTGCTGGGCGGCAACCTGGGGGAGATCGCGTTCAGCGTGCTGGGTGCGGCACTCACCGGCAGGTCCCCGCTCACCGCGCGGCAGCTGCTGCTGGTCAACCTGCTGACAGACCTGGCCCCCGCGCTCGCGATCGCGCTACGCAGGCCGACCGGGGGCACCGAGCTGCTCAGCGAGGGCCCGGAAAGCTCGCTGGGCAAGGCATTGCAGCGGGACATCGGCGTCCGGGCCGGGGTGACGACCCTCGGCGCGACGACGGCGTGGACGCTGGCGCGTTTCACCGGCCGCGGCAGGCGGGCGAGCACGGTCGCGCTGGCGAGCCTCGTCGGGACGCAGCTGGGGCAGACGCTCGTGACCGGCGGTGTCGATGTGTCCACTTTGGCCGCCTCGCTGGGTTCGGCCGCGGCGCTGGCGCTGGTGATCCAGACGCCCGGGGTGAGCCGGTTCTTCGGCTGCACCCCGCTGGGCCCGGTCGGCTGGACGATCGCACTGGGCTCCGCCACGTCGGCGACGCTGCTCGGCACGCTTTTCGACCGTCGCGCGGAGGCCTCGGAAGAGGAGTAGTCGGACTCTCGCGGCAGGCCCCGGCGTGTGCCTGGCGACGCTGGTCGGCGCGCTTTTCGACCGCCGCGCGGAGGCCGCGGAAGAGGAGTAGCCGAATTCCCCGTCGCGGGTTCGGAAATGAACGGCGGCCACTCATTAGCGTGACCGCGAATGGCGTGGTCCGGAAACGGGTGGTTTGCTGTGCCGCGTCGTGTTCCGATAGCCCGCTTCAGGGAGTGCACATGTTGAAAAAGATTCCTGTCGTCCTCGCTCTCGCCGCGTTGTTCTCGTTCGGTGGAGCGGCCGCCGCGTCGGCGGCGACCAATGACGAGCACCCCAAGCCCACCTTCGCGACCGCCTTCACGAACTTCATCAACGGTGGCGGGGCGGCCGGCGAAGGGGCGGCCGCACTGGTGGCCAGCGCCACCACCGGCATCGTGACCGCCCCGGCGACGCTCGTCGATGCGATGAAGCAAGTCCGTCATTGACCTGTTCGGCAGGTGGAGCGGGCCGGAAAAGCGGTCCGCTCCACCTGGCGCCCGGCTGGAATGGAACGGGAAATGACTTCGACGCGGATTCCGGTGGACTTCCCGGACGGGGAGTTCACCGTGCGGAACCAGGCTGATATCGCGGCCGCGATCGCCCGGTTCCGTTGTTCGTCCACTCGCGGGCTGTTGGGCGGCCGCGGATTGACCACCACCTCCCTCGTCGCGATGGCGGACGGCCCGTTGCGCGTACTCCGCGAAGTCCGCGATCAGGTGCCCGCGTCACGGGTACCACGTGAAATCCTCGACGTGCTGGGGAAAGAGCCTTTGCTGGTTCGGTGTTCGGCACTGGTCGGTCCAGGTGAGCGGGTCTGGTCGGTCAACCAGGTGGTGGCACGCGCGGACGTGCCGGAGCCCGTGCGCCAGAGCCTGACCGGCGGCGCTCCCGTCGGCGCTGCGCTGCGCTCCGTGGGAATCGCGCACAGCCGCACGCTCATGGCGGTCGGTCGCAGGCCCTGGCCCCTCGGGTCCGGGCCGGCGGCGTTCCGCGCTTACGTGCTGTGGCACGCGGCGCGGCCGCTCGCGGTCGTGTGCGAGACGTTCAACCCCGAGGTGGTCGATGCCGCGTACGCCCGGTCGGAGGTCGCAGGATGACCCGGCGGATCTCCACCCAGGTGGGCATCATCGGCGCCGGACCGGCGGGACTCGTCGCGGCACACGTGTTGCTGCGCGCCGGAATCGACGTGTGCGTGGTCGAAAAGGCCACCCCGGAGGAACTCGAGCGGCGGCCCAGGGCCGGGCTGCTCGAACACCGGGTGGTGCGGTACCTGCGCGAGCACGGGCTGGCCGACCGGCTGACGACCGAGGGGAGCAGGCGCGGCTGGTGCGACTTCTCCTGTGCGGGCACACGGGTCCGGGTGGACTACGCGGCGCTGTCCGGCGGCGCCGCGCACTGGGTGTACCCGCAACAGTTCCTGGTCCGCGACCTGCTCGCCGGACTGGAACCGCATTTCGCGAGCCCCGCGCTCGGCCTCCGCGACCCGGCCACCGCGCCGGTCGTCGAGTGCCCTGGACTGGAGATCGCGTGCGAGTTCGTGCTCGCCTGTGACGGACCGCGAGGCGTCGGCGGGGCCGCCCTCACCTCGGCGGGAGCCCGGCCGTCCGCCAGCCGCTACCCCTACGACTGGCTCACCGTTCTGGCCACAGTGGACAGTCCGGTGGCCGGGGTGACGTACGGGATCCACCCTCGCGGTTTCGCGGGGATGATGCCGCGTGCCGGACACACCGCGCGCCTCTACCTGCAGACGGCGGTCGGGGAACACCCGGAGTCGTGGAGCGAACGACGTGTCCGTACCGAGTTCGCGCACCGCATGGCCGACACCGCTTCGCTGCTGCCCTCGATCGAGAGCATCGACGAGGTCGGGATGCTGCGCATGCGCAGCAGTGTGCTCACGCCGGTGCGCCACGGCAGGCTGCTCGTCGCGGGCGACGCGGCACACGTGCTGACTCCCAGCGGTGCCAAGGGGATGAACCTCGCCATCGCCGACGCCGCCGACGCGGCGCACTCGCTGATCCGGTGGTTCCACGACGGGGACCGGACAGCCGTGACCGGGTACGCGGCGCGCCGGGAACGGGACGCCTGGCTGACCCAGGAGTTCTCCGACTGGCTGCTGCACCTGCTGCACGTGCCTCCACACGACGCCACCGACCCGGATTTCCGGCTGCGGTTGAAACTCGAACGCGTCGCGAGCCTGTCCCGGCCGGGGCCGAGCGCCACGGCCTTCGCCCACCGGTACGCCGGATCCGGGCGGCATCCCGACGTCCGCGAGCCCCTGCGTGGCCAGTTGGTCGCGGGTGGTGCGGCATGGCGGTGAGGGAGCGGCTCGTCACGTTCTACGGGTTTTCCCGGGGCACGCAGGCGCTGCTCAGCGTGGCCCAGCCGCTGACCGTGGCGCTCCTCGCGCCCGGTCATCCGCCGGTCTGGCGTTTCGTCGTGCTGGCGTTCGCGTCGCTGGCGGCGTTCGCGTCGGTCATCGCGCTCAACGACCTGCTCGACACCGGCCTCGACCGGCAACGCCGCGGCGAACTCGACCTGCCGGACATCGAAAGCGCGGGTGGCAGGCATCCGTTGGCGCAGGGGCGGTTGTCCCTGCGGGCCGGAGTGGCGTGGGTGGCCGCGCTGGGCCTGCTGACCGTGGTGTTGCTCGCGCTGCTGGGCCGGGTGTGCGTGGCGTTGTTCCTCGTCGCTGCGGTGCTGGAGGTGGCCTACTGCCTGCTGGCCACCGCCACCTGCGGCAAGACCGTGGTCAGCGGGATCATGGTCGCGGGCGGCGGATGGGTGGGCTGGTTCGCGATGACGGGCGAGTTCGACCCGCTGCGGCTGGGTCTCGTCGCGTTGTGGCTGGCCTCTTGGGAAATCGGCGGGCGCAACATCCCGAACGACCTCGCCGACGTCGACGAGGACGCCCGGCTCGGCATCCGGACCGTGCCGGTGGTGTTCGGCGCCCGCACCGCTGCTGCGGTCGCCGCTGCCGCGCTGACGGTCGCCGCCGCGGCCGTTCTCGCGTTGCTGTGCTACGCCGAGATCGGTCCACTGGGGATCGCCGGTGCGGTGCTCGCCTTGGGGTACACGGTGTTCGTGCCCGCGCGGCGGTTGCTCCGCCGTCCCGACGCGGCTGGTGCGTTGGCCGCGTTCAACCGGGCCAGCTTCCACCCGCCGGTGATCCTGCTCGTGACGGTGGTGTTCACGTCCGCGTGAGGGCGGTGGCCAGCTGGGCGGTCAGGGTCGGTACGACCTGGTTGGCGGAGTCCTTGTCTCCGTAGGTCCGGAAGTCGAGCATCATGGCGAACTCACCCCGGGCGGCATACACGTAGCAGTCCCGGTAGTTCAGCCCGGTGCTGTGCACGCAGTAGGCGACCTGGCGGTCCGCACCCGATATGGGCGGCAGTGCCAGCTTGCCGTCGAAGGCGTAGGGAACCTCGTCCTCGTCGGTGCCGGTCCGGCAGGTCAAGGACTGCTCGACCTCCTGGACGACCGTTGCTCCCGCGGTGCGGCTGTAGCGGGCCAGCACTTGGCGCACCTGGAGGCGCGGGTTGTTGTTGGTCAGGTACCAGATCGCCTGAGCGGCTCCCGCAATCCGCACGTCCGAAGGCAACGTGCGGTCGCAAGGCTTGCCGAGCGAGACCCGCGTCGTTTCGCTCGGCAGCAGAGGAGCGGCTGTGCCCGTTGGTTCCAGTCCGTAGCGCTCGGCCTCGTCCTCGCTCGGCAGCGCGGCGACCAGCCGCTGCTGATCGCTCACCTCCGGGGCGGGCGACAGGGGAGGCGGCGCAGCTACCGGCGCGGGCGACGAGGAGCACGCCGCGAGCAGACCCGCCGCGACCAGGAACAACCAGAGCTTGCGCACACAGCGGGATCGAGATCGCGCCGGAGAACGTTACGTGCCCGCGGTCAGCCGGCGCACGGCGTCGTCCATGTGGTCCTCCAGCAACGCCGCCGCCTTTTTCGCGTCACCGCGGCGGACGGCTTCCGCGATCTGCTCGTGTTCGGTCACGCGCTCCTCGTCGTCGTTGTACTTGAGGCGCAACGCGGACAGGCACATGCGGGTCTCGACCAGCAGCGTGCGCGACATCCGCTGCAAGCGCTTGCTCCCCGAGCCCGCGACGAGCACCTCGTGGAACCGGGTGTCCGCTTCGGACACCGCCGCCCAGTCCTTGGCGGCCGTCGCGGCGGCCATCTCCCGCACGGTCTCGTCGAGCGCGTCCGCCACCGCCTCGCGGTCGGCTCCCTGCGCGACGCGGATCAGCGCCTGCCGCTCGATGGCCATCCGCGCCGAGTAGATGTCGTGCACGTCCTCCGGTTCGAGGTCGATCACGAACAGCCCCCGGTGCCGTTCGCTGCGCAACAGTCCCTCGGACACCAGCCGCTGCATCGCCTCGCGCAGCGGCCCGCGCGACACCTGGAACTGCGCGGCGAGTTCGGTTTCCGCGAGCTGCGTACCCGGCGGCAGCGACCCGTTCATGATCGCCTCACGCAGCTGGCGCGCGATGATCGCAGCGGTGGACTCGCGGCTGACCGGTTCGATTTCGGCTAATGGCATCGGAAGAGCTCCCCCAGTTCAGTCGACCCGGGGATCTCACCCGTGAGGCGCAGGCCCTCCCAGACGGTCACCTGGTTGGCCGTGAGCACGGGCTTGCCGAGCCGGGCTTCGATCGTAGTGAGCACCCCGAGTGTGCGCATAGCCGTGTCCGGGATCAGCACCGCGTCGGCGTCGGGGTGGTCGTGGCTCACCGCGAGGTCGACGACCGCCTCGGGGGAGAGCCTGCCGACCTCGGCCGCGGTGTCGATGCCTTCGCTGGTCATCGACACGATCTCCACACCGCCCTGGCCGAGGAACTCCACGAACAGCTTCGCCACGTCCTCGGGGTAGCTCGCCGCGACCGCGACGCGCTTGAGGCCCAGCTTCTCCGCCGCCCGCACGAACGCGAAAGACGTGCTCGACGCCGGTTTACCCGCGGCGGCGGCGAGCTTGTCCACCTGCTCGTGCGCCCCGTCCCAGCGGTAGACGAAGCTGCCGCTCGTGCACGCCCACACCACGGCGTCCGGCTCGTGCTCGGCCAGCAGCGCCGCCCCCTCGGCGAGGCGCTGCTCGCTGCCGAGGTCGAGCAGCTCGGGCACGGCGTGCAGGTCGGTGCCGTAGATGTGCTCGACCGGCAGCGAGAACCCCGGGCCCAGCAGCCGCTCGGCGAACGGGTAGTCGTCCTCGGCGGCGTGGTCCGGGTAGATGAAGCCGACTGTCGGCATGGGCGGCACCTCCAGGAAGGTTGTCGACAATCCTACGATACTTCCTTCAACCACTTCCCGGGCCCGACGATCGGCAGCTGCATCCGCTTCAGGCACGCCCACATCGTCAGCTGGTTGGCGGTCAGCACCGGCTTGCCCAGCGCGACCTCCAGCGGCTCGATCAGGTCGTACGTGGGCAGGTTCGTGCAGCTCACGAAGATCGCCTCCGCGTCGGCGTGGTCCGCGGCGAAGATGCGCTCCGCGATCGTGCGGTAGCTGACCTTCCAGATCCCGCCGCCCAGGCCGAGGTGCTCGCTCGCCACGGTCTCGACGTTCATCTCGGCGAGGAAGTCGTGCAGCTTCCCGGTGAGGTCGGCGTCGTAGGGCGTGATCACGGCGACCCGGTGCACGTCCAGCTGGTCCAGCACCTCGGCGAGCGCGCCCGACGTGGTCACCGCGTCCGGCGCGCCGGCGTCGCAGATCGCCTTGCACAGCGAGCGTTCGTAGTCGATGCCGTTGACGAAGCTGCCCGACGTGCACAGGTATGCGACGACCTCGGGCTCGACGTGCAGGACGTCGCGGGTGGCCGCCGCGAGGTGTGCGCTGTTGCTGACGAGCTGCGCCATCTCCATGCTCACCGGCACGGGTTCGTACGGGGTGCGCGCGAGGTGCAGTGACACCTCCATCGGCACCCAGCGCCACAGCTCGCGTTCCAGCGCGAGGTCGAACGGCGCGATGACGCCGATCCCCCGCTGTGCCAGTGGGCCGTCGAAGGCAGGGAAGTCCAAATCCAAGGCTCGGCTCCGAAGGTGACGCTCTGGACGAAGGCCTCCGGGGTGGCTCCTCGGATTGTTGACAATCATACGACCGGCTCCTACCGTGTCAACGATGATCGGCACGGAAATCCCGGTGCTGGCGGTGCTCTGCGGTGATCGGCGCCCCCCGGACATGGACGCGGTCGAGGCGGCGGCGGAAATCCGTTACACGGACGAAAAAGGGCTCCCGGACGCGCTTCGGGGCGCCGACGCGCTGTTCGTCTACGACTTCCTCTCGACCGCCGTGCCGGGCGCCTGGCACGCCGCCGACCGCATCCGCTGGGTGCACATCGCGAGCGCCGGCGTGGACCCGGTGATGTTCCCCGAACTGCGCGAAAGCGACGTGGTCCTGACCAATTCGCGGGGCGTGTTCGACGACTCCATCGCCGAGTACGTGCTCGGCGTGGTCATCGCGTTCGCCAAGGACCTGCCGCGCTCGCTCGAGCTGCAACGGCAGCGTCGCTGGCAGCACCGCGAGAGCGAGCGGGTCGCCGGGCGACGCGCGCTCGTCGTCGGCACCGGGCCGATCGGCCGCGCCATCGCGCGGCTGCTGCGTGCCGCCGGGCTCGACGTCTCCGGCATGGGCCGCCGCGCCCGCGGGGAAGATCCGGACTTCGGCACCGTGCACGCCTCGGCGGACCTCGTCCGGGTGGCGGCCGGGTTCGACTACGTGATCGCCGTGGCGCCGCTGACCGACGAGACCAAGGGCATGTTCGACGCCGCGGCCTTCGCCGCGATGAAGCCGTCCGCCCGGTTCGTCAACGTCGGCCGGGGTGAGCTGGTGGTGACGGACGAGCTGGTCACGGCCTTGCGTGCGGGAGAGATCGCCGGGGCCGCGCTCGACGTGTTCGACACCGAGCCGTTGCCGGTCGATCATCCACTGTGGACGTTGGACAACGTGGTGATCTCCCCGCACATGTCGGGGGACTTCGTCGGCTGGCGGAACACGCTCGTCGAGGTGTTCGCCGACAACTTCGCACGGTGGCGCGATGGCCGCCCGCTTCGTAATGTCGTCGACAAACAGTTGGGCTACGTGCCGTCGGGGCATTAAAAGGAGCATGATGAGCACCCTGTTGACGGCCAGCGAGCTGGTCGCCGCGTACTCCACCGGCGAGCTGTCGCCCGTGGAGGCCACCGAGTCCGCGCTGAACGCCATCGAGGAACGCGACGGCGAGGTCAACGCCTACTGCCTCGTCGACCGCGAGGTCGCGCTGGAGGGTGCGAAGGCGTCCGAAACCCGCTGGCGGGAGGGCAACCCCATCGGCTGGCTCGACGGGGTGCCCACGTCGATCAAGGACATGTTCCTCACCGCGGGCTGGCCGACGTTGCGCGGCTCGACGTGCGTCGACCCGAACCAGCCGTGGGACGTGGACAGCCCGGTCGCCGCGCGGTTGCGGGAGAACGGGCTGGTGCTGCTCGGCAAGACGACCACGCCGGAACTGGCGTGGAAGGGGGTCACCGACAGCGCGCTCTGCGGCATCACGCGCAACCCGTGGGACACGGCGCTGACCGCCGGCGGGTCGAGCGGCGGCAGCGCGGCGGCGGTCGCGGCCGGGATGGGGGAGCTGTCCGTCGGCACCGACGGCGGCGGGTCCATCCGGATTCCCGCCGCGTTCTGCGGCATTGTCGGGCTGAAGCCGACGTACGGCCGCGTGCCGCTGTACCCGGCGAGCCCGTTCGGCGCGCTCTCGCACGCCGGACCGATGGCGCGTTCGGTGGACGACGTCGCGTTGATGCTGGACGTGCTGGCCTTGCCCGACCACCGCGACCCCAACGCGCTGCCGCCGCCGATCAGCGCGTACCGCGAGGCCGTCCGGCGTGACGTGCGGGGCTTGATCGCGGCGTTCTCGCCGACGCTGGGTTTCGCGGAGGTCCATCCGGAAGTGGCGAGCCTGGTGCGCTCCGCCGTGGCCGGGCTGGAAGACGCGGGGTTGCGCATCGAGGAGACCGACCCGGGCTTCAGCGACCCGAAGGACGCGTTCGACGTGCTGTGGTCCACGGGTGCCGCGCAGTGGCTGAACACCTTCCCGCCGGGGTCCGAGGAGAGGATCGACCCGGGCCTGCGGCGCGTGTGGGAGCAGGGGAAGACGTACTCGGCGGCGGACTACCTGGCCGCCAACGCGGAGCGCGCCGCGCTCGGCATCCTCATGGGCGAGTTCCACACGCGGTACGACGTGCTCATCACGCCGACGGTCGGCATCCCGCCGTTCGAGGCCGGGTACGAGGTGCCGCCGGGCAGCGGCCTGTCGAGCTGGCCGGAGTGGACGCCGTTCACGTACCCGTTCAACATGACCCAGCAGCCGGCGATCAGCGTCCCGGCGGGCGTGACGGAGGACGGGCGGCCGGTCGGGCTGCAGATCGTGGGCCCGCGGCACTCGGACGACCTGGTCCTCGCGGTGGCGAAGCTGGTGGAGGAGATCCGCCCGATCCGCGTCAGCCGGATGGCCGCGGGCTGATCCGCCGCAAGGTGCGGATGTCCCGGCTCAGCAGCGCCGCCGCCGTGGCCGCCGTGAGGAGGACGGCGGCGCCGAGCAGGGTCGCCCGCGTGCCGAAGTGCGCGGCGAGCGGCCCGGCGGCGACGGTGCCCACCGGCAGCGCGACGAGCGAGCCGAGGATGTCGTAGGCGTACACCCGCGCGAGCCGGTCCGGCGGGATGTTCTCCTGCAGCGACACGTCCCACGCCACCGTGAACAGCTCCACCGCGACGCCCGTGACGAACCCCGCCACCAGCAGCGGCGGCACGAGCGGCGCCTGCGCCAGCAGCACCACCGGCAGGGCGTCCGCGAACGTGACCGCCACACCGACCAGCAGCGCGCGCCGCGGCTGCCACCGCGCCGCGAGCACCCCGCCCGCCAGCGCGCCGACCGTCTGGGCCGCCAGCACGAAACCCCACGCGGCCCTGCCGATCGTCCCGTCCGCGACGACGGGGCCCAGCACCTGCACCGCACCCGCGTTCACCGCGTTGACGACGCAGAACTGCGCCACGACCGCCCACACCCACGTCCGCGACGCGAACTCCCGCCAGCCGTCGGCGAGTTCGGCCAGCGGCCGGGACGCCGGTGCCGGCCGCAGCCCGACCCGGATTCCCCGGTAGCAGAGGCCCGCACACAGGAACAGAGCCGCGTTCACCGCGATCGCGCCACCCGCGCCGAGGCCGGCGACGAGCACCCCGCCCAGTGCCGCTCCCGTGAACCGGCCCAGGTTCGCTCCGATCCGGACGTACGCGTTCGCCTGTCCCAGCACGGTTTCCGGCACCGTCTGCGGGGTCAGCGCCGACGCCGCCGGTAGTGAAACCGCGGCGACCGCGCCGTTGACCGCACTCAGCCCGACCAGCAACGGCAAGGAGGCGAATCCGAAAAGGACACTCGCGGCGATTCCCGCCTGGGTGAGCGTCGCGGCGAGTTCGGTGCCCTGGAGGATCACCGAGCGTGGCAGCCGGTCGGCGAGCATGCCACCGAACAACACCAGCAGCACGCTCGCCACCGACCGGGCCCCCACGACGAGCCCGAGGTCCACCGCGGACCCCGTGCGGTCGAGCACCGCGAACGCGAGCGCCACCGGCGCGACCGCATTGCCCAGTTCGCCACTCGTCCTGCCTGCCAGCAGCCAGCGGAAGTCCTTGTGCGCCAGCGGCTTCACCGCGCCGTGTCCGCCGTGCGGGTTTTCGTGTGGCACGACACGAGTGTGCCCCATCATCGCTGTGAGCGGGGCTACTCGGCGATGCGGCGAACGGCCGGATGTGCTGAGCTGGAAGCATGCGTACGACGACTTTGGGCAGGAGCGGGCTGGAGGTCTCCCGCATCGCGTTCGGCACCTGGCAGCTCGGCGGCGACTGGGGCGCCTTCGACGAGGATGCGGCGGTCCGGGCCATCCAGCACGCCCGGGAGCTGGGCGTGAACTTCTTCGACACCGCGCAGGCCTACGGGTTCGGCAAGTCGGAGGCCCTGCTCGGCCGGGCGCTGCGCGAGGAACTCAAGCGGGACCGCGAAAACCTGGTGATCGCGACCAAGGGCGGCGTCAACCCCGGCAGCGACCGGCCGCGGGACGCGCGCCGCTCGTGGCTGCGGCACGGCGTCGAGGAAAGCCTGCGCCACCTGGAGATCGACTACATCGACCTGTACCAGGTGCACTGGCCGGACCCGGACACCCCGGCCGAGGAGACCGCGAGCGCGTTGCAGGAACTGGTCGACGAGGGCAAGATCCGGCACGTCGGAGTGTCCAACTACGACACTTCGCAGCTCGCGGCCTTCGACCGCGTCCGGCCGGTGGAGACGCTGCAGCCGCCGTACCACCTGTTCCGCCGCGCCATCGAGGAAGACCCGCTGCCGTACTGCCGCGAGCACGAGATCGGCGTGCTGGTCTACAGCCCGCTCGGCAGCGGGCTGCTCACCGGCGCGCTGAAGCCGGACGCGACCTTCGAAGACGGTGACTGGCGCGCCAGGTCGTCCGCGTTCCAGGGCGACAACCTCCGGCGGAACCTGGAGGTGGTCGAGGAGCTGAAGCTTTTCGCCGAGCACAAGGGATGCACGGTCAGCCAGCTCGCGATCGCCTGGACGCTGCACAAGCCGGGCGTGCACGTGGCGATCGTCGGCGCCCGCCGGGCGAAGAACATCGAGGACAGCCTCGGCGCGGCGGACGTCGAACTGACCCCCGACGAGATCGCGGAGATCGAGCGCATCACCGCCCGCGGCATCCAGGTCGAGGGCGCGAGCCCCGAGGGCGTGGCCTAGGCGGCCGGCCCCGGCCCCTCCGCGTCGTGGCCCAGCACGGCATCGAGGAGGCCGGGGAAGCGTTTCTCCACATCTTCCTTGCGCACCCGGACGTTGCGCGAGCGGCCGTCGACCACGGTGCGGGTCAGGCCGGCCTCGCGCAACGTCCGGAAGTGGTGCGAGATGGTCGGCGGGGTGACCCCGAGGTTGGCGCACCACGTGCTGGCGCTGCAGTCGAACGGCTCCGGTCCCCGGTACATCACGGTCATGATCGCGCGGCGGGCCGGGTCGACCAGTGCGCCGAGGATCGCCGTCAGGTCCAGTTCGTCGATCGACGGCTCCGGCAGCGTTCGCGACATCGGACCTCCTCCACGCGACACTTTGACGTTCATCGAATTCCAGCCTACCGTGGCCGTCGTGGTTCGACTGTCATCGAAGTCTGATCCGTCGGCGCGGCTGGTGCTGCTCGCCGTCGGCACGTTCGTGCTCGGGGTCGACAGCTTCGTGCTGGCGGGGCTGCTGCCCGCGGTCGCCCAAGACCTGCACGTCAGCGTCGCCCAGGCCGGGCAGCTGACCACGGCGTTCGCCCTCACCTACGCGATCGGATCGCCGCTGATCGCGACCGCCACGGGCCGGCTCGACCGGCGCGTCGTGCTCGGCGGCGGGATGGCGGTCTTCCTGCTCGGCATGGTCGGCCAGGCGCTCGGCCCGACCTACGGGGTGGTGCTGGCCGGGCGGGTCCTGGCCGCGCTGGGCGCGGCCGGGTTCCAGGCGAACGCGTACGCGGTCGTCGGGTTTCTCGCCGCGCCGGAGCGGCGGGCGCGTGCCCTGGCGATGGTCGGTGCCGGGTCGAGCCTGGCCACGGTCGTCGGGGTGCCGGTCGGAGTGCTGGTCGGGCAGCAGATCGGCTGGCGCGCGGCGCTGTGGCTGGTTACCGGCGTGGCGGCGGTGGCGGCGGCGTTGTGCCTGGTGCTGCCCAGCGTGCGGCTGCCCGCCGCGTCACTGCGTGAGCGGCTCCGCCTCCTCGGTACCCCTAGCATGCTGTTGCTGCTGTGCGGCACCGCGCTCCAGCTCGTGCCGCAGTACACCGTTCTCAGCTACGTCGCCCCGATCATCGGCGCGCAGGGGCAGACGGACACGTCGGTGCTCGTCGCGCTGGTCGTGTTCGGTGTCGCCCTCTTCACCGGGAACCGGCTCGTCGGCCACCTCGCCGACCGGTGGGGCGGGCTCCGGGTGATCACCGTGGGCCTGACCGTCAGCGCGCTGGCACTGGTCGCGCTGTGGTTCGTCCGGCTGAGCCTCGTGCCGGCGATCGCCGCGCTCGCCGTGCTCGGTCTGGTCGGCTCCTTCCAGATCACCCCGCAGCAGACCCGGGTTTTCGCGGCCAGCGGTACCGCGGCGACCGTGGCGCTCGGGCTGAACGGCTCGATGATCTACGTCGGCACCGGAGGGGGATCGGCACTGGGCGGTGGGGTCGTCGCCGCGGCCGGGCCCGGGTTCGTGCCCCTCGTCGCCGCCGGCGCGGCACTGGTCACGCTGGTGTTCCTCTGGGCCACGGCGCCGGAACGCCAACGTCAACCCGGGAGAAGGAGAGAGCTCGATGTCGGTCCACCTGCGCCTCGGTGAGTTCGACGAACTCTGGCTCACCGGGCCCCCTGACCCCACCGTCCAAAGTGGAGTTCAGGCCACCGCCGCCTCCAGCTCCGAAAGAGCGGTGTCGAGGTGGAGGAGCAGCCGCTGCAGGTGCGGGACGCTGCGGCGGCAGCCCGTGATCCCGAAGTCCAGGTTGTCGCCGTTGTTGGTCAGCGTGATGTTGAGCGCCTGCCCGTCCAGCAGCACCGACGCGGGGTAGATCCCGTCGAGCGCCGCCCCGTTCCAGTACATCTGCTTGCGGGGCCCCGGCACGTTGGAGATCACGAGGTTGAACGGGGGCCGGGTGTTGGACACGACACCCGGCACCGTCGAAATCCCCAGCTGCGCCACGTTGATCCCCGACAGCAGCAGCGCCTGGACGGGCGTCAGCTCGTTGAAGATCCGCTTCGCCTCACGCATCGAGTGGTGGATCGTCGCGAGCCGGATCGCCGGATCCGACTTGTCGGTGGCGAGGTTGCACAGCAGCGCGCCGATCTGGTTGCCGCTGGACTGCACCTCGGTCTGCTTGCGCATCGACACCGGCACCATCGCGACCAGCGGGGCGTCCGGCAGCGCGCTCTGCTCGATCAGGTAGTCCCGCAGCGCACCGGCGCACATCGCGAGCACCACGTCGTTGCGTGACGTCCCCGTGCGCGCGGCGATCGAGCGGACGCGCGCCAGCGGCCAGGACTGCGCGGCGAACCGGCGCGCACCGCCGATCGGCACGTTCAGCATCGTGCGCGGTGCCTGCATCGGCAACGTCAGCGTGTGCTCGCGGAACGCCTCCCGCGCGACGCGCAGCGCGGCCGGGGCGACTCCCGCGAGCTGCTCCAGCGACGTGCGTGCCGTGTGCAGCAACGACCGCGTGCCCCGGGTCCTCTCCCGCGGCGCGCGCCGGGAACCCCACGGCGGCGGGCAGTCGTGGTCGTCCGGGTCGTCGGACAGCGTGCCCTGCAGGTGCCGCAGCGCGGACACGCCGTCCATGAGCGCGTGGTGGATCTTGCTGTACATCGCGAACCGGCCGTCCCGCAGGCCTTCGACGAGGTGGATCTCCCACAGCGGGCGGTGCCGGTCGAGCAGCGTGCTGTGCCAGCGGGACGTCAGCTCCAGCAACTCCCGGATCCGGCCGGGCTGCGGCAGCGCGGAATGCCGGAAGTGGTAGTCCAGATCGATGTCCTCGTCCTGGATCCACGCCAGGTAGCCGAGGGTGTTCACCGGCCGCGCGGGGCGGCGGCGGAACAGCGGCGGCACGCCGTCGGCCTTGAGCAGGTCGTCCCGCAGCCCACGGAGGAAGTCCTCCCCCGCGCCGTCGGGTTTGCGGAACAGCTGGAGGCCGCCGACGTGCATCGGGTGCTCGCGGCTTTCGACCAGGAGGAACATCGAGTCGGTGAAGGGCATCAGCGCCATTCCGGGTCCACCTCTCGTGCAGTGCCACGCGTGGCCGCCGTCGTTCGCACAATGCTAGGCCCGCGCACCCCATCTAGGGTGTCGGTATGACCATTCCGACCGATCCGGAAACCGGGGAGTTCGTGCGGTCCCCCAACCACTTCGCCGCGCGCATCACCGCCGACGGCCGCGACGGCTGGCCGGTGGAGCCGGGGCGGTACCGGCTCGTGGTCAGCCGCGCGTGCCCGTGGGCGAGCCGGGGACTGGTCGTGCGGCGGCTGCTGGGGCTGGAGGAGGCGATCTCCGTGGCGGTCGCCGACCCCATCCAGGACGAACGCAGCTGGCGCTTCACGCTCGACCCGGACGGCCGGGATCCCGTGCTGGGCATCCGTTTTCTCGCCGAGGCGTACCGCGCGGCGGACCCGGCGTACGACGGCGGGATCAGCGTGCCCGCCGTCGTCGACATCCCCAGCGGCAAGCTCGTCACCAACGACTACCCGCAGATCACGCTGGACTTTTCCACGGAGTGGACGGCGTACCACCGGGAAGGCGCGCCCGACCTGTACCCGGAAAAGCACCGCGACGAGATCGACGAAATCAACCAGGCGGTGTACCGCGACGTGAACGCCGCGGTGTACGAGGCGGGTTTCGCGACGAAACAGTCCGCCTACGACGACGCGTATTCGCGGTTGTTCGCCCGGTTGGACCAATTGTCGGACCGGCTTTCCCGACAGCGCTTTCTCGTCGGTGACACGATCACCGAGGCGGACATCCGGTTGTTCACCACGCTGGTCCGCTTCGACCCGGTCTACCACGGGCATTTCAAGTGCAACCGCCAGAAGCTGAGCGAAATGCCGGTGTTGTGGGCGTATGCGCGCGATCTGTTCCAGACGCCCGGTTTCGGCGACACGGTGGACTTCGACCACATCAAGCGGCACTACTACCAGGTGCACGAGCAGGTCAACCCGACGCGGATCGTGCCGAAAGGTCCGGACCTGCGGTCCTGGGCGGAACCGCACGGGCGCGAGGAGCTCGGCGGGCGGCCGTTCGGGGACGGCACCCCGCCCGGTCCGCCGCCCGCCGCCGAGGCCGTGCCGCCCCAGTGGTGAGGCGGGGACCCACCGAGAGTGGCTCCGCTCCGTGGGGGCCTAACCTGGTCGGGTGAACAAGACCGGCGCGGAACATCTCGTGGACGTGCTGGCCGAGCTAGGGACGGACGTGGCGTTCGGCCTGCCCGGCGTGCACAACCTGCCGATCTGGGAGGCGGTCGCGGGCAGCGGCATCCGGCTGATCGGCGTCCGGCACGAGCAGACCGCGGGTTACGCGGCCGACGGGTACGCCAGGGCGACGGGCAGGCTCGGCGTCGCGGTCGTCACCACCGGTCCCGGCGCGGCGAACACGCTGGGCGCGGTCGGCGAGGCGATGGCCTCGGCGTCCCCGGTGCTGGTGCTGGCCACGGACATCCCGTCGGCGCTGCGCCGCCCCGGCACCGTGCGGGGCGTGCTGCACGAGACCAGCGACCAGGCCGCGATGTTCGCGCCGGTCACGAAGGCTGCGATCACCGTGAAGTCGCCCGCCGATCTCGCGCCCGCTGTCGCCAGGGCCGCCCGCATCGCGCGTGAACCGCAGAGCGGGCCGGTGTACGTCGGCATCCCGACGGATTTCCTGCGGGCCGGGACCGAGCGCAGGCCGGAGTCGGAGGTCACCGAGCGGTTCACGGCGGTCGACCTGGACCAGCTGGACTACGCGCTCGCGTTGCTGGCCGGCGCCGAACGGCCGGTGATCTGGGCGGGCGGCGGCGCCGTGCGGGCGGAGGCCGGGCCGGTCGTGGGGGAGCTGGCGGAGAAGCTGACGGCCCCGGTGATCACGACCTTCGCGGGACGGGGGTTGTTGCCGCCGGGGCACCCGTGTCTCGCGCCGACCCCGGTGCACGCCCCCGAGGTCGGCGCGTTGTGGGACGAGGCCGACGTGGTGCTGGGCGTGGGCAGCGACTTCGACGGGTTGATGACGCAGAACTGGCGCATGCCGCGGCCGCCGAAGCTGATCGCGGTGAACGTGGACGCCAAGGACGCGGCGAAGAACTACCAGCCGGACGTCACGCTCGTCGGGGACGCGCGGGACGTCGTGGCGCAGCTGGTGGGCGGGCTCGTGGCGCGGCCGGGGCTGGGGGAGCTGACGGCGCGGCTGCGGCGGATCGAGGACACGGTGCGGCGGCGGATGCGGGCGGAGGAGCCGCAGGCCGCGGACTTCCTGGGCACGCTGGAGGAGACGCTGCCCGAGGGCGCGGTCGTCGTCGCGGACATGTGCGTGGCGGGCTACTGGGCGGGCGGGTACCACCGGGTGAGCGCGCCACGCCGGTTCGCCTACCCGATGGGGTGGGGCACGCTCGGGTTCGGCTTCCCGGCGTCACTCGGCGCGGCCGCGGCGGGCGGCGGACGGGTGGTGTGCGTCAGCGGGGACGGCGGTTTCCTCTACGGCTGCGGGGATCTGGCCACCCTGGCGCAGGAGTCGTTGCCGGTGACGGTCATCATCGTGGACGACGGCGGGTACGGGATGCTGCGGTTCGACCAGGACAGGGCCGGCGTGCCGCACCGCGGGGTGGACCTGCACACGCCGAACTTCGTCGGCCTGGCGCGCTCGTTCGGCGTGCACGCGGACGAGGTGAAGGGCTTCGGCCGCGCGTTCCGCCGCCTGCTGGGGGAGTTCGTCCGCGCGGAGGAGCCGAACGTCCTCGTGGTGCGGGCGGCGCTGAAACCCCCGGTCAACACCTCGCCGCGGTGGTACCGCACGCCCTGAGTAGTTCTACTCGAGTTGATTGAGCCTCGCGCGGCCATACCGTAGCGTTACCGCTTGAACACGTAGCGGGGTAGCAGGGGGTTCCGGCGGTGTCGGATTACGAGGTCGTTCTCAGCGGGATGGTCGAAGCTGGGCGGGCGGCCCAGCGAGTCGCGGACGTGTTCCGGTCGTTGGATTTCGCGGGGGCGGTTCCCGACGGTGATCTGGGGTTGCCGGGTGCTCGCGCCGTGGACAGGCTGGCGGCGGTCAAGCGGGGCTGGACCGGTAAGGAGAAGCCTCTCGTCGATGGTTTCACCGACTACGCGGGCCGGCTGGCCCAGGCGGTCGCGTTCTACCGCTCCCACGAGGAGGCCGCCGAGCGCGAGCTGCGGCGCTTCGAGCCGCCGAGGGGACTGAACTGAACGTGGTCACCTGGGGTGAGGTCGTCCGGTGGAGCCCCGCACCGCTCGCGGAACTGGTGGGCGTGCTCAACGGGCGCTATCAGCAGTTGATGGGCTGTGCCGACGAACTGCGCGCGAGCGGCGTCCCGAAGGGCTGGTCCGGGCCCGCGGCGAACGCGGCGGCGACGAAGGTGCGCGAACTGGGCGAGGCGGCCGAAGAGCTCGCCGCCGAGGGCGCCATGCTGCGGCGGGCGGCGGGGGACGTCTCGGATGCGGTGTCGGGTGTCCTGAATGGAGTGCGGGAGGCCGAAAACCTCGCTGCGGCGCGGGAATTCCTGATCGCTGACGACGGCACCATCGTCGACCAGGGGCCACCGCCGGTGTGCACGCCAAGCGATCCGGACGGCTCGCTGGTGACCGCGGAGCGGCAGCGGATCGCCGCGGAGCTGCGGGACCGGGTGCACGAGGTGCTGCGCTCGGCCGACGACGTGGACAACGACTTCTGCGCCGTGCTCGACCGCATCCTGTCCAACCACGTGATCGATGGTGACGGGACCTCGCTGGCCGCGGCGGGTAACGCGGGCTGGTCACTCGGGTCGCTGACCATTCCGGCGCCGCCTCCCGCCGGTGCCGCGCCCGCTGACAACGCCGCTTGGTGGGCCACCCTCAGCCCGGCTCAGCGGACGGTGCTGGCCAGGGACCACCCGGAACTGATCGGTCCTCGCGACGGGCTGCCGACCGAGGCCCGCGATCACGCGAACCGCGTGCTGCTGGACCGGACCCGCGCAAACCTCGCCGGGCAGCGAACGGAACTCCAGCACCGCATCGACGGGCTCCGCCGCACGGCAGGAGGCGACATCGTGCTCAACGATCGAGCGGCCTACGAGCGGTTGACCGAGCAGCTGGCCGACATCGAGGGCAAACTGCGCGGGGTGGACGCCATCTACGACAGGCTCAACCACCCGGTGAACGGCCAGCCCGCGTATCTTCTCAAGATCGACGCGGACGTCGCGGGCAAGGCGATCGTCGCGGCAGGCAATCCCGACACGGCGCAGAACGTCGCCACCTTCGTCCCCGGCACCGGCTCCGGACTCGACGACATCGGCGGGAACATCCAACGCTCGGATCTCATGCTCGAGCAGGCACGACGGGCAGGCTCGGCGTCGACCGCCGTGATCACCTGGGTCGGCTATGACGCTCCCGCAACGATCCCGGACGCGGCGAGTACGCGCTACGCCGACCAAGCCGAACAGCCTCTCCACGACTTCCAGGACGGCCTTCGGATCGCGCACCAGGGTCCGGCCGCCCACACGACGGTGATCGGGCACAGTTACGGCAGCACGGCGGTGGGCCAGACCGCCCGGGACCAGGGGCTGGCCGCGGACGACGTGGTCTTCGTCGGAAGCCCCGGAGTGGGCGTCGAACACGCCGACGAGTTGCGGCTCGACGGCGTGCCTCCCGGCGAGGCTGGGAAACACGTGTTCTCGAGCAACGCTCCCACCGATCCTGTGCCGGCTCTCACGAACTTCGATCTTCCCTACGCCGACGGGCTGGACCCGTTGGGTCCGGATCCCACGACTCCCTGGTTCGGCGGGCAGACGTTCGAGTCCGACCCCGGCGACCCGAGGCATTCGCACAGCCAATACTGGGACCGTGGTTCTTCGTCGTTGAAGGCCATGGGCGAGATCATCGCGGGGAACAGGTGATGGCCTCCGGACTCCGCGCCGGCGTGGGAGCCCTGTTCCTGACCCTGGTCCTGTCAGCTTGCGGAGGCGCACAAATGCGATCCACCCCCGATCCGAACACGCCCACCCTGACGGCGGAGCAAGCCAAGGAACGGGTGGAGGAGTACCTGCAGAGTTTCCGTGCGGCGTTCCCCGCCGAAGCGACCCTCGAACTACTCGGTGACGCGGACGGTGCCTGCACCGACGCGTCCGGCGTCAACTTCGACGGGCGTGTGCAGCCCGGGCGGACCTATTGGGTGCGTGGCCTTGACCAGGTTCGGTACGACAGCTACTTCGACGCACTGAAGTCCTGGTTGCCGGCACACGGGTGGACCGTGGACAAGGACGCCCGCCCCCAGGACCGGTACCTGCACGCCTACCGCCCCGACGACGGGTTCACCATGTCCCTCCAGGCGAACCGGCAGGGTGGGCTGTCGATCGACGCCTCGTCTCCCTGCGTCTGGCCTGACGGCACGCCCCGCTGAACCGTCACTGCAGGCAGAGTTCGTTCCCCTCCGGGTCGGCCAGTGTGATCCACCTGTACGGGCCCTGCTGCCCCCGGAACAGCTCCTTCGCGCCCATCCCCACCAGGCGCGCCGCCTCCGCCTCTCGCTGCTCGCCCACGTACACGTCCAGGTGGACGCGGTTCTTCACCGTCTTCGGCTCCGGCACGCGCTGGAACAGGATCCGCCGCCCCGACTCGGGGTGCCGGATCCCGATCCCCAGCCGCCACACCAGCACCCCCCCGGTGCGTCGTCGTGTCCTCCTCGGTCGCCTGGCCCTCGGCGACCATCCGCCGGATGAACGCCTCGTCGCTGGGCTCGACCGACCAGCCCAGCGCCTCCGCCCACCAGTCGGCCAGGTCGTGCGGGTGCGCGCAGTCCACGGTCACTTGGAAGTCGTATTCCATGTCCGCACGCTAGCCGCACCCACCGACAAAAACGCCCGATCGCATCCCGAGGGGGTGTCCTCGAGGACCGACCCCGAACGGCACGAATGACGGCCGCGCGGGTGGGTAGTCCGGGGCCGGAGCAAGGAAGGAGAAACACCATGGCGGACACTCCGAACCCGATTCAGATGCAGAAGTTCCTGTCGGGCGTCGACTACCCGGCCAGCCGCGACGACCTCGTCGAACACGCGAAGTCGCAGGGCGCCGACAACGACGTGCTGGAGCACCTGCAACAGATGCCGGACCGGACCTACGACGGCCCGAACGCGGTGAGCCAGGAGTTCTCGCGCAGCTGACGGCGGTGGGCTTCCCGCCCGCGGGCGGCGGGAAGCCTACCTGCCCTGCAGGTGTTCGAGGATCATCCCGGTGAGCACCTCCGGTACCTCCTCGGGCACCCAGTGGCTGACGTCCTCCAGCATCTGGAACGAGTAGGCGCCGGTCACCCACTGCTCGGTGCCGAACGCGGCCGTCGAGCCGAAGGCCACGTCCTCCGTGCTCCACACGTACAGCGTCGGCACGGAGACCTTGCCGATCTTCCCCGCGGGACGGCTCGCGCGGTACCAGTTCAGCGCCGCCGTCAGCGCGCCCGGCTCGGCGAGCCGCCGCAGGTACTCGTCCACCCGGCTCTGCCCGACGCGCCACTCGAACATGCGCCGCAGCGCCTCGCCGCCGTTCGCGAGCATGCGGCGCTCCGTGCTGCTGTCCCGCCAGTCCCGCATGTACTGCGAGCGCAGCTGCTGGTCCTCGTCCGTGCTCAGCGCCTCGCCCAGCGCGCCGGGGTGCGGCGTGGACACCACGGACAACGTGCGCAACCGCTCCGGGTGCTCCGCCGCCGTCCACCACGCGACCGCACCGCCCCAGTCGTGCCCCACCAGGTCGAACCGGGACCAGCCCAGCTCGTCGGCGATCGCCAGCACGTCACCCACCAGCTCGTCGATCCCGTACTCCGCCACGGCGCTCGGCCGCACGTCCGGCGAGTACCCCCGCTGGTCCGGTGCGATCGCGCGGAAACCCCGCTGCCCCAGCACGTTCACCTGGTACTCCCACGAGATCGCCGCCTCGGGGAACCCGTGCAGCAGCAGGACGGGCCGCCCGTCGGCGGGCCCGGCGGCGATCGCGTCGAAGGAGCCTGCGGGGGTCGGGATGCTCAGGTGCTCGGTCACGACCCGCACACTAGCGACCGCCACCGACAGTTTCCGCGAGGGCGTCCACTGTGGAGTCAGACCGCGCCGTGCCTGGCGAGGTAGCGCTCCACCCGCTCCGGCGTCGCGAGGATGTCCCACTGCCGGTCGGGCCAGCTGAAGTTCTCCGTGAACTCGTCGGCGATCTCGCGGTGCTGCGCCATCGCGCCGAACATCCGCAGCAGGTGCGGCGGCGGAGGCGTGCGGATCATCAGGTTGGTCCAGTCCGCGGTGGCGTGCACGCGGTTGCGGCGCCGGTCGGCGACCTTGCGGCAGAAGCGCTCGTCGAAGTTCGGGTCCTCCAGGATCGTGCGCCCCAGTTCCCACGCCGAGTACGAAGCGCAGTTCGCGCCCTGGCCGATCACCGGGTCGACGACGACGTGCGCGTCGCCCAGCGCCACCACGTACCGGCCGTTCGGCAGCCGCGCGTAGTCCTCGCGCACCGACGGCAGGACACCGCCCTGCAGCAGGTCCAGCGGACCCGTCAGGCGGAACCGCGCCGGATCGATGCGCTCGAAGGTCGCCGGGTGGTGCTGCCGCGCCTTCTCCAGGACCACCTTTTCGAAACCCGCCGGGTCCTCGTCGTAACTGAGTTCGGCGAGCATCTCCAGGTCACCGCCCGGCACGTTTTCGAACAGCAGCGCCGTGACGTGCCCGGCGGCCGAGAAGATCGGGATCTCCAGCAGTTCGCCGTGCCCCGGCGCGACGCTCATCGTGACGCCACGCGGTTCGCTCGGCGCGACACCTTCGTACAGCCCGACGCACAGCTTGCGCTGCGGGGTGTCGTACGGCGATTTGTCCGCTCTGCGCGGGAACATCGCGCTCATCGTGCCGCGCCCGGAGGCGATCACGACGAGTTCGTGCCGCTCCGACAACAGGGTCACGTCGGCGGCCTGCACCGGCCGCACGTCGAACTCCCCGCCGCGGGCGACGAAGTCCTCCAGCAACCGCGGCAGGTAGATGCGGTAGTCGATCGCGCGGGACGGTGCGGTGAAGAACCCGGGGAACACCAGCGGCTGCGGGCCGCCGAGGTAGTGGTGGTGCCCGAAGTAGTAGTACTCCTCGGCATCCCAGTGGTCGACGCCCAGCTCGCGTTCGCGCTCGACCGTCGCGTGGTGGTGCGCGACGCTGTTGAGCATGCGCCCCGCGGCGAGTTGTTCCGGGGTGCGGTCGCTGTAGATCGTCACCGGTACGCCGTGCCGTCGCAGCAGCAACCCCAGGTGCAGGCCGGCGATCCCGGCGCCGACTATGCCGATTCCGTCCATGGCGCTCCTTCGTCGGAGGTGCGGGAAGTGGAATGCTGAGCGTCGGCCCGGACGGCGCGGATATCGAGCGATGACGACGCTGTCAGCTCGATATCCGAGCAGCCTACCGTGTTAGGGTGACGCAGGCAACAGCGAGGGGAGCCAGGGTGGAGACCAAACCGGGCGTCCGCGCGCAGACCCTCGACCGCGCGCTCGACGTCCTCGACATCCTCGCCGACGGGCAGGCGCGGTCGAGCCAGGACCTCGCGGCCGCCACCGGGCTGCACCGCTCGATTGTCTACCGCATCCTGCGCACGCTGGAAGATCGGGAACTCGTTCGGCGTACTACCGAAGGCCGGTACACCATGGGCCTCGGCCTGCTGGTGCTGACGCGCTCGGTGCTCGGCGAGACCCAGGCACAGCTGCACGACGTCCTCGCCGAGCTGGCGAACAGCGTCGGGGCGACGGCGTTCTTCGCGGTCCCGAGGGCGGGGCAGGTCGTCACGCTGGTCACCGTCGAGCCCGACCGGGACCGGGCCGGTGTGGCGGCGTACCGGCCGTGGACGCGGGCGCCGATGGACCGCGGCGCGTGCGGGCTGGCGATCCAGTCCGCGAGCCCGGCCCGTCCCGACGAGCGGCCGGAGATCGGCTGGGCGCGGCAGACCGGAGTGGTCCGGACCGTCGGCGAGCTGCACCCCGGGCTGACCGAACTCGCCGCGCCGGTGCGGTTCGCCGAGGGCACGGTGGGCTGTGTCGCGGTGGTGTTCGTCGCGGGCGAGATCAGCGAGGACAAGGCCGCGGACGCGGTGCGCCGCACGGCGATCCGGTTGACGCGGCCGGCGGACGAGGTCTGGGAGATCTGAACGGCGGGCGATCAGGCGGCTTCCTCGTCCTCCGTGAGCAGGGCCCAGTGCTGCCGCGCGGTGGGGCGCCACTCGACGTGCAGCCGGTGGAACAGTTCCGCGGCCTGCACCCCGCTCCAGTTCGCGGGCAGCAGCCGCACCGGCAGCTGCGGGTCGAGGAAGGGGAACCGGCGCCATTCGTGCACGAGCTTCGTCTGCGCGTGCAGCACCTCCGCCCCGGTCGCCGGGTGCAGGCCGGTGAACTCGTCGATGAAGCCCTCGTAGCGCTCCTCCAGCGCGGTCAGGTCCCAGGCGCGCGAGACCATCGCGTCCTCGTCGCCGATCTGGCCGTAGGAGGCGACGAACGACATCGCCTCGCGGTCGAGGCCCAGTTCACGCACGATGCGTTCCGCCTCGTCCTGCCTGCACGGGTCCGCGCTGATCCACACGCCCGGCGTCGGCGAACCGAAACCGGCCCACGTCAGCCGCGTGCGCAGGCTGTGCCGCAGGTCCCGTTTCGTCTCCGGCACCGACACGAGCAGCATCAGCCACCGCCCGTCCCACGTGCGGCCGTCCCGCCCGAAGCCGTAGATGCGTTCCGCGCCTTCGGTGAGCAGCCGCCGCCCCGGCGGTGTCAGCGACCAGCGCACCCGCCTGCCGACGCGTTCGCTCACGAGCCAGCCCTCGGCCGCCGTGCGCGCGAGCGCCTGGCGGGCCGACTTCTCCTCGACGCCGAACATCGCCAGCACGTCGACCAGCGTGGACGTCCACACCGGGCGGCCACGCGGCAGCGCGAACTCACCGAGCACGGTCATCAGCAACGAGCGGGCGCTCGTGTGGCTGACTTCGCGCCGCCTGCTCACCGTCGGACGTGCCGCGGTATCCCCCATGGGCTCCTCACCTCCCGTCGCCGGCACCGGGTTTCCCCACGTTATACCGGCGGCGGAAGGATAGTGCGTCAGGGCAGGAAATACGAGAGCTCCGCACCCGGGCGCGGGAGGAATTCCTCGGGCGGGAAATTCCCGCCCCACGGCTCGTGGATAATGCATTCGTCACGGGCGCACTGCCCGCACAACGGCCGGTTCTCGACGTCGAAACACCATTCTTCGTTTTCCGGTGTCTGCTCCCGCGGCACGAGGCACGCGAAACAGGTGACCCCGGGTCCGAAATCAATGCGAGTTGCCATGATTACCATCCGGTTCTCTCGGCTCCCTGCAGCATAAGTCGGCCGCGGCGGACCCTGAAGCGTCGTCACCGGAATGTAGCAAACAGCCGATCCGCTCACTGAAACCGAGCACGTTTCTGCAATTTGCAGAGTGAATGTTGGCGACGCGGCGTGGTGGTCTCGCGTGCGTTAGCCTGCCGTCGTGAGCGAGCCCGCGGAGGAGCTTCTCGCCCCGCCCGGAACCGGGCCGAGGCAGGGATGGCTGACGTACGAACTGCTCGGCTGCGCCCGCCACGGGCACCACCTGCTCGGCCGCGACACCGCGCGCATCCGCCCCGAGGACGCGATGGTCGTGCGTGAGTACGACGGGCTGCGCTGGCACCGCTGCCTGCGGTGCGACAGCTGGGTGCCGCTGCCGCCACCGGCGGCGCCGAGCCGGGAGCGGCTGCCCGACCTCCACGAGGTGGACGTGCCGCTGCGCGGGCGGCTGCTGCGGGACCGCTACGTGCTGCGGCTCATCGCGCTCGACCGGCTCCTGCACTTCGTCGTGCTGACGGTGCTCGCCGTCGCGGTGTTCGCCTTCGCCCGCGAGCGGCAGTCGTTGTCCGCCCCGTTCTTCCGGATCACCGACGCGCTGCAGGGCGCGCTGGGTGGCCGCACCGGCCGTTCCGGCGACGGTCTGCTGGGCGAGGCGACGAAGCTGTTCGACGCGCGGAGTTCGACGTTGTGGCTGGTGGGCGCGGTGATCCTGGCCTACGGGCTGCTGGAGGGCGTCGAGGCGATCGGGCTGTGGCTCGCCCGGCGGTGGGCCGAGTACCTGACCTTCGTCGCGACCGCCGTGCTGCTGGTTCCCGAGTGCTACGAGCTCGCGCACCGGGTGACGGTGCTGAAGGTCCTCACGCTGGTGATCAACCTCGCCGTCGTGGTGTACCTGCTGTTCGCCAAGCGCCTGTTCGGCATCCGCGGTGGTGAGCGGACGAGCGACACCGGGTGGTCCGCGGTCGAACGCGTCCTGCCCGGTCGTTAACCGAGCTTCGCGATCAGCAGTCCACTGCGTGGTTTCGGCGTGAAGTAGGTGGCCTTGCGGGGCATGCGACGGCCCTGGTCGTGCACCGCGAGCACGTCCGCGAACGGCACGGGGGCCAGTTGCAACACCGCGTCGACGTCCGGGCCCGGATCGTGCCCCTCGGGGACCACGCGCACGTGCGGGCCCTCCGGATCCAGCCCGAGCGCACCGGCGATCAGCACGTCCTCGACGAAACCGTGGTCGATGCGCGGCAACGGCGGCGCGGGCGCGGGGAGTTCGACGACCAGCCCGGGCGGCACGGTCACCGTCCCGGGCACCGACGGCGGCGCGGCGCCGGGTACCTCGCGCACGACGAGTCCGGCACGGCGCCACGCGGCCGCGAGGTCGGCCGTCGTCAGGCCCGTGCCGGCCAGCGCGCGGTGGATCGCGCCGAGGTGCAGGTGCGGGCCCGCCGTGACCAGTGCGAGGAGGGCGGTTCCGGCCGCGGCGGAGGCGGCGACGCGGTGGTTGCCGTCGGCGACCAGCAGCGGGCGGCGCTGGACGGCCGCGAGCAGGGCCTGCTGTACCGGGCCCGCGCCGACGAGCCACAGCCGGTGCTCACCGGCCACCACCACCGGCTCCCGGCCCGCGATCGCGCGCTGGGCCTCGGCGGTGAGCGAACCGTCGTCGCCGAGCGGTACGAGCATCGCGGCGCTGGTCGCGTGCCCCAGCCCGGTCAGCGCCGCCGCGCGTTCGGCGACGATGCCCGGGTACACCTGCTCGCTGTGCCGCACCTGGTCGTCCACCGCGCCCGGGTCGATCAGGCAAAGCACGCCGATCGTGCGCCCGGCGACCTCGTACACGGCGACGACGTCGTGCACCCCGGTGTAGGCGGTCGCGAGCAGGTGCTCCAGCGTGCGGCGGGCACCGGGCAGCGCCTCCGCGAGCGACAGCCCGCCGGCGAGCGCCTGCGGTGTGCGGTGCGGGTGTTGCACGGCCAGCAGGCTCGGGGACGGGGTGCGGGCGAGCGCCGCCGCGATCTCCGCCGGCTCGCCGAACTCGTCGACGTCGGGACCGGGGACCGCACCGTCCACGACCCAGGCGGCCGGAATCGCGCGGGCCCAGCTCACCGGAAACGGCCCACCGTTTCCAGCAGTGCGCTCAGATCCGCACCGGATTCGATCTCCACCGGTTTTTCGTCCCGCCGGAACAACCGCGCGCCCGCCTCGACGCCGCCGAGCGTCAGCGACGAATCCTCGCGGCGCAACCACGTGCCCTCGCGCATCCCGAGCACGGGCACGTCGTTCTCCTCCAGGAACTGGAGAATGCGTTCCTCCCGCGTTTCACCCATGTGCGCATCGCCCTCGACGGGATCGAGGTAGTGCGGGTTGATCTGGAACGGGACCAGCCCGCTCGCGTCGAACGAGGGCGGCTGGACGATGGGCATGTCGTTGGTGGTCCTGATCGACGGGCACGCCACGTTCGTGCCCGCGCTCGATCCTATGTAGACGGTCCCGCGCGCGACGCGGTCGCGGATCGGGGCGAGCAGTTCGCGCGCGTACAGCTCGCGCAGCAACCGGAACGTGTTGCCACCACCCACGAACACGGCCTGCGCGGCGTCGAGCAGCGCGATGGGGTCGCCCTGGTGGGCTCCGGTGACCTCGACGCCGAACGCGGCGAGCGCCTCGGCGGCCTTGGCGGTGTAGGCGTCGTGGTCGGCGAGCGCGAACGGGACGAAGACCAGGCGGCGCACGCCGTCGAGGGTTTCGGCGAGGGCGTCGGTGGCGTGCTCGAGGTACCGCCTGCCAGGGGCGGTCGAGTTGGACAGCAACAGCAGGCGCATCAGCATTGACTACCACGCCGGTGCGGCCCGGGGCCCCGCCGGAGTGAGGGACTCCACGTCAGCGGTCGTCGAGCAGGTCCGCGGGGTGGATGCCGAGCGCGTCGGCCATCCGGAAGAGGCTGTCGAGCGTGATGTTGCGCGGCGGGCGCTGGCGCGGGTCCTCCTTGCTCTTCGGCTGGTCCAGCCGTGAGCGCTCCAGCTCCGCCACGACCGAGCGGGACACGCCCGCGCGGTCGGCGAGGTCCTCCTGGCTGAGGTCGAGATCGCGGCGTGCCCTGCGTACCCGCGTCGCGAGCGCGCGCAGGCGGTCGTCGAGCGACTCGTCCGGTTCCTTCTCAGCCATCGGGAGAAGCTTAGTCCCGGCGTTTCGCAGGACAGCTTGTTCTTCTTATGGTACTTTTTGTCGCATGGATCATGAACGCACCACACCGGGGTACCTGTACGAAGCCGTCGCGGCGGAGCTCGCGGCGCGCATCCTCTCCGGAGAGCTGCCCCCGAACACGACGCTGCCCGCCGAAGCCCAGCTCGCCCGCGAGTACGGCGTCTCACTGGGCACGGCCCGCCACGCGACGCGCCTCCTGCGGGAGCGCGGCCTCGTGGTCACGATCAAGTCGAAGGGCACGTACGTCGCGAAGCGGGACCGTGAGCCACCGATATGCCTGTGGAGCGCGGCTTGACGCGATGAGGGGCGGGGTGGGTGGCTGATTTCAAGTCGTAAGGCGAAGCGTCGGCGCAGAGTGCGGGGGTTGCTCGGTCGAGCCAGGCCGGAGGCGATACCGCGCCGACGTCGGAGCTGGCTTGCGGAGTGGGGGCTGGCGTAAACGACGTCGCAGCGGCGGGCGAGGCGGATGTGGGAGGCGTCGCCGGGTCTCGAGCAGGGTGCGGGCGGCGTCCTGACGCCCTTGCCGGGCATCTAGGTCAGGACCCGGCGCGAGTGTGCGCATCGAGTATCTCCTCCACCTCCGTGGTCACCTGGCTGCGTTGCTGATACGCGGTTTTCAGGCTGTCGGCGAGTCGGGGCAGGACGGCGTCGGCGCCGGTGGTGTCCGGGACGCTGGCGGTCTGCTCGTCCAGTGCGGTCCAGATGTCGGCGACCAGTCTTTTGCCGTGCCGGTGGCGATGGCGGTGACCTTGCGGATGCCGGTCGGCCCGCCGCAGCGGGACAGGATCTCCGGCGTAGTCCGCTCCAACCAGGTCTTGCGGGAAATCGCCCGCGGCGATGAGTTCCCGGTCTCCTCCGGGTCCGTACTGGCGGACAGGCACACCGAGGAGAGGAAGCGACCGTGGGCAAGCTGATCGTGGCCGAGTTCATGACCCTGGACGGCGTGGCGCAGTCGGGGGGACAGCCCGACGAGGACACCGACGGCGGCTTCCGCTACGGCGGGTGGCACGCGCCGTTCCTCGACCTCGAGGCGAGCAAGGTCATGCTCGAGGGAGCCCAGTCGATGGATGCCCTGCTGCTCGGCCGCCGGACCTACGACGTGTTCGCCGCCTTCTGGCCCAACGCGCCCGAGGAGATGCCCTTCACCGCGGTACTCAACGATGTTCCCAAGTACGTGGCGACCCGCACGCTCACCGAGCCCCTGTCCTGGCAGGGCTCGACCGTCCTCGGTCAGCCCCTCGAGGAGAGCGTGGCCGCGCTGAAGGACCGGTACGAGGAGGTGCACGTCATCGGCAGCCTCAACCTCGTGCAGTCGCTGCTGCGCTTCGGCCTCGTCGACCGGCTGGACCTGTGGGTGGACCCGATCGTGCTCGGCACCGGCAAGAAGGTGTTCGGCGAGGGGGTCCCGCCCACCGCGCTGCGGCTGGTCGAATCCGTCAGCTACCCCAACGGGGTGCTGCACCTGGCGTACGAGACGGCCGGTGAGCCGGAGTACGGCACCGTCGGCTAACCCACCACCTGGCGCCGCACGGTCCGCAGCACCTCCACGTCCACAGTGGACGGTTGGGCGGCCAGCCAGCCGCCGATCTCCTCGACGAACTGCTCGGGCGTCATCGGCGGGGCCGGCACCTCGAAGTCCTCTTCCGTGGTGATCTCGCCGGCACGGCTGGGGTACACGACCAGCGCGCCGCGGATCTCCACGCCCGGCAACAGCTCCCGGTACGCCTCGATCGCCGCCGGCAGCCGCGTCGCGCCGCCGCGGAAGAGGCGGTCGTCGCGCCAGAGGGTGCCGTCCTCGTCGGCCGCGTAGTGCCCCGGCAGCCACGTCTTCGACTCGATCAGCACCAGCCGCCGCCCGGCCAGCACGGCGTGGTCGACGTCGGCGAACACCGAACCCGGCCACGCCAGCCCGTGGAAGATCCGCACGGACGGCAGCCGGGTCAGGTAGCGCTCCAGCAGTTCCGCCGTCAGCCGCTCACCCCACTGGTCGGCGTCGGCACCGGGCCTGCCGAACACGACCGTCCGGCCGAACTCGCTCGCGAAGCGCTC
Source organism: Amycolatopsis sacchari (assembly GCF_900114035.1). GTDB lineage: Bacteria > Actinomycetota > Actinomycetes > Mycobacteriales > Pseudonocardiaceae > Amycolatopsis_E > Amycolatopsis_E sacchari. The sequence continues at coordinate 456,765 of NZ_FORP01000002.1, read as the reverse complement.
ACGTGCCTGCCGGAGCAGCAGGTGCCGCCGCACGAGCCAGATTGCCACCGCCGTCGCCAGCAGGAGCCAGATCGTCAGCAACAACGGGCCCGCCAGCAGGGGCAGCACCACCAGCAACAGCCAGCCGAGCAGGATCGCGGCGGGGGCGTGGCCGGGACGCTCGGGGGTCGCGGGCGACGCGCACTCGCCGCCCCGGTGCCACCACGGCAGCGACTCCGGGTCGAGCGGGGGGATCGTCGCGACGAACGACGGGTCCTCGCCGAAGTCGCGTGGCCGCCGCCGGACCCGCACCGGCGCGGGTGCCAGCCCCCGGTCGTAGTCCGCCCGGCGACGCGGGTCGCTCAGGGTCTCGTAGGCCTGCCGGAGCCGGTGGAACTCCGCGGGCGAACCGCCCGCGTCGGGGTGGCTGGCGCGGGCCTTCGCGCGGTACGCCGACTTGATCTCGGCCACGGAGGCGGACCTGTCCACCCCGAGCAGCTCGTAGTAGCCGGCTTCGTGCACGCGGTCACAATACAAGGGCGGATCCGGTAGCTAGAGTTACGCGATGGCAGGCACTCCAGCGGGTGAACTGGCTCGAAGACTCGGGATCCGGACCGGGCGCGTGGTCGCCCCGGCCGGGCTGGTGGCGGTCGTCGTGGCCGCGCTGGTGTTCGTGCTGCCGCCGCACAGCAGCCTCGCCGCACTGGTCCTCGGCATCGCCGGGGTGGCGGCGTTCGGGCTCGGCATGGTGCGGTACGCGGGCGGTCCGTGGTGGGCGCTGATCGCCGCGCTGCTGTCCGGCGCCCTGCTGTTCGCCGCGCTCACCGTCGGTGGCCGGGGCCTCGCGCTCCACGTGTTCGGCACGGCGGAGACGTGCGACGTGGTGCACCGCGAGGAGGTCGACACCAGCTCCCGCTACCGCCACTACGGCTTCGTGCACACCCTGAACTGCCCCAGCGGCGGCACGTTCACCCTCCGCACCGACTCCACGGACCGCCAGGAGGAGGGCGCGCGGGTCGCCGTGCTCGACGATCCCGGCGGCCTCCTCGAACCCGACTTCGCGAGCAGGCACAACCTGTACTTCGAGCTGGTCGCGATCCTCGGTGCCGTCGCGCTGGTGACCGCGACCGTGCGGTTCACCCGCTCACGCGTCAGAGCAGCGAGCTAGGGTCCGCGGGCACGTCCGCCGCGTGCTCCCGCAACGCGTCCAGGTCCACGACCTCCAGCGCCCGCTCGTGGGTCGAGGCGAGCGCGACCGGCGGGGCGACGCCCGCCTCGTAGGCCTCCTGCCAGCGCGCCGCGACGATGCACCAGCGGTCCCCGGCCTGCAGCCCGGGGAAGTCGTACTCCGGGCGCGGGGTCAGCAGGTCGTTGCCGACCTTCAGCGAGTACTCGAGGAACTCCTTGGTGACGACCGCGCAGACGGTGTGGTTGCCGAGATCGTCGGGGCCGGTGGTGCAGCAGCCCTCGCGGTAGAACCCGGTGACGGGGTCGCTGCCACACGGCTCCAGTTCCCCGCCGAGCACGTTGCGATCATTCGCCATGCACCCAGTTTCCCAGGATCCCGGCGGCCGCGCTGGTAACAGTGCTTGCGCCAGGCGAAAACGCTCTTGGTTCCCCCGCGCGGGCGGCCGACGATTCCAGGCATGGCCAACACGATCCTGGATCCGACCGGCGGGCGCCGCGCCGTGTCGGAGGGCGCGGCCGTGCTGACACCCCGGCGCGCGCGGCTGGCCGGGGCGACGGTCGGGCTGCTGTCCAACACCAAGCAGAACGCGGCGCTGTTCCTCGACGAGCTGGGGAAGCTGCTGCAGGAGCGGTACGGCGTCGAGGCCGTGCGGCCGAGCGTCAAGACCGCGTTCGCCCTGCCGCTGCCCGAGGAACAGCTGTCGGAACTCGCCGAGACCTGCGACGCCGTGATCACGGGCGTCGGCGACTGCGGGTCGTGCAGCGCTTCGGCCGTGGCGGACGGCGTCGCGCTCGAACGCCGTGGCATCCCGGCGGCGGTCATCTGCAGCGACGCGTTCGTCGTCACCGCCGATGCGATGGCGGACCTGCGGGGCGCCAAGGGCTACCACTACGCGAAGACCGCGCACCCGGTCGCGGTGCTGAACCCGGACGAAGTGCGCAAACGCGCCGAAGAGGTGCTGCCGGAGATCGTGGCGATCCTGACGGAAGCGTCATGACGGCGCCCGATCCCGACGTCGCGCAGGCGGCCATCGAGTACTGCTACGAGCAGGACTGGAGCGACGGGCTGCCGCTGGTCCCCGCCTCGCAGCCACTTGTCGACAAGTTCCTCGCGGAGACCGACCGCGCGCCGGACGAGGTCCTCGGCAGCCTCGCCCAGCTTGGCCGCGACTGCACGGTGGAACTGGCCGCGATCAACGCCGCGATGGCCGGCTGCAAGCCCGAGTACTTCCCGGTCGTGCTCGCCGCGTTCGAGGCGGTCATGGCCGACCGGGCCGCGGCGGGCGGCGGCTGGCAGAGCACGAGCGGTCCGGCGCCGTTGATCGTCGTCAACGGTCCCGTGCGGCAGCGGCTGGGTTTCAACAGCACCGGCGGGGTGTTCGGCCCCGGCTTCCGTCCTAACGCGACAGTGGCGAGAGCGATCGGGCTCATCGTGCGCAACGCCTTCGGCGTCCGGCCGCACGTGCTTGAGCAGGCGACGCAGGGCCTGCCCGGCCGGTGGTCGATCTGCCTCGCCGAGAACGAGGAGGAAAGCCCGTGGGAACCGCTTTCGGTGGAGTGCGGGCTCGGCGAGGACGTCAGCGCCGTGTCGGCGACGTTGCTCCGGACGTGTGAGTACGTCGACAACCGGCACACGCAGGACCCGGAGCAGGTGCTGGCGGACATCGCCGACACCATGGCGCGCACGGGTGCGGTGATCTTCCGCGAAGCACCGTGCGGGCTGGTGCTCAGCCCCGAGCACGCGCAGATGTTCGCCAAGGACGGGATGAGCAAGGCGGACGTCAAGGCGTGGCTCGTCGAGCACGTCGGCCGCAGGCGCGGCGACCTGCGGCGCGTGGGCAAGAACGGGCTGACGGACAACTGGGTGCGTCACGCGGCCGAGGACGACGGCACCGACGAGGAGTTCGAGCGGTTCATGTCGAGCCCGGACCAGCTGCCGGTCGTGGTGGCCGGGGCGCGCAACGCGGCGATGTCGATGGTCGTGCGGGTCTTCGGGGCCTGGCGCGGGAAAGCGGTTCCGGTGGGAGGAAAGGCATGATCGACCAGAACGGGCTCAAGGCGATGCGGGACACGCTCGCCGCCGACGGGTACGCGCTCGACGTCGCCGAACGCGGCGGGCGGGTGGACGTCCGGATCTCCGTCGCCGATCCGGACGCCTGCGCGGACTGCCTCGCGCCGGAACCGGTCCTGCGCGGCATCCTGCACAAATCGCTCGGCGTGCCCGAGCAGTCCATCGACCTGACGTACCCGGGCGACGCCGAATGAAGGTCGCACTCGTCACCGGCTGCGGCAAACGCGACGGCATGGGGCAGGCGATCGCGCGGGCGCTGGCGGCGGAGAAGACGGCCGTCGTGGTGTCCGACCGCGTGCCCGGCGGCGTCCCGAACCTGCGGCAGGAACGCCTGGGCCGCCACGACGACTGGACCATCGAGTCGCTCGTCGCGGAGATCACCGCGGAGGGCGGGACGGCGTCCGCGGTCACCGGCGACATCGGCGACGAGGACGACGCGCGCCGGATGATCGGCGAGGTCGTCGAGCGGCACGGGCGGCTCGACGTGCTGGTCAACAACGCCGCGGCCCCGCAGGGACCGGACCGGCAGGACGTCGAAGAGGTCCCGCTGGACGTGTTCGACCAGGTCATCCGCGTCAACTTGCGTGGCACGTTCCTCATGTCGCGGTTCGCCGTGCCCGTGATGCGGGCGCAGCGGTGGGGCCGGATCGTCAACATCGCGTCCATGGCGGGGTTGTCGGCGGCGCCGTCGTCGACCGCCTACTCGGCGTCGAAGGCCGGGGTGATCGGGCTGACGCGGGCGCTCGCGATGGACGTGGCGCCTTGGGGCGTCACGGTGAACGCGATCTGCCCCGGGCTGGTCGGCACGAGCCGTGCGGTGCTCAACCCCGATCCCGCGTTGGACGAGGGGGAGGTGCTGGCGCAGCGGGGCCGGGCGATCCCGGTCGGTCGCGTGGGGCAGCCGGAGGACGTCGCGGCCGCGGTGCGGTACCTGGCGTCCGAAGACGCCGGTTATGTCACGGCGCAAACGCTCGTGCTCGACGGAGGTGGGCTGACGCCGTTCCCGCTGAAGCGCCCGTGATCGTTTTCGGGAGCACAATGGGGGCATGCGGACGATCACGCTGGAGGAACACTTCGCCACCCGTGCCTTCGCCGAAGGGCCGGCCAGGCACGTTGTCGGGCAAGGGGATTTCCTCAACCGGTTGTGCGACCTGGACGAGCTGAGGCTCGCGGAGATGGACGAGGCCGGGATAGACGTCCAGGTCCTGTCCCTGACCGCGCCCGGCACGGAACAACTCGACGCGGACGACGCGCGGGACTGGGCCCGCACGACGAACGACGAACTCGCGGAAGCGGTGCGCCGCCACCCGGACCGGTTCGCCGGTTTCGCCGCGCTCCCGATGGCGGATCCGGCGGCCGCGGCGGACGAACTGTCCCGAATGGTCGAGACGCACGGTTTCGTCGGCGCGGTCGTCAACGGGCACATCCGCGGCCGGTACCTGGACGACGAGTTCTTCGCGCCCGTGCTGGGAAAGGCCGAGGAACTGGGCGTGCCGGTCTACCTGCACCCGACACCGCCGCCCGGACCGGTCGTCGAAGCGAGCTACACGGGGAACTTCTCGGAGCGGGTGTCCTTCGCTCTCGCCGCGGCGGGCTGGGGCTGGCACATCGAGACCGCCACCCACGTGCTGCGCATGGTGCTGGGCGGCGTGTTCGACCGGTACCCGCGGCTGCAGCTGGTGATCGGGCACATGGGCGAGGGGCTGTCGTTCATGCTGCCGAGGCTGGAGGAGGTGTTCGGCAGCCACGAGATCTCGCCGCCCACGGGGCTGGACCGCCCGGTCGGGGCGTACCTGCGGGAGAACGTGCACTACACGTTCAGCGGCTTCAACTACGAGCCCAACTTCACCAACCTGCTGACCCAGGTCGGTGTCGAGCGGATCATGTTCTCCGCGGACCACCCGTACCAGCCGATGACGCAGGCGCGGCAGTTCCTCGAATCGCTGCCCCTGTCAGCGGCCGACCGCAGGCGCATCGCCCACGGCAACGCGGAAGCACTGCTCCGGTTGGCCTAGACCATTCCGGCGAGCAGCTCCGCCGCCTCGCCGGGGTGCACGAGGAAGCCCGCGTGGCTGCTTTCCAGTGTTTCCACGGTGAAGGGGTTCGCGGGGGTGAGCGCGTCGGCCTCGCGGATGAAGCGGTCCTGCAGTGCCAACGGGATCGACCGGTCCTGGGCGAGCCGGACGTAGGTGCGGAGGATGGCGCCCCACGTCTCGGCGCGCGCCTGGCTGTGGCTGCTGTCGAGGATTTCGTCGGGCTCCAGCGTGTTGAGGTACGCCAGGAACTCGTCTTCGGTGCCGTCGGCGAGCACGGCGTTCTTCAGCGCTGTCAGCAGTTCCGGGTCGGCGGTGCGCCAGTTCATCCGCAGCGCGCCCAGTTCCGCCGGGTCGGCCGCGAGCACGCCCGCGGTTTCGTGCAGGGCGCTGGTCGCGTACTCGGGGCCGGTCATGTACTCGGCGGGCGTCGCGTCGACGCAGCACCACGCGGAGATGTAGACGAGGCGGTCGACCAGGTCCGGTGCCGCGTTGCCGACGCCGGTGACCGTGAAGCCGCCCCGGCTGTGCCCGACGAGGATCGCGGGCCCGTGTTCGCGCACCCGGCGCAGGACGTCGACGACGTGGGCGATGTTGTCCTCCGACGTGACGCCGGCCAGCCGGGAGGGTGTCTTGCTCAGCTCGGCCTGGTCCTGCGGCGCCTGGTACGCGCGGGGAACGTGGTGCCGAACCCGTGCCCCGGCAGGTCGACGGCGAGCGAGCGGTGCCCGCGCAGTGCCAGTTCGCGCTGGAGCGGGGCCCAGCCGAGGGAGTTGCCGTTGGAGCCGTGGACGAACACGAAAGTGGGGGACACAACGGACATCCTGCCATGGCTGTGGCGGCAGTCCTGCCCGCGGTGAAACACCTGGACCGCTCGGGCGGGCTGCGGCTCGATCCGGGGGTGACGTTCCTGGTCGGCGAGAACGGTACCGGGAAGTCGACGCTGATCGAGGCGCTCGCGGTCGCCGCGGGCTTCAACCCGGAGGGCGGCAGCCAGCACTTCCGGTTCGCCACGCGCGCCACCGAGTCCTCCCTCGGCGATCAGCTGATCCTGACCTGGGGCGTGGCCAAGCCGCGCACGGGTTTCTTCCTCCGCGCCGAGTCCTACTACAACGTCGCGTCGGAGATCGAGCGCCTGGATCGCGAGCCGGGACCGCCGCTCCTCCCGGCCTACGGTGGCGTGTCCCCGCACGAGCGCTCCCACGGGGAGTCCTTCCTGGACCTCGTGACGCAACGGTTCGGGCCGCGCGGCCTGTACATCCTCGACGAGCCCGAGGCCGCGCTTTCCGTGCGCGGGTGCCTGGCCGTCATGGCCCGTCTCGCCGAACTCGCGGAACAGGGCAGCCAGATCGTCGTGGCCACCCACTCCCCGGTGCTGCTCGCGCTGCCCGGCGCCACGATCTACGAGATCGCCGAGACGGGCGAGATCGTGCCCGTCCCCTATAAGCAGGCGTTGCCGGTGCGGTTGACGCGCGACTTCCTCGCCGCGCCGGAGCGCTACCTGCGGCACCTTCTCGCGGACGAGTGAGCTGCGTAAAGTCCAGATCGTCATGAAACGAGCCGTCGCGCACCTGGCGAACCTGGACCTCAACCTGCTCGTCATCCTGCGCGAGCTGATCCGGGAGCGGAACGTCACGCGTGCCGCCGAACGGGTGGGCGTCACGCAGCCCGCCGCGAGCGCCGCGTTGTCCCGGCTCCGGCGGCACTTCGGGGACGAGCTGCTCGTACGCGGCAAGGGCGGTTACGTGCTGTCCCCGCTGGCCACGCAGCTCGCCGAGCAGGTCGAGGTCGTGTGCGCCGCCGCCGAACGGCTCTTCGCCGCGGGGGAGAGCTTCGAACCCGCCACGTCCCGCCGCGAGTTCACCCTCCTCGTCGCGGACTACACGATCGCCGTGCTCGGCGAGCACCTCGCGCGGTTGCTCGACGAGCGGGCGCCGCGCGTCCGGTTGCACCTGCGGCTGGTCCGCGAGGCGATGGCGGCCGACGTCGAGGAGAACATCCGCCTCATGGACGGCATGATCGCCCCGCCCGTCGGCCGGTTCCGGCTTCCGGGGCTGCGCTCGGCGGAGCTGTTCCGCGACCGCTGGGTGTGCGTGGTCGCCGAGGGGAACGCCCTGCTGACCACCGACGAGCCGACACTGGACGACCTCTCGCGGCTGTCGTGGGTGGCGCCGTACCACCCCAACCAGGGCTACCCGCCCGCCGCGCCCCTCTCGCAGCAGCTCGCGGCCTTCGGCATCCAGCCGCGCGTCGTCGTGCGCGTCGAGAGCTACCAGGCCGTGCCGCACCTCGTCGCCGGGACCGATCGCGTCGCGCTGTTGCAGGAACGGCTCGCCCGTCAGGTCGCGGGCACGCTGGGCCTGCGGGTGCTGCCGTGCCCCGGGGATCCGCAGCCCATCGTCGAGAAACTGTGGTGGCACGAGAACTTCGAGGACGACCCCGGGCACGTCTGGTTGCGCGGGCTGCTGACAGACGCCGCGAAGTTCCTGAACTGACCAATCCGCCCCGCGCCCGGTACCGAACGAACTGTGCCGAGCCAGGGAAGGATGGGTGCATGGACGAGTCGGTGCGGGCGTTCCCGACGCGGCCGGGCGAGCAGGGGCCGACCCCGGAGGAGCTGCTCACGCAGGTCGCCAGGGGCAGCGAGGCCGCGTTCGAGCGGCTCTACGAGGTCGTCGCGGGACCCGTGTACGGCATCGTGCGCCGGGTCGTCCGTGACGTCGCGCAGTCCGAGGAGGTCGCGCAGGAGGTGCTGGTCGAGCTGTGGCGCACCGCGCCGCGCTACGACCCGGCCAAGGGCGGCGCGGTGAACTGGGCGCTGACGCTGGCCCACCGCCGCGCCGTCGACCGGGTGCGGTCGGCGCAGGCCCGTGCCGACCGCGAGCAGAAGGCGAGCGCCGTCGCCCCCGGCCGCGAGTTCGACGAGGTCGCCGAGGCGGTGACGGCCCGGCTCGAACGCGAGCAGGTGCGCCGCTGCCTCGGCTCGCTGACCGAGCTGCAGCGCGAGTCCGTGCTGCTCGCCTACTACGGCGGGAAGACGTACCCGGAGGTCGCGGAGCTGCTCGACAGTCCACTCGGGACGATCAAGACACGGTTGCGGGACGGGCTGATCCGCCTGCGGGACTGCCTGGGGGTGACCCGATGACGACGCCGGACGCGCACCTGCTGACCGGTGCCTACGCGATCGACGCGCTCGACGAGTTCGAGCGGCGGCAGTTCGAACGCCACCTCGCGCAGTGCCCCGAGTGCGCGCGGGAGGTCGCCGAACTGCGGGCCACCGGCGCCAGGCTGGCGCTCGCCGTCAGCGAGGCGCCACCGCCACGGCTGAAGGCCGAGGTGCTGACCAGGATCGCCGGCGTGCGCCAGGAACCCCCCGGCACCGAACGCACGGAACCGGCGCGGGGGGCGAGGGGACTGGCGCTGCGGCTGGTTTCGGTGGCGGCCGCGGTCGCCGTCGTCGTGGCGGTCGCGCTCGGCGTGGTCGTGGTGCGGACGCAGGGCCAGCTCACCGCGGCCCGCGGTCAGCTGGCCCAGCAGAACGCCGTGACGCAGCTGTTGTCCGCGCCGGATCTGCGGGCCGTTTCGACCGAAGGCGGCAGCGTGCTGCTTTCGCAGCGGCTCGACCGCGGTCTGCTGGTGCTGTCCGGGATGCCGGACCAGCCGGCGAACACGACGTACCAGGCGTGGGCGATCGTCGGCGGCACCGCGAAGTCGCTGGGTGTCCTGGGGCCTCGCGGTACCTCGGCGCTCGCGTTCGCCGGGCTGCGGGGCGTCCAGCAGATCGCGATGACGGTCGAACCGGCCGGGGGCTCGCCGCAACCCACGACGAGCCCGGTGGCGCGGTTCGCGGTCTGACGTCATCGCCTCAGCCGCGCGAGGAGGCTCTTCGTGCTCTCCCGGCGCGCGTACGCGAGCACTCCCGCGACGATCGCCAGCGCCGCCGGGGTGAGCGCGTACAGGGGTTCGCCGAGCACGAAGAGCTGCGTGCAGGTGGCGCCGACGAGCAGGGCCGACAGGCCGAGTGCGGCGAGCCCGGTCAGCGCCGGGACCACCAGCCCGATCGCGCCGGCGAGCTCCAGCACGCCGACCAGGTAGCGGAACCACTGCCCGGCGCCGATCTCGTCGAAGATCTGCACGGCGAACCGTTCGCCGAGCAGCTTCGGCCCCGCGGCCGCGATCAGCAGGAAGGCGCCGAGCAGGACCTGGGTGGTCCACAGGGCGACGGTGGAAGTGCGGCGGGCGGGCACGGTGGTCTGGGTGGTCATGGCTGTACTTCCTTCCGTTCGGGTGCGGTCGGAAGGGGAGACCACGACCGCCACGGAAAGTCATCGCCACCGCACCGATGAGTTCGCGAACTTTGCCGGGTCTGTACAGGTGACGCGACAGGAGGCGATGCTGGTGACCATGACACTGACCGAAAGACGGGCCGACGAGGATTTCCTGCGTCAGGCCGATCCGTTCAGACGCGAGCTGCTCGCGCACTGTTACCGCATGCTCGGTTCCGTGCACGACGCGGAGGACCTGGTGCAGGAGACCTACCTGCGCGCGTGGAAGTCCTACGACCGGTTCGAAGGGCGTTCCTCGCTGCGCACGTGGCTCTACCGCATCGCGACGCGCGTGTGCCTGACCGCGCTGGAGAGCCGGGACAAGCGCCCGTTGCCGACCGGGCTCGGCGGGCCCGGCCTGGACGGGGGTGACGAGCTGGTCGCCCAGGACGAGGTGCCGTGGCTCGAACCCGTGCCGGACGCCATGGTCGGCGCCGACCAGGCCGACCCCGCCGCGATCGTGACCTCCCGCGAGAGCATCCGGCTGGCGCTGATGGCCGCGCTCCAGCACCTGCCGCCGCGGCAGCGCGCGGTGCTGATCCTGCGGGACGTCCTGCAGTGGCGCGCCGCCGAGGTGGCGAAGGTCCTCGACACCACGACCACCGCGGTCAACAGCATCCTGCAGCGCGCCCGCGCCCAGCTCGACGAGGTGACGCCGCGGGAGGACGACGTCGTCGCGCCGGGTGACGCGGAGCAGCGCGAGCTGCTGGAGCGGTTCGTGGACGTGTTCGAGCGCAAGGACATCTCGGCGATGGTCGAGCTGTTCACGAAGGACGCGATCTGGGAGATGCCGCCGTTCGTCGGCTGGTACCAGGGCCCGGAGAACATCGCGAAGCTCATCGACCTCAAGTGCCCCGCGAAGGGCCCCGGCGACATGCGGCTGCTGCCGATCCGGTCGAACGGCCAGCCGGGGTTCGGCCTGTACGTCCGGGACGGCGACGTGTACCGGCCGTTCAACATGCCCGTGCTGACGCTGTCGAAGTCCGGTGTCCGGCACGTGACCTGCTTCTTCGACACCGGCCTGTTCGCGAAGTTCGGGCTGCCCGAGGTCCTGCCGGCATGACGGACGGGGGCGCGGCGCTGCTCGGTGGGCTCGGGCTGCTCGAACGCGCGATCGGTTACGCGCTCGGCAGCCTGGCCCTCGTCCCGCCCGGTCCGCTGTCGCGCCCGACCCCCTGTGCGGACTGGACGCTGGGGGACCTCCTCGCACACCTCGACGATTCACTGCTCGCGCTGCGGGAAGCCGCCGACCTCGGGCACGTCCCGCTCACCGTGCCCGAGGCGGCGGGCGATCCGGTCACGACGGTGCGTGGCCACGCCACGGGGCTGCTCGCCGCGTGGACGGCGGCGGAAGCGCCGGGGACGGTCGGCGTCGGGGCGGCGGTCCTGACGCCGGAGCTCCTCACCAGCGCCGGCGCGTTCGAGATCGCGGTGCACGGGTGGGACGTGGCGCAGGCGTGCGGGGCGCGGCGTCCGCTGCCGGAGCCCCTGGCGGAGGAGTTGCTCGAACTGGCGCCGCTCCTGCTCACCCCGGCGGACCGCCCCGGCCGGTTCGGCCCGCCCCTGGGGGTGGCGGGCGGAGCCAGCGAACGGCTGCTGGCCTTCACGGGGCGGAGGGGGTGAAACGCCGGGGCGCGTGATCACGACTGTCCTCCCGTGACCGATGCCCTGGCGCCCTTCGCCGCATCCTCCCCGTCCGAGTCCGAACCCGTGCGGCCGTTGACCGCGCTCGGTGTCGCCGCCGCGGTCGCGGTCGTACTGGCGGCGGTGGCGAGGGGTGCGGTGACGTGGACGCACTGGCACGCGTACCACGTGGTCACCGGCTACCTCGACGGTTCCGCCCCGCTCGCCGACGTGGTGGCCGCCGATTCGCTCAGCAGGACGTTGCGGTGGGCTTCGGCCGCGATCCTGGCGTGCGCCGGGGTCGTCGTGGTCGGGTGGCTGTGGCGGGCCCGCCGCAACGCCGAGTCGCGGTCGCTCGCCCAGCACCGGCTGGGCCGCGGCTGGGTGATCGGCGGCTGGATCTGCCCGGTCGTCAACTTCTGGTACCCGCACACGATCGTCTCCGACGTCTGGAAGACGAGCAGGCCCGGCTCCCCGGAGACGCTGAACCTGGCCCGGGTGCGGGGAAGCGGACTGGTCACGGCCTGGTGGTCGCTCTACCTGCTGTCCGCGCTCGTCGACCTCTGGGCCACCGTCGGGTTCCTCCGGCCCGCCGATGCCCACGACCTGTTCACGGCCTCCCTCACCGACACCGTGGCTTTCGGCATCCGGGTGGTGTCGGGCGGGTTGTTCCTGCTGGTGATCGCCCGCATCACCGCGTGGCAGAAGGCAGCCTCCGCTTGTTAGCAAAATTGTTGACAATCTAGGTCGCAGGCTCCTACTGTCGGGTGAGCAGCCGGAAGTAGGGAGATGTCCTGGCATGAGGAACGTCATCGTCACCGACGTGCCGCGCGCGGAGATCGAAAAGGTCGACAAGCTCGCCGAGTACGGGGTCGCCACGGTGCACGAAGCCCTGGGCCGCACCGGCTTCCTCGGTCCGCAGCTGCGTCCGGTGCACCTCGGCTCCCGCATCGGCGGCACCGCCGTGACCGTCCTGTCCTGGCCGGGCGACAACCTCATGATCCACGCGGCGGTCGAGCAGTGCCGTCCCGGTGACGTGCTCGTCGTGACCACCACCTCGCCCAGCACGGACGGCATGTTCGGTGAGCTGTTCGCCACGGCGCTCCAGGTGCGCGGGGTGCGCGGCCTGGTCACCGAGGCCGGCGTCCGCGACGTCGCCGAACTGCACGAGATGGGCTTCCCCGTCTGGTCCCGCGCGGTGAGCGCGCAGGGCACCGTCAAGGCGACCGCGGGCGCCGTGAACGTCCCGATCACCATCGGCGGCCAGCTCGTCAAACCGGGTGACGCGATCCTCGCCGACGACGACGGTGTCGTGGTCGTGCCGCGGCAGGACGTCGACCGCGCGGTGGAGGCGTCGCAGGCGCGCGTGGAGAAGGAGGAGAAGACCCGCGCGGCGTTCCGCGACGGCGAACTCGGCCTCGACCGCTACGGCCTGCGCGCGAAGCTCGCGGAGCTCGGCGTCCAGTACGTGACCGCAGAGGAGTACGGGCTGTGAACGGGGTGCCGTGCCTGTTGATGCGTGGCGGCACCTCCAAGGGCGCGTACTTCCTCGCCGACGACCTCCCGTCCGATCCGGCCGAGCGTGACGACCTCCTGCTGCGCATCATGGGCAGTCCTGACCCGCGCCAGATCGACGGTATCGGCGGCGCGCACCCGTTGACGAGCAAGGTCGCGGTGATCTCCCCGTCGCGGGACGGGAAGTCCGATGTGGACTACCTGTTCCTGCAACTGGGCGTCGAGGAGGCCACGGTTTCCGACCGGCAGAACTGCGGCAACCTCCTCGCCGGCGTGGGCCCGTTCGCCGTGGAGCGCGGACTCGTGCGGCCCGGCGACGAGACGACCTCCGTGCGCATCCACATGGTGAACTCGGATTCCGTTGCGGTGGCGACGTTCCCGACGCCGGGCGGCGTGCCGCGCTACGACGGGGACACCGCGATTTCGGGCGTGCCCGGTACCGCCGTGGCGATCACGCTGGACTTCACCGACACCGAGGGTTCGGCGACCGGCAGCCTGCTGCCGACGGGGAACGTGCGCGACGAGATCGACGGCATCGAGGTCACGTGCATCGACAACGGGATGCCCGTCGTTGTCGCGTACGCCAAGGATTTCGGTATCACCGGCTACGAAAGCGTCGAGGAACTCGCCGGTCTCCGCGACCGGATCCAGTCCCTCCGCCTGCAGGCCGGGAAACTCATGGGGCTCGGGGACGTCAGCGAGGCGTCGGTCCCCAAGACGACGCTGGTGGCGGCGCCGCGTGACGGCGGCACCATCTGCACGCGCACGTTCATCCCGCTGAAGCTGCACACGTCGATCGGGGTGCTGGGCGCGGTGACCGTGGGGACGGCCGTGCTGATGGAGGGCGCGGTCGGGCACGACCTGGCGCACGTCACCGGCAACCGGCTGGACATCGAGCACCCGACCGGCCACCTGGAGGTGGAGGTCGAACTGGACGGCGTGCACGTGCGCCGCTCCGGCGTGGTGCGCACCGCACGAAAGCTGTTCGAGGGCACCGTTTTCCCGCGCTAGCTAGGAGATTGTCGATGGCACCGTCGCACGACATCGCTCACGTCGGCCACGTCGAGCTGCTCACCCCCGAGCCGGATAAGAGCCTGTGGTTCTTCACGGAGATCATGGGGCTGACCGAAAACGGCCGTGACGGCGACTCGGTGTACCTGCGCACCTGGGACGACTACGAGCACCACAGCCTGAAGCTGACGGCGCATTCGACGTCCGGCATCCGGCGCACCGCGTTGCGTGCGTCGAGCCAGGAGGCGCTCGACCGGCGGGTGAAGGCGCTGGACGCCGCGGGCCGCGGCATCGGCTGGATCGACGGCGACGCGGGTATCGGGCCGACGTACCTCGCGACGGACCCGGACGGGCACGAATTCGAGCTGTACTGGGAAAGCGAGTGGTACCAGCCGCCGGAGGAGCTGCGGCCGGCGCTGAAGAACCAGGCGCAGGCGTACCCGGGCCGCGGTGTCTCCGTGCGGCGGCTCGACCACGTGAACTTCCTGGCCGCGCAGGTCGAACCGAACGGTGATTTCGTGCGTGACCTGCTGGGCGGCGAGGCGACGGAGCAGATCCGGCTGGACACGGGGAAGATCGCCGCGCAGTGGCTGCACTTCGGGAACAAGTCCTACGACCTGGTGTACACAGAGGACTGGACGGGCAGCAACGGCAGGCTGCACCACATCGCTTTCGCGACGGACACGCGTGAGGACATCCTGCGCGCGGCCGACATCTTCCTGGAGAACGACGTCTTCATCGAGACGGGCCCGCACAAGCACGCGATCCAGCAGACGTTCTTCCTGTACGTCTACGAGCCCGGCGGCAACCGCATCGAGCTGTGCAACCCGGTCGCACGCCTCATCCTGGCGCCCGACTGGAAGACGATCACGTGGACCCAGGCCGAGCGCGCGAAGGGCCAGGCGTGGGGCCTGAAGACGATCGAGTCCTTCCACACGCACGGCACCCCGCCGGTGGAGTAAGCGCTGGCGGGGTGAGGCTGCCCGGCTGAACTCAAGGCGACGGATGCCGCTCCGCGAGCAGGTCCAGGAACGCCCGCGTCGCCGCGCTCGGGCGGCGTGTGGAGGCCGTGGCGACGGACAGCTCCCAGCGCAGGTCCGCGTCCGTGACCTCCACCGTCGCGAGCCCGCTGTGTTCCGGCACCAGGGAGTGCCCCAGGAAGCCGATTCCCAGCCCCGCCTGGATGAACCGCGCCGCCGTGGCGACGTTCGCGATCTCGACCGTCACCTCGCGCGTCACGCCGGCCGCGGCGAACGCCTGGTCCACGATCGTCCGGTTCGCGAAGCCCGGCGGCGTGTCGACGAACGGGAACTCCGCCAGCTGCGCCAGCGTCGCGCGCCCGGTCCGGGCGAGTGGGTGCGAGCCGGGCACGTACAGGGCCAGCGGCGCGGACGCCAGCAGCCGGGTGTCCAGGTCCGCCGGTGGCAACGCCAGGAACGCGACGTCGAGCCGGCCTTCGCGGAGGTGCTGTGCCAACCCGGCGGACCCGGCCATCGCCGCCCGGAGCCGGACCGTCACGCCCGGGTACCGCGCCCGCAGCGCGGCGAGGAGTTCCGGCAGGTCGACGAGGTCGATCGACGTGAGCGTGCCGACCGTCACCGTGCCCTGCACCGCGCCCCGCATCCCGTGCACGGCATCCTTCGCGGCGCGCGCCGAGTCCAGGGTTTCCCGCGCCCGCGGCAGGAACGTGCGCCCCGCCGCCGTCAGCGTGACTTCCTGCGGGGTGCGGGTGAACAACTCCGCTCCGAGTTCCCGTTCCAGCGCCTTGATCGTCGCCGACACCCCTGACTGGACGACGTGCAACGCCTTCGCGGCCTGGGTGAAGCCACCGGTGTCGGCGACCGCGAGGAAGTATTCGAGGTGGCGCAGTTCCACAGCTCTCATTATCACTGATAGTGCTGAGGGCCAGCAGGAAACATCGTTGGACGTGATGGTGTCCCGCGCACACAGTGGCAACGTGAGCGATTTCGAATACACCGAGCTACCCGTGCGGGCGCGCCAGGCCCTCGCGAACTTCGTGCTCCGCGAGGACCTCCTCGCCGAGCGTCTCCAGCGCTACGCCGACGTCCGGCCGCGCCGTGAGGACCACGACGGTGACACCGAGGAACTCGACGGCGTCGTGTTCACCCACCACTTCGCGGACGTCCCCGGCGATCAGGAAACCGTCCGGTGGCACTACGTCGAGGCCGGCAGCGGGGCACCCGTCGTGTTTCTGCACGGGATGCCCGACTCGTGGTTCCTCTGGCACCACCAGATGGCCGCGTTGTCGGACTCGTACCGCTGCATCGCCGTCGATCTCAAGGGCTACGGCCAGTCGGAGAAGGGCCGCGGCGACTACCGGCAGGCAGGCGCGGCCGAGCAGCTCGTCGCGCTGCTCGACACCCTCGGCCTGGACCGGTTCACGCTGGTGACCCACGACCGCGGCACCGTGCAGGGCGACCACGTCGCCGCCGGCCACCCCGAGCGCGTGCGGCACTACGTGCGGGGCGAACAGCACCTCCACCACTTCAACCCCGAACTCGCACCGCACGACGACCTCATCGCCGAGGCCCCGTGGACCGGGCTCCTGGACGACGCGAAACGGTTCGCCGTCTGGGCCCACACCACGCTCGCGCGGCTGCCGGTGGCCGACGAGGACATGCGCCGCATCATCCAGGAGTTTTCCTACCCGGGCATCGCACGCGCTGTTCCGCGCTACCACATGGCCTCCACGTTCCGGAAGGAGTGGCTGGCACGACGCCGGGACTTGATCCCGCGGTGGCGCGCCCCGATGACCCTGGTCCAGGGCTGGGATTCCCACACGCAGCCGCGCGAGTTCTTCACCGATGCCGGGAAGTACCTCCTGGGTGTGTCCGAAGTGGACGTCCGATACCTGCCCGGTGGCCACTTCTGGCCGGTTGAATGTCCACAAGAGACTACTGCGCTGCTGCGCGAAGTACTGGCCCGCTAGGAGGAAACCGTGGATCTGATGCTCGAGGGCCGCACCGCGATCGTCTGTGGCGCGTCTTCCGGTCTGGGGCTGGCCGTAGCCGAGCGACTGGCCGGTGAGGGGGCGAACGTGGTGGCCGTCGCCCGGCGACGTCACACGCTGGACGCGGAGGCGAAGCGTATCGATGCCTACCCCGTTGTCGCTGATCTCGCCGAGGAAGACTCCGCCGCAATGGTCGTCGAACACACCGTCGACCGCTTCGGCGGGGTCGACATCCTGGTGTGGAACACGGGAGGACCCCGCCCCGGCCCCGCGTTGCGGATCGACGACCACGCCGCGCGGGCCGCGTTCGACGCACTGGTGCTTCCCCTCGTCCGCATGGTCGGCGCCGTCGTTCCGCACCTCCGCCGCGGCGAATCCGGCCGGATCGTGGCTGTCACGACGTCCACCGTGAAGGAGCCGACGTCTTTGGTCGCGTTGTCCAACCTGGTGCGGCCGGGGGTGACGGCGTACCTGAAGACGCTCGCGGGGGAGTTGGCGCCGGAGGGCATCACGGTGAATTGTGTTGCACCGGACCGGATTCTCACGTCGCGGGTGCACGACCTCTACCCGGACGGCGTTCCGGCGGACGCCACCGGCGACATACCGATGGGGCGTTTCGGCACCACGGAGGAGTTCTCGGCTGTGGCGTGCTTCCTGGCTTCACCGCTGGCTTCCTACGTCACGGGCACGACGGTCACCGTGGACGGTGGCCTGACCCGCTCGATGCTGTAGGCACCGCACTTCGGTGTGCACCGGGCGAGACGCCGAAGGCGCGGCGGTACTCGCGGTTGAACTGGGAAGCGCTTTCATAGCCGACCAGGTAACCGGCTTCGGCGACGCTCGTCGTGCCGGCCGCGAGCAGGACACGCGCTCGCTGGAGCCGGATCTGCTGCCGGTACTCGATCGGCGTCATCGAGGTCGCCGAGCGGAAATGGCGGTGGAAGGTCGACTCGCTCATGCCGGCGACTTTCGCGAGCTCTGCGACGGAAACGGGCGCGGCGTAGTTCTCGCGGAGCCACCGGATGGCCCTGGCGATGTGGCCGAGGTGCCCGTCGGTGGTACCGATCTGACGCACGAGCGGCCCTTGCTCGCCGGTGAGCAGGCGCCACAGGATCTCGCGCCGGTAGCCGGGGGCGAGCACTCGGAGGTCGTCCGGACGGTCGAGCACGCGCAGGAGGCGGACGACGGGATCGAGCAGCTCGGGGGACGCGTCGCTCGTGGCCAGGCCGGTCGGGGTGGACGTCTTCGCGGGAACGCCGGTTTCCAGCAGCAGCGGCGCGATGGCGTGGGTGTTCAGCGTCATGCTGAGGACGACCAGCGGCGCGTCCGGACTGGCCACCAGCGCCTGCCCGGTGACCGGCAGGTCGAGCGGCACGACCAGGTACTGACCCGCGTGGTAGTCGTGGTGGATCCCGTTGAGCGTGGTGCGTTTGACGCCCTGGGCGACGACCGCGAACGAGGGTCCCGTCATCGCGCTCCGCGGCGGCAGCGGCTCGTCGACCGTCGTCAGCGTGATGTCGTCGAGCACCCGGACCTTGCGCACCCCGCCGACGCCGACCGCGCCCAGCACCAGCGCGCGCAGCTCGTCGAGTGGGTCCACCCGGCGAGTCAAGCAGCACGGGTTCCGCCGGGCAACGCGGCGTGGCCCGATCCGCTCGAACTCGGCAGGATCAGGCAATCCGGTGCCGGTATCGGTCTCACGCCCCGGCCGCCGGGCGTGGTGCGGTGGTCGCATGGAACATCGTCCTCTGGGCAGAACCGGGATCAAGGTCAGCCCGCTGTGCCTCGGCGCCATGATGTTCGGCGCCTGGGGCAATCCGGATCACGACGACGCGGCGGCGATCATCCACCGCGCACTCGACGCGGGGATCAACTTCGTGGACACCGCGGACGTGTATTCTGCGGGGGAGTCGGAAACGATCGTGGGCAAAGCGCTCGCGTCGGTGGACCGTTCCCGCGTCGTGCTGGCCACCAAGGTGGGCTCGCCGATGGGTGCGGACCCGAACGCCCGCGGTGCCTCGCGACGCTGGATCACCGCCGCGTGCGAGCAGAGCCTGCGCCGCCTGAAGACCGACCACATCGACCTCTACCAGGTCCATCGTCCGGACGAAACGGTCGACGTGGACGAGACGCTCGGCGCACTGACCGATCTGGTGCGGGCGGGCAAGATCAGGGCCTTCGGCAGCTCGACCTTCCCCGCCGAACAGCTCGTGGCCGCGCAGTGGGTGGCGCAGCGCCGCGGGCGGGAACGGTTCCAGACCGAGCAGCCGCCGTACTCGATCCTGGTGCGCGGGATCGAAGGCCATGTGCTGCCGGTCGCGCAGGAGTACGGGATGGGGGTGGTGACGTGGAGCCCGCTGGCGGGCGGCTGGCTGTCCGGGCGGTTCGGGGTGGGCAAGGAGAACACCAGCGAGCGGGACAAGCGCATGCCCCGGCGACCGGGTGCCGGCGGGCGGTTCGACCTCACCACCCCGGCGAACCAGCGGAAACTCGAGATCGTCACCCAACTGGCCGCGCTGGCCGCCGAGGCCGGGCTGACACTGGTGGAGCTGGCACTGGCGTTCGTGCTCGAGCACCCGGCGGTGAGCGCCGCCATCGTCGGGCCACGCACCAGGGACCAGCTCGAAGCACAGCTGGCGGCGCCGGAGATCCGGCTCGATCCGGCCGTCCTCGACCGGATCGACGAGATCGTGCCCCCTGGCGTCGACGTCAACCCCGAGGACGTGGCCTGGCAGCCGCCCGCGCTCCGGGACGCGGCACTCCGCCGCCGCTGAGAAGTGTGGGCCCGGTGGGACTCGAACCCACACTGGCACGGACCTAAACCGTGTGCCTCTGCCAATTGGGCTACGGGCCCGGACGCGCTCAGCCTAGCGTCCGTGGCCGGCGGCTTCCGGCGTGGCCGGTGCGGTGGGGGCGGGGCCGTGATCTACCGTGGTGCCCTGCCAAGGTGAGGAGGACTGGTGGCACGCGATCCCGACACCATCGAGCGTGAGATCGAGCAGGCCCGCGCCGCGCTGGCCACGACGCTGGACCAGCTCGGCGAGAAGGCCAGCCCGAAGCGGCTGGCGGACTCGGCCAAGACCAGCGTGCTCGCGAAGCTCGAGGACCCGAAGGTGAAGTTCCCGCTCATCGGCGCCGGCGTGCTCGTCGCCGCGCTGCTGGTGCGCAAGCTCTTCCGCTGATCCCGCGCCCGGGCGGGCACCCGCTCGCCCGGGACGCCGGACGGCACGGCAAGCGAACTGGGCTGCCCAGGGCGGCCATGAACCCGGCTCAGCAGGCTGGCGGACGGCGCGGCTCGCCGGGCGGCGCGAGAAGCAACCCGAACCACCCAGAGCGGCTATCAACTCGGCTCAAGCACGCCGGACGGCGCGGAACCCACCCGGGACCCCGGACGGTGCGAAAACTCAGCCCTGGGCTGCGCGGACCGTGGCCTTCTTCTCCAGCGCGTCACCGATGTCGGCGGTCAGCTTGGCCTTCGGCCGCCGGGAAGCCTTGTTCTGCGGCTTCGCGGCGCCACGCTCCTCCGACTGCTGCTCGGGCACGTCCGCCGCCACCACCGACGACTCCGCATCCGACGAAGCCACTTCCGACGAAGCCACTTCCAACGAGGCAGCATCCGACGAAGCAGCATCCGAAGCCTCCGACATCGGCGACTCCGGAGCAGTCACCTCCGGGCGAGCCAGCCGCGCGGTCATGTACGCCGCCGTGAACTCCAGCGCGCTGCCGTTCAGCAGGTGCACCACCGTGGCGCCCTTGGCGTCCGGCCCCAGTGACTCGACCAGCTGGTCCACGTTGTCCCGCGCCGCGATGATGCCCGGCGCGTGCCCGGTCAGCGTCTTGCCGTGCCCCGAGACGGTGACGCTCCAGTCCTCGTCCTCCTGGACGTAGATCGCCGTGATCGGTTCCGCCATCAAGTCCTCCCACCCCTGCACCGGCTGTGTGTGGTCCCGGATGGGAGCCAGGCACCGCCGGGTCATGACGCCGAACCGGGTTACCCCGATTGGGCGTAACTTAAGCCGCCGTTCGCCGAACTTTCGCTGACCCTCTATCGGTACCTCAACACGACTGTGCGTGACAAGCAAGGGATTCAGATGTGCTCTACGTGACCATAGGGTTAGCTAATGCACGAGCAGATGCACGGGCGTGTCAAAACTGCTCACTGAGCGCGCTCGCGCAGGCCGCTCCACAGGACGGCCATGGCGTACTCAGTAGCCCGTTCAGGTGTCACCTCGTCGTGCTGCTCACACCAGATAGCCAAACGCTCGCAGGCCCCCACCACGATTTCCGCCGCCGCTTCCACCCGCAGGGGGGACCCCACGTCCAGCAGGCCCGCCATCAACTTGGCGATCAGGTCCGTCTGCTGCCGCCGCGTGGCTTCGATCTCCTCCGACGCCGACGTGCCGATCAGCACCATCTCGTTCCGCAGGAGCGACCACGCCTGCTGGTGCTCCCGGATGTAGACGAAGAACGCGTGCAGCCCCCGCCGCAGCGCGTCCTCGGCCGACGTCGCCCCCGCGACCGCCTCCTCGGTGGCCGTGCGCAGCTGCGCCCTGGACGCGGCGATGCAGGCCAAAAGGAGTCCTTCCTTCGAATGGAAGTACTCGTAGAGCATCGGCTTCGAGACACCGACCTGCTCGGCGATCTCGTCCATCGACGCCGCCGCGTACCCGCGCTCCGCGAACACCGCTTCGGCCACCTCGAGCATCTGACGTTCGCGCTCGGCCCGGGGCATGCGTTTGCGGGTGGTCACGCAATTGACTCTACCGGAGGTAACCTACTTCCAGTAAGGTGGACTCGCGGTAACAGTAAAACGGGAAGTGCGAGGTGGACGGATGGGCGAGCGCACCGAGGCGGGCGTGGTCATCGTCGGCACGGGATTCTCCGGACTCGGCATGGCCATCGAGCTGCTGAAGAAGGGCCGCCGGGACTTCGTGATCCTGGAGAAGGCGACCGAGGTCGGCGGCACGTGGCGCGACAACACGTACCCGGGCTGCGCGTGTGACGTGCAGTCGCACATGTACTCGTACTCCTTCGAGCAGAACCCGGACTGGACGAGGACGTTCTCGCCGCAGCCGGAGATCTGGGACTACCTGCGCGGCATAGCCAAGAAGTACGACCTGTACTCCTACATCCGCTTCGGCCAGGAGATGACCGGCGCGCGCTGGGACGCCGGCGAGCACCGCTGGCACGTCGCCACGAGGGGCGGCGACGAGTTCGTGGGGCGCTACCTGGTCAACGGCGTCGGTGCCCTGCACCTGCCGCAGATCCCGGACCTGCCCGGCATGGCGAACTTCCGCGGCGAGAGCTTCCACTCCGCGGAGTGGAACCACGACTTCGACCTGCGCGGCAAGCGCGTCGCGGTGGTGGGCACCGGCGCGAGCGCCATCCAGTTCATCCCGCAGATCGCGCCGCAGGTCGCAGAGCTGACGGTCTTCCAGCGCACGCCGCCGTGGGTGCTGCCCAAGCCCGACCACAGCGTGCCGGACTGGGCGCGCAAGGCGTTCCGCAAGGTGCCCGCGCTGCAGACGTTCTACCGCGACGCCCTGTACTGGTCGCTGGAGGCGCGGGTGCTGGGCTTCAACGGCAGCCTCACCCTGATGAAGGCCGCGCAGCAGCTGGCGAAGCGGCACATCGCGCGGTCCATCGCCGACCCGGAGCTGCGCCGCCGCGTGACGCCGGACTACGTCATGGGCTGCAAGCGCGTGCTCATGTCGAACGACTACTACCCGGCGCTGGCGCGGGACAACGTCGACGTGGTCACCGACGGGGTGACCGAGGTGCGTGAGCACAGCATCGTGGACGCCGCGGGCCGCGAGCACGAGGTCGACGCCATCATCTTCGGCACCGGCTTCCACGTGATCGACGCGTTCGAGAACCTGGAGATCGTCGGCGAAGGCGGCCGGAACCTGGCGAAGGAATGGGCCGCCGAGGGCATGCGCACGCACCTGGGCATCACCGTGGCCGGCTTCCCGAACCTGTTCTTCCTGCTCGGCCCCAACACCGGTCTGGGCCACAACTCGGTGGTCTTCATGGTCGAGTCCCAGGCCCACTACATCGCCGAGGCGATCGACCTCGTCGAGGGTTCCCGTGCGGAGGCGCTCGCGACCCGGCCGGAGGTGCAGGACCGGTTCAACGCGCAGATGCAGCGCAAACTGGCCAAGGGGGTCTGGACGCAGGGCGGGTGCAAGAGCTGGTACCTCGACGCCCAGGGGGTCAACCGGACGCTGTGGCCCGGCTTCACCTGGCGGTACTGGCTCGCGACCCGCCGGGTCCGCCCCGCCGACTTCGAACTAATCGGCACCGCAGGTGGCAAGTAGCACCTGGCGGTCCGCATCTTGCTGATTTCCCGGCGGGGCGGCTGGTCGGTGTCAGAGCCTTCCGCCGCCCCCCGGATCCAGCCCGTCCGGCACGGGTTCGGCGAGGTCGTGCAGCAGGGCCAGTAGTTCCGCCGTGCTCAGCCCGCACAGCTCGGCCATCCGGTCCACGGCGGGCCGGTCCAGTTGCACCTCGCGGGGCGCGCCCTGCTGACGCAGGCGGTCCTCCGCCCAGCGCCGCAGCGGCAGCAGCTCGGGCCGGTGGTCGGCGACGATGCGCGGCAGGTCGAGCCGCACCTTGCCGGGCTCGTCCGTGAAGACGCGCCGGTGCACGCGGGCCAGCAGGTCCTGGGGCAGCTCGTCCATGGCGAGGCACAGCTCCACGAGTCTGACCACCGAGCACTGCCGCGTGCCCAGCTCGTAGGTCGCGAGCGTCTGCAGCGAGATGTCGCTCTGCAGGTGCTGGTTCAGCTCCTTGCGCGTCCAGCCCCGCCTGCGCCGCAGCTTCCTGAGTTCCTCCCCCAGAACTCGCTGGTAGAGGTCACTGTCGATGTGCACTCCTGGTCCCCTGCCCTGCCTCGCGTCATACCCCTGCGGCGGCGCGTGCCGTCGTACTTCAGCGGTGTCCACGCGTATGTAAGTCGCTGAGACCGCTGCTCTTACGCGAGTTCGCGCGGATCGTTCAACTTGATCTTGTGATTAGGCCGAACGGGCTAACAGGAGGAGGCTGAACGGCCTACGTCAGTTGACGCAAGTGATCCCGTCGGCGGTGATCGGTTTGTCGTCATCGTCCGCGGGCGCGGCGGCACCGGTGGACGGGGCGCCGGAGGACTGCTGGACGTTCTGCGCCGACGACGCGGCCGAGTAGTCGCTGCCCACCACGACCAGGACGTGTCCGGTCTGGACGCTGTCGTCCTCCTGCAGCGCCGCGGTGACCCCCAGTGCGTCCGAGACGGACTGGGCGGCGTCCTTGGCGCCTGCCGGGTAGCGGATGGTGGTGGCCTTGACGCGGGCGCTGGCGTTGCCGGTCTCGCCCGCCTTGAAGCCCTTCCCGGTCAGCGCCTGCGAGACGGTCGCGGCGAGACCGGACTTGGGAGTTCCGTTGTGGACGTCCACAGTGGTCGCCGAGTTGTCCGGTCCCGGCGGGGTGGACTGGGCGCCGGCCGGCGGGCCCGTCAGGCCCTGCACGAACTTCCGCACCGCCGACGGGTCGACCTTGATGGCCTGGCCGTCCTCGGGCGTCGGGTAGTCCACGTTGACCACCGGGATGGTCTGGAACTGCAGCTGCCCGCCCGTCAGGCCCTTCATCTGCTGGGCGAAGCCCAGGATGTCCCAGCCCTGGTTGAGCACCACGGACTTCTTGATCGCGTCGGTGAGGGAGCTGAGCTTGCCGGGGTCGGCGAGCGTGCCCGCCGACAGCACCTTGCGCGCCATCCCGGCCATGAACACCTGCTGGCGCACCACCCGGTCGAGGTCGCCGCGGGGGAGCCCGTGCCGCTGGCGCACGAACTCCAGCGCCTCGACACCGGAGATCGTGTGCTTGCCCTTGGTGAACTTCGCGCCCGAGTAGGGGTCGTTGACGTTGTCCTTGAGGCACACGTCCACGCCGCCGATGGCCTTGGTGATGTCGGAGAAGCCGAGCAGGTTGATCGAGGCGTAGTTGTCGATCGAGGAGCCGGTCAGCTGCTCGACGGTCGCGATCAGCGTCTTCGCGCCGGCCTGCGCGCTCTTGACCTCGATGTCCTTGGCATCGGTGTCGCCGGAGTCCTGCAGCTTCTTGCGTTCGGCCGCCTTGCCCCGCGCGTAGGCGGAGTTGATCTTGTGGGTGCCGAAGCCCGGGATGCTGACGTAGGAGTCGCGCGGCAGCGAGATCGCGACGGCCTTGCTGCCGTCGTTGGGGATGTGCACCATGATCAGCGTGTCGGTGTTCTCGACACCGTCGGACACCCCGGCCCGCAGCTCCGCGAGCAGCTGCTCGGACAGCGGGTTGCCCTGCGCGTCGGTGCGGCTGTCCATGCCGACCAGGAGGATGTCGCGGGCGCCGTCGGCCGGCTGGTCGCCGCTGATCACGTCCGCCGTCGTCAGCCCGCTGACCAGGCCCTGCATGGCGGCCCAGGCGTAGCCGGTCAGGCTCATCACCAGCAGCGACACCACCGCGACGGCGATCTTGGCGCCGTACCGGCGGCGGCGTGGCGGAGGCGGCGGAGCGGGACGGCGGCGGGGGCTGGGCGGTGCGGGGCGGCGGTCGCCACGGGGCGGTGGTGCACCGCGGCGGGCGGGGCCGACGTAGCGGGCGTCGGCCGGACGGCCCTGCCGCGGCACGGGACGACGAGGTGCCCCACGCTCGTTCCGCGGCGGATACTCCACGCCCTCGTCTCCCTTCCCCGGCTCTCAGTCACACGAGTGCCCGATCGGGTGGACGCGCCACCCGGTCACCCGGTTGCCGTAGCGTCGCACATTGATCGGCGAATGTGGTTCAGCACACCCGGTTACGTGTTCTCCACCACCGCCTTGGCCGACAGGAGGGTGCTCGCGGCAGCCCCCAGGGCGAACAGTCCGGTGAGCCCGTGGACCAGCACCGGAACGGGTGACGCCTCGACGCCGTCGGCCGCGTCCAGCAGCGGCGGCACGCACGCCAAGGCCGTGACGACCCACGTGCTCGCTGTCGCACTCGCCCCGGTGCGCACGGCGTGCAGCAGGAACACCCCGAGCAGCAGTTCGATCAGGTTCTGGATCGGGTCCAGCGGCAGGCCGAGGAGCGTGGCGCCGGTGTCCCCGCCGAACTGCGTCAGCGCGAACCCGAACAGGCCGATCGTGGCGAAACCCGTGCCCAGTGCGGTGGCGGCGTGCGCCAGCCACCCCGTCGGCGCTGACAGGGGAACCGGGACATACCCGTCACCGTGCCGCTCGAACCACCAGAACACGATCAACGCGGGCACGGCGAGCAGCCCCAGCGCCATGAGCGTGCGCGGGCCGGTGAGCCACGCGAGCGCGGCAGCCGGGCTTGGCGGCAGGTACACCACCGTCACCAGCAGCAACACGGCCGCGAGGAACCCGAGGTACAGGCTCATCGGAGCGCGCAGGGCGAGGCGGACCACAGCGGAGACCACGGGCTGCGCGGTGAGCCGGTTCAGCGGACGGGCGGACAGGCCCAGCACGCCCAGCTGCACCGCGCCCAGCAGCAGCACCGGCAGCGCGGGCGCGGCGAGCGCGGGCGGCGCGCCGGGCGTGCCGAGCAGGTTCGGCGCCGTGCCGCCGACGGTGGTGAGCAGCACCAGCCCGGCGAGTCCCGCCAGCGCGCCGCCGAGCAGCCACCACCGGTTCCGCGCGAACAGCCTGCCGAACGCGACCTGCTGGGCGAGCAGCGCGAGCCCGAACGCGGCGAGGTAGTGCGGGATCTTCGACCCGGTCCAGCCGGCGCCCAGCTCGGCCAGCACGACGAACGCCAGCAGCGCGAGCGCGCCCGCCCTGGGCGCCCGCCGGTGCAGCGCGAGCATCACCGGGGCGGCCACCATCGTCAGCAGGTACACCGCCAGCAGCCACAACGGGTGCAGCGCGACGCGCACGATCGTCGCGTTCGTGCTGTCCGGGATGCCGAGCAGCTCGAGCGCGAGCGGCACGACGAGCGTCACCACGACGAAGATCAACGCGGGCCGCAGCAGCCAGCTCGCGCGGTGCGCGAGGTACTGCCGGTACCCGCCCCCGCCGTCGAGCACCGCGTGCCAGCCCGCGGCGTTGGCGCGGCCGCCGGCGAAGAAGAACACGGGAGCCAGCTGGGCGAGCCACGTGAACGGCCACAGCCACGACTCGGCCACGCCCGCCCACCGGGCCAGCTGGATCACCGACTCCCCGGCGATCATGAGCACCAGGCTCGTCACGCCGAGCGTCACCCAGCTCGACGCCGGAGCCGGGCCGCGGGCGGGCGCGGGGCGCGCCGGGCGCGTGTGGCGAGCGGACAGCCAGCCCCGCAGCCGCAGGACCAGCAGGCACCCGATGACGGCGACACCGGCGAGCATCGGCCCGATCGGGTCACCCACCGGCGGCCCCCAGCGCTGGTGCCAGGAGTTCACCACGAGCCCGGCGGAGTACAGCGAGGCGACCAGCTGGCACGTCCTAGGCGAGTCCATCGGGTTGACGTGGCACATGTTGTGCATGTCCGCCGACAGGCGCGCGTCGAGCGACTCCCGCACGGCCGGGGCGAGCGGCTGGCCCACCTTGTCGGCGTAACGCAGCAGGTCGTAGCCGAGGTCGTGGGCCTTGCACGGCACGGCGTAGTCCCACTTGGTGTTGTCGTCGCCCCACGGCGTCGAGCAGCCGCCGTCGACGTGGACCGCGCGCACCGTGCCGTCGCGCGCGGGCAGGGCACCCGGGACGACGCCCGTGACGCGGGTGAAGTCCGCGGGCAGCAGGCTCAGCGCCGTCGGCTCCCCACCCGGATGGGTGAGGGCTTCGATGGCGCGCTGCGCGGCGGCCGCGCCGCCGGTGGGCGGGCCGTGGTCGGGGGGCGCGGAGGGGCGGGACGCGACGAAGCCGAAGCCCAGCAGGGCCAGCGTCAGCACCAGCAGCCAGGCCGAGTTCGACAGGCGCCTGCGCAGGCGCGGGGTCTCGGCTGGGGCGATCATGAACTCCAGGGTGGCAGGGTCCGTGGGTTTCGCACATCCGGGTGGTCCCCGGATGAGTGCCTCACCCTAGTGAGTGGTTGTCGCTCCGTGATGAGCGCGGTGCTCGGCGAGGCGCACCTGGTTCCGGCCGCCCTCCTTCGCCTCGTACACGGCCGCGTCGGCGGCGTGCATGAGCTTCTCCAGCGAGTCGCCGTGGTCGGGGAAGACCGCGACACCGATCGACGCCGTGCGGTCGGACACGGTGATCTGGTCACCGCGCTTGTCCGTCGTCGCGATCCGCAGCCGCGCCACCGACGACCGGATCCGCTCCGCCGCGCCGGTCGCCGCCGCCTGGTCCGCGTCGGGCAGCAGCACGAGGAACTCCTCGCCGCCGAAGCGGCCCACCACGTCGGCGGGCCGCGTGACCTCGTCCAACAGCTGGGCGAGGTTGCGCAGCACGTCGTCGCCCGCCGGGTGGCCGTAGGTGTCGTTGATCCACTTGAAGTGGTCGAGGTCGATCATCAGGATGCCGAGGTTGTCGTCCGACTTCGCCGCCCGCGCGAGGGCCCGCTCGGCCGACTCCGTCCACCCTCGCATGTTGTAGACCTGCGTCTTCGGGTCCGTCCGGACGTCGTCCTGCAGCTGGTCGAGCTCCGCGAGGCGGTTGAACACGACCGTCACCACCGCCATGATCGCCACCGTCGGCGGCAGGATCACCAGCAGGATCGCGGTGACCGCGCCGAGGCCGATCGTGATGGCCTCCAGCAGGTTGTCCGCCTTGCTGCCGAGCACGCTGCGGATCGTCGGTTTCGACTTCCCGGACAGACTCAGAATGCTGCCGACGTACAGGATCTGCACGGCCTCGTAGACGAGCCCGACCAAGAGCAGTTTCGCGAATTCGCCGAGCGAGGACAGCGCGGTGAGCGACATCCACTGTTGTCCGCCCAGCGCCACGAATACGCGGTGCGCCACCGTCGCGGCGAGCATGTGCGTGATCGAGGAGAACACGAAGTTGTGCGCGGGACGGCGTGCGACGAACCAGTGCTGCACGCGAATCAGCAGTACCAAGCCGATGGTCAGCGGTGCCGGAAGAATAATCGCGGCGGGAAAGACCCATACCGCGGTGAGGTCGATCAGGACCGTTCGCACGCGATTTCTGCGGCGTTCCTCCTGTCGCCGGGTCATCTGGATGTGGACCGTCGCGCCGGCCGTCAGAATCGCGAACCGGAGCAAATCCAGACGGGTCGGCGCCGTCATGTCCACGAAAACGAGGACGAACCACGCGACGGCGGCGAGTTCCGCTACGAGGAGGAATGCGATGAATGCTTTCGGACGCCGCCACAGCGCCCAATATTGTGGTTTGAAAGAGCGGCGAGTGCTCGGGGAATCACTCGACGTGTCCGGGGCGGGGTGCCCGGCCGGGGATCCGCCGGCCACCGCCGCCCCGTTCCCCTGGGGGTCCGGCGTCGCGGCCGTTTGCCCGGGCAGTGTCGGTGATCCGGACCGGGCGGGGGGTGGGGGCACTGGATCACCTTCTCTCGACGGACCGCACACTGGCGGGGTAACTTTGCTGTGCCCGGAGAGACGCCGGGTGCTTTCTCTTCAACAGGTATCATCCCACCGCATACGACGCACCGGGCGGACGGCGACCTCGTCCACAGTGGTACGTCTCTGCTCGGCGTGCGAGCACCGATTGGAGGTGTTCTTCTTGTCTAACCGTGACTTCTGAGGTGTGGGAGTTCTGCGCGCTCGTTTGTGTGTGTTGCTCGGTTGTGTGGAGGTGGCTTGCCGTGGCGAACCGTGACTTCTGATCCGTGCCCCGGAAAATCCTGATTCTTTCGCCGCTGCTGCCGTGGGAGAGGTGTTCTTCGTGTCGAACCGCGACTTCTGATCCGCTGCCTGCTCGCTTCGCGTTTGTTTCTCGCTCGAAAACCGGAGGTGACCCCCCGTGTCGAACCGTGACTTCTGATGCCCGCCGGACGCCGGTCGGCTCATGACGCGCCGGCTGCTTCCGTCGTACCC
This sequence comes from Amycolatopsis sacchari, assembly GCF_900114035.1. Taxonomy (GTDB): domain Bacteria; phylum Actinomycetota; class Actinomycetes; order Mycobacteriales; family Pseudonocardiaceae; genus Amycolatopsis_E; species Amycolatopsis_E sacchari. Next base: position 427,112 of record NZ_FORP01000002.1, on the reverse strand, counting down.
GGACCCAACCGCGCCCAGGACACGGCGAGCGGAATGCCCAGCAGCACCCCCGCCGCGCCCGCGATCGTGATGGCGGTGGTGGCCGAGCCCGCCCATTCGGCGAGCACACCACCGATGGCCACGCCGACGCCCTGTGCCACCCGCAGTCCGGTCCGGTACACACCCCCCGCGCCGCCCCGCAGTTCGTTGGGCACCCACGTGATGAACGAGGCGCCCACGGTGACGATGTACGCGCCGGCCGCACCCGCGGCCGCGAGCGCGACCAGCGCCAGCACGAGGTCCGGCCGCAGGGAGAACACCAGCAGCACCGCCGTCGGCACGATGGCGAGTACCCCCAGCACCCGCCTGCGCGCCTCCGCGGAGACGAAGCGGGACATGACGAAGACCCCGGCCACGAAGCCGAGCGGGTCCGCCGCGAGCAGCCAGCCGACGGCCTGGTCGGGAGCCCCGATCTCGCGCGCGAGCGGCGCGACGAGGCCCTCGGGGATGACCGCGAGGCCGACGAGCCACGACAGGCCGAGCAGCACGCGCAGCCGTCGCTGCCCAGCCACCCAGCGGATCGCGCCGAACCACGCGCCGTCGCCGCCGTCCGCCGCCGGGCGCGGCCGCACCCAGCGGTGCAGGGCGAACGCGCTCACGGCGAAGGTGGCCGCGTCGATCGCCAGCGCCCACGACGGGCCGGCCGCGGTCACGAGGAACCCGCCGCAGGCCAGGCCGAGCAGCATCGCGGTGTTCGTCGTGATGCCGCGGATGTCCTGGCTGCGCAGGTACAGCTCGTCGTCGGTGAAGATCTCGCGCGTCAGCGCGTTCTGCGCCGCGTTGGACGGCGCGCCCGCCAGCCGGGCCAGCACGACCAGCACGCAAAGCGGCAGCAGCGGCATCCCCGGGATCGCCATGACGCCGACCAGCACCGCCTGCACCGCGGCCGAACCGGCGAGCACCGTCCGCCGCGGGTAGCGGTCGGCCAGCTGCGCGAGGCCGAGACCGCCCGCGAGGGCGGGCAGGAACGTCAGCGCGTAGGCGATCGCGGACAGCAGCGCCGAACCCGTGCGGTGGTAGACGAGCAGGGCCAGTGCGACGATCGTGAGCTGGTCACCGATGGTGGACTGCGCCTCGGCCAGCCAGACGGTGCGGAACTCGCCGTTGGCCAGCGCGGAACTCATGCCGGGACGGGATTGCGTCCTCACCATCTCCCTAGCTCCCCCCTGATCGAGTGAACGCCTGGCCGTTCCGCATTCTGTCGTCCGCCGTGGGGCGCGGGAACCGGGCACTCACCCAAGCGACAGGAAAGACAACACTCAGTATGCCGCTTACAGCCCGGAGGCGAACAGTCACAGCACGACGGTAGTCCGGGTTTGGGCCTGAGCGGAGGCAATCACCAACCTTCGGATTACGACGAACGGCGCAGCGAACCGTCCCACTGACCGGTCGGAGAGTATGCGGCGCTGGTCGGCGGTCACTCGTTCGGCGCAGTCTGCTGACCGCTCGTCGTCGGCCGAGTGGCGGTCGCGTGCGGACGGCGAACACTGGAACCAGGGTCAGAGGAGCCGCCCGCGGCTCGAGTTCGGGGCTGGCCAGTGGGGAGTGAAGGACATGAACATGGAGCTTGCCGGCCTGAAGGACAGGGCAGTCGTGGTGACGGGTGCCGGCCGTGGGCTCGGTGAGGCGTTCGCCGTGCACCTGGCGCAGGCGGGCGCCAGGGTCGTCGCCAACGACATCGACGTGGAGCTGGCGGAGCGCACGGCCGCGAACATCAGGGAGCACGGCGGGCAGGCCGTCGCGAGCGGCCACACGGTGACCGACCCGGCCGAGGCGGCGGCGCTGGTCAGCCGGTGCGTGGACGAGTTCGGCTCGATCGACGGGCTGGTCAACAACGCGGCGCTGAACTACGAGGCGCTGCCGTGGCAGGAGGAGCCCGAGCAGGTGCGCGAGCTCGTCGAGGTGAACGTGCTGGGGGTGATGTACACCGGCATCGCGGCGATCAAGGCCATGGTGGAGCAGGGCACCGGCGGGTCGATCGTCAACATCTCCTCGGGTGCCTCGCTGGGCCAGCGCAAGCTCGGCGTGTACTCGGCGAGCAAGGGCGCGGTGGCCTCGCTGACCTACTCGTGGGCGCTGGACCTGGAGGAGGTGGGCATCCGGGTGAACGCCGTGTGCCCGCTCGCGCACACGCGGATGGTCTGGAAGTCGGAGCGCTCCCTGCGCAACTGCCCGCCCGACCGGACGCCCTCGCGCATCGCGCCGCTGGTGCTGTTCCTGCTCTCCGACGACGCCGAGGGCATCACGGGACAGCTCGTGCGGTTCAACGGGCCGCAGCTGCACATCATCGGCCAGCCGTACCTGAAGGCGCCGATCCTGGAGCGGCAGACGTGGGACACGGAGACGGTCCGCCGCGCGTTCGACGAGGTGTTCAGCGCGCACCTGGAGCCGTACGGGCTGGAGAAGCGCGTGCCGCCCCGCCTGCGGAAGTGGACGGAGTCGACGTCGACGCCGCTGCGCACGGCCTGAGGGGTTTCACCTGCTGAGGGCGAGTAGTTCGTCGATGACCGGCTCCGGACCGCCGTAGGTGAGGTGCGCGATGGCGGCCATCGGCGCGACGACGCGGCTCCAGGCGAACAATCTGCCGCCGTCGAGCCCGCACGCGGCCGCCGGCCGCTGACAACGGGCCTCGACCCCTTCGTGCCCGGCACCGGCGACGGCGTAGTCGACGGCGTCGAAGCACGGATCACCTACGCACGCCTTCGGATCGATCGCGACCAGGCCCCGCGCTGGCCCGGCGTCCAGAACGTTGCCGAGGTGCAGGTTGCCGTGCAGCAACACGTTGGCGGCCTGGGTGTCCAGCAACGTCTCGCAGCGCCGTATCGCCCGCTGCCAGTCGGGTTCGCTGATCCCTGCGGCGTTGGCCGGGTCGGACAGCCTCGGGCCGATCCGGTCGAAGGCCTCCTCACAGCGACCCCGCAGATGCCAAGGCCATCCGACGGGCGGGGACGCGGCGTGGAGCGCGGCCAGCAGTTTTCCCCACAGCGGAGGCAAAGTGGCCGCGGGCAGGTCTTCGGCCTCGGTGCCAGGCAGGATCTCCTCCAGCACCGTCGCGCCGGCTTCCGCGTCCGTGGCCAGTACGGCAGGCACCCGCCAGCACCACGGGTGTGCTGTCGGGCCAACGGCAGCGCATGACCAGCGAAGAGGCCCCGCTCGCGAACAGTTCGCCGAGCTCGAGCCCCCAGCGCGAGGCCAGGCGCGTGGCCAGCGCAGGTACCTCGGCGAGCCAGGTCTCGCCCTGGGGGCCGAAGCGGTCCACCAATCTCGTGGTCAGGTCTTCTTCGCGCACCGGCACAGTCCTCGCCGAGTTGTCCACAAGACCCCAGTTGTCCACAGGTAGGCACTTTGGGTGTGGACCGGGAGCCGGGAGGGCCACCACGATGAAGAGGTGACCTTTCCGACTTCTCCGACCGGGTCAGGCGTAGAGCGCGCTGATCTGCGGGGCGTAGCGCTCGCCGATGACCCGGCGCTTGAGCTTCAGCGTAGGCGTGACCTCGCCGGACTCCGGCGTCCACGGCTTTGTCAGCAGCTCGAAGCGCTTGATCTGCTCAACGCGCGCAAGCCTGCTGTTGGCCGACTCGACCGCGCGGTCGATCTCGTCGCGCACCGCGGGGTGCCCGGCCAGCGCGGAGACGTCCGTGAACTCGATCCCCTGAGCCGTGGCCCAGCCCGGCAGGATCTCGTCGTCGAGCACGATCAGCGCCGTCACGTACGGCCGGTCGTTCCCGATCGCCACCGCCTGCCCGATCAGCGGGTGCTCCTTGAGCAGGCCCTCGATCCGGGTGGGGGCGATGTTCTTCCCGCCCGAGGTGATGATCAGTTCCTTCTTGCGGTCGGTGATCGTGACGAAGCCGTCGTCGTCGATCGAGCCGATGTCGCCGGTGGCGTACCAGCCCTCGGCGTCCACGGCGGGCTCGATCGAGCCGTCCTCGCGCAGGTAACCGGCGAACACGAGCGGGCCGCGCACGAGGAGTTCGCCGTCCTCGGCGACCTTGACCTCCGTGTCTGCGACGGGGCGGCCGACCGTGCCCGCGCGGAAGGCGGCGGCGCAGTTGGCGGTGACGGCGCCGGTGGTTTCGGACAGGCCCCACACCTCGTGGATCTCCACCCCGAGCCCGGCGAGGAAGTGCAGCACCTCCAGCGGCAGCGCGGCGGCGCCGCTGGAGCAGAAGAGGAGGCGGTCCAGGCCCAGCAGCTGGCGGATGGGGGCGAGCACCGTCCGGTCGGTCTCGGCGATCTTCTCCGCGAGGTCCGGGGGCACCTCCTGGCCCGCGTTGCGCAGTTTGTACCCCTGCTGCAGCAGGTCGTTCGCGGCCAGCAGCGCGGCGCGTCGGTCCTCCGGCACGTTGGCCAGCATGTTCTTCAGGCCCGCCACCATCTTCTCCCACACGCGCGGGACGCCGAAGAAGCCCTGCGGGTGCACGCGGCCGAGGGCGGCGGCGATCGCGGTCGGGTCGGCGAGGGTGTGCACGTGACCGGCGATCGCGATCGGGAGGTAGATGGAGATCTCCCGCTCGGCGATGTGCGCCAGCGGCAGGTACGCGATGTTCGTGAGGTGCATGGCCATGTCGTGCAGCGCCTGCAACGCGTAGGACTCGTGCACGGCGTTGGCGTGGGTGAGCACCACGCCCTTGGGGTCGCCGGTGGTGCCCGAGGTGTAGATCATCGACAGCGGGTCGCCGGGCTGGACGGCGTCCGTCATCCGCTCGAACGCGGCTGGGTCGGCCGCGTGCGATTCCGCGCCCCTCCGGCGCAGGTCGGCCAGGCTGACGAAGCGGTCGTCGCCGGGCGGGACGGCTCCGCTGTCGATCATCACCACGTGCCGCAGCGCCGGCAGGTCGTCGAGCACCTGCTCCCAGCGCTTGAGTTCGTTCGTGCCCTGAAGCACCACCACCGGCGCGCCGCTGTGCCGTGCGACGTAACGGATCTGGTCGGGACTGAGCGTGGCGTACGCGGTGCACGGGATCGCGCGCAGGTGCATGGCGGCGAGGTCCACGAGGATGTGGTCGGGGGAGCTGGGCGCCATGATCAGCATCCGGTCGCCACGGGCTAGTCCGAGGCCGGCGAGCCCGTGGGAGAGCACCGCGACCTCGTGGCGCACCTCCGACCAGGTCAGTGTCGGCTCGCCTTCGGCGTCGAGGGACGTCAGCGCGGGCAGGTCGCCGTACTCCTCGGCGTCGCGGCGAAGTAGCTTGGCGATGGTCTGGCCCTGCGTCCGGTCCGTGACTGAGGTCTGAGTGGTCATCGTTGGCCTCCTCGGCGGTGCACGGATGGTGACGAGTGCTCGCCACCCTATGTGAGGCATGCCACAAACAGGTAGCGATTCGCGGACAGTGAATCGGCATTCGCGGCCAGAAGGGCGAAGAGGAAGGATTCCCATGTCGTTGGGGCAGGAGGCGGCGGAACTCGATGCCCGTGACCCGCTGGCGGGCAAGCGGGCGGAGTTCGATCTCGACCCACAGCTGGCCTACCTCGACGGGAACTCACTGGGTGCGCCGCCACGGACCGTAGCCGCGCGGATGGACGAGGTCGTGCGGAAGCAGTGGGCGGGGCGGCTCATCCGGTCCTGGGACGAGGGCTGGTGGGATGCGCCGCAGCGGATCGGCGACCGGATCGCACCGCTCGTCGGTGCCGCGCCGGGGCAGGTCGTGGTCGGCGACTCGACGAGCGTGAACCTGTTCAAGGTGCTCGTCGCGGCTGTGCGGTTGAACCCGGGGCGCCCGGAGATCGTGGTCGACGCCACGACGTTCCCGACGGACGGCTACGTCGCGGAGAGCGCCGCACGCCTGACGGGCCACGAGATCCGCCGGGTCACGCCGGCGGAGATGCCTGCCGCGGTGTCGGAGCGGACGGCGGCGGCGCTGGTCAACCACGTCGACTACCGCAGCGGCCGCCTGCACGACCTGCCGGGCATCACCGCGGGGCTGCACGCGGCGGGCGCGCTGGCGGTGTGGGACCTCTGCCACAGCGTCGGGGCGGTGCCGGTGGAGCTGGACGCGGCGGGCGTGGACCTGGCGGTGGGCTGTACGTACAAGTTCCTCAACGGAGGGCCGGGCGCACCCGCGTTCTGCTACGTGCCGGTGCGCTGGCAGGAGCGGTTCGACCAGCCGTTGCCGGGCTGGGCGGGGCACGCGGACCCGTTCGGCATGAGCGAGGAGTACACGGGCAAGGCGGGGATCGGGCGCGCCCGCGCCGGCACGCCCGACATCCTGTCGATGCTCGCGCTGGACGCGGCACTGGACGTCTGGGCCGACGTGTCGATCGCCCAGGTGCGCGAGAAAGCGCTTTCCCTGGGTGACTTCTTCCTGCGGTGCCTGGACGAACTGGTGCCCGCTGCCGAGGTCCTGACCCCGAGAGACCACGCTTCCCGAGGCAACCAGCTCTCCGTCCGCTGGCCCGACGCCCAGCACGTCATGGCCGCGATGGCGGAGTCCGACATCATCGGTGACTTCCGGCCGCCCGACGTTCTGCGGTTCGGGCTGGCCGCGTTGTACACGAGGTATGGGGATGTGCTTCGCGCTGCTCGTTTTCTCTCAGGATGGCCGGGGTAGCGGGGAGGTGTGGGAGTCGCCGCCCCGGCCTTTCCCAGTCGCTGCGACCGGCATGACCGAGAAATTCCTGATGCCTCAACGATCGCTGATGCCGACCCCCCACACCAGGGCCGAAGGACCCTGTTGCCCCCCCGGGACGCCCGCGACCGCGACTGCCCCTGATGGCCGCCCGCAGCCACTGCCGCCTCACCCGGGAGCCGATGCCGCTCCACCCGAAGCCGCCGCAACTTGGCGTGCCACCCCACGAAGCGGCCCGTCACCGCGCCGGGCCGCGCTCCGCAGGGCCCCGCGGAGCGACCCGCCACCCACTGGGCCGTGCCACCACCCGGGGAGCGACCGCCCCCACCGGGCCGCCACCCAACGGGCCGCGCCACCGCGCCCAACCGCGCCACCGCCCCTAACCGCGCCACCGGGCCGCGCACCCACCGGGCGTGCCACCGCGCCGGGCCGCGCCACCGCGCCGGGCCGCCACCCCACCGGGCCGCGTCACTGCGTCGAGGGAGCACCCCGCCGGACCGCGCATCGTGCTGGACCGCACCCCACCGGGTCGCGCCACCCCCGCCGGGCCACGCACCCCGCCGAGCCGCCGCGCACGAACCTCGCCGGACCTCCGCGATCAGCCCACGATGGGGAGGGGGTTTCGCACCGCTTGCGCTACTCCGTCGCTCAGGCGGGCGGCCGCCACGCGTTCCGGGCTCGGGCGGCCGTACGACGTGGTGCGCTGCACGAGCGGGCGGCCGAGCGGCTCGACCATCGCCTCCAGCTCGCTGATCGTCTTGTACGAGCCGTTGTTCGCGCCCGCCATGCGGCTGATCGTCTCCTCCATGAGCGTGCCGCCGAGGTCGTTCACGCCACCGCGCAGCACCGCCCGGCACGTCTCCTCACCCAGCTTCACCCACGAGCACTGGATGTTGTCGATCAACCCGTGCAGCAGGATCCGCGCCAGCGCGTGCACCGCCCGGTTCTCCCGCACCGTCGTCCCCGGGCGCGCCAGGCCGGCCAGGTAGATCGGCGCGTTCTGGTGGATGAACGGCAGCAGCACGAACTCCGTGAACCCGCGCCGCCCCGTCCGCTCCAGCGCCTGCCGCTGCAACCGCCCGATCAGCTTGATGTGCCCCACCCAGTGCGCCGGCGTGTCGACGTGCCCGTACATCATCGTCGACGTCGTCGGGATGCCCAGCTCGTGCGCGGTCGTGATCACCTCGATCCAGCTCGACGTCGGCAGCTTCCCCTTCGTCAGCACCCACCGCACGTCGTCGTCCAGGATCTCGGCCGCCGTGCCCGGCAGGGAGTCCACACCGGACTCGTGCGCGCGCGTCAGCCAGTCGCGAATGGACAGGTCCGTCCTCGACGCGCCGTTGACGACCTCCATCGGGCTGTACGAGTGCAGGTGGATGTCCGGCTGCCGCCGCTTCACCTCCGCCGCCAGGTCGAAGTACGCCGTGCCCGGCATGTCCGGGTGGATCCCGCCCTGCATGCAGATCTCCGTCGCCCCGGCCTCCCACGCCTGGTCGACCCGGTCACCCACCTGCGACAACGACAACGTGTACGCGTCCGCGTCCGTCCGCCGCTGCGCGAAGGCGCAGAACCGGCAGCCCGTGTAGCACACGTTCGTGAAGTTGATGTTCCGCGTCACCACGAACGTCACGTCGTCGCCGACCGCGTCGCGGCGGAGGCCGTCCGCCAGCTCCGCCAGCGCGTCCAGCTCCGCGCCGTCCGCGTGCAACAGCGCCAGAGCGTCCTCATCGGACAGTCCCGAGGGGTCCTTTTCCGCGCGCCGCAACGCCGCCGCGATGTCGGCGTCCATCCGCGCCGGGGCGGTCGGCACCTGCTTGGCGATCTCGTTCCAGTCGCCGTACACCGAGTCGAAGTCGCTGCGCCGGTCGCCCGTGCGGCCGACCGTGTCCACCTCGACGTGCAGCTCCGTGCGGCCCTGCTGCTGCCAGCCGCCGTCCGGCTCCTGCCACGGCTTGCCCTCGGGCTTGACGTCCAGCGCCAGCCCCGTCGCCGGATCCGCCAGCGCCGCGACGTGCCCCGCCACGCGCGGGTCCAGCCACGGCTCACCGGCCAGGATGTACTCCGGGTAGATCGTCAGCCGCTCACGCAGCTCGTACCCCGCCGCCGCGGTCTGCCGCGCCAGCTCGTCGATCTGCGGCCACGCCCGCTCCGGGTTCACGTGGTCGGGCGTCAGCGGCGAAACCCCGCCCCAGTCGTCGATGCCGGCCTTCACCATCAGGTCGTACTGGCTGCCGATCAGGTTCGGCGGCGCCTGCAACCGCATCTTCGGCCCGAACACCAGCCGCGCCACGGCGATCGTCGCCGCCAGCTCCTGCAGGTCGGCGTCGGGCGTCGCGCGCATCTTCGTGTCCGGCTTCGCGCGGAAGTTCTGCACGATGACTTCCTGGATGCCGCCGTAGGCACGCGCGGCCTTGCGGATCGCGAACAACGCGTCCGCGCGCTCGGCGTAGTTCTCGCCGATGCCGATGAGGATGCCCGTGGTGAACGGGACCGCGCTGCGCCCCGCGTCCTCCAGCACCCGCAGCCGCACCGCGGGATCCTTGTCCGGCGAGCCGTAGTGCGGGCCGCCGCGCTCGCTCCACAGGCGCGTCGCCGTGGTCTCCAGCATCATGCCCATCGACGGGGCCACCGGCTTGAGCCGCTGCAGGTCCTGCCACGTCATCACACCGGGGTTGAGGTGCGGCAGCAACCCGGTCTCCTCCAGCACCAGGATCGCCATCGCGCGCACGTACGACAGCGTGTCGTCGTAGCCGTGCGCGTCGAGCCACTCGCGGGCGGCCTTCCAGCGGTCCTCCGGGCGGTCGCCGAGCGTGAACAGCGCCTCCTTGCAGCCCATCGCGGCGCCGTCGCGGGCGATCTTCAGCACCTCGTCCGGCGACAGGAACGGAGCGTCCACTTTGCCCGGCACCGTCGCGAACGTGCAGTACCCGCAGCGGTCCCGGCACAGCCGGGTCAGCGGGATGAACACCTTGCGGCTGTAGGTGATGATCCCTTCGCGGCCGACGGCGGCGAGCCCGGCGTCGCGGACCCGGGACGCGTACTCCGACAGCGTCGCCAGGTCCTCGTCGCGGGCGTGCAGCAGCACGGTCGCTTCGGTGAGGTCGAGCGTCTTGCCGTCGCGCGCCCGCGCGAGCGCGCGGCGCATCGCGGAGGCGGTCGGTCGGTCCTGCTGGTCAGCGGAAGCCATAGGGCAAACGTAGGTGCGCGGGGCGAAGCACCTCCACGACCGCTTCGGTGATTCCGTCCGCACCCGACCGCGGCCGGGTGTTTACGCAGCTCAGTGACCCTGCTTTCGTTGCCGCGGACCGGTGCGGGCGGTATTACCTAAAGTGTGGCCTCGATCGTCGGCAAGCGCATCAACGGGCGGACGTACTACTACCTGGTGGAGTCCGAACGGGTGGACGGTTCGCCCCGGATCGTGTCGCAGCGCTACCTCGGCTCCGCCGCGGACGTGGCCGCGGCACTCGACGGAGCGACCGGATTGCCCGAATCCACGCGGCACCTGGCTTTCGGTGACGTCGCGGCGGTCTGGTCCACCCTGGAGCGGCTCCAGGTGCGGCAGGCGATCGAAGACGTGCTGACGCCGCGCCGGGCGAAGATCGCGACGTACCTCGTGCTCGCCGTCCTGCACCGGGCGACCGCGCCGGACGTCCCGCTCGAAGACTGGTGGAAAGGTGCCGCCGCGGCACGGTTCGTGCGCCCTCGCCTGCCTGCGGACGCCGTGCGGGACGAGGAGTTCTGGCGCGTCACGCGGCGGCTGACGCGCGGGCAGCTGGAACGCATCGAAGACGCCGTCGCCGCGAGGATTCCGCGAGAGTCGGTCACGCTCGCCGTGGACGTGCCGAACTTCGCGACGTACGCGGAGTCCGACACCGCCGACGCGACGCTCGCGGGGCTCAGCGCACTGGTGACCCTCGACGGCGCGATCCCGTTGGTGTCGCGCGTCTACCGGCGGGGCGGATTGGGGGTCGAGCCGTTCGGGGTGGCGGTCGACCGGCTGGGCGCGCGGCAGGCGGGTGAGGTGACCGTGGTGTTCGACACCGGTCAGCACGCCCAGCTCGACCTCGACTCGGGGCTGCACTTCGTCGGGGCACTACCGCTGGCCGACTTCCCCGACCTGCTGGCAAGGCCCGCTTCGAGCCGTCGCCCGGTGGACCCGGGGCGGTTTCCGGGGCTGACCGCCCTGGAGGCCCGGACGAACGTGTTCGGCGTACAGCGGCGGGTCGTGCTGACGCATTCGGCCCGGCTCCACGCGGCGCAGTCGAGGAGTTTCGCGCAGGCCTTGAGCAGTGCGACGCGGCAGCTCGACGGCCTGGCGCTGGCGCTGGAGGCGGGCACCAACCGCCGGCCGAGGGAGCAGCTGCTCACGGACATCGCGCGGATCACCCGGGTGCGGTGGGTGGACCGGGTGCTCAGCGCCCGGCTGACCGGGAGCAGGCCGGGGGAGCTGCGGCTGGAGCACCGCATCGACGAGGCGGCGCGGGCCCGGCTGGACGAGGAGTTCTTCGGCAAGCAGCTGCTGGTCACGGACCACGACTGGCCCGTGGTGGACGTCGTCACCGCGTACCGGGCGCGCTACCACCTCGATTCGACCGTGCGGATGCTCAACGACTCGTTCGTCGCCGCGCCCGCGCCGCGGTGGGACTGGAGCGAGCACCGCATGGCGGTGCATTCGCTGGTCACGGTGCTCGCGACGGCCGTCACCCACGTCATGCGGCGGGAGGCGGACCGGGCGGGGCTCGACCTGTCCGTGCGGGAGTTGCTGGACCAGCTGGCGGGGATCGGCGAGACCGTCCTGCGCTACCCGTCGACGGGCGGGCGGCCGCGCACGCGACGGGTGCTCACGGCGCGGGACGCGACGCAGCAGCGGTTGTTCGAGCTGTTCAACCTCGGGGCATGTGCGCCGTGATGCGCGGCCCGATGGCGGCACCGGCGGTGACCAGGATGCTGCCGCCGAGCACGAGCCAGGCACCGGCGCCGGTGGCGCCCAGGTCGTCCTTGAACAGGGCGATGACGCCCACGGCGTGCAGGATGACCATGAGGGCCGAGCGGACGGCGAACGAAGTTCGGTACCACCAGTAGTTCGCGCGGTTGAACTCCTTGCGCCGGATCCCGCTGAACACCAGTGCGGACTTCGGGCCGCGGAAGGAGCCCAGCGTCCAGGGCAGCGGGTTGACCAGCTGGGCGAGCAGCGCGAGGTACCCGATCGCGGCGGCGTACGCCTTGCCGTAACCGCCGCCGCTGCCCTCGCTGTCCCAGGCGAGCTTCGTGAGGTCGACGAAGTGCACCGAATGCCCCGCCACACTCGCCCACGGCAGGGCGAAGAAACCGACGATCAGCAGCACGGCGCCGAGCACCGCGGGGATCGCGCCGAAGCCGGGGAGGGTGTAGGGCCCGGCCACCGGCTGGACCGGGTGAGCCTGGGGGTACGGGCCTGGCGGATAGGGCCGCGCTGGCGGGTATCCGTGAGCGGGCGGATAGACCTGCTGCCAGGCCGGGGAGTAGCCCGGTGCGGGGGGAGGCCCTCCGGCAGGCGGTGCGAAACCCTGCCCAGCGCCCGGTGGGAACGGTGTGGACGGGTTGGGCCGCTGCGACTGTGGCTGCGACCAGCCACCCCCCGGAGACGTCATGATCGGCACGATACCCAAGGCCGCCGGTGCGGAGGCACGGAATGCCGAAAGTTCACCACTGGTGGATGAGCACGGTTCACCCGTCCTCAGTCAGCAGGTCCCCCTCCTCGACGGCGGCCAGCGACAGCGTCCGGTAGCCGCCTTCGTCGAACAGCACCGTCATGCGGTCGGCCTCGCGGTGCACGACCCGGCCGGCGCCCCACTCGCGGTGCCGGACCTTCGCGTCCGGCGGGTACTCGGCATCGGTGAACTGCGCCTGCTCCGCGGCCGTCCCCGCCTCGCACGTGTCGCAGTTGCCGCACGGCTCGTCGAGGGTTTCGCCGAAGTAGCCCAGCAGGAACTGGCGGCGGCACGACTGCGTGTCGGCGTACTGCCGCATCACCTCCAGCCGCGTGCGGTCCAGCTCCTTCTGCTTCTCCGAGACCTCGCTGACTTCCTCCGTGGGGTCTTCCGGCGCGTCGTCGCGGTAGTCGAACTCGCCGTCGCGCACTCGACCACGTCGGCCTGCTCGAGGAGGTTCAGGTTGTTCATCGCGCGCCGGTGGGACTGGTCGACCGCTTCGTCGACATCGTGCGGCGCCACGGGCCCGTCGGCCTCACGCACCGCCTCGGCGACCTCCCGCACGCCCTCCTCGTCGAGCCGTCGCGCGGTGAGGAACCGTTGCAGCCCAAGGTCTTCCGGGCGGTAGAACAACAGCGCCTCCGCCGGTTCGCCGTCCCGGCCCGCACGCCCGATCTGCTGGTAGTACGAGTCCAGCGACTCCGGGATCGACGCGTGCGCCACGAACCGCACGTTCGGTTTGTCGATGCCCATGCCGAACGCCGACGTCGCGACGACGACCTCCAGTTCATCGGCGAGGAACCGTTCGTGCACGTCCTTGCGGTCGCTCGCCTTCATGCCCGCGTGGTACGCGGCGGCGGCCGGGCCGAGTTCTTCCGCGTAGCGCTCGGAGTCCTTGCGCGTGGCCGTGTAGACCAAGCCCGGCTTGGGCGCCTGCGCGACCCATTCGGCGAGGGCCTGCCGCTTCTCCTCGTCCGTGGCGAACCAGTGCACGGCAAGGTGCAGGTTCGGCCGGTCGAAGCCCGTGATCACCTGCACCGGGTCGTGCATGCCGAGGTGCGTCACGATGTCGTCGCGCACCGGACCGCCCGCGGTCGCCGTCAGCGCCAGCACCGGCGGGTGCCCGAGGCGTTCGATGACGGGGCTCAGCCGCAGGTAGTCGGGCCGGAAGTCGTGTCCCCAGGCCGAAACGCAGTGCGCCTCGTCGACCACGAACAGGCTCGGCCGCACCTCGTCCAGCCGCCGCAGGACCTCCTCCTTCGCCAGCTGCTCGGGGGAGAGGAACAGGTACTCGGCGTCACCCTCCTCGATCGACTCCCAGGCGTCCTTGCTGTCGCGTGAGCGCTGCGCCGAGTTCACCGCGACCGCGTCGGGGGCTTCACTCTCGGCGATTTGGTTCACCTGGTCGCGTTGCAGCGCGGTCAACGGCGACACCACCAGCGTGGGCCCCGGGCGGAGCAACGCGGGCACCTGGTAGATCGCCGACTTGCCGGATCCCGTCGGCATCACGACCAGCACGTCGCGGCCGCCGAGGAGCTGCTCCATCGCGGTCAGCTGGTCGGGGAGCAACCGGTCCCAGCCGAAGGTCTTCTTCGCCGCGTCTTGCAGCTCGTCGCGTCTGGACACCGTCCGGTGGTTCCCTGCCCCGGCCTCCGGAAACCTGGTTTCTCCGGTGCGCACGCGGGTACGCGCGGGGCATGACGAAAGCACTGGCGATGCTGGAAAGCCACCCCGCCGACCTCGGGGGCGTGGACCCGGAGGCGATCGCGGCGTGCATACAGGAGTGCCTCACCTGCGCGCAGGCGTGCACCGCGTGCGCGGACGCCTGCCTGGCCGAGGCCGACCCCGCCGCCATGCGCGACTGCATCCGCACCGATCTCGACTGCGCGGACGTCTGCGAGGTGACCGCGCGGATCCTGTCCCGGCGCGGTGATGCCGTGGGCGTGACGAGGCGACTGCTGGAGGTCTGCGAGCAGGCGTGCCGGATGTGCGCGGAGGAGTGCGAGCAGCACGCCGAGCACCACCGGCACTGCGCCGAATGCGCCGAAGCATGCCGCAGCTGCGAGGACGCCTGCCAGCAGCTACGGCAGCACTTGGGTTGACCAGCGACGCGCAGCGTCACCGTCGAGGGTGGCGGTGGGCGAGGGGCTGGCCTAGCCAGACAGCCGCGTCGGAGGGCAGCTTCCCGTCCGGCAGTGGCTCGCTCGACAGCAGCACCTTTTCGTGCGGCGGCAGGGGGACCGGCGTGTCTCCGAGGTTCACCGCGCACACCAGCCCCGGCTCCCGGCGGAACAGCAGCACGTCCTCCGGGGAGTCCAACCAGGACAGTTCCCCGTCGCCGAGCGCAGGGTGCTCGCGCCGCAGGTGCAAAGCCCTGCGGTACAACGACAGCATCGAACCCTCGTCATCCAGTTGGGCGGCCACCGTGAGATCGCGCCAGTGCGCGGGTTGGGGCAGCCAGGACCCGCCGGTACCGAAGCCGAACGGTGGCTCGGTGCCCTCCCACGGCAGCGGCACGCGACAACCGTCCCGCCCCCGTTTCGTGTGACCCGAGCGTTCCCACGTCGGGTCCTGCAGCACCTCCTCGGGCAGGTCCTCCACTTCCTCCAGGCCGAGTTCCTCGCCCTGGTAGTGGTAGACGCTGCCGGGCAGTGCGTGCATCAGCAGCAGGGCCGCCCGCGCGCGGCGCCTGCCGAGCTCGGGATCCCCCTTCCCGTAACGGGTCACGTGCCGGACGACGTCGTGATTGGACAGTACCCACGTCGCCGGTGCGCCGACTTCCCGCAGCGCGCCGATGCTGGAGTCGATCACCGCGCGGAGGGCGCCGGCATCCCAGGCGCAGCGCAGGAAGTCGAAGTTGAACGCGGTGTGCAGCTCGTCCGGGCGCACGTAGTTCGCCAGCCGCTCGGGGCGGGAGACCCACGCCTCCGCGACGAAGATCCGGTCCTCCCCGTACGATTCCGTGATGCGGCGCCAAGAACGGTAGATCTCGTGCACCTCGTCGCGGTCCCAGTGCGGGTGGTTCGTGCGGTCCGGCGGCTTCACGAGGTCCTCGTGGTCCACGCCGAGATCCGGCAGTCCGGGGTGCTTGACCAGCCCGTGTGCGACGTCGATGCGGAACCCGTCCACGCCGCGGTCGAGCCAGAACCGCAGCACGTCCTCGAACTCCGCGCGCACCTCCGGCAGGTCCCAGTTGAGGTCCGGCTGGGAGGCGTCGAACAGGTGCAGGTACCACTCGCCGTCGGCGACCCTGGTCCACGCCGGGCCGCCGAACACGCTGCGCCAGTCGTTCGGGGGAGCGCCGGAACCCTTGCCAGGGCGGAAGATGTAGCGCTGCCGCTCGGGGGAACCCGGCCCGGCCGCCAGCGCTTCCCGGAACCACCGGTGCCGCGTGGAGGTGTGGTTGGGCACGACGTCGACGATCAGCCGCAGGCCGTGCTCGTGCGCCTCGGCGATGAGCGCCTCCGCGTCGGCGAGCGTGCCGAACAGCGGGTCGATGTCGCGGTAGTCGGCGACGTCGTAACCGCCGTCCGCCATGGGGGACGGGTACCACGGCGTGATCCACACCGCGTCGACACCGAGGTCCCGCAGGTAGGGCAACCGGGCGCGGATGCCGGCGAGGTCGCCGATCCCGTCACCGCTGCCGTCGGCCAATACCGCTAAGTTAGTACGTTTTACCTGGTCAGGGCGTTATCGGAGGCTCTGTTCAGTCGTTCCCGCCGGTTAGGCGGTTCTCCACTTGAGACAGTCGCCGTTGCGGTTGAGGGGAATCTTCAATCGAGGCAACTGTTCTGTCGGGGTGTGACCGCTCTGTGGGCGACGCCTCCAAACGCCTCTGAGCTGCGGAAACTCGCCTAAACTTAGCGGTATTGGCCGTCGGCCAGGCTCCGGATGTAGATCTGGTAGATCGCCGCGTCCCGCCACCACCGGCTGCCCACGTGCTCCCCTTCCACTCGGCTCCGGGTGTTCCAGGGTAGCCGCTTCAGCGGAGGTCGCTCACCCACCAGACGAGGTGCAGCAGCGCGTCGAGCCTGCCGAGCGGGTCCGGGTCCCGCGCCACGAATTCCAGTTGTAACAAGGAGTTCTCGGAATCGTCGTTGAGCTCGGCGAGCACGGCGCGCAACACGGCACGCAACGGCGGGGGCAGTTCGTCCACCGGCACGCCGTCCTCGTCGTCGCCGGTGAGGTCGACGACGAACACGTCCTCGGGCCGCACTGCCCCGGCGTGCGCCCGCAGCCGCCACGCGACCTCGGCGGCGAATTCCGCCAGCAGCGGTGGAAAAAGGCGCCGCTCGGGCGACTGCCCGCCGAGCAGCCGGGGCACGAGCGCGGCCAGCGCACCGTGGTCACCGGCCGCCACGACCTCGACGAGCCGGTCGGCGAGCTGGCGGACGTCCCGCCGGAGTTCGCTGTGCGTCATGGGAATTCCATCGTGCCGGGGATCATTGCGGGGCGGGTTCCCGGCACGATCCGGCCGAAACGTCGTTTGACCGCGGCCGCTCGGGGTACGGCTTCTACCACCCCTCGCCGACGAAGGAACTCAAGATGGACGTATCGCCGAACGGCGGGGCCGAGGCCACCGCCGCCACCACCTTCGCCGCGCGCGCCCAGGAGGCGACGCGCCACCTCTACCGGCAGACGTCGGGGCTCGACGGGCAGGGCGGGATCGGCAGCACGGCGGAGGTCTCCGAGGTGCTGGCTTCCCTGCGGCTGCTCGCCGAGAACGTCGGGCGGAGCCTGCCGGAACTCGGGGCGTGGCTCGAACAGCGCATGTGCTCGGGCGATCTGCCGCCACGCGGGTTCGACGCGATCACCAGGTCGGTGTTCGACGCGGCGTCGGCGCTCGCGAGGGCGCAGAACCTGATCATGCAGCTCGGGCAGGAGCTCGGGGCGGCGGAGGTCGCGAGCCGCGAACTGCTCGCCTGAACGTCAGCGGGGCGTGCGGGCGCGGCAGCGGGTGCACACGAGGATCGTGGCCACCACCCGCTCGTCCTCGACGATCCGGCCCACGTGCAGTGCCGTGTAACCGCACTCCTCGCACGGGACGGGCGGCGCGGTCTGGTCGGGCGGGATGTACAGGCGCCGGGCCGCCTTGGGTTTGCCGGTGAGGGCAGTGGTCAGCATGGCCGGGGAGTGCCCGCGATGTGATCAGGCAAACACTCTTTCAGGTGTATGCGGACAGTGCGGCCCGCGACAGCCGTGGGCGACCGCCCGGGTGCTGCACGGTCAGGGACGACGCCGCGACCGCCAGCCGCGCGGCGACGGGCAGCGGTTCGCCCGCGACCAGCGCATACGTGAGCGTGGCGACGAGCGCGTCACCCGCGCCGGTGGAGTCCACCACCTCCACGTCGGACAGCGGCAGGAACTCGTGCCCGCGCCGGGTGACGAACACGTTCCCCACGCCGGCCGCGTCGAGCACGGCGAGCGAAAGCCCGCGCTCGACGAGGGAACGACCGGCCTCGATCGCGTCGTCGACGGACGTGATCTCCTTGTGCGCCAGCAATTCCGCTTCACGCCGGTCCGCGCGCAGCACGTCCGCGTGGGCGAGCAGTTCCTCGGTGAGGCCGCCCGGCGCGCCGTCGAGGACCACGCGCACGCCTGCGGCGCGGGCGATGCGGGCGGCTTCGAGCGCGGCCTCCGGCGGTTCCTGCAACTGCACCACGACGGCACGCGCGGACCGGATCAAGCCGGACGCCGCGAACACGTCGCGTGGCGTCACGAGGGTCTCCTCGGGGATGTGCTCGAGGTAGCGCCACTGGCCGGAGTCGTCGAGCACGTCCACGATCAAGGCGGTCTCGGCGCTTGGGCGCCGCGCGACGTGCGAGACGTCGATACCGTCCGCCTCCGCGCGGGACAGCAGCCGGTCGGCCGTGCCGTCGTCGCCGACCACGCCGACGAGCGCGACGTGCATGCCCAGTTGCGCCAGGCCGACCGCCTGGTTCGCGCCCTTGCCGCCCAGCACCTCCCTGCGTTCCCGCACGTTCGCGGACTGCCCGGGGCCCGGTGCCTCGGGCACGCGGAGCACGAGATCGCGGGCGACCTGCCCGATCACGACGACGCTCATGGGGACGCGGTACCCCGCCCCGGCGCCGCGCGAAACCCACGTTTGCCGCGCGCGGGGCCTGGGTAGCTGAGACTGTGCGAGAGCGACTGGGGGGTGGACCTGGCAGGTCCACCGCAGCACGCCACGGTCACCGGCTCCGCCCGGGTGGCCTCACCGGCGGCGTGACCGCTGTGCCCCCTCCGGTCACGCCGCCCCCAAGCTCCACTGGCGTGGATGCGCGGTCTGGCGGGTTTCGGGCAGCCGGTCACAGCGGCCCGAGTTGCACGGGGGTGGGTCCGCGGCCTGCCGGGTTTCGTCCGCTGCTGCGGTCGTCCGGGCGGCCGGTCACACCCCGCACATCACCGCTGCGGTGGTGGGCTCGGTTCGGCCTCCGGCCGCGATTCCCTGCCTTCGCGGTCCTGGCGGTGCTTGCGCGGCTGGTGGTCGATCTGCTCCGCCAGCTCGGGGCCGCCCCACTTCTCGTCGTTGTCGTTGTCCTCGAAACGGTGCCTCGCCATCGTGCTTCCCCTCTCCCGGAATTCGCCGGGGGAGGGTCTACCCGTTCGAGTGAAGAACGAAACGTATCTCAGCTGGTCGTGGCCGCGTAGGTACCGGCCGTGACCAGCCCGTACGCGAGATGGGGGACGATGTCGCTGGCCCAGTCCGCCGCCGACCACTCCCTCGGATCGGTGATGCCGAGCAGCGTCATCGGCGCACTCGACCCGGCCATCGCGGCGACCCCGGTGACGAGCCCCGCCACCGGCACCGACGGCCGCCACCCCAGCCCGCGCAGCGCGCCGTACCCCGCGCCCACGCACACACCGGTCAGCAGCCCCATCAGCGGCCCCAGACCGGACACGCGGTTGCCGCGCTGCTGCTCGTCGCCGGGTACCGGCAGACCCGTCTTCTCCGACAGGGTCTCGACCGTCTTCTCGGGGGTGCTGCTGGCCGGACGGCCCCGCCACACCATGTCGAGGTACGTGACCGCGTTCAGGGCGGTGGTGCCGGCCGCACCGGCCGCCATTCCGCGGAGGATCGAGGACAGCATGGCTCCGGCTACCCGGCGCCGCGCCCGGCGAACCCCCACGCGTAACTCCTTCGGGCGATGGGTACCCGGCCCGCCGTGGATTCCCTGCACGCGGCGTTCGTGATCGACGCGGTCTCCTTCGGCGCTCCGGAAGCGCACGTGGCGCGACTGCTGCGGTTCCTGCCGCCGGAGGTGCGGCCGAGCCTCGTGGTGAGCCGGGAGGTCGCCGGGTTCTTCGGGCAGCGGCCCGGCCTGCGGGTGGTGCCGTCGGCGCGCGGCCGGTCGTGGGCGCCCGGAACGCAGGCGGTGCTCGCGGAGCTGGCGCCGGACGTCGTGCACGTCGACCTGCCCGACCCCACCAGCAACGCGGCGGCCCTGCGGGCGGCCACGTCCGTCGCGCCGACCGTGGCGACCCTGCACACGGCGGGGCAACCGTCCGCCGAGTTGTGGGACGTCTACGGACGGCTCGCCGGTGCCTTCGCCCCGTTGCGTTCCCTCGTCCGCACCCTGGCCGAGCTGGGCGTGCCCGCACAACGCGTGCACCGCATCCGGCCGGGCGTCGAGATCCCCGCGAACCCCGTGCCGGTGCGGACGCAGACGCCGGTCGTGGTGGGTGCGGTCGCGCCGCTGAGCGGGGAACAGGGCCTGGACCTGCTCGTACAGGCCGCGGCGACGCTCGTCCGGCGGGGCCGGGCGGTGCGCGTTCTGATCGCGGGGGACGGGCCGGAGCGAGCGGCCCTCATCGACCGCGCCCGCGGCCTGCCCGTGCGCTTCGTGGGGCCGGTGGCGGACGCGATCCCGTTGCTGCGGCGGGTGGACGTGTTCTGCGCGCCCGCGCGGCAGGAGGTCCCGCCGGGGGCGTTGCTCACCGCGCTGGCCCACGGGCTGCCGTGCCTGACCACGGCGGTCGGGGACGCCGTCGACATCCTCGCCGGTGCCGCCGCCGTCGTGCCACCCGACGACGCCGACGCGCTGGCGAGCGGACTGGAACGGCTGGTCACGGACGCCGGGCTGCGCGTGAAGCTCGCCAGGGCGGGGCGGGAACTGGCCGTACGGGACTTCGACGTGCGGCGCGCCGCCGCCGAAGTCGCCGAGACGCTGGCCGACCTCAGTGCAGGAGCCCGCGCCGAAGCAGGTCGTCGAAGACGTTCCGGGTGACCGCGGAGACGAGCGCACGGTCCGCGGAGGTGAGCCACCGGAGTTCGGCGATCTCGCTCGCGGGCGCCAGTTCCCCCTCGAAGTCGGCGGAGTAGCAGGTCATCCGCACGGTCGTGCCCGCCGCCTTGCCGTCGGCCTGGGCTTCGTAGGTGCCGATGTGAGCCGCGCTGCCGGGCACGATCGCCACCGACAGCTCCTCGCGCACCTCACGCACCAGCGTGTCGACGTCACTTTCCCCGGCTTCGCGTTTGCCGCCCGGCAGGTAGTACACGTCCTTGCCGTGCGACCGGGCGGTCAGCACCCGGCCCGACTCCACCCGGAGCCACGCCACCTTGTCGATCACTGCGCCGAACTGTAGTGCATCGGCACCCCCGGAGCTGGGTACAGGGAACGCCATGACCCCAACGACAACCCGGACCCGGCGGCCGGTGCAGGTCTTCGCCATCGTCGTGGCGGTGGCCTTCCTCCTCGCGGGCATCCTCGGCTTCATCCCCGGCATCACCACGCACTACGACCAGCTCACCTTCGGCGGGCACCATTCGGAAGCGCTGCTGTTCGGCGTCTTCAACGTCTCCGTCCTGCACAACCTCGTGCACCTGCTGTTCGGCGTCGCGGGCCTCGCGCTCGCCACGATCCCCGGCGGCGCGCGGGGGTACCTCGTGCTCGGCGGGTTCATCTACCTGCTCGTCTGCGTGTACGGCCTCGTCATCGACAGCCACGGCGGGATGAACTTCCTGCCCGTCAACGGCGCCGACAACTGGCTGCACTTCGGGCTGGCCATCGGCATGATCGCGCTCGGCGTGCTGGGCACCGCGATCGAGCGGACGAGGGAACAGCGTTCCTAGTACCTTGCCCGGGTGGACCTCTTTGCGCACTCCTGGACGGCCCTGCGCGGGGCCGTCGCCGGAATTCCGGACGAGGCCTTCGACCGGCCCTCGGGGTGCCGGGGCTGGCTCGTGCGGGACGTGGTGTGCCACCTGGTCATCGGCGCGCAGGACGTGCTGATCACCCTCGTCACGCCCGCCGAAGGCCCGGCGACCGTGGACGCCGTGACCTACTGGCACCTCGTCGAGCCACCCACGGGGGAGGACGAGCTCGACGCGTTGATCCCCCGCCTCGCGGCGGCCTACGGTGAGCCGCGGTTGCTGAAGTTCCACTTCGACGACGTCGGTTCCGCTGCGGGCCGGGCCGCCGAACTCGCCGATCCCACCGCCCTCGTCGGCACCCAGGGGCAGGTGCTGGCGGTCGGCGACTACCTGTCCGCGTACGTGCTCGAGTGGACCCTGCACCACCTCGACCTCGTCGCGCACCTGCCTTCGGCGCCGAAACCGCCCACCGAAACCCTTGCCGCGGCAAGAACTCTGCTGGAGAAGATCGCCGGAACACCTTTCCCCGACTCGATGTCCGACGAGGACGCGCTGCTGGTCGGCACCGGGCGTCGCACGCCGACCGACGCCGAACGGGAAGCGCTGGGCGGGTTCGCCGCGCGACTCCCGCTCGTCCTCGGCTGAACGTCAGTCGAAGAACCGGGCGAGTTCCGTCTCGTCCGGGAACTCCGCCTCGTCGGAAAGCGGTTGCAGCTCGGCGAAAATGCTGGCCCCGTCACATGAAGCGTGCAGCGGGTACCACGGCCGCTTCGAGCCGGGGCGACGGCAGATGCCCTTGATGGTCTGCACGTCCAGCATCCGCACGTGCGTCGGGTCGGCGACCGCGTTGACGTACTGCCACCACGGCGACAGCACGAAGGCGACGCCGTCCGGCCGGAGGATCCGGTGCACCTCGTCCACGAGCGGCAGGAAATCGATCAGGTGCTCCAGGATGTGCACCAGGAACACGCGGTCCACCGAGCCGTCCGCGAACGGCAGCGCCCGCGACACGTCGGCGAGCACGTCCACCTTCGGCGTCGGGTACAGGTCGACGCCGAAGTTGCCGGGGTACTGCTTCTGCGCCCCGCACCCCAGGTCCAGCACCACCGGATCACGGCCCGCGACGCGCACCCTGTCCCACACCGCGAGCACGCCGTCGAGCCTGCCGACGAGCGCACGCGCCGTGGCCAGCTGCGCGGCGGATTCCACTTCTCCCGTCAGGTGCGCGACACCGCGGTCGAAGCGGACCTCGACGTCGATGCCCTGCAGTCTTTCGTCGTACTTCCACATTTCCCGTACGGCCTGGTCGAGGAACCGGTCACGTTTCCTCAGCCTCTCCTGGGAAAGGGGGTTCACGGCGATACCACCTCGTAGGCCTGTCGGGTGCGGTCGGGCACGGTCGTCGGCGCTTCCAGGTGCACGGCACCTGTGGGCAGGATACCCGCCCCGCCATATTTCGCCATGACCCTCAGCTGCGCCAGCACGTCCTCGCCGCAGTGGGTTTCCGGGATCTCCTGCCAGAATTCGAAGCCACCGACCGACTCCAGCAGCTCGCGGTCGTAGAGCACGCAACCGCCGACCCAGGCCACCTTGTAAGCGGTCCACTTCGGACGATCCGCGACCCGGTCGGACAGATGCGTGGGGTTCGCGGCGTTGTGCAACGTCCAGCGTCCCCACGCCGGGCTGTCCGGTGAGACCTGCTCGGGCTCCGGCGGCCCCTGCCACTCTTCGTACGGGGCCAGCTCGTGCGGTCGATGGTCATCCACATAGGACAGTCCCGTCACCGCGTTGCCGACGAAACCGCAGTCCAGCTCGGTGATCGCCGAGTGCAGGCGGGTCAGGGTGCCGGGTTCGAGCCACACGTCGTCGTCGAGGTAGAGCACGTACCGCGCGGACGACAGCGAAAGCAGTTGCCCGCGCTGCTGCGCGAGCCCGCGACGCGGCAGGTTCCGGCTGAGCGTCACGCGGTGCCCGTGCCGTTCCAGCACCCGGACCATCGCCTGCGCCGCCGGGGTTTCCCAGTCGGGCTCGCCCTCGGACTGATCGCTGACGATCACCGAGAACTCCGTGAACTCCTGCGCGGCCAGCCCGGACAACGTGACCGCCAGCTCGGTGGGCCGGTCGCAGGTCGGGATGAGCACGTCGAGTTCGCTCACGCTTCTCCCTTCACCGCCGAAGAAGTGCGGATCTTTTCGATGACGGACGTGGTGGACTGTTCGGGCACGTAGCCCAGCGCCCGGACCTCGCCGCCGTAGGACCGCACGACCGGCGCCTCCTTCAGCATGTTCTCCGCGTAGTCCCCGCCCTTCACGTACAACTCGGGTTCCAGCCTGCGCAGCAGGTTGATCGGGGTGTCCTCGTCGAACACGGTCACGTAGTCGACGCAGCTGAGCGCGGACAGCACCGCGGCCCGGTCCTGCGCGGTGTTCACCGGCCGGTCCGGGCCCTTGAGCCGCCGCACGCTGTCGTCGGAGTTCACGGCGACGATCAGCACGTCACCCTGGCGCTTGGCCTCGTTGAGGTACGTGATGTGGCCGCGGTGCAGCACGTCGAAGCAGCCGTTGGTGAACACCACCGTCTGCCCGGCTTCGCGGTGCCGGGCCACGAGTTCGGTGAGTTCGTCGTGGTCCAGCGCGGCATCCCGGGTCAGCGCCACGGAAAGTTCCGTCCACGTGCACACGGACGTGCCGCTCTTGCCCACCACGATGCACGCCGCCGCCTGCGCCAGTTCCATGGACGCGGTCAGCGGCAGGGACGCCGCGGCACCCAGGCACAACGCGGCGACGAAGGTGTCACCCGCGCCGCTGGCCTGGCTTTCCGGCACGGGATCGGCCCACGTGCGGTAGCCGGGCGCGTCGGGGGCGAGCAGCAACGCGCCGTCCCGGTCGAGCGTCACGACGACGGCCTTCGCGCCTGTCGCCCCGACGAGGTCCGCGCGGCGCCGCTCGAACAGCTCGGCGCGTTTTCCGTTCTCCGGCAGGGAGATGTCGAGCAGACGCGCGGCCTCGCCCGCGTTCGGTGTGACCAGGTCGGGCGTGATTTCACGCCAGCGCGAGCAATCGTGGGCGTCCACGACGACCAGCGGCAGCTCCTCGCGCGCCTTCGCGACCGAGTTCCGGACTGTGGAGCCGAAAAGACCGTTGCCGTAGTCGCAGATGAGCAGCGCGTCGGCGTCCTCCACGGCGAGTTCGAGCGCGGCGGCGACCCGTTTCGCGAGGTCACCGTCGGCCTCCGCGTCGTCGCCCTCGTCGAACCGCACCAGCACCTGGTCGTCGGCGACGACGCGGTGCTTGCTGACGCTGCGCCGTCCCGGCTGGACCACGACGTGCTGCGTGTCCACCCCCTGGCCGGCGAGCAGCTCCCGGAGTTCGCGGCCCGCGTCGTCGTCCCCGACGAGGCTGACGAACCGCACTTCGGCACCCATCGCCGCCAGGTTGACCGCGGTGTTCGCGGCACCGCCTGCGGACAACGCGCGTTCGCCCACCTCGACGACGGGCGCGGGCGCCTCCCGGCAGAGCCGGTCGCTGTGCCCCGACAACCACACGTCGAGGATCGCGTCGCCCACGACGACGACCTTCGGGGTGTGCCGCGAAAGCCGTTGGACGAGGTCAGCCGTGATGGCCGTCATGTGCACCTCCACTCCTACTCGGCCAAGAACGTGCCCGAATACGCGAAGGTCAAACTTCTCCTGTTTGCCTGTCGCGGCAGCGGGCACCTCTTCCAGCGCGAGAAGGAGGAGACCTTGACGACGTTCACACCCGCGGTAGGACCGGTGCTCGAACCGTGGCCCGACGTGCGGCGCATCGCGGTGCTGCGTGGCGGCGGCCTCGGTGACCTGCTGTTCGCGGTGCCGGCGATCGAGTCGCTGGAGGCGGCCTACCCGGAGGCCGAAATCGTGCTGCTGGGCACGCGGATGCACGCCGAGTTGTTCGCGGACCGGCCCTCGCCCATCGACCAGGTGCTGCAGTTGCCGCCCGCACGCGGGGTGCACGAACCGGCGGGCAAACCGTTCGACGAGGCCGAGCAGCAGGCGTTCTTCGACAGCGTGGGCCCGGTCGACCTCGCGGTGCAGGTGCACGGCGGCGGCCGGAACTCGAACCCCTTCGTGCAGCGGCTCAAGCCGCGGTACACCGTCGGCTCCCGCACCGAGGACGCGGTCGAGCTGGACCGCTGGGTGCCGTTCCGCTACTACCAGCACGAGGTGCTGAGGGCGCTGGAGGTGGTCGGGCTCGCGGGGGCGGCGCCCGTCGCGCTGGAGCCGCGCCTGACGGTGCGGGAAAGCGATTTCGCCGCTGCCGCCGACGACCTGCGCGGCCTGCCGCGGCCGCTCGTCGTCGTGCACCCCAGCGCGACCGATCCGCGCCGCCGCTGGCCGGCGGAGAAGTTCGCCGAGGTCATCGCCGCGCTCGTGCGCGACGGGGCCGGGGTCGCGGTCATCGGTTCGCCCGACGAGCAGGAGCTGGTCGACCGCGTGACCGGGCTGGCGCGGGAACGCCTCGGCAGTGCCGCGGAGTGCGTCCGGCCGATGACGCACCTGTCGATGTCGGCGTTGTGCGGGGTGCTGGCGAGCTGCAGCGTGTTCGTGGGCAACGACAGCGGGCCCCGGCACCTGGCTCGGGCGGTGGGCGCGCCCGCGGTGGGCATCTACTGGATGGGGAACGTGATCAACGCCGGCCCGCTCGGCCGGCGGCGGGACCGCGTGCTCATCGCGTGGACGACGCATTGCCCGGTGTGCGGGGTGGACGTGACGCGCGAGGACCTGCCACGCTGCGAACACGACGACTCGTTCGTCGCCTCCGTCGAGGTGGACGCGGTGCTCGAAGAGACCCGGCAGCTGCTAGCGGCCCACGGCGAGGCCGCCGTTGGCGAGGACGCGGAGGGCGCGGGACACGGCAAGTAGCAGGGCGTCCTCGGTCTGCCGCGCCTCGGCCGACAGGGTGCGGCCCTCGTACACCCACTGGACCAGGTCACGCTGCTTCTCGTGGACCGGGTCGAGTCGCTCCCGCAGCGACTCCGCCCCCTGGTCCAGTGACTCTTCGTAGTTAGCAATCGCTTGCGCCAGGCCGTGGAGCAGGTCGGCGAAACGCTGCGTGAACGCGCTGTCCAGCGGTTCCTCGGTCACGAGCGCCTCGGCGATCCGCTGCACCTGCGCCGACACCTCACCCAGCAGCCCGATCGACGACTCGATCCGCGACGGCACCGGAGATCGGTTCCGGCGGGCCTGGAACCGCCAGCGCAGGTTGAACCGGGTGCTCTCGCGGCCCCAGCTCACCGCCTCCTCCGCGCGCCGCACGGTCTGGTCCAGCGTCCGAGCCCGGCGCAGCCATGAGCGCGCCGTGTCGAGATCCCAGTCGCCCCCGAGGTCGTCGGCGATCGAGCTGAGCAGCTCCCGGATTTCCCCGGCGAGCAGGCTGCCCGTGCGGCGTGTGTGACGCAGGTGCACGGGCGGCAGGATGAGCATGTTCACCGCGACGCCGACCCCCGCGCCCAGCACGGTCTCCCCGAGCCGTTCCAGCAGGTACGCGCCGGAATCCGCGGTACCGCCCGCGATCATCAACAGCGCGATGACCCCCACCCAGACCCCGCTGCTGCCCAGCCGGTGCCACTGCCCGACGAGCATGCCGAGGAACACCGTCACGCCCATCGCGAGCAACGGCTGCGGCAGCAGGTTCGCACCCGCGTACGCCAGCACGAGCCCCAGCATCAGCGTGACGAGCTGCTGGGCGGCGTTGGTGAGCGAGCGGTAGACGGTCTCCGCCATCAGGAACACCGCGGCGTAGGGCGCGATGAACGATTGCGGCGACGGCAGCAGCACCCGCGCGAGCTGCCACGCCACCACCGCGGCGAGAGCCATCTTTCCCGCCTGCACCAACGCTTCCCGCTCGCGGCCGGGCACGCGGAGGGCACGCAGCAGCCAGGAGCCGGGCGCACGGAGGGAGTAACGCAGGCGATCCACTTCCTTGCGGTACCCGGGTTCGCCCGGCCTCAAGCCCCTACCGGCGCCGCACGGACGCCAGCAGCTCGCTCGCGACCTCCCGCAGTTTGGTGTTCCGCCGCTGCGACTGCTCGACGAGCCGGGCGAACGCCTCGTCCGCCGTGATGCCGTGCACCGCCATCAGCACGCCCTTGGCCTGGTCGATGTCCGCCCGCGAGGTGAGCGCGATCTCCAGGTGCCGCACGCGCTGCCGGGCGTGGTGCCAGCGCCGCGCGTTGCCGATCGCCGCCGACGCCGACGCCGTGAACAGCTGCATGAGCCGCTCGTCGAACGGGTCGAAGGCCGACGCGGTGCGGCTGTACACGTTGAGCGCGCCGAGCAGTTCGTCCTCGCTTTCGGTCGCACCGACCAGCAGCAACGGCACCGACAGGTAGGCCAGCACGGCGCTGCGCTGCGCGGCGGCCACGAACTCCGGCCACCGCTGCTCGTCCTGCCGGACGGCCGCGCGGACCGGCTGCCGGGTGCGGGCGGCGTGCAGCGCCGGGCCACGGCCCGCCTCGTACTGGTCGTGGTCGATGCGCATCAACGTCTCGTCCGTGGTCGCCGCCGTGTGCGGGCCGTCATCGCCCAGCAGCGTGACGCTCACGCCGTCCGCGTCGGCGATCCCCTTCACCGCGGTTTCGGCGAGCCGCTGCAGCACGGCGGACAGGGGTTCTTCCTCGGCGATTTCCGTGCGCAGTCCTGCTAACGCGGCCGCCACCTCGTCCAGTCGGATCAGTGGTTCCGGCCGTTCGGGGGAAATGCTCATCCGCGACAGGTCGTCAACGCCGTTCCGCGTGGGAGTACCACAAAAACACCTGACATCAAGCTTTCGCCACCTTCGCGCCGTCCGTGCTTTGCCCAAGCTTCGGCGCCAGCTGCTTGACGCACCGGAAAGCATACGTCCGGCGGTCCACGGACCGGTAAGGGGTCCGGTCGGTGGCGGTGACGACGGGACGGTCGTCTATTCAGGACCTTCCACGGGCGCCCACAGGCTGGGCAGGTTCACGACGATGCCCTCCTGGCTGCTGCGGGCGATGATCACGACCGCGTCCTCGTCGCCGGGGTTCTCCTCGCGGTGGGGCACGTACGGCGGCACGAAGATGTAGTCGCCGGGGCTCGTCTCCAGCCGCACTTCCTCGTCACCGTCCGCGAAGACGAACACCGGGTGCCCGGATTTGACGTAGATCGCCGTCTCCGCCTCGCCGTGGTGGTGGTCACCGGAGCTGGTGGCGGGACCGACGTGGGTTTCGCCCATCCAGACCTTCCGCGAACCGGCCGTCTTGCCCGAGATGGCCTCCAGCCGCCGCATCCCGCTGGTCTGGCCGGTGTCGCCGGACAGCTCGCCGCTCTTGATGTGCCGCAGCGGCTGGTGCCATTGGTCGGTCACGGCCGGCTCCTTCCCGTCGGTCCGGCCCCCATTCTCACTCAGGCGAAGGCGTTCACGCCCGTGAGATCCGCCGAGAACGCCCACAGCCGGGCCGCCTGCGCCGGGTCGCACGCGTAGTCCCGCACCCCGAGCCGCACCGGCGGCCGGTCGCCGGACGGGGGCAGGTCGTCCTCGGGTGCGGGCTCGGCGATGTCGCAGTCCTCGCAGTACACCCCGCCCATACCGGCCAGCTGCGGCGAAGTCGCGGCCCACACCTGGGTCGCCGCGCCCTGTTCCGGTGTCTTGAAGTAGGCGCCGAGCGGGTTGCCGTCCTCGTCGATCCAGCCGTTCGCGACCTGCTCCTCGTGGGACAGGTACCGCTGCAACGGGGTCAGGATGCTGCCGGGGTGCACCGAGAAGGCCCGGACGCCCGCCGGCCGGGCGAGCTCGTCGAGGTGGAGCGCGAACAGGGCGTTCGCCGTCTTCGCCTGCCCGTACGCCAGCCACTTGTCGTAGCCCCGCTGGAACCACGGGTCGTCCCAGCGGATGGGGGAGAAGTGGTGGCCGCGCGAGGACACCGACACCACCCGCGCGCCGGGGCGGATCGCCGGCCAGAGTCGGTTGACCAGCGCGAAGTGCCCGAGGTGGTTGGTCGCGAACTGGGCCTCCCAGCCGGGGCCGACGCGCGTCTCCGGGCACGCCATGATCGCGGCGCTGGCGATCACGATGTCGATCCCGCGGCCGGACGCCAGGAACCGCCCGGCGAAGGCCCGCACGCTGTCGAGGTCGCCGAGGTCCAGCTCGTCGACCTCGGCGAGCCCGCCCAGCGCCTCCTTCGCGACGTCCGGTCGGCGGGCGGGGACCACGACGTGGGCGCCCGCGGCCGTCAGCGCGCGGGTCGTCTCCAGCCCGATCCCGGAGTAGCCGCCGGTGACGAGCGCGAGGGTGCCGGACAGGTCGAGGCCCCGCACGACCTCGGCGGCGGTGGTCTCCGCGCCGAACCCGGAGCCGATCTTGTGCTGGGAAGTGCTCATGCCGCCGACGCTAGGAGCTGGACCGGGCTCCAGGTCAACTCCGGCGGAGGTACGCGGCGGGCGTGGTGCCCTTCCACCGCTTGAACGCGTGGATGAAGCTCGACGCCTCCGCGTACCCGAGCCGGATCGCGACGTCCTCGACCGACAGGGCGCCGGTGGTGAGCAGCTCCTCGGCGAGGGCCTCGCGCACCTCGTCGAGCAGCGCGCGGAAGCTCGTCCCCGACTCCTCCAGCTTCCGCCGCAGCGTCCGGGTGCTCATGCCCAGCTCGCGGGCGACGCCGGGCATGCCCTCGGCCAGCGCGCCGAAGCGGGTCAGCCGTTCCCGCACTTCGTGGGCGATCCCGGCGCGGCTTCGACGACGTGACACCAGTTCGCGGCACTGCGCCTCGCACAGCGCGACGGTCTGCGGGTTGGCCAGCGGCAGTGGTTCGTCGAGCAGCGAGGCGTCGAAGTAGGCGATGTTGCCCGTGCCGCCGAACCGGGGCCGCATCCCGAAAAGCGCCTCGTATTCCTCCACTGTGGACGGCTCGGGGTAGCGCAGTTCCAGCGACAGCAACGGGACCTGGCTCCCCAGCAGCTCGCTGAGCATCGTGTGGATCGCCGCGAGATCCCGCTCGACGAGGAACCGGGCGGCGTCGGCGGGCAGTGCGGTGTCGTCCAGTTCCATCCGCACCCTGCCGTCCTCCAGCAGCGCGCGGGGCATGCTGAACGCGAAGCTCAGGTCGAGGTACCGCAGCGCCAGGTTGACCGCGTCCCGCATGGTCGGACTGCTCATGAACGCGAAGCCGAAGATGCCGAACGCGGTCGCGTGGTACTCGCGCCCGACGGCCAGCCCCGCGTCGGGCAGCGCCGCCGCGAGGTTGCGCACCACCCGCAGCTCCTGCCGGGCGTCCACCTCGGCGCCCGCGTCCGCGAGCCGCGCCGCGGTCAGCCCGCTGCCCGCCAGCACCTGGTCCTCCGCGACCCCGTGGTCCCCGGCGAACCGCACCAGCAGGCACACGCTCGCGATCCCCCGGGGGAAGTCCCAGTGCCGCACCACCGGCTCGACCAGCTGGCTCATGGCCGGAATTATGGATCGCCTGTCCGCTGTTGTCTTGGCCGGGTACCGGCACGGGCTTACCTTCTGGGACGTGAGAAAGACGCCGACGTCCTCCCGTCAGCCGAAGGTGGCCGTCATCGGCGCCGGGTTCGGCGGCCTCGGGCTGGCCGTCATGCTCAAGCGCGCCGGGTTCACCGACTTCGAGGTCTTCGAACGCGCCGGCGACATCGGAGGTGTCTGGCGCGAGAACACCTACCCCGGGGCGGCCTGTGACGTGCCGTCGCCGCTGTACTCGTACTCCTTCGCGCCGAACCGCACCTGGCCCCGCCGCTACTCCGAGCAGCCCGACATCCTCGACTACCTGCGCCGGGTCGCGAAGGACGAGGGCGTGCTCGACCACGTCCGGCTGAACACCGAGGTCACGGCCGCCGAGTTCGACGAGGGCACCGGGCGCTGGCGGCTGGAGACGTCCGCCGGGACCGTCGAGGCCGACGTGCTGGTGCCCGCCACCGGTCAGCTGTCCCGGCCCGCCGTGCCGGACATCCCGGGCGCCGGGACCTTCGCCGGAGAGGTGTTTCACTCGGCCGAGTGGAACCACGACGTCGATCTGCGGGGCAAGCGGGTCGCGGTCATCGGCACCGGGGCGAGCGCCGTCCAGTTCGTGCCGCGCATCCAGCCCCAGGTCGCGCGGCTGACGGTGTTCCAGCGCTCCGCGCCCTACGTCGTGCCCAAACCAGACCGCGCCTACACCCGCTGGCACCACCGCCTGTACCGGTCCCTGCCGGTCACCCAGCTGCTCGGCCGGTTCGGCACGTGGGGTGTGGGCGAGTTGCTGACGCTGGCGCTGACTTCGGTGCTGCCGCTGGGCAGGCTCGTCGAGCTGCTGTTCCGCGTCCACCTGCGGCGCCAGGTGCGCGACCGCGCGCTGCGCAAGCGCTTGCTGCCGGACTACCGCGTCGGCTGCAAGCGCGTGCTGTTCTCCAACGACTGGTTCCCGACGCTGGCGAAGTCCAATGTGGACGTCGTCACGGACCGGATCACCGAGATCACGCCGGAAGGTGTGCGCACGACAACCGGGCTGCACGAGGCGGACGTGCTGATCTACGGCACGGGCTTCAAGGCGACCGAGTTCCTCGCCCCGATGCGCGTGCGCGGGCTCGGCGGGCGCGAGCTGGCGGAGGAGTGGGCCGGTGGTGCACACGCCTACCTCGGGATCAGCGTGCCGGACTTCCCGAACATGTTCCTCATCTACGGCCCGAACACCAATCTCGGCGGCAACTCGATCATCTACATGATGGAGCACCAGTGCCGTTACGTGCTTCAGCTCGTGCGTGAGATGGCGGCGGGCCGTGTGTCCTGTGTGGACGTTCGACGCGACGTTGCCGAGCGGTTCGACCGCGAGGTGCAGGGCAGGCTCGCGGCGAGCGTGTGGAGCGGCTGCCGCAGCTGGTACCGCGAGGAAAACGGCCGGATCTCGACGAACTGGCCCGGTCTGGTCTGGGAGTACCACCGGCGCACGGCGAAAGTGGACCTGCGGGCGTACCGCGAGGTGGCGCCGGGGAAGGCGGCCTGAAAGCGTGTACGACTACGACGTGGTGGTCATCGGTTCGGGGTTCGGCGGCAGCGTGACCGCCTTGCGGTTGACGGAAAAGGGCTACCGGGTCGGCGTGCTCGAAGCCGGGCGGCGGTTCGCCGACGAGGAGTTCGCGAAGACTTCGTGGCACCTCAAGGACTACCTGTTCGCCCCGGTGCTCGGCTGCACCGGGATCCAGCGGATCACGTTGCTGCGTGACGTCCTCGTGCTCACCGGCGCGGGGGTCGGCGGCGGCTCGCTGGTCTACGCGAACACGTTGTACGAGCCGCCGGAGGCGTTCTTCCGCGACCGGCAATGGGGCCACATCACCGACTGGCGCGCCGAGCTCGCGCCGTACTACGACCAGGCCAAGCGCATGCTCGGCGCCACGACGTACCCCAGGGTCAGCCCGTCCGACCGCGTCATGCGGGCGGTGGCGGAGGAAATGGGTGTCGGCGACACCTTCCACCCCGCGGAGGTCGGAGTCTTCTTCGGCGGCGAGCGGGGAGAACGCGTGCCCGATCCGTTCTTCGGCGGGCTCGGTCCCGAGCGGACGGCGTGCTCGCACTGCGGGGCGTGCATGACGGGCTGCCGCCACGGCGCGAAGAACACGCTGGTGAAGAACTACCTCCACCTCGCGGAGTGCGCCGGTGCGCAGGTGCACGCACTGACCACGGTGACCGATGTGCGGCCGCTACCCGAGGGCGGTTACGCCGTGCACGCCCGGCAGACCGGCGGCCGGGGCCGGCGCGTGTTCACCGCGGAGCAGGTCGTGTTCTCCGCCGCCGCGCTCGGCACGCAGCGGCTGCTGCACCGGCTGCGTGACCACGGCAGCCTGCCGCGCGTCTCCGGGCGGCTGGGTACATTGTCCCGCACGAACTCCGAGGCCGTGCTCGCCGCGAGGGCCCGGGGCGCCGACGTGGACTACTCCGAGGGCGTGTCGATCA
This sequence comes from Amycolatopsis sacchari, assembly GCF_900114035.1. GTDB lineage: Bacteria > Actinomycetota > Actinomycetes > Mycobacteriales > Pseudonocardiaceae > Amycolatopsis_E > Amycolatopsis_E sacchari. Next base: position 393,784 of record NZ_FORP01000002.1, on the reverse strand, counting down.
CGTCGTCCATGCACCCCGACGAGCACACGCACATCGAGCCGGTCCGGTACGGGCACGGCAGCAACTTGATGGGCCTGCTGATGACGGTGCTCGTCGACGCGCAGGAGGGGCGCGCGCGGTGGCGGCTCGGGGTGCGTGAGCTGGTGCGGCACCGGCGGGACCTGCGGCGGTTGTTCGACCCGCGGCACTGGTCGGAGCGTACGATCGCCTTGCTGGTCATGCAAAGCCTCGACAACTCGCTGACGACGTACACCAAACGCGGGCTGTTCGGTCGCCGGATGACGACGAAGCAGGGTGGGGGCGAGCCGAACCCGGTGTGGATCCCGGCCGGGCACGAGGCGACGCGGCGCGTCGCGGAGAAGATCGACGGCATCGCGGGCGGCGCGTGGACGGACTTCGCCGACATCCCGCTGACCGGTCACTTCATCGGCGGCTGCCCGATCGGGGACTCCGCCGAGACGGGGGTGGTGGATCCGTACCACCGGCTTTACGGCTATCCGGGGCTGCACGTGGTGGACGGTTCGACGATCTCGGCGAACCTCGGTGTGAACCCGGCGCTGACGATCACCGCGCAGGCGGAGCGGGCGATGGCGTTGTGGCCCAACAAGGGCGAAGATGATCGGCGACCGCCGCAGGGTTCGCCGTACGCCCGCCTCCGGCCGGTGGCGCCGCGGAAGCCCGTGGTGCCCGCGGCCGCGCCCGGCGCGCTGCGCCTGCCGATCAGCCCGAAGTGAGGAATCCACAATGGACTATCCACCCGAGCCGTGGGACCTGCGTGGTCACGGGTACGTGTCGCTGTGGCTCGTGCCCGCAGGCGTGGTCCCGTCGTTGCCGCCGGGCGTGCGGCCCGTGACGCTGTTCGGCAGGGCCGTGGTGGCGACGGCGTTCGTCGATTACCTGCCCGGTGGCCTGCTGCCGTACCACGAGCTGCTGGCGGCGGTCGCGGTCCGGCAGGGCGGGCGGTTCGGGCTGACGATCACCGACATCTGGGTGGACAGCCCGGCGTCGCGCGAGGGCGGCCGCGAGTTGTGGGGAATCCCGAAGGAGCTGGCGGAGTTCGCCGTGCGGCACGAGCCGTCGTTCACGGGCGGCGCGACGGCGGACGGCGCACTGCTCGCGGAGGCACGGGTGGGTGGTCTGTCGCCGGGGCTGAAGCTGCCGTTCCCGGTGCGGGGCACGGTGCTCCAGGCCCTGCGCGGCGCCGTCGCGCAGACGCCGGTGCGCGCGGCGGGGACGGTGCACCTGGGGGTCGGCACGTGGCGCGTGGGTGGCGCGCTCGGCTGGTTGCGCGGCCGGAGGCCGTTTCTCACCGTCGCGGCCCGGGATTTCACGATGCGCTTCGGCCCGCGCCGCCGTTGATCACGCCTGCGGCGGCGGCGCCCACCTGAGCATCCGCGGCCCGGCGCGTGGGTGGCGTGCTCGGCTGGTTGCGTGGCCGGAGGCCGTTCCTGACGGTCGTGGCCCGGGATTTCGCGATGCGCTTCGGCCCCCGCCGCCGTTGATCACGCCTGCCGCAGTCCGCGCGTGCCCACGCGCCGCTGTCAGCTCAGCCCCCGCCGCCGCTGATCACGCCTGCGGCACGCCGCCCAGCCGCAGCAGCCTGGACTCGCCATGTTCGACCGGCTCGCCGCAGTGCGCGCACACCGTCGTGGTGTGGAGTTCCTCACCGCACGAGTGCTCCCACACCGTCGGCGGCGGGCCCTGCGTCACGTACTTGTCCCCCCACTGCATCAGCCCGAGCAGGATCGGCTGCAGCGCGCGCCCCGCCTCGGTCGGCACGTACTCGTAGCGCGGCGGGTGGTCCTCGTACTGCTCCTTCCGCAGCACGCCGTGCTCCACCAGCTTCCGCAGCCGCGCCGCCAGGATGTCCCGGCTCGCGCCCGTGTTCGCCGCGATCTGGTCGAACCGGCGCTGTCCCAGCATCACCTCGCGCAGCGCGAGGAAGCTCCACCGCTCCCCGACCACCGCCAGGGCGTTGGCGATCGAGCACTCGCGTGCGGGCATGAGCACACCTCCTCGTCTTGAATTCCAACTTAGCACGTGAGACGGTTAGTTGGACTTTCCAACTTAGCAGGGAGCTGTCGATGACCAAGCTGCCGTCGCGCATCGCGGCGCATCCGTCCGTCCGCGCGGTCCAGGGCCGGGACAAGCCCGAGCCCGGCCCGATCGACGCCGCCTGGCTGCGTGAGATCTGCCTCGCCGCGGGTGCGGACGACGTCGCCGCCGTGTCGCTCGACCACCCGGACCTCGCGGGTGAGCGGAAGTACGTGCTCGAAGCCCTGCCGGGCACGCGCAGCCTCGTCTCGCTCGTCGTCCGCATGAACCGCGACAACGTCCGGACGCCCGCACGCAGCGTCGCCAACCAGGAGTTCCACCGCAGCGGCGAGATCATCAACGAGGCCGGCCACCGGATCACGCGGATCCTGCAGGACGCCGGCCACCGCGTGATCAACCCCTCGGCGACGTTCCCGATGGAGATGGACCGCTTCCCCGGCCGCATCTGGGTGGTCGCGCACAAGACGGTCGCGGTCGCCGCCGGGCTGGGCGCGATGGGCGTCCACCGCAACGTCATCCACCCCCGGTTCGGCAACTTCGTGTTGCTCGCCACGTTGCTGGTGGACGCCGAGGTCAGCGAGTACGGCAAACCGCTGGACTACAACCCCTGCCTCGAGTGCAAGCTGTGCGTCGCTGCGTGCCCTGTCGGTGCGATCGCCAAGGACGGCGCGTTCGACGCCGCCGCCTGCGCGACCCACAACTACCGCGAGTTCATGTCCGGGTTCACCGACTGGGTCGCCACGATCGCCGACAGCGAGGACGGGGCCGATTTCCGCTCCCGCGTCACCGAATCCGAGAACGCGTCGATGTGGCAGAGCCTGTCGTTCAAGGCGAACTACAAGGCGGCGTACTGCATGGCGGTCTGCCCGGCGGGGGAGGACGTGCTCGGCCCCTACCTGCAAGATCGCCGGGAGTTCCTCGACACCGTGCTGCGCCCGCTCCAGGACAAGCCGGAGACGATCTACGTGAACCCCGGCTCGCCGGCGAAGGAGCACGTCGAACGCCGGTTCCCGCGGAAGACGGTGAAAGTCGTGAACCGTTCGCGGTGAAAGTGGTTGGATCTCCACGGCCGTGGGTACCGCCTAGTGCGGAACACCACAACTCAAGGGCGGAATGGAAGCCCGACCAGCGCGTGTTGACCCTGCGGCTGGTTCGCCCGTCTCGTGTGCTTCTCCCGAATTGCAGGAGCGGCGGAGCCGTGCCCGGAACACACGCCAGAAAGGAGGCGGCAGGAAATGTCCTACCAGGGCAACTGGCAGGAGCGTGCCGCCTGCCGGGGCGAGGACCCCGAGCTGTTCTTCCCCGTGTCCGAAATGGGCCCGGGTGCCCGGCAGGTCGCGCAGGCGAAAGCCGTGTGCGCACGCTGTCCGGTTCGTGCCGAGTGTCTGCAGTACGCGCTCGACACCGGCCTGGACCACGGGATCTTCGGCGGTACCACCGACGCCGAGCGGCGGAAGCTCGTCCGCCGCACGCGCGCCGAGGCCGCTTGAGCCCATCCGGGAAAGCCCGCCGACTCCGAGGGTCGGCGGGCTTTTCCGTGCCGATGACCCGTGCCTCGCCCGCTGTACAGACGCACCGGCCGGTGGTAGACAGGCGGCGAACCCGGTTGAGAGCACAGCCGTTCCCCCTGCCCGGAGACGGGCACGTGCCCAACCGACCGTTACGGAGGTGCCGCATGACGGCTCCCGCGATCCCACCCCTGCTGCGGCTCAGCTCCAGCACCCCCCGGCCCGGCGTCGTGGTCGTCGAGGCGAACGGCGAGATCGACGCGGCCACCGCGCCGCAGCTCACCACCGCGCTCGAACCGGTCTGGGCGTCGGCGCCCGGCCGCGTGGTGCTCGATCTCTCCCGGGTGACTTTCCTCGGCACCGCGGGGCTCGGCGCGCTGCTGCGTGCCGCGGACCACGCGGACACCGCGGAGGTCGTCCTTCGGCTGGTCGGCGGTACCCGTTGCGTCGACCGGGCGGTCGAAGTCGCCGGACTCGGCGCCCGGCTGCCGGTCAGCCCGGATCTCGGGCACGCCTTGCACGGCTGATCGGAGATTCCCGGCGACCTGTGAGATATTTACGCCGTGAGTGCAGCCGATCCGTCATCCTCAGCCGGGCCCCCGAGCGGGCAGACCGTGCGCGTCACCGTGGAGAAACACGGCCAGGGCGCGGTACTGGCGGTCTCCGGCGACATCGACATGGTGACCGCCCCGGAGTTCGAGAAGCAGTTGCTGGCCGCGGTGCGTGAGCGCCCCGGCACGCTGGTCGTCGACCTCGGCGGGGTCGAGTTCCTCGGTTCCGCCGGGCTGACCGCGCTGGTCGCGGCGCACCAGGAGGCCGCCGACCACACGAAGCTGCGGGTCGTCGCGACGAGCAGCGCCACCGCGCGCCCGCTCCAGCTGACCGGCCTCGACCAGGAGATCCCGGTCTTCGCGACGCGGGACGAGGCGCTCGCCGCGGGCTGACGCCCGGCACGTGCGTTCGGCGAGGAGGGCCCGGCCCTCCTCGCCGAATCGCTTCGTGCTCTGCTCAGGCCACGTTGAACGTGTCCGGGTCCGGCCCGGTCCGCTCACCCCGGTCCAAAGTGGACAGCTGTGCGACGTCGGCGTCGCTGAGCGTGAAGTCGAACACCGCCAGGTTCTCGCGCATGCGCGAGGGCGTGACCGACTTCGGGATCACCACGTTGCCCAGCTGCAGGTGCCAGCGCAGCACGATCTGCGCGGGCGTGCGGCCGTGCCGCTCCGCGAGCGCCTTGACGACCGGGTCGCCGAGCAGGTCGCCGCCCTTCGCCAGCGGGCTCCACGCCTCCGTCGCGATGCCGTGCTCGGCGTTGTAGGCGCGGACCTCGCGCTGCTGCAGGTAGGGGTGCAGCTCGACCTGGTTGACCGCGGGCACGACCTCGCCGCCGAGCCTCTCCAGGTGGGCGGGCTGGAAGTTCGACACGCCGATCGCCCGGACGCGCCCGTCCGCGTACAGCTTCTCGAACGCGCGCCAGCTTTCGGTGTAGCGGCCGAGTTCCGGCGCCGGCCAGTGGATCAGGTACAGGTCCAGGTGGTCGAGGCCGAGCAGCTCGAGGCTCTTGTCGAAGGCCCGCAACGTCTCGTCGTAGCCCTGGTCGGCGTTCCACAGCTTCGTCGTGACGAACAGCTCGTCGCGCGGGATGCCGGATTCGGCGATCGCGCGCCCGACGCTGCCTTCGTTGCCGTACGCCGTGGCGGTGTCGATGCTGCGGTACCCGGCCTCGAGCGCCGCGGCGACCGCTGCCCTGGTCTCGTCGTCGGGCACCTGGAACACGCCGTAGCCCAGCTGGGGCATCTCCACGCCGTTGTTGAGCTTGACGGTGGGAATCACTACTTCTTCTCCTTCTTCTTTCAGTGCACGAGGACGTCGGCGCGGCGGCGTGAGCGGTCGAGCAGGCCGGAGACGACCGCGACGAGCAGGCCGCCCGCCGCCAGCAGTGCGCCGATCCAGTTCGGGGCGGTGTAGCCGAGGCCGGAGTCGATGGCGAGGCCACCGAGCCACGCGCCCCCGGCGTTGCCGAGGTTGAACGCCGCGATGTTCGCCGCGGAGGCGAGCGCGGGCGCGCCCTCGGCCTTCGCCATCACCCGCGCCTGCAGCGGCGGGACGGTGGCGAACCCGGCGGCGCCGAACAACGCGATGGTGACCGCGGCGGGCAGCTGGGCGTGTGCGGTGAACACGAACACCGCCAGCACGACGGCCAGCGCGGCCAGGATCGTGTAGAGGCTCGGCATCAGCGCGCGGTCGGCGGCGCGCCCGCCCAGCAGGTTGCCCACGACCAGGCCGACGCCGAACAACACGAGCAGCCAGGTGACCGCGCCCGGCGAGAAGCCGGCGACCTCGGTCATCATCGGCGCGATGTAGGTGAACGACGCGAACACCCCGCCGAAGCCGAGTGCGGTCATGGCCAGCGCGAGCCAGACCTGCGGCCGCCGGAACACGGCCAGCTCGCTGCGCAGGCCGTTGCCGGGGGTGGCGGTCCGGCGCGGCACCAGCGCGAGGATGCCGAGCAGGCCGAGCACGCCGAGCGCGCTGACCACCCAGAACGTCGAACGCCAGCCGAAGTGCTGGCCCAGCGCGGTGCCGGCGGGCACGCCCAGCACGTTGGCGACGGTCAGGCCGGTGAACATCATGGCGATGGCGCTCGCCTGCTTCGACGGCGCGACCAGCGAGGCCGCCACCACCGAGCCGACGCCGAAGAAGGCGCCGTGGGACAGCGCCGCGACGATCCGGCCGGTCATCAGCAGGCCGTAGCCCGGCGCGAGCGCGGACACCAGGTTGCCGGCGATGAACAGGACCATCAGTCCGACCAGCACGGTCTTGCGGGGTACGCGGGAGCCGAGCGCGGTCAGCACCGGCGCGCCCACGACCACGCCCAGTGCGTAGCCGGAGATGAGCAGGCCAGCGGTCGGGATCGACACCCCGAAGTCCCCCGCGACCTCGGGCAGCAGGCCCATGATCACGAACTCCGTCGTCCCGATGCCGAACGCGCTGAGCGCCAGCGCGAACAGTGCGACAGGCATGAACCCTTCTTTCATCGAGCGTGAGCAATATTTGCAGACGCTTGTATTTGCACGCGTCGCCAACCGTAGCATGCAACAATGAGGGGGCAAGCCGAGCAGCCCGAGGGAAGTGGTGAACCGTGTCACTCGACGACGATGCGGTGGAGGCGCGCGCACAGGGGTGGCGGACGCTGGCCGCCCTGCACGCGCGGATCGAGGACAGGCTGGAGCGCGACCTGCAGCAGGCGCACTCCCTGTCGGTCAGCGAGTACACGGTGCTCGACGTCCTCGCCCGCCAGGACGGGTTCCACCTGCGCATGAACCAGCTCGCGAACGCGGTGGTGCTGAGCCAGTCCGCGACGACGCGGCTGGTGAGCAGGCTGGAGAACCGGGACCTGCTGCAGCGGTACCTGTGCCCGACCGACCGCCGCGGGATCTACACCGAGGTGACGGAGGCGGGCAGGCGCCTGCTCGACGAGGCGCGCCCCACGCACGACGAGGCGCTGACCCGCGCGTTGGCGGACGCGGAGCAGCTCCCGGAGCTCGCCCCGCTGGTCGACGCGCTGGCGAAGCTGGCGCTGCCGGCGCGCAGCTAAAACTGCACAGCCTTAGTTGCGCAGTTAAGGCTGCGGAGTTACGGTGTCGGCATGGCAGGAAGTTCCGTGTCGGCATCGGCGGTGCGCGCCGCGCACGAGATCCGGACCGTGGTCGGCAGGCTGCGGCGGCGGCTCCGGCAGGAGTACGACACCAGCGGCCTCACACCGTCGCAGACGTCCGTGCTCAGCAGGCTGGACAAGGACGGCGACGCGTCGGTCAGCGAGCTCGCCGCGGCCGAGCGTGTCCGGCACCAGTCGATGACCTCCGTCGTCGCCGTGCTGGAGCAGCGCGGGCTCGTGGTGCGCCGCCCCGACCCGGAGGACGGGCGGCGGCAGCTCGTCACCGTCACCGAGGAGGGCCGCACCTTCCTCGCGGACCAGCGCCGTGCCGGTGAGGAGTGGCTCGCCAGGGTCTGCGAGGACAAGCTGACCGAGGCCGAACGGCAGACCGTCCTCGACGCGATGGCCTTGCTGGAGCGGATCTACCGCTCATGAGCCACGCCACCGCGGAGCGGTTCGACCGCAGGCTGCTCGCCCCGATGATGCTGGGTTCGGTACTGAACCCGGTCAACTCCTCGATCATCGCGGTCTCGCTGGTGCCGATCGGCGTCGCGTTCGGCGCACCGCCCGCCGAGACCGCGTGGCTGATCTCCGCGCTGTACCTGGCCACCGCGATCGGGCAGCCCGTCGTGGGCAGGCTGATCGACCTGCACGGCCCGCGACGGCTGTTCCTGATCGGCACCGCGCTGACCGGGCTCGCCGGGCTCGTCGGCGTGCTCGCCCCGACGCTCGGGGTGCTGATCGCCGCCAGGGTGCTGCTGGGTTTCGGCACGTGCGCGGGCTATCCCGCCGCGATGTACCTCATCCGCGGCGAGGCGGAGCGCACCGGGCACGACAGCCCGGCGTGGGTGCTGACGGCGCTCGCGGTCACCACCCAGACCATCGCCGTCATCGGCCCGTCGCTGGGCGGGCTGCTGATCGGGCTCGGCGGCTGGCGCACCACGTTCGCGGTGAACATCCCGCTGGCCCTCGCCGGGCTGGTCGTCGGCGCGTTGTTCCTGCCCCGCACCCGGCCGCCGAAGCCGGACCGGCCCGTCGCCGGGCTGGACCTGCCGGGGATGGCGTTGTTCGCCGTGATGCTGGTGTCGCTGCTGCTGTTCCTGATGCACCCGAGGACGGCCGACTGGTACCTGCTCGCACTCACCGCCGTCGCGGCCGCCGGGTTCGCCGTCCGGGAACTGCGCACCGCACAGCCGTTCCTGGACCTGCGGGTGCTGGGCGGCAACCGGCCGCTGCTGCTCACCTACGCCCGCGCGCTCGCCGCGTACGTCGTCTCGTACGCCTTCCTGTACGGCTACACGCAGTGGGTCGAGGAGGGGCGCGGGCTGTCGGCGTCGGAGGCGGGGCTCACGCAACTGCCGTTGTTCGGCATGGCGATCGTCGTGTCCACCCTCACCGGTCGTCGCCGGGAAGTGCGCGCCAAGCTGCTCGTCGGCGGGCTGGGGCAGCTGGTCGCGTGTGCGCTGCTGCTCCTGCTCGGTCCCCACAGCGCGATCTGGCTGCTGCTGGTCGTCGCCGTCGTGTTCGGTGTCCCGCAGGGGCTGAACAGCCTGGCGCTGCAGAACTCCGTGTACGCACAGGCCGACGCCGAGCGCATGGGGTCCTCCGCCGGCCTCCTGCGCACCTTCGGCTACCTCGGCGCCATCGTCGCCTCCGCCGCCAACGGCGCGTTCTTCGGCGCGCACGCCGACACCGGCGGTCTGCACCACCTGGCGGCGTTCATGCTCGCCGCCGCAGCTCTGTTCCTGGCGATCACCATTGCCGACCGTTCCCTCAACCGCGAAAGGACCTCTTCGTGACGAACACCGCGCTGCTCGTGATGGACCTCCAGCAGGCGATCGCCTCCCGGGTGCCCGATCCGGACTACGTGCCGCGCCTCGCCGGTGCCGTGCGCGCCGCCCGCGCGGCCGGACTGCCGGTCGTGCACGTCGTGCTCGGGTTCCGCGCGGGCCACCCCGAAGGCCACCCCCGCAACAAGACCTTCGGCGCCCTGCCGGAGGGCGCCTTCACCGACCAGGACCCGGGTGCGGCCATCGTCTCCGAAGTCGCACCCGAACCCGGTGAGATCGTGGTCACCAAGAAGCGCGTGAGCGCGTTCACCGGCAGCGACCTGCGGCTCGTGCTCGACGCCCGCGGTATCGAGCACCTCGTGCTGACCGGCGTCGCCACCCGGGGCGTCGTGCTCTCGACGCTGCGCCAGGCCGCCGACCTCGACTACCGGCTCACCGTCCTGTCCGACGGGTGCGCCGATCCCGAGCCCGACGTGCACCGGTTCCTGCTCGAGCGGATCTTCCCGCAGCAGGCCGACGTGCTGACCATCGAGGACTGGACCAAAACCTTGTGAGGAGAATTCAACAACGGGAGGGGGTCAGCGCGTTGTAGGGGCGCATCGATCCTGGGACGAAGGGAGCATCGGTGCGCTTCGAAGAATTCGTGGCTGAACGCCTCGACCGGTTGTTGCGCTACGCCACGGCGCTGACCTGCGATCCGCATCTGGCGCAGGACGTGGTGCAGGAGGTGCTGCTCCGCGCGCAGTCGCGGTGGGCACGCATCGAGTCGTTGCGGGCGCCGGAGAGCTACGTGCGGCGCATGGTGACGAACGAGTACCTGTCGTGGCGGCGCCGCCGTGCGGCACGCAACGTCACCGCCGAGCACAGCACCCTGGACGCGCTCGCGACACCCTCCGCGGACCACGCCGACCACTACGCCGAGCGGGACGCGATGCGCGTGCGGATCGCCGGCCTGCCGCGCAAGCAGCGGGCGGCGATCGTGCTCCGGTACTACGAGGACTGCACCGACGCCGAGATCGCCGAGGCCCTCGGCTGCTCGGCCGGCACGGTGCGCAGCCACATCTCCCGCGCCCTGAGCACGCTGCGGACCGCCGAGGGCGGCCGTCGCCGGGGCCTGCCCGTGACGGAGGCGTTGTCATGACCCCCGACCGCACCGAACACCTGATCCGCGCGGCGCTCGCGGAAGAGGCGAGGCACCGGCCCGACCCGGCGCTGGTTCTGTCCACTCTGGACCGCCGACCGCGCAGGAACCGCACGCCGGTACTGGTGGCCGCGGCCGCACTGGCCGCCGTCGTGGCCGTCGCCGCGATCGTGGTGCCCCGCATGCTGCAACGCGGCGAACCGGTGGTGGGCGCACCGCCGGGGGCGGTGGACCAGAACGTCCTGCTCGCCGGCATCGACGACGCCGGCTTCGCGGATTCCGTGGTGCTGGGCCACTTCGGGCACGACGGCACGGCGTCGCTCGTCTCCATCCCGCGGGACTCCTGGGTGGACGTGCCCGGCTTCGGCATGGGCAAGCTGAACTCCGCGTACGCCCAGGGCGGTGCGAACACGCTCGTCCGCACCGTGCAGGAGCTCACCGGCGTGCATGTCGACCACTACGCCCTGGTCGACATGTCGGCCTTCGGCGCGCTGAGTTCCGCGGTGGGCGGAGTGCCGGTGTGCCTGTCCGCGGCGACGCACGACTCGGTGACGGGGGCGTCGTTCCCGGCGGGACAGCAGGTCCTCGAGGGGAGTTCGGCGCTGGCGTTCCTGCGGCAACGGCACGGGCTGCCGAACGGTGACCTGGATCGCGTGGTGCGGCTGCAGGCGTTCCTGCGGGGGCTCGCGAACCAGGCGTTGAGCGGGAACCTGCTCACCGACGCACAACGGCTGAACGCGCTGCTCAACGTCGTGCGCACCAACGTCCGCACCGATCCGGGCTGGGACCTGCTGGCGTTCGCGGGGCAGCTGCGGTCGGTCCGCCCCGGGGAGGTCCGGACGGGGACCGTGCCGACCGAGGGCGAGACCCGGTCCACGAGCGGCAGCTCGCTGGGGCTCGACCCCGCGAAGGTGCGGACGTTCGTCGCGAACCCGCCCGCGGCGGGAGCGCCGGACTGCGTGAACTAGAAAAAGGCCGTCGGCGCACGAGGGGGCGCGCCGACGGCCTTTTTCGTCAGGCGAGGTTCGCGTAGACGACGATGTTGTCGACGTAGCTGTGCTCGGCGTGGTCGAACGCGCCGCCGCAGGTGATCAGGCGCAGCTGCGGCTTGTCCGAGTTGCCGTACACGGCTTCGGTCGGGAACTGGTCCTTCGGGACCTGCACCTTGTGGTCGACGACGAACTTCAGGTCCTTGCCGTCGCTGCGGGTCACCTGGATCTCGTCGCCGGGGTTCAGCTCCTTCAGCCGGTAGAAGATCCCCGGCTGGTGGTTGCCGTCGACGTGCCCGAGGATGACGGCCGGGCCGACGTCACCGGGCACCGGCGAGAACCGGTACCAGGCGGCCTGCATCGGCTCGTTCACCGGCGGCACGGCGATTTCGCCGTCCTTGTTGATCGCGACCGAGATCAGCGAGGACGACGCCCCGATCTTCGGGATCTTGACCTCGGTCGGCCGCAGCTTGTCGTACGGCTTGGTGACCGAGACGGACGTGGTGGGTGCGGGGGGTGCGGCCTGGCCGCCGGAACCGCCGCAGCCGGTCAGTGTCAGTGCGAGCAGCAGGGCGGCCGCGATCCCGCGACCGCCCTGCCGGACAACGTTGCGCATGTGTGTGTCAGCCCTGCGCGGTGCCGCCGAAGCCCGTCTCGACGCCCGTCTTCGGGGCGTAGCGGACCTGGGGCTTGCCACCGTTGCTGGCCTGCCATGCGTCGGCGTCCCCGGTGCCGGGGATCGGGGTGATGTCGCCGCCGGTCGAAGCGCCGCCACCCTGCGGTGCGGGGCACTCCCAGGACGCCTCGATGTGCTGGTTCGGGTCGTCGAAGCTCACGCCCTCGTGCCGCTGCACGAGGTAGTCCCAGTAGCGGCCGTCCTGCTCCTCCTGGTACGGGCCTTCCAGGACGTCGAAGGACGGGGAGCTGAGGTTCTTCGGCTCGCCCCCCGCGCACGCGACGACCACGAAGCCGAAGCCCTCGGGGAGGTCGGCGCCGCCTGCCACGTTGTCCTCGTAGGGAGGCTCTGCCTGGCTGGACGAGGTGGGCGTGCTGGTCTCCGACGTCGGCTTGCTCGTCTGGGTCGGCTTGCTCGACTCGGTGGTCCCCGACGACGAGGACGACGTGGTGGCGGCCGACGAGCTCGACGGCGCGGACTCGCTGGTGGACGCCGAGGAGGAGGACGGTGCCTCCGAAGCAGAGCTGGTCGGCGTTTCCACCATCGAGGACGTCGGCACCGTCGAGGTCGTGGTGTCGGTGTCGTCGGCGAAAGCGGCCGGGGCGGCCGCGAACGTGATCAGAGCGCTGGCGGCCACCACGGCCGCGAGGCGCCCCAAGGGCTTACGCAAGATGTGCTCCAAAGAGTAAGTAGGCGCCACGTGCCCCCGCGTCCGTGACGCAACCCCCGTCACCACACTTTTGGGTGACTGCAGGGATCTTGCCGGAAAGCACTCGAAAAGCCCAACGAGAAAACCGTGACAAAAAGCACGGAAGAAGTCGGTAACGCAAAAGGGGTATGCGGCGATGTGGCGCGCATACCCCTGGGTAGGTCAATGAAGCATAACAGAAAAACTGAGGGGATCGGCGAGGTAGGAAAATTTCCTCTCGTGCCCCAGGTTCGCGAATTCCTGCCGGATCAGAACTCGAAGGCCGCGACGACGGGCGCGTGGTCGGACTCGGGGTACTTCCGGTCGTCGGCGAACGCGGCCGACTCGTCGTGCAGGAGCTCGTTGTGGATCTCCGAGCCGCGGTAGTGCGCGAGCAGGTTCCTGGTGACGAGCATGTGGTCGAGCATCTGCCCTTTGCCCTGGTGGTAGAGGGTGTAGCGGGCGGGCTCGGGTACGGTGTGCTCGACGGGGACGAGCACGCGGGTGGTCAGCGCGCCGTTGCCGGTGTCCTCGACGGCGCCGCGGATGGCCAGCACGGGCACCTCGTCGGGAGTGGCGTTGAAGTCGCCGGCGACCACGATCCGCGCGTCGCCGTCGTCATCCAGGATCCGGTCGACCAGGCGGCGGACCTCGACGGCCTGGCTCATGCGCTTCATCGACGAGATGAACGCGCCTTCGGCCCACGAGTCCGCTGTTTTCCAGGTGAACGCGTCGATCTTCCGCCCGGCGACGTCGCTGGGCAGTTTCGACTTGAGGTGCACGTTGATGACGTGCAACGGTTTTTCGTCGACGCTGATTTCGACGTGCAGGATCGGGCGCTCGATTTCCACGGGCTCGGCGGTCTCGTCCGGCGGGTCGGCGGTCAACTGCCGGTAGAGCGGTTTCGCGACCAGGTCGTTCTTCAGCTGCTCGGAACCGGAAATGGGGTGCACCGAGGCCACCACGAGGTTCCGCTCGTCGAAGACCTCCTTGGTCGCCGTGCGCGTGGAGGCCGTTTCCGCCGCGTCGAGGTTGGTGTCCTCCAGCAGGCGCCGGAGCGCGTGCAGGTCGCGTGGCTGCCCGTCGCGCTCCTGGCCGTTGACCTCCTGGAAGCACACGATGTCGGCCCGCAGCCGTTCGATCTGGGGCCGCATCAGCGTGATGCGCTCGTCCAGCGAGGGATGCGCGTCCGGGGCGGTCTCGTCGAAGTTCTCGAGGTTGAACGTCGCAATCCGCAACGTGGTCACGGTCCTCACCTCGCCCGTGTGTGCCGTTTTCCTCAAGTCGCGGGCGGGGCGGCGTCCGTTACCGCTCAGGCGGAACCGGTGCGCGGGAGGTGACAGTGCGGAAGAGGCGCAGCGGTGCCTGGCATTCCGCGGCGAGCGTCAGTTCGTCGGCCTGGTTCTCCGCCTTGAGGAGTTCGACCGCGCGGGGGAGCAGCGAGGGTTGTTCGAGCATCGGCATGGGGCCGGGCTCGCGGCGCCGCCAGCCGCGGGTGGAGACGGTGGTCATCGCGTTGCGGTAGGTCACGTCGCTCATGACCTTGAGGCTGCGTGCGCGGTAGAGCAGTGCCTGGAGGCTGACGTTCCAGCGTTGTTTCAGCTGCCCGAGTACGCGCCAGTCGGCTTTGCGGGGCAGTTCGGCGGCGATTTCGTCGGCGGGCATGAGGAATTCCGCGGCGAAGCGGTGCGCCTGGTCCTCGACGGTGCGGCCGCCCGGTTCGGCGTCGAGGTGCATCACGAGGTGGCCGAGCTCGTGGGCGACGTCGAAGCGCTGGCGGTAGTAGTCGTCCTTGAGCGGGTTGAGCAGGATGATCGGGCGGAGCGGGGTGTCGAAGGAGTACGCGTCGACGGTCGCGTTGTCGAGCGGGCTGAACACGACGAGGCAGCCGTGGTTCTCGACCAGCCGGACGAGGTGGCCGACCGGGCCCGGCGGCAGTTCCCACTGCTTCCGCAGGAGTCGTGCGGCTTCTTCGGGTCCCGCGCCGGCGGCCGCGTCGACGGGGTACTGGGGGAGGTCGCGTCCGGGGAACTCGACGTGCCGTTCGATGGCGGTGGCGATGTCGACGGCGAGGCAGCCGTAGGCGTGCGCCTGGTCGCGGGAGAGCTGGCTCGTGGAGCGCAGCGACCGGAAGTGGGGCGCGGTGGTCGCCGCGGGAAGGCTGCTGGGCCTGGCGACGAAGAACCCGGGTGCGACGTCGAGGGCGAGCGCGAGCGCGGCCACGGTGGCCGGTGCGGGACGCTTCAGCCCGCTTTCGTAGGCGGCGACGGCGGTGGGGGTCTTCTGGATCTGCGTGGCGAGGGCGTTCTTGCGGAGTCCGGCCAGCCGGCGGGCCAGGGTCAGCCGACCACCGTCGAAGAAGGCGGCGACGTCCTCCAGCCGGTCGTTCATGCGTCACCAATAGCACGAGGACCGCCCACCGCCCGACGCAGGGCGACGTCCGCGTCGGGCACGGTCGGGTCGGCGGCCGCGATGGGCAGGTGTGGTTCAGACCACGTGGTGCGGGCGGGTGGCTGGGCGAGGAGGTCCTCGCACCACACCCAGGCGTCCCCGCCGTCGGGGTTCCACCTGCTGCGCCCGAGGAACAGCTCGGATTCGACGGTCTCGGGGTCCATCGCGTGGGCGAGGATCAGGGTGGGCTGGACGGGCACGGTGGTGAGCGTGGTCAGCGGGAAGAGGCCGCCGTCGTCGTGCGGCTGTCGTGCGACGAGTTGTTTGGTCTTGCGGTGTTCGGGCCAGCGGATGCGGTGCACCTCGCCGAAGCGGTAGGAGGTGAGCAGCCAGCGCCAGCCGTCGGCCGACCAGCCGGGTGAGCCGTTGAAGTCGTGGCGAACGACCGTGCCGGCGGGGAGGTGGGGCATGGTGCGGAAGTCCTCGTCGGTGATGCCGGCGGCGAGCACGTCGCGGCCGATGGGCCCCTCGCCGCGGGGCGCCGCGTAGTCGCCGCACTGGAAGACGCGGTCGAGCCGGTCGATCAGGTAGGTGTGCCCGCTGAAGCCGATCCAGCTCTGCTTGTGGCCGCCTTCGGGGTTGTAGTCCTGCCGGACCTGCCCGTACGCCGACCGCTGGGCCCACACGAGCGCGTCCAGCACCCCGCGTCGCCGGAGGGTCGTCAGTGCCTGATCCCGCTCACTCATGCCGTGAAGTGTAGCTGGAAGCAGTATTTAGTGCGTGAAACTGAACCACACAGGCGTGCCGTCACGCGCTTGGGGACCCTGCGTGAAGGGGGTTCGGTGGGGGTGCTAATCTTCTCTTGTCGCTGAGGGAGACCGAAGCGGAACGAGCAAGCGCCATTAGCTCAACTGGCAGAGCAGCTGACTCTTAATCAGCGGGTTCGGGGTTCGAGTCCCTGATGGCGCACCATCACCCCAGGTCAACGGCCTGGGGTTTTTGTTTTTTGACGCTCGGCCACGTCTGATTGAACAGAAACTGCACACTTACTCGCCAGTCACGTGGGTGGGGACCGCGCGTTTGCCACCCGCCGACGGCGGTAGCGCGTTCCACTTCACCTGGTGTGTCGCCAGCTGGTCGCTGCTTTCATGTGCTTACCAGCGGCATCAGGGCAGGCGACCCAACACGAGCCGTCACGGCTGGCTTCGCAGAGGCCGGTTGTGGACAGGGTCGTGACGCCCGATGCAGGTGCGGCTCTGAGACCGCCCGCTCAGCGCTTGCCGGGGAAGGCGCGGTACATGCGGTACTGCCAGAGCGTGCCGTCATTAACGCCGGGCGAGCAGGAACCGAACCGCCAGAACCCGAAGTTCAGCTCCGCCACCACACGGCCGGGTGCCTCGGCCCGGCCGGTGCGCCAGAACGTGGCCGAGACCCCGCCGTCCATTCGTAGCGAGCCACGCGTCGCGATGGTCATGGGCGGCCGTTCGGTACGGCGGCAGACGCTCATGGGACAGCCGCGATTCGAGGTGGCTCAGGGCAGCCATCGTGTACCTTCGTCTGCGAAGACCCCGGCACGCCTCTGATTCAAGCGGCCGGGGTTTCACATTGTTCGGATGATGAGCGCGAGGAGCGCCGTCCTGCAGTAATCGGTACCTATACGGCGGCAAACAACGCTGCTCTTGACCGGTAACGGCGGGCATAGGCAAAGAACTGCCACAAAGTTCCGTTGATCTGCCGACATCCTCAGGGTCACCACCGGACTCCGTGAGGGAATGTGTCGACCGACGTAGGTGCACCCAAGGAGTGGCAGCCAACCTGCCTGTCGGAATCGCTTCCCCCGCACGAAAACGACCCGGCATCCCTCAACGAACGACGAGGACGATCTTCCCCGTGGTCCGGCCAGTCTCCCCGTGGGCGTGGGCCTTGGCGGCTTCAGCGAGCGGGAAGGTCGCGTCGAGGTGGGGGCGGAGCCGGCCCTGCTCGGCGAGTTCGGCGATGGCGCGCATGCCCGCGTTGTCGGCCTCCACAAGCAATCCCTCCATCCGGACACCCAGCTCGGCCGCCTTCTGTCGATCGGCGGATTCGCCGCCGTCGCCCACGAACGAGACCAGGACGCCGCCCCGGCGCAGGATTTCCAGGGAACGCGTGCGGACTTCACCGGCAAGGGAATCCAGGACCACGTCGACGCCGTCGACCGCGGTGGTGAAATCCGTGGTCCGGTAGTCGATCAACTCGTCCGCCCCGAGGTCACGCAGCAGGTCGTGTTTGCCGGCGCTGGCCGTGCCGATGACGTGCGCCCCCCGCGCCTTGGCGATCTGCACGGCCAGGTGCCCGACCCCGCCGGCCGCGGCGTGGACCAGCACCCGCTGCCCAGGCCGCACCTCCGCCGCGTCGACCAGCGCCTGGTACGCGGTCAGACCGGCGAGCGGCAGAGCGGCGGCCTGCACGTGGTCGAGGTTCGCCGGCTTCCGGGCGAAGGACCTGGCAGGGGCCTTGGCGTACTCGGCATAAGCGCCCGCGCCGTGCGGGTAGGGCAGCATGCCGAACACCTCGTCGCCGGGCTTGAACAGGGTGACCCCGGCGCCGACCTCCGCGACGACCCCGGAGACGTCCCACCCGAGGACCGGTACCGGCTCGCTCAGCCACGGCAGGCCCCCGCGGTGCTTCCAGTCGGTCGGGTTCACGCCCGCGGCGTGGACGCGGACGAGGATCTCGTTCCCTCCTGGCACCGGCCGCGGCCGTTCGACCTCCTCGAGCACCTCTGGGCCGCCGAAGGCTTCCTGGCTGATGGCACGCATCGTGGTGCTTTCGCTCATGAACCCCAGCGTGCTGGGTCCGCACCAGACCCGGCAATGGCAAGATGGTCACCTTACGATGAGATCGTGCCATCCCTGACCACGCGAGCGATCGGAGTCGGCTCTTGACACACCCGCATCGGGTCGTCGTGCTCGCCCTCGACGGGGTGTATCCCTTCGAACTCGGTATCCCCAGCCGGATCTTCGGCGCGACCGAGGACCTGTACGAGGTCCTGACCTGCACGGTCGACGGCGGGCCGGTGCGCACGGCGGCCGACTTCACGATCGCCGTCGAGCACGGCCCGGAGGTGCTGAGCAGCGCCGACACCGTGGTGATCGCGTCCTTCGACCCGTCCCCCGAAATGGCTGAGTTCCTCGCACACGGGTTGCCGGAGCCCATCGCCGCGGCGTTCGGGTTGATCCGGCCCGGCACCCGGCTCGTGTCCATCTGCACCGGCGCGTTCGTGCTCGCCGCCGCCGGCCTGCTGGACGACCGCCGGGCCACCACCCACTGGCAGGCGACCGAGCGCTTCCGGAGCCTCTTCCCGAAGGTGGACCTCGACCCGGACGTGCTGTTCGTCGACGACGGCGACATCCTCACCTCGGCCGGTGCCGCCTCCGGCGTCGACGTGTTCCTGCACCTCCTGCGCAGGGACCACGGCAGCGAGATCGCCAACCGGGCGGCGCGCCGCTGCGTGGTGCCGCCGTGGCGAGACGGCGGACAGGCGCAGTACATCGAAGCGCCGGTTCCCCGGACGTCGCAGGACAGCACGTCGGCCACCCGCAGCTGGGTGCTCGCACACCTGCACGAGCCGCTCGCGCTCGCCGATCTCGCACACCACGCGCGGATGAGCCCGCGCACCTTCGCCCGCCGCTTCACCGACGAGGTCGGCACAAGCCCGGGCCGCTGGATCATCCAGCAACGACTCGCCCGGGCCCGCCACCTCCTCGAATCGAGTGACCTGCCGATCGACGAGATCGCGAGCCAGGTGGGTTTCGCCACCGGCACCTCTCTGCGACAGCACCTGCACGCGGTGATCGGGGTGTCACCGCTGGCCTACCGGAGGACGTTCCGGGCCGAGCGGTCGACGCCGGCGTGACACGTCCGGTCAGGCGTCAACGCACCACAGATCGCCGTTCTTGACGATCGGCAGCTGGGCTGTCCGGGTCTGCCCGCCGCTGGTGCCGTCCACGTGGATCGTGCCGGTGGAACCGTTGACCTGCGGCGGCGCACCATTGGACCAGGTGGCGTCCGCGGGCAGCGAAGCCAGCTCGCCCTGCAGCTGGTCCAGCTGCGACTGGGACAGCTCCTTGCAGCTCAGCGCCTGGAAGTCGGCCACCTGGCGGGACGTGTACGCCGCGACTGCCGCGCTCTGGAGTTCCTCGGGAGTGGACTTGCCCCGGGCGCCGGCCGAGCCGACGGCGCTGCTCGGTGCCGAGGCGGAGCTGCTGGGCGTCGCGGAGCGGCGGCTGCTCGGCAGCCCGCTGACGCTCAGGCTCGGCAGCGGGGGCGGCGTGTAGCTCGGGATCGACGCGGCGTCGATCTTGTGTCCCGAGCTGAGCACGACCGCGGTGGTCACCCCGCCGGCGACGACCACCACCGCCGCGATCACCAGGCCGATGATCAGTCCCTTCCGGCGACGACCAGGCGGAGGTGGCGGCGCACCCCAGCCACCAGGCCCTCCCGGATAGCCGCCCGGCCCTCCCGGCCCTCCCGGATACCCCGGATACCCCGGTGCGCCCGGATGTGCGGGCGGCTGCTGGCCCCACTGTCCCTGCGGCCCGAACGGTCCCGGCTGCCCTGGCTGCTGCGGATACGACACGAACTCTCCCCCTTGCTCCGCGCACCTTCAAAGCACGCGATGACGGTGCCGCGAAAACGCTTCCACGGCTGTGCGGAACGGTGATCGGGACCTGCCGCCGCCCCTCCGGCCAACGTCCGATGAGGACGGTTGGTGCTGCGGGCACAACCGGTGGTCCCCCTCCCCAGTGTGATTCGGGCTCCATATTCGAGTGTCCGACTCGACGACGCAAGTACCGTCACCGGAAAGGCCGGGTCAACCGGCCATCTGCCGGGCCAGGTCCGGGACGAATTCCCCGCGACGAGAACCGGGAGCGGTGCCACAGGGTCCGTCGGAAACACCCGGAACCGTCAGCCAGGCCTGTTGCAGCGCGCCAGGTTCATCCGAAAACGCCCCGGGCGAACCCGGTTTCGCCCCCGCGGGATTGCAGTCGTCCGTGACCGTGGCACCGTTGCGGGCGCTGTCGGCGAGCAGGAAGTAGTCGCGGCGCCCCGTGCTCGCCGCCAAGGCGTCGAACAGCCGTCGAGTCGGCCCGGCGAGCTTCTCCATGGAGGCATATCGGCCGACGTTGACAGTGATCCCCGAAGCCTCACGGACTCCCGCGGCGAGAAGTCTTCCGGCGTACTGACTGGGATCGTCGTTTCCGGACACGTCGAGGAACACGAACACGTTCGGCGCGGCAGTGCGGATGGTGTGGACCACGGCAGCGAGGTAGGCCGCTGCACCAGGGCAATCACCCAGCAGCAACCCCGGTTCGAGGACGACGATGGCCCTCTCCTGGCCGAGCCCACGCGCGAAATCGGCGACGGCGGGCGAGCCCGCCTCTGGGCAGCGCCCCGGTTCGGTGAACGCGCCGACGAGCATCGGCTGCCAGCGTTGTCGCGCCGCCTGCGCCACGTAGTCGTGCACGTGACCGGCGAGATCCGTGTCCTGGGCCGTAAAACTGCGTGCGACGGGCGTGTAGGCGATTCGCTGTTCGATCGGCTCGGCCGCCGACGACTCGCCGCCAAGATGGGTGCGGACCCAAGTCAGCGCCGGATTGTCCGGATCCCGCGCCAGCTGATAACGCCCGGCGAGCAAGCGGAAGGCGGGTGGAGGTCCGGCGGGAGGCGGCGGTGACACGCACGCGCTGAGCAACAGGATCCCCAGCAGGCCAACGGCGAGTCGCCGCAGGCGGGACAAGAAAAACGCCCCACCACGGAAATCCGCGATGGGGCGGTTGGGGTGAGTGACGGGACTCGAACCCGCGACATCCTGGACCACAACCAGGTGCTCTACCATCTGAGCTACACCCACCACGCGAGGAGCCGGCAGCCCGCCAACCTCAGCCGGGATATCGTAGCGTGCCGTCCCCGCCGCCGCGCAGGGGGTTACCCGCTGTGCTGTTCCCGCACGTCAGCGGCCGCGGCGCGGGCCTCCTCGGTGCTGGGTCCGGGCTGGGGGACGAACGCCGTGCGGCGGTAGTAGTCGAGCTCGCCGATGGACTCCTTGATGTCCGCGAGCGCCCGGTGCGCGAGGCCCTTCTCCGGCTTGGCGTAGTAGACCCGCGGGTACCAGCGGCGGACCAGCTCCTTGACCGACGAGACGTCGACCATCCGGTAGTGCAGGTGCGCGTCCAGCTCGGGCATGTCCCTGGCGATGAAACCCCGGTCCGTGGCGATGGAGTTCCCGGCGAGCGGGGCGGTCCTGGCGTCCGGCACGAAGCGGCGCACATAAGCCAGCACCTGCCGCTCGGCCTCGCCGAGCGTGGTCGTGGAGCGGCGGACCTCCTCGGTCAGGCCGGACCGCGCGTGCATGTCCCGCACCACGTCCGGCATGCCCGCCAGCGTCTCGTCGTCGGTGTGGATGACGAGGTCGAGGCCCTCGCCGAGGATGTTGAGCTCGGCGTCGGTCACCAGGACGGCGATTTCGATGAGTGCGTCTTTGGCGAGGTCGAGCCCCGTCATCTCGCAGTCGATCCAGACAAGACGGTCGGTCACCGAACGACTTTAACGCGCCGTGTCCGGCGGCCACGACCGACACAGCGGAACGGGCCGCCCCGACCTCGGCCCGTTCCGCCGCGCACGCCCGCTCGTCACTGGTTTTCGAGCTGGCTGACGATGGTCTTCGCGTCGTTGATCGGGATGGCGAAGCCGATCCCCACCGACCCCGCCGACGACGACGGGCTGTAGAGCGCGGAGTTGATCCCGATCACCTGGCCCGCCATGTTCACCAGCGCGCCGCCCGAATTGCCCTGGTTGATGGCGGCGTCCGTCTGGATGGCGGTGTAGCTGGGCGAGTCACTCGTCCGGTTGGCCGTCTGGTCGAACGGCGAGGACTGCTGCTCACCGGTGCCGATGTCGGACAGCTGCCGGTTGAGCGCGCTGATGATGCCCGAGGTCACCGTGTTCTGCAGCCCGGCCGGTGAACCGATGGCGACGACCTCCTGCCCCACGGCCAGTTTGCTGGAGTCGCCGAGCGTGGCGGCGGTGAGACCGCTGGCGCCCTTCGCCTGCAGCACGGCGATGTCGGCCTTCGTGTCCGCGCCGAGCACGCTCGCCTGGTACTGCTTGCCATCCGACAGGGTGATCGTGACGTCTCCGACCGCCCCGGACACCACGTGCGCGTTGGTGAGGATCTTGCCGTCGGAACTGAGGATCACCCCGGAACCGATCGCCTCACCCTGTCTGGTGGTCACGTTCACCTGGACGACGCTGGGCAGTACCTTCGCGGCGACCGCGCTGACGTCGGTGTTGGTCGTGCCGGAGACCGTCTGCGCACTCGCCGTGGTCCCGGAAGCGGTCGCCGAGGAGCCACCTTCGAGGCCCACGATCGCCGCGCCGCTCGCGCCGCCGACCAGTGCGGCCGCCACGGCCGTCGCGCTGACCAGCGCCGCCACCCGCTTGCCCTTGCGGCGCGGCGGTGGCGGGGTGGGGACCTGCCCGGCGGGAGCAGGCTGCGTGTAGTACGGGTAGCTCTGCTGCGGCTGGTAGCCACCCAGGTGGCCCTGCCGGAAGTCGTTCTCGCTCATGTGCCCAGCTTCGGTCGCGATGGTGTGAGGAACCTGTGGAACAGCTTCGAAATCAGCTGAGAAGAATTTCCTGAGAATTCTCAGCGGAATCTTGGCGGGAGCGGGGGCCAGTACCGGCTGCGGTCGCGTGCGAGGTGGCGCGCCAGCTCGGCCCAGGCCGCGGGCCGGATCTTCGCGACCGGTGCTGCCGGGTCGATCCCGGTGCTGTGCAGGAGTTTCGGGTGTCCGAGGACCTTTCTCGCGGGCTGGCTCGGGGTGCGGTACGCCGTCGACAGGAGCGTCCACAATGCCCGGTCGGGAACCGCCTGTCGCCTGCGGATGACGAGGTGGGCCGAATCGACTCGCGGGGGAGGGGAAAAGCAGTTCGCGGATATCCGCGAGACGAGTTCCAGTTCGAATCGCGCTGCCCACCAGGCCTGTTCGAGGTCCCGGGGCGCGATGACGCGTTTCGCGAAACCCCACTCCACGATGAGCGCGGCCTGCCGCAACCGGGTGCGCTGGGGGCTGAGGAGGCGGCGGAGAAGAGCGGTCGACAGCGCGTAGGGGATACTGGCCACCACTGAGAAGTGCTTGCGCGGCAAGGGAAAGCTCATGATGTCCGCCTGGATCACGCGGACGTTCCCGCGATCGGCCAGACGGCTCCGGAGCTTGCGGACGAACTCGGGGTCTCGTTCGACGGCGAGCACCTGAGCGTTCGTTTCAGCCAGATGGGTGGTGATCGCGCCCTGCCCGGCACCGAACTCGACGACGAGGTCGCCGGGGTGCAGCGGGCAGGAGCGAACGAGCCGGGCGGCGATCCGGGGTGCGGCAAGGAAGTGCACGCCACCGGAGCGCTCGGCACGGGGTGCCGGGGGCATGGGGACTCCACGTCATGAGGAAGGACAGGGCTCATGACGCAGCGACTGGTGTGCGTGGGGAAGGGGCGCGGACGGATCGTCGGCGCGGGGGTGTGAGCAGCCGCTGCGTTCAGGCGGACCGCGGACGAGCGGTCGCGACGCTGGACTGCCACAAAGTTCCCATGCGACGAAGGTAGCAAGGTGGGCAACGGGTTTTCGGCGGCGCCGAAAACTGTCGGTGGTCGGCGCTATGGTCGGCGCAACGAAGATCCGACCACTGGAGGTACCGATGACCAGCACCTTGCAGCGCCCCGCCGAACTGCGTGCGGAGGGCCCGTTCGACCTCGCCGCATCCGCGCGGTTCCTCGAAGGGTTCACGCCGGCGGCGCGCGCCGACGCCGCGGAGGAGCCGGGCACGCTGCGCATGGCGTTCCCGGTCGAGGGGAGCTGGCAGCACGCCGGTGTCCTGATCCGGCGGAGAGCACCGGGTTCGGTCGAGGTTTCCGTTGCCGCGGAAGGGGAAGTGGTCGGCGCGGCGGTGCGGCAGGTGGGCCGAATACTGTCGCTGGACGTCGACGGCGGCAGGTTCGCGGAGCTGGGCAGGGCCGATCCCGTGGTGGGTGCGCTGCAGGAGCGTTTTCCGGGGTTGCGGCCCGTGCTGTTCCACTCGCCGTACGAGGCGGCGTGCTGGGCGATCATCGCGTCACGCATCCGGATGACGCAGGCCGCCGCCATCAAGCAGCGCATCGCGGAGCGGTACGGCGAGCTGGTCGACGTCGAGGGCAAGCGGCTCGCGTCGTTCCCCGCGCCCTCGGTCCTGCGCACGCTAGACCAACCACTGGGTCTCTCGGCGACGAAGGTGCACCGGCTCCGCGCGATGGCCCGAGCGGCGGAGGAGGGCTTGCTCGACGCCGAAGCGCTCCGGGCCCTCGAACCCGAGGAAGCGCTGCGGCAGTTGCGGCGGCTACCGGGTATCGGCCCGTTCTCGGCCGAGCTGATCCTCATCCGCGGGGCCGGTCATCCGGACCTGTTCCCGGCCAATGAACCCCGTCTGCACGACGAGATGCGCGAGCTGTACGGCCTGCCGGATGCGGACGTCGCGGAACTCGAGACGCTCTCCGAACGCTGGCGCCCGTACCGGAGCTGGGTGGGGTTGCTGCTGCGCGTACACCGGGAGGTCCGCCTGGGGTGAGTCCACGGTCAAGGGTGAGGGATCCCGCGCGCTCGTAGGCGAGGTCACGGTCTTGGCGCCGAGTCCGTGCACTCGTCGGGCGAGAGTTCTCGGACGTCCGTGGGTCCGGTTCGAGGCCGCTCGGGGCGGGGGTTCGGGAACGGGGGAGCTGGGTCGGAGGCTCCGGGCTGGGGGCCGAGGCCGTTCGGGCCGGTGTCTGTCGGGTCGGTGTCTGTCGGGTCAGGCCCTTCGGGGGAGGCGCGTTGCGGGCCGGGCCTTCGGGCCGGTGTCTGCCGAGTCGGCCCCGTCAGTGCCGGGCGCTTCGAGCCGTTGCGCTTCGGACTGCTGCCCCTTCGGAGAGGTGCTCCCCGGGCCGAGGCCCTTCGGACCGAGCCTCGCGGCCCGGTGCCCTTGGGATTGGTGCCATTCCGGCCGGACTTTTCCGTGCCGAGCCTCACGGCCCGGTGCCGTTCGGGTCGGCGCTCTTCGGGCCGGGACCGTTCAGCGCCGAGCCCCGCAGAGCCGAATCGGATGACCGTCCGGGCCGACTTCGCCGACCCGCCTAACCGCGCCCCGGAAGCAGCCGCGCGGGCGCCCTCACCGCTGAGGCGAGCCGTCGTCCCGACGCGGCGACCTGACCAGGACTTACTGACAGCAGAACGGAAACCTGTGAAACGGACGGGGGTGGTAACACCACGTAGACAACCGATGTGGTGAGCTGCGCGCGTGCAACTCGCGGACACGGGCGACGTCGTATCACCGGTCGGGATCTTCGGTGCGCAGCCGGACCCGACGGTCTGGGTGCCGCTGGTGACGGGCGGTCTCGCGCTGCTGCTGGTGCTGTCCGGGGCACCGTGGCGGCTGGCCCGCAACCTCGTGACCATCGTGCACGAGGCCGGGCACGCCCTCGTCGCGGTGCTCGCCGGGCGGCGCCTGCAGGGGATCCAGCTGCACTCCGACACGTCCGGCGTCACGGTGTCGCGCGGTCGCCCGACGGGGCCCGGCATGGTGCTGACGTCGCTGGCCGGCTACCCCGCGCCCGGGGTGCTCGGGCTCGGGTTCGCCGGGCTGCTCGCCGCCGACCGGATCACGGTGCTGCTCGCCGTCGCCGCGGTGCTCCTGCTCGGGGTGCTGGTGATGGTGCGCAACGCCTACGGCGTGCTGTCCGTCGTGCTGACGGCGGGCGGGCTCGCCGTGGTCGCGCTCGTCGCCGGACCGGAGGTGCAGGCGTGGTTCGTGTACCTCATCACGTGGTTCCTGCTGTTCGGCGGCCTCCGGCCGGTGTTCGAGCTGCAGCGGAAACGACGCCGGGGCGCGGCCCGTGACTCCGACGTCGACCAGCTGGACCGGCTCACCGGCGTGCCCGCCGCGCTGTGGGTGCTGATCATGGTGGTGATCGCGCTGACGTGTCTCGTGGTCGGCGGGGCGTGGTTGCTGGAGCCCGCGCTGCAGTCCTGAGCTGCCCGTACGGCACACTGGAGTGCCTGAAAGCGGCGAAAGGAAGGTGCGCTGTGTCCGACGAGGTGGCCAAGGCAGTAGAGGAATGCGCGCGGGCGGCGAAGTCGGCGGTTCCAGCACTGGCCACGGCGCCGGACGAGGCCATCGACGCCGCGTTGACCGCCATGGCACGCCTGCTCCTGGAGCACCGTGAGGCGGTGCTGGAAGCCAACCGCGCCGACGTCGCGAAGGCCCGGGAAGAGGGCATGAGCGCGGGGCTGCTGGACCGCTTGACCATCACCGAGGAGCGGCTCACCGGGATGGCCGAGCAGTTGCGCCTGCTCGCCGGCGCCCCGCACCAGGAACGATCGATCCCGGTGTCCACACTGGACGGCGGCCTGCGGCTGGTGGAGCGGCGGCGCCCGGTGGGCGTGATCGGCGCGAACTACGAGGCGCGGCCGAACGTGACGGTCGACGTGGCTTCGCAGCTGGTCAAGTCCCGCAACGCCGGTGTGCTGCGCACGGGTTCGGCCGCGCTGGGGTCCGCCCAGCGGCTGCTCGACGTGGTGATCGCGCCCGCGCTCACCGAAGCCGGCATCGACGCGGACGCGATCCAGCTCGTGCCCCGCGTCGAGCGCGAGGCCGCCACGGCGCTGGTGCAGCTGCCGAGCCTGGTGCCGCTGGTGATCCTGCGCGGCAGCGGGGAGAGCACCCGCAGGCTCGCCACCGAGGCCGCGGTGCACGGCGTCCGCACGCTCGCCCACGCGGACGGCGGCGGCGTGCTCTACGTGGACGAGGCCGCGGACGCGGACAAGGTGCGCGCGCTGGTGTTCGACAGCCTCGACCGGCTGGGCGTGTGCAACCGGCTGAACCTGCTGCTGGTGCACTCCGCCGTCCACGAGCGGCTGTGGCCGGTGATCTCCGAGGCGCTCGCGGAGCGTGAGGTGACGCCTTCGCTGCCGCCGCACGAGCACGCGATCGGCTACGAGTGGGCACTGGACTCCGACCACGAGGCGACGGTCACCGTCGCGCAGGTCGAGAGCCTCGCCGAGGCGGTGCGCATCGCGAACGAGCAGACGTCCGGCCTCGCGGCGGGGATCGCCACGGAGGACAGCGCCGCCGCCGAGGCGTTCTTCGACGGTTACACGGGCACGGGCGTCTTCTGGAACGCGCCGACGCGCCTGCTCGACGGTTTCAAGCTGCTGGCCGTGCCGGAGACCGGCATCAACCTGGACCGCGTCCCCGGACCGCGGGGGCCCGTCACCTACACCGATCTGTACGTGCGGCAGTACGCCGTGCTACCCGCCTGACCATCGCGGTTTCGCGCCCGTCGTCGGGCTGCGCAGGCCGGACGGCGAGGTTCGCGGTGGCAGGTCGCCTGGCGGGTTCGCCGCCTTGGCCTGCCGCCGTGGGGCTCGCGGCGGCCTGTGGCGCGAAGTGGCTGGGGTGGCGCGCTGGGCGGGCTGTGGCGTCGCCTTCGGCGGCCGCGGCGGTGGGTTGCGCGGTGCGTGCGGTGGCTCGGGTGACCGCGGCGGCGGGCTGGCGGGGTACGTTCGGCGGCTGCGGCGATGGGCGGGGAGCATGCGGCGGCCGTGGCGGTGGAGCGCGGGGTGCGTGCGGTGGCCGCGGTGCGGCGGCGCGGCGCTGAGGCCCGGGTGCGTTCGGTGGCTGCGGCGGCGGGGCGCGGGGTGCGTTCGGCTGCGCGGCAGTGGCTCGCGCGGCGGCGTGCGATGGCCGTGCGGTGCCGTGGGCGGGCTGCGGTCAACAGAACAGACCGCCCGAACCGCGCCCGAAGCGCCTCAGCCCCGGCGGAGGGCGAACGAGCGCAGGCGCGCGTAACCGCGAACAGCCGTGGCGCGGCGGGGGCGGATCGAGTACCTGTGGGTCGTCGCCAGCGCGCGGGCCAGTTCCCGGTCGATGAGGATCGTGCCTGGGCGGGCGATCGACGTCAGGCGTGCGGCCAGGTTCACCACCGAGCCGTACACGTCCCCGAAGCGGCTCAAGATCCTCCCCGACGCCATCCCCGCCCGGACGTCCGGCAGCGTCGGGTCCGCCGTTGTGCGTTCCGTCAGCGTCAGCGCGATCTCCGCGGCGTCCACGGGCGAATCGGCCACGAACAGGACCTCGTCGCCGATCATTTTGACCACCCGGCCGTGGTGTTCGGCCACCACCTCGGTCGCCAGCGCCTCGAACCGCTCCAGGATCTCACTCAGCTCCGACTCGCCGATCCGCCGCGTCAACCGCGTGTACCCGACCATGTCCACGAACCCCGCGACCTCGGTCCGCGCCTCCAGGTTCTCCTCCGGCGACGCCAGCGCCCGCCCCGCGAACGCCGCCAGGTGCCGCCGCCACACGAAGTCCTGCACCCGCTGCAACTCGGGCACCAGCCGCTCCACCAGCAGCGCCACCTGCTTCTCGTCGCGGCCCAGCTCCTCGTTCTCCGTGATCAGCGTCCACAACATGGACACCTGCCACTCCGCCAGCCGCGACAGGTGCTGGCCCAGCGCCCTCGTCACCGTCGTCTCCAGGCGCGGGTCCAGCCACCCCGACGAAATCAGCTGATCGGCCAGGCGCACGGCCTCCACATCGGCATCGGTGAACACCACGTCGTCGTCGGCGACCGTCGCGAAACCCAGCGCCCGCCACAGCCTCGTCGCGCGTTCGATCGGCACACCCGTCTTCTCGGCCACCTCGAGCCGCGTGTACCGCCGCTGACCGCCGAGCAGGATGCGTTCGAGTCGTTCCTCGTCCACGCCGGACCGTCAGGTCGTGTGCACGATCAGGACGTCCACCCCGGACTTCCGCGCCGCCTCCGCGGGCACCGAACCGAGGATCCGGCCGGCCAGCGTGTTCAGCCCCCGGTTGCCGACGACCAGCAGGTCCGCCGACCGCTCCCGCACGACCTTCCGCAGCGCCTCCACCGGCTCGCCGACCACCGCGACCGTGTCGATGTCCGTGGCCCCCACCTTGACGGCCCGGTCACGCGCCGACTGCAGCGTGTCCTCGGCCGGAGCGGAGCCCACCACCTGGTACGCCTCGTCGCGGAGCACGTCCTGCGCCTTCTCGACGTCGCTGCGGCTCGCCGGGTAGTAGGCGCACACGATCACCAGCCGCGCACCCGAATCCGCCGACACCGCCGCCGCCCGGTCGACCGCGCGAAAGGACGAATCCGAACCGTCCGTACCCACGACCACAGTCTGGTAAGCCGCCATGCGAAAGTCCTCCCGGCCAGTGCGCGAACCGCGTGGCTGTGAAGGCTACTCGCCAGTCGGTTTGCTCGCAGCCCCCTCCTTGGCGGCCGGAACCGGCGTCGCCGGACGGGTCGGCTGCTCCTCGGGCAACGGCTCCACCACCGGCGCCGCGTCGCCCAGGACGGCGGTCGCCTCGTTGAGCACGGCCTTCGCGGCCTTGACCTGCTCGGCGATCCCGGCACGCAGCGACCGGAGCGCCTCGACCCGGTCGGCGGCGGCGTTGATGCGCTTGTTGGCCTCTTCGGTCGCCTCGCGGACCCGCCGCTGCGCCTCGTCCGTGGCCTCGGCGAGCCGGGCGTTCGCCTCGGTGATCGACGCCTGCTTGCGGCGGTTCGCGTCCTCGATCGACTCGCGGCGGCGGCGCTCGATCTCCTCGTGGGCCGCCTTCTGCTCCTCCGCGACCTTCGTGCGGATCGCGGTGGCCTCCTCGGTCGCCTCGCGCACGCGGCGTTCCGCCTCGGCCTTGCTCGCGGCCTCCTGCTCGGCCAGCACGCGCATGGCCTCGGTGCGCCGGGCGGCCATGGCGATCTCGAAGTCCTCTTCGACCTTCGTACGGCGCTGCTCGGCCTCGGAGTCCAGCCGGTCGCGCTCGTCCTTGGCCTTCTGGGTGATCGACTCGGCCTCGGCCCGCGCGTCCTCCAGGACCTTGCGGTGCTCGGCCTCCATCTCCTTGCGCCGGGCGTCGAGCTCGGACAGCAGCTGCTCGTAGCGGGCACGCATCGCGCTCGCGTCGGCCTCGGCCTTCGCCCGGATGTGCCCCGCCTCGGCCTCGGCGCGGGCCCGGGTGTCGGCGGCCTCGTCCTGCGCGAGCCGGAGCATGCGCTGCAGGCGTTCGGACAGGCCCTCGACGGTCGTCGGCGGCTGGCCCAGCCGTTCGACCTGGCCGCGGAGGTTGTCGATCTCCCCGCGGGCCTGTTCCAGCTGGCGCGCCAGGTCGCCCGCCTGCGAGATGGCGGCGTCCCGGTCGGCGGCGAGCATCTTGAGGTCGCCGTCGAGCCGTTCCAGGTGCTCGTCCACCTGATGCCGGTCGTAGCCGCGCTTCGCCAGGTCGAAGCCGGCCCCCAGCGGTACAAGCTCCCGTTCTTCGCCAAGGCTCATAACGAAATGGTAGCTGTGACGCGGAGCGTCGCCATTGAGGGTGGTGGTGGGGAGGCGGCAGGCCGTAACCGTGACGCGGAGCGTTACCGGCACGGGTGCGCTCCGGAATTCTTGACCGGGCGGCCAACCAAGCGCACCATGGAAATCCGGGAGAGCAAAGGCGCTTTCAGGAGGTGATTCACGATGGCCGAAACCTCGACACGTGCATGGATGCGTCCGCACGACTGGGCCGAGGTGGTGCTGGGAGTGGTGGCGGTGCTGTCGTTCCTGTGGGTGGACACCGACAACGCCGCGATGTGGACGATGATCGTGCTGGGCGCGCTGATCGCCCTCGACGGTCTGCTGTCCCTGGCCATGCCGGGGCTCGTCTACGGCGAAGGGGTGCAGGTCGTGCTCGGCGCCCTGCTGTTCATCTCGCCCTGGGTGATGAGCTACACCGACCTGACCGCCGCCGCGTGGTCCGCCTGGATCATCGGTGGCCTGACCCTGGTCATCGGTGCCGCGGCGCTGCCCGTGGCGAACTCGGCGCACAGGATGGCGGGTCAGCACTGAGTACGGAAGAGCCCCCGGCGAAGGAGCGGATCCTCGTCGCGGCGGAGGAGCTGTTCGCCGAATCGGGTTTCGACGCCACGCCCACGTCGCGCATCGCGGAACGCGCCCGCGTGCCGAAAGGTCTCGTGCACTACTACTTCCGGCGCAAGTCCGACCTGCTGGGCGCGCTGATCAAGCGACTGCCCGACGAGCAGATCGAGCCGGAGCTGGTGGTGGTGCCGGGGGACATCGCGGAGAGCCTGCGGCGTCTGGTCCGCGAACTGGACGCCCGGCTCGCCTGCTCCCGCATGCTGTCGCACCTGCTCTGGCGTGAGGCCGACACGCACCGCGCGGTGCGGGACGCGCTGCACGAACGGTTCCAGCAGCTGGTGCGGCAGGTGCGGGCGGTGATCCTCGCGGCGGGTGAGGGCGGGATCGCGGTCGCGGACGTCGACAGCGCGGCCGGCCTGCTCGCACTCGCCGTGAGCTACCGCCACTCCGTCGCGCGGCACGGCGACGAGCCGCCGGACCTGATGGAGCGGGAGCTGAACTTCATCGCCGACGCGCTGATGGCGCGGCCTGCTCCCTCCTAGGAAGCGGGCTCCACCAGTTCCACGAGCACGCCGCCGGCGTCCTTCGGGTGCACGAAGTTGACCCTGCTGCCCGCGGTGCCACGCTTGGCCTTGTCGTACAGCAGCCGCAAACCCTTGGCGCGCAAGGCCTCCGCGGCGGCTTCGACGTCGCGGACCCGGTAGGCGACCTGCTGGAGGCCCGGGCCCTTGGTGTCGAGGAACTTCGCGATCGTCGAGTCCGGGCGCAGCGGCGCGAGCAGCTGGATCGCGGGGCCGGACTCGTCGCCCTCGGCGTGCAGCATCGCTTCGCGCACGCCCTGTTCCTCGTTCTCCTCGGTGTGCGTCGCGCGCATGCCGAAGTTCTCGGCGTAGAAGGCGATGGCCGCGTCGAGGTCCGGCACCGCGATGCCGACGTGGTCGATCGTCGTCACGAGCGGTTTCAGCGCCTCATCCATGAGGGGGAGCATAGGCGCCCGCGAGTCGCCGTTCGCGTGCCGCGACTCACACCTGTACTGGCGAGGTCCTGCCGGTATCGTCGAGATGACCGCCGTTGTTCGTGTTTTGGAGGCTGCCTTGTCCGGTTCGGTGATCCTGGGTGCCGCCCGCACCCCGATCGGTCGACTGCTGGGGTCCCTGAAGGACTTCTCCGGAGCACAGCTGGGCGGGGTGGCCATCAAGGCCGCGCTCGAGCGCGCCGGGGTGTCGCCCGAGGCCGTGCAGTACACGATCATGGGCCAGGTCCTGACCGCCGGCGCGGGGCAGATCCCGGCGCGGCAGGCCGCGGTCGCGGCTGGCATCCCGATGGACGTGCCCGCGCTGACCATCAACAAGGTGTGCCTGTCCGGCCTCGACGCGATCGCGCTGGCCGACCAGCTCATCCGCGCGGGCGAGTTCGACCTCGTCGTCGCGGGCGGGCAGGAGTCGATGACGCAGGCGCCGCACCTGCTGCCGAAGTCGCGGTCGGGCTTCAAGTACGGCGACGCGACGCTGCTGGACCACATGGCCTACGACGGCCTGTTCTGCGCCTTCGACCAGGTCGCGATGGGCGCTTCGACCGAGAAGTACAACTCGCGCTACGGCCTCACCCGTGAGCAGCAGGACGAGTTCTCGGCGCGCTCGCACCAGCGGGCCGCGGCGGCCATCGCGAACGGCCTGTTCAAGGAGGAGATCGCCCCCGTCTCGATCCCGCAGCGCAAGGGCGACCCGGTGCTGTTCGAGACCGACGAGGGCGTGCGCGCGGACACGACCGTCGAGGGCCTGGCGAAGCTGCGTCCCGCGTTCGCCGCGGACGGCACGATCACCGCGGGCTCGGCGTCGCAGATCTCCGACGGCGCGGCGGCCGTCGTCGTGGCGAGCCGGGAGAAGGCCGAGGAGCTGGGCATCACGCCGCTGGCGGAGATCGGCGCGCACGGCGTCGTCGCCGGCCCGGACGCGAGCCTGCACGAGCAGCCGTCCAACGCGATCAAGGCCGCGCTGGCGAAGGCGAAGCTCGACGTGAGCGCGCTGGACCTGGTGGAGATCAACGAGGCGTTCGCCGCGGTGGGCCTGGTGTCGAGCGAGAAGCTCGGGCTGGACCCGGAGAAGGTGAACGTCAACGGTGGCGCGATCGCGCTCGGCCACCCGATCGGGGCTTCCGGTGCCCGGCTGGCGGTGCACCTCGTGCACGAGTTGCGGCGCCGTGGCGGCGGGCTCGGTGCCGCGGCGCTGTGCGGTGGCGGCGGCCAGGGTGACGCGCTGCTGATCAAGGTCCCGTCGAACTGACGGGACGACGCGCTGCCTGATCCGCCGCGGTCTGGACAATGGGAAGCATGGTGCCTGTCGAGCGCGTCGGTCTGGTCGTCCACGGCGGCAAGGAGGCGGCACTCGCGGCGGCCCGTGAGGTGCGGCAGTGGGCGGCCGAGCACGGCATCCCGTGCGTCGACATCGACGTGTGGGACGACCACGACGGCAGGCTGCACGCGCGGGACGAGGCGGCGCGGGCGGGTAATCCCGATCTGATCGTCACCGTCGGCGGCGACGGCACGTTCCTGCGCGGCGTGCGTGTCGCCGGGCCGTCGGGGGCGCGGGTGCTGGGCGTGAACGTCGGGCGCGTCGGCTTCCTCACCGAGGTCAGCACCGACGACGTGCGTGCGGCGCTCGACGCCGTGCAGCGGGGCGAGACGACGGTGGACGCGCGGATGGCGCTGACGATGCGCGCGTCGCGGCCGCTGGAGATCCCGCGGGGTATGGAGGCGATGCTGCGGTACGGGCGCGGGCCCGCGCTGCCGCCGCCGCAGCCGCGGCCGGGGATGAAGAGCGAGGTCGGCTGGGGCGTGCCGTTGGACGTGCTGGCGCTCAACGACGTCGTCGTGGAGAAGCTGGCGCGGGACCGGCAGGCGAGCCTCGCGGTGTACGTCGGCGGGAAGCTCTTCGCCTCCTACAGCGCCGACGCGCTCATCGTCGCTTCGTCCACCGGGTCCACGGCGTACAGCTTCGCGGCGGGCGGGCCGATCGTGTCGCCGAAGCTGGACGCGCTGGTGTTCACGCCCGTGGCGGCGCACATGGTGTTCAACCGCAGCGTCGTGCTGGACTGTTCGCAGTCGGTCGGGATCCTGGTGCTGGAGCATTCGGGTCAAGTCGCGGTGAGCGTCGACGGGCAGCTCCGGGGCGTGCTGAACCCGGGTGACTGGATCAGCGTGTACGGCGCGCAGCAGCGGGCGAAGCTCGTGCGGTTGACCGAGCCGGATTTCCTCGGCAAGGTGCGGGACCGGTTCGGGCTCGTCGACTCGGCCGCTGCGCTGGCGGACGGTCAGGCCCCGGCGTACGCGCCGAACGAGCCCATGCCGCCGGACCTGGCTCACCCGGGGCCGCTGGAGAACTGACCCAGGGCGCGCATCAGCGCTTCGACCGCGGGGCCGAACGCATGCTCGGCGGGGGTCGCGTAGCCGAGCACGATGCCCTGCGGGTGCTCGCCCTCGGCGAACCAGTGCCGCCCCAGGCCGTCGATCGCCACCGATTCCCGCAGCGCGGCCTTGATCACCTCCGCCTCGGTGAGGTGTGGCGGCAGCAGCACCAGCAGGTGCAGGCCCGCGGAGATCCCGATCGGCTGGAAACCCTTGGGCAGCAAGGAAAGCAGGCGATCGCGGCGACGCCGGTAGGTGGTGCGTCGCTGCCGCACGTGCCGGTCGTAGGCGCCGGAGTCGAGCATGTCGGCGAGCACCAGGTGGTCCAGCGTCGGCGGTCGCCAGCCGGTCGCGGTGAGAGCCGCGCGCACCGGTTCGACGAGTGACCTCGGCAGCACCAGCCACCCGATGCGCGTCGCGGGAGCGAGGGTTTTGCTGACCGTTCCCGTGTAGACGATCCGATCGGGCGCGAGGGCCTGCAACGCGCCGACGGGCTGCCGGTCGAAGCGGAACTCGCCGTCGTAGTCGTCCTCGATCACCAGGCCGCCGGTCGTCGTGGCCCAGCGCGCCAGTGCCGTCCGGCGTTCCGGTGCGAGCGTCACGCCGAGGGGGTACTGGTGCGCGGGGGTGACGACGACGGCGGGATTGTCCACAAGGGACACTTGTATACCGGCTTCGTCGACGGGCACCCCGGCGAGCCGCAGGCCCGCGCGGCTCGCGTTCTCACGGATCTGGGGTAGGGACGGATCTTCGAAGGCCAGCGAGGTTTCCCCGCGCTCGCGCAGGACGTGGCAGAGCACGGTCAGCGCGTGGCTGAACCCGCCGCACACCACGATCCGGTCGGGCTCGGCGACCACGCCCCGGCTGCGGGACAGGTAGCGCGCCAGCGACTCCCGCAGTGCCGCCGAACCGTGCACCTCGCCGTAGTCGAACACGTTCGCGGGCGCTTCCTGCAGCACGCGCCGGGTCGCCGAAGCCCAGGCCGCACGCGGGAAGGACGACAGGTCGGGGCGGCCGGGGTAGAGGTCCCACCTCGCGTCCGGCACCCACGGCGCGGCGCGCGGGCCGGTCTTCTCCGGGGCCGGGGTGGCGGGGTTGATCGCGGCGACGCGGGTCGGCGCGCCCTGGCTCGTGCGCAGGTAGCCCTCGGTGGTCAGGTCGGCGTAGACGCGCGTAACCGTGCCGCGTGCGACGCCCAGGTCCTTGGCGAGCGCACGTGTCGACGGCACCGCGGTGCCGGGTGCCAGCCGCCCCTCCCGGATCGCCCGGCGGAGTGCGTCCGCGAGCCCCTGCCGTCCGGTGCCCGGATGCCAGTCAAGGTGCACGTCCCAGCCCGGACTGGTCCACGAATCTGCCACGAAACTGGACCATACACGTGGGCCAGTTGGCGATAGCGTTGTCGTCATGACGAAGCGGATCCAGATCAGCGAACGCAGCCCGCAGCTGTTCAAGCACCTCCTCAACCTGCACCACGACATCGAAAAGGCGGCCGCCGACGCCGGACTGGACCAGCGCCTCATCGAGCTGGTGAAGATCAGGGCGTCGCTGCTCAACGGCTGCGCGTACTGCCTGGACCTGCACGCGCGGGACGCGCGGAAGCTCGGCGAGACCGAGCGGCGCGTGCTGATGGTCGGCGCGTGGCAGGAGACCGACTTCTACAGCGAGCAGGAGCGGGCCGCGCTGGCCCTGACCGACGCGATGACCCGGCTCTCGCAGGTGCAGGACGTGCCGGACGACGTGTACGAGCAGGCGACCACCGCCTTCACCGAGGAGCAGTACCTCGTGGTGGCGTGGGCGATCACCGCGATCAACGCGTTCAACCGGCTGGGTGTCACCAGCCACAAGCCGCTGCCGGAGAACCCCCGGTGACGGCCGCCGCGCTGCGGGCACTGCACGTGCCCGGAAAGCCGCTGCTGCTGCCGAACGTGTGGGACGCCGACAGCGCCCGGCTGGTCGAAGAGGCCGGTTTTCCCGTGGTGGCAACGAGTTCGCACGCCGTCGCGGCGGTACTGGGTTACGGCGACGGGGAACGGGCGCCGGTGGACGAGATGTTCGCCGCTGCCGCGCGGATCGCCCGCGCGGTGTCGGTCCCGGTGACGGTCGACGCCGAATCGGGGTACGGGCTGCCCGCCGCCGAGCTGGTCGAGCGGCTGCTGGAGGCCGGCGCGGTCGGCTGCAACCTGGAGGACACCGACCACGCGCGCGGCGCCCTCCGCCCGATCGCGGAGCAGGCCGAGTGGCTGGCGTCGGTGCGCGAAGCCGCGGGGGACGCGCTGGTGCTCAACGCCCGCGTCGACCTGTTCCTGGGCGGGCGCGGGGCGGAAGTGCTGCCGGAGGCGATCGAGCGGGCGAAGGCGTACCTGGCGGCGGGGGCGGACTGCGTGTACCCGATCCTGCTCCGCTCCGCGGACGTGCTGGGGGAGTTCGTGCGTGCGGTGAGCCCGGCCGCCGTCAACGGAAACCGCATTCCCGGGGTGGATGTCGCGTCGCTGGGCGTCGCCCGGGTCTCGCTGGGAGCGGGCCTCTGGCGCGAGACGCGCGAGTGGCTGGCGAGGCGGCTCGGGGAGTTGTGAGGGTCACCGCCCGGGGGAGGTCTACTCCTCCTCCGGGAAGTGGACCTTGATGTCCTCCCGCTCGACGTGTTGTTCCGTGCCCGCGTACGCGGTGTACGCCTTCTCGTCCGCGCCGGTGAGGTCCGGGTCGGCGACGAACAGCGTCAGCACGCTCCGCGGCCACAGGCGCAGCGCCCGCACGGCGTTGATCTCCGCGCCGAGCACGAACACCAGCCCGCCGAGGTACAGCCACGTCAGCAACCCGAGCACGATCCCGAACAGCCCGTACGTCGCGCTGGCGCCCCGCAGCTCGTGCTCCACCAGGTAAGTGCCCGCCTCCTGCAACCCCTGCCACACGGCCGCCGCGAACAGCACCCCCGG
Source organism: Amycolatopsis sacchari (assembly GCF_900114035.1). Classification (GTDB taxonomy): domain Bacteria; phylum Actinomycetota; class Actinomycetes; order Mycobacteriales; family Pseudonocardiaceae; genus Amycolatopsis_E; species Amycolatopsis_E sacchari. Next base: position 356,573 of record NZ_FORP01000002.1, on the reverse strand, counting down.
CCACAGCTCCCGCACCGGCACCGGCCGCCCGGTCAGCACCCGGTACCCCAGCAGGAACAGCAGCACGTTGACCGCCACCGCGGCGACCGTGCCGCCGACGCGCACCAGCACACCCCAGCCGAGGACACCGACCACCGCCGTCAGCACGGTGGTGAGCAGCACGCCCAGCCCGAGCGTCACCACCAGCAGCAGGCTCCGCGCGTAGTACCCGCCGATCCCGGGCCGGCGCACGCGCGGCACCGCCCACACCTTGTTGAGCACCGCCTGCCCCGCCCCGGCCACGCTGAGCCCGCCGATCACCGCGCCGACCGCCCCGATCACCACCCCGGCGACGTGCCCGTTGAGGCTGTGGACGTTCCCGGCGATCTGCTGCCCGATCACCGGGAAGTCCGCCAACGCCGAGTGCAGTACCTGCTGCTGCAACCCCGGATCGTCCTGCAGCGCGAACCCCAGCACCGTCACCAGCAACAGGAGCAGCGGGAACAGCGACAGGAACCCGTAGTAGGCCAGCAACGCGGCCAGGTAGTAGCCCTGGTCGTCGATGAACTTGCACAGCACCGCCACCGGCACGGCCAGCCACGCCCGCCGTTGCTGTGCCTCGTCCCACCGCTGCGCCGCCATGTCCCCACCGCCTCGGCGCCGGGTACCCCGTCACGCTCCCGGTGACACTCAGCCGGGGTACGGCGCCTTTTCCCGTGCCACGCGGAGGGCGTCCGCCCACCAGGCGAGCTGGTCGAGCACCACCTTCGCGCGGGTGGGTGCGTCGGCGTCGAGCGGCTGGCCGTCCTGCCAGGTGTGGAAGTAGTTCGGGAACACCAGGCCGTCCCTGATGGTCACGGCGTGCAGTTCCGTCAGCACGTTCTCCAGGTGCAGCACGGCGTGCCTGCCCCCGGCCAGCCCGCCGTAGCTGGCGAACGCGACCGGTTTCGCCGTCCACTGCGTGAAGTGCCAGTCGATCGCCGCCTTCAGCGACGCGGGATAGCTGTGGTTGTACTCGGGCGTCACCACGAGGAACGCGTCCGCGCTCTCCAGAGCCGCGGTCAGTGCCGCCATCCCGGCGGGCCGCGGGTACTCCGCCCCGGCCAGTTTCGGCGGCGCCGCGGGGAGCGCCAGCGGGAGCTCGACATCCGCCAGGTCGACGACCTCCACCTCGAAACCCCCGTGAGCACGGGCCTGCTCCGCCAGCCACGAACCCACGACCGGACCGAACCGTCCTTCCCGGACACTGCCGAGGATGATCACCAACTTGTTCGTCATGCCATCCAGCTTCGGACCGCAGCGCGAGTGGGACCAGACCGTGCTCAGGCTGGCCCCCGCAGGGCCACCCTGAGCCGTCCCGCCAGGCCTTATCCTCGACACATGGGCACACCACTTGGCGATTTCCTCCGAGCCAAGCGCGACAGCACCCAGCCGGAGTCCCTCGGCCTGCCCGACCGCGGCCGCCGCCGCTCGCCGGGGCTGCGGCGGGTCGACCTCGCCACCAGGGCCGGGATCAGCGTCGAGTACCTCACCCGCCTCGAACAGGGCCGGGACCACAACCCCTCGATCGCCGTGCTGAACGCGCTCGCCGACGCGCTCAGCCTCTCCCCGGCCGAGCGCAGCCACCTGCGGTACCTGGCGAAGATCACCGGCGGCGGCTGCCTCGCGTCGACCCGGCACGCTCCGCGGGAGGTCCGGCCCACCGTGCGGGAGACCCTCCGCCTCCTCGAACCCGGCATCGCGGTGGTGACCAACCGGCTCGGCGACGTCCTCGCCCACACGAGCTGCTTCGAGGCGATGGTGCGGGCGACCGGCCTGCTGGACGCCGGCGCGCCGAACCTCACCCGCTACGTCTTCGCCGACCCCCGCGCCAGGACCTTCTTCCCCGACTGGGAGGACCTCGCCGACGAGCGGGCGTTCGAGGCGTGGGCGTCGTCCTCCGCCGAGCACCTCGAACTCGGGCCCGAGTTCACCCGGCGGGTGAACCGGCACGTCGTGCCGCGGCGGGGTGTGCTCCGGCTCGCCCACCCCACGGCGGGGGAACTCCGGCTGAACCGCGAAACGCTCGAACTCCCCTCGGACGGCCAGCAGCTCGTCGTCTTCCTGCCCGCCGACGACGAGACCGCCCAGGCGCTCACGCGGCTCCGCGCGCCCGACGGCAGGCTGCGCGCCATCTCCTGACCCGGACGCGGGGCCCGGGTCAGGAGAGGACCGCTAGCAGGACTGCTTGTAGAAGTACTGCGAGTTCGCGTCCATGTTCGCCTTGGTCAGCGAGTGCAGGGAAGCGGTGAGGCTCTTCGTCACCGGCTTGCCCTCCAGCGCCGCGACCGCCTGGTCCACGCCCTGCTGCCCGATCATCGCCGGGTCCTGCGCGATCAGCGCCTGGTACTCGCCGCTGCGCAGACCGTCCACTTCGGACGGACTGGCGTCGAAGCCGACGAGGTTCACCTGACCCGTCTTGCCCGCGTTGCGCAGGCCCGTCGCCGCGCCCTCGCCCGTGTTGAGGTTCGTGGCGAAGATGCCGATCAGGTCCGGGGTGGACGCCAGTGCCGCGGTGACCTTCGACGCCGCCTGCTCCGGTTCGTTGTTCGTGAACTGGACGCCGATCGACTTCAGGTTCGGGTGGTTCTTGAGCTCGTCGGTGAAGCCCTGCACCCGGGCGGCCGTCGTGGACGTGCCCGCCTTCGTGTCGAGCACGAGCACGGAACCCTGGCGGTTGCCGACCAGCTCGGCCAGCGTCTTCGCCGCGAGCTGGCCGCCCTCGACGTTGTTGGACGAGATCGACGAAACCGCGATGCTGGAGTCCTTCAGCGAGGTGTCGACCTGGACGATCTTCGTGCCGCGGTTGGCGACCTGCTGGATCGGCGCGAGCATCGCCGTGTCGTCGGTCGGCGCGATGAGCAACGCCGCCGGCGGGTTGGAGCCCAGCGCGTTGACCTTCTCCGTCTGCAGGGCCGCGTCGAACTGCTGCGGCGCCTGGGTGGTGAGCGTGTAGCCGAGCTTCTTCGCCTCGGCCTCGGCCCCGCACTGCATCGAGATGTAGAACGGCTCCGCCTGCACACCGGGGATCAGCGCGAGCTGCTTGTTGTTCTGCACCCCGCCGCCGGAACCGCCGCCGACCTGCCCGGAGCTGCACGCGGCGAGCAGCACCGCCGTCGCCGCCACGACGCCGGCCGTGAGCACCTTCTTCATCGAATCGAACTCCCTACCTCGTTGTAGTTCATCGAGAGTTGCGCTGCCTGCGGCGGCGCTGGTCGAACCACACGGCGGCGACGAGCACCGCGCCGACCGCGATCATCTGCCAGAAGTCCGGCACCTGCGTGATGTTGAACCCCTTCTTGAGCACGGCCGGGATGAACACCCCGATGACCGTGCCCAGCACCGAGCCGATCCCGCCGAACAGGCTCGTGCCGCCCATGACCGTCGCCGCGATGGCGTTGAGGTTGTCCGTCGTGTGCGCGGTGATGGTCGTCGACGCGTAGTACGCCAGCGACATGAACCCGGCGATCCCGGCGAGGAACCCGGTGAGCAGGTACACCTTGAGCAGGTGCCGCGTGACGCCGATCCCGGCCCGGCGGGCGGCTTCGGCGTTCGAGCCGACCGCGTAGGTGTAGCGGCCGAACTTGGTGGTGTGCAGCAGCCACGCGCCGATGAGCGTGATCACCACCGCCACCAGCACCAGGTTCGGGATCCCGCCGAGCGAGGTGCCGTAGCCGAGCGTCTTGTTCAGCACCGTCGGCACGCTGCGGACGTCGGACCCGTTGTTGAGCAGGTACGCCGCGCCGAGCGCCGCCCCCATCGTGCCGAGGGTGACGATCAGCGGCGGGATCTTCGCGACCGCGATGAGGAACCCGTTGATCAGGCCCCAGATCGTGCCGGACAGCACGGCCGCGACCAGCCCGATGCCGATGACGCCCCAGCCCGCGTTGCTCGCGTTGCCGTCGGAAAGCGCTTCCATCGTCTTGCCGCACACCATGCCCGCGAAGATCAGCACGGAGCCGACGGACAGGTCGATGCCGGAGGTGATGATCACGAACGTCATCCCGACCGACAGCACGAGCAGCACGGACGTCTCGATGAGCAGCGTCTGGAACGTGAACACCGTCGCGAACTGGCCCGGCTTGAGCACGCTGAACACGATGATCAGCGCGACGAGTACGAGCGCGATCCAGAACGTGTTCGCCCCGATCAGCCGCTGCCCGAGGGAGCGCTTCCCGAAGCCACCCTCCACAGTGGACTGGATCTCCTTGGTTGCGGTCACGCCGCCTCCTCGTGGGTGAGCGCCCCGGTCATCGCGGCGACGAGGTCCTCCAGCTTGGTCTCCGAGGCCTGGAACCGCGCGACCCTGCTGCCGAGCCGCAGCACCTCGATCCGGTCGGACACCGACAGCACCTCGGGCATGTTGTGGCTGATCAGCACGACCGCGATGCCCTGGTCCCGCACCCGCCGGATGACGTCCAGCACGCGTTCGCGCTGCACGACGCCGAGCGCGGCGGTCGGCTCGTCCATGAAGACGACCTTGCTCGCCCACACCACCGACCGCGCGACGGCGACGCTCTGCCGCTGCCCGCCGGACAGCGAGCCGATCGGCACGTCCGTGCTCTGCAGCGTCACGCCGAGCCGCTTGAACTCCTCGACCGCCTGCCGCCGCATCTCGGCCTTGTCCAGCATCCCCAGCTTGCCGAGGAGGCCGCGCCGGTGGATCTCCCTGCCCAGGAAGAGGTTCGCGGCCGGGTCGAGCTCGGGTGCGACCGCGAGGTCCTGGTACACGGTTTCGATGCCCAGCCGCCGCGCGGTGGTGGGCGAGTCGAGGTGCACCTCCGCGCCGTCCAGCAGGATCCGCCCCGACGTCGGTTGCTCGGCGCCGGACAGGCACTTGATCAACGTCGACTTCCCGGCGCCGTTGTCGCCGATCAGCGCGGTCACCTCGCCCGCTCTCGCCTGGAACGAGGCGCCGCGCAACGCCTCGACCGAGCCGTAGTGCTTCACGATGTTCTGGGCGTCCAGCAGGACGGCGTCGCTCATGTCATGCTCCCGGTGCTGGTGGGCGGCAACGGATGATCGTCAGCTCGCCCGCCACCTCCGACTGCCCGGCGGCGTGCGGCACCAGGACGGTGTCGCCCTTGGCCAGCGCCAGTTCGCCGCCGTGCTCGGTCTTCAGCGTGCCCTGGCCGTCGAGCACCACGAGCACCGTGAACGACGGGTCGAGCGCGAGGGACGGGCTGGGGCGCAGCCGGTCGGCGCGGAAGAACTCCGCCGCGCCGGGCACGAGCAGGTCCACTGTGGACTCGTCGAGGTCCGCGGTGCGCTTGATGATCGACTCGGGGTCGCGGGCGGAGGTGTCGAGCGCCTGCAGGGCCGCGTCGAACCCGATGCCGAGGTGGCCCTTCTCGGGGCTGCCGAGGAAGTCGCGCCACTCGATGGTCAGCGAGAAGTCCGTCGGCTGCTGGAGTTCGACGACGAACACGCCCTCGCCGATGGCGTGCGGCAGGCCGGCCGGGATGTAGACGTTGTCACCCGGCTTGACGGGCACGCTGTTGAGTGCCCCGAGCATCGCCTCGGTGTCCTGCTCACGCACCCACCCGGCGACCGTCTTGGGGTCCACGCTCTCCTTGAAGCCGGGGTAGACTCGCGGGTCGTCGCCGCTCGTGCCGACCACGATCCATGCCTCGGTCTTGCCGAAGTGCGAGTCGAAGTGCTGCCGCGCGAAGGAGTTCGACGGGTGGAAGTGCACGGGCAGCCGCTGCCCGGCGTCGAGCAGCTTGACCAGCAGCGCCGTCGAGTCCGAGAAGGCGGCCACGTGCTTGGCGCCCAGCCACGCCTCGGGGTCCGCCCGCACCGCGTCCCGCAGCCACCTGCCGTCGGGCAGTCTCGTCAGGCCGTTCTCCTCCTGGCCGTAGAGGGTGGTGGTGGACGCGACCCAGTCCTCCGGGCCGAACTCCTTGCCGGAGTCGGCGCCGCGCAGGGCGGCGATGGCCGCGCCACCGCGGTAGAACTGGGGCGGCTGGTTGGCCGGGAGCTTGATCGGAGAACTCACGGGGCGACCTCACCGGAGCCGCGGGGTACGAGGTGCACGGGCAGCACTACCTTTCTCGGCGGGGAGTCCTCGCCGTGGATCCTTGCGAACAGCAGCTCGGCCGCCGCCTTGCCGAGCCGGCTCACGTCGTGGCCGATCACGGTGACGGGCGGGTCGAGCAGATCGGCGAGCTCGAAGTCGTCGAAGCTCACCAGCGCGGGGCGCGGGGTGACGTGGGTCAGCGCGCGCAGCAGGTGCACGGCGACCCGGTTGTTCCCCGCGATGACGGCCGTGGCGCGGTCGGGGCCGGTCAGCAGGCGGTCCACGGCGTCGAGGACGTTCTCCTGGGTGGGGGTGCGCAGGACCGCGAGCCGTTCGTCGTAACGGAGTCCGGCGCGCACGCAGCCCTCCCGAAAACCCCGTAACCGCTCCGTTGCCGTGAAGATGTCGGGGCTGTCACCGACGAAGGCGATGCGGCGGTGGCCCTGGCGGGCCAGGTGCGCGACGGCCTCGATGGTGCCGCCGAGGTTGTCCACCAGCACGGTGTCGGCGACGATGTCGCCTGCCGGGCGGTCGAGGAACACCACGGGCGTGCCCGCGCGCATCTCCGGCACCAGGTAGTGGTGCTGGGCGCCGGCGGGGACGATGAGCAGCCCGTCCACGCGGCGGGAGCAGAACTCCAGCGCCAGCTCGCGTTCCCGGTCGGAGTTCTCGTCGGACGACCCGGTGAGCACGTGCCTGCCGAACGAGGTCGAGATCTTCTCCACCGCGCGGTTCAGCTCGGAGTAGAACGGGTTGCCGACGTCCTCGACGATCAGGCCGATGGTGCCGGTGCTGGAGCCCCGGCGCAGGTTGCGCGCGCCGAGGTTGCGCCGGAACCCGAGCTGCTCGATGGCCGCGACGACGCGACGCGCGGTCTCCGGGTGCACCGCGGGCTCGTCGTTGACGACCCGTGACACGGTCTTGATGCTGACCCCGGCCAGCCGCGCGACGTCGCTCATGGTGGCGCGTCTCGCGGACCCGCGGGTGCCGTCCGACAACGTTGTCATAGTGCTGGGGATTTCACACCTTTGTGGGCGGGTTGTCAATGGTCCGAACGAGAAGCGGCGATACTCCTTGCTGCGTACGGAGTATCGCCTGTCCGGAACGAGACAGGATCCGCCCTGATCCTTGACCCGCTCGTCAGCCAGTAACGACAGTGGCCTGCGGCGACAAGGTTGTCACAGGAGGCGACGCCAGTGAGGCTTTCGCGAGTCAGAAAGGGGCTGGCGCTCGCCGCCGGCCTCGTGGTCACATCAGTGGTCATGCCGGCGGTGCAGGCGGACGCGGCGCCCGCGCAACAGGACCTGGCGAAGTGGGTCAACCCCTTCGTCGGCACCCGGCCGGGCGGCAAGGACCAGGGCACCGGCGGTGGTGCGGGCAACAACTTCCCGGGCGCGGTGGTGCCGTTCGGGATGGTCCAGTGGAGCCCGGACACGGTCACCGGCCAGCCGGGCGGTTACTACTACGACAGCACCGCCCTCAAGGGCTTCAGCCTGACGCACCTGTCCGGCGCGGGGTGCGACACCTACGAGGACATCCCCTTCATCCCCTACAACGGGCAGGTCACCACTTCGCCCGCGACCGACCCCGGCCGCTACACCATGCCGTTCTCGCACGCGAACGAGCAGGCCACGGCCGGTAAGTACAGCGTCAAGCTCGACAGCGGCGTGAACGTCGAGCTGTCCGCGACCCAGCGCACCGGCTCGGGCCGGTTCACCTACCCGCAGAACAGCACGTCGACGCTGTTGATCAACACGTCGGGCTCGGTCACGGGCACCGACGACGCCCAGATCTCGATCGGCAGGGACACCGTCAGCGGCTGGGCGTCCAGCGGCGGGTTCTGCGGCACCGACTCGCACTACCGCGTGTACTTCTACGCCAAGTTCGACCAGCCGTTCACCTCGATCGGCACCTGGCGCAACGGCACGGTCACCCCGAACAAGGCCGTCGAGAACGGTGGCGCGCAGTCGAAGGTCTCCCCGCAGACCCTGGCGGCCGAGCAGGCCAAGACCGCGCGCACGGACGCCAAGAAGCCGGAGAACACCACCGTCAGCGGTCCCGGCAGCGGCGGCTACGTGACCTTCGCCCCCGGCGCCGAGGTCAACGTCCAGGTCGGGCTGTCCTTCGTGTCCGTCGACGGGGCGCAGGCGAACGTCAAGGCGGAGAACAACCGCCGCTCGTTCGACGACGTGGCGGCCGCGGCGCGCAAGGCCTGGAACGACCGGCTCAACCAGATCCAGATCACCGGTGGTTCCGACGCCGACAAGACCACGTTCTACACCGCGCTGTACCACTCGCTGATCCAGCCGAACGTGTTCTCCGACGTCGATGGCCGCTACACCGGGTTCGACGGGCGCGTGCACACGGCGGCCAAGGGCCACGCGATGTACACGAACTTCTCCGGCTGGGACATCTACCGCTCGGAGGCCCAGCTGCTGGCGCTGCTGGCGCCCAAGGAGTCCTCGGACATCGCGAACTCGATGGTCGCCTACGCCGCGCAAGGCGGCGCGTGGGACCGCTGGACGGTCGCCAACGACTACACGGGCGTGATGAACGGCGACCCGTACCACATCATCGTGTCCAGCATGTACGCCTTCGGTGCCAAGGACTTCGACGCGCACAACGCGTTGCTGTCCATGATCCGCGGCGCGACGCAGCCCACCACCCAGGGCTACACCGAACGCCCCGGGCTGGAGGACTACCAGAAGCTCGGCTACGTGCCCGGCGCCGGCGCCGACACGCTGGAGTACACCAGCGCCGACTTCTCCATCGCGCAGCTCGCCGCGCGGCTCGGCGACAGCTCGACGTACCAGAACTTCATGAAGCGTGCCCAGTACTGGCAGAACCTGTACAACCCGGCGACCGGCTACCTGCAGCCGCGCAACGCCGACGGCACCTTCACCACGCCGTACAACCCGGGCAGCTCGCAGGGCTGGGTCGAGGGCAACGGCGCGCAGTACAGCTGGATGGTGCCCTACGACGTCGCCGGCCTCATCACGGCGTTCGGCGGCAACCAGGCCGTGCAGTCCCGTTTGGACGAGTTCCTGACGGAGCTGAACGCCGGCACGCAGGACCCGCACGCGTTCCTGGGCAACGAGCCCAACTCGAACGTGGCGTGGCTGTACGACTTCACCGGTGCGCCCTACAAGACGCAGTCGATCGTGCGGCGCGTGCAGACCGAGCTGTACAACCCGAACCCGCAGGGCCTGATCGGCAACGACGACCTCGGCCAGATGTCGTCCTGGTACGTCTGGTCGGCGCTCGGCGTGTACCCGGAGATCCCGGGCCGCGCGGAGCTGGTGGTCGGCTCGCCGCTGTTCCCGAAGGCCGTGGTGACGACCGGGCTCGGCAAGAAGATCACCATCAACGGCAACGGCACCGGCCAGTACGTGACCGGGCTGAAGGTCAACGGCGTCTCCTCGACCAAGACCTGGCTGCCGGAGTCCTTCCCCACCACGGGCGGCACGCTGGACTTCACGTTGTCCACCACGCCGGACACCTCGTGGGGCAGTGCGCCGTCGGACGCGCCGCCGTCGTTCCGCGACGGTGAGCCGGCCGCGGTGTCCTATGTGGATCCCGCTCGGCTGGTCGTGCCGAACGGCTCGTCCGGTACCACCGCGGTCGGTGCGCAGGACCTGACCGGCACCGCCCGCACGTGGCACTGGACCGCCAACCCGCCGGCGGGCATCACGGTCACCCCGTCCTCCGGTGACATCGCGGTGCCCGCCGGCGGCAAGGCCCAGGTGAACGTCACGGTGAACATCGGCGACAGCACGGCCGAGGGCTCGTACCAGGTGCCGGTCACGCTGTCGGCGGCCGGGCAGCCGTCGCTGTCCTCGACGCTGGGCGTGCTCGTGACGCAGCCGGGCAGCTGGCTGGCGGCGGTCAACAACGCGGGCATCTCGCCGGACTCCAAGCCGGCCGCGGCGAACTTCGACGGGGTGGGCTTCAGCTACTCCGCCGACGCCCTCGCCGCCGCCGGGGCCAAGGCGGGCAGCACGGTGACGGTGGGCGGCCTGTCCTACACCTGGCCGAACTACCCCGCGGGTTCGCCCGACAACGTGCAGGCGCAGGGGCAGACGATCATCGCGTCCGGCAGCGGGCGGCTGGCGTTCCTCGGCGCGGCCAGCAACGGCAGCGCCTCCGGCACGCTGACGATCAGCTACACCGACGGCAGCTCGAGCACGGCGCAGCTCGGGTTCTCGGACTGGACGCTCGGCGCGGGCGGGCAGCAGCCCGCGTTCGGCAACCAGGTCGCGTTCACCACGCCGTACCGCAACAGCACCGGCGGTACCCCGCAACAGATCAACACCTACGTGTTCGCCAGCGCGCCGATCACGCTGCCCGCGGGCAAGACCGTGCGGAGCGTGACCCTGCCGTCGAACGTCTCGGGTGGACAGTTGCACGTTTTCGCGATCGGAATCGGATAACCCATGAAGAAACTGGTGGCAGTACTCGCTGCCGCCCTCGTTCCGGCGGCCGTCGTCACCCCGATGGCGGCGGCCGCGCCGGTGGACGTGCTCGACTCGGTCAACACGTTCATCGGCACGCAGGACGAGGGCAACACGTTCCCGGGCGCCTCGGCGCCCTTCGGCATGACGCAGGTCAGCCCCATCGGCTCGCACTACGCGGGGTACCAGTACACGGACACCGCGATCCGCGGGTTCGGGCACTTCTTCCTGTCCGGTGCGGGCTGCTGGGAGCAGGGCGGGCTCGTCTCGACCCTGCCGCGGACCGGCACCTTCGACCCCGGCCAACCGTCCACTTTCGACCAGACGAAGTACGCCTCGCCGTACACGCACGACGGTGAGGTCGGTCAGCCCGGCTACTACAAGGTCCACCTGACCGGCTACGGCGGGATCGACGTCGAGACCACGGCGACGACCCGCACCGGCCTCGAGCGGTACACGTTCGACCAGTCCGGGCCCGCGCATGTGTTCGTCAACACCGGGCAGGCCAACGACAAGGAACCGGTCAGCGGCAGCAGCGTCCGGATCGTCGACAACCGGACCGTCGAGGGCACGGTGGAGTCGCAGGCGTTCTGCGGCGGCAAGCCGTACACGACCTACTTCCGCACGACGTTCGACAAGCCCTTCACCTCCTACGGCACGTGGTCGCCGACCGGCGGCACGCCCGGCAGCAGGGAGTCCGCGGGCGGGGCGGGGCTGCGCGGCGCGTGGCTCACGTTCGACAACCCCGGTTCCGTCACCGCGTCTACGGCGATTTCCTATGTGGACGCCGACGGCGCCCGCCGCAACCTCGCGGCGGAGGGCAACCGCGACTTCGACCGCGTGAAGGCGGCCACGCAGCGCACGTGGCGCCAGGAACTGTCCAGTGTGGACATCACCGGTGGTACGAGTGACAAGCGCACGGTGTTCTACACCTCGCTGTACCACACGTTGCTGCAACCGTTGACGGGCAACGACGTCGACGGCCGCTACCGCGGCTTCGACAACCAGGTCCACCGTGCCGTCGGCTGGACGTACTACCAGTACTTCTCGCTGTGGGACACCTACCGCTCGCAGAACCAGCTGCTCGCCCTGCTGCGGCCGGGCCGGGCGCACGACATCGCGCAGAGCATACTGGCGATCCACGACCAGGGTGGCTGGCTGCCGCGGTGGGCCTACGCCAACCAGGAGACGAACACGATGACCGGTGACCCGGTCACGCCGTTCCTGGTGGACCTGTGGCGGTTCGGTGCGCTGCGCGGCCTGGAAGGCCAGGCGTACCAGGCGTTGCTGCAGAACTCGACGCAGATCCCGCCCGCCTCGTCCCCGTTCCAGGGGCGCTCGGGCAACGAGAGCTACCAGGCGAACGGGTTCGTGCAGTACGACCCGAACTTCCCGAAGAAGGGGCAGGACACCGACCCGAACCACGGCGCGTCGGCGACGCTGGAGTACGCGCTCGCGGACTGCTCGCTGTCGATCATGGCCCGCGGGCTCGGGAAGACGAAGGACGCGCAGGCGCTCGCCGCCAAGGGGCAGAACTACCGCGTCCTGTGGGACAGCACCGTGACCGACCGCGGCTTCACGGGCTTCCCGCGGCCGAAGGTGACCGGGGGCGACTGGTTCACCCCCGCCGACGGGCCCTACACGCCCGAGGGGCAGGACGGGTTCCACGAGGGCACCGCGTGGCAGTACCAGTGGCTGACCCAGCAGGACATCCCCGGCCTCGTGCAGCGGATGGGCGGGCAGCAGGCCACGGCGGCCCGGCTCGACGACTTCTTCGCCTACTCGGACCTGCTGGCCGACCCGGCCAAGACGGTGCGTGAGGAGTGGGTCACCGGGCCGTACAACTACTACAACCAGTTCCGGTACAACCCCAACAACGAACCGGACCTGCACTCGCCGTGGATGTACGCGCTGATCGGCCAGCCGTGGAAGACCTCCACGGTCGTCCGGGCGGCGCACACCCTGTTCACCAACGCCCCCAACGGCGTCACGGGCAACGACGACCTCGGCGAGATGTCGGCTTGGTACGTGTTCAGCGCGCTCGGGCTGTACCCGGCGGTGCCGGGCACCGGGCAGTTCGTGCTGAGCGCGCCGGAGTTCGCGAAGGCCGTGGTGCACCTGGAGAACGGGCGCAGCGTCGTGCTGAAGGCGGGCGGGGCCGACGCGTCGCAGCTGCAGTACGTGCAGGGGCTCCGCGTCAACGGCGTGCCGAGTGACCGGGCCTACGTCTCGCTGGAGCAGCTGACGCGGGGGTCCACCCTGGACTTCCGGCTGACCACGGACGCCGCGAAGGCCACGTGGGCAACGGGTCCCGGCGGAGCGCCTCCGTCGCCCTGCGGCTAGTGCGTGTTTCACAAGCGGCGTAGCCGCTTCACCACGCAGTCAGCTTGCACCGCTGCGGGTTCTGAGGTGGTTCCTCGCGAGGACAGCGCCGACGTGGTGACCTGGCGGTCATGAGTCGGCGATCCCGGAGCGAGGGGCCGCCTCAGGTTCCGCTACCCGCACCGTTCCGCAAGCCACGTCTTATGGGTAAGCATCGGGGGTCGTGAGAACAATCACGACCCCCGATGTTCCCGTGAGGAGCGTCACGGCGCACACTGATACCGAAACGTCCGACAGCGTGGTTGACGGTGTCGGGCTTTTTTGTGTGCATCCACTGAGGAGGAAAGCAGTGTCCAGCAAGGCCGCTCTCGTGTTCCGCGTGGCCGCAGTAGCCGAGGCGCTCTCCTGGGCCGCCCTGGTGATCGGGATGATCCTCAAGTACGGGTTCTCCGCGGCCAACGAAGGCGGGGTCCCGGTGCTGGGCATGGTGCACGGCGTGATCTTCATCTGCTACGTCGTGGTGACGCTGGCCGTGTTCAAGCCGCTCGCGTGGAAGCCGAAGGTCCTCGTGATGGCGCTGCTCGCCAGCATCCCGCCGCTGTTCACCTGGTGGTTCGAGAAGTGGGCGCTGCGCACCGGCAAGCTCGACGGCCCGGAGCGCCTCGCGCACGGTGGCGTCGGCCTGATCGTCCGCGAGACCGCGGCCGCCTGACGTTCTGCGGAGACGGCCCTCACCCCGGCGGGGTGGGGGCCGTTTTTCACTCCACGAAGTCGCCGGTCGCCTTGCGGACGCGGGTGAGCAGTTCGGTGAGCTGGCTGGTCTGGGCGGGGGTGAGCCCGACGAGGCCGAAGTCGATCGCCGTGACGGCCTTGGTCGCCTCGGCGTGCCGTGCCCGGCCCTCGTCGGTGATCTCGACGAGGGTGGTGCGGCGGTCGGTGGGGTGCGGCACGCGCTTGACGAGCCCGTCCCGCTCCAGGCGGTCGACGATGTTCGTGACGCTCGTCGGGTGCAGCTGCAGGCGCTCACCCATGACGCGCATCGGCAGGCTCGACCGGCGCGCGAAGCTGAGCAGGACGAGCGCCTCGTAGCGGGCGAAGGTGAGCCCGTGGGGCTTCAGCGCGCCGTCCACGGCTGACTGGATGATCTGCTGGACGCGCATCAACCCGGTCACCGCGGCCATCGTGCCGGAGGGCCCGACCCGGTCCTCCCACAGCTGGGCGGCGCGGGCGATCGGGTCGAACGGCAGTGGGCGGTTCATGAACCGGGAAGCTACCAGCGGGTACCAGGGTCATGGGGCAGGGTGGTGCCACAAACCGGAGGAGGAACGACATGATCGTGGCATTCAGCGTCAGCCCGTCCGGCGGGGATCCGGACGGCGGCGTGAGCGAGGCCGTCGCCAGGGCGGTCAAGGTGGTACGCGAGTCGGGGCTGCCGAACGAGACGAACGCGATGTTCACGAACGTCGAAGGTGACTGGGACGAGGTCATGGACGTCGTGAAGCGCGCGGTCGAAGCAGCAGGTCAGGGCGCCGCGCGGGTCTCGCTCGTGCTCAAGGCCGACATCCGGCCGGGGTACGAGGGTCAGCTGTCGGCGAAGGTCGAGCGGGTGGAGGAGCACCTGCGGTGATTCTCGCGGGCTGCCGTGCCAGGATGGAAGCGTGACGAACCCACGCGGATCAGCAGCGAACTCAGCGGCCGTGTCGGCCGCGCTGTCGGGCGCGGTCGACCTGTCCGCGCTGAAGGCCAGGGCCGACGCGGCGCGTCAGCGTCCGGCGAGCCCGCCGCCCGGTGCGGAGCAGGCGGCGCCGGCGAGCGGTGCCGCCGTGCTGGAGGTGACCGAGGCTTCGTTCCAGACGGACGTCGTCGAGCGGTCGCTGCGGCAGCTCGTCGTCGTCGATCTGTGGGCGGACTGGTGCGGGCCCTGTAAACAGCTCAGCCCGGTGCTGGAGCGGCTGGCGGCGGAGTCCGGCGGGGCGTGGGTGCTCGCCAAGGTGGACGTGGACGCCAACCCGCGCATCGCGCAGCTGTTCGGTGCCCAGTCGATCCCCACGGTCGTCGCGATCGCCGGTGGGCAGCCGGTGGACGCCTTCGCCGGTGCGCTGCCCGAGCCCGAGGTCCGGAAGTGGCTGAACGCCCTGCTGGACGCGCTCAAGGACAAGCTGCCCGGCATCAGCGACGCGCAGCCGGCCGAACCCGCCGAGCAGCCGGAGGACCCGCGCTTCGTCGAAGCCGAGGAGGCCTTCGAGCGCGGTGACTACGCCGCGGCCGAGGCCGCCTACCAGCGGATCCTGGACGCGGAACCGGCGAACGAACTCGCCAAGGCAGCCCTGACGCAGGTCCGGTTCACGGCCCGAGCCGAAAAGGCCGACCCGTCGTCGGTCTCCCGCGCCGACGCCGATCCGGGCGATGTGCAGGCCCAGCTGGCGGCCGCGGACTACGAGGTCGCGGCCAACCAGGTGGAGGACGCCTTCGCCAGGCTGATCGCCACGGTCCGCAGGACGGCGGGCGATGAGCGGAACAAGGTGCGGGAGCACCTGGTGGGGCTGTTCGAGCTGTTCGACCCCGCGGACGAGCGGGTGGCGAAGGCACGACGGAACCTGGCCTCGGCACTGTTCTAGGGCAAAGCCCGAAGAGTTGGGTGATCATCCCGTCGCCTGACTCAGGACGATCACTTTGGGCCAGGGCCGCACCGGGGTCCCCGGGCGTGACCGCCCT
Organism: Amycolatopsis sacchari; assembly: GCF_900114035.1. Lineage (GTDB taxonomy): Bacteria > Actinomycetota > Actinomycetes > Mycobacteriales > Pseudonocardiaceae > Amycolatopsis_E > Amycolatopsis_E sacchari. Next base: position 341,048 of record NZ_FORP01000002.1, on the reverse strand, counting down.
GCCCGAGCGGCCCCACCCCCGCCCCGATCCTTGAGTGTAAGTGCGGCTGGGGATCGAGGCGGGGGTGGGTGTGGGCGGGGTGGCCGCTCGCGTTGCGTCGCCGGGTGCGGTGGGCGGTGGGTGTCGGGGCTGGTCACCCGTACTGCTTGCTGCACGGACCGGAGCCCTGGAGATATCCGGTGCGCATGGCTTCGACCCGGGTGAAGCCCGCGTCCACACGCTTGCCGTTGACGTCGGCCGCTACGAGGCTGTCGGGGCGGAGCAGGTCTGAGATGGCCTCGTCCAGGTCTCCCGCGGACAGGCGCAGAGCTGTGTCCGCCAGCTTGTTCGTTGCCGCGGCCCAGGCGCCTACCAGGCAGGCCGTCCGGAGGCCCGCGTTCGCGTTGTCCAGTGACGCGCCGACGCCCTTCTGGATCGCCAGTGCGTAGCGGGACGCGATTTCCGACAGGGCCGCGAAATCACCGTGTCCGCCGGTGTCCGCGCCCTGCCATTCGGCGTCCTGGTCGACCGGTTTGCCCAGTTCCGCCAGTGCGGCCAGGTCGATGTTGACGGTGTTGTCCGACGGGCAGTACGACGCGGGCGGGGTCGCCGGGCCGGCGTCGCACGTGCCGCCACCTTGCACGATCTCCGGCTTGGGGGCGTTGGCGCCCGAGAACGCCGCGTCCAGGCTCTGCTTCAGGTAGTCGACGGTCGTGTCGTTGATCGGCAGCGTGCCCTCGTTGCGGTCGGCCTGGTCGAACGGGCGCTCCGTCAGCCGGGGTTGCAGGCTGGCCATGTCGATTTTCGCGCAGTCCTTCGGTCCGTGCTCGAAACCCAGCTGGAACGCGAAGATCCGGTCGAACGCCGTGCCGTGCGCCTGGTTGTCCGTCGCCGCCGTGCCCGCGCTGTCGCGCACCAGGAACAGCGACGACAGCGCCGCGTTCAGGCCCTCCGCCGTCGACACCCGGAAGTACTCGCTCTTGCCCTCGGCCACCCATCGGTAGTAGCTGCCCGCGAAGCAGTCGGCCTGCTGCTCCTTGACGATCGTCGGCGTGCTGCGGTTGATCCCGGCCTTGTCCTGGAGCCGGTACTGCACGGCGTGCCCGAACTCGTGGGCCAGCACCGTCACCACCGACAGCGGCCCGAACTGCCGGATCATCGTCGGCAGCAGCACCCCGCGGTCCCACGCGATCGAGTCGTCCTGGCCGCAGTAGAAGGCGTTGACGTTCCGCTTCGTGTTGCCGCACCCGTTGGACTGGTTCACGCCGTTCGACTCGTACGACAGCAGGGACTTCACCGGCTCGAACCTGATCCCGAAGTCATCGGGCAGCCGGCCGCTCCAGTACTCCTCGACGTCGGCGATCGTGGCGGTGGCGAGCCGGTCCGCCTCGTCGTCGCTGACGTTCTCGACGTCCAGGCCGGGTTTGGGGGCGTCCGTGCGCAACCCGCTCTCGAAGTGGGTGACCGGCAGCCCGGCGACGGAATTCGCCCCCGTGCCCCCGCTTTCACCCCCACACGCCGTGAGGCTCATCACCAGCAACCCCGCGACGGCGAAGATCAGACCCCCTGCGCGCATCCCACCCGCTCCCTGATCGGCTTCGGAGACGCGAGGCTAACCGATATTGTCGAGCGTCATGAAAGCAATCCGTCGGTTCACCGTGCGCGCGAGCCTGCCGGAACCGCTGGCGGGCCTGCGGGCGCTGGCGACCAACCTGCGCTGGACCTGGCACCCGCCGACCCGCGACCTGTTCGCGTCGATGGACGACGAGCTGTTCCGCCGCGTCCGCGACCCGCTGCGGATGCTGCTGGCCGTCCCGTCCGCGCGCCTGGAGGAACTCGCCGCCGACGAGGACTTCCTGGCCAGGGCACGCGCCGCCACGGAGGACCTGGAGCGCTACCTCACCGAGGAGCGCTGGTACCAGGAGCAGCACGGCGCCGACGGAGCACCGAAGGCCATCGCCTACTTCTGCATGGAGTTCGGCGTGCACGAGGCCCTGCCCAACTACTCGGGCGGCCTCGGCGTGCTCGCCGGCGACCACCTCAAAGCCGCGTCCGACCTGGGCGTGCCGATGATCGGCGTCGGCCCGCTGTACCGGGCCGGCTACTTCCGGCAGGGCCTGTCGCTGGACGGCTGGCAGCTGGAGCACTACCCCGTCATCGACCCGAACGCGCTGCCGCTGGAACTGCTCACCGACGAGAACGACAAGCCGGTGCTGGTGCACGTCGCCATGCCCGGCGGGCGGGACCTGTACGCGCAGGTGTGGCAGGCCAACGTGGGCCGCGTGCCGCTGTTGCTGCTCGACACGGACGTCGACGAGAACGACGAGGACCTGCGCCGCGTCACCGACCGCCTCTACGGTGGCGACGCCGACCACCGCATCCGCCAGGAGATCCTGGCCGGGATCGGCGGCATGCGCGCGGTGCGCCGGTACTGCGAGCTGACCGGGCACCCGCAGCCGGAGGTGTTCCACACCAACGAGGGGCACGCGGGCTTCCTCGGCCTGGAACGGGCGCGCGAGCTGATTTCCGAGCACGGTCTCGGGTTCGACGAGGTGCTCTCCGCGGTCCGCGCGGGCACGGTGTTCACCACGCACACGCCCGTGCCCGCCGGCATCGACCGGTTTCCGGTGGACCTCGTGCAGCACTACTTCGGCGACGGCCGCCTGCTGCCGGGCATCGAGACGCGGCGCGTGCTGGCGCTCGGCGCCGAGGACAACCCGGGCATGTTCAACATGGCGCACATGGGCCTGCGGCTGGCGCAGCGCGCGAACGGCGTGTCCCAGCTGCACGGCCGGGTGTCCCGCGCGATGTTTTCCCGGCTGTGGAACGGTTTCGACGAGGACGAGGTGCCGATCACGTCCGTCACGAACGGCGTCCACGGCCCGACGTGGGTGGCGCGTGAGCTGACGGCCCTGCTCGGTGGGAAGCACAAGGAGTGGGGCCACCGCGGCCAGTTGCCGAGCCGGCAGGGCGTGAGCGACGAGGAACTGTGGGCGCTGCGACGGGATCTGCGGCAGAAGCTGGTGACCGAGGTGCGCCGGCGCGTGCGCGAGTCGTGGTTGCAGCGGGGTGCGTCGGCGCTGGAGCTGGGCTGGATCAACACGGTGTTCGACCCGGACGTGCTGACGGTCGGCTTCGCCCGCCGCGTGCCGACGTACAAGCGGCTGACGTTGATGCTGCGTGATCCGGAGCGCCTGAAAGCGTTGCTGCTGGACGAAGACCGGCCGATCCAGATCGTCGTGGCCGGCAAGTCGCACCCGGCGGACGAGGGCGGGAAGCAGCTGATCCAGCAGATCGTCCGCTTCGTGGACGATCCGGATGTGCGGCGCCGCATGGTGTTCCTGCCGGACTACGACATGTCGATGGCGCGCTACCTCTACCGCGGTTGCGACGTGTGGCTCAACAACCCGACCCGCCCGCTGGAGGCGTGTGGCACGTCGGGCATGAAGTCGGCGCTCAACGGCGGTCTCAACCTGTCCATTCGGGACGGTTGGTGGGACGAGTGCTACGACGGCAGCAACGGCTGGGCGATCCCGACGGCGGACGGCATCCGTGACCCGCTGCGCCGGGACGAGCTGGAGTCCGCCGCGTTGTACGACCTGCTGGGGCAGCAGGTGGCGCCGTTGTTCTACGACCGCAACGGCGACGGCGTGCCGCAGGGCTGGATGTCGATGGTGTGGCACACGCTCGACACCCTCGGCCCCCGCGTGCAGGCGTCGCGGATGGTGCGGGAATACGTGGAAACCTGCTACCGCCCCGCCGCCGCCACGGTCGCCGCCGCCGCGCGCGACAACTACGAGGGCGCACGCTCGCTGTCGGAGTACCGCAAACGCATCGACATGCTGTGGCCGCAGGTGAAGATCTTCGACACGGACCTGACGGCCGAGGAACTGGTGGTGGGCAGGGAAGTCCGCGTGCAGGCCCGGATCGACCTGGCAGGGCTCGATCTGTCCGAAGTGGACGTACAAGCGGTGGTCGGAACAGTCGGCGATTCGGACGAACTGACGGACCCGATGACAGTACCCATGGCCCAGGAGGGAATCGGCCTCTTCGCGGCCACCGTACGCCTACCCCACGCGGGCTCACTGGGCTACACGGTAAGGATCGTGCCCAAACACGAACTACTGGCCACCCCAGCAGAACTAGGAAAAGTCGTGCTGGCCTGACAACGCAACAGCCACCCAGCAACGCAAAGCAAGGCCCCACACCCGGGACCGAGCAACGCGAACGCGAGCGGCCACACCGCCCACACCCACCCCCACTCCGATCCCCAGCTGTCTTAGCGGTTGGCTCGCCGTGTCAAGGGTGAGGCGAAGCCTCATCGCGCAGCGACGCCGAAGGCGCCCTTTACGCGGTGAGCCAACCGTTAAACGATCAAGGATCGGGGCGGGGGTGGGGCCGCTCAAACAGGGCGGCCACGCCCGGTGAACCCCGGTGCCGAGGCAGGCGGCCGGACCAAAGAAAAAGACTGCCTCGCCGGCGGGCAATACCGCTAAGTTTAGGCGAGTTTCCGCAGCTCAGAGGCGTTTGGAGGCGTCGCCCACAGAGCGGTCACACCCCGACAGAACAGTTGCCTCAATTGAAGATTCCCCTCAACCGCAACGGCGACTGTCTCAAGTGGAGAACCGCCTAACCGGCGGGAACGACTGAACAGAGCCTCCGGTAACGCCCTGACCAGGTAAAACGTACTAACTTAGCGGTATTGGCCGGCGGGCAGACTCCAGGATGATCGAGCCCCAAAGGGATCTCACCTTCACGAGGTGGTCGAGTCGAGTGATCATCCCGTCGCCTGCGGTTTGTGCATATCACTTTGAGCCAGAGCCGCAAGCCTGGTCACTCGGCCGCAAGCGAGCAAAAAGGTTGCGGCCCTGGCTCAAAGTGATCGCCCGGTATCAGGCGACGGGATGAGCACCCAACTCTGGCGGGCGTGCCTAACGGCACTCCGGTACTCCGGCAATGCCTTCACGGCACGGCCGGTGTCGGCCCCTCCCGCACCGGCAACCCCGCCGCCGCCCACGCCCGGAACCCACCATCCAAATCCGTCGCCCGCAACCCGAGGCGCTGGAGATCCGCGGCGGCGAGGCTCGACGCGTAGCCCTCGTTGCACACCACGACCACCGGCAGTTCCGGGCGCACCTGCGGCAGGCGGTGCGAGCCCGCCGGGTCGAGCCGCCACTCCAGGTGGATCCGCTCGATCACCACCGAGCCCGGGATTTCGCCCTCCGCCGCGCGGTTGGCTTCCGGGCGGATGTCCACGATCAGCGCGCCCCGTTCCTGGAGCTCCCGCGCGCCTTCCGGCCCGACCCGGTCGAGCCGGGATCGGGCCGCGGCGAGCATTTCGTCTACGGTCATCGGCCGAGTATCACCGGCAGGGGCGGGATTTCGCTCGGCACGTCAGCCAAGGAGGCGTACTCGCGCGTCGGGACGAGGGGCGGCGAGTACGCGTGCACGCTCGCCGCCGGGGTCGTCCCGTTGTTGCCCACCTGGTGCGCCCGGCCCGCGCCGAAACCGAGGGCCTTGCCCGCGACGTGGTTCCGCGTGCGGACCGGGCCGCCGGGGTAGCGGTACTCCTCGGTCAGTTCGCCCCGCAGCACGGTGAACGAGCCCGCCGCGCCGCCGTGGTCGTGGGGCGAGGTGTGCTGGCCGGGCAGCCACGACAACAGCCACAACTCCACGCCGTCGGTCAGCGCGAGCCGCGCCCACCAGCGCTGCTCGGCGTCGAAACGCAGCACCTCGTGCAGCGGGCCGGAAAGTTCGGACGCGACGCGGTGGGTCAGCTCCGCCAGTTCAGCGGGCGTCCACAGTAGACGGGACTGCGGCAGCAACCCGGGCAGCGCGGACTCGGCGAGCCACGGGTGGATTTCGCAGTCGAGCACGGTCTGGGTCAACGAAAGCTCCTCGGTAACGGCTGTGACGGGTGCGGGACGGTGCACCGGTACAGCCGCTGGAGGCGACGAGGAGCAGGTCGACGGCACGGTTCCGCCAGAACGGGCCCACGGGGCGCGGGAACGGCGGAGTGCTCACGCACCGCATCGTGCCACGCCCGCCCGCTACCCCGCGTGACGTCTCACGGGCTGGACGCACCCGCTGCCACCGGGACGGTCAACTATGACCACAATGGGCACGTGAGCGAGCCCAACAACCTTGACGACCTCGTGGTGCGCATGGCGGGCGTGGGGGTCCGCCGCGGCCGCAACGAGCTGCTCGCCGGCCTGGACTGGGCCGTCGAACTGGACGAACGCTGGGTGGTGCTCGGCCCGAACGGCGCGGGCAAGACCACACTGCTGCGCCTGGCCGCCGCCGAGCTGCACCCGACCAGCGGCACCGTGGACCTGCTCGGCGAGCGGATCGGCAAGGTCAGCGTCTTCGAACTGCGCCCCCGCATCGGGTTCACCTCGGCCGCGCTCGCCGGCCGCGTGCCGGGCGACGAACTGGTGCGCGACGTCGTGGTCAGCGCTGGGTACTCCGTCATCGGCCGCTGGCGCGAGGAGTACGAGAACCTGGACGTGGACCGGGCGATGGAACTGCTCGGCACGCTCGGTGTGACGCATCTCGCGGAGCGCACGTTCGGCACCCTGTCCGAGGGCGAGCGCAAGCGCGTCCTGATCGCCCGCGCGCTGATGACCGACCCCGAGCTGCTGCTGCTCGACGAGCCCGCCGCCGGTCTGGACCTCGGCGGCCGCGAGGACCTGGTGGCCCGGCTTTCGACGCTGGCGATGGACCCCGACGCGCCCGCGACCGTGCTGGTGACGCACCACGTCGAGGAGATCCCGCCCGGCTTCACCCACGCACTGCTGCTGCGCGAGGGCCAGGCGGTCGTCGCCGGGCTGATCGACGACGTGCTGACGGCGGAGAACCTGTCCAAGACGTTCGACCAGGACCTGCTGCTGGAGCGGTCGGGGGACCGGTTCTTCGCCCGCCGCCGGTAGGGTACCGACCAGTAACCGACGAGGAGGATGCCAGCGTGGGCGAGTTCGTACGGCTCGAGGTGGACGGTGGGATCGGCACGATCCGGCTGGAGCGCCCGCCGGTCAACGCCATCAACAACCAGGTGCAGGCCGAGCTGGGCGAAGCCGCCCGCGAGGCCGCCGAGCGCGCCGACGTGCGCGCGGTGATCCTGTACGGCGGCGAGAAGACGTTCTGCGGCGGTGCCGACGTCAAGGAGATGTCCACCCGCACGTACGCGGAGATGCGCACCTTCGGCGCCGCGCTGCAGGGCACGGTCGCCGAGGTGGCCGCGATCCCCAAGCCGACGGTCGCCGCGATCACCGGTTACGCGCTGGGCGGCGGCCTCGAACTCGCGCTCGCCGCGGACCGCCGCATCGCCGGTGACAACGTGAAGGTCGGCCAGCCCGAGATCCTGCTCGGCATCATCCCCGGCGCGGGCGGCACGCAGCGGCTCGCCCGGCTCGTCGGCCCGAGCAAAGCGAAGGACCTGGTGTTCACGGGCCGCTTCGCGAAGGCCGACGAGGCGCTGAGCCTGGGCATCGTGGACGAGCTCGTCGCCCCCGACGACGTGTACGAGTCGGCTCGCAAGTGGGCCGCGCAGTTCGTGAACGGCCCCGCGGTCGCGCTCGCCAACGCCAAGGCCGCCATCGACGGCGGGCTCGACGGCGACCTCGCGAGCGGGCTGAAGCTGGAGACGTACCTGTTCACGGCGTTGTGGGCCACCGAGGACCAGAAGAACGGGATGCGGTCGTTCATCGAGAACGGTCCCGGCAAGGCCACCTTCGAAGGGAAATGACGTGGCAGACCCCGCACCGAACCCCCACGCCACGGCCGAGGAGGTCCAGGCCGCCTACTCGGACCCGAAGCTCGCCAACGTCCTCTACCACGACTGGGAGGCGGGCACCTACGACGAGAAGTGGTCGATCTCGTACGACGAGCGCTGCATCTCCTACGCCACCGACGTGTTCAACGCCGTCGCGGGCACCGAGGGCCAGCCGTACCCGACCGCGATGGAGCTGGGCAGCGGCACCGGGTTCTTCCTGCTGAACCTGATGCAGGGCGGGGTCATCAAGAAGGGCTCCGTCACCGACCTGTCGCCGGGCATGGTGCGGGTGGCGCTGCGCAACGCCGAGAAGCTGGGCCTCGACGTGGACGGCCGCGTGGCCGACGCCGAGCGCATCCCCTACGACGACAACAGCTTCGACCTGGTCGTCGGGCACGCCGTGCTGCACCACATCCCGGACGTGCCCGCCGCGCTGCGCGAGGTGCTGCGCGTGCTCAAGCCGGGCGGGCGCTTCGTGTTCGCCGGGGAGCCGACCAAGATCGGCAACTTCTACGCGCGCAAGCTCGGGCAGCTCACGTGGTGGCTGACCACGAACGTCACCAAGCTGGGCCCGCTGACCGCGTGGCGGCGGCCGCAGGAGGAGCTGGACGAGTCCTCGCGTGCGGCGGCGCTGGAGGCCGTGGTCGACATCCACACGTTCGACCCGAGCGAGCTGGAGCGGATGGCGCTCGGCGCGGGCGCGGTGGACGTGCGCGCGGTGACCGAGGAGTTCGCGGCGGCGCTCGCGGGCTGGCCGATCCGCACGTTCGAGGCCGCGGTGCCGCCGGAGAAGCTGACCGTGCGGTGGCGGATGTTCGCCTACCACCTGTGGCTGCGGCTGTCCGCGCTCGACAAGAAGGTGCTCGCGAAGGTCCTGCCGCGTGAGCTGTTCTACAACGTGATGATCACCGGCACGAAGCCCCCGGCACCGGTCGAGCTGTAGGTGCCGTACGCGTTCTCGCTCGACGACGTCGCGTTCCTGCGCTCGGCCGAGGGCGTCCGCGTCCTCGCCGGGTGCGCCGCGCTGGACCCGGGCCGGATCGCGGACGTGGAGTCGGCGCGCCGGATCGCGGGGGACCGCGCGGCGGCGGTGCTGGAGACGGTGCTGCTGCGGCGCAAGGCGGGGTGGAAGCTCGACGCGGCGGAGAACTGGCTGTTCACGGGCGACGCGCTGCAGCAGGCGAGCGCGTCGGCCGTGGCCCGGCACCGCGCGTCCCGGCTCGCCGGCCGCGACGTGCACGACGTGACGTGCTCGATCGGCGCGGACCTGGTGGAGCTGGCGCGCACCGCCCGCAGGACGCTCGGGTCCGATGTGGACGAAGTGCGGCTGGCGATGGCCAGGCACAACTGCCCGGACGTACCGCTCGCGCGTGCCGACGCGCTGCGCCCGGTCAGCCGCGGCACGGTCGTGGTCGCCGATCCGGCCCGCCGCGACGCGAAGGGCCGCAAGTGGCGGCCGGAGGACTTCGCGCCGCCGCTGGACGCGCTCGCCGAGATCTACGCCGGGCGCGACCTGGCGGTCAAGTGCTCGCCGGGGCTGGACTGGGCGGCGCTGCCGTGGGCGGACGAGGTCGAGCTGGTGTCGCTCGACGGGCAGGTGCGCGAGGCGTGCCTGTGGACCGGCGACGTCGCGACCGCCGCCCGCCGGGCGACGGTGCTGCGCACGGACGGTCCGCAGTGGACGATCACCTCCGACGAACCGGACGACGTCGGCGCGGGCGGGCCCGGCGAGTGGATCATCGACCCCGACGGGGCGGTGGTGCGGGCGGGGCTGGTCAAGCACTATGCCGCGCGGCACGGGCTGTGGCAGCTCGACGAGCGCATCGCGTACCTCACGGGCACCACGCCGCCGCCGGGCGTGCGCGCGTTCCGGATCGTCGAGCACGGCCCGTACAGCGAGAAGACCCTGCGTGCGCTGCTGAAACGGCACGACGTCGGGCGGCTGGAGATCCTGGTGCGCGGGCTGGACGTCGACCCGGACGCGTTGCGCAAGCGGCTCAAGCTCCGTGGCGAGGGGGAGGCGACGGTGGTCCTCACCCGGATCGGCCGGGCGCCGGTGACTTTTTTGTGTCAGGCGGTCCGGATCCCGTGCTGATGACGTAGTTTGCCAACCGTTCACCTCAGGTTGGGAGCCACGTCATGTCTTTCCGCAGTCTGCTGAAGCTTGCCGCCGCGGCGGCGATCGGCGCCACCGTCGCCGGAGGGGCGACCGCGCTCGCCACGTCGGGCGGCAGCCACGAGCCCGACAACATCGGGCAGGTCAAGCTGGACGTGAAGGCCTACTACGGCGACACCGTGGATTCGTCCGGGCACCACCACGAGTCTCCGGTGAGCCAGTGGGCGAGGGACACGCGCCGCCAGGTCGAGCAGGCGCAGCAGTACCTGGAGCGGCGGCTGCGGCAGGGCGTCGCGAACCCGGCGATCGTGCTCGACGTCGACGACACCTCGGAGGTCACCTACGGCTGGGAGGCCGACAACGACTTCGGGTTCGACCCGGTCAAGCAGGAGCAGGCGATCAACGCGGGCACGTTCCCCGCGATCCAGCCCACGCTGCACCTCGCCAACTGGGCGGCCCAGCACGGCGTCGACGTGTACTTCCTGACCGGGCGCGCGCAGCACCAGGGCCCGGCGTCGCTGAAGAACCTCGCGAACGAGGGCTACCCGGCCCCGGCGGAGGCGTACTTCAAGCCCGAGGGCACCGCGCCCGCGTACCTGACGTGCGGGCTGACCTGCACGACGGTGCAGTACAAGTCGCAGACGCGCGCCCACATCGAGGCCGGTGGCGCGACGATCGTGCTCAACCTCGGCGACCAGTACAGCGACCTCGAAGGCGGCCACGCCGAGCGGCCGGTCAAGCTGCCGAACCCGATGTACTACCTGCCCTAGACGAGCGCGTCGTGTTCGACGAGCAGGCGCCCGCCGCTGTTGACGAGCGTGACGCGGTGCGTCTCGTGGTAGTGCCTGCCGTTCTGCACGAAGTCGAGCGTGGACTGGACGGTGTTGGGCCCGACCAGTTCCGGGCCGCTGACCACCCGGAAGCTGCTCATCGAGGTCCAGTAGTTGACGTAGTAGGCGCGGCTCATGCTGCCCTGCATCGTCGGGCTGAGCTGGCTCCAGCCGACGTCCGTCCCGCCAGGCATCCGCCCGTAGTACTCGCGCATGAACTGCACCGGGTCGAGGGTGGGCGCGCCCCCGGCAGGCGCGCTCGCGGGCGGTGACGGCGGCGGCGGGGTCGTCGTGGACGGGCTGGTCGCCGGGCTCGACTGCGCCGTCGACGAGGTCGGCTGCTGTGCCGAGGACGTCGGGGCTGGGGCGGACGACGACGGGGCGGGCGGCGCGGCGGTGCCGCCGTCCCCGCCGTTGCGCACCAGCAACACGGTGGTCACGACCGCGGCGACGAGCACCACCGCGGCGGCCGTCAGCCACAGCACCACGCCCCGCCGGCGTTCCCCGGCCGGCGCCGGGCTGGCGATCTTCCGCAGTTCGGCCGCGGCCTCGGCCATGCTGGGCCGGTCGGCGGGAGCGACGGACATCATGCGGCCGAGCAGCTCTGTCAGCGGTCCGGCCTGCTGCGGCGGCGCGACCCGGCCGGCCGCGGCCGCGTAGAGCAGGGCCATCTGGTTGTCGGTGTCGCCGTAGGGAAAACGGCCCTCGACGATGGCGTAGAGCGTCGCGCCCAGCGAGAAGACGTCGGAGGCGGCGGTCGGCTTCTCGCCGCGCGCGGCCTCGGGGGACAGGAACGCCGGAGTACCCGCGAGCGCGCCGCTGCCGGTGAGCGTGCCGTCGTCGACCGCCCGCGAGATCCCGAAGTCCGTGATCTTCGCGGTGCCGTCCTCGGCGAGCAGGATGTTGCCGGGCTTGACGTCGCGGTGCACGATCCCGGCTTCGTGGGCGGCGGCCAGCGCCTCGGCGGCCTGCGCGCCGATCCGGGCGACCTCGGCGGGCGGCATGGGGCCGCGGGCGTTCAGCACCTCGGCGAGGCTCTGCGACGGCAGGTACTCCATGACGAGCACGGGCATGCCGCCGTCGTCGGCGACGTCGAAGACCGTGATGGCGTACCGGTGCTGCAGCCGGGCGGCGATGCGGGCCTCGCGCGCGGCGCGCTTGCGGGCCTGCTCGGCTTCCTCGGCGGTCAGCGTCGCGGGCAGGACCAGCTCTTTCAGTGCGACGGTGCGATCGAGCAACTCGTCCTTGGCGAGCCACACCAGCCCCATCGCGCCCCCGCCGATTCGGCGCTCGAGCCGGTAGCGGCCGGCGATCAGACGTCCCTCGTCCTGCGTTTCCGTCCCGGTCACCCGGTTAGGCTACGGTGTCGGCTTTCCGGGGATCATCAAGCTACCCGTTGTGTCACCACGACGGCGGTACGTCTCGTTCGGAAATGTCTCGTACCGGCTTTCGGGGAATTGGAAAGCCGGTTCCGGCAAGGGGAATCCGTCCCCGGCGACCGGTGCCCGAAGAGCGTCACACCGAAAAATTACGCCGAAGCGGCCAGGCTGGTGGACGGAACGCCTCGGAAAGAGGATGCTTGGTGGTACGGGATTTCAGCCGATTAGTCCATTGAGGACTGTCGATTCGGGAGGTGCTGATGGCTGGCGTTGACTCTCGCGAGGATCTGGTTCCGCTTCGCACGGATTTCGACCGGTCCTGGCGCGGGTACGACGTGCGCCAGGTCCGCGAGTACGTGCGGCGGGCCGAAACCGACCTGCGGATGGTGATCGCCGATCGGGACGCGGCGGCCGCCAGCGCGGAGAACCTCGCGCGGCAGCTGGAGGAGCTGCGCAGCGAGAACGACCGGCTGCGGGAGAAGATCGACCGCATCAGCCGCACCCCCATCGAGGCCGACGGGCTCAGCGAGCGCCTGCTGCGCATGGTCGAGCTGGCCGAGGACGAGGCGAAGGAGATCACCGAGCGGGCGCGTGCCGCCGCCGAACGCAGCTGGGCGGCCGCCGACCAGGCCGCGCAACGGTTGCGTGAGCGGCACGAACGCCTGGTCGCGGAGGTGGACGCCCGCCGAAGGGAGGCCGCCGCCGAGCACGAGGACATGATGCGGCGCACGAAGGCCGAGGTCGACGCGATGACGAGCGAGGCGGCGCAGACGCGGCACCGGCTCGACGAGCAGGCCGCGCGGCGCCGTGAGCAGGTGGAACGCGACTTCGACGAGGCGATGCGGCAGCGCCGGGAAGCCGCGGTGGCGTCGATCGCGAAGCAGGAACGCGAGGCCGCCGAGAAGTGCGAGACGATGGTCGCGGAGGCCACGGCGAAGTGCGAGACGATGGTCGCGGAGGCGAGCGAGAAGGCCAAGCAGCTCGTCGAACAGGCACAACGCAAGGCCGACGCGCTGGACGCACTCCGCCGCCGCACGACCGACCAGCTCCACGCAACACAAAAACTCCTGGCCGACGCGACGCCGCTGCTGCAGATCGAGCCCCCGGCGGGCAAGCGGATCGAGATCGTGCCCGAGCCGAGGAAGCAACCCGTGGAGGCGGTGCAACCGGCCGCGGGCTGAGGCGCGGAGCGCTGGGTTGAGGCTGCGGACGGCGGTGGGCTGACGCTGCGGACCGCGGTGGGCTGAGGCGCGGAGCGCGGTGGGCTGAGACCGCGGACGGCGCTGGGCTGAGGCGCGGAGCCGCAGGTCGCGCCACAAGTCGCGAAGGCGATTGCGGGGGCAGGTGGCTGGGTTCGGCCGCGCCACGCGGTAGGCCCGTGGACTTGGCCGCGCCGGGAGCCGACGGCTCCGTGGTGGGCGCCCGGGGTCGGCCGCGCCGGTGGTGGAGCCGCGGCGGAAGCCGTCCGGGTGGCGGGAATTCGTGGGTGGGAGCCGGTCGCAGTGGCCCTCGCAAACCACCCGCCGCCAAAGACCGGTCACCGTGGGAGACGCAGGTCGCGCCACAAGTCGCTAACGCGGTCGCGGGGGTCGCCTGGCCCCGCCCGCCCCGCCTCAACCGGCTTCCGCCCGGTACAGGGCCGAGCGCGGGTTGAACAGCCCCACGCGGAAGTAGTAGATGTTCGTCGCCACCTGGAGGACGACGAAGAGCACCCCGTACTGCAGCCCGTTGAGCGCCGGGACCAGGTTCACCGGCAGCGTGTAGGCCATCGCGACTCGGACACCCGCGTCGAGGAGTGTCGCGGTGCCCCAGATGACGTTCGCGACGCGCCAGACGTGGCGGAAATCCGGCAGCCGCTCCCACAGCGAGTCCCACCGTTCGCCGCCCGGGCCGACGCGGCCTTCCAGCAGCACGCGCGCGAAGTGGTACACGAACGGCCGGTGCGCCCGGGTCGTCGCGAGCATCCAGAGGCCCGTCACCGTGGTCAGCCAGCCGTCCTTCGCCAGCAGGAACCGGTCGTCCCCGCTGATCGCCGCCACCCCGGCCGACAGCAGGGTCATCACCGCCATGAACAACCCCAGCTGGTCCAGCCTCCGCCCGCGCAGCAGCTGCACCCCGGTGCTCACCGCGGGCAGCACCGCACTCACCAGCAGCGCCACGTACACGCTCGCCCCCGCCGCCCGCAGCACGTAGTAGGCCGCGATCGGCGCCGCGAGGTCCACGGCCAGCACCGCGCCCTGCCGCAGCCGCCGGGGCAACGGCACCCGCCCGGGCGCGTCCGGATGCCGCGGGGGATACAGGCGCATCATCTTCGTGCCCCCCAGTCGACGAGCTCGCGCGCACCGAACGCGTGCCGCCGCCCACAAACCCGCATCATCGGCGCAGCCCCCTGTCGAACAGCTCCACCAGCTCACGCGCGCACGTCGCGAGGTCGAGGTCGGGCCGTGCCTCCAGCATCATCGGCACCCCGTCGAGGCTGCGCTGCACCGCCGCGGCGGCCACGCGCACGTCGCACTCCCGGAACACGCCCGCCTCCTGCCCCTCCCGCACGATCCGCTCCAGCGGGGACAGCACGTCGGCCTCCTGCTCGGCCGGGTCGTACTCCAGCCCGCCGTTCAGGAAGATGCTCAACAGCGCCTTCATCTGCGTCCGGTGCTCCGCGACGAACTCGAGGTAGCCCTCGATGTACGCGTGCAGCGCCTCCAGCGGCGCCTCCGCCCGCCCCACCCGCTCGGTCATGAAGCCGCCGATCTCGCTGTACACCTCGGCGACGACCTGCTCGATCAGCTCCTTCTTGCCCGCGAAGTGGTACGAGATCAGCCGCGTACTACTGAGCCCCGCGTGCTCGGCGATCCGCGCGAAGGACGCCTGCGGGTAGCCGACCTCCGCGATGACCTCGATCGCCGCCCCCACGATCTGCGCCCGCCGGGCCTCCGCCGTGAAGCTTCTTACCTGCATGAGTAAACCGTACCTCGGTCAAGTAAGAAAGGCCAGCCATTAGGGTCAGAGGATGACGTTCCGGAGGCACAGCGTGGTGCGCGACGAGTACGTGCCGGCGTACCTGAGCCTCATCTCGAACTCGTTGTCCTGGGGCGGTTCCCGGCTGTTCAACCGCCTGCACGGCGTGGGCATCAACGAGTGGCGCGTGCTCTCCGCGGTGGTCAACGAACCCGCCTGCACCGCCACGCGCATCGGCGACGTCCTCGGGCTCAACAAGTCCGTCGTCAGCCGCAGCATCCGCCTGCTGCGGGACCGCGAGCTGCTCACCGTGGACACCACCGGCGGCCGCCGCGGGCTGCTGCTCACGGAGGCCGGGCACGAGGTCCACGACCACCTCCTGGCCGTCTCCCTCCGCCGCGAGGAACTGCTGCTCGCCGGGTTCAGCGCGGCCGAAAAGGCCCAGCTGCTCGACTTCCTGCGGCGCATGTACCGCAACGTGCCCGCGATGAACGCCTACCAGCCGGACGAGGGGAGCACACCTTGATCGAGGCCGACTACGTGACCACCGACCCCGACGTCCTCGCCGCGTACAGCTCCGACCAGGCGGGGTTCGTGCGGGCGGGGCGGCCGGTCGCGCTCGCCCGCCCGCGCGAGACCGCGGACGTCGTCCGCGTGCTGGAGTACGCGCACGAGCACCGGATTCCCGTGGTACCGCAGGGCGCGCGCACCGGCATGTCCGGCGGCGCGACGGCGGTGGACGGCGCGATCCTGCTGTCGCTGGAGCGGATGGACCGGATCCTCGACATCGACGAGGTCGACCACACCGCGACCGTCCAGCCCGGCGTGGTCAACGCCGTGCTGTCCAAGGCCGTCGCCGAGAAGGGCCTGTTCTACCCGCCCGACCCCGGGTCGTGGGAGAGCTCGACGATCGGCGGCAACGTCGCGACGAACGCCGGCGGGCTGTGCTGCGTGAAGTACGGGGTGACGAGCGATTTCGTGCGGCACCTGGAGGTCGTGCTCGCGGACGGCCGGGTGCTGCGGACCGGGCGCCGCACGGCGAAGGGTGTCGCGGGCTACGACCTGGTGCGGCTGATCACCGGCTCGGAGGGGACGCTGGGTGTGGTCACGGAGGTGACCGTCGCGCTGCGGCCCGCCGCGGAGAAGCCGCTCACCGCGCTCGCGTTCTTCCACACGTCCGCGGCGGCGTGCCGCGCCGTGACGGCGTACCTGGGCACGGGGCGGCGGCCGTCGGTGCTGGAGTTCATGGACAAGGCCACCGTCGACGCCGTGTCCGCGTACCGCGACCTCGGCTTCCCCGACGACGTGGGCGCCGTGCTGATCGCCCAGTCCGATCGCGGCCCCGCCGCGCCGGACGACCTCGAAGCCTTCGCCGTCGCCGCCCGCGAGTGCGAGGCGATGGAGGTGTTCGTCGCGAGCGACCAGGCCGAGGCGGATCTGCTGATCGAGGCGCGGCGGCTCGTCGGCGTCGCACTCGGCAGGCTGGGCGACCAGCTCGTCGACGACGTGTGCGTGCCGCGGTCGCGCCTCGCGGAGCTGATCGAGGGCATCGCGGAGATCGGCGGGGAGCACGGCGTGGCCGTGCCGTGCTGCGGACACGCGGGCGACGGGAACCTGCACCCCACGGTCGTCTTCGACGCGGGCGACCCGGAATCGGTGCGGCGCGGGCAGGCCGCGTTCGACGCGATCATGGCGCTCGGCTTGCGGCTGGGCGGCACGATCACCGGTGAGCACGGTGTCGGCACGCTGAAGCGGGCGTGGCTGGAGACCGAGCTGGGTGAGGTCGGGCTGTCCGTGCACCAGGCGGTCAAGCGCGCGTTCGACCCGCACGGGATCCTCAACCCTGGAAAAGTGATCCACGGCAAGCCATCCTGAGCGCATGGAGACTGCTCTGTGGCACCCCTTCTCGGACATGGCCGTCGTGCGCGAGCACGAGTTCGTCGTCGACCGCGGTGAGGACGTCTGGGTCTACGACACCAGCGGCAACCGCTACCTCGACGCGACGGCGAGCCTCTGGTACGCCAACGTGGGGCACGGCAGGCAGGAGATCGCCGACGCGGCGGCCGGGCAGATGCGCAGGCTCGCCGGTTACTCGACCTTCGGTGACTTCGCCAATGAGCCGGCGCGTGAGCTGGCCGCCCGCCTCGCGGGGATCGCGCCGGTGCCCGGGGCGAAGGTCTTCCTCACGACGGGCGGTGGCGAGGCGATCGACACCGCGGTGAAGATCGCGCGCCGCTACCACGACGCGCGGGGCGAGTCGGGCCGCGTGCACGTGATCAGCCGCGCGCAGTCGTACCACGGCACCAACGGCATCGGCACCGGCGTCGCGGGCATCGACGCCAACCGCACCGGCTTCGGCGAGCTCCTGCCCTCGTCGTCGCGCGTCCAGTACGACTCGGTCGACGCGCTGCGGGAGGAGATCCTGCGCGTGGGGGCGGAGAACGTCGCGGCCTTCCTGTTCGAGCCGGTCATCGGCGCGGGCGGGGTGCTGCCGCCGCCGGAGGGGTACGTGCGGGGCGTGATCGACGTGTGCCGCGAGTTCGGCGTGCTGGCCATCGCGGACGCGGTGATCTGCGGGTTCGGCCGGCTGGGCACCTGGTTCGGCGTCGAGCGGTGGGACGCCGAACCCGACCTGATCACCTTCGCCAAGGGCGTGACGAGCGGGTACCTGCCGCTGGGCGGTGTGGTCGCACACGAGCGCGTCGCCGAGCCGTTCTGGGGCCGGCCGGGCAACACGCTCCGCCACGGCGCCACGTATGCCGGGCACCCCGCGTGCTGCGCGGCGGCGCTGGCGAACCTCGGCATCCTGGAGCGGGAGGGGCTCGTCGAACGCGGCCGCACCATGGAGGGGGTGCTGGCGGACGCGCTCGCCCCGCTCGCGGCGCACCCGCTCGTCGCGGAGGTGCGTGCCGGGGTCGGGCTGCTGGGTGCGGTCGAGCTGACGGCGGCGGTGCTGGAGCGCGTGCCGACGGCGATCGGGGACCTGGCGTCGCTGGTGCGGCAGCGGGGCGTGCTGGTGCGGACGCTCGGCAGGGCGGTCGCGGTTTCGCCGCCGTTGACGGTCCGGGCCGAGCACCTGCAGGAAATCGAAGGCGCACTGACCGCGGGACTGGACGAGCTGTCGCTCAAGCTGTGACGATTTCCATTGTGGACGGACAATTCCTCCCAATTGTCCGGATGGCAGTTTTTCCTGCGGGAATCCGCGCGGGAGCGGTAGATTTCGTGTTGTGAACGGCGATCCCACCGTGGTGGGCCGGACGGGCGAACTCGTGCACGCGACGCGTGGCGCGGCCGGTCCCGGTGAGGTACGGGTGCGGATACGCGGTGGCACGGAAATCTACCTTGCCTGGTCCGAGGAACCGATCCCGCTCGGCACGTCCGTACTCGTCGTCGCCGCGCATGGGGCGCGGGCGGTCGACGTCGTGCCGTGGACCGACCTCCCCGGCACGGCGTGACGACGGAAGTAGGCGAAGATGCTCGGTTATCACGTGCCGGCGCCCGATGAGGCGATGCTCATTTCGGGCGGCAAGAACGGGGTGGGGGACAATCCGTTCCGGGTGGTGATCGGACACGGCAGTTTCGTGCTGCCGTTGTTCCGGAAGGTCCGGTTCCTCACGCTCGCCATGTGCGAGTCGGAGGTCGAGGAGATCTGCGTGACCAGGCAGGGGATCGCGCTGAGCGTGCGCGCGGTGATCGCCTTCAAGGTCGGCAACGACGAGGAGAGCATCGTCAACGCCGGACAGCGCTTTCTCTCCGACCAGGACCAGATGTCCGTGCTCACCGGGCGCGTCTTCGCCGGCCACCTGCGGTCGATCGTCGGATCGATGACGGTGGAGGAGATCGTCACCGAGCGCCAGAAGCTCGCCACCGAGGTGCTGGACGGGTCGAAGGCCGAGATGGCGAAGATCGGGCTGACCGTCGACTCGCTGCAGATCCAGTCGATCGACGACATGAAGCTCGGCTACATCGCCGCGATGGCCGCCCCGCACAACGCCGCGATCCAGCGGCAGGCGCAGATCGCGCAGGCGCAGGCGAACCAGGCCTCGGCGGAGGCCGAGCAGGAGTCGCAGCGGCGGCAGGCCGAGTACGCCCGGCAGACCGCGGTCGTGCAGGCGCGGTACAAGGCCGAGGTGGACCGGGCGCAGGCCGAGGCCGCGCAGGCGGGCCCGCTCGCGCAGGCACAGGCGCAGCGCGAGGTCATCGCGATGCGGACCGAGCTGGCGCAGCGCGAGGCCGAGCTGCGCCAGCAGCAGCTGGTCGCGGAGGTCGTCAAGCCCGCGGACGCCGAGGCCGAACGCGTCCGGATCCTCGCGCAGGCCGAGGCCGAGAAGATGCGCATCCAGGCCGAGGCCGCGGCCTCGCACAACCGCGTCGCGCTCGACCGGATGCTCATCGACCAGCTGCCGCAGATCGTCAGGGAGGCGGCGCAGGGCCTGTCGGGTGCGAACGTCAACATCCTCAACGGGGCGGACGGGCTCGGCGAGCTCGCTTCGGGGCTCGTCGGTCAGGGCATGGCGATCCTCGACTCGGTGAAGAAAGGGCTTACCGAGAAGCCTCGCCTGCCGGAAGGGCAGAGCGAGTGAGCCGTTCCTTCGCGAGGTTCAGCGCGTTTTCGAGCGGGTTTCCCTCGCCGGTGAGCACAGTGTCCACTGTGGAACCGATCGCCTCGACGCGCCGCATGGCCTCGTCGTGGCTCAGGTGCCCGATCTCCCTGGCGAGCGTGTAGACGGCGCCGCCCGCGCTCGCCACGAAGTCGGGTATCCACGTGATTCCCCGCTGCACCAACAGTTCCGCCACCGAATCGGCGGCCAGCTGGTTGTTCGCCGGGCCGACGACGAGCTGGGCGCCGACCTCGGGCACGGTCCGCGGGTCGAACACCCCGCCGACCGCGGCCGGGACGAACACGTCCGCCGGAGTGCGCAGGGCCTCCTCGGGCTCGACCCACTCGTAGGCCGGGTCACGACGCGCCGGGTCCACATCGGACACGATGACCCGTGCGCCCGGGAGTTCCTTCGCGACAAGGGAACCCACCGAGCCCATGCCGCTGATCACCACGGTCCGCCCGTCGAGCGACTCGCTGCCGAACACGTGCCGTGCGCCGGCGCGCAGGGCCGCCAGCACGCCCACCGCTGTCGGGATGCTCGACGAGCCGGTGCCGCCCTGCTCCTCGGGCAGGCAGAACACGTGCGGGGTCCGCTGCCGCAGTACCGCCATGTCCGCGGGCCCCGTGCCGACGTCCGGGCCCGTGAGGTACGAGCCGTCGAGGGACGCGATGAGGTCGCCGAGGTCCTCCAGCGCGGCCTGGCGCAGCTCGGGTGTCAGGGGCCGGTCCAGCGCGATGACGCTCTTCCCGCCGCCGAAGGCGAGGTCGGCGGCGGCGCACTTGTACGTCATCGCCTCGGACAGGCGCAGTGCGTCCTCCATGCCGTCGCGCCAGTCGGCGTAGTGGCGCATCCGCACGCCACCGACGGCGGGCCCGAGCGCTCGCGAGTGCACGGCGATCATCATCGGCAGGCCGGACCGGCGACCACGCCGGATCGTCACATCTTCATGTTCCATGCCTCGAAGCTAGGCTGATGACCAGGCGAGTAGGGGCAGCGCCGAACGATGTTCGGCAGGAGCAGGGGGAGGACGGCCATGGACGAAGTTGATTCGGCGATCGTGCGTGAGCTGCAGGAGGATGCGCGGCAGTCCAACCGGGACATCGCCCGCAAGGTGGGCATCGCGCCGTCGACGTGCCTGGAGCGCACGCGGCTGCTGCGGCAGCGGGGCGTGATCCGGGGCTACCACGCGGAGGTCGACCTGCCGGCGCTGAACCGCGGAGTGCAGGCGATGGTGGCCGTGCAGGTGCGGCCGCTGAGCCGGACGGTGGTGCAGTCCTTCGAGCGGTCGGTGGCGCGGCTGCCCGAGGTGCTGTCGGTGTACACGATGGCGGGCAGCGACGACTTCCTGGTGCACGTGACGGCGCAGGACATCGACCACCTGCACGCGTTCCTGCTCGACCGCTTCACCAGCCGCCGCGAGATCGTCGGCTTCCGCACGTCGATCATCTACCAGCACCTGCGCAAGCCGGTGCTGGAAGCGCTTTCGTAGGGAAGCGCGGTGGGACGGGCGGGCATCCCCCGCTTGGAGCACCTCTGACATGGCCGTGCGATTTGTGCGGTCTCCGGTGGTGTGAACCTTGAATGCGTAGTCGTACTCAAGTAGGCCCGAATCGGTTGAGCCGGTCGAGCTTGTTCCCATAGCCTCACGAGGCGAGCACTTACAGCACATGACTGGTGGGAGGGCAGACGTGGCTGGGTACGAGGTCGTCATCGGCAAGATCGCGGACGCCGGGAAGGCCGCGCAGCGGGTCGCCGAGGTGATCGCTCCGCTGGACTTCGCGGGTGCCATTCCGGATGGGGACGCCGGAATGCCCGGTGCCCGCGCCGTCGCGAAGCTCGCTTCGGTCAAGCGGGGCTGGGCGGGACGGGAGCAGTTGATTGCTGCCGAGTTCAGCGGCTATGCGGAGGACCTGTCCCGCGCCGACGAGTTCTATCGCGCTCACGAAGATGGCGCTCAGCATGATCTCCGGCAGTGGGAGACGCCGAGGACGGCAGGCTGATAACGTGGTTACCTGGGGTGAGGTCCTCCGGTGGAGACCGGAACCACTCGCGGACCTGGTCGGAGTGCTCAACGACCGCTACAACCGGCTCATCGGTTGTGCGAACGATCTGCGGGCGACCGCGATGCCGGAAGGCTGGTCCGGTCCCGCGGCGAACGCCGCGGCGGCGAAGGCCGCTCGCCTCGCCGACTCCGCCGAGGAGCTCGCCGCTGAAGGTGCCATGTTGCGCCGCGCTGCCGGAGACGTGTCGGACGCGATCACCGGGGTGCTGAACGGGGTGCACGAGGCCCAGAGCCTGGCGGCCGCGCGCGAGTTCCGCATCGACGAGGACGGTGTCGTCACGGGCGGCCCGCCACCTGTGTGCACCGCCGACGATCCGGACGGATCGGTCGCCGCCGCCGACAACCACCGCGTCCTCTCCGAGTTGCGGGACCGGATAAGGGAGGTGCTGCGCTCGGCAGAGGATGTGGACGACGACTTCTGCGCGGTGCTGGACCGCATCCAGACCAGCCACGTCATCGATCCGGGCAGTGGCCGCACCGATCTCGCCGCCGCGGGAAATTCCGGCTGGGCGCTGGGTGCATTGAGCATCCCGCCTCCGCCGAACGCGTCCCCGGCGGACAACGCCGCTTGGTGGGCCACTCTCAGTCCCGGTCAACGTCAGGTGCTGACCAAGGAGCACCCCGAACTGATCGGACCGCGCGACGGCCTGCCCACCGAGGCGCGTGACGCCGCCAACCGGATCCGGCTGGACCAGACCCGTGCCGAGCTGATGAACCAACGTGACGACGTCCGGCACCGGATGGACGCGCTGCGGCACACGGCGGGCGGCGACATCGTGCTGACCGACCGAGCCGCCTACGAGCGACTGAAAGAGCAATGGGATGAGATCAGCGGCAAGCTCAACGGCGTGGATGCCATTTACGACCGGCTCAACCACCCTCGGCCCGGTGAGCCGCGGGCGTACTTGCTGATGCTGGATGCCAGTGGGAACGGCAAGGCCGTCATCGCCTGCGGCAATCCGGACACCGCGGCCGATGTCGCCACCTACGTCCCGGGAACCGGCTCCGAACTCTCGAAGATCAGCGGGGATATCAATCGCTCCGACCGGATGGTCCACGCTGCTCGTGAGGCCGGATCGTCCTCGACAGCGGTGATCACGTGGCAGGGTTACGAAGCACCGGGCACCCTGGTCGACGCTGCTCGTGAAAGCTATGTCGACGACGGCAAAGGCAAATTGGACAGCTTTCAGGAAGGGCTGCGGGAAAGCCACGTGGGAGCACCCTCGCACAACACGGTGATCGGGCATAGTTATGGGACCACTCTCGTGGGCCATGCAGCTCGCGACGGCGGCCTGAACGCCGACGACCTCGCATTCGTGGCCAGCCCGGGCGTCGGCGCGGACAACGTCTCCCAGCTGCACCTCGAAGGAGTCAACCAGGCGGATGTGGGACAGCACGTACACTCGACGGTTGCTGCGCACGACATGATCAAGGTGACCAACGTGGACCTCGCCCCACCTTTGTCCGGTCAGCACTTTGATCCCCACGGACCGGACCCCGCCGACCCCGGCTTCGGAGGAAAAGTGTTCACATCGGATCCTGGCACCGAAGGTCCCTGGTATGAGGGTGGTCTGTCCGGAGCTGCCCACAGCGAATACTGGAATCCGAACAACAAGGCGCTCGACAACCTGGGCCGCATCATCGCCGGCCGGCCGACCTACTAGGGGAACAGTGGTGCTGGTGAGCCGCCTGGGGAGGAGAGCCAAGGTCGTCCGGCTCGTTGTGTTCGCCGGAGTGCTCATGACGGGTGCGTGCGGAGGTAAGGACGTGGGAATGCAGCCGACGATCACGATCGACGAAGCGAACCGCCGCGTCGAGCAGTACTCGACGCAGGTTCGCGAAGCGCTGCCCGCCGAAGCGGTGTACGAGTTGTCGGCTTACGAAGACCGCGGGGATTGCTCCGATCCGACGGATCGTGGGCCGAAGAACCGGGTCGTGGCGTCGCGGACCTACCAGATTCAGGGTCTTCCGGCGGCGAACGTCCCGTCGTACTTCGGTGCCGTTCGGACCTGGTGGCAGGATCACGGTTTCCGGATACTCGACGACAACCCGCCCAACGAGTTCCTGTGGGGCGAGAACACCGCGGACGGATTCCAGATGACCTTGAAGTCGAACTTCAAGGGCGAGCTTTTCCTCATCGTGTCCTCGCCCTGCGTGTGGCCCGGCGGTACACCCGAACCGCCGACCTGACCGGGAAGCCGTCAGCCCTGCGCCTCCGGGTCCGGCTTCAGCGCCGCGAAGAGCGTGGGCCAGTCGGGCTCGGGGGAATCCGGGTCATCGTACAGCTCGAACGTCTTGCCCGACGCCGACGGGTCGAACAGCGCCGCCACGACGGCTGCCGCCACGGCGTCGCGGCTGATGCGGCCTTCGCCGGTGTCGCCCTGCTCGACGCGCACGCCGTCGGCCGGCCGGTCGTGCAGCCAGCTCGGGCGGACGATCGTGTACTGCGCCCCGCTCTCCCGCAACGCCTGCTCCCCGCGGGCCCGCGCCTCGATCCGCGCGCCCATGTCCGGGTGCTTCGCGCCGCGGGTCACGTAGATCTGCGACACCAGCACCACCGGCACGTCCTCCCGCGCGGCGACCGTCGCGACGGCCGCGATGCCGTGGTGCACAACGGCTTCCGCCTCGCCGGGGTCCGCGGGCGGCTCCACGCACACCACGATCCCGTCGGCGCCCGCGAACACCGCCGGGTCGGGCTCGGCGAGGTCCAGCCGCACCACGCCCTCCGCCGCCACCCGCCCCGTCACCACGACGCGGTGCCCGTCCCGATCGAGCAGGCGGGCCACCCGGCGCCCGGTCCGCCCGGTGCCGCCGACCACGACGAAGCTGCTCATCTTCCGCCTCCCGGCTCGCTGGTGCGCACCAGGATGGCCTTGATCAACTTCTCGGTCAATGGCCGGTGAGGCACAGGGGAGCGATGGGTGGTCAACGGGGCGAGCGGCGGAAGCCAGGCGCCGGTGTGCGCCAGCCCGCTGTCCGCTCACCTTGGCGGTCGGCGCCCGGTCAGGCGCCGGACAGCGAAACCCGGCCGTCGTCCCCGCCCAGGGCACGCAACCGGTCCGCGAGCGCCTCCTCCTGCTTGGCCACCTGCAGTTCCCGCCAGATGCCGAGTGATCGCACCACGTACTCGCGTGCCTTGTCCCGCTGGCCCAGCCGCTCGTGCAACTCACCGAGCAGCTCCGCCGCCTCCGCCTCCGACCGGCGGTCGCCGTTGCGCTGGTGCACCGACAGCGAGTTCACCAGCAACAACCGGGCGTGCGCGAGATCGCCGCTGGCCAGGTACAGCCTGCCCAGGCTCTGGTGCGCGTATCCGACGCAATGATCGTCCCCCAGCTCGTCGAAGATCGCGATCGCCCTGTCCAGCTCCTGCCGCGCCTCGCCGAGGTTGCCGCGGCTCTGGTGCAGCAGCGCAAGCCGTTGCAGCGCATGGGCTTCCCGGTGCCGGTCCCCGATCCCCGCGGACAGCTCGTAGGCGTCGGTGAACCACCGACCCGCTGTGGCGTAACAGTTCTGCGCGAGCCACACCGTGCCGACCGCGATGCGCACGACGGCCTCCCCGTGCCGGTCCCCGGCCCGCGCGAACAGTTCCAGCGCTTCGTGGCAGTGGTCGAGCGCGCGTTCGTTCTCGCCTGCCACGCGACGCACCGTGCCCAGCCCTGCCAGGGAAATCCCGGCGCCACGGTCGTCACCGACCTCGCGGAACAGCCGCAGTGACTGCTTGAACGCGTCGAGCGCTTCGTCGTAGGCGTCCCGGTACAGGTCGATCTGCCCGAGGTTGCGCAAGACGATCGCCTGCCCGTGCCGGTCCGGTGACCGGCGGGCGGCGGCGAGCGCGATCTCGTGCGTGCGCTGCCAGTCGTCGTGGTGCCCGCGCAGGTCGAAGTACGGGGTGAACGCCGCGGTGAGCCGCCACGCGAGATCGTCGAAACCCCAGGCCGCCGCCAGTTCCACCATCGCCACCGCCGTGCGCAGTTCCGCCTCGAACCAGGTGCTCGGCTCGGCCGGGAGACCGCCGGGGCGCCACAACGCCGCCTCCGTCGGCACGGACGTCACGCCGAAGAAGTGGATCGGCATGCGCTCGGCCGCCTCCACCGCCAGCGACAGGTAGCCCTCCAGCACCCGCCGCACCCTTGCGCGCCGCTCGTCGAGCGGTTCGAGCTCGGCCTGCTCGGCGGCGTAGACGCGCAACAGGTCGTGGAGCCGGTAGCGGGGCTGCCCGCCCACGTCGGCGGACACCATCTCGACGAGGTGGGCGTCGACGAGCACGTCCAGTACGTCCTCGGCATCGGCCCGGTCCAGCACCGCGCCCACGACCCAGCCGGGAAACTGCACCGGGCCCAGCAACCCCAGCCCCCGGAAGGCGCGCGCGGCGCTGCCGGGCAGCTGGTCGTAGCTCAACGTCACGCTCGCCCGCACGGCGAGATCGCCCACGCGCAGCTCGTCGAGCCTGCGGTGTTCGTCGGAGAGCCGGTCCGCCAGTCGCGCGAGCGTCCAATGAGGACGGTGGCTGAGCCGGGCGCCCGCGACCCTGATCGCGAGCGGCAGGCAGCCGCAGGCCCGCAGGATCGCCGCCGCGCCTTCGGGTTCCGCCGCCACACGTGCCTCGCCGACGATCGCCGCCAGCAGTTTCGCGGCCTCGTCCTCCGGCAGCACTTCCACGTCGAGCGAGCGCGCGCCTTCGAGGTCGGGCATCCGCACGCGGCTGGTGACCAGCACCGCGGACGCCCCGGCGCCGGGCAGCAGCGGGCGCACCTGCGCGGCGCTGCCGGCGTCGTCGAGCACGACGCACAACCGCCGTCCGGCGAGCCTGGCCCGCAGCAACGCCGACCGCTCGTCCAGCTGACGGGGCATCGCGGAGTCGGGAACTCCCAGTGCCCGCAACAGTTCCGGCAGCACGTCGAGGGGGCGGCGCGGCG
Organism: Amycolatopsis sacchari; assembly: GCF_900114035.1. Taxonomy (GTDB): domain Bacteria; phylum Actinomycetota; class Actinomycetes; order Mycobacteriales; family Pseudonocardiaceae; genus Amycolatopsis_E; species Amycolatopsis_E sacchari. The sequence goes on along the minus strand of NZ_FORP01000002.1, from coordinate 314,433 downwards.
ACTCCGCGGTGCCACGCAGGTCGATGTGCAGTTGCCCGTCGGGGAATTCGGCCCGCATCGCGTGCGCGACCCGGACCGCGAGCGAGGACTTGCCGACGCCCGGGGCCCCGGACAACACGACCACGGCGGGGCGGTCGGCGGAGCGGGAGCCTTCGAGCAGGCGGACGAGTTCGGCGACGAGGTCCTCGCGGCCGGTGAAATCGGGGAGGTCGAGCGGAAGCTGGCACATGGGCACCGGATTCGCTGGTAACTGCTGGGGTTCGGCGGCCGTGGTGAGCTGCGCGCGCACCTGGCGCAGCGGGGCACCGGGTTCGGCGCCCAGCTCCTCCCGCAGCACGCGCTCGGCCTGGGTGTACGCGGTGAGCGCCTCGGTCCGGCGGCCGCACGCGTCGAGCGCGAGGATCAGCTGCTGCCACAGTTCCTCACGCAGCGGGTGGTCCGCGAGCAGTGCACGCAGCTCGACGACGGCGTCGGCGTGCTCCTCCAGCCCGATGCGCAACCGGATCCGCTGCTCCTGCGCCGCCAGCCGCAGCTCCGTGAGGCGGGCGATGGCCGAGGTCCAGGTGTGGTTGTGCGGCAGGTCCTCCAGCACCTGCCCGCGCCAGACGGCCAGCGCTTCCCCCAGCGCGGCGAGCGCCGCGTGTGGATCGGATAGTCCATCCGCATCGGTCAGGCGCTGCTCGAACACGGTGGAGTCGAGTTCACCGGGCTCGACGGTGACGACGTACCCGCCCGTCCGGCCCTGGATCCGTTCTGCCAGCGAGGAATCCGCCTCGGTCAGGCGGCGGCGGAGCGAGTGGACGTAGGTGCGGACGTTCGCGGCGGCCGAGCGTGGTGCCGAGCCGGGCCAGAGGACTTCGACGAGCGCATCCGTCGACACGACGACGTTGGGCTGCACCAACAACGCCGCCAGCAGCAGCCGCGGCTTCGGGCCGCCCAACGCGACCGGGTGGCCGGAGACCGCGACTTCGAGCGGTCCCAGGATGCGGAAGGAAATCACCGGACCGGATCGTATGGGCGTCGGCGGGGACGCCGCTAGCTCCATTCGTATGTCCGGTCGGTGAACCTTTTCCGACCGGAAGGGCAGTGGAGGCGGCCGTTCGGGCGAGTGTTACCGGACGCGTTTTCCGATGCCGCGGGTCCGCGGGCGCACCAACGCCGCCGCGGTCGGGCTGAGTTTCGGGCCGTGGGGTTCGGCGGCGGCGAGGCGGAAGCACGCGAGGACCCGGAACCCGGTCCACTCGGCGGCGGTCCAACCCTGCTCCCGCTCCGGCGGCACCCAGCCGTCGGCCTCCGCCTCCGACCACACGTCGTGGGCGTGCCCGGCGATGAGGACCAGCGTGCTCGCCGGGTCCTGCCTCGGGACCAGCTCCGTCTCGCAGCGGACGACCTCGGCGACGGCCGTCAGGTGCTCCTCGAAGACGCCCCACAGTGCCGGGTCGGCGGACAACGCGCGCCAGCCAGGCTCCAGCCACCCGGCGACCTCGTCGAGCCAGCGCCGGGCCGAACGGTCCGCCAGATAGTCGGCCCAGCCCATACGTCGATGATGAGCCCGCCGCCCACCCTTGCGCCACCCGGCGGGGGATTGTTCCGCCGGATGGCGTGTCACGTCGTCGGCCATGGCGACGCAGGGTGAGGGCGGCGACCCCGGTGCGTCAGCGGCCGTAGCCCGCCCGACGGAGCGCGTCGGCGAGCGCACCACCGGGAGCGGCGTCGCCGCCCTGGCGGCCCCGCTGCTGGCCACCGCCCTTGCGCTGGCCCTGACCGCCACGCTGCCCCTGACCACCACGCTGCCCCTGACCACCACGCTGGCCCTGGCCGCCGCCCTGCTGCTGCCGGGCCGGCTTCGGGCCGCCGCCGACCTCGTCGTCGAGGCGCAGCGTCAGCGAGATCCGGTTGCGGGGGATGTCGACGTCCAGCACCTTCACCTTGACGATGTCGCCGGGCTTGACCACGTCACGCGGGTCCTTGACGAAGTTCTTCGACAGCGCCGACACGTGCGCGAGCCCGTCCTGGTGCACGCCGATGTCGATGAACGCGCCGAACGCCGCCACGTTCGTCACGACACCCTCCAGCCGCATCCCCGGCTTGAGGTCGGCGATCTTCTCCACGCCCTCGGCGAACGTCGCGGTCTTGAACGCCGGACGCGGGTCGCGGCCCGGCTTCTCCAGCTCGGTCAGGATGTCGGTGACCGTGGGCAGACCGACGTTCTCGTCGACGAACTGCTCGGGCCGCACCGACTTCAGCGCGCGCTCGTTGCCCATCAGCTCACGCAGTTCCTTGCCCGTCGCGGCGAGGATGCGCTGCACCACCGGGTAGGACTCCGGGTGCACGCTGGAGGAGTCCAGCGGGTCGTCGCCGCCGCGGATCCGCAGGAAGCCGGCGCACTGCTCGAACGCCTTCGGGCCCAGCCGCGGCACCTGCTTGAGGACCTCGCGCGACCGGAACGGGCCGTGCTGGTCGCGGTGGCTCACGATGTTCTCCGCGAGCGAGGACGTGATGCCCGAAACGCGGGTCAGCAGCGGCGCGGACGCGGTGTTGACGTCCACGCCCACGGCGTTCACGCAGTCCTCGACCACGGCGTCCAGCGAACGCGACAGCGACACCTCGGACACGTCGTGCTGGTACTGCCCGACGCCGATGGACTTCGGGTCGATCTTGACCAGCTCGGCCAGCGGGTCCTGCAGGCGCCGGGCGATCGACACGGCGCCGCGCAGCGATACGTCCATGCCGGGCAGCTCCTGGGACGCGAACGCCGACGCGGAGTACACGGACGCGCCCGCCTCCGACACGACGGCCTTCGTGAGCTTCAGCTCCGGGTGCTTCTTGATCAGCTCCAGCGCGAGCTTGTCCGTCTCGCGCGAGGCGGTGCCGTTGCCGATGGCGATCAGCTCGACCTGGTGCTGCGCGGCGAGTTTCGCCAGTTTCGCGATCGACTCGTCCCAGCGGTTCGCGGGCTGGTGCGGGTAGATCGTGTCCGTGGCGACGACCTTGCCGGTCGCGTCGACGACGGCGACCTTCACGCCGGTGCGGAAGCCGGGGTCGAGGCCCATCGTCGCGCGGGTGCCCGCGGGCGCGGCCAGCAGCAGGTCACGCAGGTTCGCGGCGAACACCTTCACCGCGTCGTCCTCCGCGGCCTGCCGCAGCCGCAGCCGGAGGTCGATGCCGAGGTGCAGCAGGATCTTCGTGCGCCACGCCCAGCGAACCGTGTCCTGGAGCCACTTGTCGGCGGGACGGCCCTCGTTCGAGATGCCGAACCGCTGCGCGATGCGCTGCTCGTACTCGCTCGGCCCCACGCGGGGCTCGTCCGACGGCTCCTCGGGCTCGATCGTGAGGTCGAGGACTTCTTCCTTTTCACCGCGGAACATCGCCAGCACGCGGTGCGACGGCATCTTCGTGAAGGGCTCGGAGAAGTCGAAGTAGTCCGCGAACTTCGCGCCCTCGGTCTCCTTGCCGGGACGCACCTTCGACGCGAGGCGGCCCTGCGCCCACATCTTCTCGCGCAGCTCGCCGATCAGGTCCGCGTCCTCGCCGAAACGCTCGACCAGGATCGCCCTCGCACCGTCGAGCGCGGCCTGCGCGTCCGCGACCCCCTTCTCGGGGTCGACGAACACCGCGGCGGCGGCCTGCGGGTCGGTGGTCGGGTCGTTCAGCAGCCCGTCGGCCAGCGGCTCCAGGCCCGCCTCGCGCGCGATCTGCGCCTTGGTGCGCCGCTTCGGCTTGTAGGGCAGGTAGATGTCCTCCAGGCGCGCCTTCGTGTCCGCGAGCCGGATCCGCTCCTCCAGCTCCTCGGTCAGCTTGCCCTGGGTGCGGATCGAGTCGAGCACCGCCTCGCGCCGCTCGTCCAGCTCACGCAGGTAGCGCAGCCGCTCCTCCAGCGTGCGCAGCTGGGCGTCGTCGAGCATGCCCGTGGCTTCCTTGCGGTACCGGGCGATGAACGGCACCGTCGAGCCACCGTCGAGGAGGTCGACGGCCGCCTTGACCTGCCCCTCGCGCACGCCGAGTTCCCCGGCGATCCTCTGCTCGATCGACTGCACGACGCTCGTCACGTTCCTGATCCACTCCCTGGTCGAGATGTCCGGCCTGCATTGTGCATTCCAGCGGCGGGCCCGGTCCGTACAGGGTTGCCGAAAACCCGCCAGTAACCAAAACCCCGCCCGCCGCGACTGCCGGAGCATGGTCGAAAGGGCGGTGCGGGTGGCGGTGCACCTGAAACGGGTCACCGTCGACTCCGGTGGCTGCCCGGTGTCCCTGGCCTATCCCGGGATCCTGCTCACCGGCTACGAGGACGGGCGGCAGGTGCGGGAACGGTGGGTGCCCTTCGGGGACGACCCCTCGGAGGAGGACGACGAGCGCCTCGTCGAGGCCTTGCACCACGCTGTGCTGTGGCAGGAGCAAGGCGAGGCGTGGACGTAGCCGCTCAGCAGGAGCTGCGGTGTTCCGTGCACGGGTCTTCGACGCAGTCCCTGGTTGCCTGGCGTAGCAGGGTGTAGAGCGCCTCGCGCTGGGGGGCGTCCAGGTCGGCGAGCACCTCGTCCTCCACGGCGGCGAGTGCGAACTCCGCCTTCGCCAGGCGCTCCGCTCCCGCGCCGGTCAGCTCGACGATGTGCTTGCGGCGGTCCTGCGGGGAACGCCGCCGTTCGACGAGGGCTTCCGCCTCCAGATCGTTGAGCAGCCCGACGACGTTCGTGCCGTCCATCTCCAGCGTCCTCGCCAATGCCTGCTGGCTGCTGCCGCCGCTGTCCCGCAGCACCGTGAGCGCGACCAGGTGCCGCGGTCGCAGGCCGAGCGGGGCGAGCACGGCCTCCGCGCGCAGCCGCATGCGCCGCGACAGGTGGTCGAGCAGCGCGCCGACCCGGGGCGGCGGCTGGTTCACGACCGGGAGAGAGGCCATGACCACATGTTACGTGCTCGTGCAGCAATAGATGTGCTACTAATGGTTTGTCCAACACAAACTATCTACGAACGGTCAAACAGCATGCCTCATCTCCTGCACATCGACTCGAGCATCCAGGGCGAGGCGTCCGTGAGCCGCAGGCTGACGGCGCGCGCGGCGGCCGCCTGGCGGAAGGCGCATCCGGACGGCACGGTCACGTACCGCGACTTCGCCGCCGACCCGTTGCCGCACTTCGGTCCGGTGAACCTGGCCGCCCGGTCCCTGTCAGCCGACGAACACGCCGACGAGCACGCCGCGGCGGTCGCGGTGACCGAGGAGGCGGTGAACGACGTCAGGCGCGCCGACACGGTGCTGCTGGGGCTGCCGCTGTACAACTACGGCGCGCCGAGCAGCATCAAGGCGTGGGTGGACCACCTGATCACGCCGGGCCTGTCCTTCGACGCCGAGACCGGGAAGCCGCTCCTGGGCGGGCGGGAGTTCCTGGTGCTCGCGGCACGCGGCGGCGGTTACGGCGAGGGCACCCCGCGTGAGGGGTGGGACCACGCTTCCCCGTGGCTGCCCCACGGTCTGTCGCTGACGGGTCTCGAACCGCGGTTCATCGTGGCCGAGCTGACGCTGGCGAAGGCCAACCCGGCGATGGCGGACCTGATCCCGCTGGCGGAGGAGAGCCTGGCGGCGGCGGAACGCGAGATCGACGCCCTCTGGACGCCGGCGGTGGCCTGACGTTCAGCGCCGGGGTCGGCGCCGACGTGATGGGCACCAGCGCGGTGGCCGGGCGCGGTGCGGCACCCGGGCCGGCCCCACCGGGGCCGGGGTGGCAGCCAGTTCGGCCGCCACCCCGGCGACTGCGGCCCGCACGGCCAGGTTCGCCTCGGTGGGACGGCCATTGGCGGCCCAGTGCGGCAGCCGCGCTTCGCCCCCGCCGGTGCCGGGGTGGCAGCCACGGCTCGGCGGGGACCACGTACCGAAACCGAGACCGAGCGCTTCGGCCATCGTTCGGTGGCTCGCTCCGCGGCGCCGTATTCGGCGGTGATCGCGGCGACGAGCACTGCGCGACCCCGGCTTCGCTCGACGAGCGGCCCGCCTAGGCTGGCGCGGTGGTATCGGTCAGGAAGTTCCAGGTCACGTTCGACTGCGCGGATCCCGGGCGCGTAGCCCGGTTCTGGGGTGAGGTGCTCGGGTACACCGTGCCGCCGCTCGACGATCCGGGGCAGTCGGCCGTCTGCGTCGATCCCTCCGGCGAAGGGCCGCGGCTGTACTTCCAGCGCGTGCCCGAGGGCAAGGTCGTCAAGAACCGGGTGCACCTCTGCGTCCGCGTCGGCACCGGGCTCGTGGGCGAGGAACGCCTCGCCGCACTCGAAGCGGAGTGCGCGCGCCTGCTCCCGCTCGGCGCGGTCCGCGTGCGGCTGCTGGAGGCCGACGGCGAAGAGGAGTCGTGCATCGTCATGCAGGACGTCGAGGGCAACGAGTTCTGCCTCGACTGAGCCCCGAGGTCAGCTCAACCCGGCGTCGTGGACCAGGATCGCCACCTGCGTCCGGTTGGCCGCTTCGAGCTTGGCCATGATATGTCCGATGTGGACTTTCACGGTCGACTCGCTCAGGTTGAGCGCCCGTGCGATCTCCGCGTTGCTCAGCCCGCGTCCGATGTGGACGGCCACGTCGTGCTCCCGCGGCGTCAGCTCGGCCAGCCGTGCCTTGGCCTGCGCGCTCCCGCCCGCGGAAGCGAAGTCCGTCAGCAGCCGCTTCGTGATCTTCGGCGACAGCATCGCCTCGCCGCGGGCCGCGACCCGCACCGCCGTCACCAGCTCCCGCGGCGGGGTGTCCTTGAGGAGGAACCCGGCCGCGCCGTGGCGGAGTGCGGTGTAGACGTACTCGTCGACGTCGAACGTCGTCAGCACCACCACCGCCGGGGCCGCGGGGTGGCCGGCGAGCCGCTTGACCACCTCGAGCCCGCTCACACGGGGCATCTGGACGTCGGTGAGCACCACGTGCGGCCGGTGGCGGTCGGTCAGCTCGACCGCCCGCGTGCCGTCGGTGTCCTCCGCGACCACCGCGATGTCCCCGGCCGACTCCAGGATCATCCGGATACCGCTGCGGACGAGCTCCTCGTCCTCCAGCAGCACCACCTTGACCGTCACCGCTCCACCACCCCGACCGGGAACCGCGCCAGTACCTGGAACCGGCCGTCACCGGTCGGCCCGGTCCGCAGGTCACCGCCGGCCAGTTCGACTCGTTCGCGCATCCCGACGAGACCGTAGCCGGAGCCGGGGACGGTGCTGCCGTGCGGGGTCAGCCGGTTGGTCACCTCCACCACGAGCTGTTCCCCGGAGACATCCAGCCGGACGCCGACGGCGGCGTGCGGGGCGTGTTTCCCCGCGTTGGTGAGCGCTTCCTGCACGACCCGGTAGACAGCCCTGCCGACCTGGCCGGGCACCGCGGGCAGCGGGTCCGGCAGGGTCAGCTCGACCCGCGCCCCGGTCGCGACAACCTCGTCGACGAGGTGCTCCAGCGACGCGAGGACACCCGAGCCGGCGTCCGAGGAGGGGGCGTCGTCGCGCAGCACCCGCAGGATCCCGCGCAGTTCGTCGAGCGCGGCGACGCTGGTGGCCCTGATCGCTTCGGCCGCCTGTGCGGTTTGTTCGTCCGGCGCCTGCAGCGAAAGCCCGCCCGCCTGCAGCGCCACGGCGGTCACGCGATGGGCGACGACGTCGTGCATCTCCCGTGCGATCCGCCGCCGCTCGGCGAAGACGGCCCGGTCGGCGAGCAGCGTCCTGGTGCGCTCGGCCTCCTCCGCGCGTTCCCGCAACACGGTCAGCAGCACGGCGCGCTGGTGCATCCACAGGCCGGCCAGCGCCGGGCCGAGCACGTACAACCCGAGCGCGAGCGCGACGAAGGGGAGGCTCACCGGCTGCCGCAGCACCACCAGCAGGTACTCGGCGACCGCGGCGGTCACCACCGAAACCCCGGTCAGGACGCGCACGCCGTACCGGGCCGCGACCGAGTACTGCGCCACCATCCCCGGCAGCAGCGACACCCCGGCGGGCAGGCACGCCAGCGCGACCAGCAGCATCAGGAACGGCCACCGGCGCCGCGCCAGGAGGGCGAGCCCGGAGACGACCACCGCGGGCACGTAGAGCGCCGGATGCGGGTCACGCGGGTCGCCGCCCGCCAGCGTCACCGCGATCACGGCCGCGGCCACCGCGACGTCGAGCGCCAGCAGCACGATCCGGCCGTCCCACCAGCCCAGCCACCGCTTCACCGGGGCCAGGTTAGGCCCTGCCTGATCAACCGTCACGGCGTGCCAGTGTCCACGTCGCCGCCGCGAGCGCCACCACGACGAGCCCGGCGAACACCCCCGTCCCCGTGGCCGCGAACAACGCCGTGCCGCTGAACGGCAGCGCGGTCACCGGCACGCGGACGAGCGCGGCCAGCGCCGTTTCCGCGACCAGGGTCCATCCCGCGAACGCGCCGACCGCCAGTCCGGTGTGCCGCAGCAGCCCGCCGAGCGCCACCCCGGCGAGTCCGGAAAGGACGGTCAGGCAGAGCACCGCGCCCGCCGCCCTGCCTGCCGCCCCCGGGTCGGCAGGCAGGGCGCCCCCGCCGGTCAGCACCCCGGCGGCGGTCAGCACCACCATCAGGATCCCGCCGAACAGCCCGAGCCCGGCGGTGACCAGTGCCCGCGCGGTGACGATGCGGACCGGCGAGCGGAGGACGAGCCGAGTGGTGGTGAGGGTGCCGTGCTCGTGGTCGAGCCCGAACGCGGCGACGCCGAGCGCCGCGACCAGCAGCGCGCCCAGCCGGTCGACGACGCCGAACGCCGAGGTGAACGCGTCCAGTTCGCCGAGGTCGCGTTTGAGGCCCCAGTACAGGCCGGAGGCGAAGTGCAGCGCGCCCGCCGCCGCCAGGAGGAGCCACGTCGACCGCAGCGAGCGCGCCCGCACCCACTCGTAGGCCAGTGCGTGCTTCACGTCAGCTCACCCCGGTGCCGGACGGTGGCCGCGGTCGCGGCGAGGAAGGCGTCTTCGAGACCGCTGTGGCGCACGAACAGTTCCCGCACGCCGACCCCCGCGCGGGCGGCGACCGCGGAAACCCGCTCGGTGTCGGCGGTGCCGACGACCAGTTCGGCCGCCGCTTCCTTCCGCACGTGCAGGCCGTCGCGGGCCAGCGCCACCATCAGCACGCCGGGGTCGTCGACGCGAACGACCACTTCGGCGCGGGCGTGCCGTCGCACGAACTCCTCCAGCGGTCCCGCCGAAACGAGCCTGCCGGCGCCGATGACGACCAGGTCCTCGGCGAGCGACGTCATCTCGGCCAGCAGGTGCGACGACACCAGGATCGTGCGGCCCTCCCCGGCCAGCCCGCGCAGCAGATCGCGCAGCCACCGCATGCCCTCGGGGTCCAGTCCGGTGGCCGGTTCGTCGAGCAGCAGGTACTCCGGGTCGCCGAGCAGCGCGGTGGCCAGCCCGAGCCGCTGCCTCATGCCGAGGCTGAACCGGCCCGCGGGCCGCCGGGCCACGGATTCGAGCCCGACGGTCGCGAGGACCTCGCGCACGCGCCGGGCCGGCAGCCCGCCACCCGCGGCGACCATCCGCAGGTGCGCGGCGGCCGTCCTGGCCGGGTGCGCGGGAGCGGTGTCGGTGAGCACACCGACCGTCCGAAGTGGACCGGACACCTCCGCGTAGGTCCGGCCGCCGAACGTGGTGCGGCCGGAGCCCCTGGTGAGGCCCAGCATGAGGCGGATCGTCGTCGACTTGCCGGCGCCGTTCGGGCCGAGGAAACCGGTCACCACGCCGGGCCGCACGGTGAAGGACAGGTCCTCGACACCGGTGCCGCCGGGGTAGCGCTTGGTCAGTCCTTCCGCGACGATCATCGCCGCTCCGGCATGGAGGCGTCGCGCCGGCCGAACACGAACCACAGCAGGCTGCCGAGGAACGGCGCGCAGAAGGCGAACACCACCCACACCAGCTTCATGCCGCCGGTCAGGCGGGAGCGCAGGATGCTGACCAGCGCGGCCAGGAACAGCAGGACGAAGGCCAGCAGGAGGACCATCGACACACTGCCCACGGCCCAGCCCCAGAACTTCTCCTCACCTCGGCTCATGGCGTCCGAGTACATGAGTCCTCCTCGGGGACGTCGGTCTCTCGTGGTTCCACGATCGCCGACGGCGCCCGGTGAGCACATCCGATCTTCGGGGACTCCGGGATAGGCGGAAAGTACTAGTCCGCCAGCTTCGCCAGCAGTGCGCGCAGCCGCTCGTGCTCTTCGGCGTCGAGGCGGCTGAGCATCGAGCCGTTCACCGCGTCCGCGACCTGTTTCGCCGCGTGGAGGGCCTCGCGGCCGGCGTCGGTCAGGCGCAGGATCCGGCGGCGGCGGTCCGTGCCGACCGTGCGCGTGATCAGCCCGCGTTGCTCCATCCGCAACATCAGCCCGGCCAGCGTCGCCTTGTCGATGGCCGCCTGCTGGCCCACCGTGGCCTGGTCGACCTCCTCGCCCTCGTCGATCACGACCAGCACCGCGTACTGGGGTTTCGTCAGGTTCGGCAGCCTCGCCTGCCAGCGCGCGCCGTGCTCCTGGAGCACGCGCCGCATGAGGTGGAACACCGCTTCGTCGACCCGGGACATGCACCGATGGTAGTGTGAACACGAAAGGTTCGCATACGAACCATCGCGAGGAGGGTGCCGTGCGGTTGATCGTGGGGATGACGGGAGCGACCGGGGCGCCGCTGGGCGTGCGCCTGCTCGAAGCGCTGCACGAGCTGGCCGACGTCGAGACGCACCTGGTGCTCAGCCGCTGGGCGCGCACCACCATCGAGCTCGAAACCCCTTACCGCGCGAGGGAGGTCGCCAAGCTCGCCGACGTCGTGCACGGCTCCGGTGACCAGGCGGCCGGCATCTCGTCGGGTTCGTTCCGCACCGACGGGATGGTCGTGATCCCGTGCAGCATGAAGTCGCTGGCCGGGATCAGGGCCGGGTACGCCGACGGGCTCGTCGGGCGGGCCGCGGACGTCGTGCTCAAGGAACGCCGCAAGCTCGTGCTGGTGCCGCGGGAAACCCCGCTCAGCGAGATCCACCTGGACAACATGCTCGCGCTCGCGCGGATGGGCGTCGCGATCGTGCCGCCGATGCCCGCCTTCTACAACCACCCCGAGTCCGTGGACGACGTGCTCGACCACATCGTCGCCCGCGTGCTGGACCAGTTCGACCTGCCCGCACCACGGGCCCGTCGCTGGGCCGGCCTGCACCGATAGGAGAACCATGGCCTTCGACGATTTCCGGTCCTTTTTGGACACCCTCGACAGCGAAGGGCAGCTGCTGCGCGTCACCGAGCAGGTGGACGCCGAGCCCGATCTCGGTGCCGCCGCGAACGCCGCCGCCCGCCTCGGCGACCGCGCGCCCGCGCTGTACTTCGACAACGTCACCGGCTTCACCGACGCGCGGATCGCGTTGAACGTGCACGGTTCCTGGGCCAACCACGCGCTCGCGCTCGGCCTGCCCGCCGACATGCCGGTGAAGGACCAGGTGGCGGAGTTCATCCGCCGCTGGGAGACGTTCCCGGTCCCGCCGGAGCGGCGGGAAAACCCGCCGTGGGCGGAGAACACCCTGGAAGGCGACGACGTCGACCTGTTCGAGGTGCTGCCGCTGTTCCGGCTCAACGACGGGGACGGTGGTTTCTACCTCGACAAGGCCGCGGTGATCTCGCGTGATCCCGAGGACCCCGAGCACTTCGGCAAGCAGAACGTCGGCGTGTACCGGATGGAGGTCAAGGGCCGCGCGAAGCTGGGCCTGCAGCCGGTGCCGATGCACGACATCGCGCTGCACCTGGCGAAGGCCGAGGAGGTGGGTGAGGACCTGCCGGTCGCGATCGCGCTGGGCAACGACCCGGTGATGACGATCGTCGCGAGCACCCCGATGGCCTACGACCAGAGCGAGTACGAGATGGCCGGCGCGCTGCGGGGCGCGCCCGCGCCGATCGCGACCGCGCCGTTGACGGGGCTCGACGTGCCGTGGGGCGCGGAGGTCGTGCTGGAGGGCGTGATCGAGGGGCGCAAGCGCGAGATCGAGGGCCCGTTCGGCGAGTTCACCGGGCACTACTCGGGTGGCCGCAGCATGACCGTGGTGCGGATCGACCGGATTTCCTTCCGCGGCAATCCCATCTTCGAGTCGCTGTACCTCGGCATGCCGTGGACGGAGGTCGACTACCTCATCGGCGCGAGCACGTGCGTGCCGGTGTACCAGCAGCTCAAGCGCGAGTTCCCCGAGGTGCAGGCGGTCAACGCGATGTACACGCACGGGCTGCTCGCGATCGTCTCGACGAAGAAGCGCTACGGCGGGTTCGCGAAGGCCGTCGGGATGCGGGCGATGACGACGCCGCACGGACTCGGTTACCTCAAGATGGTGATCATGGTGGACGAGGACGTGGACCCGTTCAACCTGCCGCAGGTCATGTGGGCACTGTCCACAAAGGTCAACGCGGCGGGCGACATCGTCAACATCCCCAACCTGCCCGTGGTCGAGCTGGATCCCGGCTCGCAGCCGGCGGGCATCACGAACAAGCTGATCATCGACGCGACCACCCCGGTCGCCCCCGACAACCGCGGCCACTACAGCCAGCCGGTGCGTGACCTGCCCGAGGCGGGCGCGTGGCTGGCCAAGCTGCAGGGCATGCTCGCCAACCGGTAAGGAGAATTTCGCTGATGTGTCCCCGTTGTGGTCACGAGGCCCTGGAGAAGCTGGCGGATTCGCCGGTGCCCGGTGTGTGGGAGGTGCACCAGTGTCGGCTGTGCCTGTACACGTGGCGCACCACGGAACCCGCGCGCCGCACGCGGCGTGAGCTGTACCCGGCGGAGTTCCGCATGACGCGGGCCGATCTCGACAACGCGCCCGAGGTCCCGGCGATCCCGCCGCTGCGAGCCGCCCGGTGAGCGACACGCTGATGTGGGAGGTCCGCGCGGTGCCCGGCCGGCGGGAGGAGCTGCTGCGCTGGGTCGAGGCGACGGTGCGGCGGGAAGCCGACATCTACCTCGGCGGGGAGGACCGGATCGTCGTCATCGCCCGCGGCGTGGAGCGGCTGCCGGACCCGCCGGCGGAGCTGCTCGCGCGGCCCGTGCACCAGTGGCCGTTCCGGCACCATCGGCGGGTGCCGGGCGTTTAGCCGGGCGGGCCGGTGGCTTGGGTTTGGGTGCGTCACCGGCCCGCCTTTTCACCTCCGGAGGTGGCCGCTGTCGTTGAACACGAGCAGCGACGGCGGCCGGTCCGGGCGGTAGCGGATGACCGTGAGGGCGCAGTTGTCCTGGTTCAGGCCCAGCCAACGGCCCGGAGGGGCGTCGAGCGCGTGGCAGACGAACCACGCCGCGAGGAAGTTGTGCGTGACGACCAGCTCGTGCCGCTCCTCGGCCGTCGGCACGGCGAACCGCGCGATCGCGGCGGCCGCCAGGCGCGCGCCGGACGCGAGCTCCGCGGGGGAGAACTGCCGGACGAACTCCGCGTACACCGGCGGCAGCTCGTCCGGGACGGGCGGCGGGTAGTCGCCGAGTTCCCCGGCCTCCACGACCGGCACGCCCGGCAGCTCCGCCGCCAGCAGCCGCGCCGTCCGTACCGCGCGCGGCAGCGGGCTGTGGGAAACCGCCGCGAGCGGCACCTCCCGCAGCCGCCGCCCGAGCAGCGCCGCCTGCCGCCGTCCGGTCTCGCTCAGCTCGCCTTCGTCGATCGCTTCGCCGTGCCGCGCCACGTACAGCAAGTGGTCCGCCATCCCCGGGAGCCTGCCAGAACCGGTGCGGATCGGCGGGTGTTGTGCCAAGCTCGGACTTGGCTCGAGGAGGAGGCGCGCGTGACCAGCAACGTTGTCGGTACCGGCGGGCACATCGTGTTCGTCCTGCACGGGTGGTTCGGGTCCGGCGGGGCGTGGGGCAACCTGATCCCGCACCTGGACGCCGAGCGGTTCACCTACGTCTTCCCCGACTACCGCGGCTACGGCTCGCGGCGGGACGAGCCCGGCGAGCACACCATCGCCGAGGCCGCCGCCGACGTGCTCGCCCTCGCGGACCAGCGCGGCGCCGAGCGGTTCTCCCTCGTCGGGCACTCGATGGGCGGCAGCGTCATGCAGTGGGTCTACGCCGACGCCCCCGAGCGCGTCCGCGCGCTGGTCGGCGTTTCGCCCGTGCCCGCGAGCGGCGTGCCCTTCGACGACGAGACGTGGCAGCTGTTCTCCGGCGCGCCGGGCGACTCCGCGAAACGCCGCACGATCATCGACTTCACCACCGGCGGCCGCCACCCCGACGCGTGGCTCGACGGGATGGTCCTGCACTCCGAGGAGAACTCCGACCGCGAAGCCTTCGCCGACTACCTGGAAGCCTGGGCGCACACCGACTTCTCCGAGCGCATCATCGGCGCCGAGGTGCCGATCAAGGTGTTCGTCGGCGAGCACGACCCCGCGCTGGGCGAGCAGACGATGCTCACCACGTTCGCCCAGTGGTACCCCAAGCTGGAGCTGGAGGTGCTGCCCGACGCCGGGCACTACGCGGCCGACGAGGTGCCGGTGACACTCGCCAACGCGATCGAAGTCTTCCTGGACCAGCACTGATGACGCGCGCGGACGTCTTCGACCCGAGGGTGTTCGCACGCGGCCTGCCCCACGAGGAGTTCCGCCGCCTCCGCGAAACCGAACCCGTGTGCTGGCAGGACGAACCCGAGGTGCTGGGCTGGCCCGCGGGGCCCGGTTTCTGGGCTGTGACCCGCTACGCCGACGTCCGGCACGTCCTGCGCACCCCCGAGATCTACTCGTCCTGGCTCGGCGCGACACAGATCCGCGACCCCGAGCCGGACGACCTCGCGTTCATCCGCCGCATGATCCTCAACATGGACCCGCCGGAGCACAACCGGTTGCGGCGCATCGTTTCCGCGGTGTTCACGCGCCGCAGACTGGAACGCCTCGCCGACCAGATCGCCGAGCGCGCCAGGAAACTCCTCGCCGGCGTCGACGGCCGGTGTGACCTGCCCGTCGACGTCACCGACGACTTCCCGCTGCTCAACCTCTCCGACCTGCTCGGCGTGCCGGCCGAGGACCGCGGTCTGCTCCTCAAGTGGACGAACCGCGTCATCGGCTACCAGGACCCCGAACACGCCGAGATCGTGCGTGACGAGCAGGGGAAGCCGATCAACCCGCGCTCACCGGCGATGCTCGCCGACATGTTCGCCTACGCCCGGCAACTCGCCGAGGAGAAGCGCGCCCGGCCCGCCGACGACCTGATGACCGCGCTTGTCCAGGCCGAAGTGGACGGTCGCGCGCTCGACGACGCCGAGCTGCAGATGTTCTTCTTCCTGCTGGTGATCGCGGGCAACGACACCGTCCGCAGCGCACTGCCCGGCGGCGTGCTCGCGCTCGTCGAGCACCCGGAGGAGTACCGGCGGCTGCGCGCCGATCCCGCCCTGCTGCCCAGCGCCGTCGAGGAGATGCTGCGCTGGCACCCGCCCGTGCTCACGTTCCGCCGCACCGCCGCCCGCGACGCGGAACTGGGCGGGCAGCGCATCAGCGAGGGCGACAAAGTGGTGGTGTACTTCGCGTCTGCGCACTTCGACGAGCGCGCTTTCCCCGATCCGTACCGCTTCGACGTCTCCCGCGAGCCCAACGACCACCTCGCGTTCGGGCAGGGGCCGCACCTGTGCCTCGGCGCGCACTTCGGCAGGCTTCAGCTGCGGCTGTTCTTCCGCGAGTTCCTGCGGTTGCCCGAGGCGCGGCTCGACGGGCCGGTGCGGCACCTGACGTCGAACTTCATCAACGGGATCACGCACCTGCCGTTGTGCTGGTGAACGGGCGCAACTCCACGCCCTCCCGCACGAGCGCGTCCCGCACGCCGCGCGCGATCTCGACGGCACCGGGCGTGTCGCCGTGCACGCACACCGAGTCCGGCTCGACCTCGACGACGCTGCCGTCGATCGCGGTCACCGTGCCCTCGGTGGCCATCCGCACGACGCGCCGCACGACCTCCTCCGCGTCGTGCACGACCGCGCCGGGCCGACGGCGTGAAACGAGCGTCCCTTCGGGGGTGTACGCGCGGTCGGCGAAGGCCTCCCGGACGGTGCGCAGCCCCGCGTTTTCGGCCTGGCGAAGCCATTCCGAGCCCGGCAGGCCCAGCACGGGCAAGGACGCGTCGTAACTGCGCACCGCCTCCACGACGGCCGCGGCCTGCTCGGCGTGGTGGACGATCGCGTTGTACAGCGCACCGTGCGGCTTCACGTAGCTCACACGCGTCCCCGCGACGCGGGCGAACCCGTCGAGCGCGGCGATCTGGTAGATCACGTCGTTGACCAGCTCGGCGGGGTCGACGTCGATGAACCGGCGGCCGAACCCGGCGAGGTCGCGGTAAGCCACCTGCGCCCCGACCGCGATGCCCCGCTCGGCGGCCCGCGTCGTGACCCGGCGCAGCACGCTGGGGTCGCCCGCGTGGAAGCCGCACGCGACGTTCGCGCTGGTCACGATGTCCAGCAGCGCGTCGTCGTGGGTGAGGGGCCAGATGCCGAAGCCCTCGCCGAGGTCACTGTTCAGGTCGATCAACTCGCGTCCCCTTCGTGTGTGGTCGTGCTGCCTCAGGATCGTCCTGAGTCTCGCGCGTCCTTCCGGCGCGTGAGGAAGACGGACGGGTCGTCGGCCCGCCAGAGCCCCTCCAGCGGGCCGACGACGAAGTCCTGACCGGCCTTCTTGATGTCGTAGTTGTCCACTCGCGTCCCCTCCGTGTTCGCCCGGTGTCCGAGCCTAATTCGTCCTACCCTCGATCACGTGACGCGACTCAAGCTGACCTCCACCGTCCTGGGCACGCCGGATCCGCACGGGCTGGCGGTCTTCTACCAGGAGCTGCTCGGCTGGCCGATCCGCACGGACGAGCCCGAGTGGGTCACCCTGCGGCCCGAGGACGGCAGCGCCGGCCTGTCCTTCCAGCTCGAAACCGAGCACACGCCGCCGGTGTGGCCCGCCGGCCGCGAGGACCAGCAGATGCAGCTGCACCTCGACATCGAGGTCGACGACCTGCCCGCCGCCGTCGCGCTGGCCACCGGCGCCGGGGCGACCGTGGCGGAGTTCCAGCCGCAGGACGACGTGCGCGTGTGCTTCGACCCGGCGGGGCACCCGTTCTGCCTGTGGATGCGGGGTTGACCCCGTGCGGATCGGTGAGGTGACGGCCCGCACCGGGGTGCCGCGACGCCTGCTGCGCTACTACGAGGAGCAGGAACTGATCGTCCCCGGGCGCGACGCGAACGGCTACCGCGTCTACTGCGAGGAGGGCCTCGCGCGCATCCGGCAGATCCGCGAGCTGGTGGACGCCGGGCTGCCCACGCGGCTCATCCGCAAAGCCATGCCCCACCTCGGTGGGCCGGTTTGCCCGGAGCTGGTGGCCGCGCTGCGGCGTCGTGCCGAGACGCTCGGGGCGCGCATCGGAGAGCTGACCGAGCGGCGCGACGCGGTGCTGAGGTACCTCGACGAAATCGGTGCTTGACCTTCACACCGGTGTGAGGCCCCGAAGCTGGGGTCATGACACATGACTTCACCGAGGTGCGGGCCGCGCTCGAACGCAATCTCGGCACCGGCGAGGAACTGGGCGCCTCGATCTTCGTGGACGTCGGCGGCGAGCCCGTCGTGGACCTCTGGGGCGGATACCAGGACCCGGCGAGGACGCGACCGTGGGAAGCCGACACGATCGTCAACGTCTGGTCCATCACGAAGCTCGTCACCGCCGTGTCGGTGCTCGTCCTCGCCGACCGGGGGCTGCTGGATCTCGACGCCCCCGTGGCGGCGTACTGGCCGGAGTTCGCGGCCAACGGCAAGCAGGACATCCC
This sequence comes from Amycolatopsis sacchari, assembly GCF_900114035.1. GTDB lineage: Bacteria > Actinomycetota > Actinomycetes > Mycobacteriales > Pseudonocardiaceae > Amycolatopsis_E > Amycolatopsis_E sacchari. The sequence continues at coordinate 296,712 of NZ_FORP01000002.1, read as the reverse complement.
CGTCCGTGCCATCCTCGGGCACACTTCCGGCGTGTCCGGACTGGACCAGCCCGCGACGCTGACCGACCTGTACGACGCGGAGAAGGCCGCCGCCAGGATGGCGGCACAGGCACCGTGGTGGGAGCCCGGCAGCGCGTCGGGTTACCACCTGTTCAGCCAGGGGCACCTGCTCGGCGAACTCGTCCGGCGGGTCACCGGGAAGACGCTCGGGCAGTTCGTCGCCGAGGAGGTCGCCGGGCCGCTCGGCGCGGACTTCCAGCTCGGCGTCCGCCGCGAGGACTGGCCGCGCGTCGCGGAGATCGTGCCACCACCACCGTCCGCATTGGACGGTCTCGACCCGGAAAGTCCGGCCGCACGCACATTCGCGGGACCCGCCGTGGCCGCCGAGGAGGCGAACAGCACGGAGTGGCGGACGGCGGAGATCGGTGCGGCCAACGGGCACGGCAACGCGCGCTCGGTCGCGCGGATCCTGTCGGCGATCCCGCACCTGCTCACCCCGGCGACCGTCGACCGCATCTTCGAGGAGCAGTCCAACGGGATCGACCTCGTCAACGGCCTGCACCTCCGGTGGGGCATGGGTTTCGCGCTCAGCGACCCGAGGACGCTGCCCGAGGTGCCACCCGGCCGCGTCGCATACTGGGGCGGCTGGGGCGGTTCGATGGCGATCCTCGACCTGGACCGGCGGGTGACCATCGCGTACGTGATGAACAGGATGGCGCCGGGCATCCTCGGGTCGCGGCGGAGCCGGGAGTACGTGGAGGCGGTGTACCGCGCGTTGGGCGCCTCCTGACCTACTCGCCCTCCAGGTCGCCCTCCGTGCGGAGGTAGACCTCGCGCAGCTGGTCCAGCAGAGCCGGGTCCGGCTCGGCCCACAGGCCGCGGTCCGCGGCCTCCGTGAGGCGCTCGATGATGCCCCGCAGCGCCCACGGGTTGGATTTCGCCAGGAACTCCTGGTTCTGCTGGTCCAGCACGTACGACTCGGACAGCTTCTCGTACATCCAGTCCTGCACCACGCCCGCCGTGGCGTCGAAGCCGAACAGGTAGTCCACCGTCGCCGCGAGTTCGAACGCGCCCTTGTAGCCGTGCTTGCGCATCGCGGCCAGCCAGCGCGGGTTGACGACCCTCGCGCGGAACACTCGTGCCGTCTCCTCGTGCAGCGAGCGCGTGCGCACCGCGTCCGGCGATGTCGAGTCGCCGATGTACGACGCCGGCGCCTGCCCGGTGAGCGCACGCGTGAACGCGATCATCCCGCCGTGGTACTGGAAGTAGTCGTCCGAGTCGGCGATGTCGTGTTCACGCGTGTCGGTGTTCTTCGCCGCCACCACGATCCGCCGGTACGAGCTCTCCATGTCCTCCCGCGCGGGCTTGCCGTCCAGCTCACGGCCGTACGCGTACCCGCCCCACGTCGCGTACACCTCGGCCAGGTCGGCGTCGTCCCGCCAGTTGCCGGAGTCCATCAACGGCAGCAGGCCCGCACCGTACGCGCCCGGCTTGGAGCCGAAGATCCTCGTGGTGGCACGGCGTTCGTCGCCGTGGGCCTCCACGTCGGACAGATAGTGCGCACGGACGTAGTTCTGCTCAACGGGTTCGTCCAACGCGGCCACGAGCCGCACCGCGTCGTCCATCAGGTCGATCACGTGCGGGAACGCGTCGCGGAAGAAGCCGCTGATCCGCACGGTCACGTCGATGCGCGGACGGCCCAGCTCGGCCAGCGGGATCGGCTCCAGGCCGGTGACCCGCCGCGAAGCCTCGTCCCACACCGGCTGCACGCCCAGCAACGCCAGCACCTCCGCCGCGTCGTCGCCCGACGTGCGCATCGCGGACGTGCCCCACACCGACAGGCCCACGGACCGCGGCCAGTCGCCCGTGTCTTCGCGGTAGCGGCGCAGCAACGAGTCCGCCAGCGCCTGGCCCGTTTCCCACGCCAGGCGGCTCGGGATCGCCTTCGGGTCGACCGTGTAGAAGTTCCGGCCCGTGGGCAGCACGTTCACCAAGCCACGCAAGGGAGAACCGCTCGGCCCGGCCGGGATGTAGCCGCCGTCGAGCGCGTGCAGCACCGCGTCGATCTCCGCCGTGGTGCCCGCCAGGCGCGGCACGATCTCCGTCGCCGCGAAACGCAGCACCGAAGCGACCGGCTCCTCGGCCGTGATCGCGTCCACGGACCAGTTCGCGGCCTCCATGTCCAGCACCAGCTGTCGCGCGGTCGCCTCGATGGCGTCCACATCGGACAGTGGTGCGTCCTCCTTGAGGCCCAGCGCGGAACGCAGGCCCGGCACGGCACCGGCCTTGCCGCCCCACATCTGCTGCGCGCGCAGCATGGCCAGCACGAGGTTCACGCGCGCCTCACCGGTCGGCGCCTCACCCAGGACGTGCAGGCCGTCGCGGATCTGCGCGTCCTTCACCTCGCACAGCCAGCCGTCGATGTGCAGCAGGAAGTCGTCGAACTCCGCGTCGTGCGGGCGTTCCGCCACACCGAGGTCGTGGTCGAGCTTCGCGGCCTGGATGAGGGTCCAGATCTGCGCGCGGATCGCGGGCAGCTTCGCCGGGTCCATCGCCGCGATGTTCGCGTGCTCGTCGAGCAGCTGCTCCAGGCGCGCGAGGTCGCCGTAGCTCTCGGCGCGCGCCATCGGCGGGATGAGGTGGTCGACGATCGTGGCGTGCGCCCGGCGCTTGGCCTGCGCGCCCTCGCCGGGATCGTTGATGAGGAACGGGTAGATCAGCGGCAGGTTGCCCAGCACGGCGTCCGGCGCGCACGACGCCGACAGGCCCGCCGTCTTGCCCGGCAGCCACTCCAGCGAGCCGTGCTTGCCCAGGTGCACCACCGCGTGCGCGCCGAACTCCTCCTCCAGCCAGCGGTACGCGGCGAGGTAGTGGTGGCTCGGCGGCAGGTCGGGGTTGTGGTAGATCGCGACGGGGTTCTCCCCGAACCCGCGTGGCGGCTGGATCATCAGCACGACGTTGCCCGCCTGCAGCGAGGCCAGCACGATGTCGCCGTCATCGACGTACAACGACCCCGGCGGCGGACCCCAGTGCTGCTCCATCTCGGCGCGCAGCTCCTCGGGCAGCCGCGCGAACCACTCGCGGTAGCGCGCGGCGGGCACGCGGATCGGATTGCCCGCCAGCTGTTCCTCGGTGAGCCACTCCGGGTCCTGCCCGCCCGCGGCGATCAGCGCGTGGATCAGCTCGTCACCGTCGCCGGACTCGACGCCGGGGAACGGCTCCGAGCCGAGGTCGTAACCCTGTTCGATCATTCGGCGCAACAACTTCACCGCCGACGCGGGGGTATCGAGGCCGACGGCGTTGCCCACCCGGGAGTGCTTCGTGGGGTACGCCGACAGCATCAGCGCGATACGCCGTTCGGCCGGCGGGGTGTGCCGCAGCCGCGCGTGGGCCAGCGCGATGCGCGCGACGCGGGACGCGCGCTCGGCGTCCGGCACGTAGTGGGGCAGCCCGTCGGAGTCGAGTTCCTTGAAGGAGAACGGGACCGTGATGAGCCGTCCGTCGAACTCCGGGACCGCCATCTGGTTCCCGGCGTCCAAAGGGGACAGTCCCTCGTCGTTGGCGGCCCACGTGTCGCGGTCGCTGGTGAGGCACAGCGCCTGCAGCATCGGCACGTCGAGCGCGGCCAGCTCGGAGACGTCCCACGCCTCGTCGTCGCCACCGGCACCGGCCTCGGACGGCCGGGTGCCGCCCGCCGCGAGCACCGTGACCAGCAACGCGTCGGCCTTCGCCAGCTCCGCCATCAGCTCCGGCTCACGGGAGCGCAGCGACGCGCAGTGGATCGGCAGCGCCTGGCCGCCCGCGTCCTCCACCGCGCGGGACAGCGCCTCGACGAACGCGGTGTTCCCGGACAGGTGGTGCGCGCGGTAGTACAGGATCGCGACGACCGGGCCCTCGGTGCGGCGGCGCTCGCGGTCGAGCACACCCCACATCGGCTGCGGCGCGGGCGGCTCGAAGCCGTCACCGGTGAGCAGCAGCGTGTCGGAGAGGAACCGGTGCAGCTGGGTCAGGTTCTCCGGGCCGCCCTGCGCGAGGTACGCGTGTGCCTCGGTGGCGATGCCCGCCGGGACGGTCGAGAGCTCCATCAGCTCCGCGTCCGGCGTCTGCTCCCCGCCGAGCACCACCACGTGCGCCCCGCTCGCGCGCACGGTGTCCAGCCCCTCCTGCCACGTCCGCGCCGAACCCAGGATCCGGACGACGACGATGGGCACGCCGTCGAGCAACGCGGGCAGCTCGGCGAGGTCGAGCCTGGCCGGGTTCGCCAGCCGGTACTCGGCGGTGCTCGCCCGTGCACTGAGCAGGTCGGTGTCCGAAGTGGACAGCAGCAGGATCACGCTGGGCCTCCTTTGGTCATCCCTCACTCTAGGGGTCGTCAGGCCGATCGCTCCCCGAGCCGGGGGAACGGCTCAGTGGAGAAGATCACCTCCACGCCGACCTCGAAGTACTGCGCGATCTTCAGCGCCAGGTAGAGGCTCGGGCTGTACTCGCCGCGTTCCAGGTAGCCGACCGTCTGGTAGTGCACGCCCAGCGCCTCCGCCAGCTGCCGCCGCGAGATGCCCCGCTCGGCACGCAGCATGGCGATGCGGTTGTAGATCGTCTCGCTCATCCCGGCATCCGCTGCAACGCCTTCTCCTTGCGAGCGGCCACGGTCGAGCCGGACTCGCGCCGCGCCATCCTACGCAACACCACCGGCGCCAGTACCAGGCCGACCACGGCCCACGCGCCCAGCACGCCGACCGTTTCCAGGTGCCGCCACGAGTGCCCGACCTCCACCGCCGCCAACGCGTCCGGCAGCAGCGCCGAGCGCATCCCCAGGCCCACCCAGTAGACCGGGAAGACCTGCCCGACGCCCTGCAGCCACGAGGGCAGGCCCGTGATCGGGTAGAAGATCCCGGAGATGGCCACCATCCCCATCATCGGCAGCATCACCAGGCCCATGCTGCGGGGACTGGCCAGCAGCGAGCCGAGGACCGCGCCGAGCGGCATGGTCGCGACGAGCCCCAGCACGACCACGCCGAGCAGCGCGAGCCACGAACCGGCCCCGAGTTCCAGCCCGTGCGTCACGAACAGCCCGGGGATGAACACCAGTACGCACCCCACCAGTGACATGCCGGCCACCTGCACGATCTTCCCGACGAGGTAGCCGATCATGCCGTTCGGCACGGCCTTCGCCCGCAGCAGCGTGCCGTCCTCGCGCTCGGTGACCAGCTGCTGGCTCAGGTTGACCAGCCCGGCGAACGCGATGTTCATGCCCAGCACGCTGGGCAGGGTCAGCGAGCTGAGCTGGAAGTTCATCCCCGGCACGGACGCGCCGCGCATGAAGATCATCACGACCGTCAGCGCGACGGCCGGGAACAGGTACGCCCACAGGTCCTGGACGTTGGTGAACGTCTGCCGCAGCTCGATGCGGCCGCGGACCACCCCGGCCCGCACGGCGCCGCTCAGCGGGCTCATCGCGCCCCCTCCTCGAACCGGTGCACCAGCGCCATGTAGGTGTCCTCCAGGCTCGCCCGGCGCACCTCCAGATCGGCGATCTCCTCGCCGTACTGCTGGAACAGCTCGTACACGAACTTCGTCGACTGCGTGGTGGTGTGCACGTACCGCTGGCCGTCACGGGTCCAGCGCACTTCGGCCTCGGTGGACATGCGCCGCGACAGCTCGTCCGCCGAACCGTTCGCGATGATCGAACCGCCCGCCAGTATCAGGATCCGGTCGGCGAGCTTCTCCGCCTCGTCCAGGTCGTGCGTGGTGAGCAGGATCGTCGTGTCCTCGTCGTCGGACAGGCGGTGCACGAGGTCGTGGAACTCGCGGCGGGCCTCCGGGTCGAACCCGGCCGTCGGCTCGTCGAGGAACAGCAGCTCGGGGCGGCCGACGATGCCGATCGCGACGTCCAGCCTGCGCCGCTGGCCGCCGGACAGCGACCCCGTGCGCTTGTGCGCGTGCTGGGTCAGCCCGACGGCCTCGATCAGCTCGTCGGTGTCCCACGGGCGCCGGATGTGGTCGGTCGAGTAGTCGCGGTAGTAGGAGCCGAGGTGCGCGAGCAGCTCCCGCACGCGCCATTTCGCGTGGTCGCGCCACGACTGGAGCACGACGCCGATGCGGGCGCGCCACGCCTCGTCACCGCGGGCCGGGTCGACGCCGAGGACGCGCACGTCCCCCGCGGAGCGCATGCGGAAGCCTTCGAGGATCTCGACCGTGGTGGTCTTGCCCGCGCCGTTCGGCCCGAGCAGCGCCAGGACCTCGCCGCGCCGCGCGGTGAAGTCCACGCCCTTCAACACATCCTGCGTGCCGTAGCGCATCCGCAGGTCACGCACTTCGAGCACGGTGGTGTCGGTGCGCACGGGGTCCGTCACCCCCCGAGGACCGTTCAGAACTGTCATAGTCCTTCTTCCCCCTGTAGCTGGTATGCGGGGAAATGTAGCAGACCTACTATCTTCGATCCAAGGATTACAGTGAGCACCATGCCCCACCGAGCCCGTCCAGACGCCTGTCCTGGCGTCTTCTCGACGCACGACGCCGCGGACGGCGCGCTCGCCAGGGTTCGCCTGCCCGGCGGCCGGATCACCGCCGCGCAACTGGCCGTGCTGGCATCGTGCGCGGAGGAGCTGGGCGACGGTTCGGTGCACCTGACCTCGCGGGGGAACGTGCAGCTGCGCGGCCTCGCGCGTGACACCGGGGAGCTGGTCGGACGGCTGTCGGACGCGGGTTTGCTGCCCGCGCCCACGCACGAACGCGTCCGGAACTTCCTCGCGTCGCCGTTGAGCGGGCTGGCCGGCGGGCTCGTGGACGTGCGGCCGCTGGTGGCGGCGCTGGACGCGGCGGTGTGCGCGGAGCCCGCGCTGGCCGCGCTGCCGGGCCGGTTCCTGTTCGCGCTCGACGACGGGCGCGGGGACGTCGCGGCGGAGGACGCGGACCTGTGCTGGCAGGCCCTCGACGAGCGGGACGGCGTGCTGTTGCGGGCCGGAAAGCCCGGAGAGCGGGTGCCTCGCGCGGAGGCGGTGGCCACCCTGGTGCGGGAAGCGCTGCGGTTCCTGGAGATCCGCGGCAGCGCGTGGCGGATGCGGGAGCTGCCGGGGTTTTCCGGCGCTCGCCGGCCCGCGCGCCCGGTGGAGGCGGGACCTTTTGTGCGGGACGACGGGCGGCGCGGGTTGTGCGTGGCGCCGTTGTTCGGGCAGTTGACGGCGGAGCAGCTGCGGTTGTTCGGCACCGATGTGGTGGTCACGCCGTGGCGCAGCGTCGTGGTGCCCGAGTACCGGCCCGAGCTGGCGGCGTTGTCGAGTGCGAGCCGGGTCAGCGCGTGCATCGGGCGGCCGGGGTGCGCGAAGTCGCGGGCGGACGTGCGCGCGGACGCGCGGCGGGTGTCCGTGCGGGCGCATTTCTCGGGGTGTGAGCGGCGGTGCGGGAAGCCGCGGGACGCGGTCGACGTGGTGGCGGCGGAGGACGGTTACCTCGTCGAAGGGGCGTGGGTGCCCGCCGGGGCTTTGGTGGATGTGCTGGGACAGAAGGGAAACCGGTGATCGACTACCTGAAGGACGGGGCGGAGATCTACCGCCACTCGTTCGCCACGATCCGCGACGAGGCCGACGTCGCGATCCTGCCGGAGGACCTGGAGCCCGTCGCGGTGCGCATGATCCACTCGTGCGGCATGGTGGACCTGGTGGACGATCTGGGGTACTCGCTGGAGGTCGTCGAGTCGGCGCGGGCCGCGCTGCGGGCGGGCGCGCCCATCCTGTGTGACGCGCACATGATCGCCAGCGGTATCACGCGGCGGCGGCTGCCCGCGGACAACGAGGTCGTGTGCACCCTGTCCGACCCGCGGGTGCCGGGCCTCGCGGAACGGCTGGGCACCACGCGTTCGGCGGCGGCGCTGGAGCTGTGGCGGGACCGCCTGGCGGACTCGGTCGTCGCGATCGGCAACGCGCCGACCGCGTTGTTCCGGCTGCTGGAGATGCTGGAGGAAGGTGCCGGTGTGCCCGCGGCGATCATCGGGGTGCCGGTGGGGTTCGTCGGGGCGGCGGAGTCCAAAGTGGAACTGGTGAAGCGGGCGCCGGCGCCGTACCTGGTGGTGCACGGCAGGCGGGGCGGCAGTGCGATGGCCGTCGCCGCGGTGAACGCGTTGGCGAGTGAAGTCGAATGAGCACCGGGAAGCTGTGGGGTGTCGGGCTCGGGCCGGGGGACCCGGAGCTGCTGACCGTCAAGGCGGCGCGGTTGATCAGCGAGGCGCAGGTGATCGCGTACCACAGTGCGCGGCACGGTCGCAGCATCGCGCGTTCGGTCGCCGAGCCGTACCTGCGGGACGGGCAGATCGAAGAGCGGCTCGTGTACCCGGTGACGACGGAGACGACCGATCATCCCGGCGGGTACGAGGGTGCGATCGCGGAGTTCTACGAGCTGAGCGCGAAGCGGCTCGCGGAGCACCTGGACGCCGGGCGTGACGTGGTACTGCTGTGTGAGGGTGATCCGTTCTTCTACGGCTCCTACATGTACATGCACGAGCGGTTGTGCGACCGGTACGAGGCGGAGGCCGTGCCGGGGGTGACGTCGGTTTCGGCGGCGTCCTCGGTGCTCGGCCGCCCGTTGGTGCAGCGGGACGAGGTGCTGACGGTCCTGCCGGGCACGCTCCCGGCCCCGGAACTGGCAAGGCGGCTGGCGGACACGGATGCGGCGGCGGTGCTGAAGCTGGGGCGCACGTTCGGTTCGGTGCGTGAGGCGCTGGCGGAGTCGGGGAAGCTGGAAAACGCTTACTACGTCGAGCGGGCCACGTGGGAGGCCCAGCGGATCGAGCCGTTCGCTGAGGTCGATCCGGAGTCGGTACCGTACTTCTCGCTCGCGCTGGTGCCCAGTCCTGCTTATGCCGCACGGAAATCGCCGGTTGTCTCGGATGCGCCGGAACCGGCGGACGGCGGCGAGGTCGTGGTCGTCGGCCTGGGCCCGGCGGGTCCGCAGTGGCTGACGCCGGAGGCGGCGGAGGCGCTGGAGGGCGCGGAACACCTGGTGGGGTACGGCCCGTACCTGGCGAAGGTCCCGCAGCGCGCGGGCCAGCAGCGGCACGCCTCGGGCAACCGCGTGGAGGCCGACCGGGCACGGGAAGCGCTTTCCCTGGCGCAGGCCGGTGCCCGCGTGGCCGTCGTGTCATCGGGCGATCCGGGTGTTTTCGCGATGGCCTCGGCGGTTCTGGAACAGGCGGCGCAACTGGAGGCCCCGGTGCCGGTGCGCGTCCTGCCGGGCGTGACGGCCGCGCAGGCAGCCGCGTCACGGGTAGGAGCACCCCTCGGCCACGACTACTGCGTCATTTCGCTGTCGGATCGCCTGAAGCCCTGGGAGATCATCGAAAAGCGCCTGCATGCGGCGGGTGAAGCGGACATGGTGGTGGCGATCTACAACCCGGCCTCCCGCACCCGGACCACACAACTGGCCCAGGCACGGGAAATACTGCTGACCCACCGCACCCAAGCCACCCCAGTAGTCATCGCACGGGACGTCGGCGGCCCGGAAGAAGACATCAGGATCACCACCCTGGGTGACCTGGATCCGTCCACAGTAGACATGCGATGCCTGCTGATCATCGGCTCCAGCAAAACAACGGTGACGAACGGCCAGGTCTGGACCCCACGCACGTACTAAAGGCCTCACCGCCGGTGGACCCCGGTGGTCACCTTGGGAAAAAGACAAAAAATGTCCTCGCCGGACGGGCCGGCGACGGGATGATCACCCGACTCTGGGGCTTGTTCACCACCGGTGCCAAGGCCCCGTGATGGCGAAGACATACCCCGGGGACTGGATGTTCGCGAACAGGATCCTGCCGTCCTGGCTGAACGTGGGGCCGGTGAACTCGCTGTCGTTCAGCTCGTTCCTTGCCATCGGGTACGCCTTGCCCGTGTCCGTCACGCCGACGAGGTGGGACAGGCCCTCACCGTCTTCGGCCAGGATGAGGCCGCCGTGCGGGGAGACGGTGATGTTGTCCGGACCGTCGTAGTCGGTGTCGGCGTCCGGGTCCGGGTTCACGCCGAAGATGGTCTTCAGCTCGACCGTTTCCGTGCGCGGGTCGTAGAACCACACCTGGCCGTCGTGTTCGTTGACACTTCCGTCGGAAGCCCTGGCGTAGCTGGCGACGAAGTAGGCCCCGCCGTCACCCCAGTAGGCGCCTTCCAGTTTCCGGCTGTGCGTCACCTGGCCCGCCGTGAACTGCTTGCGCACCGACACTTCCTTGGCGTCCCGCTCCGGCACGTCGACCCACTTGACGCGGTACCGTGTGCCCGGGCGCGTGGCCTCCGACAGGTCGTCGATGTGCTTGCCGCCCTTGAAACAGCTCATCGCCTGCAGGCGCCCCGCGTTGTCACCCTCGGTCAGCTGCAACTGCCGCAGCGCGCCCCGGCGACCCCGGAAGCCCTTCGGCGGCGTCCACCGGAAGTACAAACCGTTGGGGCCGCTGGCATCCTCCGTCAGGTAGATCGTCGAGTCGTGCGGATCCACGGCGACGGCCTCGTGCGAGTAGCGGCCCAGGAACTTCAGCGGCACCGGGTTTTCGTTGGCACGCCGGTCGAACGGGTCCACCTCGAACACGTACCCGTGGTCCTTCTGGTACACGCCGCCCGCGCGCTGTTCGGTCTCCTCGCACGTCAGCCAGGTGCCCCAGGGCGTGTGCCCGCCCGCGCAGTTGTTGTGCGTGCCCGCCAGGCTCGCGTACTCGCGCACGCGCCGCCCCCAGTGGTCGACGAGGATGTTCGTCGTCCCGCCCCCGGCACCCGGGTCGTAGGTGATCCCCGGCAACGTCGGCACCCGGAAAGGCTCGTCGCCCCCGATCTCGTGGTTGTTCACCAGCACGAACCCGCTGCGGTCGCGGAAGCACGCGGTGCCGTCCGCGTCGCTCGGGGTCGGGTGGCCGCTCTCCAGCGTCGTCACCCCGGCCTGCGCCACCACCCGGTAGGAGAACTCCCTCGGCAGCGCGAGCAGCCCGGCCGGGTCGTCGACGAGCGGACCGTAACCGGTGGGGCGGCGCACGTTCGCGGACGCGACCGGCGCGGCGATCGCGTCGATGCTGCCCGCCACCGCGATGCCCAGCGCGCCCGTGCGCAGCAGATCCCGTCTGGTGAGTGCCATGCCGGCCTCCCTGATCGAAGTTGGTGACCAGGGCATCCAAACGCGCGGCGGCGACGGGAGCCGGACATCCAGCCCAACAACGGGCGAACGATCGTCAGCGCGTCGGGACCCGGCCGGAGTATCGTCCTGCCGATCACGGGGTCGACGACGAGGGGACGGGTTGACGAGCAACGAGCCTCGCCCGGGCCGGGCGCAGGGTTCCCGTGGAGTCGCGGGAACCCTGTTCGCCGCAGTGTATGGCGAGTTGGCCCCGCGTCCGGACGGGGTTTGGGTCACCGATCGCGACCCGTACATCCAGTTTCACGACCGGTCGCGGGCAATGGGCTGGCTCGACCACTTGTGGGGCATGAATGACGCCGGGCGGGAGCATCCCCTGGCGACTCCCGGGTCTTCGCTCGTCACCTGGTTTCAGGTGGGGGTTGACCCGGTGCCCGGCGACAGGTCGTTGCCGGTGCAACCGTTCCTCTGCTGCGCCCGGGATGTCACAGTAAGGCTTGGCACACTGCGGCTCGACGCGGCACAAGTGCTGCTACCGGCGAACAGCCTGGACATCTCGGCGCGTCCGCAGCACGCCCGGATGCCGTCGCTGTCCACCGCGGCCTGGTTCGACGACGTGCGGGCGGTGACGCCGGTGAGCGTCACACTGGACAGCGGTCAGGACCCGGTCATCCCTTCCGTGGCCCAGCGGATTCACCGGTGGCTGGGCAGCCTGAACCAGAACGTCTTCCAGTGCGGGGCCCTGGTCGACCAGGAGCCCCTGCCGCCGCCGCTGCCCGACGAGATGTGGCTCGGTCCACCGAGGCACCGCGTGACCTTCCAGGGGACGCTTTCCGAGTGGTCGCTGGACGCGATCGGCTGGCTCGGTGGCTTCCTCGCCGACCTGGCCGCCCGCGAAGGCGCCGGCGTTCCCCTGCTGCTCACGGTGACCCGCTCGACGCCTTCGCACTGAGGATCAGTGACGACCGTCAGCGCGTCGGCGTGGAGCCGTTCGGCTGCTGCGGGCCCGGGCCCGGCGACCACCAGCCCCACACGGTCTTCTCACCGTGCTCGACGTGCGGCGTCGTGCCCTCCGTGTACGGCTCGATCTGGATCAGCTGGCCCCACGACTGGCCCGGGTCGCCCTCCAGGTAGCTCGGCACCTCGGGTTCGCTCGCGACCTCTTCCAGCCACCCGTTCGGGCCACCGCCGATGTTGTCCGCGATGCCGGCCTCCGGGGCGAGCGTGCCCGCCGTGATCCGGTACGCGGGCACCTGCGAGATGCCGTCGTGCGAGGTCACCGGGTTCATGCACGGGTACACGAACGCCGCGGGCCAGTCCATGTACACCGGGGCGTTGCCGACGCGCTGCGTCAGCGTCGTGAACGTCGGCACGCGCGGCGCGGTCACCGCCACCCAGCCGTCGTCGGTCACGTCGTCGTCCTTCGCGACCACGCGCACCAGCGTCTGGTCCGCCGGGACGTTGTCGAGCTGGACGCGTTCGTCGGCCCACTTGCCGGTGTCCGTGCTGCTGCCCGACGTCGTGCCCACGCCCTGCGGCAGCACCGTGTCCGTCCGGGCGACCTTCACGCCCTCCGGCGTCTGGGTGCCGAACTCCAGCGCGACGCTCGTCGCCTTGCCCGACTTCGCCGCGACGGCGACGACGACCTGCGCGCCCGCGCGGTTCTCGGGCAGCTGGTACCAGTCCGTGCGCAGCCTGCCCGTCGGCGTCGTCCCGCTCTCGTGGTAGCTGCTCCACATCGGCACGGTGCTCGTGGTGAACCCGTGCGGCGGCCCGCTCAACGGGTCGTCGCTGTCCTGCGCGCTCGAGTGGAACCCGGTCTGCGTCTTGCCGTTGTCCTCCTGCGCGGGCGGCAGCCCCGAGTTGGACTGCTGCTGCTCCACCGGCACGGTCTGCGCGGCGACCGGCTTGAGCACGCTCGACACCGGGTCCTGCTCCACCATCACGTGGTCGGACAGGTTGCAGCTGGTCGACACCAGGTGCGCCACGTTCGCCGCGCCGAGGCTGTAGCTGCCCCACTGCTTCTGGATCGCCTTGCCCATGCTCGCGAACTCGAACGCGACGACGAGCCCGCAGACCACGACGAGCGACAGCGAGCCGAGCCGCAGCGCGCGCAGCCGCCGTTCCTGGGTGGGGGGCGGCAGCAGGCCGGGCCGTTGCGCCCGCACGTTCTCCACGAACGCGATCACCGCCGCCACGGCCGCCGCGAACAGCAGCACCGTGGACAGGTGGAAGCCCTTGATCGACGGCGCCTTGTCGAACCACGGCACCCCGAGGCTCGACACGAACCAGTACGCGTTCGGCCCCGTCGCGGCCAGTGCGGCGACCGCGAGCAGCCCCGCGGTGAACGCCGCCCGGTTGCGCTTGGACCGCAGCACCGTCGAGCTGGTCGCCAGCGCCGTGAGCGCCGCCATCGCCGAACCCACCGCGGCGAACGCGCCGAAGTGGTGGGTCCACTTCGTCGGCGTCAGCGCCAGCAGCAGGAAGAACAACGCGGTGGTGCCGATGAGGCGGCGGGCCGGGCCCAGCGCGGCGCCCTGGATGCGCCCGCGGCGCAGCAGCACCACGAGGCACGCGCCCGTGCACAAGATCAGCAGCAGCACCGGGAACCGGCGCGTCATGGACCCGTCGGCGCTGTCGGCGAACAGCAGCTCGTACCGGGAAAGTTCGTTGTACCAGGGCAGGTTGGGGCCGACGTTGCCCCGCAGTCTGGTCGCCTCCGCCACCGTCGCGAACGTCTGGTCGGCGAACACCACGATGAGCACGGTGAACCCGGCGGCCGCGATCGGCGCGAGCACCGACAGCCAGCCCGAGTCGCGGGCCTGCGTGCGCAGCATGTGGAACAGCGGCTTCGCGGCGACCAGGAACGGCGCCACGGCGATGAGCGCGGTGGGCGTCGCGGCCAGCGCGAACGCGGCCGCCAGCAACCCGAGGCACAGCGGGAGCAGGCGCCGGGTGACCAGCGTCCGCTCGACCGCGCACAGCGCGAGCAGCGAGCCGAGCGCCGCCCACGGCTCCGGGCGCACGCCGTTGTTGAACGGCAGCCACCACACCAGGAACACCATCGCGGCGGCCCAGCTCGCCGCCGGGCTCTGCCGGACCTGGTTGCCCAGCCGCGGCATGACCTCGCGGCTGATCAGCAGCCAGCAGATGAGGCCGATGAGGAACGACGGCAGCCGGATCCACGGCGGCACCGTGGACACCGCCGCCATCGCCTCGTAGATGTGGTCGTTCCAGCCGAACGGGGCCTCGGCGACGCCGAACCAGCGGTGGTAGTTGGTCAGGTAGCCGAACTGGTCGGCGACCCTCGCCATGGTCAGGATGTAGCCGTCGTCGGAGGTCACCGGACCGATGAACACCCACGCGCCCAGCACGCCGAAGACCGTGAAGTCGCGCGGCGTGAGCTTCCACCAGCCGACCGGCGCCCAGCGTGGCGCGCGCCGGGCGCGCCCGCGGTCGAGCCGGTTCACCGCGATCAGGCAGCCGAGCAGCGACAGGATCCCGAACACGCCGATGCCGACCTTGAGCCCCGTCGGCGAGGACTGGTACCGCGTGTCCGGCGTGATCGACACGTTCAGCCCGGCGATCGGGTCGCGGTCGGACGTGAGATCCGTGTAGATGCCGATGACGCGCGGCCGGACGTCACCGCCCGAGTCGTAGACCGGGGAACCGGCGACCGTCAGCGTCGTGTGGGTGGCGCTGGAGGTGAACGTGACGTCGCAGCCCGACGCGGGCAGCGGCTGGCGGGCCACCTGCTGCCCCCGGCTGAACGCCGTGAGCACCCCGTCCTGCACGCGCAGGAACACACCCGCGCCGTTGCCCGTGCGCGCGCTGGGCACGGTGGAGAACAGCAGCCCGCCGCCCGGCAGGCGCGAGTTGAGCGACTGGATCGTGGGGCACGGCAGGTCGACGCGCATGTCCTGCGCCCAGTACCCGGTCAGCGGCGCGTTCACCGGACGCGTGTCGCTGCCGACCGGCCACGTGATGCGCGCCGTGTCCTGCACGACCGGCAGGAACGGGTACGCGATCGCGCACGCGGCCGCGAAGAGGCCGAGCACGACGGACAACCAGTGCCACAGTCTGGTACCGGGCCTGGTCTGCGGTGCCTGCTCCGGGCGCGGCTGCTCCGGATCGGTCACCTCGGAAGAGGAGACTGTCGGCGTCCTGCTGGCCATCCACATTGCACGAACGCTATCGCCCTAGTGTGTCGAGGTTCCTTCGGGTTCTGTCGGGCAGAGATTATGCACGCCCGCGTGTTCGCCGAAGCGGCCGAGATGCGTTGCGGCGGCGAGCGGGCGGCGGAAGCGCCACCCGTGCCGCTCCAGATCGGGCGTTTCGTGCAACCGGCTCACCGGGCCCACACACAGCCAGGCCACGGGCCGGACCGCGTCGGGGATACCCAGCAGTCCGCGCAGGAAATCCTCGCGGTAGAAGCTCACCCAGCCCACGCCGAGCCCCTCCGCGGTCGCGGCGAGCCACAGGTTCTGGATGGCCAGGCACACCGAGTACAGCCCCGCGTCGGCGATCGCGTGGCGGCCGAGGACGTCGGGTGCGCCGCGGGCGGGGTCGTACGTGACGACGACGCCGAGGCTCGATTCGAGGATGCCTTCGATCTTGATCCGGTCGAACACGGCGGCGCGGTCCTCGTCGAGCGAATCCGCGAAGACCTCGCGTTCCGCGAGCACGTGCTCGCGGAAGGCCTCGCGGGTGCCGCGGTCGGGCACCAGCACGAAGTCCCACGGCTGGGTCAGCCCGACGCTCGGCGCGCTGTGCGCGGCTTCGAGCACGCGGGTGAGCACGTCGCCGGGGATCGGCTCGCCGGTGAACTCGGCGCGCACGTCCCGGCGCCGCCGGAGGACGTCGTAGAAGGCTTCGGTCATGCCCCCAGCATCGCCGACACCCACGCGAGCGCCGCGGGCACGTCCTCGACCGTGCGGACGCCCGCACGCGCGGGCCTGCGCACGACGACGACCGGGATGCCGCGTTCGCGAGCGGCGAGGAGTTTCGCGGTGGTCATGGTGCCGCCGCTGTCCTTGGTGACGAGCACGTCGATGCGGTGCTCGCGCATCAGCGCCGTCTCGCCGGGCACGTCGTAGGGGCCCCGGTCGAGGATGATTTCGATCTTCGGCGGCAGTGGCGGCTCCGGCGGGTCGACGCAGCGCGCGAGGAACCACTGCCGGGTGCAGCCCGCGAACGCGGCGAGGCCCTGCCGCCCGCTGGTCAGAAAGACGCGCTCGCCGAAGGATGTGATCTTCCTCGCGGCCTCGTCGAGCGAGTCCACCCAGTGCCAGTCGTCGCCGGGACCGGCCTGCCAGCCGGGACGTTGCAGGCGCAGCAACGGAATTCCGGCCTTGGCCGTGCCGGCGACGGCCGAGGCGCCGATGCGTTCGGCGAAGGGGTGCGTGGCGTCCACGACGGCCACGACGCCGTTCTCGGTCAGCCAGCGCACGAGACCGTCCGGACCGCCGAAGCCACCGACGCGCACTTCGCCGACCGGAAGGCGAGGGTTCGCGACGCGGCCGGCGAGCGACGAGACGACGCGTACGCCACGTTCGACGAGCCCGGCGGCCAGCGCGCGGGCCTCGCCGGTGCCTCCGAGGACGAGAACGGTCTGCACGCCAGCCATACTCCCTGTTCATGCGGTACGGGTGGACCACGGGGGCGTGTGCGACGGCGGCGACGACCGCCGCCTACACCGCGCTGCTCACCGGTGAGTTCCCCGATCCCGTCGAGGTGCGGCTGCCGAAGGACAAGCGGCCGACGTTCGCGCTGGCGACCGAACGCCTCGGCGACGGCTTCGCGACCGCGGGCGTGATCAAGGACGCGGGCGACGATCCCGATGTCACGCACGGCGCGCTCATCCTGTCCACGGTGTCGCCGGGCGAACCGGGCAGCGGGGTCACGTTCCGCGCGGGCGAAGGCGTCGGCACGGTGACGCGACCGGGATTGCCGCTGGCGGTGGGCGAACCGGCGATCAACCCGGTGCCGCGGCGGCTGATGACGGAGGCCGTCCAGCGGGTCGCGGCCGAGCACGACGGCAGCGGGGACGTGGTCGTCGAGATCTCGATCCCCGACGGTGAGGAGATCGCGCGGCAGACGTGGAACCCGAGGCTCGGCATCGTCGGCGGGCTGTCCGTGCTGGGCACGACGGGGGTGGTGGTGCCGTACTCGTGCTCGGCGTGGATCGACAGCATCCGGCGCGGGGTGGACGTGGCGCGGGCGATCGGGCACGAGCACGTGGCGGGCGCGACGGGCAGCACGTCGGAGCGGGTGGTCGCGGAGCTGTACGGGCTGCCGGAGAGCGCACTGCTGGACATGGGGGATTTCGCGGGCGCGGTGCTCAAGTACCTGCGGCGGCACCCCGTGCCGCGGTTGACGCTGGGCGGCGGGTTCGCGAAGTTCTCGAAGCTCGCGGCCGGGCACCTGGACCTGCACTCGAAGCGCTCGCAGGTGGACCTGCGGCTGCTGGCGTCACTGGCACCGGAGGTGGGGGAGGAGATCCTGGCGGCGAACACCGCGTTGCACGCGCTGGAGCTGGCGCGGGCGGCGGGTTTGCCGCTGGGCGACCTGGTGGCGGCGCGGGCGCGGGAGGTGGCGGTCGAGGTGCTGGGCCCGGCGCCGGTCGCGGTGGACGTCGTGGTCATCGACCGCGCGGGGACCATCGTGGGGCGGGCTTAGACCTCGACCACGGGGAGGTCGACCTCGTCACCCCTCGGGCAGTTCGAGGGGCACGCTCTGGAATTCGGGCCTGGCTACAACACCACGACCGGTTGGGGCTCGCCCACGCGGAAATCAGGTGACGCTCGCCGAGGGACGCCAGCCCAGCGGCAGGCTCGCATCGGCAACCAGCTTGCGCAGGCCTGCCGCGTCCCCGGCGTCGGCCAGCGCGAGCGCCTCGACCTCCCGCAGGGCGCGCCCCGGCGCGGGTCCGCGATGTTCGCCGCCTGCGCGAACCAGCCCGGTCGGGACAGCTGTCCCAAGGTCCGGGTCATCCGGACGAAACCGCGGTAGGTCGCGGCGGCGCGGTTGCTGTAGTGGGCCAGCTCGTGCGGGAGTCCGGCGAGCCGAGCGCCCACGACCGCGCGCCGGGCAGGGGCTCAATCGATATCGCGGAATTTCTCCGAACGGTCCCGTGCCATCGAATACAGGTAGCTGTCCGGAAAATTCTCGGCGGCCAGCACACGGCCGACGAAGATGACTGCCGCCCGGGTTATCCCTTCCGCCCGGATTTGCGGTGCTATTCCGCCCAGCGTGCCGCGCACGATCCGTTGTCCCGGCTGGGTCGCCAGGTGCACCACGGCGACGGGGCAGTCGGCGCCGTAGTGCGGCAGCAGTTCCGCCGCGACCTGCTCGATGCGGTTGATCGCGAGGTGCACCGCGAGCGTCGTGCCGGTGGCGGCGAACGCGGCCAGCGTCTCGCCCGGCGGCATGGCCGTCGAACGCGCCTGGACGCGGGTGATCACGAGGCTCTGCCCGATCGTCGGCACCGTCAGTTCCCGGCCCAGCACCGCGGCCGCCGCGGCGAACGCCGGGACGCCGGGCACCACTTCGTACGACACTTCGGCCGCGTCGAGCCGCCGCATCTGCTCCGCCACCGCGCTGTAGATCGACGGGTCGCCCGAGCACAGGCGCGCGACGTCGTGCCCGGCGCGATCGGCCGCCACCAGCTCGCCGATGATCCGGTCCAGCGAAAGGTCCGCGGTGTCGATCCGCTTCGCGCCGGGCGGGCAATGCGCGAGCAGGTCGGGCGGCGTGAGGCTGCCGGGGTACAGGCACACCGCGCAGCGCGCGATGAGATCCCGCCCGCGCACGGTGATGAGGTCCGCGGCACCGGGTCCGGCACCGATGAAGTAGACGGTCATTTCGCGTAGCTCCATTGCGTGACGGTGCGGGCCGGCGTCCAGCCGGTGAACCCGCCGAGTGGCGCGGCGTGCTCGACGGCGAGCCGGACCAGCTCACCGCCGTGCTCCCGGTAGGCGGCCGCGAGGACCTGCTCCGACTCCAGCGTGACCGCGTGCGCGACGAGCCTCCCGCCGTCCCGCAGCGCCTCCCGGCACACGTCCAGCGAGGCCAGCCCACCACCGGCGAACACGGCGTCCGGTGCGGGAAGCCCGGTCAGCACCTCGGGCGCCGAGCCGGTCACCACGCGCAGTTCGGGCACCCCCAGCCGCTCGGCGTTGCGGCGGATCCGCTCTGCCCGCACGGGATCCCGCTCGACGGCGATCGCGCGGTTGCGGGGATGGGCGCGTGACCACTCGATCGCGACGCTGCCCGCCCCGGCGCCGACGTCCCACAGCAGCTGCCCCGGCAGCGGGGCGAGCCGCGCCAGCGCGGACGCCCGCAGGTCGCGTTTGGTCAGTTGCCCGTCGTGCTCGAAGGCGTCGTCGGGCAGGCCCGGCAAGGGAGGCAACCCGGTGCCCACGCACTCGATCGCCACGATGTTCACCGGGTCCACTTCGGCCGACCACGTGCGGGCGACGCCGTCGACCCGGTGTTCCCGCGGCGAACCCAGCCGCGACAGCACGGTCATCCCGCTCTCGCCGAAGCCTTGTGCGGTCAGCAGTTCCGCGATCTCCGCTGGTGTCGACGCGTCCGAGCTGAGGACCAGCACCCGCGCGCCGGACGTCAGCACCCTGCTGATCCGGTGCACGCTGCGGCCCACGACGCTGACGACCTCGGTCTCCTCCGCCGACCAGCCCAGCCGCGCCCGCGCGAGCGTGACAGAAGACACCGCCGGCACGATCCGCACGTCCTCGAACCGCTTCACGAGCGTCGTGCCGATGCCCGACAGCAGCGGGTCGCCGCTCGCGAGCACCCCGAACCGCCAGCCCGCGTGGCCGGACAGCAGGTCGTCCAGCGCGGGCAGCAGCGGGCTCGGCCAGGCGTGTTTGGGCAGGTCGAGCGGTACGAGCTCAAGCTGGCGGGCCGAGCCGAACAGCACGTCGCACCCGGCCAGCTCCGCCCGCGCGGGCTCGGGCAGCCCGGCCCAGCCGTCGGCGCCGAGGCCCACCACAAGAATCGTCACGTCGCAGAACCGTATGCGATGATGCCGGGGACGGCCGTCGTGGAACCCGGTGCGAATCCGGGGCGGTCCCGCCACTGTGATCCGGCCGGCCAGGCCGGGAGCCAGAGCTTCGGCGTCCGTTGCGTGCCGGTGCGGCACGTGCCCTGTTCGAGCGGGCGAGGACACCCGCGCGTGGCGAAGGAGTTCTCCCTTGAGGCCGTATCCGTTCACCGCCGTCGTCGGGATGCCGGATCTGCGGCTCGCGCTCGTGCTGTCGGCCATCTCACCCGCGATCGGCGGCGTGCTCGTGCGGGGCGAGAAGGGCACGGCGAAGTCCACGATGGTCCGCGCGCTCGCCGGGCTGCTGCCGGAGGTGGACGTCGTCGAGGGCTGCCGCTTCTCGTGTGACCCCGCGCGCCCCGATCCCGTCTGCCCCGACGGTCCGCACACCGGTGCCGCCGCGACGCGCCGCCCCGCGCGCCTGGTCGAGCTGCCCGTCGGCGCGGCCGAGGACCGCGTGGTCGGCTCCCTGAACCTGGAGCGCGCGCTGGCCGAGGGCGTCACCGACTACCAGCCGGGCCTGCTCGCGGCCGCGCACCGCGGCCTGCTGTACGTGGACGAGGTCAACCTGCTGCACGACCACCTCGTCGACACGCTGCTCGACGCCGCGGCGATGGGCCGCGCGACGGTCGAGCGCGAGGGCGTCTCGGTCTCGCACGCGGCGCGCTTCGTGTTGATCGGCACCATGAACCCCGAGGAGGGCGAGCTGCGGCCGCAGCTGCTCGACCGGTTCGGGCTGACCGTCGAGGTCGCCTCCAGCCGTGATCCCGGGCAGCGCGCGGAGGTGATCCGGCGGCGCCTGGCGTACGAGGCGGACCCGGACGGTTTCGCCGGCCGCTACGCCGAGGAGGACGCCGCGCTGGCCGCCGAGATCCAGGCGGCGCAGAAGCTGCTGCCGTCCGTGGAGCTGACCGACGACGCGCTGCGGCAGATCGCGGAGGTCTGCGCCTCGTTCGACGTGGACGGGATGCGGGCGGACATCGTCACCGCGCGGACGGCCGTCGCGCACGCGGCGTGGGCCGGGCGCACGGAAGTGTCCACCGAGGACATCCGTGTCGCCGCGCGGCTGGCGTTGCCGCACCGGCGTCGCCGCAACCCCTTCGACGCGCCGGGGATCGACGAGGAGCAGCTGGAACAGGCCCTGCGGGACGCCGAGCCGCCGGAGCCGGACGACGACGGCCCCGGTTCGGGTTCCGAGGCGCCGTCGGAGGCCCCGCCGGAAGGCGGCGACGGCGGGCAGACCCCGACGGCCGGGCAACAGGGCGGCGGTGAACAGCGTGCGGGAGCGGGGAAACCGTTCAAGGCCAGGCTGTTCCGCGTCGCCGGAGTCGGTGAGGGCGAGCGTGGCCGCCGGTCGCGGGCGATCACCGAATCCGGCCGCACCATCGGTGTGCAGCCGCCGAGCGTCCGGGAGGGCAAGCCGCACCTCGTCGCCACACTGCGTTCCGCCGCGCCGCACCAGCGCGGCCGTGGCCGGTCCGGTCCGGGATTGGTGCTGCGCAAGGGAGATCTGCGCTACGCGCGGCGCGAGGGCAACGAGGGCAACCTCGTGTTGTTCTGCGTGGACGCGTCGGGCTCGATGGGCGCGCGGTCGCGGATGCGCGAGGTGAAGACCGCTGTGTTGTCGCTGCTGCTCGACGCCTACCAGCGGCGGGACAAGGTCGGGCTGGTCACCTTCCGGGCGCAGGGCGCGGAACTCGCACTGCCGCCGACGATCAGTGTCGAGGCCGCCGCGGCCCGGCTGGAGGCGCTGCCGACCGGCGGCCGCACGCCGTTGGCGGAAGGACTGCTGGAGGCGGCGAGGGTGCTGCGCGTGGAGGAGTTGCGTGACCCGCGCCGCCGCCCGCTGCTCGTCGTCGTCACGGACGGCCGCGCCACGAGCGGGCCCGACGCCGTACGCCGCTCGCATGCCGCGGCCGAGCTGCTGGCCGGCGTGACGGCGGTGGTGATGGACTGCGAGTCCGGCCGGATGCGGCTCGGGCTCGCCGCCGAACTGGCCGAGCACCTCGGCGCGGAACACGTGCCGCTCGGCGAGGTCGCCGCGGATTCGCTGACCAGCGCCGTGAAATCCCGGCTGGGGAGGGCCGCCTGATGCCACAGGGCAAGCCGGAGGTCGTGCCGGACGACGGCCTGACCACGCGCCAGCGCCGCAACCGCCCGGTCTTCGCCGTCCACACCGGACCGATGAAGGGCAAGTCCACGGCCGCGTTCGGGATGGCGCTGCGGGCGTGGAACCAGGGCTGGTCCATCGGCGTGTTCCAGTTCGTCAAGTCCGCGAAGTGGCGGGTGGGCGAGGAGAGCGCTTTCCAGGCGCTCGGCGAGCTGCACGAGAGCACCGGGCAGGGCGGGCCCGTCGAGTGGCACAAGATGGGCGAGGGCTGGAGCTGGTCCCGCAAGGCGGGCTCGGAGGAAGACCACGCCGCGAACGCCCGTGAGGGCTGGGCCGAGATCAAGCGGCGCCTGGCCGAGGAGCGCCACGACTTCTACGTGCTGGACGAGTTCACCTATCCCCTGAAGTGGGGCTGGATCGACGTTTCCGACGTCGTGGAGACGATCCGGGACCGGCCGGGCCGGCAGCACGTCGTGATCACCGGCCGCGACGCGGCGCCGGAACTCGTCGAGGCCGCGGACCTCGTGGTCGAGATGACGAAGGTCAAGCACCCCATGGACGCCGGGCAGAAGGGCCAGCGGGGGATCGAATGGTAGCCAGGGTCGTCATCGCGGCCCCCGGCTCCGGACACGGCAAGACCACCGTCGCGGCCGGGCTGATGGCGGCGCTGCGGGCACGCGGGATCGACGTGTCCGGGCACAAGGTGGGCCCGGATTTCATCGACCCGAGCTACCACGCGCTCGCGACCGGGCGCCCGCCTCGCAACCTGGATCCCTTCCTGCAGAGCGAAGAACTGCTCGTCCCGTTGCTGCTGCACGGGGCGGGCGAACTCGCCGTGATCGAGGGCGTGATGGGCCTGTTCGACGGTGCGCTGGGCACCGAAGGCTTCGCGTCGACCGCGCACGTCGCGCGGCTGCTGGACGCGCCCGTCGTCCTCGTGGTGGACGCGAGCGCGGCGAGCCGCAGCGTCGCCGCGACGGTGCTGGGCTTCGCGACGTACGACCCGCGCCTCCGGCTCGCCGGGGTGATCCTCAACAAGCTCGGCTCGCAGCGGCACGAGGACGAGATCCGCGCCGCGCTCGCGCCGACGGGCATTCCCGTGCTGGGAGCGTTGCGGCGCACCGAGGACATCCACGCGCCGAGCCGTCACCTCGGGCTGGTGCCGGTCGCCGAGCGGGCGGCGGAGTCGCAGCGGCTGCTGCCGAAGCTCGCGGCATGGATCAGTGAGGGCGTGGATCTGGAAGCGATTGTGCGGGTGGCGCGGGGGGCTTCGCGGTTGGGCGGACAGCCGTGGTCACCCGGAGCTTCGTGGGATGGGCCACGGAAGGTCGTGGCCGCGGCGGCCGGGGAAGCGTTCACGTTCCGCTACACCGAGACCGTGGAACTGCTGGTGGCGCTCGGCGTCGATGTGGTGGACGTGGATCCGTTGCAGGACAAGGCGTTGCCGGAGGGTTGCGCGGGGCTGTACTTCGGCGGCGGGTTCCCGGAGGTGCACGTCGAGGAGCTGTCCGCGAACGCGCCGTTGCGCGAGGAGATCGCTGCCGCTGTCCACAGTGGAATGCCGGTGGTCGCGGAGTGCGCCGGGTTGCTGTACCTGTGCCGGGAACTCGACGGGCAGCCGATGGTCGGCGCGCTCGACGCGGTGGCACGCATGACGAAACGCGGTGCGCTCGGCTACCGGCGTGCGGTGGCGCCCCAGCCGCACCTGCTCGGCGAGACGGGAGACCGCGTGACGGGGCACGAGTTCCACCGCACGGAGGTCCTGCCACGCCACGGGAAAGCGCCCGCGTGGGAGTGGGACGGCAAGGCCGAGGGCTTCGCGACGCCGACGCTCCACGCCTCGTACCTGCACGTCCACTGGGCGGGGCACCCGTCGCTCGCGCGGCGGTTCGCGGCCGCGGTGCACCGGCATGGCTGACTACGACCTGCACCACCACGGGGATCGCGAGGTCGGTGACGGCCTGGTCGACCTGGCGGTGAACGTCCGCCTGCCCGAGCCGCCGGAATGGTTGCGACGCGAGCTGGCCGAGGCCTTGGGTGACCTGGCCGCGTATCCCGATCCCACCGCGGCCACCGAAGCCGTCGCCGCACGGCACGGGCGCCGTCCCGACGACGTGCTGGTCACGGCCGGTGCCGCGGAGGCCTTCACCTTGCTGGCCACGGCTTTCCGCGACCGGAACGCCGTCGTCGTGCACCCGCAGTTCACCGAACCCGAGGCCGCGCTGCGGGCCGCCGGGCACGAGCCGAGGCGGGTGGTGCTGCGGCCGGATTTCACGCTCGATCCCGCGCTGGTGCCCGAAGACGCCGACTTGGTGTTCGCCGGCAATCCCACGAACCCGACGTCCGTGCTGCACCCCGCCGCCACGCTCGAAGCGTTGCTGCGTCCCGGCCGGGTGGTGGTCGTCGACGAAGCGTTCCTCGACGCGGTCCCGGGTGAGCCGGAGTCGCTGGCCGGGAAAGCGCTTCCCGGGCTCGTCGTGTTGCGCAGCCTCACGAAGACGTGGGGGATCGCCGGGTTGCGGGCGGGCTACCTGCTGGCCGAACCCGACGTGGTGCGGCGGCTGAAGGCCGTGCAGCCGCCGTGGTCGGCTTCGACCCTCGCGGCGCGGGCCGTCGTCGCCTGTTGCCGCCCGGCCGCGCTCGACGAGGCCGACAAGCTCGCCATCGCCGCCGAACGCGACCGCGAGCGGCTCGTCGCGGGGTTGCGGGAACTCGGCGTCGAAGTGCTCGGTGAGCCCCGTGCCCCGTTCGTGCTGGTGAAAATCCCTGGGGCACAGGGCATCCGCGAGCGGCTGCGTGAACAGGGGTACGCCGTCCGCCGGGGTGACACGTTCCCCGGGCTGGACGGCGACCACCTGCGGCTCGCCGTGCGCGACGAGGCTACGACGACTGCTTTTCTCCGGGTGCTGGCTCGCCTTCTGCCGGCGTGAGGTTCGCCGACCGCCCGGTCACCTTGAAGAACACCAGGATCAGCACCCCGATCGCCAGCCACACCAGCCCGCCGACCTTCGCGTGGATGTCGGCGTTGACCAGCACGTACCCGATGATCACGAACCCGATCAGCGGCACGACGAGGTGCAGCCCGAAGTTCCGGTCCCGCCGCCGGAACAGGTAGTGCGACACCACCGAAACGTGCAGCAGCAGGAACGAGAACAACGCGCCGAAGTTCACCAGGGACGACAGCAGCGCGATCTGCCCGACCAGGAACAGGCCCAGCACCAGGGAAATCCCCGCGACGAGCAGGATGGCCTTCTCCGGCACGCGGCGCACCGGGTGCACGTGGCGCAGGAACCGCGGCAGCTGCCCGTCACGGGCCATCGAGAACAGCAGCCGCGATGTCGCCGCCTGCGCGACGAGCGAGTTCGCGATCGCCGTCCCGATCGCGACGGCCAGCGCCACGACGATCTCGAACGTCCGCCCGCCGATGAGGTTCGAAATGTCGTAGAACGCGTTGTTGGCCGCGTCGTCGCTCTCGAACTGCGTCTTGCCCGGTACCAGCAGCGCCGCGAGGTACGTCTGCACGACGAACAGCACGGCGACGAGCGTCAGCGCCAGCAGCGTGGCCCGGCCGATCACCCGCGAACCGCCCGTGACCTCCTCGGACATCGTGGAAATCGCGTCGAACCCGAGGAACGACAACACCGCGATCGACAACGCCCCGAACACCAGGGACGGTGAGAACTCGGCGGAGTTGAAGAACGGCGTGCCCGACCAGTGCGCCCCACCCGAGCCGCGGCTGATGCCGATGACCGCGAGCACCACGAACGCCGCCAGCACGAGCAGCTGCGCGTAGAGGAACACCTTGTTCGCCGTCGCCGTCGTCTCGATGCCCCGCAGGTTGATCAGGGTGTTGAGCAGGACGAACAACACGATCCACGCCCACTGCGGCACGCCGGGCACGACGTTGGCCATGGCCTGCGCGCCGATGACGTAGAGCAGCGTGGGCACGAGGAGGTAGTCGAGCAGGATCGCCCAGCCGGCCAGGAATCCCGCGGGCTGGGCGATGCCGCGGCCGGCGTAGGAGTAGACCGAGCCGGCGATCGGGAAGGCGCGGGACATTTCGCGGTAGCTGATCGCGGTGAAGATCATCGCGACCCAGCCGATGACGTAGGTCAGCGGCACCATGCCCGACGAGCCGTCGAACACCGAACCGAAGATCGAGAACGGCGCGATCGGGACCATGAAGACCATGCCGTACACGACCAGGTCGCGCACGGTCATCGTGCGCCGGAGTTCCTGCTGGTAGCCGAACCTGTGGAGTTCGGGTTCACTCATTTCTCCGCCTCCAGAAACGCGCCGACGATCTCCAGGTAGGCATCCTGCTCCTCCACGTGCGGCATGTGGGAGGAGTTTTCGAAACGGTGATGACGAACGTCCGGAATCCTTTCCAGGTAGGGCCGGACACAGTCGTCGGTGGCCTCGTCGTACCGGCCGTTGACCACGAGCGTCGGCACCTCCACCGCCGGCAGCCGGTCGATGACGCTCCAGTCGCGCAGCGAACCGATGACGTGGAACTCGTTGGGGCCGTTCATCGCGCGGTAGACCGTCGGGTCCTCGGCCAGCGCCTCGTTGGTGCGCTGGACCTCCGGTGGGTTCGGCACGATCCGGCAGACGTGCCGCGCGTAGAAGACGTCCGTCGCCGCCTTGTATTCGGGGTTCTCGTAGTCCTCGGCGGCTTCGTACCGTTCGAGGGTCTCGCGGACGTCGCCGGGCAGCTCCGCGCGGAGCTTTTCGGCCGCCGCGGTCCAGTCGCGCATCGACGCGGGCGAGTCGGCGATGACGAGCCTGCGCAGTCCGGCGGGTTTCCGCACGGCGTGTTCGGCGGCGAGCATCCCGCCCCACGACTGCCCGAGGACGTCGTACTCGTCCGCGATGCCGAGGTGGGTCAGGAGGTTGCCGAGCTCTTCGAGGAACAGCTCGACGGTCCAGAAACCCGGTTCGGCGTCCCGCAGCCGGGTGGATTCGCCGCAGCCGAGCTGGTCGTAGTGGACGACGGCCCGGTGCCGGTTCGCCAGGCCCGCGATGCTCAGCACGTAGTTGTGGGTGCAGCCGGGCCCGCCGTGGAGCACGACGAGCGGCACGCCGGAGCCGAGTTCGCCGGTGATCCGGTACCAGGTGCGGTAGTCGCGGAAGGGGGCGAAGCCGGTGGTGGAGGGGACCATGGCGGGTAGGGTACTCCGCAAAGGTACTCAAGCTATACCTTTAATCTGGAATTTACGATGTGCGGGTGTCCGAAGAGCGCGAGTTGTCGACGCCCGTCCAACCGGTGTCCGCGGCCAAGGCCGTCGCCGACCGGTTGATCGCCGCCATCGCCGTCGGTGACTATTCGGCGGGGGAACGCCTGCCGGCCGAACGGGACCTGGCCGACATGCTGGCCGTGAGCCGCGTGACGGTGCGAGCGGCGCTCGCGGACCTGCGGGAGGCGGGGTACGTCGAAATCCGGCGTGGCCGCACCGGCGGTTCGTTCGTGCGGCAGGACTGGGGCGAGCGGACCGCGGGCGTGGTGCGCGATCTGCTCGGCAAGGACTGGGACCAGCTGGAGGAACTGTTCGACCTGCGGCGGCTCATCGAGTCGCTGATCGCCCGCACCGCCGCGGAACGGCACACGCTGGAGGACGACGCGGCGATCCTCGGGGCGCTCCGGCGGTACGAGGAGGCGCGGGACGGGGTGAGCGCGCGGGCCGCGGACGTGGAACTCCACCGCAGCATCGCCACGGCGGCGCACAACCCACCGCTCGCGGATCTCAGCCGTCAGCTGCTGGCGCAGGTGAGCCTCGGCATCAGCCACGAGCCGTTCACGCCGGAGTTGCGGGAGATGGCCTTGCCGCAGCACCGGGCCTTGGTGGAGGCCATCACGAACAGCGACCCGGACGCGGCGGCCGCCGTGGCGCGGGAGCACTTCCGGATCACCGAGCACGCGCTGCGCCACGCCGTGGACCGCGCGGAGGGGTAGGGCTTCAGGCGCGGTGGCCGTCGGCGGCGCGGTGGCCTCGGCGGCATGGCCGCCATCAAGCCGGCGCCGCCAGCCCGGCGGCGGGTGGTGCGGGCGGCCAGGCGAGCGCTACCAGCGCGGCGGGCATCGGCGGAGGAGCGGGCCGCCCCGGCAGCCGTCAGGTCGGCGCCGCCAGCCCGGCGGCGGGTAGCGCTTCAGCGGCCGTCCGCCCAACCCCGCCAGCCCAGCGCCGCCGCAGCGGCCCTCCCCGCAACCCCCGTCAGACCAGCGCCACCAGCGCCGCGGCCGTCGCGGCCTCGACGCACGCGCCCAGCACGTCCCCGGTGATGCCGCCCAGCCTGCGCACGCACCGCCACAACAGCACCCCCGCCACGGCGTACGCCACGGCGACCGCGAGCGGGCCGCGCCACCACGGCAGCCCCGGCAGCAACACCGACAACCCCGCCGCGAGCGCGAAGACGACCACCGCGAGTGGCAGCGGCACCGAGCCGGACACCGTCGCGCCCAACCCTTCCGCCCGCGCCGACGGCACGAACCCCGTGCAGCACAACGAAAGCACGCACCGCCCCACCACGACGGCCGCCGCGCCCGCCCACGGTCCGGCCGCCGCCATCGCTCCACATTGGACGATCAGTACGAGCACCAGCGCCGCCACCCCGGTCGGCCCGGAATCGCCGCGCCGCATGATCTCCAGCGCCCGCGCGCGGTCGTACGAAGCGCCGAGGCCGTCCGCCGTGTCGGCCAGGCCGTCCAGGTGCAGCCCGCGGCTGCCCAGCGCCACGGCACCCACCGCCACGCCCGCGACGGCGAGCGACGGCAACCCGAGCAGCTGCCCGGCGTAGAGCACCAGCCCCGCCAACGCGGCCAGCGGCAGCACCGCGACCGGGCCCAGCACCATTGCCCCGCCCGCGACGCGGCGGTCGATCCGGGACGGCGGCGGCACGGGCAGCGCCGTCAGCGTGCCGACCGCCATGCGCAGTGCGTCAAGCAAGATCGGCCAGCAGCCCCATCTCGGCGAGGACCGCCCGCGCCGCCCGCAACGTCGGCACCGCCTGCACGGCCCCGCTGCCCTCACCGAGCCGCAGCCCGAGGTCGAGGATCGGCGCCAGCCCCAGCGCCTTGAGCGCGTACGCCTGCGACGGCTCGGTCGACCGGTGCCCGGCGAGCCACCAGTGCACGGCGTCCGGCGCGATCTCCCGCGCTACCAACGCGGCCGCGCCCGAGAACACGCCGTCCAGCAACACCGGCACCCCGCGCACCGCGCCCTGCACCAGGAAACCCGCCGTCGCCGCGGCACACGCGCTGCCCAGGGCGGTCAGCACGTCGAACGGGCCGTCACCCCGCGGCCGCGCCAGTGCCCGTTCCACCACGGCGACCTTGCGCGC
Organism: Amycolatopsis sacchari; assembly: GCF_900114035.1. Classification (GTDB taxonomy): domain Bacteria; phylum Actinomycetota; class Actinomycetes; order Mycobacteriales; family Pseudonocardiaceae; genus Amycolatopsis_E; species Amycolatopsis_E sacchari. The sequence goes on along the minus strand of NZ_FORP01000002.1, from coordinate 267,103 downwards.
CCGCCCGGCTTCGTCGACCCCCGTGCCCGTGCCGACGACGTCCGCCGCCGGCAGCCCGAGCACCGCCGCGACCAGCGCCGCCGCCACCGCCGTGTTGCCGATCCCCATGTCGCCGGGGATGAGCAGGTCCGCGCCGCCGTCGATCTCTTTGTCGGCCACTTCGCGGCCCACGTCGAAAGCACGCGAAGCCTCGCCCGGCGCCAGCGCGTCCTCGACGTCGATCGAGCCCGAGCCGCGGCGGATCTTGTACGCCCGCACGTCCTCGGGCACGTCCGCGAGGTCGTCGTCCACCGCGATGTCCAGCACCCGCACGCGCGCGCCGACCTGCTTCGCCAGCACGTTCACACCGCTGCGGCCCGCCAGGAACACGCGCACCATCGCCGCGGTGACCTCCCGCGGGTACGCCGACGTCGCCGACACCCCGTGGTCACCGGCGAACACCACGACCCGCACGTCCTCGACCGGCCGCGGCGGCACCACGCCGTGGGCGGCGGACAGCCACGCCGCCAGCTCTTCGAGCCTGCCCAGCGCGCCGACCGGTTTCACGAGGGCGTCGAGCCGGGCCAGGGCCTCCTCGCGAGCGCGGGAGTCCGGAAGCGGAACGTCAATCACAGCAATGCCCTTTCGCCGAGGCGCAGCACGCGCCCGGCCACCACGAGCTGGACGCTGTCCGACTCCGCGGCGACCCGGTTGTTCAACGCCCCCAGCACATCACGGAACACGCGCCCGGACACCGTCGCGGGCACCACACCCATGCCGACCTCGTTGCTGACGGCCACGATCGGTACGTGCGCGTTCACCCAGGCGGCCAGGAAGTCCTCCAGCCGGTCGTCGAGCCGCAGCTCCCAGCCGTTCGCCTGCTCCCACGCGCCGACCTCGCCGAGCACGCGGCTGACCCACGTGCCGAGGCAGTCGATCAGCAGCGGGCGGGACGCTCTGCGCACCGTCGCGGCCAGGTCGGACGTCTCCACCGTGCGCCAGTTCGCCGGGCGGCGGGCCTGGTGCAGCGCGATGCGCGCGGCCCACTCGGGGTCGTCGTCGCTCGCCGGGTAGCCGGGCGCCACGTAGACGACCTCGGGGTGCCGGTTCATCAGGCGTTCGGCGTGCCGGGACTTGCCCGAGCGGACGCCGCCGAGGACGAGCACCTTCGCTTCGTCGCCGGAGTACCGGCGGAGCAGCCGCGCGGCGGTCTCGAACGAGGAGGCGAGCCGCTGGGTCAGCTTGGTCATACCCGGCATTCTCGTGCAAGCGCTACGGTCGTGTGCGTGGTGTATGCAAGATCGTTGACCAGGCTGGGGCTTGTCGCCGGATACGCGCTGGACGCGGCCTTCGGCGATCCCCGTCGCGGTCACCCGGTCGCCGTGTTCGGGCGCGCCGCGGGAGCGCTGGAACGGCGGATGTGGGCCGGTTCGCGGCCCCGCGGTGCCGCCTACGCCGCGATCTGCACCGGGGCAGCGGCTGGGCTCGGCGCGCTTGTCCACGTCGCGACGCGCCGGCGTCCCGTCGCCCGCTTCGCCGCCACCGCGCTCGCCACCTGGACCGTCCTCGGCGGCCGAGGCCTGGCGCGGGAAGGCGCCACCATGGCCCACCTGCTCGACGCCAACGACCTGCCCGCCGCGCGAAGCCGCCTGTCCCACCTGTGTGGCCGTGACGCGACCGGTCTGGACTCCAAGGAACTCGCCCGCGCGGCCACCGAATCCATCGCGGAGAACACGTCGGACGCCGTCGTCGCACCGCTGTACTGGGGCGCGGTCGCCGGGCTGCCCGGCCTGCTCGGCTACCGCGCGCTCAACACCCTCGACGCCATGGTCGGCCACCGCTCGCCCCGCTACGAACGCTTCGGCTGGGCCTCGGCCCGCGCGGACGACGTGGCGAACCTCGTGCCCGCCCGGCTCGGTGCGCTCGCCGCGGTCGCCTGCGCGCCGCTCGTCGGCGGGAGCCCGGCGCGGGCGTGGCGTGTGTGGCGGCGCGACGGCCGCCGTCATCCCAGCCCGAACGCGGGACAGGTCGAGGCCGCCTTCGCCGGAGCGCTGGACGTCCGGCTCGGCGGGGTGAACAGCTACGGGGGGCGCGCGGAGGACCGCGGGACGCTCGGCGACGGACCCGCGCCCGGCACCGCTGACCTGCACCGTTCGGTCCGGCTGTCGAAAACCGTCGGGCTGGCCGCACTCGCCGCGGCGGTGGCCCGGTGAGGGGACTGCTCATCGCGGGCACCACTTCGGACGCCGGCAAGAGCCTCGTCACGGCCGGGGTGTGCCGGTGGCTGGCGCGGCAGGGGCTGCGTGTCGCGCCGTTCAAGGCGCAGAACATGTCCAACAACTCGATGGTGTGCGCGGACGGCGCGGAGATCGGGCGCGCGCAGTGGTTGCAGGCGCGGGCCGCGGGGGTCGAGCCCGAGGCGGCGATGAACCCGGTGCTGCTCAAGCCGGGCAGCGACCACCGCAGTCACGTCATCGCGCTGGGCAAACCGTTCGGCACGCTCGAAGCGGGCGAGTACGCGACCGGTCGGAAAGCGCTTGCACAACTCGCGTTCGACACGTTCGAGGACCTGCGGAGCCGGTTCGACGTGGTCGTGTGCGAGGGCGCCGGCAGTCCCGCGGAGATCAACCTGCGCGCGGGCGACTACGTGAACATGGGGCTGGCACGGCGGTTCGACCTGCCGGTGCTCGTCGTCGGCGACATCGACCGCGGGGGTGTGCTGGCCGCGATGTACGGCACACAGGCGTTGCTGGAACCCGCCGACCAGGCGCTGCTGGCGGGCTGGATCGTCAACAAGTTCCGCGGTGACGTGGGGTTGCTGCGGCCGGGCCTCGATCGGATCGAGGAGCTGACCGGGCGTCCCGTGCTGGGGGTGCTGCCGTGGCTCGACGGGGTGTGGATCGACTCCGAGGACGCGCTGGCCGCGGCGGGCTGGCGCCGCGAGCAGGACGGCGGTTCGCTGCGGGTGGCCGTGGTGCGCTTTCCGCGTGCGTCCAACGCGACCGATGTGGACGCACTCGCGGCGGAGCCCGGCGTGCACGTCCAGCTGACGGCCGAACCGGACGTGGTGCGCACGAGCGAAATCGTGGTGCTGCCGGGCACCCGCGCGACCGTCGACGACCTCGGCTGGCTGCGGGCACGCGGCCTCGACGACGTGCTGGCCGAGCGGGTCCGAGCGGGACGGCCGGTGCTGGGCATCTGCGGTGGTTACCAGATGCTGGCGGAGGAGATCCACGACGACGTCGAGTCCGGTGCCGGCCGCGTGCCGGGGCTCGGACTGCTGCCGACGACGGTGTCGTTCACGGCGGAGAAGGTGCTGGGGCGTCCCGTGGGCAGCTGGCGCGGGCACGAGGTCGAAGCGTACGAAATCCACCACGGCAGCGCGCTCGCGCACGGCGACGCGGAACCGTTCCTCGACGGCTGGCGCGTCGGCCCGGTGTGGGGCACGACCTGGCACGGCACGCTCGACAACGACGGCTTCCGCCGGGCGTGGCTGGCCGAAGCCGCGGCGCAGGCCGGGGTGTCGTGGTCCCCGAGCGCCGGTGCGCCGGGCTTTTCGGCTCTGCGGGAGTCCATGGTGGACAGGCTCGCCGACGCCGTGGCGGAGCACCTCGACACCGAGGTGCTCCTGCGGCTCATCCGGGCTGGGGCACCGGACGGGCAGCGGATCTTGTGAACGCGCGGTCGGCGAGCGTGCCGAACACCAGCGCGAACACCGTCCACAGTGTCAGCTGCGTGCCGAGCGATGATGTGCGGAAGCTCCACAGCGTCGTGGCGGGGAAGTCCGCGGGCACCTCGTCGACGACCGGCAGCAGCCACGCGCACAACGCCATGACGACCACGTAGCCGAGGCACGCGACGATCCCGCCCGTCCAGGCGTCGTACCGGTCGGCGAGCGTGCGGCCCGCGAACGCGGCGACGACACCGGCCACAATGGACAGTGCGACGAACGCGAAGTACAGCTCCGTGCGGGACTGGATGGTCCCTTCCTGGCCGACCGCGGGCGGGTTCGCCGGGTACTTGAGGAACGGCACCAGCACGACCACCACGAACGCCGCCGCGGTCACGAACAACGCCGTGTGCCGCGGCCGCAACCGCCCGATCCGGCCGTAGGCGAACGCGAAAGCCAAGGCCAGCAACCCACCCATGGCGATCGCGTACACCCCGACGCCGACGAACAGGCCGATCGTGCTCTGGGTGGTCCGGCTGACGAGCTCCTCGCCGTGCTCGTGCGCGCCGGACTCCTCGAACCCGATGGCGAGGTTCACCGACGGTTCGCCGAACACGTAGGCGAAGAGGGTGGCGAGCACACCGGCGACCAGGCCCGCGAGCATGCCGCGGACCAGCAGTGTCCTCATCATGTCAGTGGCAGGGGAAGGCGAGCAGGTGCCGTCCGTCGTGGACGAACTCGTGGACGTAGTGGTTCGCGATCACCGAGGCGGCACCCTGCTCGGTGGAGACGAAGTAGAGCGCGATCAACGCGAGCAGACCGACGAGCACCGCCCACGGCACGATCTGCCGGATCGGGATGCGGACGGGGATCGGCGCCGGAATCGATGCGGCGGCCTGGGTCATGATGAGGTCCTCCTCGGGCTTGCGCGGCCTGCTCGGGGTGCTCGCGATGGTCCGGGTCTGACTTCCCGGGGACCTAGGCCCGGGTCACAGTGGCGCGTCCGCGCGGATTCTCACCGCTTCCGGTCGCCATCGCCTTGCCGTCCCACGGTAAACCAGGGGCGGGGTGGGGTCAATGTGGAGGGGTGGGGGTTGGGGGTTGGGCCAGCGGGTCAACTCTCATCGCCATCGCCATCGCCATCGCCATCGGTCGGCTGCTACCGCCAGCGCCACCGCTACCACCCGGCAGCCAGCGGTCGGCGGTCGGGCGCTGGGCGCCCTGCGCCTCGTGGTCGGCGCCCTGCGCCTGGGCGCGTTGGGTGCCGGGGTCTACCGGGTGTGGGCGGTGGGCCCCTGTTCGCTTCGAGTTGCACGGTTGCGGGTCAGGCCAGTAGTACTTGTACTCCTTCTGTTTCGAAGGCGGCGATCTGTGTTGGGGTTGCCGCTGTGTCGGTGATCAACATCTGCACATCCGTTGTGGCGCAGACTCTCGCGAAGGCGAACGCGCCCAGTTTCGTGCTGTCCGCGACTGCCACCACCTCGCGGGCCTGCGATGCCAGCAGGCGCGTGACTTCCGCGTCCGCCTCTTGTCCGTGGTACAAGCCACGTGCCGCATCCAGGGCGTCCACACCGATGAAGGCCAGGTCCAGCCGCACTTCCCGCAGGACGGGTGTTGCGAGGGGGCCGGTCAGTTCGAACGTGCCCGTGCCCGCGACGCCGCCCGTCGTCACGATCTTGATGCACTGCCGCACCGCCAGTTCGTGGGCGATGTTCAGTGCGTTCGTCACCACGGTGAGCGCGGGGACCGTCGTGCTTTCGTTGAACTCCGGGCGCACCGCCAGTGCGCGGCCCACTTCGGTCGTCGTCGTACCGCCGTTCAAGCCGACGACCATGCCGCGGCGGACGAGTTGTGCCGCGACCTCGCCGATGCGCCGTTTCTCCTCCGCGTGGTTCCCGGCGCCGTACCGCAGCGAAAGGTCGTAGGCGACCGAGCTGCGCACGGCACCACCGCGCGTCCGGATCAGCAACTGCCTGCCGGCCAGGTGATCGAGGTCCCGGCGAATGGTGGCGGGGGAGACCCGGAGTTCCTTCGCCGTTTCTTCGACCTCGATCCTGTCCCGCCGCCCGACCATTTCGAGCAGCGTGTTCAGGCGTTCGTCTCGATTCACGCCTAACTACTACCCGCTTTCCCGGCACGTCGGAAATCGGCTGTTCGGGGAAAACCCGCCGGAGGTCGCCCGGTGGGTTGTCCGACGTTTTCTCACAGACCCCGCAGGAAGGCAAGGGACGGCATGAAGAAGTATTCCGCCCCCTTCACCGTCACCGCCTGCGGAATCGCGTCCACCACCTGCGCGCCATTGCGGCCCCAGTCCCGCGAATAGCTCGGATCCGGCCGCGCACCCTGCCCGATCACCGGGTCCAGGCCGGGTGCCGAACCGTCCGGGGTGCTCGGGAAACCGGCGTTGTTCGCCCAGTTGAGCTGCGTGAACTCGAACTGGTCGACCAGGTCGCTGTTGAACGCCATGAAAAGCAGTCCGACGTCCTTCGTGGGCCGGACCACCGGCGGCAGATCGGCACTGGGATCGTCCAGCCGCCTGCCGTAGGTCTGCCCCCGGCGCGCCATCAGGTGCCGCCGCTCGGCCTCCGGTGCCTCGAAACCACCCGAACCCCGCGGATTCGTCTTGCGGATGTGCGCGTGGAAGGGGCATTTCTGGCCGAGTTTGTCGCTGTCGTAGCTGAAATCGTTCTCCACCGGCGAGTGCGCGCCCGCGGCGCTCTGCGAAACCAGCGGGGTGCCGTCCTCGAAACGGCCGACGAGCATCGCGCCCGCCCGTTCCGCGTCCTCGCCTTTCAGGCCCAGTTCCTCGGCGAGGTCCTGCTCCGCCTGCTTGAACAGCTGGACGTTCTGCTCCAGTTTCCGGAACACGAAGTAGCTGCCGAAGTGCACGCCGGGGTCCGGCGCCGCGGGATCGGGAACCAGGACCTGGCTCAACGGAGCCGCCGGGTCCCATTCGTTGATCCCGTCCGTGGTGTCGCGCTCGAGCTCCACGTCCTCGGTGAGGAACAGCGGCTGGCTGCGCCCGTCGACGTACCCGAAATGCTCGATCCCGTCGCCGTTGTCGTTGGTGAGCCCGCGCCCGGTCTCCTCGCCGAGCACGGTCACGGACGGCGGCAGCAACGCGAGCAACTCGGCTCGCTTCGTCCGCGTCGTCGCCGTGCTCGCGTCACCGACCAGCACCACGGCGTCGATCGTGGCCTGGTACGGCTGTTCCCACGTCGCCGGGTCCGGATCGCGCAGCGTGCCGGCCGACTGCTTCGCCCCCTGCTGGAACGGCCCGTTGCCGGGCACCGCCGTGATGCCGAGCTTCGCGTAACCCGAGGCGGTCAGCCCGACCCCGACGTACGGCGTGCCGCCACCACTGCCTGACTTGAACGCCTCGACCTCTTCCAGGTGCGTCCTGGCGGACTTCATGAGCCCGGCCACCGCCCCGAGGAACGTCTTCGCCTCCCCGGCGTCCCCGAAACCCAGGAACAGCACGGAAAGGTGATCGCGGACGTGTGCCTTCAGGATGTTCGGCTGCAGCTCGTCCAGCATCGTGGCGGCGTCGCCGTCGGCGGTTTTCCAGGACAGCGGGGTGGACAGGTCAACGGCCATGAGAGCCCCCTCTTCGGTGAACCTGCTGACCTCCCTAAGTGCCGAATTCCACCGCCCGGATGCAGTACGCGGGGCTTTTCACTCGGATGGCGCAACGAGGACAGCGAAAAGCCCCCTGCGCGCCGTACTTACGTGACGCACAGAGGGCTTTTCGGGTGATCCTCTTACGCGATCGGCCGGTCCGTGGGCCGGATCGGTGCCGGCAGCAGGTCACGCTCCGGCACGAGGTAGCGGTCCACCGCCGCCGCGGCGGAGCGGCCCTCCGCGATCGCCCACACGATCAGCGACTGGCCGCGGCCCATGTCGCCCGCCACGAAGACGTTGTCGAGGTTCGTCCGGTACTCCGCGTTCCGCGCGACGTTGCCCCGCTGGTCCAGGTCGACGCCCAGCGACTCGAGCAGGCCCTCGCGCTGCGGGCCGACGAACCCCATCGCCAGCAGCACCAGCTGTGCGGGCAGTTCCCGTTCGGTCCCTTCGACCGGCACGAACTTGCCGCCCTCGTTGCGCACCTCGACCAGCCGCAGCGCCCGCAGGTTCCCGTCGTCGCCGGCGAGGAACTCCTGCGTGTTCACCGAGTACAGGCGCTCGCCGCCCTCCTCGTGCGCCGACGACACGCGGAAGATCATCGGGTACGTCGGCCACGGGTGCGCCGCCGACCGCGACTCCGGCGGCCGCGGCATGATCTCCAGCTGCGTCACCGAAAGCGCGCCCTGCCGGTGCGCCGTGCCGACGCAGTCCGCGCCCGTGTCGCCGCCGCCGATCACCACGACGTGCTTGCCGTCCGCCGAAATCGGCGGCTCCGCCAGCTCACCCGACGCGACCCGGTTCGCCCACGGCAGGTACTCCATCGCCTGGTACACGCCCGGCACCTCGCGACCGGGGATCGGCAGGTCCCGCCACGCCGTGGCACCACCGGCGAGCACCACGGCGTCGTACCGCGCCCGCAGCTCGTCCGCGGTCACGTCGACGCCGACGTTCACCCCGGTCCGGAACTCCGTGCCCTCCGCGCGCATCTGGTCCAGCCGCCGGTCCAGCCGCCACTTCTCCATCTTGAACGCCGGGATCCCGTACCGCAGCAGGCCGCCGATCGCGTCCGCCCGCTCGAACACCACCACGTCGTGGCCGGCGCGGGTCAGCTGCTGCGCCGCCGCCAGGCCGGACGGGCCCGAACCCACCACCGCGACCTTCTTGCCCGTCTTCGTGGCGGGCGGCTGCGGCGTGACCCAGCCCTCCTCCCACGCACGGTCCACGATGGAGATCTCCACGCGCTTGATCGTCACGGGATCGTCGTTGATCCCGAGCACGCACGCGGTCTCACACGGCGCCGGGCACAGGGTGCCGGTGAACTCCGGGAAGTTGTTGGTGGCGTGCAGCCGCTCGATGGCGTCGCGCCAGTCGTCGCGCCACACCAGGTCGTTCCACTCGGGGATGAGGTTGCCCAGCGGGCAACCCTGGTGGCAGAACGGGATGCCGCAGTCCATGCAGCGCCCGGCCTGCTTCTCCAGCTTGGTCGAGTGGAAGTCCTCGTAGACCTCGCGCCAGTCGAGCAGCCGCAGCGGCACCGGACGGGTCTTCGGCGTCTCGCGCGGCGTCGTCAGAAAACCCTTCGGGTCAGCCATGTGCGGCCTCCATGATCGCCTCGTCGACATCACGGCCGTCGCGCTCGGCTTCCGCCCGCGCGGCCAGAACTCGCTTGTAGTCGCTGGGCATGACCTTGCCGAACCGCTCGACGGCCACGTCCCAGTCGGCCAGCAGCGCGTGCGCCACCGCCGATTCCGTTTCCACGTAGTGCTTTTCGACCGCGTCGCGCAGGAACTCGACGTCCTCGTCGTCCAGCGGGTCGAGGTCCACCATCTCCCGGTTGACGCGCAACGCGGGCAGGTCGAGCACGTAGGCGATACCGCCGGACATGCCGGCCGCGAAGTTCCGCCCCACCGGGCCGAGCACGACGACGCGCCCGCCGGTCATGTACTCGCACCCGTGGTCGCCGACGCCCTCCACGACGGCCAGCGCGCCCGAGTTGCGGACGCAGAACCGCTCGCCGACCTTGCCCCGCAGGAAGATCTCGCCGCCGGTCGCGCCGTAGCCGATCACGTTGCCCGCGATGATGTGCTCCTCCGCGGTGAACTGCGCGCTCCGGTCCGGCCGCACGATGACCCGCCCACCGGACAGGCCCTTCGCCACGTAGTCGTTCGCGTCGCCGAACAGCCGCAGCGTGATGCCCCGCGGCAGGAACGCGCCGAACGACTGGCCCGCGGTGCCCGTGAACGTCACGTCGATCGTGTCGTCCGGCAGGCCCTCGCCGCCCCACCGCTTGGTGAGTTCCGAACCCAGCATGGTGCCCACGGTCCGGTTCACGTTGCGCACGGGCAGTTCGAGCTTCACCTTGTCGCCCGAGTTCAGCGCACCCTCGGCGAGCTGGATCAGCGTGTTGTCCAGCGCCTTGTCCAGCCCGTGGTCCTGCGCGACGACGCGGTGCCGCGCCGCCCTCGGCGCCAGCTCGGGCACGTGGAAGATCGGCGACAGGTCCAGCCCGGCCGCCTTCCAGTGGTCGACCGCGCGGCGCTTGTCGAGCACCTCGGCGTGCCCGACGGCCTCCTCGATGGACCGGAAACCCAGCTGTGCCAGGTATTCCCGGACCTCCTGGGCGATGAACTCGAAGAAGTTCACCACGTACTCGGCCTTGCCGCTGAACTTCTCCCGCAGCTTCGGGTTCTGCGTCGCGACGCCCACCGGGCAAGTGTCGAGGTGGCAGACGCGCATCATGATGCAGCCCGACACCACGAGCGGCGCGGTCGCGAAGCCGAACTCCTCCGCGCCGAGCAGCGCGGCGATCACCACGTCACGCCCGGTCTTGAGCTGCCCGTCGGTCTGCACGACGATGCGGTCCCGCAACCGGTTCGCCAGCAGCGTCTGCTGCGTCTCGGCCAGGCCCAGCTCCCACGGCCCGCCCGCGTGCTTGATCGACGACAGCGGCGAGGCACCGGTACCGCCGTCGTGCCCGGAGATGAGCACGACGTCCGCGTGTGCCTTGGACACCCCCGCCGCGACCGTGCCGACGCCGACCTCCGACACCAGCTTCACGTGGATGCGGGCGGCCGGATTGGCGTTCTTGAGGTCGTGGATCAGCTGCGCCAGGTCCTCGATCGAGTAGATGTCGTGGTGCGGCGGCGGGGAGATCAGCCCGACACCCGGCGTGGAGTGCCGCGTCTTCGCGATCCACGGGTACACCTTCGCGCCGGGCAGCTGCCCGCCCTCGCCGGGCTTGGCGCCCTGCGCCATCTTGATCTGGATGTCGTCGGCGTTGACGAGGTACTCGCTGGTGACGCCGAACCGGCCGCTCGCGACCTGCTTGACGGCGGACCGCCGCTCGGGGTCGTAGAGCCGCTCCGGGTCCTCGCCGCCCTCGCCGGTGTTGGACTTGCCGCCCAGCCGGTTCATCGCGATCGCCAGCGTCTGGTGCATCTCCTGCGAGATCGAGCCGTAGGAGATGGCGCCCGTGGCGAACCGCTTGACGATCTCCGAGACCGGCTCGACCTCGTCAAGGGGCACCGGCGGCCGCACACCCTCCTTGAACTCGAACAGCCCGCGCAGCGTCATGAGCTTCTCGGACTGCTCGTCGACCGCGCGCGTGTACTCCTTGAAGATCTCGTACTTCCCGGTGCGCGTGGAGTGCTGCAGCTTGAACACCGTGTGCGGGTTGAACAGGTGCGGCTCGCCCTCGCGCCGCCACTGGTAGTCCCCGCCGGTCTCCAGCTCGCGGTGCGCCGGGCGCATGCCGTCGCGCGGGAAGGCGCGCTTGTGTCGCTGCGCCACCTCCTCGGCGAGCGTGTCGAAACCGACGCCGCCCAGCCGCGACGTGGTGCCGCGGAAACAGGTGTCGACGACCTCCTCGCCGAGCCCGATCGCCTCGAAGATCTGGGCGCCGGTGTAGGAGGCCACAGTGGACACCCCCATCTTCGACATGGTCTTGCGCACGCCCTTGCCCAGCGCCTTGATCAGGTTCCGGGTCGCCTGCTGCGGCGTGACACCCGGGATCTTGCCCCGGTGCGCCAGCTCCTCGACGGTCGCCATCGCCATGTACGGGTTGACGGCGGCGACGCCGTACCCGATGAGCAGCGCGATGTGGTGCACCTCGCGGGCGTCGCCGGACTCGACGATCAGCCCGACCTGGGTGCGGGTCTTCTGCCGCACCAGGTGGTGGTGCACCGCGCCGGTCAGCAGCAGCGACGGGATCGCCGCGTGCCGCTCGTCGACGCCGCGGTCGGACAGCACGATGAGCCGCGCCCCGTCCTCGATCGCCTCGGACACCTCGGCGCAGATCTCGTTCAGCCGCTCGACGAGCGCCTTGCCGCCGCCGTCGACGCGGTAGCGGCCCTGCACGGTGACCGCCTGGAACTCCGGCAGGTCGCCGTCGTCGTTGATGTGCACGAGCTTGGCGAGCTCGTCGTTGTCCAGCACGGGGAACGGCAGAACGATCTTGCGGCAGTGCTCCGGGCCCGCGTCGAGCAGGTTCGGCTCCGCGCCGAGCTGGGTGCCCAGCGACGTCACCAGCTCCTCGCGGATGGCGTCCAGCGGCGGGTTGGTCACCTGCGCGAACAGCTGGCTGAAGTAGTCGAAGATCTGCCGCGGTTTGCTCGACAGCGGGGCGAGCGGGGAGTCGTTGCCCATCGAGCCGATGGGTTCGGCCCCGCTGCGCGCCATGGGTTCGAGGAGCGTTTCCAGCTCCTCCTCGGTGTAGCCGAAGGCCTGCTGCCGCCGCACGAGAGACGCGTGCGTGGGCACCTCGCGGTCGCGCTCGGGCAGCTCTTCCAGCCGCACCAGCCCGCTGTCGATCCACTCGGCGTACGGGTGCTGCGCCGCCAGCTCGCCCTTGATCTCCTCGTCGTCGATGATGCGTCCCTGCGCGGTGTCGACGAGGAACATGCGGCCCGGCTCCAGCCGTCCCTTGCGCACGATGCTCGCGGGGTCCAGCTCCAGCACGCCGACCTCGCTGGCGAGCACGACGAGCCCGTCCTCGGTGACCCAGTAGCGGGCCGGGCGGAGGCCGTTGCGGTCCAGCACCGCGCCGATCTGCGTGCCGTCGGTGAACGACACCAGCGCGGGGCCGTCCCACGGCTCCATCAGGGAGGAGTGGAACTCGTAGAACGCCCGGCGGGCGGGGTCCATCTCCTCGTGGTTCTCCCACGCCTCGGGGATCATCATCAGCACGGCGTGCGGCAGGCTGCGGCCGCCGAGGTGGAGCAGCTCCAGCACCTCGTCGAACGTCGCCGAGTCGCTCGCGTCCCGCGTGATGATGGGGTAGAGCCGCGACAGGTCGCCGGGGATCAGGTCCGTGGCGAGCATCGACTCGCGCGCGTCCATCCAGTTCCGGTTGCCGCGCAACGTGTTGATCTCGCCGTTGTGCGCCACGTACCGGTACGGGTGCGCCAGCGGCCACGACGGGAACGTGTTGGTGGAGAAGCGGGAGTGCACCAGCCCGATGGCGCTCACGACGCGCTCGTCGGTCAGGTCCGGGAAGAACCGCTCCACCTGCGGCTCGGTCAGCATTCCCTTGTAGACGATCGTCCGCGACGACAGGCTGGGGAAGTAGACGCCCTCGGGCTCCAGCGCGTGCTCGGCGCGCTTGCGCACGCAGAACGCGAGCCGCTCCAGCGCCAGCCCGCTCACCTCGGGCTCGCGGGCGGCCAGGAAGAGCTGGCTGAAGTGCGGCATGACGCTCTTCGCCGTCGGGCCCACGTGTTCGGGGTCCACGGGCAGCTCCCGCCAGCCCAGCACCGACATGCCCTCTTCGGCGGCGATGCCCTCGATCGCGCTCATCGCCCGGCCGCGCGCGGTTTCGTCGACCGGCAGGAACGCCGTGCCCACCGCGTAGTGACCGGCTTCGGGCAGCGCGAAGTCCACGACCTCGCGGTAGAAGGCGTCCGGGACCTGGATCAGGATCCCCGCGCCGTCACCGGTATCGGGTTCGGCTCCGCGAGCACCGCGATGTTCGAGGTTGCGCAGCGCGACGAGCGCCTTCTTCACGATCTCGTGGTTTCTCCGGCCGGCGAGATCGGCGACGAAGGCGACACCGCAGGCGTCGTGTTCGTACTGCGCGTCGTACAAGCCTTGGGGCTCGGTCGAACTGTGGCGGGTCACGGCTGGCCGCCTCCTTGGGCGTAGGCAGCCCGGGGGTTCACTCGATCGAGCGGGTCTTGGCAGACCTGCTAACGGAGCCGTCCCGGGCCGCGATGGTCAGTCGAGAAGGAAAACGGGCTAGGCGGCACAAGGGCAGACGCCAGCGCCCGGCCACACATCAGCGGGTGGCCGCTAGTCGTCGGGTACGCACGTCCTTGGGCGATCTTCGATTTGAGCGCGCGTGTCTCCCCGGGCGTGGTGGGGCCCGTTTCGACGGCGCGGTTGTTACTCCCGGGTTCGCCGGGTCTTATGACAGTAGTGTGAATTCGGCGTTATCGACATACGTCGTTCGCGTCGCGTGGGAAATGCCACGCGGGCGTTGACTGTCGACCTTCCTTCGGTCTTACCGTCCCGCACCGGGGTTGAGCAGCGGAAACAGGGATCCGGGCGGGGCTGTGCGGGCCTCGCCGGGGCAGGCGGCACGTCCGGTTCGGTAACCGTAGTGTTACTTCCCCCACGGCGGCGCGGGCCCCGCGAGTGCGCCGGCGGAGGCCTTCCGCCGTGGATAATGACCGTGTGGACGGACTGGCGATGCGCTTTCTGGGCCACTCGACAGTCCGCCTGGAGACAGCCGGCCGGGTGGTGCTCACGGATCCCGTGCTGACGGGCACGGTCGGCGGGCTGCGCCGCGTCGCGCCGCCGTTGCCGCCGGATGCCTGGGCAGGCGCGGATCTCGTGCTCATCTCGCACCTGCACGGTGATCACCTGCACCTGCCGTCGCTGCGGCTGCTGGGCGCCGACGTGCCGGTCGTCGTGCCGCGCGGGGCCGGGGACTGGTTGCGGCGCCGGGGTTTCCGGCGGGTGCACGAGCTCGGCGTCGGCGAGAGCCTCACCGACGGTGAGCTGACGATCACCGCCCTGTACGCCGATCACGCCGGGCACCGCTGGGGTCCGCGCTTCACCCACGGTCCGCACGCGCCCGCCGTGGGCCACCTCGTCGAGGCGCGCGGACGGCGGGTGTACGTGGCGGGGGACACCGACCTGTACGGGGAAATGGCCCAGCTGAGCGGGATCGACGTCGCGCTGCTGCCGGTGTGGGGCTGGGGGCCGTCGCTCGGCCCCGGTCACCTCGACCCGGTGCGCGCCGCCGAAGCGGCCCGCCTCATCAGGCCCGCGGTGACCGTGCCGGTGCACTGGGGCACGCTCGCGCTGCCGGGGATCGCGCGCACGAAGAAGATGCGCCGACTGCTCGTCGAACCGCCGCGCCGGTTCGCGGAGGCGGCCGCGGCCCACACCGAGGTGCGGGTGACCGAGCCCGGGGAGCACGTGCGGCTGACCGGGGTACGCCCGTGACGCTCGCGCTCGACTGGTCGGACACGTCGTCGATCGGTTACCCCACCCTGTTCCTCGGTGTCCTCATCGGATCGATCGTGCCCGTCGTGCCCACCGGTGCCCTCGTCGGCGGCGCCGCCGCGATCGCGATGACGACACCGCACCTGTCCCTGCCGCTGGTGCTGCTGCTCGCCACGCTCGGCGCGGGGATCGGCGACGTCGCCACGTTCGCCGCCGCACGCCTGGGCAGCACCGCCGCGGTGCGCTGGCTCTCGCGCGGGCAGGGGGCGGAGCGGCTCGCCTCCGCGCGCGTGCGGTTCGAGCGGCGTGGCTGGCAGCTGATCGTGATCGGGCGGCTCGTACCCGCGGGCCGCATCCCGGTGCTGCTCGCGGCAGGCGCGGTTTCCTACCCGTGGCGGCGCCTGCTGCCCGCGACGCTCGTCGCGTGTGTGCTGTGGGCGGTCGCCTACGCTCTGCTGGGCGTGCTGAGCGGGGGCATCTTCGACTCGCCACTCGTGGCCACCGCGCTCGCGGCGGTGCTGGTCCTGCTGGTGACGGTCGTGCTGAACCTCGTCGCGAAACGGCGGCGGGCGAAAACAGGGGTGGGGAAATGACGGAGGCGGAACGCGGCCGCCTGCTGCGGCGTGGCCGCACCATCGCGCGTGGTGTGCTGGTGCTGCTGACCGTGGCGTTCGCCCTGCGGGGGCTGGACATCTGGCTCGACGGGTTCGCCATGCCGAGCTGGTGGCAGCCGATCGTGTGCGCGCTGCTGCTGTCGGTGCTGACGAGCGTGGTGTGGCCGCAGGTGCTGCGGATCGCCCTGCCGGTGGCGTTGTTCACGCTCGGCGTGGGCAGTTTCCTGCTGCTGGGCGCGGGTGCCCTCGCCGCGCTCGCCGCGGTGCCCGGGGTCGAGGTCGCGGGGTTGCGCACCGCCGTGGTCGTGGTGGTGGGCATCTCCGTGGTGAACGCGCTCGTCAGCAGCGTGCTGGCACTGGACGAGGACGAGATCTTCTTCCGCCGCGCGGTGCGCCGCAGCAGGCGCCACCCGGAGCGGCAGGCCGACCAGCCGCCCGGCGTCATCTTCCTGCAGGTGGACGGGCTCGGTTACGACGTGGTGCGGCGCGCGGTCCGCGACGGCGACATGCCGACGCTGGCGCGCTGGCTGGCCGCCGACAGCCACTCGCTGACGTCGTGGCAGACCGACTGGAGCTCGCAGACGGGCGCGAGCGTCGCGGGCATCCTGCACGGCTCGAACTCCGACATCCTCGGTTTCCGTTGGTACGAGAAGGATCGCGACCACGTGATGGCGTGCGCGCACCCGCGTGACGCCGCGGAGATCGAGCGGCGGCACTCCGACGGCCGCGGGCTGCTCGCGGTGGACGGGGCGAGCCACGGCAACCTGTTCACCGGGGACGCCCCGCACTACAGCCTGACGATGAGCGCGGTTTCGGTGCTGCTGCCGAAGGGTTTGCGGCGGCGGCGCGCCGACCGGGTCGGGACCGGCTACTACGCGTACTTCGCGAACCCGGTCAACGCTGTGCACACGCTGGGATCGGCGTTGGTGGACGTCGCCCGCGAGCTGTCGGCGGCCGCGAAGCAGCGGCGAGCCGGGGTGCGGCCGCGGGTCAAGCGTGGCGGGCTGTACCCGCTGGCGCGGCCGGGCACGACGGTCATCGCGCGGGACGTCGTGGTGTCGGCGGTGCTGGAGGACATGCTCGCCGGGCGGTCGGTGGTGTACGCGGACTTCCTGGGCTACGACGAGGTCGCGCACCACTCGGGCATCGAGCGGTTCGACTCGCTCGCCGTGCTCCGGGCCATCGACCAGCAGATCGGGCGGCTGCACCGGGCGTCGAAGCTCGCGCCGCGGCGGTACCACCTCGTCGTGCTGTCCGACCACGGGCAGACGCAGGGCTGGGCGTTCGCGGACCGGTTCGGGGAGTCGGTGGAGGAGCTGGTCGGGCGCCTGTGTGGTGGGCCGACGCCGGAGGCCGAGGTGGCGTCGGGCGGCGGGCCGATCGCGCAGCGCCTGCGGGACAGGGCGCGCAAGGCGGGCCGTCTCGAACACCGGCCCCGGGCCGACGCAGGCGGCCCGGGCGAGGTGACGCGCGTGGCGCCGGGTGTCGTGGTGACGGTGTCCGGGCACGTCGCGATGGTGTCGTTCACCGAGCACGAGGGCCGGGTCCAGCTGGAGACGATCGAGCGGGAGTACCCGGAGTTGCTGCCGGCGCTGGTGGACCACCCGGGTGTCGGGTTCCTGCTGGTGCGCAGTGCGGAGTTCGGGCCGGTGGTGCTCGACCGGGACGGGCTGCACCGGCTGGACAGCGGTTTCGTCGTGGGTTCGGATCCGTTGCTGCGCCTCAACCGACACGCGAAGGACCTCATCAAGCGCGTGGACTCGTTCCCGCACTGCCCGGACATCATGATCAACAGCCGCTACGACCCGGAGACCGACGAGGCCTCCCCGTTCGAACCGCACGTCGGCTCCCACGGCGGCTTCGGTGGCCCGCAGGAGCGGGGTTTCCTGCTGTACCCCCGTGAGTTCGAGCCCCCGGGCGAGCTGGTCGGGGCCGAGTCGCTGCACCGGGTGTTCCGCCTCTGGCTCACCAAACTCGGCCACCCGGAACCGGCTTAGCCGATCGTTTCCGGGCTTGCTTGCCGGTGCGGGTGGCGGAACCCGAGGCCCGCCCGCCCGCCCGCCAGCCCGACCACCACCCCTCATCGACGCTCCGCGGCTGTGCCTCCCACCACCACCCTCAACGGACGCGCTCCGCGCGGCTGAGCCGATTCAAACCCGTGGCGGTGCGAGCTGCGTGGGTGGTGAGGCGGCTTCGCCGCTCAAGAAACACCAGTTAGCGCACCGACTCCGCGAACGCGCCGGGTGTGCTTCCCGCGCGGGCCTGGAAGAACTTCGCGAAGTTCGCCGGATCGTCGAAACCGAGGCGGCGCGCGCACTCCGCGACCGTGATCCCGGTGTGCGCGAGCAGGCGCTTCGCCTCCAGCACCACGCGGTCGTCGATGAACCGCTTCGCGCCGACGCCCACCGCTTCCTGCGTGGCGCGGCGCAGCGTCCTCGGCGAGTAGCCGAGCCGGCGGGCGTACCACTCGACCTCACGGGAACGCGCGTACTCCGCCTCGACCGCGCGGCTGAAGGCGGTGAACACCTCCCGCCCGTCGGCCGGCCGCGGCGCGCCGCCGGCGACCCGCAGCAGCAGCACCTCCAGCAGGTGACGCAGGATCTCGGCGTCTCCCTCAACGTACTCGCGGCGCAGGTGATCGGCGGCGAGCCGCACCAGGTCCGCGCGGTCCACCTGCCAGCTCACCGGGCCGAGGACGTCGGTGCCCGGCGAGGACGGGGGCACGAACTCGGGCCGGAACAACACCACCAGGCCCTCGACCGCGGCGATGTCCGCCCACGAGTGCGTCCACCCCGGGCGGATCCAGACCACGCGGTCGGCGTCGAGCGGGTGCCGGACGAAATCCACCACGACCGTGCCTCGACCGGACCTGCCCAGCGCGAGCACGTGGAAGTCCGCCCGGTGCACGGTGTCCCACTGCTTTCCCGCGGGTATCAGACGCAGCCGGGAAAAGGTGAGCACCTCCACCCCGGAAGGCGAGTCCGCCGCGACGCGGTAGTGCAGCGTTCTGATGCGCTGCTGTCCGTTTTTCACCATGACCAGACCGAAGCGTACCTCGTCGTGGCCCCGGTGCCCGCCTAGCGTCGGTGGCATGGAAGCGAACGATGTGAAGACGGTCGCGGGCGGCCTCCCGGTGAGTTACGAGCCGGGAACCGGGACGGCACTGGTTTTCCTGCACTACTGGGGTGGTTCCGGCGAAACCTTCGCGCCGGTGGCCGAGCGGCTGCCGGGGCGACCGGTGGTGCGCTACGACCAGCGGGGCTGGGGTGCCGCGCGTGAGCTGCCGGGACCGTACGGGCTGACCCAGCTCGCCGACGACGCGCTCCGGGTGGTCGACGAGCTGGGGCTGTCGCGGTATGTCCTCATCGGACACTCGATGGGCGGGAAGGTGGCGCAGCTGGTCGCGGCACGCAGGCCGGACGGGCTGGCCGGGCTGGTACTCGTGGCCCCGGCGCCACCCCGGCCCGCCGAGGTGAGCGCGGAGGAACGGGAGGCGCTCGCCCACGCCTACGACAACGCGGAAACCGTGACCGCGGCGCTGGACCACGTGCTGACCCACCGTGCTTTGCCCGATCCCGCAAGGGTTGTCGCCGACAGCCTCAACGTCACGACGGAGGCCCGCCTGGCCTGGCCCCGGCACGGCATCATCGAGGACATCGCGGACACCGTCGCCGCGATCGAGGTGCCCGTCCTGGTGCTGGCGGGCGAGCACGACCAGGTCGATCCACCCGCCGTGCTCGCCGAACGCCTGCTGCCGGTCCTCCCGACCGCGACGATGTCCGTCCTCCGCGACACCGGGCACCTTTCCCCGCTGGAGGTCCCCGACGAGGTCGCCGCCCACGTGGAGCGTTTCGTGGCCGCCCTCTAGGTGCGAGTCACTCCGTCCGCATACCCCGCCACAGCAGGTCCAGCAGCTCCTCCGTCTGCGCCTTCCAGTTCTCCTCCGGCTGGAGGTACCACAGCCCGCCGAGGCCCCGCACCAGCGCCTCCGGCCTCAGGTCCGCGCGGACCGTGCCCGCGTCGATGTTCGCGCGCAGCAGGGTCGCGACCGCGGCGACCAGTGACTCGTACGCGTGTGCCGGAAGCTCACCCCGCGCCGACGTCGCCCGGCGGAGTGCGTCCGCGAGGCCGCGCTTGGACATCATGTAGTGCGCCAGGTGGTCGACCACCCACACCCGGAACGCCCGGTCCGGCGGGTACCGGCGCAGCAGGTCCTCCACGACCTCGACGAGGTGCCGCACCTCGCGCTCGTACACGGCGAGGATGAGCGACTCCGGCGTGGGGAAGTGCCGGTACACCGTGCCGACCCCCACGCCGGCCTTCTTCGCGATAGCGTTGAACGACACCTCGTCCGAGCAGGTCAGCGACTCCGCCGCGACGGCGAGGATGCGCTCGTGGTTGCGCCGGGTGTCCGCCCGCCGCGGACTGACCGATCCCGTCGCCATGGTTCCTCCTGCTCGCCCGTTGCCAAGCGGATTGTAATCCGCTAGCTTCGGAAGAGCGAAGCGGATGACTATCCGCAACCAGGTCGCACTCCACCGAGGGCCCGGGGGAAAGGGACCCAACCACATCATGGAAATCTCGCTGGAAATCAACGGCAGGACCGAGCGGCTGGACGTCGAACCCGGTGTGACGCTGCTGGACGCGTTGCGGGAACGGCTCGGCATCACCGGTCCGAAGAAGGGCTGCGACCGGGGCCAGTGCGGCGCCTGCACCGTGCACGTCGACGGCAAGCCCGTGTTGTCGTGCCTCACGCTGGCCGCCACCGTGCGACACCCCGTGACGACGGTCGAAGGACTGTCCACAGAGGACGCTCTGCACCCCGTGCAGCGCGCGTTCGTCGAGCAGGACGCCCTGCAGTGCGGCTTCTGCACGTCCGGCCAGGTCATGTCGGCCGTGGCCGCCGTGCGCCAGGACGTCGAGGACGTCCGTGAGTTCATGTCGGGCAACCTCTGCCGCTGCTCCGCCTACCCCAACATCGTCGCAGCCGTGGAACAGGTGAAGAACGCTGATGCGACCGTTTGAACTGACCACCGCTCCCACCATTGAAAGCGCTTTCTCCGCCGACGCGGCCTTCCTGGCCGGCGGCACCACGCTCGTCGACCTGATGAAGCTCAACGTGCTGACGCCACGGCACGTCGTGGACATCAACGACCTCCCGCTGCGGGGCATCGACACGGGCGACGGCCTGCGGTTCGGCGCGCTCGAACGGATGGCCGACATCGCCGCGCACCCCGGCGTGTACCCGGCGATCTCGCGGGCGCTGCTGCTCAGCGCGTCGCAGCAGCTGCGCAACATGGCGAGCATCGGCGGGAACCTCATGCAGCGCACGCGCTGCACGTACTTCCGCGACGTCGCCATGCCGTGCAACCGCCGCGAGCCGGGCTCGGGTTGTTCCGCGATCACAGGCGTCAACCGGATGCACGCGATTCTCGGCACGAGCGACGCCTGCGTCGCCACGCACGCCAGTGACGTGGCAGTGGCGCTCGTCGCGCTCGACGCCGAGGTGGTGCTCGCGGGCGCGGACGGCACCCGCACCGTCAAGCTCACCGACTTCTACCGCCTGCCAGGGGAAACGCCCGAGGTGGAGCACGACCTGCGGCCGGGTGAGCTGATCACCGAGGTGCGCGTGCCGCGGCTGGACTGGGCGGCGAACTCCACGTACGTCAAGGTGCGTGACCGGCAGTCGTACGAGTTCGCGCTCGCCTCCGCCGCGGTGGCGCTCGACGTCCGAGACTCGCGGATCGTCGACGCGCGGGTCGCGGCCGGTGGCGTGGCGACCGTGCCGTGGCGGCTGACCGCCGTCGAGGAGGCCCTGCGTGGCAAGCCGGTGACCGAGGAGTCCTTCGAGCAGGCCGCCGCGCTGGCCGTCGAGGGCGCGAGGCCGTTGGCGCACAACGCTTTCAAGGCTTCCCTGCTCAAGCGGACGATCGTCCGCGCGCTGCTCGAACTGACCGAAGGGAGCCGCCGATGACCGGCAGGCTGGATGCCCCGCTCAAGGTCGCCGGGCGGGCGAAGTACGCGGCGGACAACAACTTCCCCGGCATGGTCTACGGCTGCGTGGTCACCAGCACGGTCGCCCGCGCGGAGATCGAGGCGATGGACGTGACGGCGGCGAAGAGCGCGCCCGGCGTGCTCGCGGTCTACACGCCGTTCGACCCGCTGGAGCTCCAGACGCCCCCGCCGATGCCGATCCCGGGGGACGCCTGGCTGCCGCTGCGGAACAGGGACGTCGAGTGGTACGGGCAGCCGATCGGGTTCGTCGTGGCGGAGACGTTCGAGCAGGCGCGGGACGCGTCGATGCTCGTCGAGGTCACGTACCGTCAGTTACCCGCCAGGACGTCACTGGAGGACCACCTCGACGACGCCGAGGACCCGCCCGAGCTCCTGGGCGGTGCGGAGCCGGTGGTCACCGTGCTCGCTGACGGCGTCGAGTCCATTGAGGACGCTCTCGCGGACAGCCCGGTCGTCGTGTCGGCGACCTACCGCACCGCGACGCAGAACCACGCCGCGATGGAGCCGCACTCCGCGGTCGCGGTGTGGGAGGACGGCGTGCTGACCGTGTACAGCGGCAACCAGGGCAGCAACCTGCTGGCGTACGAGCTGAGCGGAGCGCTGGGCCTGGAGCCCGCGCAGGTGCATGTGGTCAACCCGTTCGTCGGCGGTGCGTTCGGCGGGAAGGGCCGGACCTCCGTGCCGGGCTTCCTCGCTGCCGCGGCCGCGAGGGCGCTGAACCGCCCGGTCAAGGCGACGCTGACGCGGGAACAGGTGTTCACCGCGACGGCCACGCGCCCGGCGACCCTGCAGGAGATCTCCCTGGGCGCGGACCGCGACGGCACGCTGCTCGCGCTCAAGCACGACTCGTGGTGCACGCTGCCGCGCTCGGGGTCGTTCGTCGAGGAGACCTCCCACTCCAGCTCGTTGCGGTCGTACGCCACCCGGAACCTCCGGATCAGCCAGCGGGTCGTGCGGCTGGACCTCCCGCAGACGACGTTCATGCGGGCGCCTGGCGAGGCGCCCGGCTCGTTCGCGCTGGAGAGCGCGATGGACGAGCTGGCCGTCGCGCTGGACGTGGACCCGATCGAGCTGCGGCTGCGCAACAACTCGATCGCCCCGCCGGGGCAGGACCTGCAGTGGTCGAGCAAGCACCTCGACGAGTGCTTCACCACCGGTGCGCAGCGCTTCGGCTGGATCCACCGCACGCCGAACGGCCGCACGGACGGCGACTGGCAGGTGGGCCTCGGCGTGGCGACCGCGATGTTCCCCGCGATCCGGTTCCCCTCGTCGGTCGAGGTGCGGCTGAACGCCGACGAGACCGCGGTGATCTCCACCAGCGGCGCCGACCCGGGCACGGGCCTGCTGACCGTGGTGTCGACGGTGGGCGCGGAGTCGCTGGGCATCGCGCCGGAACGCATCACCCCGCGCCTGGGCAACTCGCTGTTCCCGCCGGGCGGCATGTCCGGCGGTTCGTCCGCCACGGCGAGCACCGGCACGGCGATCATGGCCGCCACCGCGGAGGTGCTCGACGCCCTGCTGAAGCTGGCTTCGGCGCCGGGCGCACCGTTCGAAGGGCAGGAGGTCACCTACGCCGAGGGCCAGGTCCACGGCGGCGGGCGCACCATGCCCTACGGCGAGCTGTTGCGGGCGGTGGGCGAGGAATCCGTCGCCGCGGTCGGTTCGTCCGCGCCCGGCGAGGAGATGACGAAGCACTCGTTCAGCTCGTTCGGCGCCCAGTTCTGCGAGGTCCGCGTCCACCGGCTCACCCGCGAGGTGCGGGTTTCGCGGCTGCTGGGCGTGTTCGACGGCGGCCGGATCATCAACGACCAGCTGGCGCGCAGCCAGCTGAGCGGCGGCATGATCTGGGGCGTCTCGGCGGCGCTGCACGAGGGTCTGGAGATCGAGGACAACGGCCGGTTCGCGAACGGCGACTTCGCCGGGTACCTGGTGCCCGTGAACGCCGACATCCCGCAGGTCGACGTCGAGTTCGTCGAGTACCCGGACACCTTCCACAACGACGTCGGCGCCCGGGGGCTCGGCGAAATCGGCGTGGTGGGCGTGGCGGCCGCGATCGCGAACGCGGTCTACAACGCGACCGGCATCCGCGTCCGCCACATCCCGATCACGATCGAGGACCTGCTGGTGGAGTGAGGTCAGGCGGTGAACACGGCGGTCACCGTGCCCAGCTCGCCCATGTCGGCGACCGCCGTGTCCCCCGCGCTCACCGGGTACGCGCGGGTCATCGAGCCCGGCAGCACGACGTGCCCCGGCTCCAGGTCGATGCCCAGCGGGCCGATGGTGTTCGCGAGCCACACCAAGGCGTTGACCGGCGAGCCGAGCACGGCCGCACCCGCCCCGGTGGCGACCAGCTCGCCGCCCAGCTGCAGCGAGCAGCCGGTGAGCCGGAGGTCCACATCGGACAGCAGCGTCGGCTTGCTGCCCAGCACCACGCCACCGGAGGAGGCGTTGTCGGCGATCGTGTCGACGATGGAGATCCGCCAGTCGGTGATCCGCGACGCCACGATCTCCAGCGCGGGCACCACGAAATCGACGGCACGCAGCGCGTCCGCGACCGTCACGCCGGGCCCGGAGAGCCGCCGCCCGAGCACGAACGCGATCTCCGGCTCGACCCGCGGCTGGAGGAGGCTCGCGGCGCTGATCGGCTGGTGCTCCAGGTGGAACATGCCGGCCAGCAGGTGCCCGTAGTCCGGCTGGTCGACACCCATCTGCTGCTGCATGGCCTTCGACGCGAGCCCGACCTTGTGCCCCTTGACGACGTCCCCGTCGGACACCCACCGCCGCACCTGTTCCTGCTGGATGCGGTACGCGTCGGTGATCGTGGCGTCCGGGTGCGTCTCGATCACGGGCGCGGTCGGCTCGCCCTTCTCGTAGGCGAGCAGCAGGCGGTCGGCGACTTCACGGACGGCGGCTGTTTCCATGCGCCCAGCCAACCCCGCGCGTCCGCCTCCGGCAAGACCGCCGTCCCGCCAGGCGGCACAATGGGGGCGTGCGCGACACCCTTCGGAAGCTTCTGAGCGAGCAGGACGCGGCCTTCGACCCGGGGGCCCTCGCGCTCTACACCACCGACGCCTCCAACTACCGGCACGCGCCGCTCGGCGTCGTCCTGCCCCGCACGGCAGACGACGTAGTGGCCGCCGTGGCCGCGTGCCGCGAGACCGGCGCGCCCGTGATCGCGCGGGGTGGCGGCACCAGCATCGCGGGCAACGCGTGCGGTCCCGGCCTGGTCCTGGACAGCTCGCGGTACTTCGCCGGCGTGCGGGAACTGGACGTGGCGGCACGAACCGCCCGCGTCGCCCCGGGCACCGTCCTCGACGACCTGCAGGCCGTCGCCGCTCCGCACGGGCTCCGGTTCGGGCCGGATCCCTCGACGCACAGCCGCTGCACGATCGGCGGCATGATCGGCAACAACGCGTGCGGCTCGCACTCCGTCGCGTGGGGCCGCACGGCCGACAACGTGGAAAGCCTCGAAGTCCTGCTCTACGACGGCACGAGGATGACGGTCGGGCCGACGTCCCGGCAGGAGGCGGACCGCCGCGCCGCGCTGCCGGGCACCGAGGGGCGCGTGTACCGCGAGCTGCGTGACCTGGTGGACGGCAACCTCGCCCTGCTGCGCAAGGAACTCTCGGCGTGGGGCCGCCGCGTGTCGGGGTACGGGCTGGAACACCTGTTGCCGGAGAACGGGTTCAACGTCGCCCGCGCGCTGGTCGGCAGCGAGGGCACGTGCGTGACCGTGCTCGACGCGACGCTCCGGCTCGTCGAACTGCCGAAGCACAAGGCGCTCGCCGTGTTCGGCTTCGCCTCGGACATCGACGCCGCCGACGCCGTGCCCGCGATCCTGGAGCGCAAGCCGCTCACCGTGGAGGGCCTGGACGTCGAGCTCGTCAAGCTCACCTCCTCCGGCGGTGATGACCTGCCTGACGGCCGCGCCTGGCTGCTGGTCGAGCTGACTGGCGACACGCTCGACGAGGCGCGGGAGCGGGCCGCCGGACTGGCGCGCGACCTGGGCCGTCCGCACGTCGTGCACACGGACCCCGCGGCGCAGCGGCGGTTGCGGCGGATCCGCGAGGAGGGCGCCGGGCTCGCGACGCGCATGGCCGATGGCTCGGAGGCGTGGCCCGGCTGGGAGGACGCGGCGGTGCCGCCGGAGCGGCTCGGCTCGTACCTGCGGGAGTTCAAGCAGCTGCTGGCCCGGCACGGCCGCAAGACCGTGGTGTACGGGCACTACGGCGAGGGCTGCCTGCACATGCGCATCGACTTCGACCTGCTTTCCCAGCCGGGCAAGGCGAACTTCCGCTCGTTCCTGGAGGACGCGGCGGACTTGGTCGCCGCACACGGGGGTTCGTTGTCCGGCGAGCACGGCGACGGGCAGGCACGCTCGGAACTGCTGCCGCGCATGTACAGCCCCGAGATGATGGCGTTGTTCGAGCGGTTCAAGGCGATCTTCGACCCGGACGACCGGATGAACCCGGGCATCCTCGTCCGCCCGCGTGCCGTCGATGCCGACCTGCGGGTGCGTGAGGCGAAAATCCCCGTGGCGCTGGGTTATCCGCACGACCACGGCAGTTTCGCCGAGGCGATGCGCCGGTGCGTCGGCGTCGGCAAGTGCCGCAACACCAGCGGTGGCGGCGTGATGTGTCCGAGCTACCGCGCCACGCGCGAGGAGAAGCACTCCACGCGCGGGCGCGCGCACCTGCTCGCCGAGATGATCAACGGGGAGCTGATCACCGGCGGCTGGCGCTCGGAGGAGGTGCGGGACGCGCTCGACCTGTGCCTGTCGTGCAAGGGCTGCCTGTCGGACTGCCCGGTCGATGTCGACATGGCGACGTACAAGGCGGAGTTCCAGCACCAGCACTACAAGGGCAGGCTGCGGCCCCTGTCGCACTACTCGATGGGCTGGCTGCCGCTGTGGCTGCGGTTCTCGGCGCTCGCCCCGCGCCTGCTGAACGCGCTGCTGCGCCGACCACGGGTGGCCGCACTCGTGAAACGGCTGGGCGGGCTGGCTCCGGAGCGGGATCTGCCGGAGTTCGCCACGCGGCCGTTCACCCGCTCCCACAAGCGGACCTCCGGTGGTGGCAAGCGGGTGGTGCTGTGGCCCGATTCCTTCAACAACTACCTCACCCCGGACGTCCTGCACGCGGCGACCGAGGTGCTCGAAGCGGCCGGTTTCGACGTCGTGGTCCCGAAACAGAATGTCTGTTGTGGACTGACATGGATGTCCACCGGGCAGCTCGGCGTGGCCAAGCGCGTGCTTCGGCACACGTTGTCGGTGCTCAAGCCGTACCTCGACGCCGGGTACGAGGTGGTGGGCCTCGAACCCAGCTGCACGGCGTTGTTCCGCGGCGACCTCGGGCACCTGCTGCCGGGGGACGAGACGGCCGCGCTGCTGGCGAGCCGCACCCGCACGTTCGCCGAGCTGCTCGCCGACGCCGACCTGCCGCTGCGGGACCTCGACCTCGACGCGGTCACCCAGGTGCACTGCCACCAGCACGCGGAACTGGGCTTCACCGCGGACGAACGGCTGATGGCCCGTGCGGGGATCCGGAACTCCACTTTGGACTCGGGATGCTGCGGGCTGGCGGGCAACTTCGGTTTCGAGCGCGGCCACTACGACGTGTCGGTCGCCGTGGCCGAGGACCGCATGCTGCCCGCGATCCGGGAAGCCGCCCCGGACACCGTGGTCGTCTCGGACGGCTTCAGCTGCCGCACGCAGATCGCCCAGCAGTCGGACCGCCGCGCGGTCCACCTCGCCCAGCTGATCCGGAAAGCCTTGCGCTGACGCGGAGGGACGTGGCTGCCACCCGCAGCGACGGCGCGGTCGGCCTGCGGCGAAAGAAAAAGCCCGGTCCCCTCACGTGAGGAGACCGGGCTTTCCCGTGGTGCGCGTTACGGCAGCAGCAGGAACGCCAGGCCGTTCGGCGAACCGAGGCCGGTGACGTTGTCGTAGCCGCCGGTGGTGTGGATCGTCAGGTTCGGGTAGTCCAACGTCCGCACCGAGGTGATCAGGCCGCCCGACGCGTCCACCGAGTTGGCGTAGTCGACCCGGGTCACGGCGGCGTCGACGTGCTTGACGTCGGTGATGGCCGGCGTGCGCGAGGCGATCTGGTAGGCCAGCGGGTTGAGGAACCCGTGGTGGAAGTGCGCCAGGCTGTCCGACACCGCGACGATCCCGGCGAGCAGCGGCGACGACAGGCTCGTGCCGCCGATGCGGTACTGGTCGTAGTACACGCCGTCCGGGAAGGTCTGCGTCTGCCCGACCAGGAAGCCGGTGTTGGGGTCACCGACCGTCGAGATGTCCGGCACGACGCGGCCCTTGGCCTTGCCGTGCTGGTTCTGCGTGGACAGCGCGTCCGGCACGATCCCCTTCTGGTAGAAGGGCTGGTCGAACAGGACACTCGTGCCGCCACCGGAACCGCTGGTGTACGCCCCGGGCGGGCCGGGCACGTACGCGCCGTTGGTCAGCGTGCTCTTGCCGGTCTCCCAGCCGGTCTCGAACAGCTTCTGGCCGTTCTTGCCGATCGCGAGGCTCGTGCCGCCGACGGCGGTCACCCACGAGTCGGAGGCGGGGAAGTCGGCCGACGGGGTGCCCAGCCGCGCGACCTCGTCTCCGTTGTCACCGGAGGAGAAGTAGACGCCGATGCCCTCGATCGCGGCCTGGACCGCGATCTGGTTCCAGACCCGCACCTCGGAGGCGGGGATGTCCTCGCCGGTGTCACCGTAGGAGTTGCTGATGATGTCGGCGCTGTGGTTCGAGACGATCCAGTTCAGCGCCTCGTCCAGCGAAGCGTCCTGGCAGTCGGCGCTGCCGACGTAGAGGATCTTGGCGCCGGGCGCCATGGCGTGCACGGCCTCGACGTCCAGCGTCTGCTCGCCGTACCAGCCGGCGGCGTCGCACTGGTCCGGCGGCTCCATCTCCGGGTTGGTCGGGAAGATCTTCTCGGAGAACTGCGAACGCAGCAGCGGGTGCGCCGGGTCGTTGCGCCGCGCGTACTCGGCGGCGTCGGCGTACAGGGTGGGGGAGGCGAAGGCGTCCACGATCGCGACGGTGGTGCCGCTGCCGTTCGCGCCGACCTTGTCCAGCCCGTAGGCCGAGCGCAGCTGCGCCGGGGTGTAGCCGCACGGCGCGTACGGCAGGACCTTGCCGCCGTAGGCCGGGTCGGTCGTGTCGACCTTCTCGCCGTAGTAGGCGCTGCACGGGCGCGCGTTGCGGAAGCCGTCCGACGGCGGCACGTCGCTCGGGGTGCCGTCGGTGTGGTCGGGCTTGAGCAGCTGGGTGGCCTGGTCGACGCCGACGACGCCGAGCACCTGGTTCGCCAGCGCGGCGGGCACCGACAGCTCCTTGTCGGCGGCACGCAGCACCTGGCCGTCGACCTTGTACTTGGCCAGGTCGACGCTGAACGCCTTCTCCACCTGGTCGGCGGTACCGCTGGCCTCGACGTACGCCTTGTTCGACGGCACGTCGCCGATGGCGAAGCCGCTGCCGGCCAGCCAGTCGCGCACCGACTTCACGGTCGCGTCCGTGGCCGCGAACCGGTCGCGGACCTGGTCGGGGCTGAGGTACTGGCGGTAGGTCTTGCTCGACGGGTCGCTCACGGCCTGAGCCGCGGCCTCGGCGCCCGCCTGGTCGCGCATCGACAGGTAGACGCGGAAACTGAGCTTCGAGGACGGGGCGGCGTCGGCGACCTTCGACTGGGGCGTGGCCCAGTCGGGGTGGGACAGCGGGATCACCGCGCGTCCCTGCGCGCTGGCCACGGCGGGTGCCGCGACGGCCGCGCCGCCCGCGAGGGCGAGCGAAACGAACAGGGTCAGAGCTCTTCGCACTGGGGACTTCCCCTCTTGACGTAGCAGGTGGAACTGCGCAGAGATTAGATCCGAAAACGAGCCAGGGGAAGGAAAAAAATGTAACGAGCGGGAAAGTCGGATTTCCATACTTCGTCGGTAAACGGGCAAATCACTCTAACGGGAAAAACCCGTCTTCCGTGGCGATCGCGGTCACGAGATCGGCCGGGGTCACGTCGAAAGCGGGGTTGAAGACCGCCGCATCGGGCGGGGCGACGGGCCGCCCGGCGACGTGCGTGACCTCCTCGGCCGCCCGCTCCTCGACGACGATCCCGTCGCCCGAGGGGACCTGGGAGTCCACTGTGGACATCGGGGCGACCACGACGAACGGAATCCCGTGCCGCGCGGCCGCGAGCGCCAGCGGGTAGGTGCCGACCTTGTTCGCGACGTCCCCGTTCGCGGCGATCCGGTCCGCGCCCACGACCACGGCGTCCACCAGCCCGCGGGCGATCGCCGAGGCCGCCGCCGAGTCGGGCAGCAGGCGGTACGGCACACCGGCTTCGCCCAGTTCCCAGGCCGTCAACCGGGCGCCCTGCAGCAGCGGCCGGGTCTCGTCGGCGAAGACGTACTCCAGCTGCCCGGCGGCCTGGAGGTGCCAGACCACGCCGAGCGCGGTCCCCCAACCGACGGTGGCCAGCCGGCCCGCGTTGCAGTGCGTGAGCAACCGCAGCGGACGGCGCGCACAACGGTCGAGCAGGAATTCGGCCGCCCGTTCGGACGCTTTCCGATTCACCCGTTCGTCCTCGTCGAGCACGGCCATTGCCTCTTCGAGCACGAATTGCGGACCCTCCGGCAACCGGTTCAGCGCACGCCGCACCCCCCACCCGAGGTTCACGGCGGTCGGCCGCGCGTCGGCGAGCCGTTTCGCGTCCGCCCGCACGGCGTCCTCGTCCCTGTGGCGCAGGGCGGAAAGCGCTGTCCCGAGCGCCCCAGCGGCTCCCAGCGCGGGCGCCCCGCGCACGGCGAGCCTGCGGATCGCGGCGATCAGCTCGTCCACGGTGGTCAGGCGCAGCACCCGCACCTCGTGCGGCAGCGCGCACTGGTCGAGGATCTCGATCGCGCCGTCTGCCCAGTCGATCGTCCTGCGCATCGCGCCTCCCGTGCCAGGCTGGTCCTCGTGCCCATTGAACGCCGCAATCCCGAGGGGCTGCACGCCACTCCGGGCTACCACCACGTCACCGTCGTCGAGGCCCGTCGCCTCGTGTTCCTCGCCGGGCAGTGCCCGCTCGCGCCGGACGGCACGATCCCGCCCACGCTGCCCGGGCAGACCGACCAGGTCGTCGCCAACACCCTCACCGCACTCGAAGACGCCGGTGCGACCCCGGACGACGTCGTGCGCACGGTGATCTACGTGGCGAGCGGCGAGCGGGCGGACCTCTCCGCGGTCTGGGACCGGCTCACGGGATCCGCGCTGGGCCGTGCGTTCAGCACCGCGAGCACGCTCCTCGGCGTAGCCTGCCTCGGCTTTCCCGGGCAGCTGGTGGAGCTGGACGTGACCGCGGCGCTGGCCTGAGGTGGTGGTCGGTGCCGTCCTCGGCGGGTGGCGCGGCTCTAGCCTGGCGGCATGTCCGATGACGCCGCTTTGACCTACACCTCCTACCTCGCGCTCGACGAGGTCCTCGCCGCGCAGCGCCCGCGCTCCACCGAGCACGACGAGATGTTGTTCATCGTCATCCACCAGGTGTACGAGCTGTGGTTCAAGCAGCTGCTGCACGAGCTGGCCTACCTGCAGCAAC
Source organism: Amycolatopsis sacchari (assembly GCF_900114035.1). Taxonomy (GTDB): domain Bacteria; phylum Actinomycetota; class Actinomycetes; order Mycobacteriales; family Pseudonocardiaceae; genus Amycolatopsis_E; species Amycolatopsis_E sacchari. The sequence continues at coordinate 236,180 of NZ_FORP01000002.1, read as the reverse complement.
GGCTCGAAGCGGGGGACACCGCCCGCGCCATCCGCACGCTCCGCCGGGTGCTGACGGTGCTCAAGGTCGTGGTCGCCCAGATCGACGTGCTGGAGACGATGACACCGAGCCAGTTCACGAGCTTCCGCGCCCGGCTCGACGCGTCCAGCGGGTTCCAGTCCGCGCAGTTCCGCGAGCTGGAGGTGGTGCTGGGCCGCCGGGACGAGGGCGCGTTCGCGCACTACCCGGAGGACGACCCGGGGCGGCGCCGCATCGTCGAGGCGATGGCGCGGCCCTCGCTGTGGGAGTCGTTCCAGTCGTACCTCAAGACCCAGGGCTACGACGGCGACCTCCTGCGCGTCTATGCCGACGACGAGGGCGCGGCGGTCGTCGCCGAGCACCTCGTTGACCTCGACGAAGGCCTGCAGGAGTGGCGCTACCGGCACGTGAAGATGGTCGAGCGCACGATCGGCGACAAGGCGGGCACGGGCGGCTCGTCGGGGGCGGAGTACCTGCGCTCGACGTTGTTCCGGCCGCTGTTCCCCGAGCTGTGGGCCGTTCGGCGCGATCTCTAGTCGCGTGGCTGCTGGAGCGCTATGTTGCTGCTGGGCCGGGGAACGACCTTCCCAGCCGGCTCACCACAACCGAAACCGGTCGTCGCCACAAGCGGGGGCCGCCCACCCGAGGAGCCACCTTGACCGAAGGGGTTTTCGGCCGCGAAAGCGGTCATGAGCAGGTCGTGTTCTGTCAGGACCGGGCGTCCGGTCTGAAGGCCATCATCGGCATCTACTCCACCGCGCTGGGGCCCGCGCTCGGCGGGACGCGGTTCTACCCGTACGCCTCCGAGGACGACGCGCTGGCCGACGTGCTCGCGCTGTCGAAGGGCATGGCCTACAAGAACGCGCTCGCGGGGCTCGATCTGGGCGGCGGCAAGGCCGTGATCATCGGCGACCCGGCGACGGCGAAGTCCGAGGCGCTGTTGCGGGCGTACGGCCGGTTCGTCCAGTCGCTGGCCGGGCGCTACATCACGGCGTGCGATGTGGGCACCTACGTCGCGGACATGGACGTGGTCGCGAAGGAGACCCGGTTCGTCACCGGTCGTTCCACGGACGACGGCGGCGCCGGTGACTCGTCGGTGCTGACCGCGTTCGGGGTCTTCCAGGGCATGCGGGCCTGTGCCGACCACCGCTGGGGGTCGCCGGAGCTGGCGGGGCGGCGCGTGGGCGTGTCCGGGGTCGGCAAGGTCGGGCACCTGCTCGTGGGGCACCTCGTCGAGGCGGGCGCGCGCGTCGTGATCAGCGACGTGTCGGCGGCGGCGATCGAGCGGGTCCGGGCGGCACACCCGGAGGTCGAGGTCGCGGCGAACGCCGACGAGCTGGTCCGGTCGCGGCTGGACGTGTTCGCCCCGTGCGCGCTGGGCGGTGCCCTCAACGACGAGACCGTGCCCGAGCTGCGGGCGGAGGTCGTCTGCGGGGCGGCGAACAACCAGCTGGCGCACCCGGACATCGAGAAGGTGCTCGAGGAGCGCGGGATCCTGTACGCGCCCGACTACCTCGTGAACGCCGGCGGAGTCATCCAGGTGAGTGACGAGCTGCACGGCTTCGACTTCGCGAGGGCCCAGCGCAAGGCGAGCGCGATCTACGACACCACGAAGGCGGTCTTCGCCCTGGCAGAGGCGGAAGGCGTCCCCCCGGCCACGGCGGCCGACCGCCTGGCGGAACGGCGCATGGCGGAGGTCGGCCGCCTGCGGTCGATCCTCACGCCCGCGTAGGCGGCTGGCCCGGTGGCCCGCCCCTCGGGCGGGCCACCCTCCGGCGGTCCGCCTGCGGGGGCTCGGGTGGTGGCCTCCCGGGGGAGGGTTGGGGCCTCTGTGGCTCTGTCACCGGGCGGCTCCGCCACCGCACATCCGGCGGCTCCGCATCCATGGCCGCCCCGTGGCGACTTGGCCACTCCGCGACCGGGCTGCTCCGCGACTGCGGCCATAGGGCAGCGGCTCCGCGGCCGTCGCCGCCCCGCGGGGATTTCGCCACTCCGCGACCGGGCGGCTCCGTGACTGCGGCCATCCGCATGGCGGCTCAGCGGCCGTGGCGGTCCTGCAGGACTTCGCCACCACCGCGACCGGGCGGCTCCGTGACCGCGGCCATCGGGCGGCGCTTCGAATATCGCGGCCGTCCCGCGGCGACTCTGCCGCCACCGACCCGGCGGAGGCGCAGCCTTCACCGCGATCCAGGGGCGGCCCTACCGCCGCGGCCATCCGGCGACGGCTCCGCCGCCGCGACCGCCTCCTGGCGGCTCCGATTCCACGTGGCGCTGCCGCCGTCCCCGCGCCGTGGTGCCATCGCTGGATCCGGCACGGCAGCCACCCCCGGACCCCTGCCGCCGCAGCGGCTCCGCCGCTACGCAGCCAAGGCACCATCACCCCGAGCCCCGGCCAAGCCCCGCGCCCGGCCACAGCCAAGCCCCCGGACAGCCGACCCCCCGGACGGCCTCACCGCCCCCCGGTCACCCCGACTTCCGCCGGAAGGTGCGCTTCGCGGCCGCCGGGCCGTGTGCGTGCTGCCCCTTGCCGCCGCCGTGCTCGTGCTGGGCACCGGCGCGGCTCGCCGCCTGCTTGCGTTCCAGCGCCTCCCGGAACTTGCGCTTCTGGTCGTCCTCCGGGGAACCGGAAGAGGACGGGGTCTCGGGCATGGCAGCCTCCTGGGAAAACGCGCGAACACCTCACCCTGGCATGCCCGAACCCATCTGGCCACCGGGTTTTTCCGCCCAGGGTAGGACACCCCGGGAGAAACTGGCAGCCTGCCAGTAACGGGGGGCGGCCAGCTAGGGTGAACCCCATGGCGAACTCAGCTGCGGTCCCCGGCAGGCCCCGTTCCCGGGATGCCGCCGGCCTGCCTGCCGTCACCCCGGACGGGATCATCGCCGCGGCCCTCGACCTGGCCGCCAGCCAGGGCCTGGAGAGCTGGACGCTGCGCCAGCTCGCGGGCGCGGTGCAGGCCTACCCCGCGGTCATCTACCACCACGTCGGTGACCGCGAGGCCGTCGTGAGCGCGGTGGTGGACCGCGTCGTGGGCATGGTCGCCGTGCCGCCGGAGGGCCTGCCGTGGCGTGAGTGGTTCGCCGCGCTCGCCACGGAGATGCGCGCCGTGCTGACGCGGTTCCCCGGCGTCGCGAGGCGGATCGCCGTGCACGGGCTGTCCCCGGAGGCGGCGGGCCCGTCCATCGACCGCGGCGTCCGCATCCTGCAGCAGGGCGGGTTCGGCGACGAGAGCGCCCAGGTCTACCGCTTCCTCGCCAACATCATCTGCCACTTCATCTCGGTCGAGGACGAGCACCGCCGCAACAGCGAGGACTACGCGCGCGACGCCGCCCGCTGGACGCGGCACGTCGACGACCAGTCGAGGCCCGGGCTGGCCACGATGAGCGCCTGGCTGCACACCCTCGTGACCAACCCCGAGCAGCACGCCGACCACAACCTGTTCGACTACGCCATCGAGCGCTGCCTCGACGGCGTCGAGGCGCGGCTCGCGGTCATCCGCCGCAGATGATCTTCGGCTGCGGGTTGTAGTGCACGGTGCGCTTGTCGCGCCGCACCTCACGCCCGGTCGCCGCGTCGCGGAGGATCCGGGTGTCCGACGTGGTGAACCCGGGCGAGCCGTTGGAGGCGTGGCAGTTCTGCGGCGGCCCCGGCTTCGGCGTGGGGTCGACGAAGTTGACGCGCTCGCCCGGCACGGACTCGACGGTGTACCGCTTCGTGCCCCACAGCTTCACGGTGATCGACGACGGGGTCCAGATGGTCTGGATGGCCACCCCGGTCGGTGAGTCGTTGGTGAACTTCAGGTCGATGACGCTGGAGCCGTCCGGGTTCTGGAACACGGTCGCCTCGCGGGCGGCGGGGTAGCGGCTGATGTAGTAGCTGTGCTCCTTGTGCCCGGCGTCCTTCAGCCCGGCGAAGTACGCGGCGTTGTAGAGCGTCGTGGCGAACTGCGAGATCCCGCCGCCCACCTCGCGCGCGGGCGCGCCGTTCTCGATCACGCCGGCCTCGACGTAGCCCTGCGCGGCGCCGCGCGGTCCGGTGAAACCGTTGAGGCTGAAGGTGTCGCCCGGCTTCACGATGGCGCCGTTGACCTTCTGCGCGACCGTGCGGATGTTGACGCCGGAGTCCGCCGCGAACCCACCGGTGGTGAACTCGCCGATGACCTCCTTGATGCCGAGCTGGTTCGCCTGCTCGGTGGTGACCTTCGCGGGGGTGTCCACGTACTTCGCGGTCAGCTCGCGCTGGCCGGTGCGCTTGAGCAGCTCCGGCAGCGGTTCCAGGGTCGGGTTCCAGTCCACGCCCCGGCCGTCCACGGACTCCTCGACGGTGGGCTGCCCGCCGGAGAACACGATCTGCGCGTCCTTGCCCTGCTTCTCGGTGGACTTCAGCTGCGGGCCGGCGGCCTCGACGATCTTGGCGTTGTCCACCTTCATCGCGAGCGTGCCGCCGTCGGCGGGTTCGAACCGCAGCGCCGCCGCGATCGCCTCGGGTTTGACGGTGGCGTCCTTGCCGTCGCCGTGGATCACGACCGGGCCGGACACCGCGGGCTGCGCCAGCTGGGTGAGCGCGGTCTGCACGGCCTCCGGCGACACGGCGACCGGCGTCTGCCGCACCGGCAACGTCACCGGGTGCCCCGACGCCCAGTCCGCCAGCACGGCGATCGCCGCGTCGTCGACCTGGAGCTGCTGGCCCTGCTTCGGCTCGACCGCGACCGGGGTCGCGCCCTCGAACCGGATGCCGCCCTCGGTGGGTTCCCGGTCGACCTGGGCGCGGAGGTTCTGCAGCGTGTTGACCAGCTGCGCCTTGTCGGCCTGGGTGACCACGCCGACCTCGCGGCTGGTGAAGAACGAACCGATCCGGGTGAACGGGTTGAGCGGCTGGTCGCCAGCCTGGTCCAAAGTGGACGGCCAGTCGAGGCTCAGCCCCGCGCGCGCCGGGTCGATCGTCGTGTCGACGTCGCCCGCCCGCACGGCCACCGGCTTGACCAGGCGCGGCTCGATCTGCGCCCGCAGGCGTTCCTCGGCCTCCGCGCGCTTGAGCCCGCCGACGTCCACTCCCGCCACCGTGACGCCGCGCGGCACGTTGCCCTGGCTCACCAGCAGGTCGACCGCGTAGAGCGCGACGAGGACACCCAGCACCGAGCCGGCGATGACGGCGGCGCGCTTGAGCGCGCGCCGCGGCCGCTTCGGCGTGGCGGGCGGGATGATCTCCGTGACGGGTTCGAGGTAGTCGGTCTGCTCGGCGTCGGCCGTGGGCCACACGGGTTCCTGCGGCAAAGGGTCACCTTCCCCTGAGGTGGGCGGCGGAATCCGGACAACAGGGATGAAGGTTACGGGCGCCCGGTGGCGCCCGGAAAAGCGGGTGTGTACAGGTGGGACATGCGCCTTCTGCTCCTCGCCGACACCCACGTGCCCAAACGCGCCCGCGTTCTGCCGGAGGAGGTCTGGCAGGCCGTGGACAAGGCCGACGTTGTCATCCATGCGGGTGATTGGGTGGAGGTCGCTCTACTCGACGAACTCGCGGCCCGCAGCCGCCGCCTAATCGGCGTCTACGGCAACAACGACGGCCCTGAGCTGCGGAAACGCCTGCCGGAGGTCGCCCGCGAGGAGCTGGACGGCGTGCGGCTGGCGGTGGTGCACGAGACCGGCGCGGCGAAGGGGCGCGAGCAGCGGTGCGCGGCCGCCTTCCCGGACACCGACGTGCTGGTGTTCGGGCACAGCCACATCCCGTGGGACACGGTGGCGGACAACGGTCTCCGCCTGCTCAACCCCGGCTCGCCCACCGACCGCCGCCGCCAGCCCGTCTGCACGTACCTGACCGCCACGATCGCGAAGGGACGGTTGCGTGACGTCGAGCTGCACCCGTTGCCACGCCGGTGATCACACGACGCGGAACACCAGCCCGGCGTCCACGAGCCTGCCCAGCAACGCGTCGCCCATCGCGGCGGCCGTCGTGACCTGACCCGACGTCGGGGGGAGGTCGTCGAAGGCGAGGCACAGGGCGGATTCGCCGAGCATCTTCGCCGTTTCGTCGTAACCGGGATCGCAGCCGGACACCTCGGTCACCACCCGCCTGCCGCCACCCTCGCCGACGAACCGCGCCGTGAACCGCGACCGGGCCCGGCGTTCCTCGCCCGGGCCGCTGCCGGGGGAGCGCAGTCCGGAAAGCGCCTTCCTGGCCGGGGGCACCTGCGCCAGTGCCGCGAGCGCGCCGAGGCCCGCCGTCGCTCCCACCACTGAGGACAGGTGCTGGAACGCCGCGTGGTGCCGGTAGCGGAAATCCGGGCCGTACGCGGGCAACAGCCGTGCGGACAGCGCCACCACCTTCGGGTCGATCGTCGGCAGCGGCACCAGCCAGCGCCCGGTTTCCGCGTCGCGGTGGAGCGAACCCGGTCCACTGTGCACACGGCGTCCCGCCGGCCTGCCCTCCGCGGCGGCCCGCTCGCGTGCCGCGCGGACCATCGGCAGCGGCCGGGCGAACACGCCCAGCGCCGAGGCGTACGTGCCGCCGGAGAACGTCGCGTTCGTGCTCACCGACCCCGAGATCCGCAGCGGCACGCCCTCCGGCAACTGCTTGACGGTGTAGAACACGCCGAGGTCGTGCGGGATCGAGTCGAACCCGCAGGCGTGGACGAGCCGTGCGCCGGTGCGCTCGGCCGTCGCGTGGTGGCGCAGGTACATCCGGTCGAAGAACTCCGGTTCACCACACAGGTCCAGGTAGTCCGTGCCCGCTTCGGCGCAGGCGGCCACGAGCGGTTCGCCGTGGGCGAGGTAGGGCCCGACCGTCGTCGCGACGACCTTCGTCTTCCCCGCCAGTTCCCGCAGCGACACCGGATCTGCCACGTCGGCCTCCAGTAGCGGCAACGACTCCCACTTCGCCCCGAGGCGCCGCCGGACCGCTTCGAGCCGGTCCCGGTTGCGCCCGGCGAGTGCCCAGCGCCCTCCCTCCGGCATGCGCCGTGCGAGGTACTCGGCGGTCAGCCCGCCGGTGAAGCCGGTCGCGCCGAGGAGGACCAGGTCGAAGCTCCGCTGCTCAGCCATGCGGAAGACCATACCGGGAGTATGTCCGGCACATGGTTAGCTACGCTCATGACCGACCGGTACTTCGAGGACTACGTCCCGGGTTCGACGCACGAGTTCGGCAACGTCAAGGTGACCGAGGCCGAGATCGTCGAGTTCGCGACGAGGTACGACCCGCAGCCCTTCCACGTCGACGCCGCCGCCGCGGCGGACGGTCCGTTCGGCGGGCTGATCGCGAGCGGCTGGCACACCGCGAGCCTGATGATGCGCCTGCTCGCGGACAACTACCTGTCCCCGGTGTCGAGCCTCGGCAGCCCCGGCATCGACGAGCTGCGCTGGCCGAAGCCCGTGCGGCCGGGGGACGAGCTGCGGCTGCGGGTGCACGTCGTGGAGAGCAGGCCCTCGAAGTCCAAGCCGGACCGCGGTCTGGTGCGCAGCCGCATCGAACTGCTCAACCAGGACGAGGAGATCGTCTTCTCCGCGCTGGCGCTGAACTTCGTGCTCCGCCGGTGAAGATCACGCGGGTACCCGTAGACCACCCCGAAGCCGTGGCCGTGTTGCGCGAGTACGTCGACGACGTGGCCAGCCGGTACTACGGCAGGCAGGCGACGGACGAGGAGATCGACCGCGCGCTCGCCGAAGACCCGAGCGACGACGTGGTCCTGTTCTTCCTCGCGCGCGACGGCGAAGAGGTGCTGGGCTGCGTCGGGGTCCGGTTCGCCGAACCGACCGTGGCGGAGCTCACGCGGATGTTCGTCAAACCCACGGCGCGAGGCCGGGGTGTCGCGTCGGCCCTGCTGAGGACGGCGGAGGAAGAAGCGGTGCGAAACGGTGCACAAGTGATGCGCCTGGACACCCGTGCCGATCTCGTCGAAGCGAGGGCGCTCTACGCGAAGCACGGATACCAGGAGGTCGAGCCGTACGGGGAGCGGTTGTACGCGGATCATTGGCTCGTGAAGAACTTTCCTGCCGCCCGCAGGGTGTAGCGACGGGAGAACCGGGGTAGTCCCGGCGCGACAGCACGTCGCGAGGGAGTTCGAACATGGCGGACACGTCACGGCTGCCCACCCCGGTCGCCGAAACCTGGGAGTGGCAGCGCCACGGCAATTGCCGGAACCTCGACAGCTCGGTCTTCTTCCATCCTGACGGAGAACGCGGCTTCGCGCGCGCCGACCGGGTCGCCAGGGCCAAGCGCATCTGCATGTCCTGCCCGGTGATCGTCGAGTGCCGTCACCACGCGCTGACCGTCGAGGAGCCGTTCGGGGTCTGGGGTGGGCTCGACGAAACCGAGCGCCGCGCCGCCATCGCGCGCCGCAAGCAGCTGCAGGCCGAGGCGGAGAAGGAGCAGGAGTGCGTTTCGGTTACACGCTGATGACCGAGCAGGCCGGGCCGAAGGAGCTGGTCCGGCACGCGCGGGCGGCCGAGGAGTGCGGGTTCGCCTTCGAGGTCTCCAGCGACCACTACTTCCCGTGGCTCGACGAGCAGGGGCACGCGCCGTACGCGTGGAGCGTGCTGGGCGCGGTCAGCCAGGTCACCGAGCGGGTGGAGCTGTTGAGCTTCGTGACGTGCCCGACGGTGCGGTACCACCCCGCGGTGGTCGCGCAGAAGGCCGCGACCGTGTCCCTGTTGTCCGACAACAGGTTCATCCTCGGGCTGGGGGCCGGCGAGAACCTCAACGAGCACGTCGTGGGCCGCGGCTGGCCGCCGGCCAACGTCCGGCACGAGATGCTCAGCGAGGCCGTCGAGATCATCGGTGAGCTGTTCGACGGCGGGTACGTGAACTTCTCGGGACAGCACTTCCGGGTCGACTCGGCGAAGCTGTGGGACCTGCCGGAGCGGCGCACCCCGATCGCGGTCGCGGTGTCCGGGCAGCAGTCGGTGGAGCGGTTCGCGCCGGTCGCCGACGCGATGATCACCACCGAGCCCAACGGTGAGCTGGTCAAGGCGTGGGACGCCGAGCGCACGCAGGTGCGCGAGGACACGACGCGGAAGTTCGCGCAGCTGCCGGTGTCGTTCGGCACCGACCGCGAGGCCGCCGAGCGCAGGGCGCACGAACAGTTCCGCTGGTTTTCGGGCGGCTGGAAGGTCAACGCCGAACTGCCGGGCACGGTCGCGTTCGCGGGCGCGACGCAGTACGTCAGGCAGGCCGACGTGGCCCAGTCGATCCCGTGCGGGGCGGACGTGGACGCGATCGTCGAGGCGGTCAAGCCGTTCGCGGAGGCCGGGTTCACCGACCTCGCGCTCGTCCAGATCGGCGGCGACCAGCAGGACCCGTTCTTCGAGTTCGCGAAGTCGGACCTGCTGCCCGCGCTGGAGAAGGCTTTCGGCTGAGAGCGGTTTCAGTCCACGAGGTCGCCGTCGCGCGTGATCATCGCGCGCAGCTTGGTGAGCGCCCGGTGCTGGGTGACGCGGACGTTGCCCGCGGAGATGCCCAGCGCCTCGGCCGTCTCGTTGGCGGACAGGCCCACGACCAGCCGCAGGGTGAGGATCTCCTGCTGCAGCGGCGGCAGCGTGGCGAGCAGCTTGCTCAGCCGGTCGCCGAGGTCGCCGTCGAGCACGCGCTTCTCGGGCTCGTTGTCCGTCAGCGGCCGTTCCGGCAGCTCGGCCACGGGGTCCGACCGGTCGCGGGAGACCAGGCGGTAGGCGTCGGCGACCTTGTTGGACGCGATGGCGTGCACGAGGTAGAGGAACGAGCCGCCGCGGTCCTGGTAGTTCGGCAGTGCGTGCAGGACGGCCAGGCAGACCTCCTGCGCGACGTCGTCGGCCGAGAGGTAGGACAGGTCGCGGCCGCCGAGCCGGGCCCGGCAGTACCGGACGGCGACGGGCGTGATCAGCGCGATCAGCTTGCTGACTGCGACGGGGTCTCCTCCGGCGGCCTCCTTGACGGCAGGGTCGAGCTCTTCCTTCGTGAGCCGAGAGGCGGCTCCACGCGGGAAGGACTGCGGCGTGGTGAACCCGGGCACCTGCGCCTCGGCGGGCACGGCGGTGACAGGCGGGACTTCGGTTCTCATGGTCGACTCCCCAACGACAACGGCGACCCTACGACCGGTCATCGTCGGGCCCTCGTCTGTCACCCACGGTGAGCGGACACTCCCCTAAAAGATCCCTGCCGACCCGCTCCCGAAGCGACTGAGCGTAATCGTAAGCGGCGAGTGAAAGTTGAACAAGGACTGTTCAAGAGATACCCCGTTTGCAGCAGCGGAATGCTCACGAATGCATTCTTCGCGGTTACTCAGGGCGGTTACGTGCGAGTTCTGTGCGCACCCGATACCGGTGCGTGGAAAATGTCAGCCAGTGGTGAAAACCCACCAACGAAGGACGATGAATCGTAAAATGCCGCCCACCGCGCTCGTGGCGGCGAGCACCACCGCTTCCAGCGTCGCCGAGGGCGAGCCGACCAGCCAGTGCAGCAGTACGAGGACGAGCGAGCCGTAGCTGGCGTAGAACGCGAAAGTGCCTGCGGACTGCAAATGCAGTTTCGCGACCGAAGCCTTCATGTGCGCGAACGTGACGCGGCGGTGGAACTCCGTGTTGGCGATCGTGGTGAGCCCGATGGCGAGGACGTTCGCGGCGAACGAGTCGACGAAGGGGCGGGCGGCGAGGAAAACGAGTTCCTGCAGCCCCGTGGTGACCACGCCTGCCACCACGTACCAAACCACCGGATGGGTGACGTCGAGCCCGCGGTCGGCCCGCGGCCCGCTCCACTGCGCGGTGGTCATGACGCTCAATTTACCTAGCCTCAGCAACTTCTTGCACTCTACAACCGAGTGACCTTGATCTCGGGTTTGCCCGGTCCTGACCTCGGGTATCGCCTCCCCATGAGCGAGGCGCACGGACACCCAGTACCCGATTCCGTCGAATCCGACCCGGCCGCGTTGAACAGCGCGGAGGACCTCGACGAAGACCGGCTGCGCGTCGATCCGCTCGAGGAGGGCATCGAGCCGCCCGAGCGCTACGCCTTCTCCGACGGCTTCGGCACGACGCCGAACGAGGAGCGCGAGGGCAAGCCGTTGGAGGACCGGCTGCGCGAGGAGCGCCCGGACGTCCAGCCCGAGGACCCGGACCAGCCCACGACGGCGACGACCCCGGCCGAGCAGCTCGACGAGACGGTCGACGACGAGTCGGGCGCACCCACGACCCTCGTGGACGAGGACGCCGAGTCGTCCAACGGCGTGGATTCGGTCGAGGAGAACCAGAACGCCGACAAGCCCGGCGGCTCGGTCGCGGAGACCTTCCGGACCCCGCCCACGCGGCCGGAGTGATATCGGTCACGCAGCGCATGAACTGGGGAGATGGCCGCTTTTTCGGGGAAGCTGCCGGTGTCACCCGGCGTGACCATTCCGAGACCTCTACGGTCGGGGATACGAGCGCACGTAAACCGAAGGGATGAACACCATGCTCGCGATGACCGACGCCGCCGCCGAGGCGATCAGCGCGCTGACCGCCCAGGAAGGCAAGCAGGAAACGGGTGGGCTGCGCTTCGCGGTGCAGGCCCAGCAGGACGAGGGCGCGCAGCTCGCGCTCTCCCTGGCGGAGCAGCCGGAGGCGGGTGACCAGGTCCTCGGCGCCGACGGCGGAGCCAGGGTCTTCCTCGAGCCGCAGGCGGCCCAGTTCCTGGATGACAAGGTCCTCGACGTCCAGCAGGACGACCAGGGGCAGCTGAACTTCGCCGTGATGCCGGCCCCCGGCGCGGCCGCGGGAGTCTGACGGCTCCAGCACTCGACGGCCGGCTCCCCTGGGTGCGGGGAGCCGGCCGTTGGCGTTTTCGGTGGGGTTGCGGCGGAGCCGCGCCACTCCCCGTCGCGGTCAGGCCCGGGGCCCGCTGCTGCCCCGCCCTGGCCAGCCGCTGAGCCAATTCAAGTCCGCCACGGCAGCTATAGCCACCTTCGCGCCGTCGCGGCGGTCGGCGTCGCCCCCGAGGCAATCCGCTGGCTGGTTCCGGCCCGATCCCAGCTCGGCCCGGCAGCTACACTGGAGCCCCGCTGGCCCGCTTCCGGCCCGGCGGGCTCCCGCCACTCGAAGGCAAGCCACTGGCCCGCTCCCGACCGGGGCCCAGCCCGTCGGCTACCGCCATCTCGCTGGCCCGCTTCCGGCCCCGGCCCCATCCGGCGACCACCCCCTTCGCGCCGTCGCCGCGCTGATCCGCCTGTCCCTGTCACGCCCCCGGAGGTTCGCCCACCCGGCAACCGCTCCAGCCCCGCCCACCGCCCGGGTCCCGCCGCGTCGCCCGTCGTCCCAGCCCCCGCCCGCTCACCTCAAAAATGCGCCAGCAACTCCGGGAACCGCTCCAGCCGCAGCACGCGGTCGTCGCCGGGGTCGAGTTCGTCGTGCTCCAGCACCCACGTGTGCTCGTTCGGGATGAACACCGCGTTCAGCCCGGCGCGCCGCGCGGGCAGGATGTCCGACTTGGGCGAATTGCCGATCATCCAGGTCCGTTCGGGCCGCAGCGAGTGCTCCTCGATCAGCTCCAGGTACGTGCCGGCGTGCTTCTCCCGCACGATGTGCACGGCCGCGAAGTGGTGGTCGATCCCGGACGCGTCGATCTTGCGCTGCTGCTCCTCCCGGTCGCCCTTGGTGAGCAGCAGCAGGTGGTGCCGGGACGCGAGTTCCTCCAGGGTCTCGGCGACCCCGGGGATCAGCTCCACCTTGTGCTGGATCAGCGCGTCGGCAAGACCGAGGATCTCCTCGCGCTCCGCCGGCGTCGCCGGGCGTTCGCGGAGGTGCTCGAAACAGTCGTGCAGGCTGCGCAGGAACACCTTCGTGCCGTAGCCGTGCGCACTCGCGTTCGCCCGTTCGATGTCGTCCAGGACGGCGCGCAGCGCGGCGCGGTCCAGTGTCGGGTGGGCGAGCCAGTCGAGGTAGTCGTCGATGACCCGCTCGAAGATGACGTTGTTCTCCCAGAGCGTGTCGTCGGCGTCGAGAATCAGCGTGGGCACGCCGGAACAGTACTTCCGTACCAGTCAGCGGTGCACGGGATTTACCGGCTCCCCGCCGTTCAGCACGGCGGCGACGTTGCGCGCCGCGAGCAGGGCCATCTCCGTGCGCGTCTCGACCGTCGCCGAACCGAGGTGCGGCGTGAGCACGACGTTGTTCAGCTCCAGCAACCGCGGCTCGACCTCCGGCTCGCGCTCGAACACGTCCAGCCCCGCACCGGCGATCTCGTTGGCCAGCAACGCATCCGCGAGCGCGGACTCGTCGACCACCGGGCCACGCGTCGTGTTGATGAGGAACGCGGTGTGCTTCATGGCAGAAAGCGCCTTCGCGTCGATCAGGTGCCGCGTCTCCGGCGTCAACGGGCAGTGCAGCGACACCACGTCCGCCACGCGCAGCAGGTCCTCCTTCGGCTGTGACCGTCCACTGTAGACGACCCGCATCCCGAACGCCTCGGCCCGGCGCGCCACCGCCTTGCCGATCTGGCCCGGACCGATGATGCCCAGTGTCTTGCCCTGCAGTCCCGAACCGAGCATGAACCCGAGGTGGAACGACCACGGCTTGCGGGCCCGCAGCAGCCGGTCGCCCTCGGCGATGCGGCGGGTGAGCGCGAGCAGCAGGCCGAAGGTGAGGTCGGCGGTCGCGTCGGTGAGCACGTCCGGTGTGTTCGTGACGACCACTCCGCGCTCGACGAGCGCGGGCACGTCGATGTTGTCGTACCCCACCGCTACGTTGGCGACCACGCGCAGCTGGGGGCCCGCGGCATCGGCGACGGCGCCGTCGATCCGGTCGTGCAGCATGCTCACGATCGCCGACGCGCCGGCCACGGCCTCCTGCAGCTCTTCCTGTGTGAGGGGGCGGTCCGCGTCCGAAACCACCACCTCGCCCAGTGCGCGCAGCTCCACCAGAGCCGCCTCCGGAACCCGCCTCGTCACCACGATCCGCATGCCCCACACCTTTCCTTGCGCGACCGGCCCGCACCAAGTATGTTCTCATACAGAACGAGTGTGCGTAATGCGAACGAAGGTTGTAGCTCATGGCCGAGATACTGTCCCTGCACGACGCCGTCGCGCGCCTGGTGCACGACGGTGACACCGTCGCGCTGGAGGGGTTCACGCACCTCATCCCGCACGCGGCCGGGCAGGAGATCATCCGCCAGCGCCGCCGGGACCTGACGCTGGTCCGGATGACGCCGGACATCGTGTACGACCAGCTGATCGGCGCCGGCTGCGCGCGCAAGCTGGTGTTCTCGTGGGGTGGCAACCCGGGGGTCGGCTCGCTGCACCGCTTCCGTGACGCGGTGCAGAACTCGTGGCCGGTGCCGCTGGAGATCGAGGAGCACAGCCACGCGGGGATGGCCAACCGGTACGTGGCCGGCGCGTCCGGGCTGCCGTTCGCGGTGCTGCGCGGCTACACCGGCACGGACCTGCCGAAGTACACCGACACGATCAAGCAGATCACGTGCCCGTTCACGGGTGAGCAGCTCGCGGCCGTGCCCGCGCTGAACCCGGACGTGTCGATCATCCACGCGCAGCGCGCCGACCGCGCGGGCAACGTGCAGATCTGGGGTCTGGTGGGCGTGCAGAAGGAGGCCGTGCTCGCCGCGAAGCGCAGTCTCGTCACCGTCGAGGAGGTCGTCGACGAGCTGGAACCGGTGCCGGGTCAGCTGATCCTGCCTTCGTGGGCCGTCACGGCCGTGGCCGAGGTGCCGCACGGGGCGCACCCGTCGTACGCGCAGGGCTACTACGAACGGGACAACGAGTACTACGAGTATTGGGATTCCATTGGCCGGAATCGGGACTCGTTCGAACAGTGGCTGGACGAGAAGGTGTTCGGCATGGAGGGAGCGGCGAAGTGACGGCCACGACCGAAGAGCGGACGTACACGTCCGACGAGATGATGTCGATCGCCGCGGCCCGCGCGTTGTCCGGCGGCCAGCGGTGTTTCGTGGGCATCGGCCTGCCCTCGACCGCGGCCAACCTGGCGCGCCGCACCCACGCGCCCGACCTCGTGCTGATCTACGAATCCGGCACGCTCGGGTCCAAGCCGAGCAGGCTGCCCGCCTCGATCGGTGACGGCATCCTCGCGGAGACCGCGGACGCGGTGATCAGCGTGCCCGAGGTGTTCAACTACTGGCTGCAGCCCGGCCGCATCGACGTCGGCTTCCTCGGCGCCGCGCAGCTGGACAAGTTCGGCAACATCAACACCACCGTGATCGGGGACGACTACGCGCACCCCAAGGTCCGGTTGCCCGGCGCCGGTGGCGCGCCGGAGATCGCCGCGTCCTGCCACGAGGTGTACGTGGTGGTGCGGCAGAGCAAGCGCAGCTTCGTCGAGAAGGTCGACTTCATCACCTCGTTCGGGCACGGCACGGGCCGGGGTGACCGGGAGAAGCTCGGCCTGCGTGGCGCCGGCCCGACGCTGGTGATCACCGACCTCGGCGTGTTCCGGCCCGACGAGACGGGCGAACTGGTGCTCACCCAGGTGCACGAAGGGGTGGACGTCGAGCAGGTGCGTGAGGCGACGGGCTGGGACCTGAAGGTCTCGCCCGAGCTGTCCCGCACGCCGCCCCCCACCGAGGCCGAACTGCAGACCCTCCGCGAACTCAAGGCGGCCAAGTGACAGACGCATTCGTTCTCGACGCCATCCGAACCCCGTTCGGCCGCTACGGCGGCGCGCTGGCGAAGGTCCGCCCCGACGACCTCGCCGCGCACGTGCTGAAGGCGCTGCGTGAGCGCAGCGAACTCGACCCGGCCACCGTCGACGAGGTCGTCCTCGGTGACGCGAACCAGGCGGGGGAGGACAACCGCAACGTCGCCCGCATGGCCGCGCTGCTCGCGGGCTGGCCGACGAGCGTGCCGGGCACGACCGTGAACCGGCTGTGCGGCTCGGGGCTCGACGCCGTCATGCAGGCGAGCCGCTCGATCGCGACCGGGGACGCGTCGCTCGTCGTCGCCGGTGGCGTGGAGTCGATGAGCCGCGCGCCGATGATCCTGCTGAAGCCGGAGAAGGCGTTCGCGGCGGGCAACCAGACGCTGCACTCGAGCACGCTGGGCTGGCGCATGGTCAACCCGGAGATGCCCGAGCAGTGGACGATCTCGCTGGGCGAGAGCACGGAGCGGCTCGCCGAGCGCTACGGGATCGGCCGCGAGGCGCAGGACGAGTTCGCGTTGCGCAGCCACCTCAACGCGGCGAAGGCGTGGGACGCCGGGTTCTACGACGACCACGTGGTCCCGGTGCCCGGCACCGAGCTGACCCGCGACGAGGGCATCCGGCCCGATTCCACTCTGGACAAGCTGGCGAAGCTCAAGCCGTCCTTCCGCAAGGACGGCACGATCACCGCCGGCAACGCCTCGCCGCTCAACGACGGCGCGTCCGCCGTGTTGCTGGGTGACCAGAAGGCCGCCGACCGGCTCGGCAAGACCCCGCTGGCCCGCATCGCGGGGCGTGGTGCCGCGGGCGTCGACCCGGACGTCTTCGGCATCGGCCCGGTGCGGGCCGCGGAGATCGCGCTGGAGCGCGCCGGCATCGGCTGGGAGGACCTCAAGGCCGTCGAGCTGAACGAGGCGTTCGCCGCGCAGTCGCTGGCGTGCCTGGCCGACTGGCCGAAGCTGGACCCGTCGATCGTCAACGTCAACGGCGGGGCCATCGCGATCGGGCACCCGCTGGGCGCGTCCGGCGGCCGCATCCTCGGCTCGCTGGCGTACGAGCTGCGCCGCCGCGGTGGCGGCTGGGGGCTCGCCGCGATCTGCATCGGCGTCGGCCAGGGGCTGGCCGTTGTCCTGGAAGCCTGAGAGGAAAGGGAAAGTGCTATGGCAGCACCGACGAGCGACAAGCTGATCCTGCCGCGGTACCGGCGGGATCCGCAGGGCACGCACCCGCCGCTGGACTCGCCCGGCTACCGGTCCACGGCGCTCCGCCACCCCCAGCAGCCGCTGACCCTGCTGCCGCACATGCTCACCGAGGTCACCGGCCCGCTGCTCGGCCCCGGCAGGCTCGGCGAGCACGACAACGACCTCACCAAGCAGCACGACGGTGAGCCGATCGGGCAGCGGATCATCGTGCACGGCAGGCTGCTCGACGGCAACGGCAAGCCGATCCCGAACTCGCTGATCGAGATCTGGCAGGCCAACGCGGCGGGCCGCTACCGGCACATCGGGGACAACTGGCCCGGCCCGCTCGACCCGAACTTCACCGGTGCCGGCCGCACGGTCACCGACTCGGAAGGCCGGTACGAGTTCACCACGATCAAGCCGGGCGCGTACCCGTGGAAGAACCACGACAACGCCTGGCGTCCGGCGCACATCCACTTCTCGGTGTTCGGCACGGCGTTCACCCAGCGCCTCGTCACCCAGATGTACTTCCCCGGCGATCCGCTGTTCTTCCAGGACCCGATCTTCAACTCGGTCCCGGACGAGAAGGCCCGCCAGCGGATGATCTCGAAGTTCGACCTGAGCCGCACCGTCGACCACTGGGCGCTGGCGTTCGAGTTCGACATCGTGGTGCGCGGCCGCGAGGCGTCGGTCTTCGAAAACGAGGAGGAAGAGGACGAATGACCACCCCTTCGCAGACCGTCGGCCCGTACCTGTCGCTCGGCCTGCCCTGGGAGGACGGCCCCACCGTCGTGCCCGAGGGCACCCCGGGCGCGGTGTGGATCCGCGGCGTCGTCACCGACGGCGCGGGTAACCCGATCCCGGACGCGCTGGTGGAGACGTGGCAGGCCGACCCGAACGGCCGCTTCGACCACCCCGACGACCCGCGTGGCCGGGTGCCCGGCTTCCGCGGCTTCGGCCGCTGCCCGACCGAGCCCGACGGCAGCTACGGAATCCTGACGCTCGTGCCCGGCGCGGTGCCTGGGCAGGACGGCCGGACGCAGGCCCCGCACATCGACGTGTCGGTGTTCGGCCGCGGCATGCTCGACCGGGTGGTCACGCGGATCTACTTCCCCGAGAACACCGACGCCAACGCGGCCGACGAGGTGCTGCGGTCGGTGCCCGAGGACCGGCGGCACACACTGGTCGCGGAGAAGACCGAGGACGGCTACCGGTTCGACGTGCGCGTGCAGGGCGAAGGCGAGACAGTATTTTTCGATGTCTGAGCTGTTCGACCCGGTACTGGCCGCGGGTGCCGTCCGTGACGAGGTGAGCGACGCGGCCTGGCTGCGGGCGCTCCTCGACGTCGAGGCGGCGCTCGCCCAGGCCGAGGCCGACGCCGGGGTGGTCCCGCGCGAGCACGCCGAGCGCATCGCCGAGGTGTGCCGCGAGGGCTACTTCGACGTGGCGGAGATCGGGGCGAAGTCGGTCGGCGTCGGCAACCCGGCGGCGCCGCTCGTCCGTGAGATCACCACGAAGGTCGGCGGCGAGGCGGCCCGGTACGTGCACTTGGGCGCGACGAGCCAGGACATCGTGGACAGTGCCGCGATGCTCGTGGCCAAACGGGCACTCGAAGCGCTGCGTGAGGACGTCGAGGCAGCGGCCGAGCACGCCGCGCGCCTTGCCCGGGAGCACGCGGGCACGGTGCAGGCCGGGCGAACCCTGTTGCAGCAGGCGATCCCGGTGACGTTCGGCTTCACGGCGGCGGGCTGGCTGTCCGGTTTGGACAGTGCGGCGCGCAGGCTAGCGCAGCTGCGCCCCGCCGCGCAGCTCGGCGGCGCGACGGGCACCCTCGCTTCCCTCGGTGAAGCCGGGCCCGCGGTGCTGGCGGCGTTCAGCCGTCGGCTGGACCTGGCGGAGCCCGCGTTGCCGTGGCACACCGAACGCACCCGCATCGCGGAGCTGACCGGGGCGCTCGGTGAGCTGTCCGGAGTGGTGGGCGGCGCGAGCCGCACGATCACCCTGCTGGCCCAGACCGAGGTGGCCGAGGTCGCGGAGATCGCCGAGGGCAGCGGTGGCTCCTCCACCATGCCGCACAAGCGGAACCCGGTGGCGGCGGTCGCCGCGCAGGCGGCCGCGCAGCAGGCGCCGGGGCTGGTCGCCACGCTGCTCGCCGCGATGACCCAGGAACACCAGCGTGCCGCCGGCTCGTGGCACGCCGAATGGCGGCCGCTCACGGAGTTGTTCCGCGGCACGGGTTCCGCGGTCCACTGGCTGCGCACCAGCTTCGAGCGGCTGCGGGTCGATCCCGCACGGATGAGGCAGAACCTCGACGCGACCGGCGGGGCGATCCTGTCCGAGCGGGTCACCACCGAGCTGGCGAAGGACACCGGGCGCCTCGCGGCCCATGACGCCGTCACGGCGTGCACCAAGCGCGCACTGGCCGGTGAAGGTGCGCTGGCCGACCTCCTGGCGGAGGATCCGCTGGTGGGCAAGCACCTCTCGCGGGAGCGCATCGAGCGGCTGCTCGACCCCGCGGACTATCTTGGCAGCGCGCGTGTGTTCGTCGAACGCGCGCTGGCCGCCCATGCCGAGCGAAAGGGGAGTTCGTGAGCGTCGAGGTGCACCACGTGCTCGAAGGTCCCGCCGACGCGCCCGTCGTGGTGCTGAGCAACTCCATCGGCAGCACGCTGGAGATGTGGGACCCGCAGCTGAAACCGTTGCTGGACAACGGGTTCCGCGTGCTCCGGTACGACACCCGCGGCCACGGCCGCTCGCCGGTGCCGCCGGGCCCGTACGGCATCGACGACGTGGGCGGTGACGTGCTGGCGCTGCTCGACCGGCTGGAGATCTCCGCGGCCCACTTCGTGGGGCTGTCGCTGGGTGGCATGACGGGCATCTGGCTCGGGCAGAACGCGCCGGACCGCGTGCGCAGTCTCGTGCTGTGCTGCACGTCGGCCCAGCCCGGCAACACGCAGATGTGGCTCGACCGCGTCCAGCAGGTGCGGGCGCAGGGCATGGCGAAGATCGCCGAGGGCAGCATCACCCGCTGGTTCACCCAGGAGTGGATCGACGCGCATCCCGAGAAGGCGAAGGAACTGCAGGCGATGACGGCGGAGACGCCCGCCGACGGCTACACGGCCTGCTGTGAGCTGCTCGCCGACCTGGACCTCGTCCCCGCGCTGCCGAAGATCACCGCGCCCACGCTGGTCATCTCCGGCGCCGACGACAAGGCCCTGCCGCCGGACCACGGCCGCGTCATCGCCGACGGCGTGCACGGCGCGCGGTTCGAGGTCGTCGAGCACGCCGCCCACCTGGGCAGCTACGAGCAGGCCGAGCGTTTCACCCAGCTGATCCTGGAGCACCTGAAGGGGGCCGACGCGTGAGTGACGAGCTGTACGAAGCCGGCATGAAGGTCCGCCGCGAGGTGCTGGGCGACGCCCACGTCGACCGCGCGGGTGCGAACACCACCGAGTTCACCCAGAAGTTCCAGGACTACATCACGCGCGCGGCGTGGGGCTCGATCTGGACCCGCGAGGGCCTGGACCGCAAGACGCGCAGCTGCATCACCCTCGCCGTGCTCACCGCGCTGCACTGCGAGAACGAGATCCCGATGCACGTGCGGGCCGCGATCACCAACGGCCTCACCCCGGACGAGATCGGCGAGGTGCTGCTGCACACCGGCGTCTATGCGGGTGTACCCGCCGCGAACGCCGCGTTCGCGCTGGCGCAGCGCACACTCGCGGAGCTGGGCGAGCCCTCCGCGCAGCCACGTTAGTCTGCTCGGCATGGACAACGAGGAGCGCGCGGCGCACCACGTACAGTCGCTGGAACGCGGCCTCGCGGTGATCCGCGCGTTCGGGGCGGGCGCGCCCGAACTCACACTGTCCGATGTGGCCAGGGCGACGGGGCTGACGCGCGCCGCGGCCCGGCGCTTCCTGCTCACGCTGGTGGACCTGGGCTACGTCCGCACCGACGGCAAGTACTTCTCGCTCACCGCGCGGGTGCTCGAACTCGGGTACTCGTTCCTGTCCAGCATGACGTTGCCCGAGGTCGCGCAGCCGCACCTCGAACGGCTGTCGGCCGAGGTGCGGGAATCGAGTTCGGTCTCGGTGCTGGAAGGCACCGACATCGTCTACGTGGCCAGGGTCGCGGTCTCCCGGATCATGACCGTCAGCATCAACGTGGGCACGCGCTTCCCGGCGTACGCCACGTCGATGGGGCACGTGCTGCTCGCCGGTCTCGACGCGCCGGAGCTGGAGAAGTACCTGGCGGAGACCCGGCTGGACAGGCTGACCTCGCACACCCTCACCGAGCCGGAGGCGTTGCGGGCCGAGCTCGAAGCCGTGCGGCGGCTGGGCTGGGCGCTCGTCGACCAGGAGCTGGAGGAGGGGCTGCGCTCGATCGCCGCCCCGATCCGGGACCGGCAGGGCCGGGTGGTCGCGGCGGTGAACGTGTCCACGCACGCCAGCCGGACCACGCGTGAACAGGTCGCCGAGGAGATGCTGCCGCGGTTGCTCGCCACGGCGCGACGGATCGAGGGCGACCTCGCCCACGCCCCGCAGGCGCGCCGCCGTGGGTAGCTGCGCGGGTCTGCTGCTCGCCGCGGGCGCGGGCAGGCGTTTCGGGCGGCCGAAGGCACTCGTCGAACTCGACGGGGAACCGTTGGTGCGCCGCGCGTTGCGGGCGTTGGCGGAGGGCGGGTGCGAGCCCGTGCGCGTGGTTGTGGGCGCTCAGGCCGACGACGTGCGGGCGCTGTTGCCGGACCGGTCGCTCGCCGTGCACGCCGAGGACTGGGAGACGGGCATGGGTGCGTCGCTGCGGGCCGGGCTGCGGGCGCTGCCGGAGGCGGACGCGGTGCTGGTGCACCTCGTCGACCTGCCCAAGGTGGACGCCCGCGTGATCGCCCGGCTGGCCGCGCTCGCGTCGCCGGAAGTAGTGGCGCGCGCGGCGTACGACGGCAAACCAGGACATCCGGTGCTTTTCGGACGCCGCTGGTGGACCGAGATCGCTGACAGCGCCCGGGGCGATCGCGGTGCCCGGGACTGGCTCGCGCCGCGGCAGGACGTGCGTCTGATCGAGTGCGGTGATCTCGGCAGTGGCTTCGACGTGGACACTCCGGCCGATCTGCACCGTAGGGTGGAACCGTGACGGTCAACTCTCCCGAACAGCTGGCGCAGACGCTCGAGAGCGCCGGCTACCTCGCTGACGAAGGTGTCGCCACGGCCGCGTTCCTCGCCCTGCGCATGCAGCGTCCGCTGTTCTGCGAGGGCGAGCCCGGCACGGGGAAGACGTCGCTCGCGGTCGCCCTTTCGCGCTCGCTGGAGCTGCCGCTGATCCGCCTGCAGTGCCACGAGGGCATCGACGCGGCGCAGGCGCTGTACGAGTGGGATTTCCCGCGGCAGCTGCTGCACCTGCGCGCGCTCGAAGCGGGCAGCGAGAGCCTGGACGTGGAGGCGGCGGAGCAGTCGCTGTACACCGAGCGGTTCCTGCTGGCGCGGCCGTTGCTGAAGGCGCTGACGACCGCGCCGTGCGTGCTCCTGGTGGACGAGATCGACCGCGCGGACGACGAGTTCGAGGCGTTCCTGCTGCAGCTGCTCGACGAGAACGCCGTGACGATCCCGGAGTACGGGGAGGTGCGGGCGGAGCAGCCGCCGCTGGTGATCCTCACGTCGAACCGCACCCGCGAGGTGCATGACGCGTTGAAGCGCCGGTGCCTGTACCACTGGCTGGAGCACCCGGATCTGGCTCGCGAGGTCGCCATCCTGCGCCGTCGCCTGCCCGGCATCGGCGAGCGCCTGGCGACGCAGGTGTCGGTGGCCGTGCGGCGGCTGCGGGAGCTGGAGCTGCTGAAGCCGCCCGGGGTGGCGGAGTCGCTGGACTGGGCGCAGGCGCTGCTGGCATTGGGCCGGGACGAGCTGGACGTGGAGGCAGCCGCGCGCACCCTCGGCGCGGTGCTGAAGTACACCGAGGACATGGAACGCGTCCGCGCAAAGCTCGACGCCCTCCTGGCCTGAGGCGCTCCGGAAAGCGCTTGCGGGGCGGGCGACCGGGCTGGGCCAGGGTGGTTTCTGTTGCCTCGCGTGGCCGCGGCACCGCCGCAGGGCGTTGCGTCGTCGCCCGTGGCGCTCCTGTCCCCTGCGACACCCCAACGGCCACCCACTGGCTCGCACTGCGGCATTTCCTGCCGTTACTCAGGGTGGCCGCAGGGTGTTGCGCCGCCGGTGGCGCGCGGCCGCCTCACATCACGCCCGCCTCGCCTCACCGCGCCACCAGCCGCTCAAGGGGCGCCGCGGCGGCCTCGGTGCCCGTCGCACCGCGCCGCCACTCACCTCCGCACTTCCTGCCGCTGGCACCGCCCGCGCGCCACTCCCCGCTGGTGTCGCGCCACCCCCGCCTGGCGCCTCGCGGCTCCGTCGCTGGCCCGCGCCGCCGCGCCGCCGCGCCGCCGCGCCGCCGCGCCGCTGCGCCGCTGCGCCGCATTGCCCCGCCGCTAGCCCGCGCCGCCGCCTCGCGCAGCCCCGCCGGTGGTGCCGCCCGGCGCCGCCGCCCCGCCGCTCCGCCCCTCAACCCCCCGGGTCACCCAACCGCCCCCAGTCCCCGCTCCACCAGATCGAAGGCCCGGTCCACCACCGCGGGCTGGTCGCGGTACACCTCGTCGGGGTCGGCGCCCGCGAGCATGCGGTTCGTGGCGTGCCGGTAGATCGTTTCCAGCGCGGCGGCGAGCAGGTTCGCCATGAGTTCGGCGTCCAGTGGGGCGAACTCCTCGGCCAGCAGCGTGTTCAGCGTCTCCGCGATCTCGCGCGACTGTTCGAGCACCCGGCCACGCAGCGCCGGACTCGCCTCCACCACGCGCGCGAAGTGGACCACCCCCGGCACCGTCGCGGACAGCGGGTGCCGCTGCGCCAGCAGTTCGTGCTGGTAACGCCGCAGCGCCGCGACCGGTGATTCGCCTTCCGGCCGGGCGCGGATCACCTGCTCCAGGTCCCGCAGACGGTCGGCGTGCCGGTCGAGGAACAGGTCCTCCTTGCGCGGGAAGTAGTTGAACACCGTCATCTTCGACACGCCCGCCGCTTCGGCGACCTCGGCGACCGTGACGTTGTCGAAGCCCCGGCGCAGGAACAACATGCTCGCCACGTCGGAGATGTGCCGTCGCGTGGCCTGCTTCTTCTGCTCGCGGAGCCCCATGCGCATAATTTTACTGGACCAAAACTTTGACTCGGTATAAGTTTGGCGGCATGGACTTCGACGTGGTGGTGGCCGGGGGCGGCCCGGTGGGGTTGATGCTGGCGCTCGAGCTGAGGCTCGCCGACGTGCGGGTGCTCGTGGTCGAGCGACTGTCCGAAGTGGACCAGACGATCAAGGCGGGCTCGATCAACGTGCCCACCGCCGAGGCGTTCTACCGGCGGGGCCTGTGGGCGGCGCTGGAGGAACACCAGCGCCGGGCGTTCGAGCGGATCGCCGCGTTCCAGGGGAAGCCGAAGGCGATGCCGAGGATCGCCGGGCACTTCGCGGGACTGATGGTGGACGCCGACCTGGTGGATGTGGGTGGTCTCCGCGACGCCGGACCGGCGATGCGGCT
The DNA here is from genome assembly GCF_900114035.1 of Amycolatopsis sacchari. Lineage (GTDB taxonomy): Bacteria > Actinomycetota > Actinomycetes > Mycobacteriales > Pseudonocardiaceae > Amycolatopsis_E > Amycolatopsis_E sacchari. The sequence continues at coordinate 211,823 of NZ_FORP01000002.1, read as the reverse complement.
GCTGCCCGTGGGACAGCAGGCGATCGAGACGGTGCTCGCGGACAAGGTGCGTGAACTGGGCGTGGAGTTGCGCAGGGGCACCGAACTCACCGGCTTCGACGCGGATGAATCGGGCGTCACCGTGCGGCTGGGTGAGGAGTCCGTGCGGGCGGGCTGGCTCGTCGGCTGCGACGGCGGGCGGAGTCTGGTGCGGAAGCTGGCCGGCTTCGACTTCCCCGGCACGGACCCGGAGATCACCGGCAGGCAGGCCCTGGTGGAGCTGACCGGCGAGGAGGCGCTGAAGCCGGGCTGGAACCGGACGGACCGGGGGATCTACGTGCACGGCCCGGTCCCCGGCCGCATCCTCACGGTCGAGTCAGGCGCGCCGGACGACCGGACGACCCCGGTCACGGCCCTGGAACTGGAGGAGAGCCTGCGCCGAGTGTCCGGTGTGGACGTTCGCGTGACGGCCGTGCACTCGGCGACCCGGTTCACGGACAACGCCCGGCAGGCCTCGACGTACCTGCGTGGCCGGGTGCTGCTGGCGGGCGACGCGGCACACGTGCACTCGCCGTTCGGCGGGCAGGGGCTCAACCTCGGCATCGGTGACGCGGTGAACCTGGGCTGGAAGCTCGGGGCGACGGTGCGGGGCTGGGCGCCGGAAGGGCTGCTGGACACCTACACCGCGGAGCGGCACCCGATCGGGGAGTGGGTGCTCGAGTGGACGCGGGCGCAGGTGGCGTTGATGCGGACGGACCCGCGCACGAAGGCGTTGCGGAACGTGGTGGCGGACCTGCTCGCGACGCGGGACGGGGCCACCTACGTGGCGCGGAAGGTATCCGGGATGCTGCACCGCTACCCGATCGAGGGGGAGCACGAGCTCGTCGGCTCCAGTGCGCCGGACTTCGAGTTCGCCGAGGGCAGCCGGTTCGGCGAGCACTGCCACGACGGTCGCGGGGTGCTGTTGGACCTGGCCGATTCGGCGGAACTGCGGCGGCTGGCGGCCGGGTGGGCGCCTCGGGTGCGGGTGCTGAGCGCGAAGTGCACCACTCATCCGGAGCTGTCCGCGGTGCTGGTCCGGCCGGACGGTTTCGTCGCCTGGGCGGGCGACGGGGGACAGGCGGGCCTGGAAAGCGCTTTCCGGACGTGGTTCGGTGCGCCCGTCAGCTCGGGAGGGTCTGCTCCAGCTTCCGCAGGTGTTCGATGATCGCCGTGGGGTGACCCGGCGCGAGGTAGATCTGGGCGTCGCTGCCGGTGCCGGTGGCGTAGTTGAGGTAGCGGCCCCAGTCGGTGTCGGCGTAGTGCAGCGGGGTGTCGAGCTGGTGGTAGCGGTTCAGCTCGTCGCGGTGCGCGACGTACAGCTCGCCGGTGCCGCTCACCGGGCGCTGCAACACGTTGACGAGGTCGCGGATGTCCCAGCTGGGGATGCGGTCTTCGCGGCCGGCTTCCTCCAGCTCGGCGACGCGGATCACGAGTGGGCGCCCGCCGCCGGGCCGCACGTCGGGCAGCTCGGCCACGAGTGATTCGGCCAGCCGGTCGCGGTGGACGGGCTTGAGCGCGATCCCGTCGTCCACCCGCACGGCGACGATGCCCTGCAGCCCGCGGGCCGCGGCGAGGACCCCGTAGGTGCGACGGCCGTCGTGGACCCAGCCGTAGTACTCGACGGAAGCGTTGGTGAGCAACGGAAGCCAGTCGAGGAACTCGACGTCGAGGCGGCCTTGGCGGTCCAGCAGGCCGGCCGCGTCGAGCGACTCCAGCATGCGCCGTTCGGCCGCGCGCTTCTCGTCGTCCGGTAGCCACAGGGGTTCGGGCCGCAGGACGAGGTGGAGCGTGCCCGCCTTCTCCCGCTCGACGGCGCCCGCGAGCGCGTCGAGCGGCAGGGACAGGTAGTCACTGCGGACGGCGGGCATGGCTATTCGCCGATGACCGGCGGAGTCGTGCGGACGTCGGTGCCGAAGATCGAGTCGGGATCGGCCTCGACGAGGTAGTCGGGACGCTGGTGCTCCTCGTCCTCCTCGCCGCGCCCGCGCTGCCCGGCCGCGCCCATCGGGGCGCCGTTCGCGCTGCGGGCCGCGTTCCGGCTCGCGGCCGCTTCCTCGGCGGACGCCGCGCTGGCGAGGTTGCCCGCTCCGCTGCTCTTGCCCGCGCCCAGGCGGCCCTCACCGCTGCCGAGGCGCCCTTCGCCACTGCCGAGCCGACCCTCGCCGCTGCCGAGACGTCCTTCGCCGCTGCCGCCGCGTGCGAGTCGTTCGGACGCGCTGCCACGCCCGAGCCGCTCTTCGGCCGCGCTGCTCCCGCGGCCTGTGGTGCGACGGTTCTCGTCGTCGTACAGCCGGTTCGCGGCGCTGCCACGCCCGCCACCGGTGCCTGTGGAGGTGGTGCCGCGGTTGGGCGTGGGGCCGGGGCGCCGGGTGTTGTCGTAGCCGCCGGAAACGTTCGGCACGTACGCGCTCGTACCGGTGCCGCCGCCCGTGTTCGGGCCGGTGCCGGACAGGTTCGGCGGCGCGCTGACGGGCCCGGGGTTGCCGCCGGTCTGCACGTGGGGCGTGTTGACCGGCGCGGCACCGCTCAAGGTCGGGGGCGCGCTGACGGGACCGCCGCCCTGCGGGCTGCCCACGGAGGAATAGGCCGTGGACGACGAGGCCCGGGTGACGTCGGTGTACCCGGAGCCGATGGAACCGACGTGGGTGACGCTCGACGAGCCGAGGCTGATGGAGGCTGTGTCGGTGGGCAGCACCTTGTAGTCGGTCGGGATGCGGCCGCGTGTGTCACCGGTGGCCGAGCTGTACTGCTCCATGACGCGGACGTTGTTCTCGTTGGCCGCGTTGGTCTTCGCCATGCCTTCCTGGTACGACTTGACGTCGCTCACCGCAAGCGACGGCCCGACGATCGGGATGGCCGACTTGAAGGCGAGGTTCCACCCGCTGGGCTTCTCGGGCGCGGGCGGGACGGGGACGACGTTCGAGCGGGCGTTCTCGAACAGGTCGGACTGAACGCTCATCGAGGCGTTGGTGATGACCAGCGGCTCGGCGGAGTCGGTGAACGCCTGCGCGAGCGGGTTGGCACCGGCGTACGCGGCGTTCCCCGAGCTGCCGGTCCAGGCGGCGTTCATGCGGTTCTGCAGGTCGCGGATCGCGGTCGCTTCCTGCTCGTACTCACTGGCCAGCTGCTGCACGGCCTGAGCCGCCGCCTGAAGCGACTGCGAGCTGCCCTGCGTGAAGTTGTGGTAGACCTCGGTCCCGTTCATCCCCATTTCACGAGCCCCCCTGCAAGGTGGTGATCACGGCGGCCGCGACCTGCTCGGCCGCAGCACACGAATCCTGCTGCCCGGAGTAGCCGTCGACTCCCGCGCTGAACGTGAGATCGTCCGCGATTCCCACGTACACCGAGCACTTCCCCTGTGCACGCCGGTCCTGGGTGTCGGCGAAGACCGCCGGATATCCGGAAAGGTCGGTGGGATCGGCGTACGCGTAGCCACCGGCGTCGCGGGTCCGGTAAACGGCGGACAGACCGCCGTTGCGCTCGCCCCGGAGTATCTGGAGCCCGACGCTCAGGTTCTTCGGCTTCGCCCCGCTGACGTCGATCCAACCGCATCCCGGCCCGAACGGGCTGTCGGCGTCGGTGGGGGTCGGATCGCTGAAGCCGAGCTGGGACACCAGCTGCGGTGGCACCAGGTCACATGGGCGGCCGACGTAGGCGCTGGGGTCCAGCGGGTTCGAGACGCGCGGCGCGGCGGAGGCGGCTCCCGACGAGGTCGGCGACGGAGCCGGATTTCCGGCCTGTGGCTGGGAGCAGCCCGAAAGGAGCGCGAGCGAAAGCGCGACGATGCCGGTGGTTATCGCGAGAGGCCGCTTCATCACGCTGACTAGTTCTCCGTAGTGCCCTTGAACGCGGCTTTGTGCGCGTCCTCGTCGGCCTGTTTCGCGTTGGTCGCGTCGGTCAGTTTTTGGATGTAGTTGCCGACGTAGTCCAACATCGACTGGTGCTGGTTGTACAGCAGGTCGAGCGACTCCCGCGCCCGCCGGAGGTAGCCCTGGCTCTCCGGGTCGTCGGCGAGCTGGCTCAGCTGGCCCCGGGCCAACTCGATCAGGTTCTTCTTCTTGGTGATACTCGCCTGGCGGTCTTTCCACATGCCGAGCACGGCGTTCATCTCGTCGATGCTCGGGAAGACGAACCCGCCCTCGCCGCCGGCTTCGGCCACCTTCGTGCCGATCATGCCGTCGGACCCCCAGACGGTGTACGCGCCCTGCTGGGGCTCCACGCCGAGGGCCCGCTCCCAGAAGCCCCCTCCGTCCGCTTCGAGCACAGCTACCTCCCCCGCTCCCACCACGGTGACCGTCTGACGCAGGAGCCTAGCGGACGGTTCCGCCGAACGGCGGCACAATGAACTGATCAGCACCCCGGGCGCGGGCGCCTGCGGGAATCGCCGATCACGGCCAACTCCCGCTTCACGAGCCTCCCTGCAAGGTGGTGATCACGGCGGCCGCGACCTGCTCAGCCGCCGCGCACGAATCTTGTTGGCCGGAGTAGCCGTCCGTGTCGACGGAGAAGGTGCTGTCATCAGTGACCCCGACGACGAGAGCACACTTCCCCTGGCCTCGACGGTCCGTGGTGTCCGCGTAGGCAGCCGGATAGCCGGAGATCTCGGTCGGTTCGACGAACCCGTAGAGGCTGCCGTTCAGCGACTGCACCCTGGCGATTCCTCCGTCGCCCTTGCCGTCGATGACGCCGACGGCGACGTTCAGGTTCTTCCCGTGGGCCGTGCGGACATCGATCCAGCCACAGCCAGGGCCGAGCGGACCGTGGGCGGCACTGGGTTCGGGATCGGAGTAGCCGAGCTGGCTGATGAGCGACGGGGGAACCAGTTCGCAGGGCTTGTCGCTGTACGAGGCGAGCGCGGGAAGCGGGTTGCTCACCTTCGGAGCGGTCGGCGCCGAGGTAGCGGAGGTCGCTGGTGGGAGCGGGGATCCGCCGGTTCTGTCGGTACAGGCCGCGGCCAGCGCGAGGACCGAAGCGGCGACCGCGAGTAAGAGGAGTCCACTCGATCTCATCGTGCGCCCGAGTTCTCCGGAGAAGTCAACGCGGCCCGCTCCCACCACGGTGACCGTCTGACGCAGGAGCCTAGCGGACGGTTCCGCCGAACGGCGGCACAATGAACTGGTGACCACCACGGACCCGCTGCCCGCACTGGTCGGGTTCGCCACCGCCCTCCGCGAGGCCGGCGTGCCCGCGAACCCCCAGCGGGTGCAGGCGTACCTGAACGCCGTGGAGCAGGTCGACCTCGCCGACATCAACCACCTGTACTGGGCCGGACGGGTGACGTTGTGCGCCGATCCCGACGACCTGCCCCGCTACGACGACGCCTTCGCCCAGTGGTTCGCCGCCGAGCCGCCCGGGCCGAAGCCCGTCACGGTCGCCAAGGAGAAGAAGGCCCGGATGGCCGCGATGTCCGGCGAGCCCGCCGGGGACGGCCAGGCCGAGGACCAGGCCGACGAACTGCGCGTCGCCGCCACGGACACCGAGTTGCTCCGCCAGCGGGACCTCGCCGAGCTGACCGCCGCCGAACGCCGCCACCTGCGGGAACTGCTCGCCGTGCTCAAGCCGGTCCCCCCGGTCAAACGCTCGCTGCGGCGGCGCCCCGCCCGCAAGGGCACGCTCGACCCCGACCGCACGCTGCGCGGGATGCTCGCCCAGGGCGAAATCGTGAAGCTCGCCCGCCGCGCCAAGGCCACGCGCCCGCGCCGGGTCGTCCTGCTGCTCGACGTGTCCGGTTCGATGTCCCCGTACGCCGACTCGCTGCTGCGGTTCGCGCACGTCGTCGTGCGGAGCGCGCCCGCCAGCACCGAGGTCTTCACCCTCGGCACGCGCCTCACGCGCGTCTCCCGTCAGCTCCGCCAGCGCGACCCGGAACGCGCGATGCTGGGCGCCGGCCAGGCGGTGCCGGACTTCGCCGGCGGCACGCGCCTCGGCGAAACGCTCCGGATTTTCCTGGATCGCTGGGGACAACGGGGAATCGCGAGGCGGGCGGTCGTCGTTGTGTTCTCCGACGGATGGGAACGCGGCGACCCGAGCCTGCTCGGTGAGCAGCTGGCCAGGATGCGGAGGTTGGCGCACGCTGTCCTGTGGGTGAACCCCCACGCGGGACGGGCCGGTTACGCTCCGGTGCAGTCCGGAATCGCGGCCGCGCTCCCGCACCTCGATCACCTGCTGGCCGGCCACAGCCTGGCCACCCTGGAACGACTGCTGGTGGAGATACGCGATGCATGACGTACTTGACGAGCTGTACAAGCGGTGGGCCGAGGGCGAGGCCGTCGGCCTCGGCACGGTGGTCTCCACGTTTTCCAGCGCCCCGCGCGCGCCGGGGGCGGCGATGCTGGTCGGGCAGGACGGGGAGGTCGTCGGCAGCGTGTCCGGCGGCTGTGTGGAAGGCGCCGTCTACGAGCTGGCGCAGGAGGTCGTCGCCGAGCGCAAGCCCGTGCTGCAGCGCTACGGCGTCAGCGACGACGACGCCTTCGCGGTGGGCCTGACCTGCGGCGGGATCATCGACATCTACGTCGAGCGCGTCGACAAGGACACCATGCCCGAGCTGCAGGACGTCGTCGACTCGGTCCACAAAGGACAGCCTGTCGCGGTCGTGACGGTGATCGAGCACGAGGACGCCGACCGCGTCGGCAGGCACATGATCGTGTGGCCCGACCGCACGAAGGGCACTCTCGGCACCGCCCGCATCGACGACGCGGTGGTCGACGACGCACGCGGCCTGCTCGCCACCGGCCGCACCGGCACCCTGCACTACGGCCTGGAGGGCGAGCGCCGCGGCGAGGGCATGTCGGTGTTCGTCAACTCGTTCGAGCCGCCGCCGCGGATGCTGGTGTTCGGCGCGATCGACTTCGCCGCCGCGATGGCCAGGATGGGCGCGTACCTCGGGTTCCAGGTCACGGTGTGCGACGCGCGGCCGGTGTTCGCGACGGCCAGCCGGTTCCCCAGCGCCGACGAGGTCGTGGTCGACTGGCCGCACCGCTACCTCAAGGCCGAGGCCGAGGCCGGCCGCATCGACCGCCGCACCGTCATCGCCGTGCTGACGCACGACCCGAAGTTCGACGTGCCGCTGCTGGAGGTCGCGCTGCGCCTCGACGTCGGCTACGTCGGCGCCATGGGCTCGCGCCGCACCCACGACGACCGGATGGCCCGCCTGCGGGAGGCCGGCCTGACCGACGAGGAGCTGGCGCGGCTGTCGTCGCCGATCGGGCTCGACCTCGGGGCGCGCACGCCGGAGGAGACGGCCGTGTCCATCGCCGCGGAGATCATCGCGATGCGGTGGGGCGGCGGCGGCAAACGGCTCGCCGAGCTGTCGGGACGCATCCACGGTTAGTTCCACAAGTCGGTGATCGAAGTCCATATTTTTGTCACTTCGTGCACTGTGGATCTCCGCGGATGCGGAGCGATCGATGACGTGAAAGCGCATTCGCGGAAGGGGTGTGTCAAGTTCCCCGAGCGGGGACTTGTCCCACCGCGACAGAAGGAGCAGGCTCCCGGTGTGAAGGCGATCACCCCAGCTCCCACCACTGGAGGGCCTCAATGCGTATCACCGTCACCGTCGACGGAACCCAGTACTCCGACGAGGTCGAACCCCGCACGCTGCTCGTCCACTACCTGAGGGAGACGCTCGGCAAGGTCGGCACCGTCATCGGCTGCGACACGAGCAACTGCGGGGCGTGCACGGTCCACCTCAACGGCCAGAGCGTGAAGTCCTGCTCGGTGCTCGCCGTGCAGGCGGACGGCTGCGAGATCACCACGGTCGAGGGGCTGGCGCGCGACGGGCAGCTCCACCCCGTGCAGCAGGCGTTCCACGACAACCACGCGCTGCAGTGCGGTTTCTGCACGCCCGGCATGATCATGCAGTCGATCGACCTGCTGGCGGACAACCCCGATCCCGACGAGAAGGCCGTCCGCGAGGGGCTCGAAGGCAACCTGTGCCGCTGCACGGGTTACCAGAACATCGTGCGTGCCGTGCAGGACGCCGCACGCCACATGAGCCCCGGCGCCGGCCCGGAAGCCGAGCGCGTCAGCGAGGCCCGCGAGACGAGCGCGATCGGGGGCGAGTGACGTGACCGCGACGATCGAGCCCGAGGTCGGCAAGGCCCGCACCCGCAAGGAGGACGCCCGGCTCATCACCGGGCGCACCCGCTGGACGGACAACCTGACGCTGCCGGGTCTGCTGCACGTGGCGGTCCTGCGCAGTCCGTACGCCCACGCGAAGATCAACGGCATCGACACCGCCGAGGCGAAGACCAAGCCCGGCGTCGTCGCCGTCTACACCGCCGCGGACCTGGACCCGGACGGCAGCATCGGGATGCCGTGTGCGTGGCCCATCACGCCGGACATGAAGAGCCCGCGACGGCCGATCCTCGCCGCCGACCGCGTGAACTTCGCCGGTGAAGGCGTGGCGGTCGTCGTCGCGCGCAGCAAGGCCGAGGCGCAGGACGCGCTCGAAGCCATCGACGTCGACTACGAGGAACTGCCCGTCGTGCTCGGGCTGGAGAACGCGCTCGCCGAAGGCGCGCCACTCGTGCACGAGGAACTGGGCACGAACCGCAACGCGCTGTGGGTGTTCGACAGCGGTGAAGCGGGTTCGGGCGGAAATGTCGAAGAAGCGATCTCCAGCGCCGAGGTCGTCGTCAAGCGGCGGTTCCGGCAGCAGCGGCTCATCCCGGCCTTCATGGAGCCGCGTTCGTGCGTGGTGGACCCGACTGGTGCCCAGATCGTGATGTGGTCGGCCACGCAGGTGCCGCACATCCTCAAGACGATGGCGGCGCTCACCCTCGGCATTCCCGAGCACAAGCTGCGGGTGATCGCGCCGGACGTCGGCGGCGGGTTCGGCGGCAAGATCGCCGTGCTGCCGGAGGAAACGATGTGCCTGCTGCTCGCGCAGAAGCTGGGCAAGCCGGTCAAGTGGACCGAGTCGCGCTCGGAGACGATGCTCGCCGCGCACCACGGCCGCGACCAGATCCAGGACATCACGATCTCCGCCAACCGCGACGGCACGGTCACCGGGCTGAAGGTCGAGCTGCTCGCCGACATGGGTGCGTACCTCGGGCTCGTCGGGCCGGGTGTGCCGATCCTGGGCGCGTTCATGTTCAACGCGATCTACAAGATCCCGGCGTACCACTTCGCCTGCACCAACGTGTTCACCAACACCACGCTCACCGACGCCTACCGCGGCGCCGGGCGGCCGGAGGCCACGTTCGGCATCGAGCGGATCATGGACGAGCTCGCCGCCGAGCTGGGCATGGACCCGATGGAGCTGCGTGAGAAGAACTGGATCAAGCACGAGGAGTTCCCGTACACCACCGTTTCCACGCTGACCTACGACTCGGGCAACTACGAGGCCGCGACCGAGAAGGCCATGCAGTTGTTCGACTACCACGGGCTGCGGCGTGAGCAGCGGGAACGCCGGGAGCGCAAGGATCCGGTGCAGCTGGGCATCGGCATCTCGACGTTCACGGAGATGTGCGGGCTGGCGCCGTCGCGGGTGCTCGGTTCGCTCGACTACGCGGCGGGCGGGTGGGAGCACGCGTCGGTGCGGATGCTGCCGACCGGCAAGGTCGAGGTCGTCACGGGCGCGTCCGCGCACGGCCAGGGGCACGAGACGGCGTGGAGCCAGATCGTCGCCGACCAGCTGGGCGTGCCGTTCGAGGACGTCGAGGTGATCCACGGCGACACACAGTCCTCGCACAAGGGCATGGACACCTACGGCTCGCGTTCGCTCGCGGTGGGCGGGATCGCGGTGGTCAAGGCAGCGGAGAAGGTCGTCGCCAAGGCCCGCACGATCGCCGCGCACCTGATGGAGTGCTCGCCGGACGACCTGGAGTTCGCGCAGGGCAAGTTCACCGTGCGTGGCACGGACAAGTCCACCACGATCCAGGACGTCTGCTTCGCGACGTTCGCCGCGCACAACCTGCCCGACGGCATGGAGCCGACGCTGGACTCCGAGGCCGTGTTCGACCCGGAGAACTTCTCGTTCCCGCACGGCACGCACCTGTGCGCGGCGGAGGTGGACACCGAGACGGGCCGCGTGACGCTGCGGAAGTACGTGTGCGTCGACGACGTGGGCGCGGTGGTGAACCCGCTGATCGTCGAGGGCCAGATCCACGGCGGGCTGGCGCAGGGCATCGCGCAGGCGTTGTTCGAGGAGGCGGTCTTCGACGAGAGCGGCACGCTGACGACGGGCACGTTCGCGGACTACCTGCTGCCGTCCGCGGCGGACCTGCCCTCGTTCACGACGGACCGCACGGAGACGCCGTCGACGACGAACCCGTTGGGCGTCAAGGGGGTCGGCGAGGCGGGCACGATCGCCTCGACCCCGGCGGTGGTGAACGCGATCGTGGACGCGGTGCGGCACCTGGGTGTCGACGACATCGAGATGCCGTGCTCGCCGATGCGGGTGTGGGCCGCGATCCACCGCGGCAGCAAGGACGCCGGTGGCCTCGGCAGCGAGGCCGGCGGCGGGCTCGGTTCGATCGACGCTTCGGGAGGTGCGCAGTGATCCCCGCTGCCTTCGACTACACCGCTCCGTCCACTGTGGACGAGGCGGTCCAGGCGCTGGCGGCCGCGGGCGAGGACGCCAAGGTGCTCGCCGGCGGGCAGAGCCTGCTGCCGGTGCTGCGGCTGCGGCTCGCGGCGCCGTCGACGATCGTCGACCTCGGCAAGATCGCCGAGTTGCGTGGGGTCCGCGAGGACGGCGACGCGCTGGTGATCGGGTCGATGACCACGCACTACGACGTGCAGCGGGACCACCTCGTCGCCGAGCACGCCGCGCTGCTGGCCAGGGCGACGGACACCGTCGCCGATCCGCAGGTCCGCCACCGCGGCACGTTCGGCGGCGCCATCGCGCACGCCGACCCGGCGGGTGACCTGCTCGCCCCGGCGCTCGCGCTGGACGCGGAGATGGTCATCGCGGGCACGTCCGGCCGCCACACGGTGCCCGCCGCCGACTTCTTCCAGGACATGTTCACGACGACGCTCGCGCCGGACGAGATCCTGGTCGAGGTGCGGGTGCCCAAGCACACCGGCTGGCGGGCGCACTACGAGAAGTTCAACCGGGTCGCACAGGCGTGGTCGATGGTGGCCGTGGCGGCGACGGTGCGGACCGAGGGCAGCAGGATCGCCGAGGCCCGCATCGCGTTGACGAACATGGGCGCGACGCCCGTGCGCGCCACGGCGGTCGAGCAGGCGCTCGTCGGGCAGGAGGCGACGCGGGAGACGATCCGCGCCGCCGCCGCGCACGCCGCGGAGGGCACCAACCCGACCGCGGACGGCAACGCCGACGTGGAGTACCGGCAGGAGCTGGCGCGAGTACTGACGGGTAGGGCGGTCAGCGCGGCTGTCACCGGGTGAGAGGAACCCCTCGGAGGGCATCCTGACGGCGTAAAGTGCCGTCAGGATGCCCTTTCCGGCATCTGCCCTACGAGGACGAAGGGAGGTCAGGCCGTGCGGCTTGACCACGAGTTCACCGTTCCGGCGCCGCCCGCCCAGGTCTGGCAGGCCGTCATCGACCCGGAGAGCGTCGCGCCGTGCATGCCAGGGGCGAGCCTGACGAAGGTCGAAGGTGACACGTTCACCGGTACGGTCAAGGTCAAGCTGGGGCCGATTTCCCTGCTGTACAAGGGTTCCGGCGAGTTCCTGGAGAAGGACGAGGCGGCCCGCAGGATCGTGATCAAGGCGTCGGGGAAGGACTCGCGTGGCGCGGGCACCGCGGCTGCCACGGTCACGGTGACGCTGCACGAGGACGGCACCGGCACCAAGGGCACCGTGTCGACCGACCTGAACGTGACCGGCCGCCCCGCCCAGTTCGGCCGCGGGATGATCTCCGAGGTCGGCGGCAAGATCCTGGACCAGTTCGCGACCAACCTGGCGGAGAAGCTGGGGGGCGGCGAAGAGCCGGAGCCGGAGACGACGGCCACTCCGGAGGCCGCCGAGCCCAAGCCGAAGCTGGAGTCGGTCAAGCCGGCCGAGCCGAAGGAGACCGAGGCCCTCGACCTGTTCGACCTGGCGGGCAACTCGGTGCTCAAGCGCCTCGCCCCGGTGCTGGCCGGGGTCGCCGGGCTCCTGGTCGTGGTGGCGATCATCCGCGCGATCCGCCGGAAGTGATCTCGGGGGCCGGGGGAAGCCCCGGCCCCCGCTCGCCGTTGTACGTGGAGTGCGTACAGAAACCGACGTGGCCGTGATCGGCGCGGGGCAGGCGGGCCTCTCCGCCGCCTACCACCTGCGTCGCACCGGCTTCCGGAACGGCACCGGCTTCGTCGTCCTCGACCACGGCAAGCGGCCGGGCGGCGCGTGGCAGTACCGCTGGCCGTCGCTGAAGCTGGGCAAGGCGCACGCGATCCACGACCTGCCGGGGATGGCGCTCGGGGAAGCCGACCGCGACCGTCCCGCGTCGGAGGTCGTGTCGGAGTACTTCGGCCGCTACGAGCGGACGTTCGACCTGCCCGTCGTGCGGCCCGTCGACGTGCTGTCCGTGCACGACGAGGGCGAGCGGCTGCTGGTCGAGAGCGCGACCGACACGTGGGCGGCCAGGGCGGTGATCAACGCGACCGGCACCTGGGACCGGCCGTTCTGGCCGTACTACCCGGGGCAGGAGCGGTTCCGCGGCCGCCAGCTGCACACGGCGGACTTCGAGAGCGTGGAGGAGTTCCGCGGCAAGCACGTCGTCGTGGTCGGCGGCGGTGCGTCCGGAGTGCAGCTGCTGCTGGAGATCGCCGAGGTCGCGAGCGGTACGACGTGGGTGACCCGCCGCGAACCCGAATGGCTGGACGCGGAGTTCGGTCCGGAGATCGGACGGCAGTCCGTCGCGAAGGTGGACCGCAGGGTGCGCGCGGGACTGCCGCCGGGCAGCGTCGTGAGCGTGACCGGGCTGGCCCTCACGCCGGACGTCCGGCGTGGCCTGGAGCAGGGGATCCTCGACCGCAAGCCGATGTTCGACCACCTCACCGAGCACAGCGTCGTGTGGGCGGACGGCACGGAGCGGCACGCCGACGCGATCCTGTGGGCGACCGGCTTCCGCGCGGCGCTGGACCACCTGGCGCCACTGCACCTGCGGGCGCCCGGCGGTGGCATCCGCATGGACGGCACCCGCGTCGTCGCGGACCCGCGGCTGCACCTGGTCGGGTACGGCCCCTCGGCGAGCACGATCGGCGCCAACCGCGCGGGCCGGGCGGCGGTCACCGAGATCCGCCGGTATCTGGAGGGTCGGGGGTAGGGCTACTTCAGCAGTTCTTCGGTGCGGTCCCAGAGGGCACGCGCGAGGTCGGCGTCCTCGATCTGGCGGTTGGTCCGGCCGGGCTTGCGCCGCACGTAGAGGCCCCCGGACTCCCAGTCCACGCCCGGTTTGCCCTGGATGAGCCACAGCAGGGTCCTGGCGCCCTTGTCCGGGCCGGGCAGCAGGGCGCGCAGCGCGGGAGTCGTGTAGAGGAGCCGCATCGGCCGGCTGGTGGACCCGGTGGCGAAGTTCGTCGCGACGCCGCCCGGGTCGAACGCGGCTGCCGAGAGGCCCTGCGCGTGGTACCGGCGGTGCAGTTCCTTGGTGAACAGGACGATTTCGAGCTTCGTGAAGTTGTAGACCCGGACCGGCGCGAAGTCGCGGTCGTGGTTCAGGTCGTCGAGGTCGAGCTTGGCGGCCAGGCGTGCGCTGAGGCTCGCCGTCTGGAACACGGCGGCGCCCGACGCGATCAGCTTGTCGCGCAACAGCTGGGTGAGCAGGAACGGCGCGAGGTAGTTGACCTGGAAGGTCTTCTCGAAGCCGTCGACGGTCTTGGCGCGTTCGCCGAAGAGGCCGCCGGCGTTGTTGACGAGCACGTCGATGCGGGGGTACGCCGTGTTCAGGTCATCGGCGAGCTTGCGCACCTCGTCGAGCCGGGTGAAGTCGGCGACGAACGAGTCCACCCCGAGCTCGCCCGCGACGGCGGCCGTCTTCTCCGGCGAGCGGCCGACGACGACCACCCGGTGACCGTCGCGGTGGAGCGTGCGCGCGGCCGCGGCGCCGATGCCATCGCTCGCGCCCGTGATGATGACGGTCTTTCGCTCGCTCATGCGCTGCCTCCCAGCCGGTACCGCGAGGATACGGACGGACCGGCGCCTCCGCTGATCAACTGCCCTTCCGGACGGGAAACGAGGATCTCCCGCCTCTACAGCGGCAGCGAGAACACCCGCCGGGCGTTGCCGCCGAGGAACAGCTCCCGCGCCTCCGCGCCGAGCCCCAGGTCGTCCAGCCGGTCGAGGCACTGGGCGGGCGTGAGCATCGGGTAGTTGCTGCCGAACAGCACTCGCGTCCGGCCCCGGCCGCGCATGAACTCCACCAGCTCCTCCGGCAGCCGGTGCACCGCGTACGCCGAGGTGTCCACGTGGAAGTTCGGGTACTTCCGCACCAGCGACAGCACTTCCGCCAGCCACGGGTACCCCACGTGCCCGCCGACGACCACGAGCTGCGGGAAGTCCAGCAGCACCTCGTCCAGGTACGGGATCGGCCGCCCCGGTTCGGACGGGCACAGCGGCCCGGTGTGCCCGATCTGCGTGCAGAACGGCACGTCCTCCTCCACGCACGCGACGTACACGGGGTAGTAGCGGCGGTCGTTCGGCGGCAGGTTCCACAGCCACGGCACCACCCGCACGCCCACGAAACCCAGGTCCCGCACGCAACGCCGGATCTCCCGGACGGCACGCACGGGATCGGTGAGGTCGACGGTCGCGATGCCCGCGAACCGGTCGGGGCGGGCCTGCACCAGTTCGGCGACCTCGTCGTTCGAGATCAGCACCCCCTGCGGGCCGTGCCACGCCGACAGCAGGCCGATCCGCACGCCGGCGCGGTCCATCGCACCGAGCGTCGCCGCGACCGGGGGCGCTGCGCGGTCGAGGTCCGTCCAGCGCAGCAACGGTTCGAGCCACCGCTGGTCGAGGAAACGCTGGTTCGGCTGCTGCATCCAGACGTCGATGATCTCGTCGGCCATTCCGCCCCCTTGACAGCGCTCGTCAATGGACCAATAGTAGCCCTTTGACGGGGTTGTGGTGGCGCGGAAGGGTGTGCGGATGAACAGTGCCAGAGGCATGCTCACCCTCGACCGCCTGCGGGAACTGGTCGAAGAAGGTGTGATCGACACCGTCCTCGTCGCGATGACCGACATGCAGGGGCGGCTGCAGGGCAAGCGGTGCGCCGCCGAGTACTTCGTCAACGAGGTCGTGCCGCACGCGACCGAGGCGTGTGACTACCTGCTCGCCGTGGACGTGGACATGAACACCGTGGACGGCTACGAACTGTCCTCGTGGGAGAAGGGTTACGGCGATTTCGTGCTGCGCCCGGACCTCACGACGCTGCGCCTGCTGCCCTGGCACCCGGGCACGGCGCTGGTGCTCGCCGACGTCGAACGGGTGCGGGGCGGCGACGTGCCCGTCTCACCCCGGCAGGTGCTGCGCCGTCAGCTCGACCGGCTGGCCGAGCGCGGGCTTTCCGCGTTCGTCGGCACGGAGCTGGAGTTCATCGTCTTCGACGACACGTACGAACAGGCGTGGCAACGCGGTTACCGTGAGCTGACGCCCGCCAACCAGTACAATGTGGACTATTCGATGCTCGGCACCGGGCGGATCGAGCCGTTGTTGCGGCGCATCCGCAACGAGATGGGTTCGGCGGGGATGTACGTCGAGTCAGCCAAGGGCGAGTGCAACCCGGGCCAGCATGAAATCGCTTTCCGGTACGCCGAGGCGCTGTCCACTTGCGACAACCACAGCATCTACAAGACCGGTGCCAAGGAGATCGCCGCGCAGGAGGGGCGCAGCCTGACCTTCATGGCGAAGTACAACGAGCGCGAGGGCAACTCCTGCCACATCCACATCAGCCTGCGCTCCGCCGACGGCGAGCCGGTGCTCGCGGGTGACGGCCCTGGCGGGTTCTCGCCGCTCATGACGCACTTCCTGGCCGGGCAGCTGGCGTGCCTGCGCGAGCTGACGTACTTCTTCGCGCCGAACATCAACTCCTACAAGCGGTTCATGCCCGGCAGCTTCGCGCCGACCGCCGTCGCCTGGGGGACCGACAACCGGACGTGCGCGCTGCGCGTCGTGGGGCACGGCCAGTCGCTGCGCGTGGAGAACCGCGTGCCCGGCGGCGACGTGAACCCGTACCTGGCCGTGGCCGCGCTCGTGGCCGCCGGGCTGCACGGGATCGACAACGAGCTGCCGCTGGAGCCGGAGTTCACCGGGAACGCTTACGGTGCCGAGAAACCGACCGTGCCCGCGAACCTCCGCGACTCCGCGCAGCTGCTCGCGGAGAGCAAGGTCGCGCGAACCGCGTTCGGCGATGACGTCGTCGAGCACTACCTGAACGCCGCCCGCGTCGAACTCGCGGCCTTCGACGCGGCCGTCACCGACTGGGAGCGGATCCGTGGTTTCGAGCGGCTCTAGGCCGGTCATCGGCATCTCCACCTACGTCGAGACGGCGAGTTGGGGTGTGTGGCAGACGCCTGCCGCGCTGCTGCCCCGGTCTTATGTGGACGCTGTCGTCGCGGCCGGTGGTGTGCCAGTCCTGTTGCCGTCTGTGGGAAGCGATGTCACGGCACTGTCCGCAGTGGACGCTCTGGTGATCGCGGGCGGCGCGGATGTTGACCCCGCGCGGTACGGACAGCAGGCGCACGAGAAAACGGTTTCCCGGCCGGAGCGGGACGCATTCGAGTTCGCGCTCACCCGGGCGGCGCTGGACCGGGGGCTGCCGCTGCTCGGGGTGTGCCGGGGCATGCAGGTGCTGAACGTCGCGCTCGGCGGGACGCTGACCCAGCACCTGCCGGAGGTCGTGGGGCACGCGGACCACCAGCCCGCGCCCGCGGTGTACGGGCACAACCGGATCACCCTGGCCGACGGGAGCCGGGTCGCGGGGATCCTCGGCGTGGAGGCGAAGGGGCACTGCTACCACCACCAGGCGGTCGCTTCGCTGGGCGAGGGCCTGCGCGCGGTCGGCTGGGCGTCGGACGGCACGGTGGAGGCCGTCGAGGTGCCCGGCTCGCGGTTCGTGCTGGGCGTGCAATGGCATCCGGAGCAGGACGTCGAGGACGTGCGCCTGTTCGCCGCACTGGTCGACGCGACCCGCTCGTGAAGGACGTGAGGAACGACATGGACGTGATCAACCCGGCGACCGAGGAGGTCGTGGGGACGGTCGAACTCGCTTCGCTGGAGGAGACCGACGCGGCGATCGCGCGGGCGCAGGCGGCGTTGCCGTCGTGGCGGGCCGTGGCGCCGGGCGACCGGGCGCGCCTGCTGCGGCGGTTCGCCGAGGCGGTCGACGCCGACGTGGAGCACCTGGCCCGGCTCGAGGTGGCCAACTCCGGCCACACGATCGGCAACGCGCGGTGGGAGGCCGGCAACGTCCGCGACGTGCTGCACTTCTACGCGGCCGCGCCGGAACGCTTGCACGGCAAGCAGATCCCGGTGCCCGGCGGGGTGAACGTGACGTTCCACGAGCCGCTCGGCGTGGTCGGGATCATCGTGCCGTGGAACTTCCCCATGCCGATCGCCGCGTGGGGTTTCGCGCCGGCGCTCGCCGCGGGGAACACCGTCGTGCTCAAACCCGCCGAGCTGACCCCGCTGACCGCACTGCGCCTGGCGCAACTGGCGCGGGAAGCCGGCATCCCCGAGGACGTGTTCCAGGTGCTGCCCGGCCGGGGTGCCGTCGTCGGGCAGCGGTTCGTGACGCACCCGGCCGTGCGGAAGGTCGTGTTCACCGGCTCGACGGCCGTGGGCAAGCAGATCATGGCCGGCTGCGCCGAGCAGGTGAAGCGCGTGACGCTGGAGCTCGGCGGCAAGAGTGCGAACATCGTGTTCGCCGACGCCGACCTGGAGAAGGCCGCGGCGACCGCGCCCTACGGCGTGTTCGACAACGCCGGGCAGGACTGCTGCGCCCGGTCCCGGATCCTCGTGCAGGCCCCGGTCTACGACCGGTTCATGGAGCTGCTCGAACCCGCGGTCAAGGGGGTCGTCGTGGGCGATCCGGGTGCCGAGGGCACGGAGATGGGCCCGCTGATCTCCCGGCAGCACAAGGAACGTGTGACGTCCTACGTCCTACCTGATGCTCCAGTCGCTTTCCGGGGAAGCGCACCCGACGGGCCGGGTTTCTGGTTCCCGCCCACGGTCGTCACGCCGACGTCGCTGACCGATCCGCTGGTCACCGAGGAGATCTTCGGGCCGGTGGTCGCCGTCGTGCCGTTCACCGACGAGGCGGACGCGATCCGGCTGGCGAACGACACCGAGTACGGGCTGTCCGGGTCCATCTGGACGTCCGACGTTGGACGAGCGTTCCGGGTCTCCCGCGCCGTCGAGGCGGGGAACCTGTCGGTCAACTCGCACTCGTCGGTGCGGTACTGGACGCCGTTCGGCGGCTTCAAGCAGTCGGGGCTGGGGCGTGAGCTGGGGCCGGACGCGCTGGACGCGTTCACCGAGGTCAAGAACGTCTTTCTGAGCACGGAGGTCTGACATGCAGCGGTTCGAGGGCCGGGTCGCCGTCATCACCGGCGGCGGCAGCGGGATCGGCCTCGCCACGGCGCGGCGGCTGGCGAGCGAGGGCGCGAAGGTGGTGGTCGCGGACGTCGACGCGGCGAGCGGCAAGGCGGCCGCCGACGAGGTGGGCGGCGAGTTCATCGCCACGGACGTCACCGACGAAGCCCAGGTCGAGGCCCTGTTCCAGACCACTGTGGACCGTTTCGGGTCGTTGGACGTGGCGTTCAACAACGCCGGCATCTCCCCGCCGGAGGACGACTCGATCCTGACCACGGGGATCGACGCCTGGCGGAAGGTGCAGGAGGTGAACCTGACGTCGGTGTACCTGTGCTGCAAGTACGCCATCCCGCACATGCAGCGGCAGGGCAAGGGCGCGATCGTCAACACGGCGTCGTTCGTCGCGGTCATGGGCGCGGCGACCTCGCAGATCTCGTACACGGCGTCGAAGGGCGGCGTGCTGTCGATGACGCGGGAGCTGGGCGTGCAGTTCGCGCGCGAGGGCATCCGGGTGAACGCGCTGTGCCCCGGTCCGGTGAACACGCCGCTGTTGCAGGAGCTGTTCGCGAAGGACCCGGAACGCGCCGCCCGCCGTCTGGTGCACGTGCCGATGGGCCGGTTCGCCGAGCCGACGGAGATCGCGGCCGCCGTCGCCTTCCTCGCCAGCGACGACGCCTCGTTCATCACCGCCTCGCAGTTCCTGGTCGACGGCGGGATCAGCGGCGCCTACGTCACCCCGATCTAGGCGGGGGCCGCTGCCCGGACAGCGGATCGCGCACAACGCATCACGCACCGTCGACAACTCCGGGGCGCGAAAGGGCCCCGGAGACCTGCCCCGCCGTCCCCTCGCTCGCCGGTGCCCCTGGCTATAGACTGACGCCACAACTGAACATGGGCCGTCACGAGCCGGAGCGGGAGAGCCCCCGTCGACACACGGGGCACCGAAGGAGCAACCTCCCCGCCAATCTCTCAGGTACCAGTTACCGCTCTGGCCAGGCCACTCTGGAAAGCAGGCGCACGTCCGCGCCTCACCCAAGGTGAAAGCCGCCCCACAGCGGTGAAACTCTCAGGTGCCGATGACAGAGGGGGAGTTCCCGCAGCCGCTGAACGAGGAGCTCCCGATGTCCACCTTCGCCGATCGCCACATCGGTCCAGCCGAGCACGAACAGGCCAAGATGCTCGCCGAATGCGGGTACGGGAGCCTCGACGCGCTCGTCGACGCGGCCGTGCCCGCCGGTATCCGCACCGACCGCGACCTGCGCCTGCCGCCGCCCGCGAGCGAGCAGGAAGCCACCGCGGAGTTGCGCGCGCTCGCCACGAAGAACCGGCCCATGACGCAGATGATCGGCCTCGGCTTCAGCGACACGGTCACGCCGCCGGTCATCCGCCGCAACGTCCTCGAAAACCCCGCCTGGTACACGGCGTACACCCCCTACCAGCCGGAGATCTCGCAGGGCCGCCTCGAAGCGCTCCTCAACTTCCAGACCATGGTCTCCACCCTGACCGGCCTGGACACCGCCAACGCCTCCCTGCTCGACGAGTCCACCGCCGTGGCCGAAGCGGTCATGCTCATGCGCCGCCAGTCGAAGGCGAAGTCCTCGCGCGTCGTCCTCGACGCGGAATGCCTGCCGCAGACCATCGCCGTCGTGCGCACGCGCGCCGAGGCCGTCGGCATCGAGGTCGACGTGCGCGACCTGCACACCGGCCTGCCCGAGGACTTCTTCGGCGTCGTCGTGCAGTACCCCGGTGCCTCAGGTGTGTTGCGCGGCAAGGGTTTCTACGAGGCGATCGGCAAGGTCGCCAAGGAGGCGGGCGCGCTCTACACCGTCGCCGCCGACCTGCTCGCCCTCACGCTCGTCACCGCGCCCGGTGAGTTCGGCGCCGACGTCGCCGCCGGTACCACGCAGCGCTTCGGCGTGCCGCTCGGCTACGGCGGCCCGCACGCCGGTTACCTCGCCGTCCGCAAGGGGCTTGAGCGCTCGCTGCCGGGGCGGCTGGTGGGTGTATCCGTCGACGCCGACGGCAACCCCGCGTACCGGCTCGCGCTGCAGACCCGCGAGCAGCACATCCGCCGCGAGAAGGCCACCTCGAACATCTGCACCGCCCAGGTGCTGCCCGCGGTCCTCGCCGCGATGTACGCCGTCTACCACGGCCCCGACGGGCTGAAGGCCATCGCGCAGCGCGTGCACGGGCTGGCCACCGGGCTCGCCGCCGCGCTGCGGGAAGGCGGCGTCGAGGTCGTCCACGAGGGCTTCTTCGACACCGTGCTCGCCCGCGTTCCCGGCCGCGCCGGGCAGGTGCTCGCGGACGCGCGCCGGTTCGGCATCAACCTCGGTCGCGTGGACGACGACCACGTGCGCATCGCGTGCGACGAAGTGACCACTGTGGACACCCTGCGCCGCGTGCTGCTGGCCTTCGACCTCGAAGCCCACGCCGAGCCCGGCCCGTCGGCGCTCCCGGCCGGGCTGGCGCGCGAGAGCGAGTACCTCACCCACGAGGTGTTCCACAAGCACCGCTCGGAAACGTCGATGCTGCGGTACCTGCGCCGACTGTCCGATCAGGACTACGCGCTCGACCGCGGCATGATCCCGCTGGGCTCGTGCACCATGAAGCTCAACGCCACCGCGGAGATGGAGCCGATCAGCTGGCCCGAGTTCGCAGGCATCCACCCGTTCGCGCCCGCCGAGGACGCCGAGGGCTACCGCGAGCTGATCGACCAGTTGTGCGGCTGGCTCGCCGAGGTCACCGGCTACGACGAGGTTTCGCTGCAGCCCAACGCCGGTTCGCAGGGCGAGTTCGCGGGTCTGCTCGCGATCCGCGCGTACCACAAGGCCAACGGGCAGCCCGAGCGCGACGTGTGCCTGATCCCGTCGTCGGCGCACGGCACCAACGCCGCGTCCGCCGTGCTCGCCGGGATGCGCGTGGTGGTCGTCGCCTGCCGCGAGAACGGTGACGTGGACCTCGAAGACCTCAAGGCCAAAGTGGACGCTCACCGCGACACCCTCGCCGCGATCATGGTCACGTACCCGTCGACGCACGGCGTGTACGAGGACGGGATCGGCGAGCTGGCCCGCATCGTGCACGAGGCGGGCGGACAGGTCTATGTGGACGGTGCGAACCTGAACGCGTTGCTGGGGCTGGCGAAGCCCGGTGAGTTCGGTGGCGACGTCTCGCACCTGAACCTGCACAAGACGTTCTGCATCCCGCACGGCGGTGGCGGCCCCGGTGTCGGCCCGGTCGCGGTGCGCGCGCACCTCGCGCCGTACCTGCCCGGCCACCCGAACCTGGCCGGCGACTCCGCGGTCGGCCCGGTTTCGGCGGCGCCGTACGGGTCCGCCTCGATCCTGCCGATCTCGTGGGCGTACGTGCGGATGATGGGCGCGGCCGGGCTGACCGCCGCGACGAAGGTCGCCGTGCTGGCCGCGAACTACATCGCCGCACGCCTGGCCCCGCACTACCCGGTGCTGTACACCGGGCGCGGCGGGCTCGTCGCGCACGAGTGCATCCTCGACCTCCGCGCGCTGACCAAGCGCACCGGCGTCACCGTCGAGGACGTCGCGAAGCGCTTGGTGGACTACGGTTTCCACGCGCCGACGATGTCCTTCCCGGTCGCCGGAACGCTCATGGTGGAGCCCACCGAGAGCGAGGACGTCGCCGAGATCGACCGCTTCTGCGACGCGATGATCGCGATTCGCCGCGAGATCGAAGAGGTCGCGGAGGGGCGCTGGCCGGTGGAGCAGAGCCCGCTGCGCAACGCCCCGCACACCGCCGAGACGCTGACGAGCGACTGGGACCTGCCCTACGACCGCAAGACGGCGGTTTATCCGGCGGGCGTTTCGCCGAAGGGCAAGTACTGGCCGCCGGTGCGCCGCATCGACGGCGCCTACGGCGACCGCAACCTCGTCTGCTCGTGCCCGCCCATCGAAGCCTACGGGAGCTGACATGCACACCGCGCTGTATGGCGTCCACAAAGGACTGCATGCGCTGTTCACCGACTTCGCCGGCTGGGAGATGCCGGTGCGGTACTCCAGCGAGCTCGCCGAGCACCGCGCCGTGCGTGAGGCGGCCGGGCTGTTCGACCTGTCGCACATGGGCGAGATCGAGCTGACCGGACCGCAGGCGGCGGACGCGCTCGATTTCGCTCTGGTCGGCACGCTTTCGGCGGTCCAGCCCGGCCGCGCACGCTACACGATGATGTGCGCGGAGGATGGCGGGGTGCTCGACGACCTCGTGGTCTACCGGCTCACCGAGGAGAAGTACCTCGTCGTCGCCAACGCGGGGAACGCGGCGCTGGTCGCGTCGGAACTGCGCGCCCGTGCGGCGAAATTCGACGTCACGGTCGAGGACCGGTCGGCCGACACCGCGCTGATCGCCGTGCAGGGCCCGAATTCGGCGGCGATCGTCGGTTCCGTGACCGACGCCGATCTCTCCGGGCTCAAGTACTACGCGAGCATGCCCACTCAGGTACGCGGTCACGACGTGCTGCTGGCTCGCACCGGCTACACCGGCGAGGACGGCTTCGAGCTGTACGTGCCGGCGACCGAGGCGGTGGACTTGTGGCACGTGCTCGCCAACGCCGGTGAGGAGCACGGCCTGTTGCCCGCGGGCCTCGCGTGCCGCGACACGTTGCGTCTCGAAGCCGGGATGCCGTTGTACGGCAACGAACTCAGCACCGATCGCGCGCCGTTCGACGCCGGGCTGGGGCGCGTGGTGAAGTTCGAGAAGCCGGACTTCGTCGGCAAGGCCGCGCTGGAGGGTCGTCGCGAACCGGCCGAGGTCCTGGTGGGGCTCAAGGGTTCCGGGCGGCGTGCGCCCCGGCACGGGTACCGGGTACTCGACGGTGAGCGCGAGGTCGGCGTGGTGACGAGCGGTGCGCTTTCTCCGACGCTCGGTCATCCCATCGCGATGGCGTACGTGGCGAAGGAGCTGAGCGAGCCGGGCACGGGCCTGTCGGTCGACATCCGCGGCCGGGTGGAGCCGGTCGAGGTCGTGCCGATGCCGTTCTACCGGCGCGCCTGAGATGGCCATCAGCGTCTTCGACCTCTTCTCGATCGGCATCGGGCCTTCGAGTTCCCACACCGTGGGTCCGATGCGCGCGGCGCGGTTGTTCGTCGAGGCGCTCGGCGACGACCTGCCGCGTGTCCGGCGGGTGAAGGCGGAGCTGTTCGGTTCCCTGGGCGCCACGGGTTTCGGGCACGGCAGCGATCGCGCTGTCCTCTTAGGACTTTCGGGGGAGACGCCGGAGGACGTCGACACGGACGCCGTGCCCGCACTCGTCGAGGCGATCCGGTCTTCGGGGCGGTTGTGCCTCGGTGGCAGGCAGGAGATCCGGTTCGGCGAGGACCGGGATCTGGTGATGCACCGGCGACGTTCGCTGCCCGAGCACCCGAACGGCATGGTTTTCCGTGCTTACGGCGAAGATCTGTTGCTCGAACGCACTTACTACTCGGTGGGTGGCGGTTTCGTGCGGGGTGAGCAGGGTGTGGTCGAGGACAGCACCCCCCTGCCGCACCCGTTCACGACCGGCGGTGAGCTGCTCGCGCTGTGTCGCGAGGAGGGCGTGCCGGTCAGCGAGATCATGCTGCGCAACGAACTCGCGTGGCGGTCGCGCGAGGAGATCGAGGCCGGGCTGCTGCGGATCTGGGACGTCATGAGGGAGTGCGTCCGCAACGGCCTGGAGCACGACGGGGTGTTGCCGGGCGGCCTGAAGGTGCGTCGGCGGGCGAAGTCCCTGCACGCCAAACTGTTGTCGGAGCCGGAGGACTCACTGTCCGCAATGGACTGGGTGGGCCTGTACGCGTTGGCGGTGAACGAAGAAAACGCTTCCGGCGGCCGCGTGGTGACGGCGCCGACGAACGGTGCGGCCGGCATCATCCCGGCGGTGCTGCACTACTACCGGCGGTTCGTGCAGGGTGCCTCGGACGCCGGGGTGGTGCGGTTCCTGCTCACGGCGGGCGCGATCGGCGTGATCCTGAAGACGACGGGTTCGATCTCGGGCGCCGAGGTCGGCTGCCAGGGTGAGGTCGGTTCGGCGTGCGCGATGGCGGCGGCGGGGCTCGCGGAGGTGCTGGGCGGCAGTCCGGAGCAGGTGGAGAACGCGGCTGAGATCGGGGTCGAGCACCACCTGGGGCTGACGTGCGATCCGGTGGGCGGTCTCGTGCAGATCCCGTGCATCGAGCGGAACGCGATCGGTGCTTCGAAGGCGGTGCAGGCGGCGCGGATGGCGTTGCACGGGGACGGGAGCCACGTCGTCACGCTGGACAAGGCGATCAAGACGATGCGGGAGACCGGCGCCGACATGAAGGTGAAGTACAAGGAGACCGCGCGCGGCGGGCTGGCCGTCAACGTGATCGAATGCTGACATGGCGGGCGCGGACGAGGCACTGTTCCGGCCGGTGAGGACGGGCAACGCCTTCGAGGAGACGGTGGAACGGCTGCTGCAGTCGATCCGGCTCGGCGTGGTCGGGGCGGGGGAGCGGCTGCCGCCGGAACGGGAGCTGGCGGAACGCCTCGGTGTCAGCCGGGTGACGCTTCGTGAGGCCATTCACGCCCTGTCCGAAGCCGGGTACGTGGAGTCGCGGCGCGGCCGGTACGGCGGCACGTTCGTGCAGGAGACGTTGCCGTCGCCGGTGCCGGACGAGCGGCGCCCGGACCTGGAGGACACGCTGGGCCTGCGGCACGTCCTGGAAACGGGAGCGGCCGAACTCGCGGCGGCGCGCATCGCGGATCAGGATCGCGAGCATTTACTGGCGACGCTGGCGGAAACCCGAGCAGCCGATTTAGGTGATTATCGGCGGCGGGATTCCCGTTTCCACCTGGCGATCGCGGAGGTGACGGGCTCGCCTTCGCTGACTTCCGCGGTGGCCGACGTCCGGATGCGCGTGAACCGCCTGCTGGACGAGATCCCCCTGCTGCCCCCAAACCTGGACCACTCCAACACCCAGCACGAAGCCATCGCGACAGCAATCCTCAAGGGCGATCCGGAATCGGCGAGGCAAGCCATGGCCGAACACCTGGAGGGGACAGCCTCCTTGCTGAGGGCTTTTTTGAGCTAGGGACCCACACCGCCACCCCGCACCCGGCAACGCAACGGAAGCGGCCACACCGCCCCCACCCACCCCCGCCCCGATCCCCAGCCGCCGTGAACACTCAAGGATCGGGGCGGGGGTGGGGCCGCTTCAGCAGGGCGGTCACGCCCGGTAAACCCCGGTGCCTGGGCATTTAAGCGAGAAGATCAAAAGAATGCCTCGCCGGCGGGCAATACCGCTAAGTTAGTACGTTTTACCTGGTCAGGGCGTTACCGGAGGCTCTGTTCAGTCGTTCCCGCCGGTTAGGCGGTTCTCCACTTAAGACAGTCGCCGTTGCGGTTGAGGGGAATCTTCAATTGAGGCAACTGTTCTGTCGGGGTGTGACCGCTCTGTGGGCGACGCCTCCAAACGCCTCTGAGCTGCGGAAACTCGCCTAAACTTAGCGGTATTGGCCGGCGGGCAGGCTCCAGGATGATGGACCCCAAAGGGATCTCACCTCGGGCAGGTGGTCGAGTTGAGTGATCATCCCGTCGCCTGCGGTTTGTGCATATCACTTTGCTCCAGGGCCGCAAGCTTTGGTCTTTCGGCCGCCGGTTCCGGCGCCTGTTGCGGCCCTGGCTCAAAGTGATCGCCCGGTGTCAGGCGACGGGATGATCACCCAACTCTCGGGGGCTTTGTGCGGCTATCGCCGCGCCTTGGGAATCACCAGTGGGGTGCCCGTTTCCGGATCCGGCATCACGCGGCACGGGAGGTCGAAGATCTCCTCCACCCGTTCCGCCGTGACGACCTCCTCCGGGCTGCCCGTGGCGATGACCCTCCCACCGCGCATCGCGATGAGGTGGGTGCCGTACCGGGCGGCGTGGTTGAGATCGTGCAGCACCGCGACGAGCGTGCGGCCCTGTTCGGCGTGCAGTTGCGCGCACAGGTCCAGGATGTCCATCTGGTGCGAGATGTCCAGGAACGTCGTGGGCTCGTCCAGCAGCAGCAGTTCCGTTTCCTGCGCCAGCGCCATCGCCAGCCACACCCGCTGCCGCTGACCGCCGGACAGTTCGTCCACGAGGCGGTCGGCCAGTTCGGACACGCCCGTTGCGGACATAGAACGTTCTACGACTGCCGCATCCTCCTTCGACCACTGGCGCAGCAGCCGCTGGTGCGGGTACCGGCCGCGGGCCACCAGATCCGCGACCGTGATGCCCTCGGGGGCGATTGAACTCTGCGGCAGCAACCCCAGGCGCCGCGCGACCTGCTTGGCGGGCATCGACGTGATGACCTCACCATCCAGGTACACCATCCCCTTGCGCGGCTTGAGCAACCGCGCCAGCGCCCGCAGCAGGGTGGTCTTCCCGCAAGCGTTCGGACCGACGATCACCGTGAAGGACTGGTCCGGGATGGTCACCCCGAGGTCTTCGGCGACCGTGCGCCCGTCGTAGGCGAGCGTCAGGCCCTCGCCGTGGAGCCGGGTGGCGGTCGTGGTTTCGGCGATCGCGGTCATGAAGTTAGGCTAACCTAGCCAGCCGATCCGGGGGTAGCGGCTGCAGGGGTGATCACTCCCGCGCTTCCTGTCCTACCACGACAACCGCGTCCCGCAACGCCGCGCGGAGACGTCCTACGTCCAGTGGTTCCAGCACCGCGGCCTCGCCGGGAGGTCCTACCAGCACGATGCGCCCGTTGCTGGTGAACACGGTCAGCGCCCGCTTCCGCCCCGCCAGATCGCGGCAGGTGACGGACCATTCGTCCTGAGCAGTCACGTCGTTCCCCTCGTTCGCTTCGCCCGGACCGCAGAAGGGACCGAAGCGGTGAGAGCTCGTGACGGTGGACGCGAAAAACTCACCCGGACGGTAGCGTGAGACAGGTCACCGGTGACAGGGAGAGAGCCATGGCGCAACCGCGACGCATCGTGATCCTCGGTGCGGGACTCGGTGGGGCGACAGCCGCGGCGACGCTGCGTGAACACGGGTACTCCGGCGAACTCGTTCTCCTGGGCGCCGAGGCCCACCGCCCGTACGAACTGCCCGCCCTGTCGAAAGGCGTGCTGCTGGGCGACGCCGAAGAACCGGACTGGGTGCGCGACGCCGGGTTCTACGAAGAGCACGACATCGACCTGCGCCGGCACACCATCGCGACGCGGATCGAACTCGGGGCGCGCCGGGTTGCCGACAACCAGGGCGGTGATCACCCCTACGACCGGCTGGTGCTCGCGACCGGTTCACAACCGCGCCTGCTGCCCGTCCCCGGCGCGGGGCTGCCCGGGGTGCGGACCCTGCGTACCCTCGACGACTCCCTCGCCCTGCGCGCGGCCTTCGCGGACGCCGAACGCGCCGTCGTGGTGGGCGCGGGCTGGATCGGCACTGAAGCGGCGGCCGCGGCCCGGCGGCACGGTGTCGACGTGACCGTCGTGGACCGCATCGCCGCGCCATTGCTACCCGTGCTGGGGCCGGAGGTAGCGGAGGTGTTCCGGAACATGCATGCCGAGCAGGGCGTGCACTGGCGTCTCGGCGCCGGGATCGCGGAGATCGCCGGGGACTCGGCCGGGGTGCGAGCCGTGCGGCTGGCCGACGGAACCGAACTGCCCGCGGACGTCGTCGTGGCGGCGGTCGGGGTGAGCCCGCGCGTGGAGTTGGCGCACGCCGCCGGCCTCGAACTCGCCGACGACGGCGGCGTCGCGGTGGACGCGAGCCTGCGCACGTCCGCGCCCGACGTGTTCGCGGTCGGGGACATCGCGTCGCACTTCCATCCGCGCTACGGCAGGCGCGTGCGTGTCGAGCACTGGGCCAACGCGAAGAACCAGGGCGCGCACGTGGCGGCGAACCTGCTCGGCGAGCACGAGCCCTACACCGCGGCCCCGTATTTCTTCACCGACCAGTACGACCTCGGCTGTGAGTACCGCGGCTTGGCGGATCCGGACACCGACCGGCTCGTGGTCCGCGGTGACCTCGGCACGCGGGAGTTCACCGCGTTCTGGCTCCGCGAGGGCCACGTAACCGCAGCGATGAACGTGAACGCCTGGGACGACGGCGACGCACTGCAGCGCCTGGTCGAAAACAGGCCCCCGGTGGACGAGAAAACCCTTACGGACGGCGATCTCTCGGCGATCGGCTGAGCCCCGGCTACGCCGTGCGCCGGGTCAGGGTCCGGAAGATCACCAGCGCCGCCACCGCGAAGCACGCCATCACCGTGCCCATCGGCACCGCGCTCGACGCGCCGCCGATGCTGACCAGCGGGGTCGCCAGCCCGCCGATCACGAACTGCAGCACGCCCAGCAACGCCGACGCCGCGCCCGCCGAATGCGGGTGCTCCGCCAGCGCCAGCGACGACGCGTTCGGCATCACCATGCCGATGCTCGACACCAGCAGCACCAACGGCACCAGCAGAGCCACCAGCGGCCACGAGAACACCGCCGCCGCGAGCACGCCCAGCCCGCCGAGCGCCGACGTCGTCAGGCCCACCGCCAGCAGCGTCCGCTCCGGGAACCGCCCCACGAGCCGCCCGTTGAGCTGGCCCGCCAGCACGATCCCTATCCCGTTCCCGCCGAACACCAGGCTGAACTCCT
Organism: Amycolatopsis sacchari; assembly: GCF_900114035.1. Taxonomy (GTDB): domain Bacteria; phylum Actinomycetota; class Actinomycetes; order Mycobacteriales; family Pseudonocardiaceae; genus Amycolatopsis_E; species Amycolatopsis_E sacchari. The sequence goes on along the minus strand of NZ_FORP01000002.1, from coordinate 182,741 downwards.
GCGGGTTGAGCCCGTACACCTCCTGGAGCACGAACGAAGACGCCGACACGTAGGCGAACAGCCCCGCGAACATCAGCCCGCCCGCGAGCGCGTAACCGACGAACGACCGGTCCGCCAGCAACCCCCCGTACGTCCGCAGCGTCGCACCGAGCCGGTTCGGGCTGCGGCGTTCCGGCGGCAGCGGCTCCGGCAGGGCGAGCGCCGCCGCGAGCAACAGCAGTGCGCCGAACACCGTCAGCACCACGAACACACCGCGCCAGGACGTCAGACGTAGGACCTGCCCGCCGAGTACCGGCGCCAGGATCGGCGCGAGGCCGCTGACCAGCATCAGCATCGAGAAGAACTTCGTCATCGCCGTGCCCGAGTACAGGTCGCGCACGATCGCCCTCGCGATCACGATCCCGGCGGCGGCGCCCAGCGCCTGCAGCGTCCGCGCGGCGATGAGCAACTCCACCGACGGGCTCACCGCGCACAACACCGACGAGACCGCGTACACGGCCAGCCCGGCGAGCAACGGCTTGCGGCGACCGACGGCGTCCGAGATCGGCCCCAGCACCAGCTGTCCCACGGCCAGTCCGACGATGAACGCCGTCAGCGTGAGCTGGAGGGTGGCGTCCGCGCTGTGCAGGTCCTCGGCCATCCTCGGCAGCGCGGGCAGGTACATGTCGATGGACAGTGGCGCGAAGGCCGAGAGGCCACCGAGGATCAGCGCGTAACGCAGGGTTTTCGGTGCGGCGGGGGCAGTGGCAGTCGTTGAAGCAGTCGCGGTCAAAATCTCTCCCGTCTCCGCAAAGCGGCAACTGGTCGACGACTCCCCGCTATTCCCCGACGTGGCCACGACCACTCGAATGCCGGGCACGTACGCTTCGCGCAGCGTCGACGAGGAGGTGCCCGTGGCCGAACGATTCGGTGGCTACCAGAACGAGATCTACCTGCAGGGCCTTGCCGGCAACAAGCCCCCGTTCACCACGGACCTCACGGCACTGGAGGACGCGGCGGCCGCCGTCCTCACCCCCGAGGCCCTGGGGTACGTCGCGGGCGGGGCGGGTTCCGGCGCCACCATGCGCGCGAACCGCGAGGCGTTCGACCGCTGGCGGATCGTGCCCCGCATGCTCACCGACGCGACCGACCGCGACCTGACGACGACCCTGTTCGGCAACGACCTCCCGGCCCCGGTGCTGCTCGCGCCCGTCGGCGTGCAGTCGATCGTGCACCCGGACGCCGAACTCGCCACCGCCCGCGCCGCCGCCGGGCTGGGGCTGCCGATGATCCTGTCCACCGCCGCGTCCCGGACGATCGAGGACGTCGCCGAGGCGAGCGGCGCGGGCCCGCGCTGGTTCCAGCTGTACTGGCCCAACCACCCCGACGTCTGCGCGAGCATCGTCGGGCGCGCCCGCAAGGCCGGCTACACCGCACTCGTCGTCACGCTCGACACGTGGACGCTCGCCTGGCGCCCGCAGGACCTCGACCGCGCGTACCTGCCGTTCATCCGCAACGAGGGCACCGCGATCGCCATGTCCGACCCGGCTTTCCGCGCCCTGCTGGCGAAATCGCCCGAGGAGGACGAGCAGATGGCGCTCCTGCAATGGGTCGGCATGTTCACCGGCACCGACAAGAGCTGGCAGCAGCTGGCGGTGCTGCGCGACCTGTGGGACGGCCCGATCCTGCTGAAGGGCATCCAGCACGTCGACGACGCCCGCCGCGCCGCCGACGCGGGGATGGATGGCGTCGTCGTGTCCAACCACGGCGGCAGGCAGGTCGACGGCGCGCTCGGTGCGCTGGAAGCGTTGCCGGGTATCGCGCAGGCGGTCGGCGACCGGCTGGCGGTCCTGTTCGACTCCGGGGTGCGCACCGGTGCGGACGTCCTCAAGGCCCTGGCGCTGGGCGCGAAGGCCGTGCTGCTCGGGCGGCCCTACGTGTACGGGCTGGGCCTCGGCGGCGAGGACGGCGTGCGGCACGTGCTCCGCAGCCTGCTCGCCGAACTGGACCTCACTCTCGGGCTGGCCGGTCACCGCTCGCCCGCGACGCTGAGCCCCGAGGTGCTCGTCCGCGCGTGATCACCAGGAACACCGCGACGAGGGCCGCGCTGACCCAGGCCGGGCCGCGCTCGTCCACGCCGAGGGCGGCCGCGGCCAGTGCGGGTCCGGCGGCGGCGCCGACGTTCAACGCCGCAGTGGCGTAGGAACCGGCCATCGTCGGCGCACCCGCGGCTTCGTGGAGCGCCAACGCGATGAGCGTGCCGCCGACGCCGAACGAGAGCGCGCCCTGCGTGAACGCCAGCGCGAACACCGCGCCGGGGAAGGCGGCGAGCGCGAGCCAGCCGCCGAGGAGGAGCAGCCCGCCCGCGCCGAGCACGACGCCCGGCCGGTCGTCGGACAGCCGCCCCGCGACGGTGACGCCCGCGAAGGACCCCAGCCCGAACAACACGAGCACGACGGGAACGGCGGCCCCGTCGGCGAGCAGCGCGAGGAACGTGAAGCTGCCGAACGTGGCCGCGTTGACGAGCGCGCCGAGCAGCAGCACCACGAGCAGCCGCGGCCGCCGCAGCTGGGCCAGTTCCCGGCGGAGGTCTCCCCGCGCGGCCTCGCCTGCGGGCACGAGCAGTACCGCCGCCAAGGCGGGCAGGCACAGCAGCGCGACCGCCCAGAACGTCGCCCGCCAGCCGGACGCCGCACCGAGCAGCGCGCCGCCCGGCACGCCGGCGACCGTCGCGAGCGTGGTCCCCGCGAGCAGGACCGCCACGGCGCGCCCCTTCCGGCCGACGTCGGCCGCCGTCGTGAGCGCGACCGCGAGGAAACCGGCGTTGGCCAGCGCCGCGAGGACCCTGGTGGCGAACAACAGGGCGAAGCTCCCGGTCACCGCGCCGGCCACGTGCGCGGCCAGGAACACGACGAGGAACCCGCACAGGCTCGCCCGCCGCGGCCACCGGCGGGCGAGTGCGGCCATGAGCGGTGCGCCGATGACGAGACCGATCGCGAAGGCCGACGTGAGCAGCCCGGCGGTGCCCGGTGGCACGCCGAGGTCCGCGGCGAGGTCCGGCAGGAGACCGGCGAGCATGAACTCCGACGTGCCCATGGCGAACACGGCGACAGCGAGCAGGTAGAGGGAAAGCGGCATCGAGTGACTCCGGGGTGAGAGAGCGGTGGGTACGTCTCGTCACTCCCGGTCAGCCGGGGAATCTCAGGGGTTCAGGGGGCTGACGGGGTGACCGAAAGCCCCCGCCCAGTCCGCTTCCGGGCTCGCCACGAGCCGGACTCTACTCGACGCCGTTCCCCGGGGCTTTGCCGAACCGGGCGCGGGCTTCGTCGTTGACCGGCGTGAAGAAGTTGACCAGGTTGCCGTCGGGGTCGCGGAACAGCAGCGAACGGTTCCCCCACGGCATCGTGGTCGGTTTCTGCACGATCTCGGGCGCGGCGGCCAGGCCGGTCAGCCGGTCGTGCTCCCGGTCGACGTCGTCGACGAGGAACTCCAGGATCACGGTCCGGTTCGAGCGGGCCACGGCGGCGCCGGGACTGAACAACGCCATGGTTTCGGCGCTGCCGATCGCGAGGGTGCACGACGGCGTCACGAGTTCGGCGAACTGCTCGGCGAGCCAGCGCGCTTCGACACCGGTGGCCTGCTCCCAGAACGCGACGAGGCGGCGGATGTCTTCGGTGATGACGCGGACGGAGGCGAACTGCACGGTGGTTCCTTCCTGGACTGGAGTGGGACACCGGCCAAGCTAGAGGCGACTCCGGACAGAACCCGTCCGGATTGGGCGCGGATTTAACCGGCGGACGCGACCCGGGGCCGCCGGTTAAACTGGAATCCGTATGTCTACGCCATCCCCCCTTGCTGAGCTGCGGGCCAGGCTGCCCGAGTTGATGCTGCGCGACGAGCACCGGTTGCGGCGGCGGCTCGACGGTGCCCGCAAGGCGCGGGACCCGGAGCGCGTGGCGCGGCAGCTCGCCGCCGACGTCGACGCCGCGGAGCGGCGCGTGCGGCGGCGCGCGGAGAGCCGGCCGAAGATCACCTACCCCGCCGAGCTGCCGGTCAGCCGGCGCAAGGACGACATCGCGGCCGCGATCAGGGACAACCAGGTCGTGATCGTCGCGGGCGAGACCGGGTCGGGCAAGACCACCCAGCTGCCCAAGATCTGCCTGGAACTGGGGCTCGGCGTGCGCGGCCAGATCGGGCACACCCAGCCGCGGCGGCTCGCGGCCCGCACCGTCGCGGAGCGCATCGCGAGCGAGCTGGGTACGGAGCTCGGCGGCACGGTCGGGTACCAGGTGCGGTTCACCGACACCAGCGGTGACGACACGATGGTCAAGCTGATGACCGACGGCATCCTGCTGGCGGAGATCCAGCACGACCGGATGCTGCGCCGCTACGACACGATCATCATCGACGAGGCGCACGAACGCAGCCTCAACATCGACTTCCTCCTCGGCTACCTCAAGCAGCTGCTGCCGCGCCGCCCCGACCTCAAGGTGATCATCACCTCGGCGACGATCGACCCGGAGCGTTTCGCGGAGCACTTCAGTGGTGCGCCGATCGTCGAGGTTTCCGGCCGCACTTACCCGGTCGAGGTCCGCTACCGGCCCATTGTGGACCCCGACCAGCCGGACGCCGAGGAGCGCGACCAGGTCCAGGCGATCTCCGACGCGGTCGACGAGCTGTGTGCCGAAGGGCCCGGCGACATCCTCGTGTTCCTGTCCGGGGAGCGGGAAATCCGCGACACCGCGGACGCGTTGTCCAAACAGGACCGGCCGAACACGGAGATCCTGCCGCTGTACGCGCGGTTGTCGGCGGCGGACCAGCATCGCGTGTTCCAGCGGCACACCGGGCGGCGCATCGTGCTCGCGACGAACGTCGCCGAGACGTCGCTGACCGTGCCGGGCATCAAGTACGTGATCGACCCGGGCACGGCGCGCATTTCCCGCTACAGCCACCGCACGAAGGTGCAGCGGCTGCCGATCGAGCCGATCTCGCAGGCTTCGGCGAACCAGCGGAAGGGCCGCTGCGGGCGTACGTCGGACGGTATCTGCATCCGCCTGTACACCGAGGCGGACTTCGAGTCGCGCCCGGAGTTCACCGATCCGGAGATCCTGCGGACCAACCTCGCGTCGGTCATCCTGCAGATGACCGCCCTCGGGCTCGGCGACATCGCCGCGTTCCCCTTCGTCGAGGCGCCGGACCGCAGGCAGATCACCGACGGCAAGCAGCTGCTGCAGGAGCTGGGCGCGTTCGACGGGGACAAGCTCACCGAGGTCGGCCGTCAGCTCGCGCAGCTGCCGGTGGACCCGCGGCTGGGCCGGATGGTGCTGGAGGCCGCGAAGAACGGGTGCGTGCGCGAGGTGATGATCATCGCCGCCGCACTGTCCATCCAGGACCCGCGCGAGCGGCCCGCCGACAGGCAGGAGGCCGCGCAGCAGCAGCACGCCCGGTTCGCCGACAAGACGTCGGACTTCCTGGCGTACCTGAACCTGTGGGAGTACCTGCGGGAGCAGCAGAAAGCGTTGTCCGGCAACCAGTTCCGCAGGTTGTGCCGCAACGAGTTCCTCAACTACCTGCGCGTGCGTGAGTGGCAGGACATCTACAGCCAGCTCCGCCAGCTCGCGAAACCGCTCGGCATCACGCTCAACAGCGAGCCCGCCGACCCGCAGAACGTGCACATCTCGCTGCTCGCCGGGCTGCTGTCGCACGTCGGGCTGAAGGACCCGGAGAAGGGTGACTACCTGGGCGCCCGGGGTGCGCGGTTCGCGGTGTTCCCGGGCTCGGCGTTGTTCAAGAAGCAGCCGCGCTGGCTGGTCTCGGCCGAACTGGTCGAGACCTCCCGGCTGTGGGCACGGGTGAACGCGCGGATCGAACCGGAGTGGGTCGAGCCGCTCGCCGGGCACCTGGTGAAGCGCACGTATTCCGAGCCGCACTGGGAACGCAAGCGCGCCGCGGTGGTGGCGAGCGAGCGCGTGACGTTGTACGGCGTGCCGCTCGTGGTGGGGCGCAAGGTGAACTACGGGCGCATCGACCCGGAGCTGTCGCGGGAGCTGTTCATCCGGCACGCGCTGGTCGAGGGCGACTGGGACACGCGGCACGAGTTCTTCGCGGCCAACCGTGCGCTGCTCGACGAGGTCGAGGACCTGGAGAACCGGGCCCGCCGCCGCGACCTGCTGGTGGACGACCAGACGCTGTTCGAGTTCTACGACCAGCGCGTCGGCGAAGAAGTGGTGTCGGGGCGGCATTTCGACACCTGGTGGAAGAAGACGCGGCGCACCCAGCCCGACCTGCTCAACTTCGAGAAGGCGATGCTGGTCACCGAGGCCGCGGACGCGGTGCGCGAGTCCGACTACCCGGACACGTGGACGCAGGGCTCACAGCGGCTCGCGTTGACGTACCAGTTCGAGCCGGGCGCCGACGCCGACGGCGTGACCGTCCACATCCCACTCCCGGTGCTGAACCAGATCACGCCCGACGGCTTCGACTGGCAGGTGCCGGGGTTGCGCGAGGAGCTGGTGACGGCGTTGATCAAGTCGTTGCCCAAGCAGCTGAGGCGCAACTTCGTCCCGGCGCCGGACACGGCGAAGTACGTGCTGTCCAGGGTTTCCCCGGCGGACGGGCCGCTGCTCGACGTGCTGGCGGGGGAGCTGGAGGACCTGCGTGGCGTGCCGGTGCCGCCGGACGCGTGGCAGCTCGCGGCCGTGCCGGAGCACCTGCGGATGACGTTCCGCGTCGTCGACGAGCGGGGCCGCAGGCTCGCCGAGGGCAAGGACCTGCTCGCGCTGAAGCGGTCGTTGAGCGGCAAGGTGCGCGAGACGATTTCCCGGGCCGCCAACAGCATCGAGCGTGAGGGGTTGACGAAGCCCGCGTTCGGGGAGCTGCCCAAGGTGTTCGCGAGCACGCGCCGCGGGCATGAGGTGAAAGCGTTTCCCGCGCTCGTCGACGAGGGTTCGTCGGTGGCGGTGCGGATGCTCGACACACCGGTCGAGCAGCGGCAGCAGATGTGGCTGGGCACGCGGAAGCTGTTGCGGCTGAACCTGCCGTCGCCGATGAAGTTCATCAACCGCAATCTGTCGAACAACGCGAAACTGGTGCTGGGCCGCAATCCGCACGGCAGCGTCGCGGGGTTGCTGGAGGACTGCGTGGACTGCGCGGTCGACAAGCTGATGGCCGACAACGGTGGCCCGTCGTGGGACGAGGCGGGGTTCGCGGTGCTGCTGGAGAAGGTGCGGGGCAGCGTGAACCCGGCCGTCCTGGTTGTACTGTCCGAAGTGGAGCAGATTCTCAGGGCCGCGAACGACGTGGAAACGCGACTGGCGGACGCCCGTGGCCCCGCGGAGTCGCTCGCGGACATCCGCGCCCAGCTCGACGCGCTGGTGTTCCCGGGTTTCGTGACGGCGACGGGGTACGACCGGCTGCCGAACCTGGTGCGTTACCTGCGGGCGATCGAGCGCCGCATCGACAAGCTGGCGAACGCGGCGGCGAAGGACGTCGAGCTGCTGCGTGATGTGCGGTGGCTGCGGGAGGAGTACGAGCGGGCGGTGGCGGCGCTGCCGCCGGGCGTCCAGCCGGGGCCGGAGCTGGTCGAGGTGCGCTGGATGCTGGAGGAGCTGCGGGTGAGCTACTTCGCGCAGACGCTCGGCACGGCGCACCCGGTGTCCGCGAAGCGGATCCTGAAGGCCCTCGACGCCGCGGCTTGATGCCAGGCGTCGGGGCGCTGAGCAAATTCCACTGTGGCCGCATTGTGGCGATCGTTGGGACAGCCTGCGCCGCGGGGGCGACTGCAAGACTAGACGGATTGCGAACCAGCCGCAAAGCGGCTCTTTTCTTGTCTAACCAACAGTATGTTGAAGCTTTACGTTGACCCCCGACGGGTCTATGGAACGATCGCCGGTAGTCTTGTCCTCGGTCAGATTCTTTTTCTGGAGGTCGATCGTGTCATATAACGCGCTGGTGCTTCAGGTTCTTGTTTCCAGTCCAAGTGATTTACCAGCGGGCCATCGTGAGGTAGTTTTACGTGCAGTGCGCATGTGGAATAATCTCCAAGGGCGAATCTTCGGTATCCACTTCAGTACAACCGATTGGCGTGAAGGTGGGACACCGGCGTTCGGCGAGTACGCGCAGTCGGTTCTCAACGAGCAAATAGTCGATGAGTCTGATCTGGGTGTCGTTGTTTTCACTGATCGCTTGGGTACTCCGACTCCGGATCATCCTTCCGGAACTGCCGAAGAGGTCGCTCGACTTCGGGCGCAGGGCAAAGATGTAGCTGTTCTGCTGAATAGGTGCGAGCGCACCCCCTTGATTGGTAGTGATGCCCTTGAGCAGCGGCAGGCCTTGGAAAAATATATTGCAGAACTTGGAAGGGAGGCTTTCATTGCAGATTATGACAGCGTCGAAAAGTTGAGTGAAGTCGTCTCCGGTCTTCTCGCGCGTATGGCGACCAAGTATCGCCGTGAAGCCGATGCTGCTTTGAAGCGAGAAGCGCCGAGCTTGCAGCAGGACCTTGCGGCTGTTGAGCCTGATCCTGCCGAAGGAGTGTGGCCAAGGATCGAGGTTACGGAATCGGCTGAGACCGACAGTAGAGGCCGATTGAGGACCAAGCGTCGATGGAGCTTGGTCTTGGAAAGTAACCTGAACAAGCCTGTTACTGATGTCAGTTACCGTTATGAGGACGGTGACGGTAACCCCCAGGACAACTTCGACTTATTGGCTGATGAGGCGGAAGTTGTAAAGGTGTTACCCCCTCGTGGATCAGTAAGTTACGAGTTGTTGCAGGCTATGGGTTCCCCTGGTTCCGCGATGTGTGTGGTCGAATGGACGGACCCACAGGGAAAGCGACGAGAGACACGTGCATCCGTTAGGACTCACTAACCCCTACGACCAGCCCCTCACTTCGCGTCGGCGTAGACGTCCACTACCGCGGTGTGCATGGGGAAGTGCACGGGGCACCGCGGGCCGAACATGAGCGCCGACGCCTCGCGCATCGCGGCTTCGATCATCGCCGGGATCTCGCCCGCCACGTCGTCCGGGGCGTGCACGATCACCTCGTCGTGCTGGAAGAACACCAGGTGCGCGGGCGAGGGCAGCCGCTGCCGCAGCGTTGCCAGCATCACCGCCGTGAAGTCCGCCGCGCTGGCCTGCACCACGAAGTTCCGCGTGAACCGGCCCCAGTTCCGGGACGCCTGCCGCGCCCTGCCGTCGTCCTCCGCCGCGCCCGTCAGCGCCCGCCACGCCTCCGACGGCGCCGGTGACGTCCGGCCCAGCCGCGACCGCACGCGCTCCCCGCGCTCACCCGCCTGCGCGGCAACCTCCACATAGGACACCGCGTCCGGGAAACGCTGACGCAGCAACGCGAGCAGCGACGCGGCCTCACCGGCCGTGCCGCCGTACATCGCGGACAGCATCGCGATCTTCGCCCGGCCACGCGACTTCTCGTCCAGCACCGGGAACATCGCCTCCGCCAGGCGGGCATACAGATCCGTCGAAGCCGAGACCTCCGCCAACCGCCGGTCACCCGACAACGCGGCGAGGATCCGCGGCTCCAGCTGCGCCGCATCGGCCACCACGAGCTTCCAGCCCGGATCCGCCCGCACGCACACCCGCAGCGTCTTCGGGATCTGCAGCGCCCCACCGCCCTGGCTCGCCCAGCGCCCCGACACCACCCCGCCGACGACCCACGACGGCCGGAACCGCCCGTCGTGCACCCACTCCTCCAGCCACGCCCAGCCGTTCGCCGAGTACATCCGCGACAGCTCGCGGTACTCCAGCAGCGGCGGCACCGCGGGGTGGTCGATCTTGCGGATCACGTGGGCCCGCGCCGACGGGATCGAGATGCCCTCGCGGCCGAACGCCCGCACGATCGTCGCCGGGCTGTCCGGGTTGACCGGTTTGCCGCCGAACGCCTCGCTGACCCTGGCCGCCAGCTCGACCAGCTTCTTCGGCCGCTGCCCGGCGGGCACGCGCGGGCCCAGCAGCTCCGTCAGCAACGCGTCGTGCACGTCCGCCCGCCACGGCAGCCCGTCGGCGGACATCTCCGCCGCGGCCAGCGCGCTCGCCGACTCCGCCGCGACCAGCAACCGCATCCGCTCCGGCTGCTCGCACCGCCGGATCCGCCGCTCCTGCTCGGCCAGCACCGCCTTCGCCGCGTCCACCACCGAAACCCCGTCCGGCAGCCCGGAACCACGCGTCTCGAACAGGGCGGGCTGCACGTCGGCGTGCGCCGGCTCGTCCGGCGGCGGTTCGAGCCCGTTCGCCCTGGCAAACGCCGCCGCCAGCCCCCGTGGCCCGCCCGTGCCCTCGTGCGCCAGCAGCAGCCCCTCGGCGAGGGACAGGTCGTGGCACCGGCTCACGCGCAACCCGCCCCTCACGAACGCCGGGTAGCCCCGCTCCACCGACGGGAACACCCACCGCGGCCGGTGCTCACGCTCGAACTCGGCGAGCCCGGCCAGGTCGAGCGCACGCCGGCCGGACGGGGTCAGCACGTCGAAACGACCGCCCTCCTCCTGTCCGACGAAGATGTGCACCTTCCGATTCTGCGCCACACCACCGACAGTTTTCGTATCCGCGGGTTCAACCGGCGGGCCACCGGATACGTGTGCACGGTGACCCACCGACGCACCACGAGGAGGACCCTTGGATCCAGCAGGCACGACGTTCGGCAGCGACACCAGCCACCACCAGGGCGATGTCGACTTCGCCGCCCTGTACCGCGAGGGGCTCCGGTTCGCGATCCACAAGGCGGGCCAGGGCAACTGGGCCGACGACAAGTTCGCGGCCAACAGCGGCCGCTCGGCCGCGGCGGGCATGATCACCGCCGCGTACTGGTTCCTCGACAGCCGGTACTCCGTCGAGGAGCACCTCGACGCGGTCGACCGCACGGTGCCGGAGAGCATGGCGTTGATCCCGGACGTGGAGCGCATCGAGGGCACCGACGGCCAGGTCGTCTCCGCGCCCACGCTCGCGATGACCCGCCAGTTCGTCGACGGCGCGCGGGCCCGCGGCCACCGGGTGCCGCTGGTGTACCTGCCCCGCTGGTACTGGCAGAGCTGGGGTTCGCCGTCGCTGGCCGGGCTGCCGCCGCTGTGGTCCAGCCGCTACCCGGACCTGGACCCCGGCGGCTACCTCGACGAGTACCGGGACGTGCCCGCCTCGTACTGGGACGGCTACGGCGGGCTGCCGGTGCTCCTGCTGCAGTTCACCAGCTCCGCGAGCGCCCCGTCGCTGAGCCCTTACGACGCCAACGCCTTCCGCGGCACGCCGGAGCAGCTCGCCTCGCTCTTCGGTGCCGCGGACAGGGCACCGCTCGTCGTCTTGGAGGACGCCCGATGAGATACCCCGCAGGCAACGACATCGAGGTCGTGATCGAGATGGCGGGCAGGCCGCACTTCATGTACTGGTTCGTGCCCGGTGGGCGCGAGCACCCGGAGAACGCGCTGGTCGTCAAGGAGTGCGCCTACATCAGGCGCACCCCCGACGGCATCCCCGCGTCCGACTGGGAGAAGGGCCGCAGCTACGGCCCCGTCGGCACCGAGGGATATCCGCTGCTCACGACGATCGACCCCGACCGGCCGGGGCCGATCGAGACCGCCGAGGACGTGGTCGTGGCCCGTTTCACCGTGGACGCCCGGGTGCCGTTCCACGCCTTCGCGGCCTGAGCACCGGTTCCGTCTCCGGCCTACTCTCCGGTAACGTCCGTACCGTCGGTACGGTCGGCCCCAACGGAGGTGCCATGCTCGGCGGTAAGGTGACGGAGACGGTCCGCAGCATCGAGGTCATGTGGAAGGCGGGCCTCATCCCGTTCCCGAGGATCGACGAAGGGCTGCAAGCCCTCGTCGCGATGCGCAGGATCGGCCCGTTCGCCGCCGCGGCCCAGATCGCGGCCCGGCGCAGCCCGCACGCGGTCGGTCTCGTGGACGAGCGGGGCCCGCTCACCTTCCGGCAGCTCGAACTCCAGTCCAACGCGCTCGCCCGCGCGTGGGCCGGGCGCGGGATCAGGCCCGGGACCGTGATGGCCGCGCTCTGCCGCGACCACCGCGGCCTGGTGCTGACGATGGCCGCGGCGGGCAAGCTCGGCGCGCGGCTGCTGTTGATGAACACCGGCTTCGGGCGCAGGCAGCTCGCCGACGTGGTGCGGCGCGAGCAGGCGCGTGCCCTCGTGTACGACCAGGAGTTCACCGACCTGCTCTCCGACATCCCCGCGGACGTCGACAGGTACCTGGCCTGGGTGGACTCCGACGACGCGCTCGACGGCATCCCGGTCCTCGACGAGCTGATCACCAGCACCGACGACCGGCCGGTGCCCGCGCCGGCGCGCCGCGGCGGGTTCGTGCTGCTGACGAGCGGGACGACCGGCACACCGAAGGGGGCGCCGCGCGATCACACGTCGCTGTTCTCCACCGCGCAGTTCCTGGACCGGATTCCCCTGCGGGCGGGGGAAAGCACGTACCTCGGCGCGCCGATCTTCCACGGCACCGGGCTTTCGCAGTTCATCCTGTCGTACGCGCTGGGGTGCAAGGTCGTGATGCGCCGCCGGTTCGACCCGGAGGCGGCGCTGAAGGGCGTCGAGGAGCACGGGTGCACGGCACTGGTGCTGGTGCCGACGATGCTGCAGCGCATCGTCGACCTCGGCCCGGAGGTGCTGAGCCGGTACGACACGTCGTCGCTGCGGATCATCTTCGTCGCGGGCTCGGCGTTGTCGCCGGACCTGGGCAACCGGGCGACGAAGGCGTTCGGCGACGTGATCCACAACCTGTACGGCTCGACGGAGGTCGCGGTCGCGACGGTCGCGACGCCGGAGGACTGGCGCCGGGCGCCGGGCACGGTGGGGCGGTCGCCGGTGGGTTGCCGCGTCGCGCTGTACGACTCGGCGGGGCAGCGGATCACCGAACCCGGCGTGACGGGGCGGGTGTTCGTTGGCAGCGGGCTGAGCTTCCACGGCTACACCGACGGCAGGCAGAAGGAGATGATCGACGGGCTGCTGTCCACCGGTGACGTCGGGCATTTCGACGAGAACGGCTTGCTGTTCATCGACGGCCGTGACGACGAGATGATCGTGTCCGGCGGGGAGAACGTGTTCCCGGTCGAGGTGGAGAACCTGCTGGTGGAGCGGCCGGACGTGCTGGAGGCCGCGGTGATCGGCGTGCCGGACGAGCAGTTCGGGCAGCGGCTGAAGGCGTTCGTCGTGCGTGCCGAGGGCAGCGACCTGGACGCGGAAACCGTGCGCGAGTACGTGAAGTCGAACCTGGCCCGCTACAAGGTGCCGAGGGACGTGGAGTTCGTGGAGCAGTTGCCCCGCAACGCGACGGGCAAGGTGCTGCGCACGGAACTGGCCTAGCCCTGGCGCTGGTCGCCGCACGCCACGAACCTGGTGGCGGCGTCGTCGGGATGGGCCGGCGCCGCCACCGGTCGCCGGGTGGTCAGCTGGTGCAGGCGGCTCCGCCGAGGACCAGCACCGAGTGGCCGCGGTCCTCGCGTCCGTTCGCCCCGACCACGTAGCTGTCCACGTCGACCCGCCAGCCCGCGGCCACGGTGCCATCGGCGCCGACGAGTTCACCAGGACCCGCCGTGCGCACGGAGATGTCGGCGAACTGCGGCAGGTCCTGGTCGGCCACCGTGACCTGCGGCAGTCGCAGCGGCACGTCGCGGACGGTGTACGGCTCGTCCAAGGGCAGCGGAACTCGCGCCAGTGCGCCGTCGGGCTGCCGGACCCACAGCCCGCTCCCTCCCGTGCCGCGCAGCCCGGGGCACTGCGCGATGCTCGTCGCGTCGTCCAGGTACAGCCACACGTGCTGGGCCCCGCCCTGCGCCTCCAGCATGTAGTCCGCCCGCACGTGGGCGTCCACGCTCCCGCTGCCGCTCAGCGTCGCCGTGGACTGGTAGGACGTTGGTGCGGTGGCCCCCGCCGGCGGCACCGAGTCGTCGAACCAGCCCACTTTCCGGTTCACGTCGAGGAACCAGGACGTGCCGGTCGACAGCGGCCCGACGGGCAGTGACTGCTCGTCGAACGTGCCGCCGGTGGTCCCCGGCGCCCCAGGGGACCGGAACACGATGGATGCGGTGTCGTTGCCGGTGCCCTCCAGCGCGGGCACGTCGTAGGCGGCGGTGACGGCGTACGCCACCGGTGCGTCGGCCTGCGCCGGTGCGGCGGACGCCACCACCGGCAGGCAGACCACGGTCAGTGCGGCGCAGGCGGCCGCGATGCTTCCCGATCTCACCCCAGGCTCCTTCGTTCTCGAAGATGTCCCCCGGCAAACGCGGCCTGCCCCGTCCTGGTTGTCGATCCGGGCGAAACGGGCCTCGCGGTGCAGGATCCCGTGTGCTGACGGGCGAAACCGCAATACGTAGGACGTCCTACGTCCAGCCGATGCCGAACACACCCGGACCGAAGTCGAGCGCGACGGCGTGCACCCCGCCCGTCGTGTCGAGGTGGAGGTCCCGCCGCTCCTCGCCCTTCTCCGGATCGGTCCGCGTGTACTGCCAGCAGCGCTCGGGAGCCGTGTCGAAGCTGATCTCCAGCAGGTACTCGCGCACGGGGCGGCGGAACTCGCGGTAGTAGGTGTTCGAGCACGGGGGATAGGGCGGCCCGCCGTTGGTCAGCGTGTACTCGATCAGCTGCGTCTCGCCCCGTTCGAGCGTGCGGTCGAACAGCAGCTCGGCGGCGGTCAGCCCGTGCTCGGTGTCCACCTCGACGCGGCCCGCGCGGCAGTTGCGCAGCGCGTGCAGCCGGGGTGGCCCCGCGTCGGTGCCGCCGTGGTCGTACACCAGCAGCCAGCGGTCCTGACCGTCGGCCGTCGCCTGGAACACCGCGCGCGCCGTCGTGGCGCGCTGGCCGCCGTCCGCCGCGATCTCGCACCGGTCGTGCAGGCTCGCGAGCTTCAGCTTGTGCTGCTGCTCCAACGCGTGCGGCGCGCCGACCCGTTCCAGCAGCGTCCGCAGCGCATCGACGGGGAAGTTCACGGGCTCGCCGCGCGGCCGGTTCGTGCCACGCGGACGCGGCGGGGGCAGCAGGCTCAGCAACTCACCGGGACGCAGCCCGAGCACGTCTTCGAGCACCCGCACCGCCGACAGCGAACTCTGCCGCTCCGGCTGCCGTTTGCCCGACTGCCAGTAGCTCAGCGCCGTGATGCTCACCGGGATACCGTTGGCGCGCAGCCGCGCCTGCAGCCGGTCGAGACTCAGCCCGCTACGGGCGATCGAAGTGCGCAGCGCCTTGGAGAACGCGGTGTCGGTATCGGTCACCTGATCACGCCTCGCCCTGTTGCCTGCGTCTCCCACCTTAGCAGCGCTCACCCAAACGGGTTAGTAGTGGTAACTGTGAATTGTTGCCGTGAGTGGCGACCACCGGTTTGCATGACCTTCTAATCACTAAATCGGGTGGGAGGAAGTTTCATGGTGAACGCTCGGAAGTTACTCGCGGCCGGGGTGGCACTCGCGGCCGTCGCCGGCGGCACCGCGAGCGCGCAGGCCCAGGAGGGGCAGATCCGCGACGCCGGCACCCCGGGTGCGGTGGCGGACAGCTACCTCGTCGTGCTCAAGAACGCCGACGCCGTCAGCAAGCTTTCGCAGACCCTCACCGGTCGTTACGACACCTCGCTCGCCCGCACGTTCACCGCGGCGCTGCACGGCTTCTCCATCCACGCCACCGAGCGCCAGGCGAAGCGGCTCGCCGCCGACAGCAACGTCGCGTACGTCGTGCAGAACCACGTCTTCCGCGTGTCCGACACGCAGCAGAACCCGCCTTCGTGGGGCCTCGACCGCATCGACCAGCGTGACCTCCCCCTCGACTCCTCGTACACGTACAGCACCACCGCGACCAACGTGACCGCGTACGTCATCGACACCGGTGTCCGCGCGACGCACGAGACCTTCGGCGGACGCGTTTCCGGCGGCTACGACTTCATCGACAACGACGCCGACCCCACCGACGAGAACGGCCACGGCACGCACGTCGCGGGCACCATCGGCGGCAGCGAGTACGGCGTCGCGAAGGGCGTGAAGATCGTTCCGGTCCGGGTGCTCGACGCCGACGGCAGCGGCACCACCGAGCAGGTCGTCGCCGGGATCGACTGGGTCGCCGAGCACGCCTCCGGCCCGTCCGTGGCGAACATGAGCCTGGGCGGCACCTCCGACGACGCGCTCGACCAGGCCGTCGAGGGCGCGATCGCCAAGGGCGTCACGTTCGCCGTGGCCGCGGGCAACGACAGCGCGAACGCCAGCGGCTACTCGCCCGCGCACGTGGCGAGCGCGATCACCGTGGCGGCCAGCGACCGGACCGACAAGCAGGCGAGTTTTTCCAACTACGGCAGCATCGTCGACCTCTACGCCCCCGGCGTGAGCATCAAGTCCTCGTGGGGCACGGGTGACACGGCCACCAACACGATCAGCGGCACGTCGATGGCGACCCCGCACGTCACCGGCGCTGCCGCGCTCTACCTCGCCGGCCACCCGGCCGCGACGCCCGCGCAGGTGTCCGACGCGCTGACCGCCGCCGCGAGCACCGGCAAGATCAGCAACGCGACCGCGGGCACGCCGAACAGGCTCCTCAACACGGCCGGATAACCTGCGGTCGATGGGAGCGATCTACCTGATCCGGCACGGCCAGGCCTCCTTCGGTGAAGCGGACTACGACCGGCTGTCCGACCTCGGTGCCGAGCAGGGCGCGGTGGTCGGCGCGGAGTTGCTGCGCCGCGACATCCGCTTCACCGAAGCGAGGTCCGGGTCGCTGGCCCGCCAGCGCGCCACCGCCGAGACGGTCCTCGACTGGCTCGGCGAACGCGCGCCCGCCAAGGAGGACCCGAGGTGGAACGAGTACGACCACGTGGACATCGTGGCGCACCACGGCGGTGGCGTGCCGCAGAGCGCGACGGATTCGCGGGGCTACCAGGAAGTGCTGGACGGTGCGCTCGCCGAATGGATCGGCGCCGGTGAGGACACGCCGTGCGCCGAATCGTGGCCGGCGTTCCGCGCGCGGGTGCGGGGAGCGCTCGAAGACCTGGTCGCGGCGCTGGGCAAGGGTGAGAACGCGCTCGTCTTCACGTCCGGCGGGGTGATCGGAACGGTGGCGGGGACGCTGCTCGGCGAGCCCGAAACGGGGCTGCTGAAGCTGAACAGGGTCACGGTGAACTGCGGGATCACGAAGGTGCTCGCCGGGCGGAGCGGGCTCACGTTGTTGTCGTTCAACGAGCATTCGCACTTCGACGGGCGGGGCGCGCGGCTGCTGACCTACCGGTGAAGCCGCCGCGGATGAGCAATCCGGATCTTCCGGAACCGGAAAGGCGGGGTCACGGCCTTTGTCCGGTCCGGGAGGGTTTCACTCGGTCTTGAGCAGCGGGGGGAACACGCGCTCCAGCATCGTGATGAGTGTGTGGTAAAGCAGGGTGTGCACCTGGCCGCGGTCGAGTTCCTTGCGCAGCAGCCATTCGCGACCCGCCGCTTTCACCATCCCGGCGAACGACCGCATCAGCGCGTTGAGCTGCGGCCGCGCCTCCGCGTCCGCGGGCACGCCGAACGCGTCCAGCACGCGGTCGGCCGACCGGCGCTCCGCGTCGACGAGGATCTCCTCCACCTCGGCGTCCTGCCCGATGCCCTCCGACGTCGCGACCAGCCACATCTTCCCCTGGCTGAGCACCATGTCCAGGAACTTCTCGACCGTCACGTTGGCCCGCTCGGACAGCGGCCCGTCGAGTGGGGCGTGCCCGTCGAGCGCCGGCATCGTCACGGCCCGGCGGATCACCGCGAGGTACAGCTCCCGCTTGGTCCCGAAGTAGTGGTTGATCAGGCCCCTGGCCACGCCCGCCTCCGCCGCGATGTCCGAAGTGGACACCAGGGCGTACGGCCGCTCCCCGAACAGCCGCGCGGCACATGTGAAGATCTGTTCTCTGCGTTCGTCTGGCTCGAGTCTTCGCCATCGGGGTTCGGAAGTGGTTGTCATGGGGGTCATCGTGGCACGGCCGATCAAATGATGGACTGTTTTGATTGCAACTTGCAGGCAGCATCAGTCGATCGGAGCACGGCCGGATACGGGAAGTGGGCCGCTCGGCCGAACGAGGGGCGTTCGCGGCGCCGCCGGGAATGAGCCGGCGGCGCCGTGCTACCCAGAGTAGATCACTCCACAGTGGACCCTAGCGGCGGCGACGGGTGCGCGCCGTGCTGTCGCGGAGCAACACCTCACCGGCCATTCGGCGGGTCCGGCTGCGCCCGGTGGGCGTGCCGCTCAAGGCGAGTTCCATCGCCTGCTCGCCGAGGTCCTCCAACGGCAGCGCGACGGTGGTCAGCGCCGGGTTCAGGTCGCGGGCCACCGGGATGTTCCCGAAACCCGCGAGCGACACGTCTCCCGGCACGTCACGCCCGGCGGCCCGGAACGCCGCCAGCGCGCCGATCGCCATCTGGTCGCTCACCGCGAAGACGCACGTGGCGCGGTGCCTGCCCGACAGGAACTCCTCCGCGGCCGCCTGTCCGCCGTCGCGGTCGAAGGAGGCCTCGAACACGTCTCGTTCGGACAGTTCGATCCCCGCTTCGGCGAGGCCCTCGCGGAAGCCGGTGAACCGGTCCACCACCGTCGTCATCGTCCGCGGGCCGCTGAGCACGGCGAAACGCCGGTGCCCCAGCCCGAGCAGGGCCCCGGCAAGCGCTTTCGCGCCCGACCGGTTCTCCGGCTGCACGCTGTCGACCTTGAGGTTGCGGTGCCTGCCGATCACCGCGACCTGCCCGCCGCCGCGCCGGTACGGCTCCAGTTCGGCGGCCAGCGCGCGTTCCCACGCCCTGTCCTCGAAACCGGAACCGGCGAGCACGATCGCCGACGCGCGCTGCCTGCGCAGCGTCGACACGTACGCGATCTCCTTCTCCGGGTCGCGGAAGGTGCTCGCGAGCATCACCAGCAACCCGTTGCGGTCCGCCGCCCGCAGCACACCCCGTGCCACCGCGGCGAAGTACGGGTCGCTCACGTCATGGCACACCACGCCGACCGTGGGGTGCGACGCCCCGGCGAGCGCCTGCGCGTGCACGTTGGGGGTGTAGGCCAGGTCGGTCGCCGCGGCGAGGACCCTGTCCCTGAGGTCCTCGCGGACGTTGGTCGTGCCGTTGAGGACGCGGGAGGCTGTGGCCAACGACACGTTGGCCACCTCCGCGACGTCCTCGAGCGTCACGTGACTCCTGGCGATCATCCGTCCTCCCCTGGCGGCAAACGCTCTCAACGGCCCGAATTCTAAGAAGGGTTCCCGGATTTTGCCTGGTCAGATGCACTCGATCGGGTCGGATTACCCGAGGGGCCACGGTTGTTGTTCCGTTGCGGAGTGGTCTGAACCGACGACGAAAGGAAGCCTCTGATGCTCTTCGGCGATGAGCACGTGCGCCGCTACGAGGAGACCGACGGTGAGGAGGGTCACGACTGGCAGCCGGGAGTGCCGGCCCTGATCCTCACGACCAAGGGCCGCAAGACCGGTGAGGACCGCAAGTTCGCGCTCATCTACCAGGAGGTCGACGGCGACTACGTCATCGTGGCCTCCAAGGGCGGCGACCCGAAGCACCCGGGCTGGTACCTCAACCTGCAGGCGAACCCCGAGGTGAAGGTGCAGGTCAAGGCCGACAGGTTCACCGCACGCGCGCGCACCGCGAACGACGCGGAGCGCGAGAAGCTGTGGCCGGTGATGACGAAGGTGTGGCCCGCGTACGACGAGTACCAGGAGAAGACCGACCGGAAGATCCCCGTCGTGATCCTCGAACGGGTCTGATTTCGCGGGCCCGGTGCCCGTACCACCGCGCGAACATCGGCCGCACCCCGGGCATAGGCTGGGTGCATGTCTGAACACTTCGACGTGGTGGTGCTGGGCGCCGGGCCTGGCGGGTATGTCGCGGCGATCCGGGCGGCACAGCTCGGACTGCGGACGGCGGTGGTGGAGGAGAAGTACTGGGGCGGCGTCTGCCTGAACGTGGGCTGCATCCCGTCGAAGGCGCTCCTGCGGAACGCGGAGCTGGCACACCTGGTGACCAAGGAGGCGAAGACCTTCGGGATCTCCTCCGACGGCGACATCCGCTTCGACTACGGCGCGGCGTTCGACCGCAGCCGGTCGGTGGCGGACGGGCGCGTCAAGGGCGTCCACTTCCTGATGAAGAAGAACAAGATCACCGAGTACGACGGGCGCGGGAAGTTCACCGACGCGAACACGCTCGAAGTGACCACCGCGAACGGCACCGAGACGGTGACCTTCGACAACTGCATCATCGCGGCCGGCGCGACGACGCGGCTGCTGCCCGGCACCCGGCTGAGCGAGCGCGTGGTGACGTACGAGGAGCAGATCCTCTCGCGTGAGCTGCCCGGCAGCATCATCATCGCGGGTGCGGGCGCCATCGGCGTCGAGTTCGCCTACGTGCTGCACAACTACGGCGTCGACGTGACGATCGTCGAGTTCCTGGACCGGATGGTGCCGCTGGAGGACGCCGAGGTGTCCAAGGAGCTGGCGAAGCGGTACAAGAAGCTGGGCATCAAGGTCCTGACCTCGACGAAGGTCGAGTCGATCGACGACAGCGGCGCCAAGGTCAAGGTGACGGTTTCGTCGAACGGCGCGGAGCAGACGCTCGAAGCCGACAAGGTGCTGCAGGCCATCGGTTTCCAGCCGCGGGTCGAGGGCTACGGCCTGGAGAACACGGGTGTGGAGCTGACCGAGCGGCGCGCCATCGCGGTCGACGGGCACTGCCGCACGAACGTCCCGCACATCTACGCGATCGGGGACGTCACGGCGAAGCTGATGCTGGCGCACGCGGCCGAGTCGATGGGCATCGTGGCGGCGGAGACGATCGCCGGTGCCGAGACGATGGAACTCGACTACGTGATGATCCCGCGGGCGACGTACTGCCAGCCGCAGGTCGCTTCGTTCGGCTACACCGAGGAGCAGGCCCGCGAGAAGGGCTTCGACGTCCAGGTCGCGAAGTTCCCGTTCACCGCGAACGGCAAGGCACACGGCCTGGCGGACTCCGGCGGGTTCGTGAAGATCCTGTCGGACGCGAAGTACGGCGAGCTGCTGGGCGCGCACCTGATCGGGCCGGACGTCACGGAGCTGCTGCCGGAGCTGACGCTGGCGCAGCAGTGGGACCTGACGGTGCACGAGGTGGCGCGGAACGTGCACGCCCACCCGACGCTGGGTGAGGCGGTCAAGGAGGCCGTCCACGGCCTCGCCGGCCACATGATCAACTTCTGACGCCATGGCTGTCGCGGTGGTGACGGGCGCCGGGTCCGGCCTCGGCCGGGTGATCGCGCGCGCCCTGCTCGACGCGGGGTACGACGTGGCGCTGGCCGGGCGGCGCCCGGAGGCGCTGGCGGAGACGGCCGAGGGCCGTTCCGCGCTGGTCGTGCCCACCGACGTGGCGGACGAGCAGCAGGTCGAGGCCCTCTTCGACGCGGTGCGCCGCGAATGGGGGCGCCTCGACCTGCTGGTCAACAACGCCGGCACGTTCGGCCCATCGGGTGATGTGGGTGAGCTGGACGTGGCGGCCTGGCGGCAGACCGTCGACGTGAACCTGACGGGCGCGTTCCTGTGCGCCCGTCAGGCGGTGCGGGTGATGAAGGAGCAGCGGCCGCAGGGCGGGCGCATCATCAACAACGGCTCGATCTCGGCGCACGCACCCCGCCCCGGCAGTGCCGCGTACACGGCGACGAAGCACGCGATCACGGGCCTGACGAAGACGATTTCCCTGGACGGGCGCCCCTTCGGCATCGCGTGTGGTCAAATCGACATCGGCAACGCGGCGACGGACATGACGGCCGGGATCGCCACGGGAGCCCGCCAGGCGGACGGTTCGGTGCGCCCGGAACCGACCTTCGACCCGGTGCACGTCGCGGAGGCCGTGCTGTACATGGCGGGCCTCCCGCTGGAGGCGAACGTCCAGTTCATGACTCTCACCGCGACCAAGATGCCCTACATCGGCAGGGGCTGAAACGATCAGCCGGTGTCCAGCGATACGAGGGGTGACGTTGACTAAACTGCAGGGGTGGTCGTGGCCTGCAGCGGCCGTCGGCGCCAGGCCCTCGTAGCTCAGCTGGATAGAGCAAGAGCCTTCTAATCTCTAGGTCGCAGGTTCGAGTCCTGCCGGGGGCACAGCGGGTGAGCTGGGGGAATTCGTGGGGTCCCGGCTGCTCATCCCGCGTCACGAACCGCTGGGTGCGGTTTCGATGCGGAAGGCGGTGTCGCCGTCTTTCCCGCAGTAGACGACGCCTTGGCCGTGCCGTGCTCGCTGCAGTTGACGTCTCCGGTCGTGGGTTCGCCGATGCCTGCACCGCCGCCTTGGCTTCGTTCACCGGCGCAGGAGATCCGTGCCCCACCACGCTGTTCCCGCCGCACGCGGAAAGGAGTGCGGTCGCCGCGAGCGCGCCGCCTGTCAGTGCCGACTTCATGGCGAATCCCATTTTCGAACCCCTCGGTCGAGCCTGCGGTGAATCTCTGACCACAGGACGGCTCGGCCCGCACGGACAAGGGTGGGGCGGCTTCCTTGCGCACCCAGTCGCCGCCGGGGAAACCGTCCGCGTCCGGGGAGTCGAAGATCTGGTCGTAGTCCCGCAGACCTGCCGGGTCGTTGTCGTGGATGTAGTCGGCGATCCGGGAGTCCCCGAGCCCGCCCAGGTCGACCAGGTGCAGCCGGCTGGTCAGCGAGGTACCGCCGAGATCGGTCAGCAGCAGGGACGCGGCCCGCGCGCCGATCAGGTCGGCGTAGGCGTTGAACGTCCTCCCGTAGCGGTCGGCGACCGCGCAGGCCGGGAACGTCGGGGCGGCCCGGAACTGCTGGGACTGACCGGCGAACGACACCACCGACGGCAGCATCCCGACGACGAGTGCCGCGGCCAGCAGCGTGCGGACGCGGGGACGGGCTTGGCGCAGCACCTCCGTCGCGGCGAGGGCACTGATCAGCGCACCCAGGGCCCAGACGGGCGTCGTGAAGCGGTAGGTCCCCATCCAGTCGGGCCGCGGCACGGCATAGGCGGCCAGGGCGATCGCGAACGGCACGAGCAGCGCGACGAGTCCTCGTCGCCACCGGACCGTGCCAGCCCGACGACCGAAGCGAGCACGGCGAGCGCACCGGCTGTGCCTGCTCGGTGAGCTGTCCACGGCCGAGGCCGCGGAGGTGCTGAGGATCGCCGAAGTGAGCGTCCGGGCGCGGATCTCCCGTGCCCGAAGCAGGCTGCGGCGCCTCCTGGAGGACACTGGCATCGATTCGACGGGCTTGGCGGAGGGGCGATGAGCGAGACCTCCGAACTGCCGGAGCGGCGGCCGATGCCTGAGGGTTGCGGAACCGGTTGTGGGCCGAGATCGAACCGCAGCTGGAGGGGTGGGCTCCCGGTGGCCGGTTCAGGGCGATGCGTGCGCCGCTGGCCGTGGCCGCCGCGGTGGTCGTGCTCGCCGTCGGGCTCGCGGTCGCACTGCCACGGCTCGGCGATCGGAGCGGCACGGTTGCCGTCGGCTCCCCGGAGGACGCGCGGCTGGTCGACGAGTGCGTTCAGTCTTCCCGCGACGAGCTCCCCCAGGGCAGGTGGCGGGCGGGAGCCCGGCTCGATCTCGATGCGGAGAACGGCTTCCTGGTCATCCGTGACGACGAGTACGCGGCGGTTCGCGTCCTGAAGCACCCCGCGAATCGGGTCCGGGCGACTCTGAAGAACGGGCAGGTTGCCGAGGGTTCCTTCCGTTGAGGCCCGGCTTCCGGCGGGTGCGGCCAACCGGAAGCCGGGTTGCCAGCGGGGTGTGGTCGTCCCGGATGTGCTGGCGGTTCCAGTGTCCGCCGGGTGCCGGAGGGGGTGTTTTCAGGACGCTCCATGGTGCGGCCCGGTGGGGCATACTCATCCGGGTGCGCGAGGACGAGCTGACGTCGTGGTGCCGGCGTCACCTGGACGGCGAACCGGCGGAGGTGCTGTTCCGGCTGGAGAGCATATCGACCGTGTTCGGGCTGCGGCTGGGGGATGGGCGGAACGTCGTCGTCAAGTCGCGTCCCGGCGAGGGGAGGGCCGCGGCGTGCGTCGCGGCTCAGGAGTGGTTGGCGCGCCAGGGTTTTCCTTGCGCGCGGCCGCTCACGCCGGTCGTCGCGGTCGGGGCGTTCGACGTGCACGCCGAGGAGTTCCGGCCCGGCGGTGAGATGCTGCGCGGCGACTCGCCGGAGGTGGCTGTCCGGTACGCGGCGGTGTTCGCCTGGCTGATGTCCGAGCTGGCCGGCCTGGTCGTCCCGCCGCCGTTGCCGAACCCGCGGTGGGTGCGGTGGGACCACGGCGATCCTGGGCTGTGGCCGGTGATCCCGTTCCTCGACGAGCGGGACCAGAGCGTGGTGCCGGACCACGTCGTCGAAACGGCGGTGCGTGCCCGGCAGCGGTTGCTGGCCGCGGACCTGCCGTGCGTGCTGGGACACGGCGACTTCGAGGCGCAGAACCTGCGCTGGCACGGCGACGAGATCTGGGCGGTGCACGACTGGGACAGCCTCACGTGGCAGCCCGAGGCCGCACTGGCCGGAGCGGCGAGCGGCACGTTCGCGAGCGCGGGACCGCCGACGCTGCCACCGATCGAGAGTTCGGAGGCGTTTCTGCAGGCGTACCAGCGCATCCGGCAGCGGCCGTTCACAGTGGAGGAACGGGAAGTCGCGTGGGCGGCCAGTGTGTGGCCCGCCGCGCACAACGCCCGGTGGGAAGCGTTGCACGGCGACCCGCCGGTGTGTGGCGAACCCTTGCGGGTTCAGGCGGCGGAGCGCCTCCGCCGGGCGGGTGCCTAGGGGCTGTAACGCTGTTCAACGATTCGCCGACCACCTGGTGTCGACGTAGTCACCAACGGGAAGGACGGGCAGTGCGCAGAACGATCGGAATCGTCGTCGTGGCCCTCACGCTCGCCGGATGCGCCGGGGGCACGGGACGATCCCCCGCCCCCACGTCGGGTAGCGAAGCGCCTGCTCCCACCTCGCACCGCGAATCGGCAACGACCTCCGCGTCGGAACTGATCACCGTTCCCGACGTCAGTGGTATGAACCACCAGGACGCACAGGACACCATGCAGGCCGCCGGGCTCTACAACCTCCGGGAGGTGGACGGTACCGGGCGCGGCCGTATGCTCATCCTCGACCGCGACTGGGTCCAGACCGGGCAGAGCCCCGCCGCGGGCACCAAGGTCGCGCCCGGCACCGTCATCACGCTCACCGCCATCAAGTACAGCGACCGCTGAGCGTGCCGCTCAGAAGCCCCACGTGCTGGTCATCCTCGCGGCGGTGCACAGGTGCACGTCCAGCAGGTATGCGCCCGGCTGTCCACACTGGACACCTGGGTCGATCGGCTGGCCGTGGCCCATGCCGGTGATGCTGTACGTCTCCACCGCCGTCCGGCCCGAAGCGTCGCGGTAGACGGCGTGGGGATAACCGGACACGGTGTCCGTCGCCGACGGCGTGGTCGAGATGCCGTGCACCGCCGTCCACTGGTCCACCAGCTCACGCTGGTTCGCCGGGGCCACCGTGTAATCCGCCGTGCCCTGCCAGATGCTGACCGTCGGCCACGGGCCTTGGTACGTGGACGCGGCACGGACCTTCGCGGCCCACTGCGACGGCGTCAGGTCCTTGCCGGGGTACATGCAACTGTAGGCGTCGATCGCACTTGTGGCGCAGCCGTACGGCAGACCCGCCACCACGGCACCGCCCGCGAACAGGTCCGGGTACGTCGCGAGCAGCGCGACCGTCATCCCGCCGCCCGCGGACAGGCCCGTGACGTACACGCGATGGCTGTCCGCTCCCGAATCGGCGACGGCCCAGCGCACCATCTGCGCGATCGACTCCACCTCGCCCTGCCCGCGGGTGACATCCGCCGACTGGAACCAGTTGAAGCACTGGCTGGGATTGTTGACCTGCTGCTGTTGCGGCAGCACGAGCGTGAACCCGGCACGCTGGGCCAGCGACACCCAGCCGGAGCCCTGGCCGTAACCAGTGGCGTCCTGCGTGCAGCCGTGCAATGCGACCACCACGGGACGCCCCGCCGCGAGACCGTCGGGTTTGTACTCGAACATCTGCAACGCACCGGGGTTGCCGCCGAACCCGGTGACCTGGCGGATGCTCGCCGCCGACGCGGGCACGGTGCCCGCCGCGACCAGTCCTGCCAGCAGGACGAACAGGAACAAGAACCGGCGCAAAGCCGATCACCTCCTCGTGACCAAACGTGCACCGAGGGTAGAACCGGTTCCACCACGGCTTCGACGGTGCGGACAGCCACATCGCGAAGGAGGTTTGTGTGGGCGGGAAACATGGTCCACGTGCACCCCGTCACCCTAGTTTTCCCCGATGGAGACGAAGAAGTTCTTCACGGTGGCGCTCGCCGCCCTGCTCGCCGCGGTGGTGCTGCCGGGAACGGCGGCCGCGAGCGGTGGTTGTGACGTGCGCGTGCCCGGGGCGCAGTACCAGGAATCGGCGTGCCTGGCCGACCTGACCACGACCGGCACGACTGCCTCGGGGCACACCGTCGCGGCGGACTGGGCCGGGCTGACCTCCGCCGGGCTGCCCGTGCCGGGGCCGGTGCCGGGAGTGCAGGTCGACGGCTACTTCCCCGACGACTCGGCCACGAACACCAACCACGGCTGGAACCACGACGCCCAGTTCGTGCTGCGGCTGCCACGGCACTGGAACGGCGGGCTCGTCGTCGGCGGCTCTCCCGGCAACCGCAGGCAGTACGCCAACGACCGCGCGATCGCCGACCAGGTGCTGGCTGAGGGGTACGCGTTCGCCGCGACCGACAAGGGGAACACCGGCACCAGCTTCTCCCTCGACGGCAAGCGGCCCGGCGATGCGATCGCGGAGTGGAACTTCCGCGTCACGCAACTGACCCTCGCCGCGAAGGCCGCCGCAGCGCGGTTCTACGGCCGCCCCGTCACCCGCACACTCGCCGCCGGGCTGTCCAACGGCGGGTACCTGGTGCGGTGGCAGCTGGAGAACCGGCCCGCGCTCTACGACGGGGGTGTGGACTGGGAAGGGACACTGTGGACACAGCGGGACAACCTGCTGACATTCCTGCCATCCGCGTTGCGGGGTTCTGCCGTGGAAGCCGGTTTCGCGCCCGAGTCGGAGTTCCTGTGGCCGTACCACCGCGATGTCTACTGGGAACTGACGCAACGGATCTACCGCGAGGAACTGGACCCGGGCTACCGAGGGAACGACGCTGACTACGACTACGCGTCCCGCCCGGCGGCGGTGCACCGGGCCGTCGATCGCATCGCGTTGACCGGGCGGATCGGCAAACCGCTCATCACCCTGCACGGCACGCTCGACTCGCTGCTGCCGATCAGCCGGGATTCCGACGTCTACGACCGGATGATCACTGCCGCGGGGCGCGGGAACCTGCACCGTTACTACCGCATCGAGGGCGGCAACCACGTCGACGCGCTGTACGACACCTATCCCGACCGGCTCCGCCCGATGGGTTCCTGTTTCCGCAGCGCCTTCACCGTGCTGGAAGGCTGGCTGGACGGGAAACGTCCGCCCCGGTCAACCACGGTTTCCCGTCCTGCCAACGGAAACCTGGCCGCGGAGTGCTCGCTAGGGTGACCGCCGCAAGCGGTGCACACGCAGTGCCAGCTGGACCTCCAGCGCTCGCGCCGGAGATTGCCAGTCCTCGCCGAGGAGGGTGGCCACGCGTTCGAGGCGTTGTACGACCGTGTTCACATGGACGTGCAACGCCTCCTTCGCGCGCGTGAGGTTCCCGCCTGCCGCGAAGTACTCCTCCAGCGTCCGCACGAGTTCCGTGCCTCGGCGGGTGTCGTAGTCCAGTATCGGTCCGAGGGTCCGCCGCACGAAACCCTCCAGATCACCACGGTCGCCCAGCAGCACGCCGAGGAACCCCAGCTCCGCCACCGACGCCCCCTCACCGGTGCGGCCGAGTGCGAGCAGTGCCCGCAGGCAGCGCAGCGCCTCGGCGTGTGCCTCCGCGATGGCGGCAGGGCCGCTCGCCGGGCCGGCGGCCCCCACGGTCACCGGAGTGTCCACAATGGCCCCGAGATCCGTGGCTATCCGCGAAGCGAGCGACGGGTCCTCCGCGCGTACCAGCAATACCACCTCGTCCGCGTGGCTCCCCGCGAGCGCGGCGTACCGGGCGGCGGCCATCGCGAGGCGGGTGCGGGACACGGATTCCGCGTGGGCGACCAGCACGACGTGCGACTCCGTGAGGTCCACCCCGAGGCGTGCCGCGCGAGCGACGAGTGCTGCCGGGTTGCGGCCCGGCGCGGTCAGCAGGTCGCTCAGCAGCTCCCCGCGCACCTCGTCCTCGGCCTTCGCGACCGAGCGGCGCAACATGAGCAGCAACGCCGTCACAACCGCGGCACGCTCGAACAACCGCCGGTCGGCGTCGACCAGTTCCGGCCGTCCGGCGAGCACGATGCTGCCCAGGGGTTCCGGCCCCGCCTGGACCGCGCACACCCACACGCCGTCGCCGGTCACCGACCGGCCGGTGGCGCGTGACGCCGCGACCGCCTCGGCGGGCGGCGGGGCGACCGGCGTCCCCACGGACGTCAGCGGCATCCCGTCGGCGTCGAACAACCCGATCGCCCCGTGCAGCACGTCCGCGACCGCGGCCGCGACGTCGGGCACGTCACCGCCACGCAGCACGAGGTCCATCAGCCGGTCGTGGGCCTCCTCGGCGCGCTGGACGGACGCGCTGTGCGAGCTGATCTCGTCGAGCAGGCGGGCGTTGTCGAGTGCGATCGCGGCGTGGTCGGCCAGTGACTGGAGCAGCGCGACCTCGTCGGGGGTGAACTCACGCGGCGTGCGGTCTGACGCGTACAGCACGCCGATCACCTCGGCGCCCAGCGACAGCGGCACCCCGAGGATCGCGGCCAGCCCTTCGTCGCGCACGGCGTCGTCGATCGGGCCGGTGTGCTGGAAACGGCTGTCGCGGAAGTAGTCCGGGCTCGCGTAGGGCCGGGCGGTCTGCGCGACGAGGCCGCCGATGCCCTCGCCCATGCCGAGCACGACCTCCTTGAACAGCTGCGAGACGCAGCCGTCGGTCACGCGCATGTACGTCCGGCCGGCGGCCTCGTCGTTCAGGCTCAGGTACGACACGTCGGCGCCGAGCAGCGTGCGGGCGCGGCGCACGATGGACCGGAGCACCGCGTCCGGGTCGTGCAGCCGTGCCAGATCGCTCGCCGTGTCGAACAGGGCGGTCAGCTCGGCCTCGCGGCGGCGGTGGGCGCTCAGCGTCGCGGAGATCCGCAGCGCCAGCTCGGTCGCCTTGGCGAGTTCCGGGTTGCCCGCGCCGACCTCGGCGAGCTGCTCGCTGCCCGCCCCGCCGGCGAGCAGGTCGAGCAGTCGCAGCACGTCATCCACGGTTTCATCGTCTCATTTCGCAAGGCTTCGCGTGGCGGTGTCAGTGGCGAGATCATCGCGACTGATCAGGAAGCACCCGTAGTGGACGTCGCTCTGCGTGAAGAACTGGACGAGCGATACCCATTCGCGGCGGCCTCAGCTCGTCGAGGAGCTGCTTCACGGCATCCGGCTCGAATTCGACGTCACGCTCTTCCAGCCACTCCGGCAGTTCCGGCTCGACCCATGCGGTGAGCGGGTACCCGATCCGTCACGTAGGACAGGCGCTCAGGAAACACCACTCAGCGTGCCCTCGGCTGCCTCGTCGTGGAGGGAGGTGCGGGCCGTTTCACGGGCGGTGAGCAGGGCGAGCACCGTGAGCACGCACATCGCCACCACGTACAGCGACACCGCCGTCGTGCCGCCGGAGCTCTTGAACAGCGCCACCGCGACGATCGGGGCGAGCGCGCCCGCCGCGATCGACGACAGCTGCCCGCCGACCGACAGGCCCGTGTACCGCACGCGCGTGGCGAACTGCTCGGCGAAGAACGCGGCCTGCGGGCCGTACATCGCGCCGTGCAGGACCAGGCCGATCGTCGCGGAGAGGGCGATCAGCGCGGGCGAGCGCGTGTCGAGCAGGGCGAAGAACCCGAACGCCCAGCCCGCCATCGCGACCGCGCCGAACAGGTACACCGGCTTGCGGCCGATCCGGTCGGACAGCGCGCCCCACAACGGGATCGTGACGAAGTGCACCGCCGACCCGATCAGCACCGCGTTGAGCCCGGCCGACTTGCCCAGGCCCAGCCCGGTCGTGACGTAGACGAGGATGAACGCGGTGAGCACGTAGTACGACACGTTCTCGGCCATCCGCGCGCCGATCGTGATCAGCACCTGCCGCCAGCTGTCGCGGAACACCTCGACGACCGGGACGTGCGCCCGCTTCTCCGCCTTGCGCTGGGCGGCGAGGAACACCGGCGACTCCGTCACCGAAAGCCGGATCCACAGGCCGATCACGACGAGCACCCCGGACAGCAGGAACGGGATGCGCCAGCCCCACGACGCGAACGCCGCGTCCGACTGCACCGCCGCCAGCACCGCGAGCACCGCCGTCGCGAGCAGGTTCCCGCCGGGCGCGCCGCACTGCGGCCACGACGCCCAGAACCCGCGCCGTCGGTCGTCCCCGTGCTCGGACACGATCAGCACCGCGCCACCCCACTCGCCGCCGAGCGCGAAGCCCTGGACCAGCCGCAGCAGCGTGAGCAGCACCGGCGCGGCCGCGCCGACGGCGGCGTACGTCGGCAGCACGCCCATCGCCGCCGTCGAACCGCCCATCAGCAGCAGGCTGAACACGAGCAGCTTCTTGCGGCCCACCTTGTCACCGAAGTGCCCGAACACCAGCCCGCCGAGCGGCCGGGCGAGGAACCCGATGGCGTACGTGGCGAACGACAGCAGCGTGCCGGTGAGCGGGTCCGAGCCGGGGAAGAACAGCTTGTTGAAGATGAGGGCGGCGGCCGAGCCGTACAGGAAGAAGTCGTACCACTCGATCGTCGTGCCGATGAGGCTCGCGGCCACGACCTTCGCGATGCGGGGACTGGGCAAGACCAACACTCCTTTGTGTCGCAGGGGTTTTCAGGCAGCGGTCCAGCCGCCGTCGAGGGACAGGGAGATCCCCGTGACGTGCCGCGCGTGCTCGCCGCACAGCCACCGCACGGCCTCGGCGACCTCGCCGGGGTCGAGCAGCTCCTTCATCGCCGCGCGGCGCAACAGGACTTCACCGACCACTTCGGACTCGGCGATGCCGTGGGTGGCGGCCTGGTCGCGGATCTGGTCACGCACGAGCGGGGTGTCGACGTAACCGGGGTTGACGCAGTTGCTCGTCACGCCGTGTGGCGCGCCCTCCAGTGCGGCCACTTTGGACAGTCCTTCGAGTGCGTGTTTCGCCGCCACGTAGGCGGCCTTGAACGGGCTGGCGCGCAGACCGTGCACGCTGGAGATGTTGACGATCCGGCCGTAGCCGCCCTCGTACATGTGCGGCAGGACCCGGCGCATCAGCAGGAACGGTGCGGTGACCATGACCTGCTGCACCCGCGTGAACACCTCGGGCGGGAACTCGGTCAGCGGCGCGACGTGCTGGAAACCGGCGTTGTTGACGAGGATGTCGACCTCGCGGGGCAGCGCGTCGACGGCGGTGGGGTCCGCGAGGTCGGCGATGTGGGCCCGGCCGCCGATCTCGGCGGCGACGCGTTCGGCGGCGGAGCCGTCGATGTCCACGACGTGCACCTTCGCGCCCGCGTCCGCCAGCGCGTGCACGCACGCGCGCCCGATCCCGCTGCCCGCGCCCGTGACCAGGGCCATCCGGCCGTCCAGTTCGTTCATAGCGACCGACGGTAAGCGGCCGGGAGCTGAGGGGGTATGTGGTTTGGCACCACAGTGTCGTGTCGGGAGGTGGGGGAGGGAGCTACGGCTGTGGGCATCATGGGTTCGCGGCTGACGCCGAGGCGGGTCCGGAACGGCGCCACAACCGCGGGGTACCGGGATTGCCGGTACCCCGCCGATCGGCTCAAGCCACCGGAGGCACGTAGGGGAACGCGCTCGTCGGCTTCGAGGTGACCGACTCGCGGCCGATGCCGAGGCGGATCGGGGTGTTCGCGGCGGTGGAGAACATCACGTCGGGGGCGTTGTCGGTGAGTGCGCGGCCGTTCCACTCCGCGAAGCCGAACGACGCGGGCGTGCCCACGGTGTACGGCAGGACGTTGGGGAAGAACCGGTGCGCCAGCTTCTCCCCGTACGCCTGCGGGTCCTCGGCCGTCCCGTACGCGGCGACGACGCCCGCGATCTCCTTGCTCACCAGATCGCCATAGGTGGCGTAGTCGTCCGACGGCACGCCGGCGTTGAGACGGTCGCCGAGGTCCTCGTTGAACTGCGTGAACAGCGGGTGGATCATCGGCAGGCCCACACGGTTGATCGAACGCCAGCCGCCCGCGTCCGTGGCGAGCGTCGCCACCGCCCAGACCCCGACGCGGCCCGAGCCGAGGTCGGCGTCCGGCACCTCCAGCACGATGGAGTACACCGTGTGCCCGGCGAACAAGTTTGTCGCCCGCGCCTCGGTCCACTCGCCGAGGTCGACCTTCGTGCCGTCCTGGAACGCGTGGCCCACCGCGTGCAGCACGTCGGGCTCGATCCAGAACGGGTCGCCCGCCTTGCCGGTCCAGACCCGCAGCCCGGACACGCCCGTGACGGCGTCACCCGTCACGCCCTCGGCGACGACCTCGCCCTGTGCGAAGGCGTCCGTCGCCTCGTCGCCGGTCAGCCGTCGCACGACGTAGGTTTGGTTGCCCTGCGCGTCGCGTTCCCCGAAGACGAACCGGTAGGTCAGGTTCTCCACGGCGTCGCCATCGGTGTCCACTTTGAACTCGTACCTGCCCTCGGGGTGGTAGCCCGGCACCGGGATGTCCCCGGCGAGCGAGTGGCAGACGTTGATCACGAACACCGTGCCGGTCTCACCCCGGAACACGTACAGGTCGGTGATGTCGAGGCGGACGTCCTGACGCGCGATGGGCGAGTCGAGGTGGTGTGACATGGTTTTCTCCTTGTGATAGCGAAATTTCCGGTCAGGATCAGGAAGGGCGGTCGGGCGACCGGAACGCGCCCGACCGCCCGAACTCGCCGGACAACACGGACAGCAGCTCGGCCGCGCCGATCACCACGACGACCGCGACGGACAGCCCCGCGACGGTCGCGGAATCGGCGAGCACGAGCAGCGCCACCTCCGTCGCGGTGTCGAACCCCAGCCCGAACAACAAGCCCAGCGGGTACATGTGCCACGGCTTGCCGATGGCCTTCGGGAACCGGCCCAGCAGGCGGTTCAGCAGCCCGCGGTTCGCCAGCTCCTGCTCCAGCGCGGCCTCGTCGTCGGCGCCCGAACGCAGGCCCCGCAACACTTTCAGGATGCCCACGTTGACGGCGGCGATCAGCAACAGGAACGTGCCGGACACCGAAGTGCCGATGAGCGAGGTGTAGTGGTGCGGCGCCGAGTTGCCGTCCCGCACCGGCCCGATCACCGCCCCCACACCCGGTGACAGCAGCAACGCGAGCCCGAACACGACGCTGGAATGGCCGAGTGCGAAGAAGAACCCGACCGACAGCGGGCGCTGCCCCTGCTGCATGAGCTTGCGCGTCGTGTTGTCGATCGCGGAGATGTGGTCGGCGTCGAACGCGTGCCGCATGCCGAGGCGTGTAGGCGGTGAACCCGACACCGAGCCCGAGGGCCCGCGTGCCGGACGGCAGCACGAGCGCGCCCCAGCCCACCACGTGCAGGCCCACGATCACGGCGGCCATCCCGCCCAGCCTGCCGCGTTCCCGCGTCGACAGCGGCCGTCCGGTCAGCATCGTCGTCATGGTCGCCTCTCCCCGCGGAATCCGAAGTGGACTTGCTGACGTCCAGCCTGCCCGCGCGGCGATCCCGCGACCATGAAGTGCGCCCCAGAACTTCCCTGGGGTTTTCCACAGGGCCCGGAATTCGTTATATGCTCCGGAAGTGAGCGCGGAGATCAGAGTCGTCGTCGGTGAGGACCAGGCGCTGGTGCGGGAGGGCGTCGTGCGGATGCTCGAACGCGCGGGCTGCACGGTGGTGGCCGCGGTCGGCACGGCGACCGAACTCGTGCACGAGGCGCGGCAGCACAAACCGGACGTCGTGATCACCGACATCCGGATGCCGCCGCGGTTCGACGAGGCGGGGCTGCGTGCCGCCATCGAGATCCGGTCCACCGAGCCGGGGATCGGCGTGATCGTGCTGTCCCAGTACCTCGACGACGCCTACGCGATGGATCTGGTGGGGGACCGCGCGGAGGGCGTCGGCTACCTGCTGAAGGAGAAGGTGGCGAGCCCGGACCTGCTCATCGACGCGGTCCGCCGGGTCGCCGACGGCGGTTCGGCGCTCGACCCCGACGTGATCGCCCGGCTCGTCGGGCGCAAGCGGGCGGGCGGCCCGCTCGACACGCTCACCCAGCGGGAGCGGGAAGTGCTCGCGCTGATGGCGGAAGGCCATTCGAACTCGGGCATCGCGGCCAAACTCGTCGTCACCGTGCCCGCCGTCGAGCGGCACGTGACGGGGATCTTCAGCAAGCTGGGCCTGACCGACGCGGCGACCGGGCACCGGCGGGTGCTGGCCGTGCTCAGGTACCTGGGGCGGTGAACAACCCGGCGAGGTCGGCCCCGACGAGCTGGTCCTTCGGGACGAACGCGCGGATCCCGGCCTCGGCCAGGGTGCGCTCGGCGTAGCCGGTCATGTCCGTGGACGTCAGCACCACGCTGGGGGCGGCCGGTTCCCGGCTGATCCGCTCCGCGAGCGTGAGCCCGTCGGTGTCGGGCAGGTTCAGGTCCAGCAGGACGCCGTCCGGACGGCGGGCCCGGATCTCGGTCAGCGCCTGGTCGCCGTCGGCCGCGTCGCCGATCACCTCGAACCCGCGGACGGCGAGCAGGCGGCCCGCCACTCGCCGGAACCCCGGGTCGTCGTCGACCACCAGCACCGTGAAACCCATGGCCCCAGCTTCTCCCGCCCGCACGGTGTCCGCAATGGGGCAAACCCCACGCTCAGGTGAGGGGCACCGCGGCACGCAGGGTGGTGCCGCCGCCCGGGGGTGAGGACAGCGAGAACCGGCCGTCGAGCGCGGTGATGCGGTCGGCGATGCCGATCAGCCCCGTGCCCGGCCCGTCGAGCCCGGCGCCGCCGGCGCCGTTGTCGCGGACTTCGAGCGTCAGCGTGGTGTCGTCCGCGCTGAGGTCGATGCCGATTTCGCCGGCGCGGGCGTGCTTGACGGCGTTCGTGATCGCCTCCGACACCACGAAGTACGCGTTGACCTCGACGGTCCGCAGGAGCCGCCGGGACAGGTTCCCGGTGATCACCACGGGCAGCGGCGTGCGCGCGGCGAGCGCCTCGACCGCGGGCACGAGCCCGCGTGAGGTCAGGATCGCGGGGTGGATCCCGGCGACTAGGTCCCGCAGGTCGTCGATCGCGGCCTGCGCCTGCTTGATCGCGTCGTCGACCAGTTCGGCCTCGCCTGGCGGGAATTCCTCGCGCGCCAGCTGGAGCCCGATCAGCAATGCGACGAGCCGTTGCTGCACGCCGTCGTGGAGGTCCCGGGCCATCTGGCGGCGGACCTCAGCGGTGTTCTCCACGATGCGCCGTTGTGCCGCACGGGATTCCACCGCCCGCACCTCGGCCGCGTCACGTTCGCGGATCATGCGCTCGGCGGCCCGCCGCTCGGTCAGGTCGGTGAAGGAGTAGACCAGTGCTGGACTGCCGTCGAGGTCGAGCGGCGCGGACCACCACGCGATCGGGAACAGCGAGCCGTCCCGGCGCACGAACCAGTCGTCGTCGCCGTGTGCCGGTTCGCCCGTCAGCCGCGGCCGGAGCATGGGGCACTCCACGGCGGGGTACGGCTCACCCGTGACCCGCTTGTAGTGCACGGTTTCGTGGCTCGGCAGGCCACGTAGCTGCGACAGGTCGTCGTAGCCCAGTGCGCTCACCGCGGCCTGGTTGGCGAACAGGATGAGGCCCTCGGCGTCCACCACCCACACCGGCTGCGGCACGCTGTCGAGCACCAGCGGCAGCAGCGCCTCAACCGACTTCATGACCGGCCCGCAGCGATCCCAGCAGTGCCAGCCTTTCCTCGGTCGCGCTGCCCGGCGGCGCCTGGAAGATCTTGAGCTGCTGCCCCGGCGCGCTGTTCACCGTGAACGAGTGGTACGTCAGGTCCAACTCACCCACCTGCGGGTGCCGGATCCGCATCGGCTCGTGCTTCTTGTCGCGGACCTCGTGCCGGGACCACAGGCGGACGAACTCGGCGCTCTTCACCGTCAGCTCGCCGATGAGGTCGGTCAGCCGCGGGTCGTCCGGGTCCTCGCCCGCGGCGATCCGCAAGGCCGCGACTCCCTTGCGCGCCACCGCTTCCCAGTCGGCGTAGAACTCCGGCGCGGAGGGGCCGAGGAAGCAGAACCGCGCGAGGTTGGGCTCCGGCCCGGCGGGCGCGTAGAGGGCCTGCGCGAGCGGGTTCGCGGCGAGGACGTCCAGCAGTGGCCCGACGATCATCGCCGGGGTGTGCGTCCAGGTGTCCATCAGCCGCCGCAGGTCCTCCTCCACGCGGGTGACCCGGCGTCGGCGGGGACGCGGCCGCGCGAGGCGGTACAGGTGCTCCACCGCTTCGGGGTCGAGGTCCAGCACCTCGGCGAGAGACCGCAGGACCTGGTCGGACGGGTTGCGCTCCCGGCCCTGCTCCAGGCGTGCGAGGTAGTCCGTGCTGATCCCCGCCATCGTCGCCACGTCCTCGCGCCGCAACCCGGTGCCCCGCCTGCGGCCCGAGTCGGCGAAACCCAGGTGCGCGGGATCGGCGACGGTGCGCCGCGCCCTGATGAACTCACCGAGCCGGTTGTCCTCCTCCACCGTGTGAGCGTAAGCAGAACGGGGTGCCCGACGGTAGGAGTGGCACTCCCAGTCAACACGTTCGGTACTGTCCGCGACTCGTGCTGAACAAGGCCCGTGCCGTGCTGTGCCGGCTGCTCGAAATCGCGTTGCTCGCCGTCGGCGTGTGCGTGTTCCTGTTCGACAGCCCCGTTTTCATCGCCTGCTGGGACCTGCTGGCGGTGGGCTACCTCACCTCCAGGATCGGGCGGCTGGTGCGGAAGCGGGGTGGGCCGCGCCGGCGGGAGCACCTGCTCGGCGGCCGGGGCGGGCTGTTCTTCACGGTGTTCACCAGCATGGTCGGCATCACCTCCGGGCTGACCATCGTGCTGGGCACCGGTGACGCGAGCAGCGATCTGGTCGCGCGCGTTTTCGGTGTGCCGGCGGTGCTCCTGGCGTGGGCGATCCTCCACTTCGGATACGCCGAGCGGTACGCGCACGCGTACTACCGGTCACTGCCGGAGCGCCAGTTCGCCTTCCCCGGCACGGAGACCCCGGTGTTCGCCGACTTCGCCTACTTCGCGTTCACCGTCGGCACCACGTTCGCCGTGTCCGACGTCGAAACCCTCACGACAGCGGCGCGCACGCGCGTACTCTCGCACGGGGTGCTGAGTTTCCTCTACAACACCGCGACGCTCGGCGTCGCCATCGGCGTGCTCACCGGAGGATGACGTGTTCGGCGCACTGGCTTTCGACCTGGACTCGGTCGCGCGGCTCCGGTTGTGCAGCTGGCGGGACAACGGCTGGCGGTCGTTGCTCGTCCGCTCGTACGCGAACGACCCGGTGGCGGAGGAGGTCCTGCTGCCCGCGACCGCGGAGCAGACCCTCGTGCTGATCACGGAGGGCAGCAAGACGATCGAGTCGAAGAGCGGCGCTCGCTGGCACAGCGCCGAATACGGGCCGGGCCGGATCGGGATGACCGCGCCCCACCACGATTCGCACCTGCGCTGGTGGGGCTCCGGTCCCACCGCGAGCACCCACGTGTACCTGCCCGCCGGGTTGCTGGAGCGGACGGCGGCGGAGCTGTACGGCCGCGACGCCTCGCGCGTCAGCCGTCCCGACGCGCTCGTCGCGGAGGACCCCGTGCTCGCCGCCATCGTCGCGGGGCTCGGCGAGGCCGCACTCGCGGGGGCCGACGAGCTGTACGCGGAGACGGCGGCGGCGTTCCTCGCCGCACACCTGCTGACCCGGCACGCGTCCGCACCCGCCCCGGCGCCCGTGCGGAGCGAGGACCTGCGGGTGCGGCAGGCGATCGCGTTCATGCGCGACAACCAGCACCTGCCGCTGACGCTCACCGAGATCGCGGCGGCCGTCGAGCTGAGCCCGTTCCACTTCCTCCGCGTGTTCAAGACCGCCACCGGGCAGACGCCCTACCGGTTCCTCAACGGGATCCGGCTCGACCAGGCCCGCCGCTACCTCACCCGCACCGACCTGCCCGTGACGGAGATCGCCCACCTGTGCGGGTTCGCGACGCCTTCCCGCCTGGCCACGGCTTTCCGGCGGGAAACCGGCGTGACACCCACGGTCTACCGCAACCAGCAGCAATAAACGGGGTCACCCGCAGCAAGCAGGGGAAAGCGGTGGTGCGGCCGGCGGACCTACTGTCGCGGCATGACCGACGACCCCACCGCGGAGCTGTCCTGCACCGTCAACGGGCAGGAGGTCCGCCTCCAGGTGGATCCACGCGAATCGCTGCTCGACGTGCTGCGTGAGCGGCTCGTCCTGACCGGCACGAAGAAGGGCTGCGACCAGGGGCACTGCGGTGCGTGCACGGTGCACGTGGACGGCAGGCGGGTCGTGTCGTGCCTGACCCCGGCGGTCCAGGCCGCCGGGCGCGAGGTGACGACGATCGAAGGTGTCGCCGGGCCGGACGGCGGGCTGCACCCGCTGCAGCAGGCGTTCATCGACCACGACGCGCTGCAGTGCGGTTACTGCACGCCGGGGCAGATCATGTCGGGCCTGGCCTGCATCGCCGAGGGGCACACCGACGACGACCAGATCCGCGAGTACCTCAGCGGCAACATCTGCCGGTGCGGTGCCTACGTGGGCATCGTCGCCGCGGTGCGGGAAGCCGCCGGCCCGGCGCGGAACGGGGCGTGACGCCATGCGGTCCTTCGCCTACGTGGTCCCGGAAACCGTGGACGCGGCCGTCGACGCGCTGCGTTCGGCGGTGCCGGGCACGAAGATCCTCGCCGGTGGCACGACGTTGTACGACCTCATGAAGCTGGGCATCGAGGCGCCACCCGCCGTCATCGACGTGCACCGCCTGCCCGGGCTGGACGGGATCGAGGCCGGTGCGGACGAGCTGGTCTTCGGCGCGGGTGCCCGGATGGCCGACGTCGCCGACCACCCCGTCGTCCGCGCCGACTACCCCGCATTGTCGGAGTCGTTGTGGCGCGCGGCTTCCCAGCAGTTGCGCAACATGGCGACCGTGGGCGGCAACCTGTTGCAGCGCACGCGGTGCGCCTACTTCCGCGGTGGCCCGGAGTTCCCGTGCAACAAGCGGAACCCGGGCAGCGGCTGCGCCGCTATCGGCGGCCACGACCGGGCGCACGCGCTGCTCGGCGGTTCCGACGCGTGCATCGCGACCTACCCCGGTGACTGGGCGATCGCGTTGCTGGCGTTCGACGCCGTGGTCGACGTGGTCGGCCCGGACGGCGAGCGCACCGTGCCGCTCGCCGAACTGCACGTCGAGCCCGGCGACGACCCCGCGCGCGAGCACACGCTGGCCGCGGACGAGCTGATCGTGCGCATCCGCGTGCCCGCGACCGCCGCCGGCCGGGGCTCGACCTACCACAAGATCCGCGACCGGGAGTCCTACGCTTTCGCGCTGGCTTCGACGGCCGTCGCGCTGACCCTCGACGAGCAGGGCGTCGTCGGGGAGTGCCGCATCGCGCTGGGTGGTGTCGCCACACGGCCGTGGCGGGCCACCGCTGCCGAGGAGTACCTGCCGGGCCGCGCGATGACGCCGGAAAACGCCAGGAGAGCCGGGGAGATCGCGTTCGAGGGTGCGCGCCCCGGCAACTACAACGGGTTCCGAGTCGAACTGGGCATCCGCACGGTCGCTGACGCGGTGCGCATTGCCGGAGAGCGAGCCACGAGATGACCGCCATCGACAACCGCCGCGTCGACGCCTACGACAAGGTGACCGGCAGGACCGTCTACGGCGCCGACCGGGTGCCCGAAGGCGTGGCCCACGCGATGTTCGCGACCGCGCACGTCGGCAAGGGCCGGATCGTGTCGATCGACACGGCGGCCGCCGAGGCCGTGCCGGGCGTGCGCCTCGTGGTGACGCGGTTCGAGCCCGGTGAGCTGGCCGAGGGCAGCTTCATCATGGGCGGCGGGTACGGGTTCCAGAGCTTCCAGCCGCTGCTGGGGGACCGGGTCGCGTACCGCGGCCAGCCCATCGCGCTCGTCGTCGCCGACACGCTCGTCGCCGCGACGGAGGCCGCGGACCTCGTGACCGCGGAGTACGAGCCGGAGCCGTTCGCGGTCGGGCTCGACGCCGAGGGTGCGGAAACCGTGGTGCAGGAGGAGGCGATCCCGTTGCCGTTCCTGGCCGATATCAAGGTCGGGGACGCGGACGCGGCGTTCGAGGCGAGCCCGGTGCGCATCGAGGGCACCTACGAACACGCGCCGCAGCACCAGGTTCCGATGGAACTGATCAGCAGCGTCGTCGAATGGCGTGGTGACACCGTGGTCGTGCACGAGGGCACGCAGAACGCGGGCGCGCTGCGGGGCGGGCTGGCGCGGCAGCTGGGCATCGACCCGGCGAACGTCGAGATCCGCTCGCCGTACCTCGGTGGCGGGTTCGGGCAGAAGAACTCGCTGCAACCGCACCTCGGGCCGTTGGCGGTCGTCTCGCGGCGGCTCGGCCGTCCGGTGAAGCTGGTGCTGCCGCGGCCGCAGACGTTCCACGCGGCCAGCTTCCGGCCCACCACCCGCCACACCGTGCGACTCGGCGCCGACGCGTCCGGCCGGCTGCTCGCCGCCGTGCACGAGGTGGACCAGCAGACGTCGCGGCACGATCTTTTCCCCTGCACCGCAACGGAGATCACGTCCCGGTTGTACGGCGTGCCGGCGTTCCGCGGCCGCCAGCGGCTGGTGCGGACCGACGTGCAGACGCCGGGGTACATGCGGGCGCCCTTCGAAAGCCCGGCGGCGTTCGCGTTCGAGTCGTCGATCGACGAACTCGCGTACGCCACGGGACAGGACCCGGTGGCGCTGCGGCTGGCCAACGACACGGCGCTGGACCCCGTGACGGGCAAGCCGTTCTCCAGCCGCCACCTCGCCGAGTGCCTGCGCCGGGGTGCCGAGCGCTTCGGCTGGGCGGAGCGGAACCCCGAACCCGGGTCGATGGTGGCCCCGGACGGTTCGACGATCGGCTGGGGCGTCGCGGCGGGGGCGTACCCGTGCAACGTCGCGCCCGCGGTCGCACACCTGTCCGCCACCGCGGACGGCAAGGTGACGGTGAGCGTCGACGGGCACGAGATGGGACAGGGCATCCGCTCGGCCATCGCGTTGACCGTGGCGCGGGACCTCGGCATCCCGGTCGCGGACGTCGTCGTGGTGGTCGGTGACACCCGCGTCGCGCCGCAGCACCTCACGGCGGGTTCGTGGGGCACGGCCACAGCGCTGCCCGCTGTCCAATCAGGACTTATCGAGCTGCGGAAACACCTGAACGCGGCGGCTTCCGGGGACGTCGACGTCGCGGCCTGCGTCGCGGCGGTGGGCGGGCCGGTGGAGGTCGAGGTGAACACACTGCCCGAGATGCTCGAACGCTCGCGTGCCGGGCTGGTGGCGATCGCCGGTCCCGAGTTCGGGGAGTTCAGCTCGTTCAGCTGGATCGCGCACTTCGTCGAGGTCCGCATCGAAGCGGGCACGCGGCGGATCCGGGTGCCGAGGGTGGTCAGCGTCGCCGACTGCGGTCGCGTGGCGAGCCCGGTGACGGCGGCCGGCCAGGTGCGCGGTGCCGTGGTGTGGGGCATCGGGGCGGCGCTGCGTGAGGAGAGCGAGGTCGACGAGCGGTTCGGCGGCTTCCTCAACCCCACGCTGGAGGAGTACCCGGTCCCGGTCAACGCCGACGTGCACAGCATCGACGTCGACTTCGTGGACGA
Source organism: Amycolatopsis sacchari (assembly GCF_900114035.1). Lineage (GTDB taxonomy): Bacteria > Actinomycetota > Actinomycetes > Mycobacteriales > Pseudonocardiaceae > Amycolatopsis_E > Amycolatopsis_E sacchari. Next base: position 140,906 of record NZ_FORP01000002.1, on the reverse strand, counting down.
GCCGGACCCGCTGTTCAACGCGGCGGGCGTGAAGGGGCTCGGCGAGGTCGCGATGGTCGGCGTCGCGGCGGCGATCGCCAACGCGGTGCACCACGCGACCGGACGGCGGCCACGCAGGCTGCCGATCCGCCTTGAGCACGTGCTGTGAACCGCCCGGCGGTCAGCGCCCCGGACGCAACGTCGCCGGAGGCGCTCGCCGACGCGAGGCGGTCACCCACGCGCTGTTGAACTCGCTGAGCCTGGCCGTGATCCTGCGCGTCGCCGCGTGCTGGGGGCGCCCGCTCGGCGGCCCCAGCACGCGGAGGTCAGGCGCTGATGCTCGTCGGCGCCCGGGTCCCGTAGTTCCTGGCGTAGCCGTTCTCGACGCCGACGAGGAGTTCGACGACTTCGAAGTACTTGTCCCAGAACGGGGTTTCCCGCAGCGCCTCGACGACGAGCTGGTACGACTCGTGGTCCCGCGCCTCCCACATCCACACGTCGGTGGCGCGAGCCGAGTAGAACTCGGTGTCGAAGAAGCGCGACCGGACTCCCCGCGCCTTGCTCTTGATCACGGGCACGACCTCGTTCTCGAAGGCCGCCACGCGCTCCTCCACGGTGAGGCGCAGCCACTCGGGCGTCGTCTTGACGAGCATGAACGCGGTCACGTTGGCTTCGAACTCGGACATCAGTCTTCCTTTCAGAAGTAGGCGGCAAGGTCTTCAGAGAGAGTCGGGCGCTGGGGACCCAGCGGAGGAGCGCTCGCGCGGCCTCGCCGTCGGCGGCCATCCCCGTGCCGAACTGTGGTCCCGATGCCGGTCGCCGGTGATGAAGATGTGCATGGTCAGGACCCTTTCCTGGTTTGCGGGACGACGATCGCCCCGAGGACGAGCACGGCCACCCCGATCAGCCGCAGCCCGGAATCCGCGGCCGAGACGAACGCGGCCACGACGTCCGCGGCGCGTCCGGGTGCGTCGGCGAGTGCCTGTGCCACGGTGTGCGCCCCGCGGAGGTCCGCGGGCAGTGCGGCGGTGAACCGCGCGGTGAGCACCGTGCCGATGACGGCCACGCCGAGCGCGCTGCCGAACTCGCGGGTGGTCGCCTGCAACCCCGTGCCGACCCCGGCCTGGGCCGGTGGCAGGGACCCCGCGATCACGCCGGAGAACGTCGGAAGTGCCAGCGTCACGCCGATCCCGGTCAGGACGAGCCACCCCGCGTAGCTGAGGTAGGACGTCTCCGTGCCGCTGAACGACAACCCGAGCAGGCCCACCCCGACGAACAGGAACGCGAGTGCGACGGTGGCCATCAGGCCGATCCGCGCCGACAGGTGCCCGACGTGCCGTCCGCCGAGGATGACCGGCAGCGTCAGCGGCACGATCCCGAGCCCGGTCAGCAGCACGCCGAACCCCTTGCCGTACTGGAGGAACGACGCGTTGACGTAGAACAGCGCGAACATGCCGAAGAAGATCACCGTCATGCCGAGGCACGCCCCGCGCAGCCCGCGGAGGCGGAACAGCCTCGGGTCGAGCAGCGGGTGCTCGACCCGCAGTTCGACGATCGTCCAAGCCGCGAACAGCACCGCGGCGGCGACGAAACCGGTGACGACGACGGGGCTGCCCCAGCCCGCCTCCGGCCCCTGCACGATGCCGAGCAGCAGCGCCATCGAGGCGGCGACGAGCAGTACGGCACCGAGCGGGTCGAGGCGCCGGTCGTGGCGTGGCGAAACCGGGGCGATGCGCCCCACGGCCGCGACGAGCACGAGCGCGACCGGCACGACGGCGGCGAACAGCCAGCGCCATGACCCGCCCGTCAGCACGGCGCCGCCGCCGACGTTGCCGATGACGCCGCCGATACCCGTCATGGACGCCCAGGTCGCGATCGTCGGGCCCCGGCGTTCGGCGGGCACGGCGTGCAGCAGCACGGCCAGCGTGTTGGGCAGCACGGCGGCGGCGCCGATGCCGGTGACGGCACGTCCGACCAGCACCACGGCGACGTCCGGTGCGATCGCCGAAACGAGTGCGCCCGCCGCGAACAGCACCAGTCCGGCCAGGAGGGTTCCCTTGCGCCCGAAGCGATCTCCCGCCGCGCCACCGGGGATCACCAGGCAGGCGAAGAAGATCACGTAGGTGTCGACGATCCACACGAGCGCGGACGCGGAAGGGTGCAGCGTGCTCGCGGCGAGCAGGGGGACCGCGAGGTTGATCGCGGCGACCATCCCGACGACGAGCACGACGCACGCGCACATGACCGAGAGCAGGCCACGTCGGGTTTCTTGAGGCGTCAGCAGGTTGAGCGGCATGTCTCCGACGGTAGGAATTCGGAGGATGTTCGTGCCACGCAACTTCGATAATGAGTATTTGCGTACGCTGCAACTGTGTACGGGGATCTCGACCTGAACCTGCTGCGCGTGTTCGACGCGGTGCTCCAGGAGGGCAGCGTGACGGCCGCCGCCGAGCGCCTGCACCTGTCCATCCCGGCGACGAGCCGGGCGCTGGGGCGGCTGCGGCGAGCGATGAACGACCCGATCCTGGTGCGCGCGGGACGGGGGATGGTGCCGACGCCGTTCGCGCTGCGCACCGCGCCGCGGGTGCGTTCGCTGCTGGACGAGGCGTCGGCGTTGATCAGCGCCGACCGCGAGGTCCCGGTCGCCGAACTGAACCGCACCTTCACGATCCGCATCAACGACGGCGTGGCGGCGACGCTCGCGACGGCCGCGGTGGAAGCCGTTTCCGCGGTCGCGCCCGGCGTGACCCTGCGGTTCGTCGCGGAGGGCAGCGAAAGCACGGAGGCCCTGCGTGACGGCTCGGTCGACCTCGACATCGGCGTGGGTGAGCCCGGTGCGCCCGACCTGCGGACGGCCCCGCTGTACCGGGAACGCCTGGTCGGCATCGTCCGGGCCGACAGCCCGCTGGGCCGTCACCGGCGTCCGACGCTCGCGCAGCTGTGCCGGTACCCACACGTGTCGGCCTCGCGGCGGGGCAGGTCCCGTGGCCCGCTCGACGACGCGCTGGAGGCGGCGGGCCTGCACCGGCACGTGGCCGCCGTGGTGCCCACGTTCGCGGTCGCGGTGCTGCTCGTCGCGTCGAGCCACTACGTCGGGCTGGTCCCGTCGCGGCTCGCGGAGCAGTACGGCCCGCCGCTGGGGATCCGCGCGTTCCCGGTGGGGGCCGAGCTCCCGGCGGTGGAGGTACGCCTGAGCTGGCACGCCCGCCTCGACGCGGACCCGGCGCAACGGTGGCTCCGCGAGACGATCCGGGCCGCGGTGGGGTGAAGAAACCAGGGATGTTCCGGATGTGCCGGGGTGACGGCGGTGGCCACACTCGGTCCCGTGACCCCGATCGCCCTCCGCCTGCCCGAGCCCACCGGACCCCACCCGGTCGGAGCGCGGGCCCTGCACCTCGTCGACCACGCGCGCAGCGACCCCTGGCTGCCGGTGGAGCAACCGCGGGAGCTGATGCTCACCCTGTGGTTCCCCGCCGCCGCCCCCGGAACCAGGCGGAACGGTTACCTGACGCCACTGGAGTCGGAACTCGTGCTGCGGGCCGGTCACGTGGTGGGGCTGCCTCCCGACGTCCTGAGCACGACGCGGACCCACGCGTACGACGACGTGCCGGTCGCGGACCGCACCGGCCCGCTCGTCCTGCTTTCGCCCGGTTTCGGCAAACCCCGCGCCATCCTCTCCGGCTTGGCCGAGGAGCTGGCGAGCCACGGCTACCTCGTCGCCGGGATCGACCACACCCACGAGAGCGCGGCGACGACGTTCCCCGATGGGCGCCTCGCGACGTGCCTGGCCGGGAACTCCAGGCGGAACGGGGCTTTCTGGGAAAAGCTGGTGGCAGGCCGTGCCGCTGACGCCTCCTTCGTGCTCGACGAGCTGACTCGCGATCTCGAACCGTCCGGGATCGCGATGGCCGGTCACTCCGTCGGCGGCGCGAGCGCACTCACCGCCGTGTCGGCCGACCCGCGGATCCAGGCCGGCGTCAACATCGACGGCACCGTGTACCCGGCGCTGCTCGAACCCGGTCTCGCGACGCCGTTCCTGTTCATGGGCCGTGCCGCCCAGTACACGCGCGGCAGCGGACCCGCCGCGGACACGTGGGAGACCGCGTGGGCGTTGCTGACCGGCTGGAAACGGTGGTACACGGTGCGCGGCGCGCTGCACGGCTCGTTCACCGACATCGGCCTGCTCGGGGAACAGGCGGGCCTGGACGCGGGCGCGGCGTTGCCGGCGGACCGCGTTTCCCGGCTGACGCGCGACCACGTGCGGGCATTCCTCGACCTGCACCTGCTGGGGAAACCCGCACCACTGCTGGAATCCGAGGAGCTCGTGCACGCCGGGGCCTAGCGTCGCCGCAGGAAGCGGTGGACGGGATCATGCCTGCGTTCGCTCCCCAGGCGTTTCGCCGCATCGGCAGGCAGACCTTCTAGAACCGTCCTAAAGTCGAGACATGTTCGCTCGTTTCGTGCGCTGGGGCACGGCCGCGCTCAGCGGGATCGCACTCGTCCTGGTTCCGGCCCACCCGGCCTCCGCCGCTCCGCCCCGCGCGACGACGCCGCCGATGGGCTGGAACGACTGGAACAGCTTCCGTTGCGGGATCACGGAAACGATCGTCAAGGAGACCGCCGACGCACTGGTCCGGACCGGGCTGCGGGACGCTGGTTACCGCTATGTCAACGTCGACGACTGCTGGGCGTCCGCCCGCGATACCGAGGGGCACCTGACCGCCGATCCCGTCACGTTCCCGTCGGGCATGGCGGCACTGGCGTCGTACGTCCACGCCCGCGGCCTGCGGTTCGGGATCTACACCGCGGCTGGTGCCAAGACCTGCGAGGGCCGTCCGGCCAGCGGCGGGCACTACGAGCAGGACGCGCGCGACTTCGCCGACTGGGGAGTGGACTACGTCAAGCTCGACTGGTGCGGGGCACAGGGCGATCCGTACCAGCTGACGACGCGGTTCCGCGCCGCACTGGACGCCACCGGCCGCAGCGTGGTGCTGGGGGTGTCGCGGCACGGCAACCCGTGGACGTGGCCGAGCCGCCCCGCCGACCTGTGGCGAACCTCGGCCGACATCGACGACCAGTGGTCTTCCCTGCTGCGCAACACCGAGGAGGAGACTGGACTGTCCACAAGGGCCGGTCGCGGGCAGGGCTGGAACGACCCGGACATGCTCCAGATCGGCAACGGCGGCATGAGCGCCGAGGAGTACCGGGCACACCTGAGCCTGTGGTCGGTGCTGGCCGCGCCGCTGCTGATGGGCAACGACGTGCGCACCGCCGACCGCGAGACGCTCGACATCCTGGGCAACCGCGAGGTCATCGCCGTCGACCAGGACCCGCTCGGCTTGCCGGGGGACCGGCTGGGCAGCGACGGTGATCGTGAGGTCTGGACCAGGAGGCTCGCGGGCGGTGACGTGGCGGTGGCCCTGTTCAACCGAGGCGCCACGAGCACCGAAATCCGCACGGACGCGCGGGCGGTCGGCTTGCCGCAGTCGCCGGGTTACGTGCTGCGGGATCTGTGGCAGCACACCTCGACTTCGACCGTAGGCGGGATTTCCGCGCAGGTGCCGCCGCACGGCGTGGTGTTGTTCCGGGTCTCGGTTAGTCCTATGTGGATCGAACCACAGGTCACCCTGTCCACGGACACCGGGTTCGTCGAGGACACGCCGGTCACGGTCTCCGTCCGCAATGAAAGCGCTTTCCCAGTTCCGGTGGAGCAGGTCGGGCTGGCGGCTCCGGCGGGCTGGCGGGTCCGGTTGCTGCGGCAGGACGGCGTCGTGTCGGTCGCCGGGCGGCCGGTGACGGCACGGTTCGAGGTGCTCCCGCCACCGGGCGCCACGCACGCCGCGCTCGAACTGACCGGCGGCAAGTACCGTTCGGCGGCACAGGTCGTGGTCCCGCCCGCGCCGCCGGCAGGGGACGTGGCGTTGTCCGGCCATCCCCGGTTGCAGACGGACAACGGCTGGTACCTGCCGATGAAAGTGGACCACTCGTTCGGCGCGGACGACTTCTGCGGTGACTGCGCGGGCGGCACGCTCACCCTCGGCGGCAGGCAGTTCGCGACCGGACTGGGCACGTACGCGTCGGCGCAGGTCGCGTACTACCTCGGCGGCCGCTGCGGCACGTTCGAAACCACGGCGGGCGTCGACGACGAGGTGCTGGGCATCACGTGGCCCGGCCCGCACAACGTCAAGGGCACCGCCCGCTTCCTCGCCTACGGGGACGGCCGCCTGCTGTTCGACAGCGGCCTGCGGCGGGCGGGCGGCCCTCCGGCCTCCGCGGTGCTGGACGTGCGCGGGGTGCGGGAGCTGAAGCTGGTGAACCACAGCGGAGGCGACGGCAACTTCGCCGACCACGCCGACTGGGCGGCGATGCGGGTGCGCTGCCGGTAGGGCTCAGTGCTGAGGGGTGTCCACCATGCCGGTAGGGGACCCGTTTTGACCCTTCCTATGTCGGCACCTGCTGTGGAGCTCGGTCGGGGAAACTGTCGTCCGTGACCGCGAAGGGGGCCAGTATGGCCGCTATGGTGCGCTCAAGATCTGGACCGATGCTGATTCCGGCTGCCTGGATGTTGTCCTCCAGCTGCTTCTGTCGCGAGGCGCCGATGACCACGCTGGAGACTTCTGGCAGGCGCAGGCACCACGCGAGCGCGAGTTGGGCGGAACTGTAGCCGCAATCCGCGGCGAGTTGCCCGAACTCCCGCACCGCTGCCAGGGTTCGGTCGGCCAGGAAATGGTTCATCCGCCAGTCAAGGGGGCCAAGGCTGCGTTGTGCCCTTGTTCCTTCGGGAGGGCCTGCGCCGGGTTGGTATTTGCCGCTCAGAACGCCCATGGCGAGTGGTGAGAAGCCGAGCACGCCCATACCGTGGTCGGAGCACGTGGGCAGGATCTCGCGTTCGATCTTGCGCCACAGGGCTGAGTACTGCGCCTGGTTGCTGACCGGACGCTCCCAGTTGTGCGAGTCGCAGGCGTGGACGACGTTCTTGATCTGCTCCGCGGACCAGTTGGATATTCCCCAGTAGAGGATCTTCCCTGCGCGAATCAGGTCGTTCATCGTCCGGGCGGTCTCTTCGACCGGTGTCTCCTCGTCGAACATGTGGCATTGGTACAGGTCGATGTAGTCCACGCCGAGTCGGCGCAGGGACTGCTCGACCTGTGTCATCACGTGTTTACGGGAAAGACCGCGCTGAAGCGGGCTACTCCCCATGGGGAAGTACACTTTCGTCGCTACCAGGTACGTGTCCCGCGGTAACGGCCGTAGTGCCTTTCCGAGAATCTCCTCGGCTCGGCCAGCTTGGTACTCGTTCGCGGTGTCGAACAGGTTCACCCCGAGTTCGTGAGCTCGCCTGGTGCAAGCGATCGCCTCGCCTTCGCGGGTCTGGTCGTGGGTCAGCCAGGAGCCGAGGCTCACCGAGGAAACTCGCACACCCGAACTGCCGAGACGCCGGTACTCCATCCTTTCGGTGTACTACCAGCCCGCGCCCGCCGAGAAGGGAGTGACTTCCTCCGCTACAGGACCGCGAGCACGCCTCCGTCGACGACGAGCGTGCTACCAGTCATCAACATCGAAAGATCGCTGGCGCAGAAGAGCGCGACTCGGGCGATGTCGTCCGGAACCCCGTCCCTGCCCAGGGGCTTCAGCTGGTGGGAGTCGATCTGCGGGACGCCGCGCGCCGCCACCTCTTTGCGGCTCTGCTGGAGTCCCGGGGTTTCGACGGTAGCCGGGGCCACTGAAAGAACCCGGATGCCGTGCGGTCCCAACTGGGTGGCGAGGCTCCTGGTCAATCCTCGGATGCCGTGTTTCGCGGATACGTATGCGGGATTTCCCCGTGATGATGCGCGGTAACCCGAGACGGAGGTCATGTTGATGATAACCCCCCGGCTCTTCGCGTCCATCATCTTCTTCGCGGCCTCTTTGGCGCCGATGAACGCGCCCTTGAGGTTGACGTCCAGAACCAGATCCCAATCTTCCTCGGTCACCTCGAAAAGGCTTTTCGCCGGGTACAGCCCTGCGTTGTTGACCCAGATGTGAGGACTGCCGAGTTCGCGAACGACGCGGTCTGCCAGGTCTCGGACCGCTTGTTCGTTGCCTACGTCAACTACTCCCGCGAGGCAACGGGCGCCGTGCTCGCCACTGATTTCTTGCGCGGCCTGTTCGGCAGCGGCCTTGTCGAGGTCTGCCACGACCACGTGGGCGCCGGCTTCGGCGAACCGGTTCGCGATCGCGTAGCCGATCCCCCGTGCGCCACCGGTGACGACTGCCACCCGTCCGGCGAGCGAGACGAGTTCGGAGATCGTGTGGGTGCTGACGTCGGGTACTGACAACGGTGTGTCCTTCCTGGCCCTGGGAAGTGGGGTGACGACCATGTCAGGCGGCGCGAGGGACGCGATGGGTCACTACGGGAGCGGGAAAACGAAAGTGTCGTTTCAGTATAGCGAGAGGCTGGTTGTGGCCAAGGCCCAGGGATCGTCGCAGGTCGCGTCACCCCCTCCTGACAGGATGATCCCGTGCCGACGATCAGTGTCATCAGCGCCGTTCACCCCGGTGCGCGCGATTACCTCGCCGAGGCGTACGAATCCCTCGTCAAGCAGGAGTTGCCCGACGGCTGGGACTGGGAGTGGTGCCTCCAGGAGGACGGTGACACCGGGCTGGCCGAGCGCGTCCTGCCGCCGGACGAGCGGGTGCGGATCGGGCACGGACTCCCCGCCCGCGCCGCCGTTGCGCGCACCATGGCGTTGACTCGCGCGTCCGGCACACTCCTGCGCACCTTCGACGCCGACGACGTCCTCCTGCCGGGTGCGCTCGACCGGGACATTCAGGCGCTGGGCACGGCCGCCTGGTGCACCTCAGCTGCTCTCGACCTGCTGCCCGACGGCTCCACCGTGCCAGGGCCGTACGACCCGCCGGACGGTCCGGTCGAGCCCGGCCGCTTCCTCGCCGAGCAGTGCGCGGACCGGCTGTCCGTGCTGGCGGCGACGTTCGCGGCCCACACGGCCCTCGTGCGCGCGCTCGGCGGTTGGCCCGCCCTCACCGGCGCCGAGACGATCGGCCTCCTCCTCGCGGCCGAGGCCGTGGCGCCCGGGGTGTTCATCGCCGAGCCGAGTACCTTGTACCGCAAGCATTCCACGCAGACCACGGCCTCCGAACGCTACTGGCGTGCCGAGGAATCCGCCACCCGCCTCGACGCCGTTCTGGCGCGCGCGGAAGCCTTGCGTGAGGCGGGGTGGCAGTGGCGCCTGTGAGGCGTCACGGCGCTACCTGCGTCAGCGGCATCCGTGACACTGGCCTGCCCTGGTTGGTGACCGTCAACTGCGAACCGACGATCTCGTACACGTAAGGCCCGTTCCGCGCGACGTACCCGCTCGGCGTTTCCGTCGCCGCGAGCGAGATGTGGTTCTCGGAATCCGCCGGAGCGCCCCGCACCTGACCGTCGTAGTACAACCGTCCCGAGCCGTCCCGGCACAGCGTGACCACGTGCTTGTCCGTCCGGTACTGGACGACCAGCGTGGCCGCGCCACCCGGCAGCCACCGCGCCACCACCGCGGGACACACCGGGGGCGTGGCAGCCGGACTCGTGCTGTCGTGCGAGTTCATCGCCCTGCTCACGACGATCATCCCGAGGATCACCCCCGCGGTGCCGAGCACGACCTTCCCGGTACCCGGCATCGCCCGGCTCGGCCGCGGCGGCCTGGGCGGGGGCGCGAACGGTGACCGCGGCGGCGGAGCGGGCCGGACCGGACGCGGTGGCGGCGGAGGCGGCGGGGTGAGCGTGATGCGCGGTGGCTCGGCGTGCTTCGACTCCACGAACGTCGGCTCAGGCTCCTCGGGCGACGTGAACGACACCTGCTCCGGCACACCCCGCGCACTCCCCGGCGCACGGTGGCAGTTCCGGCACGTCGCCGCACCCGGCAGGTTGTTGGTCTCGCACGAGTCGCACACCCAGGCCGCCGTCACGGAACCTCCCCGCTCCACCGCGGCACGACGGCATCCTCGTCGCCACTGGCGCGGAACACGATCCACTCCGCGGAGCCCGGCGCGGTGTCCACCACGAGCGGGGTCAGCACCTCCGCCGCCCGCTTCTTCCGCGCCACCACGGCACCCGCCTGGATCTCCGCCGCCAGCCGCTGCAGGAACGGCCGTGACCCGGCGGAGAACCACAGCGGCACGTCCACCGCGGCCCGGCCCAGCCGGACCGTCAACGTGAACCGGATCGGCGCGGTACCGGGCAGCCCCGGCTCGTCCACCAGCTGCGCGTCCCGGCACGAGGCGAGCGCGACCTGCAGCCGGACCGCGCTGCCCAGCCCGTGCCGCGGCTGCTCGGTGACGGTGAGCGTGGTGTGGTCCCTGATCAGGAAGACGTCCGGCCCCACCAGGTGTGTCCGATCAGGACAGTCCCACGCCGTGATCGCGACCCGGCCGGTCGGCGCCCCGCCGAGGTACTGGCGCAGTTCGTGACCGGGACCCGGTTCGTACCGCCACTCCAGGCGGGCTCGGGACCGGAACAGCCGCCTGGTCACAGGCTGTTGGCGATCGTCGCGATGATCTCGTCCATCTCCCACTCCTCCAGCCCCTCGCCCGCCGTCGACGGGAAGAACAGGGTGTGGTTCCAGTCGTCGGCGATGTCGGTCCACGGGTACTCCTCGGGTGCGAAGACGAGCAGCCGCTTGGCCGAGTTCTCCATCAGCGCGTGCGGGCTCTGCCGGTGCCCCCACTGCTCGAACAGTCCGTCCAAAGAGGACGGGATCGAGGCGGGGTAGGTGTGCGCCGCGCGCTGCCGGCGGTCGCCGAGCGGGTGCGCGGGCGCGTCGGTGAACACGACGATCACGTGCCGCCGCCGGTCGAGCCCCGTCTCCCACTTGGACGCCATCGCGAGCGCCAGTGCCTCCAGCCCGGACTCCGGCTCGTCGCCGCCACCGCTGGGTGTCAGCTCCCGCACCGTGCGCTCGAAGTCGTCGAGTTCGTGCGGCACCGAGAAGAAAGGGCTTTCCGAGATCGCGTCGTCGGCCCGGTCGCCGAAGTCGCGGAAGGCGATGACCTTGAGCCGGAGACTGCTGATCCCGCGCCCCTTGTCCTTCATCTCCTGCGCCAGCCTGCCGGGGAACGACAGCGCGCTGTGCTTCACGTCGTCGAGGATCGGCCGCATGCTGAGCGTCGCGTCGACGCACAGCACGATGTCGACCGCGTACTGCAGGTTGTTGCCTTGCGCGCTCATGACCTTCTCCCGTTTCCCGTGAGGTTGATGCGGAGGCGGCCCGATCCCGGCGGCACCCGGGTACGGCCGGCGAGGTTGATCCGCACCCGGTTGGCCCCGTCGCGGGACAGGACGGCCGCGGCAGCGGTGATGTCCGGCCGCTGCCCCGGATCGGCGTGCGCCAGCGCCCGCAGCAGCCCGGCCGGCGCGCCTGCGAGCCGCGGGTCCCACGTGAGCGGTTCCCCGGCGAGCACGGCGGCCGCCGCCGAGTCGTACCCCGGCGGAACCGCCGGCGGGGCACCGAACAGGTACGTGTGGATAAGCAGGCCGAACGCGAACATGTCGGCCGCCTGCGTGAGTTCGGCGCCCGGGTCGCCCCGCACGTACCGCAACCATTCCGGTGCGCCGTAGACCGGGTTGCCGCCGATCGAGTCCGGGTCCGGTGGTTCTCCCGCCGGGTAGGCGTCGTCGAAGTCGATCAGCTTCGCGGTGTAGACGTCACTGCGGGGCGGCCGGTACAGCAGCACGTTGTCCGGCTTGAGGTCGCCGTGCACGATCCCGTGCTCGTGCAGCAGCGCCAGGCTGTCGGCGAGGGTGCGCAGCACGATCGCCTGCCGCTCCGAGTCGAGTTCGTGCGGCTGCCGATCCTCGCCCCTGATGCGCCTCGTGACCTTGTAGTAGCGCGTGCCCTCGGCGAAGAAGTCCTTGGTCAGCACGAGGTTCCCGGCGAGCGGGTGGTCGGCGCGCAGCAACGACGCGACCCTGCGGTGCCGTTCCTCGAAGCGGCGGCACTCCGCGTACCGGCGCTGCTTGTCCTCGATCGAGCCCATCGAATCCGGCTTCGGCCGCTTCGGTTCGAGGAACTCCTTGACGAAGTACTCCTGGCCGTCCTTCTCCGCGAAGGCCCACAGGCACTTGCCCGCGCCGGCGTTCGTCGGTTTGCTGACGACCAGGTAGCCGTTGACCGTCTCGCCGAGCTTCACCGGACCTCCCCCTCCGCGCCGGGCAGCCGCCGTTCATAGAGCCGCCGGTACAGCCGCCACGACCGTTCGCGCGCCGGGACCAGCGCCGCCCTGCCGTGCTCGCGGGCGAGCCGCATCGGCTCGGCGTGCTCGGTGTGCAGCAGGTCCCGCCTGGTCCGGAAACTCGCCCGCAGCTCGTCGAACGTCCGGAACCCGAGCGCGGCCACGACCAGCGAGGCGTCGTCCCCGGTGTAGGCCGTCACGCGCTCCGCCAGCAGCGCCGACCAGTGCGTGATCTCCTGCGCGGACAGCAACGTGTCCCACAGGAGGTACTCGAACTCCGCAGGCGTGTCGACGTAGCCGAAGAAGCCGTCGGTCGCGCAGACGAGCAGGCAGGGGCGGAGCGTCGAACCCTGCCAGCGGTTGAGCTGGAAGTCGCGGCTCGCGCTGACCATGTTCGTCATCGGCGGGTCCTGCACGAGCAGTTCGAGCGCGTCGGCGGAGTCGGTGTCGTCGCGGCTGAGCTGCTGCAGCCCGAGCGTTGGTTCCGCGACGTAGCAACGGGAATCCCCGGCCCACAGCACCTCCCACCGCACGCCCGTCTCGCCGAGCTGGAAGGCCAGCCCCGCGAACGTGCTGGGGAACTCCCGCGCGATGCTGCCGCGGACGCGGCTGCCCCGGCGCGTGCCCGCCGCGAGGCGGGCGACGATCCGCTCACGCAGGTCGCCCGTGCGGTCCGTGGTGAACCACTCCTCGACCAGACCGCGGACGCGCCGCGACGCGACCCAGGCCTGCGTGCGGTCGAGGCCGGTGCCCGCTCGTCCTGCCGTGCCGCGGCCCGCGCCGCCGACGCCGTCGAAGACCGCCAGCAGGCCGTGGCGCGTGGGCCGGTGGAACAGCAGCAGTGGATCGGCGTCCTCACCCCGTTCGGCGATCCGCTCGGTGCACACGCCCACGGCGGCGAAACCGGTTTCCTCGTGCTGCCACAGCTTCGCGGAGCCACGCAGCACCGGACGGACCTCCACGTCAGTCTTCCGTGGACTTCGCCGGCGCACTGGCGGTGCCCCGCACCCTGCTCGCCCGCCGCTCGCCACCGTTGTCCTTCGGCTCGGCCGGCTCCTCCGGCGTGTTGCCCTCGACCACCCCGCCGTCCTCGAGCGATTTCCGCGGCTTCGTGCGGTCGATGCGGTCCCTGATCCCGCCGCGCTTGCCGCCGATCAGCGGGCTGTCACCGGGGAAGAACGCGGTCAGCGCCTGCTTGCGGATCTCGGAGGTGTCGAAGCCCTCCAGGTTCTCGCTGGAGCCCATGAGCGTGCGCAGCACGTCGAGCTTGGCCCTCGTTTCGCGTTCCCTGGCCTCCTCCTCGCGGTCGAGCAGGGGAGTCGGGTCGCCGTGCGTCAGCGCCATGACGTGCGCGAGCATCTCCTCCCTGCCACCGCCCGCGATGGGGCGCATGGCGTCCCGCCGCATCTCCTGCACCCGCAGCTCGCGGCTGGTGGTCATGATCTCGGCCGCGTCGTCCGTCACCACTCGCACCGTGAACCCGGTCAGCCGCACGGCGCTCGTGGGGTAGGCGGAGTTGAGCGTGCTCGTGATCGCGGCCTCGGCCTGGCTCGGCCGCAACGGGTCGTACCGCGCGGCGACGTCCCTGACGATCTTGCCCAGCGCGGGGGCCAGCGCCGCGGTCATGTCCCGCACCCCGTCCCTCGCGATGGCGACCGGATCGGTCACCTGGCAGCCGAACCCGACGGTGACGGTGAACGGGAAGGCCGGGTCCGCGCTCGCGACCGTCTCGGTGAACTCCAGGCCGCGGTTGGCCGTGTTGATCAGGTGCACCCGGCGGTAGTGCCCCGTCCGCGAGTCCGGCACCCGGTCGCCGGGGCGGACCACCAGCGGCTTGCCGGTCGCGGGTTCCAGTACCAGCGCCGTGCCCAGCGCCGGCGCCCGCAACGGCTCCAGCAGCCGGAATCGCCGGAGCTCGGTCACCTCGATGATCGGGTCGTAGGTCTGCGTCATCCCGGTCCTTCCCCTGCTTCCACCAGTTCGTCGTGCAGCTCGGCGGCCGCGTCCGACGGCAGCTCGCGGTCGGTGGCCCAGTCGTAGAGCGCGTGGCACAGGCGCGAGTAGTCGCTCTCACCCCGGTCCGCGATACCGCCCAGCAGGCTCAGCACGACGTCGAACGCTTCGTCGTCCCGGTCGGCCACGCGGACCCACTCGCGCAGCGCGTCCAGCGCCAGCGGGCGCACCGGCTCGCAGGCCAGCGCCCTGCCCCACAGCTCGGGCAGCGCTTCGCGGTGCTCGTCGGCGTGCCGGAGCAGCAGCGGCCAGTCGTGCGCGGAGGAATCCGGTGGCAGCGCGGCGAAGGCGAACATCGTCAGCGCCTTCTCCACGGGCTCGGTCACCCTCGCCGGTTTCGTCCAGTCCAGCAACGCGGTCAGCACCTCGCCGACGCGTCCCGCCTCCAGCAACGCCTGCGTGCTCACCGCCGCGGGTTCCAGCAGCCCCCAGTGCCCGTCGCACACGAGCGCGCGCAGCACCCGCAGCGCGCGGTCGGGGTACCGGACGCCGAGCGGTCCGCCCGCCGCGATCGCCGCGGTCGCGGGCAACCGCCTGGAGCCGGTCGAGTGCACGAGGTCAGCCCACTGCTCCACATAGGACCAAGCGCGGTCGGCGTGCCTGCCCAGCGTCGCGGCGACGTTGAGCCCGTACGCGGCGCTTTGCCGCAGCCGCAAGGACGCCGCCCCCGCCCACGGCAGCAGGAAACGGTGCACGCCGTGGTCGAAGTCGTTGTTCGCGAGCAGCCCGGCGGCCTGCGCGGCCCTGGCCCGCACCTCGACGTCGCTGTGCTCGTTGAGGCTCTTGAGCCAGTCCAGGACGTCGGCTCTGGCACCGTCCAGTTCGGTCCAGGTGAGCGCGAGGACCACGGGACGCAGGCGGTCGTGCCGGAACCGCAGCGTGGGCGTGCCGTCGGTGTCGGTGCGGTCGATCCAGCGCCAGCCCGCCGCCAGGCCCCGCAGGTATCGCGGCGTCAGCGCGCCGGATTTGCCGCTGAGCTTGCGGTACAGGGCGACCGCCGCGTCCGCGATGCTGAGGTAGCTCGCCCCCTCCAGCGTCGCGGTGGCGAGCACGAACGCGATCTCCTCCAGCTCCGGCGCGCGGTCCAGCCACTCCCGCACCTGCTCCTCGGCGTTGCGCAGCTTCGCGACGGCCGCGGCGAGGTCGGCCTCGGTCCGCAGCGCTTCGGAAACCGCGGCGGCGGCCCGCTGGGCGAACCCCGGGTCGTCCCGTTCGGCGAGCAGCAGCGCCAGTTCGGTGCCGGCGAGCCGGTCGTCGAGTTCACCGGCGAGCCACGGCAGCTCGCCGCGGACGCGCTTGCGCACGATCTCCATCGGATCGGGCAGTTCGAGGTCGTCGAGCACGAAGTCGGACGCGCGGGGCGCGGACGCCAGCGACCCGCGGACGGGACCGGTGACGACGGCGAGGAACGCGCCCTGCCCGGCCAGGCGCTTCGACGTCTCCGTCAGCCACAGGTCGCCGATGCCCTCCGCGGCGTACTTGCGCTGCGCGTTGGGCCGGTCCACCACCAGCAGCCCGCACGCGCCCGGCGGGATGCGCCAGTTCGGGTTGCCCAGCACGTGCTCGCCGAGCGTGAGCACCTCGCCGGGCAGCTCGCGTTCCCGGAGCACGGTGAGGACGGTCGCGAGCGCGCGGGTACGCCTGCCGGTCGTCTCCGGTCCGGAGAAGACGACGAGGTTGCCCGTCGACAGCACGTCCACCCCGGACTCGAAGTCCGCCGGGCGTACGAAGTGGTCGTCGACCTCCGCGATCGCTTCGGCGCTCACGGCGGACGTGGTGACCCGCCTCGGCGCACGCCTGCGCTCGCCGCCGCCGGTGAGGAAGTCCCCCTCGACGGTGAACTCGCCCTGGAAGACGTTGACGTTGAGGCCTTCGAGCCTGCCGATGCCCTCCGCGGTGATCTTGCCGAAGCGGGCGGTGGACAGTGCGGAAGCCTCGCCACGCAGCTGTTTCACGGCTTCGTCGCGGCCCGGCGGCTGGGCGCCGGAGGAGTCCTCGGCGTCGCGGTTCCCCTGCGGCGGCGGGTTTTCCGGAGTTTCGGGAGGCTTCGGCTCCGGCTCCGGGGGTTTGTCGTCGGTCAACGCGTGCTCCGGTTTCAGGCGGGCGGCAGGCCGGCGTTGAAGTCGCCGTGCACCGTGAACCGCTCGGCCTGCGTCACCTGGCCGATCCTTTCGCCGTGCACCGCGAACTTCGCCGGGCTCTTCTCCCCGGGTGCGGCGCGGCGGAGCGCGGGAATGTGTTCACGCAGCTTCGCGACCAGGTGCTCGACGTCTATCCGGGCGCTGCGGAAACGGATTTCGATGTCCTGCTTGCCGGCGAGCACCCGCAGTTCCGGGGGATAGGCGCCGGCGGCGAGCCGGGGCACCCCGAGCCGCACCGGAATCACCCTCTTGCCCAGCTCTTCGGCGGTGATGATCTCCCGCCGGACGAAGTCCTCCGGATCGTCGAGCCTGCGTTGTCCCCGCTCGTTCCTGGCGTCGAGCCAATTGTGTCCCATGATCACCAATAGCGCGGCGGAGTCCGCGACCGCCTGGAACATCTCCCGTTCCCAGTCGGCGCCCGGCGGAATGGATTTCGACGCCAGGAAGACGGCGTCGGGACCGAACCGCGCCGACAGCACCTGGTCCAGCATGGTCACGCCGAACGGGTCGTCGGCCGCGCGGTAGTTGAGGAAAACCTGCGTCACGTCGGATGCCCCTCGCGGCGTCGTGCTTCGCGGACGGTGAGGTGGTCGATTCGGTGAATCCCCCTCGGACGGGGAGCAATCATCGGCAGCCGGATGGCCCCTTGACAAGCCCTACCGGGAGGTAACCACCATTTTTCTCGCTTTTCTCCGGAAGATGTCCGGTTTTTGTCGGCTAATCGGCGCCGGTGCCGACCCCGCCGCGGCGCGGTATCGATCTTCCAATATGCTGTCGAACTCCTTGTGCCCGCCTCCCGTTTGCTGTTTGCTGTTATCCGGCGGAATGAAATCCGCGGCGGGAAAGGGGGAGGCCGATGACCGGTGCGGTCCCGGCTTTCGGTGCCCGGCTGCGTGCGCTGCGGCTGGCGAAGGGCCTTTCCCTGAGCGGGTTCGCGGGCCGCGTGTACTACAGCAAGGGGTACCTGAGCCGGGTCGAAAACGGGCTGCAGCAGCCGTCGGCCGAGTTCGTCCGCAGGTGCGACGCGGAGCTGGCGGCGGACGGCGAGCTGGTCGCGCTGACCGCCCCGCCCGCGGCGGACCCGGCGCCCGCGCGGACGGAAACCGGCGAGGACGGGCTCTGGATGATGACGATGACGCCCGACGGGGAAAACGCTTTCCAGCCACTCGCGCGGCGGGAGGTCCTGCGTGGCGGTGCCGCCGCGCTGGCCGGGCTCGCCGCGGTGCCCGCCGCCGCACCGGCGTTCCGGCTCCGCGACAGCCTGCGCCACCACGAACAACTGCTCGCCGCCGCGCGCGGGCTCGGGCAGGTGGCGCCACCGCGGTCGGTGCTGCCGATGCTCGTCGGCCAGGCGCAGTCGTTGCGCGCCGTGGCCCGGCAGGCCGGCGGGAGCGCCGCGGTCGAGGTCGCGAGGGTGTTCGCGCGCACGGCGGAGTTCGCGGGCTGGATGACGCAGGAGTCCGGCGACACCGCGGCGGCGTTGTGGTGGACGGCGAAGGCGGCCGAGGTCGCGGCGTCCACAGGGGACCGTGACGCCGCCAGTTACGCGCTGGTCCGGCAGGCGCTGATCACCCTGTACGCGGGGGACGCGGCGACGACGGTCGACCTGGCCCGGCAGGCCCAGGTCGGGGAGGGCACGTCGAGGCGCGTCCTCGGCCTCGCGGCGCAACGGGAGGCACAGGGACACGCGCTCGCGGGGAACCACGGCGAGTGCCTGCGGGCGCTGGACCGCGCCGCCGGCCACCTCGCCGCGGCGAAAGCCGAGCGGACCGGCGGACCCGTGGTCGGCACGACGCACGTGCCGGACCCGGTCGCGGTCGTCACCGGGTGGTGCCTGCACGACCTCGGCAGGCCACGGGAGGCGGCGCAGGTGCTCGACCGCGAAATCGCGCGCATCCCGGAGAACGCGGTCAGGGCGCGGCTGCGGTTCGGGGTGCGGCGGGCGCTCGCGCACGCGGCCGCGGGCGAACTGGAGCACGCGTGCGAACTGGCGCAGGGCATGATCGCGCAGGGCGCGGCGATCGGGTCGGCGACGGTGCTGGCGGACTTCCGCCGGTTCGCCGCCACGGTGCGGCGCTGGTCCGCGCATCCCGCCGTGCGGGCGCTGGAACCGGGGCTGGCGGCGCTGCGGTACCGGTGAACCGCTGGTGTCCGGAAGGGACGAAGCGCTAGCGTGACCCCTGATCATCCAAGCAGGGGGAGTTTTGCCATGACCTATCCGCCGCAGCCCGGGCAGCCGGGACCGTACGACCCGCGGCAGCAGTACCCGGGCGGCCAGCAGTATCCGCCGCAGCAGCAGTGGGGACAGCAGCCCCAGTACCCGCAACAACCCGGCTGGGGCGCGCCGCAGCCCGGCGGCTACCCGGGCGGGCCGGGTGGCGAACCGCCGCGCCGCGGCAACAAGGGCCTCATCGCCGCGATCATCGTCGGCGTGGTGCTGCTCGTCGGGGGCGGGGTCACCGCGATCGTGCTGCTCACCGGCGGTGGTGACGACAAGCAGCAGGCCGCGCCCCAGCCGCCACCGCCCGCGCCCGCGTCGTCCAGCGGCAAGCGCACGGCGAGCAGCAGCCCGTCGAGCAGTGCCACGGGCAAGGCGACGCCGGAGGAGCTGCAGGACGCCATCCTCGACGCCTACAACACGCGCGTCGTCTCGAAGTTCCCGCCGTTGTCGTGCGTCCCGATGACCGCCGCCGAAACCCAGGAGCTGCAGTCCATCCTGGACAAGGTGCCGGCGCAGGTGGTCTACTCCGCGGCCGCCGCGCCGCAGGTCACCGGCAGCACCGGCACGCTGACGCTGCAGGCGTCGGCCGCGGGCAACTCTCGTTCCTTCCCGATGCCCATCAGGAAGTCCGGTTCCGGCTGGTGCATGAGCGGCTGAGCGCCGGAAAACCCGTTCTCACGGAGGTGTCCCCTTGACCGTCGCCTACGTCGCCGTCGCGGTGCTGCTGTCGATCGCGCTCGTCGGTTCCGGGATCGCGAAGCTCACGCGCGCCGAGCAGGTCGTGACCAGCCTGACGGGCATCGGCGTGCCGCTGGGGCTGTTCCCGTTCCTGGCGACGTGCGAGTTCGCCGGCGCCGCCGGGCTGCTCGTCGGGATCTGGTGGCCGCCGCTGGGCATCGCCGCGGCGATCGGTGTGGTGCTGTACTTCGTGGGCGCGGTGGGGGCGCACCTCCGCAGGCGCGACTTCGGTGGCCTGTCCGCCCCGGTGGTCCTGCTGCTGGTCGCCGCGGCTGCCCTCGTCCTGCGGCTCCTGTCACGCTGAGCCCAGGAAGCCGCGCGCCGGGGAGGGCGGCGGCCCGCACGAGCGCGAACCCGGCCAGGTCCGCACCCTGCCCCAGGCCGTCCTCGTCCTGCGACCCCGGTCACTCTCAGTCATTTCGACGCTCGTGACACCTTGTGATCATCGAACACGTGTTCTAACGTCGGAGGTGCCGGGTCGGCCGGGGGAAGCGGCCGGCCCGGCACCGGCGTCAGTGGTAGGGAGAGCACGTGGAGCGGCCGCCGTGGGTGCGTTCGGTGTCCCCGCCACGGCGGGTGTGGGTCCAGGTCCGGCGCCTGCTCAGGCCTGGTGTCGACGACTACGGCCCCCGCAACTCCGCCGCCCTGCGCGTCGAGCCGGAGGTGCCGGGGATGCTGCACGAGTGGATCCAGCGTGAAGAGGGCGGCTGGCTCGGCATGGTCACCGTCCAGCTCGTCTCCGCCGACGAGCAGTGGTCGCTGACGGTGACGATTCCGGTACCGGCGCACCTCATCCGCCGCCGGGGGATGACACGCCGTGATCGCCTGCGGGACGAGCGCCGTACCCACGGGTAGTGACGTTGCGCACGCCGTCCCGGCCCGGCGGCGCCGCGCCCCGACAATGGAGCGATGCAGGAACCGTTGTTCGGCTCCGTGGACGAGGTCGTCGAGCGGCTGGCCGCCGTCGGCTACCTGGCGTCCACCCCCGTCGCGACCACCGTCTACCTCGCCGACCGGCTCGGCAAGCCGCTGCTGGTCGAGGGGCCCGCGGGTGTGGGCAAGACCGAACTGGCGCGCGCGGTCGCGGAGGCCACGCGCAGCGACCTCGTCCGGCTCCAGTGCTATGAGGGCATCGACGAGGCCAGGGCGCTGTACGAGTGGAACCACGCCAAGCAGCTCCTGCGCATCACGGCCGGCCGTGACGAGGGCTGGGACCAGGCGCGCGACGAGGTGTTCAGCGAGGAGTTCCTGCTGCCCCGCCCGCTGCTCAAGGCCATCCGCAACCCGGACCCGACGGTCCTGCTGATCGACGAGACCGACAAGGCGGACGTCGAGATGGAGGGCCTGCTGCTGGAGGTGCTGGGCGACTTCCAGGTCACCGTCCCCGAACTCGGCACCATCACCGCGGCCCGCCGCCCGTTCGTCCTGCTCACCTCCAACGCGACGCGCGAGCTGTCCGAGGCGCTCAAGCGGCGCTGCCTGTTCCTGCACCTGGACTTCCCGTCAGCCGAGCTGGAACGCGACATCGTGACGCTGAAGGTGCCGGAGCTGGACGCCCGCCTCACCGAATCCGTCGTGCGCGTCGTCGGCGCGTTGCGGGAGCTGGAGCTGCGCAAGGCGCCGTCGATCGCGGAAACCGTGGACTGGGCGCGCACGCTGCTCGCGCTGGGGGCGGAAACCCTTGACGAGCAGGTCGTCGAAGCGACGCTCGGCGTGCTGCTGAAGTACCAGAGCGACCACCGGAAGGCAGCCGCCGAGCTGCGGCTGGACCGGCTGACGGCGTCGTCGTGAACGCGCTGGCCGGCCGGCTGGTCGAGTTCGTCGGTGCCCTGCGGGAGCACGGGATCGGCGTCGGGCCGGGCGAAACCGTCGACGCCGCTGCTGCCGTCGACGTGCTGGGGCTGGCCGACCGCGAACAGGTCCGTGCCGCGCTCGCCGCGACGTTGCTCCGCCGGTCCGGGCAGCGGGCCACCTTCGACGCGTTGTTCGACCTTTACTTCCCCGTCGCCGTGGGCTCCGCCGAAACGGCCGCGGAAACCACGGACCTGGCGGAGCTGCGGGAAGCGCTCGTCGAGGCGCTCGCGCAGGGCGACGCCGAACGCATGCGGGCGCTCGCGGCCGCCGGGGTCGACGTGTTCGGGCAGTACGGCTCCTTCGGCCAGGGCGGGCAGGGCGGTCAAGGCGGTGGCAGCGGCGGGATGAGCGGCTGGTCGGCCTACCAGACGCTGGAACGCGTGCGCCCGGACGCGTTGCTCAACCGCGTCCTCGCGGCGATCCGCGGCGCGCAGGGCGACGGGCTCGGGGAAGCGCTTGCCCGGCAGGAGGCGACCTCGCGCATCGCCGCGTTCCGCGAGCAGGTGCAGGCCGAAGCCCGCCGCCGCACGGCCGAATACCGTGGCCGGGAACGGATCGCGCGGCACGCCGTCGCCCCGCAGACCGACCTCGTGAGCTTCACCAACGCCAGCACCGCGCAGCTCGCCGAGCTGCGGCGCACCATCCAGCCGTTGTCCCGCAAGCTCGCCACGCGCCTCGCGAGCCGCCGTCGTCGCGCCCGGCGCGGGCAGATCGACCTGCGTCGCACGCTGCGCCGCTCCCTCGCGACCGGTGGCGTACCGATGCGGCCGGTGCTGCGTGAGCGCCGTCCCGGGCGTCCGGAACTGGTGCTGTTATGCGATATGTCCGGTTCGGTCGCGGGGTTCGCCCAGTTCACGCTGCTGCTCGTGCGGGCGCTCGCCGACCAGTTCAGCAAGGTCCGGACCTTTGCCTTCGTCGAGCTGACCGACGAGATCACCGACCTCGTCACCGCCTCCGCCGCCGATCCCGAGGCGCTGGCACGCCGCATCCTGACCGAGGCGAAGCTGACGCGCTGGGGCATGAGCAGCGACTACGGCGATTCGCTCGGCAGTTTCGTCGACGGCTGGGCGGACGCGGTCGGCCCGCGCACGTCGGTGCTGATCCTCGGGGACGGCCGCACCAACGGCGGCGACCCGAACCTGGCCGCGGTGCGCGAGATCGCCGACCGCGCGAAGCACGTGCACTGGCTGAACCCGGAGCCGCGATCAGCTTGGGGCACCGGCGATTCCGCGGCGTTGCGGTACGCACGCGTCGTGCCCATGCACGAATGCCGCAACCTCCGGCAGCTGACCCGGCTGGTCACCGAGCTGCTGCCGGGCTGAAGTTCAGGCGTGCAGCTCGTCCTCCCACTTCGCGTTCCACTCCTGTAACGGCTGCAGCGCGCGCACCAGTTCCTCGCCGAGCGGGGTGAGGCGGTAGCGGCCGGCGTCGCCGGCGACCAGGCGGGCGCCGATCAGCTCGGTCAGCCTGCTGGACAGCACGCTCGACGACATGTTCCCGCACCGGCGCTGCATCTCGCGGAAACCGGCCGGGCTGGAGCTGAGTTCCCAGATGATCCGCAGCGTCCAGCGGCGCCCGAGCAAGTCGATCGTGCTTCTCATGCGCAACAGCATCCTCGGTGCGGGCCGTTCCAGGAAGGACGGTGGCGTAACGTCCTGGTGACCGACGAGTGAGGGGTGTGGAGTGATCACCGAGGATGAGTTCCTGTTCTTCACCGACCGGGCGCTCGACGGCATGATCGCCGTCGTCACGGAGCTCGGTGACGACCTGGTGAACCGGCGGCCGGGCCCGCCGGAGACCAATTCCCCGTACGCCATCGTCACGCACTGCGTCGGCGTCATCGAGTTCTGGGTGGGCCGGATGGTGGCGGGCCGGGAGGTGCGGCGGGACCGGGAGGCGGAGTTCCGCGCCACCGGCACGGTCGCCGGCCTCGTCGCGCGCGTGGAGAAGGCGAAGCAGCAGGTGCGGGCGGACCTCGCGGCGGCGGACCCGCGGGCGCCGCTGCGGCAGGAGACGCCGGAGAAGTACCGCGGCACCCCGATCGGCCGCACGCAGGGCGCCGCGCTGCTGCACGTGTACGAGGAGCTGGCGCAGCACCGCGGCCACCTGGAGCTGACCAGGGACGTGCTCCGTGTCCACAATGGATCCTGACCTCGCCAGGGACAGGCTGCTCGACGCCGCGGAGGAGCTGTTCTACGCCCGCGGCATCCAGACCGTCGGCATGGACGACATCCGCGCGGCGTCCGGCGTCTCGCTCAAACGGCTCTACCGGCTCTTCCCCGCCAAGGAGCAGCTGGTGGAGGCGTACCTGGAGCGCCGGGACACGACCTGGCGCGCCCGGCTCGCCGAGCACGTCGAACAGCACGAGGACCCGGAGCGGCGCATCCTCGCGGTGTTCGACTGGCTGGAGCTGTGGTTCGCCGAACCCGGCTTCCGCGGCTGCGCGTGGATCAACTCCTACGGGGAGCTGGGCGCCGTGTCCGACGCCGTGACGCGGCAGGCCCGTCACCACAAAGAGGCATTCCGGACCTACCTGGAGGAACTGGTCACCGCGGCCGGGCTGCCCGGTGAACTGGCTGGTCAGCTGCTGCTCCTCGCCGAAGGGGCCATGGTCACGGCGGGGATCTTCGGCCGGACGGACCCCGCCGCACACGCCCGGACGGCCGCCGCGGCGCTGGTCGGCGGCTACCGTCGCAACTAGTCGGGACGCGATTCCCCGCGTACGGTGTGACCAGGGCTTATGTCGCCACCAGCGGGAGGGCACTCGCGATGCGATCGATGTGGAAGGGCTCCGTTTCGTTCGGCTTGGTCACGATCCCGATCCAGCTGTACGCGGCCACGGAGAACAAGAACGTGTCCCTGCGGCAGGTGCACGAGAGCGACGGCGGCCGCATCCAGTACAAGCGGTTCTGCTCGATCGAGGGCGTCGAGGTGCCCTACGGCGAGATCGCGAAGGGGTACGAACTCGACGACGGCGAGATGGTCGTGCTGACCGACGCCGACCTCGAAGGGCTGCCGCTGTCCAGCTCGAACGTGATCGACGTGCTGGAGTTCGTGCCGCTGGAGGCGATCGACCCGCTGCACTACGACCGGCACTACTACCTCGAACCGCAGAAGACCGCCATCAAGCCCTACGTGCTGCTGCGGGACGCGCTGCACAAGTCCCAGAACGTGGCGATCGCCAAGGTCGCGCTGCGCCAGCGGGAGACGCTCGCGCTGCTGCGGGTGCACGCGGACGTGCTGGTGATGACCACGATGCTGTGGCCCGACGAGGTCCGCACCCCGGACTTCGGCTTCCTGGACGACGATCCGCCGCAGATCCGGCCGCAGGAGCTGAGCATGGCGGGCTCGCTCATCGACTCGCTCACCGAGCCCGTGTTCGACCCCGGCAAGTACACCGACAGCTACCGCGAGGCGCTCGAATCGCTGATCGAGGCGAAGGTCGCGGGCGAGGACACCCGCAAACCGCGCAAGAAGACGGCGAAGTCCGACGTCGTGGACCTGATGGCGGCGCTGGAGGCGAGCGTGTCCGAGGCGAAGAAGGCCCGCAAACCCGCGGCGCGCAAGGCCCCGGCCAAGAAGCCCGCGACCAGGCGTGCCCCGAAGAGTGCCTGAAATCTCGGGCGACACGCCGGACCCCGTCCACCGGTCTCGCCCGGCCGGGTGGTACCAAGGCCGCATGGAGTGCCCCCACTGCGTTGCCGACCTGGACCACTGCCACGGCACGCTGATCGTGCACACCGACGAGGTCGTGGAGTGCAGCGAACCCGGCTGCCGCGACTTCGACCGGGTGCGGCACACGTTCGTCGTGACGTGCGAAGAGATCGACGGCGACTGCCACTGCACGGCCTCGCTGGTCGAGGAGTACGCCCAGGCGTCCTGACCTGACCGTCAGCGCACGGTCAGCCGGCGGTCAGCGCCCTCGTCGAAGCTCGGTCCCATCGAGACGACGAGAGGGACTGACATGCACATCCTCATTTCCGGTGCCAGCATCGCGGGACCGTCGCTGGCGTTGTGGCTCGGCCGCCACGGCCACCGGACAACGGTCGTGGAGCGGGCACCCGCGTTGCGCGAAGGCGGGCAGGCGGTCGACTTCCGCGGCAACCAGCTGGAGGTCCTGCGCCGGGCCGGGCTGGCGGACGAGGTCTGGCGCCACCGCACCGGCATGGGCCCGCTGGTGGCGCTCGACGAGACCGGCCGTCAGGTCGCCGCGCTGCCCCCGGAGTTCATGAGCGGTGAGGTCGAGATCCTGCGTGGCGACCTCAGCCGCGTCCTGTACGAAGCGACGAAGGACCGGACCGAGTACGTCTTCGGCGACTGGATCACCTCCCTGCGCGAGGACGCCGACGGCGTGGACGTCACCTTCGCCCACGGCGCGCCCCGGCGGTTCGACCTCGTGCTCGGCGCCGACGGGCTGCACTCGGGGGTCCGGGCACTGACCTTCGGGCCGGAGTCGCGGTTCCGCACCGACACCGGCTACTCGTTCGCGGGCTTCTCCGCGCCCGATCACCTGGGCCTCGACCGGAAGGTCCTCATGTACAACGCGCCGGGGCGCGCGGTGCTGGTGAGCGGTATCCGCGGGACGGGGCGGATCGGCGTCGGGTTCTGCTTCCAGGCCGACGGGCTGGCGTACGACCGGCACGACGCCGAGCAGCAGAAGAAGATCGTGCACGACCTGTACCGGGACCTCGGCTGGGAGGTGCCCAAGCTGCTCGAAGCCTTGCGTGACGCGGAAGACCTGTACTTCGACTCGACGTGCCAGATCCGCCTGGAGCGGTACACGCGGGGCAGGGTCGCGCTGGTCGGCGACGCGGCGTGGGGCGCGGGCCCTGGCGGCAGCGGAACGGGGTTGGCGATGATGGCGGCCTACGTGCTGGCGGGCGAACTGGCCGCGGCGGGCGGTGATCACCGCGTCGCGTTCGCGCGGTACGCGCGGGAGGTGCGGCCCGCCGCCGAGGCCGGGCTGAAGCAGGCCCGCAACGCGGGTCCGTTCCTGGCACCGGAAACGGCGGCGAAGATCCGCGGCCGCAACCGGACGTACCGCATGCTGTCCCGGCGGCCGATGCTGGCGCTGTTCCTCTGGCTCACCGTCCGGGCGGCGAACAAGCTCAAGCTGAAGGACTACCCCGCAGGTAGGCCCTGACCTCGGGGTAGGACATGCGGCGGCCCCGGTCGACCTCCTCCGCGGCGAGGCGGGCGCGGAGGAGGTCCACCTCCGGATCACCGGCGAGCGGGGCGCCACGCAGGCCCTCGGCGATGCCGAGCAGCCGGGCGGCCCGGGGTGGATCAC
The DNA here is from genome assembly GCF_900114035.1 of Amycolatopsis sacchari. GTDB lineage: Bacteria > Actinomycetota > Actinomycetes > Mycobacteriales > Pseudonocardiaceae > Amycolatopsis_E > Amycolatopsis_E sacchari. The sequence continues at coordinate 114,460 of NZ_FORP01000002.1, read as the reverse complement.
CTTCCGCGAGCGCTAGGGGAGCGGCCCCGGCGACCGCCACCACGAGGTCGTGGCGGAACCGGCGGTCCAGCGTCAGTTCGATCGCCTGCCGATGCCACGCCCGGGACCCGGCCAGGTCTCCCGTGGCTTCCGCGATCCGCCCCAGCGCAGTCAGGACGCGTGACCGCGCGCCCGTGCTCTGCCAGCCCGCCCCGCACTCGCCGAGCGCCTGCTCCGCCCAGCGCCGCGCCTCGGCGAGATCGCCGCGCAGCCGGGCCAGTTCGGCGAAACCCAGGTGCGCCAACGCAAGCGTCGCCGGGACGCCGACGCGCCGCGCGAGTTCGGCCGAACGCTCGTAGTCCGCCCGCGCCACCGCCGGATCGCTGTGCCGCAGCCGGTCCGCGCGCCGGCACCACAGCTCGGTCAGCTCCTCCCGCGCACCGAGTTCGGCCACGAGCGCGATCGCCTCGTCCGTCAGGGCCAGCGACCGTTCGCGCTCACCGGCGAACTCCGTCAGCGTGGCGAGGCCGTCGAGCACCTGCGCCGTCCCCCAGCGGTCGCCCGCCGAGCGGAAGAACTCCAGCGCGGTCCGAAACTCGCGCTCCGCCCCGGCGAGCCGCCCGCCGAACAGGTCGAGGTAGCTCATCGAGAAGTGCGCCAGCGCCCGCACCCAGGGGTCGTCGCTGTCGCGGATCCGTACCGCGGCGGCGGGCGGCGGCTCGTCGGGCGGACCGCTGAACAACGCCCAGGCGACCAGGAGGTACGGCTGGCGCGGGGTGCCCGGCAGCGCCCGCATGATCTCCTCGACGTACTGGAAGTGGTTCTCCACAGTGGACGGACCGGCGATGAGCACGGCCAGCGCGTACTCCTCGGCCAGCCCGTCCGGCACCGTGTCCAGCCGGTCGAGCAGCCGCGCCGCCTGCGGCGCCACCTCGCTGAGCACGCCCCGCAACCACCAGTAGCACGACAGCGCGCCGATCAGTTCCAGCGCCAGCCGGACGTCCGCGTCGACCGCCCAGCGCAGTGCCGCGTGCAGGTTGGCGTGCTCGGCCGTCAGCCGGGCGAGCCAGGTCAGCTGCTCGGCGCGGCGCAGGTGGGGATCGGCCGTCCGCGCCAGACTGCGGAAGTGCTCGGCGTGCGCACGGGAGAAGCGTTCGCGCTCACCGGCTTCCGCCAGCCGCTCCGCCCCGTACGCACGAATGGTTTCCAGCAGCCGGAACCGGCCGTCTTCGGCCTCCAGCAAGGACTTCTCGACCAGTCCCGCGAGCAAATCGTCCACTTCGGACACTCCGCACACGACGGCGGACTCCACCGTGGCGCCGCCCGCGAAGACCGACAGCCTGCGCAGCAGCTCCTGCTCCGCCGGGTCGAGCAGGTCCCAGCTCCACTCCACCACGGCACGCAGCGTCTGGTGCCGGGGCGCGGCGGTGCGGCTGCCGCGCGAGAGCACGCGGAACCGGTCGTCCAGCCGGGATTCCAGCTGTGCCAAGGGGATCGTGCGCAGCCGGGCGGCGGCCAGCTCGATCGCGAGCGGCAGGCCGTCGAGCGCGGTGCAGATCCGGCGCACGACCACCTCGTCGAGCACGGCGTCCGGCACCACGGCCGCCGCCCGTTCGGCGAACAGGGCGGCCGCCGGTTCCGGGGCCAGCGGCGGAAGCGGGCACAGCGCCTCGCCGGTGACGCCGAGCGCCTCCCGGCTCGTCGCCAGCACACGGACACCCGGACAGGCGGTGAGCAAGCGTTGTAAGAACGCGGCCGCATCGTCCACGACGTGCTCACAGTTGTCGACGATCAGCAGGAGACTGTGAGTGGTCAACGCGGCGATCGCGCGCTCGACCGCGTCCGTCTGACCTGGGGAACCGAACAGGCCGCTCTCCCGCAGCCCGAGCGCGTCCAGAACCGCATGGGGTACTTCGGATCCGTCTCGCAAAGGAGAGAAATCGACAAAGCACGTCTCGCCACCGTGCTGGACGCCCGCTTCCACCGCCAGCCTCGTCTTGCCCGCGCCGCCCGGACCGGTGAGCGTGACGAGCCGTGCGCGCGCCAGCAGTTCGCCGACGCGGAGAAGTTCGGCTTCGCGGCCCAGGAAACTCGTCAACGGGTTCGGGACGGGCCTCGCCCGCACGGGCTCCGCACGCAACACCGCTAGGTGCGCGTCCGCGAGTTCGGGCGAGGGGTCAGCGCCCAGCTCGTGGGCGAGGGTGCGGCGTGCGTCTTCGAAGACCGTGAGCGCCTCGGCCTGGCGGCCCGAAGCGTTGAGCGCGCGCATGAGCAGGGCGGCGGGCCGTTCGCGCAGTGGGTTCGCGGTGACCAGTTGGCGCAGTTCGGGCACCAGGGCCGCCGCTTCCCCGAGGGCGAGCCGCGCCTCGGCGCTGTCCTCCGTCGCGGACAGGTGCAGCTCTTCGAGACGTACCCGCTGTCCTACCGCGAAGGGCGCTTCGACGTCGGCAAGCGCTACGCCGCGCCACAACCCCAGCGCGCTCTCCAGCACCTCCGTGGCCTTCGCGTGATCACCGGCGTCGAGCGCTTCACGCCCTTCGCGGGCCAGCCGCGTGAAGCGGTGCACGTCGACGTCGTCGGGCTCCACGGCCAGCCGGTATCCGCCCGGCCGCAGCTCCACGAGCTCGGAGCCGAGGGCCCGTCGCAGGCGCGAAACCTGGGCCTGGAGCGCGTTCGCGGCGCCTTCGGGCGGCTGCTCGCCGTACAGCCCGTCGATCAGCCGGTCGGTGCTCACGACCCGGCCCGCGTCGAGCACCAGCAGCGCGAGCAGCGCGCGCACCCGCGGACCACCGACGGCGACGACGGTCCCGTCGGTGGTCACCTGCGCCGGACCGAGGACGGTGAACCACACGCAGCCAAGTTAGCCCACGAGGTTGGCCAGCGTCTCACCCTTCGCGAACCGCACGAGCTGCTGTTCCACCAGCCGCTTCGCGCGCGGGTAGAAGGAGGCCGAACCACCCGCGACGTGGGGCGTGATGATCGCGCCCGGTAGCGTCCACAGTGGATGGCCGGACGGCAGTGGTTCGGGGTCCAGCACGTCGAGCGCGGCGCGGACCCGGCCCTCGGCCACGGCTGTCGTGAGCGCGTCGGTGTCGATCGCGGTGCCGCGGCCGACGTTGACGACCAGCGCGTCCTGTGGCAGCGCGGCCAGCTCACGGGCGCCGAGCAGGCCCCGCGTGCCCGGGGTGTCGGGCAGGACGAGCACCACGATGTCCGCGCCGGGCAGCAACTCCGGCAGCTCGTCGATGCCGTGCACACCGTCGCGGGCGCGGCTGGCGACGCGGACCACTTCGGCTTCCCCGGCGACGAGGTAGCGCTCGATGGCCTTGCCGATCGAGCCGTAGCCGACGAGCAGCACCCGGCAGTCGGCCAGCGAACGCGTGTGCTCGCGGGCCCACGACCCCTCGGGCTGCTGCCGGAACCAACGCGGCAGGTCGTGCTGTGCGGCGAGGATCAACGCGAGCGTGTGCTCGGCGACGCTCAGGTCGTGCAGGCCGCGGCCGTTCGCGAGCTGGACGCCTTCGGGGATGAGCGGCAGCAGGTTGTCGACGCCCGCCGAAAGCGCCTGCACGGCCTTCAGCGACGGCAGCCGGGGGATCAGCTTCGGCGGCTCGGGGCCGGAGTCGTAGGGCAGGACGTAGAACTCGATCCCGTCGAGGCCCTCCGGTGGCGCCCCGCTGCCGTCGTAGTACGCGGCCTCCAGGTCCGCGGGAACGGTGAGATCGGTCCAGGGCAGCAGCACTCGTGCGGTCATGCGGTCTTCGCTTTCGGGTTCTTCACGGCGAACAGGATCACGGCGGACGCGGCCATCGTGCCCGCCAGCATCAGGAAGGCGGCGGCGTCGCTGCCGGTGGCGTTGCGCAACCAGCCCACCAGATACGTGCCGAGGAAGCCACCCAGGGCCCCGGCGGCGTTGACCAGCGCGACGGCGACGCCGGCGGTGCGGCGCGGCATCAGTTCGGGGATCATCGCGAAGAACGGGCCGTACGGCGCGTACATCGCGATGCCCGCCAGCACCAGCAGCGTGAACGACAGCCAGAAAGCGTTGTGCCCGGCGAGGTACGAGCCGTAGAACGTGATCGCACCGGCCAGCAGCCACGGCCACGCGTAGCGACGGCGGCGGTTGGTGCGGTCGGACGCACGCGAGTTCAGCAACATCGCGATGACGGCGAAGAAGTACGGGATCGCCGACAGCAGGCCGGTCGCGCCGATGCCCGTGGACGAACCGGCCTTGACGATCGAGGGCAGCCAGAACACGAAGCCGTAGACACCGATGCTCCACAGCAGGTACTGCGCGGCCAGCACGAGCACCGTGGGGGAGCGCAGGGCGTCGACGAGCGGGTGCCGTTCGCCGGGTTCCACGACGCGCGCGAGTTCGGCCTGTTCGGCGGTGATGGCGCTGTCCACGGCGTCGCGTTCGGCGGGGGCGAGCCACCGCGCGTCGGCGGGCCGGTCCCGCACCTGCGCGCGGAAGACGAAGGCCCAGACCAGCGCGGGCAGGCCCTCGATGATGAACATGCCGCGCCACGACGTCGCCTCGATGAGGTAGCCGGAGACGGCGGACAGCCACATCACGGTGACCGGGTTGCCGAGGATGAGGAAAGCGTTGGCGCGCCCGCGTTCCGCCTTCGTGAACCAGCGGGCGAGCAGCACGACGAGCGCGGGCAGGACGGCCGCCTCGACCGCGCCGAGCAGGAAGCGGACGACGATCAGCGCGGTGACCGAGCTGAGCAGGCCCTGCAGCGTCGCGAGGACGCCCCACGCGAGGACCGACCAGAAGATCAGGTCACGCACGCTGCGGCGGTCGGCGTAGAGCACGCCGGGGACCTGGAGCAGGAAGTACCCGGCGAAGAAGGACGCCGCGATGAGGCCGGACGCCGAGCTGGTGAGGTGCAGGTCCTCGGCCATGCCACCGGCCGTCGCGATCGAGAAGTTCGAGCGGTCGAGGTAGGCGAGGCTGTAGGTGACGAACACGATCGGGATCAGGCGGAGCCAGCGTTGCCTGCCCAGTGCGGTCGCCTCGGCCACGGATGCGCTCTCCATGTCGGCCTCCTTGCCGGGCTTTCCGTTATATGGAAAGCTCTTCCGCGATATGGTGTGCTTTGCAGTGTGGAACCTCGCCCGGGTGACGTCAAGGGGTGGTTGATGGCTGACATGGTGGGGAAGGCCCTGCACGTGCTGTCCCTGCTCGGTGAGCATCCCGAGGGCGTGGGCCTGTCGGAGCTGGCGCGGCGGGCGGGTTATCCGGTGAGCACGACGCACCGGTTGCTGAGTTCGTTGCAGGACCACGGTTTCGCGCGCAGTGACCCGGGCTCGAAGCGGTACGCGCTGGGGTTGCGGTTGTTCGAGCTGGGGCAGCGGGTTTCGCACGCGCGCGGGTTCGCGGGGGTCGCGCTGCCGGTGTTGCGGGCGCTGACGGAGCAGACGGGCGAGCCGACGCTGATGGCGGTGCTCGACGGGCACCACCAGGTGTACGTGCATTCGGTGCAGGGGCCGCGGCAGATCCAGATCCGGGGTGAGCCGGGGAAGCGGGGGCCCCTGCACTGCACGTCGATGGGCAAGTGCCTGGTCGCGTTCGCGCCGCACCGCGAGGAGCTGGTGGCGACGCTGGAGCTGGTGCCGCTGGCGCCGAGGACGATCACGTCGAGGGAGGAGTTCGCCCGGGAGATCGAGTCGGTGCGGGTTCGCGGGTACGCGGTGGCGGACGAGGAGCACGAGGTCGGCATCCGGGCGGTCGGCGTGCCCGTGCTGGGCCCCGATGGGTGCGCGATAGCGGCCCTGTCCACGGCGGCTCCGGCGTACCGGGCCGGCGTGGCGGAGCTGGAGGCCTTCGTCCCGGCCCTCCGCGCCGCGGCACGGGAGCTGGGGGCGGTGTTACCGCGGTGAGGTGAGGGGGCGTGGTGTGCGAACGCTGCGCCGCTTTCAGCCCGCCCGGCTTCCCTGGCCTCACCTCAGCCCATCGCACCGCGCTCGGCGTCGCCTCCCGCGAGGCGCCGCCTCAATCACCCGCCCCGACGCAGAACTCGTTGCCCTCCGGGTCGGTCAGCACGGTCCACCTCATGCCGGGCGCCTCGTGTTCCGCGACGACCTCCGCGCCCAGCCCGCGCAGCCTCGCCACCTCGCCCTGCGGGTCGGGCGTCGCGAGATCCAGGTGCAGCCGGTTCTTCCCGGCGCGCTCCTCGGGCACCCGCTGGAACCCCAGCCGCACCCCGCCCTCCCGCGCCGGCGTCAGCACCAGGAACTCACCCCAGTCGTGCTCGACGCGGATGCCGAGCGCCTCGCACCAGAACGCCGCCAGCCGCCGCGGGTCGGCGCAGTCCACCGTCACCATCGCCAGATCCAGGATCATGCCCGCAGGCTAGGCCCACCCACCGACAGTTCCGGCCGCCCGCGCACACCGGCCGCGCCCAGCTGCCCGGCAGGCGCACCGCCCGCAGGGAGCCAGGCCCGCCGAGATTTCCCGCCGCCGCAAGCCAGGCGCACCCAGCGGCCTGGTACCTCCCGGCCCGCTGCAGGGGCAGGCATGCCCAGCGGCTGGCCGGGCACCGCCACCCGCAGCCCAGCCCGCCCTGGCGGCCAAGCGCCCTCAGCCGCCAGCGCCCGCAGCCCCAGCCACCCCACCGGCGCCGCCAGCCCCCCCGGCAGCCAGCCACCCCGGCTCCAGCCACCACCCGCGATAACCGGTTGAAGCGCCCCCGCCGGGGTTGACTAGGCTGTCCGTCACCGTGTATCGGCGCCCGTGCGCAACCCTAGGAGCACCCCAGTGATCACCAGGATGTCGTCGTTGTTCCTTCGCACCCTGCGTGAGGACCCGGCGGATGCCGAAGTGCCCAGCCACAAGCTGCTGGTGCGCGCCGGTTACGTCCGCCGCGTGGCGCCGGGCGGCTACTCCTGGCTGCCGCTGGGCCTGCGGGTGCTGCGCAACATCGAGACGGTGGTGCGCGAGGAGATGGACGCGATGGGCGCGCAGGAGATCCAGTTCCCCGCGCTGCTGCCCCGCGAACCGTACGAGAAGACCGGCCGCTGGACCGAGTACGGCGACGCCCTGTTCCGCCTGAAGGACCGCAAGGGCGCCGACTACCTCCTCGGCCCCACGCACGAGGAGCTGTTCGCCCTCACCGTGAAGGGCGAGTACAGCTCGTACAAGGACTACCCGGTCATCCTGTACCAAGTGCAGACCAAGTACCGCGACGAGGCCCGTCCCCGCGCCGGCATCCTGCGGGGCCGCGAGTTCGTCATGAAGGACTCGTACTCCTTCGACCTCGACGACGAGGGCCTCAACCGTTCGTACCAGCTGCACCGCGACGCCTACATCCGCATCTTCAACCGGCTCGGCCTGGAGTACGTGATCGTGGCCGCCACGTCCGGCGCGATGGGCGGTTCGGCGTCCGAAGAATTCCTCGCCGTCGCCGAGACGGGTGAGGACACCTACGTCCGCAGCACGGCGTCGAACTACGCCGCGAACGTCGAAGCCGTCGTCACGCCCGCGCCGCCCGCCCGGCCCCTCGACGGCCTGCCCGACGCGCAGGTCCACCACACCCCCGGCACGCCCACGATCGCGACGCTGGTCGACTACCTCAACACCAAGACCGACCTGGGCCGCACGTTCACCGCGGCGGACACGCTCAAGAACGTCATGGTGAAGATCCGCCGGCCCGGCGCGAAGGACTGGGAGATCCTCGGCATCGGCATCCCCGGTGACCGCGAGGTCGACCCGAAGCGCCTCGAAGCCTCGCTGGAGCCCGCCGAGGTCGCGCTGCTCGACGACGCCGACTTCGCCGCGAACCCCTTCCTCGTCAAGGGCTACATCGGCCCGAAGGCGTTGCAGGACAACGGGATCCGCTACCTCGTCGACCCCCGCGTGGTGACCGGCACGGCGTGGGTGACCGGTGCCGACAAGGCCGACCACCACGTCGTGGACCTGGTCGCCGGCCGCGACTTCACCCCCGACGGCACGATCGAGGCCGCCGAGGTCCGCGAGGGTGACGCGTCGCCCGACGGCGAGGGCACGCTCGTCGCCGCCCGCGGCATCGAGATCGGCCACATCTTCCAGCTGGGCCGCAAGTACACGGACGCCTTCGAGGTGGACGCGCTCGGCGCCGACTCGAAGCCGATCCGCATCACGATGGGCTCCTACGGCATCGGCGTGTCCCGCCTGGTCGGCGTGATCGCCGAGCAGCACCACGACGAACTGGGCCTGGTGTGGCCGCGTGCCGTGGCGCCCGCCGACGTGCACGTGGTGATCGCGGGCAAGGACGAAAGCGTGTTCGCGGGCGCGGAGAAGCTCGCCGCCGAGCTGGACGCCGCGGGTGTGCGCGTCCTGCTCGACGACCGCAAGGCCACGCCGGGCGTGAAGTTCGCCGACGCGGAGCTGATCGGCGTACCGACGATCCTCGTCGTCGGCCGCGGCCTCGCGAAGGGCGTGGTCGAGGTCAAGGACCGCGCCTCCGGCGAGCGCCAGGACATCCCGGTGGACGACGTGGTCGCCCACCTGGTGAAGCTCGTCCGCGGCTGACCTCAGCCCAGCACGGCGTCCAGCACGGCGCCGGTGTCCGACAGGTCCTTCAGCACGACGTGCGCACCTGCCTCGCGCAGGGCTGCCGCGTCGAAACGGCCTGTCGCGACACCGACCGCCGTCGCCCCGTGGGCCAGTGCCGCGTCGATGTCGTGCGGGGTGTCGCCGATGACGATCACCGCCCCGCGCGCGAACGGGCTGTGCCGGGTGGCGGCCTGCTCCACCGCGTACGCCACGAGGTCCGGCCGGTGCGCCGAAAGCGAGCCGTAGCCGCCGATCTCGAAGTCCAGGTGCTCGTGCAGCCTGAACGTGGCGAGCTTGTGCCAGGCGATCTCGCGCAGGTTGCCGGTCACCAGCGACTGCACCGCGCGGCCCTCCAGCGCGAGTGCCGCGAGCGCGGATTCCGCGCCCGGTAACACGAAACCGCCGCCGGCCATCGTCGCGAGCGACTGCTGCGCGGCCGTCACCAGACCGGCCCACACCTTCCGCACGGTCTCCTCGTCCGGCTCGATGCCGTGCAGCCGCAGCACTTCCGACGTGATCGCCAGCTCGGTGCGCCCGAAGAACGACGGCATGCCGGTCATCGGCACGCCGGTCACCTCTTCGAGCACGCGCGCGTACCACTCGCGGCCCGCGCCACGGAGGTCGATGAGGGTCTGGTCGATGTCCCACAGCACGAGTCGCTTGTCCACGTCTCCGACCGTACCGGCAGCGTTATTCAACACGGGTTGACTTTCGGGTCGCCGCTGCCTACCGTCCTCCTTAATTCAACGAGTGAGGAAAAACTGGAGGACGTCATGAAGCTCGCCTCCCTCGCGGCGCTGGCGGGTGCGGTGATCGCCGTCGTGCTGGGGCTGGTGACGGTCGGGGTGCAGGCCACTGCGGGACCACACGGGCTGCCGGTCGCGGTCGTGGCGCCACCGGCGCTCGCGCAGCAGATCACGGCGCATGGCGGTGAAGCGGTGAGCTGGCGCGTCACGACCCGCGACGAGGCCAGGAAACTGCTCGACGACAAGGAGGTCTACGGCGTCCTCGAACTGGGGCAGCCCGCCACCGTCGTCGTCTCCGGCGCCGTCAACCCGGCGGGAACCCAAGCGGTGCAACAGCTCCTGACCACGGCGGTGCCCGGCGCGCGGGTCGAGACGGTGCATCCCGCGAGCACCGCCGGCCGGACGGCACCGCTCGCCGTGAGCATCCTGTGCTGGCTCGGCTCACTCGCCGCGGGCGCCGTGCTGCTCGTCGCCGCGCGGCGGCAAGGTCAGGAGATCCGGCTCGGCGCCCGGCTGGTGCGGGTGTTCGCGAGCGGGGTGCTGATGACCGCGGTGCCGGCCGGGTTCCTCAAGCTGTGGGACGCGAGCCTGCCGCTCGGCTGGGACGTGCTGGGTTTCGTGTTCCTCGTCGCGACGGCGTTCGCCGCGGTGCAGGGCGCGCTGCTGCGGTTGTTCGGGCTGGGCGCGATGGCCGTGCTCGCGCCGCTCTACCTGCTCGCGCCCGCTGTCGCGGGGCAGGTGCCGGAGCTGCTGCACCCGGCGTACCGGGTGGCGCTGTGGTCGTGGACGCCGTTCCGGTTCTCCACCGAGGGCCTGCGCAGCGTGCTGCAGGGCACCGGCGGGGCGCCGGACGTGACCGTCGCGCTGTGGGTGCTCGGCGCCCTGCTCGCCGCGGGACTCGTGGTGCTGCTGGTGCCGAAGCGGTTCAGCCCGCGAGGAAGCTGAACCGCACCTTGCGCACCTGGTTGTCCACGTTGGTGTCCACCAGGCACACCGACTGCCACGTGCCGAGCGCGAGCGAGCCGCCGAGGACGGGAACCGTGGCGTACGGCGGCAGGAACGCGGGCAGCACGTGGTCACGGCCGTGGCCGGGGCTGCCGTGCTGGTGGCGCCAGCGGTTCTCGCGCGGGAGCAGGTCGTCGATCGCCGACAGCAGGTCGTCGTCGCTGCCCGCGCCGGTCTCCAGGATCGCCAGGCCCGCCGTGGCGTGCGGGACCCAGACGTGCAGCAGCCCGTCCCCGGCGCCGGCCCCGGCGAGGAACGACTCGGCCTCCCTGGTCAGGTCGTGCACGACCGCCTGCCGTCCGGTGCGGATCTCGATCTCCGTGGAGTGCATGCCCCCACCGTATTACGGATCCAGGTACCGCAGCACGGCGAGCACGCGCCGGTTGTCCTCTTCGGACGGTGGCAGGCCGAGCTTGTCGAACAGCCGCGTGACGTACTTCTCCACCGAGCCGCCCGAAAGGTGCAGCTTCGCCGCGATCGCGCCGTTCGACCGGCCCTCCGCCATCAGCGCGAGCACGTCGCGTTCCCGGTCGGTGAGCCGCGCCAGCGCGTCCGACCTGCGGGCGGCGCCGAACAGCTGGCTCACCACCTCGGGGTCGAGCACGGTTTCCCCGGCGGCGACCCGGCGCAGCGCGTCGAGGAACTCCGCCACGTCGGCCACCCGGTCCTTGAGGAGGTAGCCCACGCCGCCCGCGCGGTCGGCCAGCAGTTCGGCGGCGTAGGACGTCTCGACGTACTGGGAGAACAGCAGCACCGCCGTGCGCGGGTTCTCCCGGCGGAGTTCGAGCGCGGCACGCAACCCCTCGTCGGTGAACCCCGGTGGCATCCTGATGTCCACTATGGACACATCGGGCCGGTGTTCCCGCACCGCCCTGCGGAGCGACTCGGCCTCCTTGACCTCGTCGACGACCTCGTGGCCCCGCAACGTCAGCAGTTCCACCAGCCCGGCCCGCAGGATCGCCGAATCCTCCGCCACCACGATGCGCATGTCAGCCCCCCGCCGGTATTCGCGCCGTGATCACCGTAGGACCACCGAGCGGGCTCGCGATGTCCAGGTGCCCGTCGACGGTACCGACGCGCTCGGCCACCCCGGCGAGCCCGCCGCCGGGCGACAGCCGCGCGCCGCCTTCGCCCTCGTCGGACACCACCAGCCGCACCACGCCGTCCGGTGCCGTCAGCTCGACGTGCACGACCGGCGCGTGGCCGTGTTTGACCGCGTTCGTCAGCAGTTCCGCGGCGCTGAAGTACAGCAGGGTCTCCAGCGCGGGCGACGGGCGGTCGGGCAGGTCCACGTGCAGCCGCACGTCGACGGCGCTGCGGGCGGCGAGCGTGGTGAGCGCGACCTCGAGCCCGGCGTCGAGCGCGGGCGGCCGGATGCCGCGGGCGAGGTCGCGCAGCTCGGTCAGCGCCTGCTTCGCCTCACCGTGGGCGGCGCCCACGAGCCTGCGCAGGGTGGCGACGTCGGTGTCCTCGCGCGCCAGCTCGTCGCGGGCGAGCCCGAGTTTCATCGCCAGCGCGACGAGCTGCGCCTGCGCCCCGTCGTGCAGGTCGCGCTCGATGCGCCGCAGCCGGGTCGTCGCGTCGTCCATGACCTCCGCGCGGCTCTGTTCGAGGTCGCGAACCCGCTCGGTGAGGCTCCTCGGCCCGAGCAGGCTCACCACGAGTGCGCGGTCGAGGCTGGTCAGCCCGTGCAGCAGCCACGGCGTCGCGAGCAGGAGTGCCGCGCCGGCGAGCGCGAACGGCAGGGACGCGAACCACGTGGAGAACCTGAGGTCGGTCAGCGGCAGCAGGCTGCCCCTCGTGGCACCCCAGTACAGCGGGTAGGTCAGCGCCAGCAGCCCGTACCCCAGCAGCGTCACGGCGACCGTGAGGTTCACGAACGACAGCGGCAGGCGCACGAGCAGGTAGCCGAAGGTGCGCCGGGCGACGCGGTCGCGGAGGCGGGCACGGAGGCTCCGCAGCGGAGGCGGCGGGTCGGCGACCGTCACGCCGAGCAGCCGCCGCGCGAGCCGCCGGTGCAGGCCGCCGAGGTCGCGCACGGCGTCGAGCACCCCGGCCAGCAGCAGCACGCCGAGGAACACCGGGGACAGCAGGGTGCCCAGCACGAGCCCGGCGGCCAGCACCACCACGCACACGAGCGTGGGGAGGAACGGCATCAGCGCCCACAGCAGTTCTTTCGCGAACACCCTGGTGAAGGGTGCGGTGAGCAGGCGGCGGTTCACCACCCCAGCTTGCCCGGGCGGTGCGGGCCGGGCCATCCGGTTTCCCCTACCCCTTCCCACTCCGTGGACCGGGGAAATAGGCGCCGGGGGCATTCGTTTGAACCGGTGATGGCGCCTCCGGCGAAAGGAACAGGGCATGTCGCAGAGTCTTCGTCTCGCCGTCGCACTCGACGGGGCCGGCTGGCACCCGGCCGCCTGGCGGGAACCGGACGCCCGGCCCGCTGAGCTGTTCACCGCGGGGTACTGGGCGGACCTCGCGGCGGAGGCCGAGCGCGGGCTGCTCGACTTCGTCACGATCGAGGATTCGCTCAGCCCGCAGACGGACCGGACCGACCGGGTGCAGGGCAGGCTCGACGCCGTTCTCATCGCTTCGCGGGTGGCGCCGTTGACGCGGCACGTCGGGTTCGTACCGACGGTTCTCGCGACACACACCGAGCCGTTCCACATCTCGAAGGCCATCGCGACGCTCGACTACGTCAGCAGCGGTCGCGGGGGCGTGCGGGTGCGGGTGTCGGCTTCGCAGGCCGAGGCCGGCCACTTCGGCCGTCGCGAGGTGCTCTCGCGCGAGGACCTGTTCGACGAGGCCGCCGACTACGTGGAGGTGGTGCGGCGGTTGTGGGACAGCTGGGAGGACGACGCGGAGATCCGCGACGTGGCGACCGGCCGGTTCATCGACCGGGACAAGCTGCACTACATCGATTTCGAGGGCCGGTTCTTCAGCGTGAAGGGGCCGTCGATCACGCCGCGTCCGCCGCAGGGCCAGCCGCCCGTGGCGGTGCTCGCGCACGTACCGGTCGCCTACCGGCTGGCCGAGCGCGGCGCCGACCTGGTGTTCGTCACCGAGCGGGACGCGCCGGTCGAGGGGCCGCTCGTGTTCGCGGATCTGGTGGTGTTCCTGGACGAAACCGAACAGGCGGCACGGGACCGCAAGGCGCGCTTGGACGACGTGGCAGGGGACGAGTACACCTCCGACGCGGAGATCTTCGTGGGGACACCGGCACAGCTCGCGGACCACCTGCTCGGCTGGGGTGTCTCGCGGTTCCGGCTGCGGCCGGGTGCGGTTCCCCACGACCTGACCGCGATCACGCGCGGGCTGGTGCCCGAACTCCAGCAGTGCGGCGTTTTCCGCCGTTCCTACGAAGCGAACACGTTGCGGGGCCTGCTGGGCCTCGACCGTCCGGCCAACCGCTACGCCGCCTGAGGGAGTTCCGACATGACGAAGCAGATCCACCTGGCCGCGCACTTCCCGGGGGTCAACAACACGACGGTGTGGAGTGATCCGGAGGCGGGCAGCCACATCGAGTTCAGTTCGTTCGTGCACCTGGCGCAGACGGCGGAGCGGGCGAAGTTCGACTTCTTCTTCCTCGCCGAGGGGCTGCGGTTGCGGGAGCAGGGCGGGAAGATCTACGACCTGGACGTGGTCGGCCGTCCCGACACCTTCACCGTGCTGGCGGCGCTCGCGGCGGTGACCGAGCGGCTGGGCCTGACGGGCACGATCAACTCGACGTTCAACGAGCCGTACGAGGTGGCGCGGCAGTTCGCGAGCCTGGACCACCTGTCCGCCGGCCGGGCGGGCTGGAACGTGGTGACGTCGTGGGACGCGTTCACGGGCGAGAACTTCCGGCGTGGCGGCTTCCTGCCGGAGGACCAGCGGTACGTTCGGGCGAAGCGGTTCCTGGAGACCGCGGGGGAGCTGTTCGATTCGTGGCGTGACGGAGATGTCTTGGCGGACAAGGCATCCGGTCAGTTCCTCGCGCGCCCGGACGCCGGGGCGTTCGAGCGGCACGACGAGCAGTTCGACATCGCGGGCCGGTTCACCGTGCCGCGCGGTCCGCAGGGGCGTCCGGTGATCCTGCAGGCGGGGGACTCGGACGAGGGCCGTGAGTTCGCGGCGGCGACAGCGGAAGCCATCTTCACCCGGCACGGGACGAAGGAGGCCGGGCAGCAGTTCTACAGTGACGTCAAGGGCCGTCTGGCGCGTTATGGCCGGAAGCATTCGGACCTGGTGGTGCTCCCGGCGGCGACTTTCGTGCTGGGGGACACGGATGCGGAGGCGCAGGAACTCGCGGACGTGGTGCGGCACCAGCAGGTGAGCGGCCAGACGGCGATCAAGTTCCTGGAGCAGCTGTGGAACCGGGACCTGTCGGGCTACGACCCGGACGGCCCGCTCCCCGAGGTGGATCCGTTGGTGGGCGAGAACACGATCGCCAGGGGCCGGGCCAGCGTCCGCATGTACCGGGACCCGCTGGCGACGGCGAAGCAGTGGCGGGAACTGGCGGAGGCGAAGAACCTGTCGATCCGGGAACTGATCATCGAGGTGACCGGCAGGCAGAACTTCGTGGGGTCACCGGAAACCATCGCGGAAGCCATGAACGACCTGGTGCAGGCAGATGCTTGCGACGGTTTCATCCTGGTACCGCATGTCACCCCAGGGGGCCTGGACCCCTTCGCGGACAAGGTGGTGCCACTGCTCCAGGAACGGGGAGTCTTCCGGACGGACTACGAAGGAACGACACTACGAGACCACCTAGGCATCACAACACCAACGTCCCTTTAGGACAACGGAACCCGCCAACGAAAGCCGGCAGGACCCCCACCCCCGGCGATCCCCAGCCACTAAACGATCAAGGGGATGGGGCGGGGGTCTTCGGCAGGGCGTTCACGCCCGGTGGACCCTGGTCACTCGGCCGCCGGCAACCCAACTCTAGGTGGGGTCCGAGGGCTCCCGCTCTTCGTCCTTCCTGGCCCGTTGCGCTGCTTCGCGCATCTCGATCACCTCGGTCAGCCATTCTCCGGCTTCCCTGGCGACATCGCGGACGGCGCCGGTGACGATCGTGGCTATGCGGCCCACGTGGGTGGCCGCGCTTTCGGTCAGCACCTGCACCGTGTCCTTACCGCGCTCGAACTGTCCCACCATGTTCTCCCCTAGGCTGCCCGGAGTTCCGGCTCCAGCGTAGTGACCGGCTCCGGCTCCCGCTGCCCCGGAGAAGGCAACGCCAGCCGCACGATCTTCTTCGCCACGCTCCACAGCTGCCGCCGCAACGGGCCGGTGTTGTACGGCAGGCCGTACTTTTCGCAGATCCCGCGCACCTCGTCGGCGATCTGGGGGTAACGCCGCGCTGGGATGTCCGGGAACAGGTGGTGCTCGATCTGGTGCGACAGGTTCCCGGTGAGGATGTGGAACAGCTGCCCGCCGGTGATGTTCGCCGAGCCGAGGATCTGTCGCAGGTACCACTGCCCCCGCGTCTCGTTCTCCGTCTCCTCCTCGGTGAAGCTCTCCACGTCCGCCGGAAAATGACCGCAGAAGATGATCGCGAACGCCCACAGGTTGCGGACCAGGTTCGCCGACGCGTTGCCCACGAACGTCAGCGGCGCGAGCGGGCCCGTCAGCAGTGGGAACAGGATGTAGTCCTTCCCGATCTGCCGCGACGCCTTCCGCACCATCCGCCGGATCACCGGCACGTTCTCGGCCCACGTGCGTTCCCCGCGCACC
Source organism: Amycolatopsis sacchari (assembly GCF_900114035.1). GTDB lineage: Bacteria > Actinomycetota > Actinomycetes > Mycobacteriales > Pseudonocardiaceae > Amycolatopsis_E > Amycolatopsis_E sacchari. The sequence goes on along the minus strand of NZ_FORP01000002.1, from coordinate 98,476 downwards.
ACCCGGTCGAACTCCAGGTCGTGCAGCATCACGCCCCACTGGAAGATCACCGCCAGCAGCGCCGCGTACACCGGATTGCCCAGGTAGTACGGGTGCCACTTCTGCGCCGGGTCCATCCGCAGGATGCCGTAACCGATGTCGCGGTCCTTGTCGAGGATGTTCGTGTACGTGTGGTGGATGTAGTTGTGCGAGTGCCGCCAGTTCGCCGCCGGAGCGACCGTGTCCCACTCGAACTGCTGCGAGCTCAAGGCCGGGTCACGCGTCCAGTCGTACTGGCCGTGCATGACGTTGTGGCCGATCTCCATGTTGTCGAGGATCTTCGCCACCGAAAGCGCCGCGACCCCGGCGAGCCACGCGGGCGGGAAGTACATCAGCGCGCGGCCGGTGACCTCCAGCGCCCGCTGTGTCTTGATCACGTTCTGGATGTAGTCGACGTCGGCCTGGCCGAGGTCCTCGACGATCCGCTGCCGGATCGCGTCCAGCTCCCGGCCGAAAGCCTCGACCTGCGCGGGCGTCAGCCTGTCCTGCAAACCGGTCATGAGCGTTGCTCCTAACAGTTGATTTCGACGTCACCGACGGGCACGGACACGCACAACTGGATCTCTTCGTCCTCTTCGGCGGACAGCTCGCCGGACCGGGCGTCCCGCACCGTGCCGCGGGTCTTGACCTGCGTGCACGAGAAGCAGATGCCCATGCGGCAGCCGTGCTCCGGGCGCAGGCCCGCGGCCTCGGCCTGCTCCAGCAGGGCGTGCCCGGAGTTGCCGACCTCGACCCCGCTGCGCGAGAACCGCACGCGCCCGCCGGCTGCCCCGGTCCCCACCTCCAGTGTGAACTGTTCAGTGTGCACTTGTTCACCAAGAAGATCGCGCACGGCGTCCAGCAGGCGCACCGGACCGCACGCGTACGCCGCCGCTTCGGCGTGCCACGGCGCGACCGCCTCGACGTGGGCGGCGGAGAACCGCCCGCCGAGTCCGTGCCCGTCCACGACGCGCACGTTCTCCCGTGTCAGCGTGGAAAGCTCGTACGGCACGTCCCGCCCGTAGTGCAGGAACACCACCTCGCCCCGGTGCCCCTCGTCGACGAGCGTGCGCAGCATCGACAGCACCGGCGTGATCCCGCTTCCGCCGCTGATCAGCAACAACCGGTCCGGCCGGCGCTCGGGCAGGGTGAACCGTCCGTCCGGTTCGGACAGTCCCAGTACCAGACCCGGCTTCGCCTGGTGGTACAGGTACTGCGAAACCAGGCCGTCCCGCGCGATCGTGAACTCCAGCCCGTCCGAGTACTGCGAGTTGGCCGGGGAGTAACACCGCGTGCGCCGCACCCCGTCGATCTCGACCGTGACCCGCACGTGCTGCCCCGCGGTGAATCCCCGCCACGCCCGGCTCGGCCGCACTCGCAGCGTCACCGCGCGGGGCGTCCGGCGCACGCCCGTCACCTCGCCCCGGATCTCCCGCCGGACCAGCATCGGGTCGACCAGTTCGAGGTAGCGGTCCACGCCGTGTGGGGTGAGCAGCGCCTCGGCGAGCGATGCCAGCCTGCCCATCTGCCACACCTCCTTCAGTGAACGCCTGTACACTCAATGATGGCGGACAGCGCCGGAACGAGCAAGGCCGGGGGTCGTAAGGTGATCAGCGTGACGGCGGAACCGGCGACGCGCCACGAGCGCAAGGAACGCACTCGGCGGGCACTGCTCGACGCGGCACTGGGCCTGCTGGCCGACCGTGGTTTCGGCAGCCTGAGCCTGCGCGAGGTCACCAAGCGGGCGGGCATCGTGCCGACCGCGTTCTACCGGCATTTCGCCTCGATGGACGAGCTGGGCGTCGCGCTCGTCGAGGAGTCGATGCGCACGCTGCGCGACATGATCCGCTCGGCCCGCGCCGACCGGCGGGCGTCCAGCGACATCATCCGCGCTTCGGTGCAGACCCTCCACCAGCAGGTCCGGGCCCACGAGGACCACTTCCGCTTCCTCGTGCGCGAGCGGTACGGCGGATCGGGCGCGGTGTCCCGCGCGGTCGCGACCGAGCTGCGGCTGTTCTCCAGCGAGCTGGCCGTCGACCTCGCGCGGTTCCAATACCTGCGGGAATGGTCGAACGAGGACCTGCACATGATGGCCGAGCTGATCGTCACCGCGATGCAGGCGACCGTGCTCGACCTGCTCGAAGCCCGTCCCGGCGCGGACGAACGCATCGTCCGGACAGCCGAAAAGCGTCTGAAACTCATCACGCTCGGGGTGCCCGCCTGGCGCAGCAGGACTTGACCCCGTTCGCGGGACCCCCTTTGCTGTTACCACTTGGGTTGATCGCCCGGCTCCGTCAGGAGGTGGTTCAGCGTGGTCGGATCCGCACCTCTGACGGTGGGTGTCGTCCGCGAGTCGTTACCGGGGGAGCGGCGGGTCGCACTCGTCCCCCGGCTGGTCGACCGGCTGGTCCGGCGCGGGTTGCGCGTCGTCGTCGAACCCGGTGCCGGTGCGGGCGTGCTGCTCGCCGACTCCGTGTTCGAGCAGGCCGGTGCCGAGATCGGGGACGCGTGGCAGGCCGGCATAGTGCTCAAGGTCGCGCCGCCCACCGCGGACGAGGTGGCCAGGCTGAAACGCGGCGCCGTCCTGATCGGCTTCCTGAAACCGCTGTCCGATGTGGACGGCATCGCCGCACTCGACCGCGCCGGGGTGACCGCGTTCGCGGTCGAATCCATCCCGCGCATCACGCGCGCCCAGGCGATGGACGCCCTGTCCTCGCAGAGCAGCGTCGCCGGGTACCGGGCCGTACTCCTGGCCGCCGACCGGCTCATCCGCTTCTTCCCCATGCTCACCACCGCGGCCGGGACCGTGCCGCCTGCCAACGTGCTCGTGCTCGGCGCGGGCGTCGCGGGGCTCCAGGCGCTCGCGACGGCGAAACGGCTCGGCTCCCGCCCCACCGGCTACGACGTGCGGCCCGAGGTGGCCGACCAGGTCCGCTCGGTCGGCGCGAACTGGCTCGACCTCGGCATCGAAGCGGTCGGCGAAGGCGGCTATGCGCGCGAACTCACCGAGGAGGAACGCGCCGAACAGCAACGGAGGCTCACCGAAGCCATCACGCGGTTCGACGTCGTGATCACCACGGCGCTCGTCCCCGGCCGCAAGGCGCCGACGCTCGTCACGGAGGAAGCGGTGCGCGGCATGCCGGCGGGCGCCGTCGTCGTGGACCTCGCCGGGGAGTCCGGCGGCAACTGCGAACTGACCGAGCCGGGCAAGGACGTCGTCGTGCACGACGTCACCATCTGCTCCCCGCTGAACCTGCCCGCGGAAATGCCGGGCCACGCCAGCGAACTGTACGCGCGGAACCTGACCGAACTGGTCGAACTGCTGGTGGACGGCGACGGCGGGCTCGCGATCGACTTCGCCGACGAGATCGTCGCCGGTGCGTGCGTCGCCGGACGGGAAAGGGGAGCGGCCTGATGCTGGTGGAAAGCCTGGCGGTGCTCGTGCTCGCCGGATTCGTGGGTTTCACCGTGATCTCCAAGGTGCCCAACACCCTGCACACCCCGCTGATGTCCGGTACGAACGCCATCCACGGCATCGTGCTGCTCGGCGGGCTCGTCGTGCTCGGGCTCGGCGCCGACGGGGTGTTGAACAAGGTTCTGCTCGTGATCGCGATCGCGTTCGGCACCATCAACGTCGTCGGCGGGTTCCTCGTCACCGACCGGATGCTCGGGATGTTCAAGGGGCACAAGAAGGACGAGGCCGATGACTGATCTCATCGGCGTCCTCTACATCATCGCGTTCGCGTTGTTCATCTACGGCCTGATGGGGCTCACCGGCCCGCGCACCGCGGTGCGCGGCAACTGGATCGCCGCCGCGGGCATGGTCGTCGCGGTGGTCGCCACCCTGCTCACGCCGGGGATGAGCAACTGGGTCCTGATCGCGCTCGGCGTCTTGCTCGGCGCGCTCGTCGGCGTGCCGGCCGCGCGGCGCGTGAAGATGACGGCGATGCCGCAGATGGTCGCGTTGTTCAACGGCGTCGGCGGCGGGGCGGTGGCGCTCATCGCGTGGGTCGAGTTCCGCACCACGGACGGGTATTCGGACGAACCCCGCTACGTAGCCATCGCGTCGTTGTTCGCCGCGCTCATCGGTTCGGTGTCGTTCTGGGGTTCGCTCATCGCGTTCGGGAAACTGCAGGAGATCCTGCCGGGCAGGCCGATCACCCTGCGCTCACTGCAACAGCCGCTGAACATCGTTCTGCTGCTGGGTGCGGTCGGCTGCGGGGCAGCGGTGGTCGCGGGTGCGCACGCGGAACCGCTGATGATCGTGCTGCTGCTCGCCGCGGCCGTGCTCGGCGTGATGGTGGTGCTGCCGATCGGCGGCGCCGACATGCCCGTGGTCATCTCGCTGCTCAACGCCTTCACCGGGCTTTCGGCCGCGGCGATGGGGCTGGCGCTGGAGAACACCGCGCTCATCGTGGCCGGCATGATCGTCGGGGCGTCGGGCTCGATCCTGACGAACCTCATGGCCAAGGCGATGAACCGCTCGATTCCCGCGATCGTGGCGGGTGGGTTCGGCGGGACGACGGCGGTGACGGCCGGTTCCGGAGAGGTCCGTCCGGTCCGCAGCACCACCGCCGCCGACACCGCGATCCAGCTCGCCTACGCGAGCAAGGTCGTGGTCGTGCCCGGGTACGGCATGGCCGTCGCCCAGGCCCAGCACGCCGTCCGGGAAATGGCGCAGCTGCTGGAAGCCAAGGGCATTTCCGTCACCTACGCCATCCACCCCGTCGCCGGGCGCATGCCCGGCCACATGAACGTGCTGCTCGCCGAGGCCGACGTGCCCTACGAGCAGCTCAAGGAAATGGACGAGGTCAATTCCGAATTCCCGCAGACCGACGTCGCACTCGTGATCGGTGCGAACGACGTGACGAATCCCGCCGCCCGCAACGACCCCGGCTCACCCATTTACGGAATGCCGATCCTCGACGTCAGCGCGAGCCGCTCGGTCATCGTGCTGAAACGCTCGATGAGTTCCGGTTTCGCGGGAATCGACAACGACCTGTTCTACGAACCACGGACCACCATGCTCTTCGGCGACGCCAAGACCTCCGTCGGGGAGATCGTCGAAGAGCTGAAGAACCTGTAGAGCTCAGGCGCCCGCGCTGGAGAACACCACCGGCGGCGCCTTGCGGGTGGCGCGGCGCGGGGCCTTTTCCGTGGACGCGGCTTTCTTGGCCGCCGCGGGCTTCTTCGCGGTGGCCCTGGTGCCGGTCGATTTCGCGGCCGTGGACCGGGTGCCGCTCGATTTCGCGGTGGTCTTCGCGGCCGCGGAGCGGGTGCTCGTCGATTTCGCGGCGGCTTTCGTCGTCGTCGACTTCGTGGCGGCGGTCTTCGCACGCGATTTCGTGGCCGTGTTCTTGGCGGTGCTCTTGGCCGCCGTTTTGGCCGGGGCCTTCGCCGCCGTTTTCGCGGGGGCGGCCTTCTTGGTCGCGGCCGCCTTCTTCGCGGGAGCCGCCTTCTTCGCGGCGGCCGGCTTGGCCTTGCTCGCGGTGCTCTTCGCCGGCGCCGGCTTGGCGGCCGCCGCCGACTTGGCCGTGCTCCGCTTGCGGGTGGCGGGTTCGGCCGTTTTCGCCGTCGTGGTACGGGAAGCGGCGGGCTTCCTGCGACCGCGCGTGGGCGGCGCGAGCCGCCGCGGCTGGCGCTTGCGGCCACCGGTGCGGCGGCCGTGCTCGACGTAGCGGGCCAGGATCTCGCGCAGGTTCCCCGCGTTCTCGTCCGAGAGGTCGATGTCGTAGTCGACACCGTCCAGGCCGAACCGGACCTGCTCCTGGGCCGGCTCGCCGTTCAGGTCGTCCAGTAACTGCACCGCGGTGTTCTTGGCCACCGAAACCTCCCGTACTCGAAATGCTCCGCTGAGAATACCTTCTCGGGCTTGCGCCCGGCGCTTGCCTGGTGTGCGCTGTCCGCATGACCGAAGAGACTTTCGACGTGGTGGTCATCGGCGCGGGGCCGGTGGGGGAGAACGCGGCCGACCGCGCGGTGCGGGGCGGGCTGAAGACGGCGCTGGTGGAACACGAACGGTTCGGGGGCGAGTGCTCGTACTGGGCCTGCATCCCGAGCAAAGCTTTGTTGCGCCCCGGAAACGCGCTCGCCGCGGCCCGCAGGCTGCCGGGCGTGCCGGTGGGAGGTGCACTCGATCCGGCGAAGGTGTTCGAGCGCCGCGACTACTTCACCTCACGTGGTGACGACTCGGGACAGGTCGAGTGGGCGCGGGGCGCCGGCATCGAGGTCGTGCGCGGGCACGCGCGGATCACCGGTGAGCGAGAGGTCACAGTGGACGCTGAGCGCGTGCTGCGGGCGAACCACGCGATCGTGGTGTGCACGGGCAGCGTGCCGAGGACGCCGGACATCCCGGGCCTCGGCGAGATACCCGTTTGGGGTTCGCGTGAGGCGACGTCGGCGAGCGAGGTGCCGGCCCGGCTCGCGGTGCTGGGCGGTGGCGTGGTCGGCGTCGAGATGGCGCAGGCGTGGGCGCGCCTGGGGTCGCAGGTCGACCTGATCGTGAGCGGGCCGCGGCCGCTGCCGAGGTACCCGGAGTTCGCGGGAGATCTCGTGGTCGAGGGCCTGCGGGCGGACGGCGTGCGGGTGCACCTGGACTCGGGTCTGGTCAGGGCCTCCGAAGTGGACGGAGCGGCGAAGCTGGAGCTGACGGGCGGCGAGACGCTGACGGCGGACAAGCTGCTCGTCGCGACGGGCCGCCGTCCCACGACGGACGACATCGGGCTGGAGGCGGTCGGGCTGAAGCCGGGCAGCACCCTGACGGTGGACGACACGGGCCTGGTGTCCGAAGTGGAGGGAGGCTGGCTGTACGCCGCGGGTGACGTGACCGGCCGGGCGCCGCTGACCCACCAGGGCAAGTACGCGGCGCGCGCGGTCGGGGACGTGATCGCCGCACGGGCGGCGGGCGAGGTCGTGACGGGGGAGACGTGGAGTCAGTACACGAGCACGGCCGATCACCACGCCGTGCCGCAGGTGGTGTTCACGGATCCGGAGGTGGCCTCCGTCGGGTTGCCGGGGCCGGAGGAGGGCAAGCCGCACCGGGTGGTGGACATCGACATCGCGGTGGCGGGCTCGTCGCTGCACGCCGACGGGTACACGGGCAAGGCGCGGATCGTGGTGGACACGGAGCGGGAGGTGCTGGTGGGGGTCACGTTCGTCGGCCAGGACGTCTCGGACCTCCTCCACGCCGCGACGATCGCCATCGTGGGCGAGGTCCCGCTGCGCCGCCTGTGGCACGCGGTCCCCGCGTTCCCGACGATCAGCGAGGTGTGGCTGCGGTTGCTGGAGACGTACGGGCTTTAGCGGTCAAGGCATGCGGGCGGTGAGGGCGGCGTTGGCGGCGCGGAGGAGCCCGGGGTCGTCGGCGGTGGAGGGCTGGTCGAACCACGCGGCGAGGACCAGCCGCACCGCGGTGCCGTCTGCCGCGCTGACGTAGGCGGCAGCGTCGAAGTGCGGGGTGCGGGACCATTTGCCGGTCTCCGTGGCGAGGTCGGTGACGCTGCCGCCGCCGGGCGTGTCCGCGGCTTTCTTGAACGCTTTTGCCTTGGCGGAGTCCGGAAAGGCCACGACCGCCACGGAAACCGCCGCGGGTTTGCCGTCCACGGTGGCTTCGAAGCTCGCGCGGCGGAGGTCCACGCAGCCGCTGCGTTGCAGGCTCACCTGCAGATCGCCGACCGCGTGGGCCGCGCACTGCACGTCACGGGCGGCGGCGCGCTGGGCGAGCGGGATGCCGTTGACGACCTGCGCCGGCTGGGCGGGCGCGTCGTCGGCGCCGCTCGTCGTCGCGAACACGATGGCCGTCACGAGGAGCACCGCGAGCAACCCGATCGCGCCGAAGGGCAACCACCGCACGGTCCGTGACTTCTCCGGCACGGCGGCCCGCACGGGCACGGCGGCGGTGATGCGCGGAACGGGCGTGGTGACCTCGATCGGCCGCGGCGGCGGCACTTCGGCCCGCGCCTTCACCGGCGGCCGCGGCGGCGGGGCCATCTTCTCGGTGGCCGCGGAGGAGGCGAAGGTGCCTGGACCGCCGGGTGCCGCGGCTCCGGGTTCGGCCGGGGTGGTTCCGGCCAGGTGTGCTGCCTTGGTGGCGGTGGTTCCGGTTGGTGCGGGCGGTTTTCCGGGCTGCGTGGGGCCGCCTGGGGCCGACGGGTTTCTTGGTTCAGCCGCGATGGCGGCGACTACGTTCGGAGCGCTGATCCCCGGGGCGACCGACTTCTCCGGCGCACGGGGTGCTTCCGCGGCACCAGCCTTCGCGGCCGCACCAGCCGTCGAGTCAGCATTCTCTGCCGCGCCACCGGCCTGCCCGGCCGCGCCAGCCTTCGCCGCAGCAGCAGTCGCCGAGCCGCCAGCACCGGCCGCCGAGCCGCCAGCTTTCCCGGCCGCGCCCGTCCCGCCACCGGCCTTCCCCGCCGCAGCAGCAGTCGCCGAGACGCCAGCTGTCCCCACCGCCACGGCACCAGCCGTCCCCGCCGCAGCAGTCGCCCCGCCGCCAGCCTTCCTCGGTCCGGCCTTCCCCGGCCCGTCGAGCTTCTCCGTGGCTTCCGGGCTGTCCAGCTTCGTCGTCCGCTCCGGCTCTTCTCCCAGGCCCGCCCCGAAACCCTCCGCCCGCAACGCGTCATCCGAGATGGGTGGGGCTTCTGGGGCCAGTGCCTTCACCAGAGCGCGCGCCTGCGCCACCGAGCACGGCTCCGGTGCGGCCGCCAGCGAAATGGCCGCCGCGAGCATGTGCTTTCCCGTCGGGTGCAGGACCCGGACCGCGCCGGCGGCGTCCGCGGGTGGCTGGTCGACCTGGTCCACGTACGGCCCCACCGCGAGGATCGTCCCGATCGGCAGCGCCTCCGGCACCTTCGGCCGCAGGTGCTTCGCGATCGCCTCCGCGAGTTCCAGCTTCGGGGCGGCCGGGTTCACCGCCCGGTCCGGCGTCGCCACCGCCCAGCCGTCCGCCCGCCACGGTCCCGCGAGCGGCGCTTCCAGCTTCATCGCCGGTTCGGGCAGGTCCACCCCCAGCACGATCAGCACACCCCGCGGCAGCACGACGATCGCGTCGACGCTGCGGACCGACGGGATCGGCCGCGCCCCGACGAGTGCCACCCCGCCGACGACGGTCGCGCCCCGGCCGAGCGACGCGAGCGCCGCGCGGATGTCGTCGGCGACGCGCGACGGCTGTTGCCCGAGGCGGACGAGCCGCACCTGAACCTCCCCTGACGGTGGCTGCTGGCTGCCTACGCTAGCGCGCGGTGACGGCCGAATGGACCAGCAGTGTGAAAATCCCGGGCACTCTGCGCTTCTGTCTCAGCACAGCGTGACCGCCGTCACTCGACCGTGTGCTACTCGTTAGTACGGCCATCCGAGCTGAGGAGAAGCCGTATGCGCCGTAGCCCGTCTCCCCGCAAACGCTTGCCGGTTCTCGCCGCCGCGCTCGCACTACCCCTCGTCGCCCTCACGCCGCCCGCCTCGGCTGGCACCCTCGCCCCCGTCTCCGCCACCCTGGCGCCCCTGCTGTCCACGACCACGTCGCTGACCACCCTCGTCCACGCGACGGACGTGACCACCGCCGAACGCGCGGTCCGGCAAGCAGGCCTCACCGAGATCACGCGGTTCGCCAAGATCGGGGTCGTCGCCGCGCGAGGCTCCGCCGCTCAGGTCCGCGCCGTCCGGCAGATGCCGGGCGTCACCTACGTCGAGAACAACGACCCCCTCGTCGCCTACGGCAGCACCGGCACCACCGCGACGCGCAGCGCCGAAGCCCGCACCACCCTCACCGGGGCGAACGGCGCCGCGCTCGACGGCAGCGGGGTCTCGGTCGCGATCATCGACACCGGCGTCGACCCGACGCACCCGGCGTTCCAGGGGCGCGTGGTGCGCAATCTCAAGAGCCTCTGCACGAGCGGCACCGCCACGTCGTGCATCGTCGATGTGCCGACGAACGTCGACACCGACACCACCTCGCTCGGCGGCCACGGCACGCACGTCACCGGCATCGCCGCCGGGGCGGCCCTCACCCTGCCGGACGGCACCCGCGTGGGGGGCTCGGCGCCGGGCGCCAAGATCGTCGCGCTCTCGACCGGGCTCGCGATCCTCGTGCTGGGTACGGACTCCGCGCTGAACTGGGTGCTGGAGAACCACGCCGCGCCGTGCGGGGCGGGCGTGCCCGCGAGCGTCTGCCCACCCATCAAGGTGATCAACAACTCCTACGGGCCGAGCGGCGGCGGCAGCTTCGACCCGGACTCCGCCACGGTCCAGCTGCAGCGCGCACTGGCCGCGGAAGGCGTGGTCACGGTGTGGGCCAACGGAAACGACGGCGGCGACGGCAGCCAGAACCTGTCCAACCCGCCCGGCCAGGACCCGACACCCGGCGTGCTTTCCGTGGCCTCCTTCAACGATCAAGGCACCGGCACCCGCGACGGCACGGTTTCGGACTACTCGTCACGCGGCCTGGCGAGCGACTCCGCCACCTGGCCCGACATCTCCGCGCCGGGCGAGAACATCCTGTCCGCCTGCCGCCCGTACCTCGTGATCTGCGCGCAGGGCCTGCAGCCCGAGAACGGCCCCGGTCCGCTGGATCTGGGGACCTACAACGTGATCAGCGGAACCTCGATGGCAGCGCCGCAGATCACCGGGATCGTCGCGCAGCTGTTCCAGGCCAACCCCGCCGCGACACCGGCCGACATCGAGAACGCCCTCAAATCCACCGCGTACAAGTACTCCGACGGGGCCCCGTACGAGGCCCTCGGCCCCTACACTTCGGCGTACGACAAGGGCGCCGGACTCGTCGACACCGTGGCCGCCGCCCGGTCCCTGGGCGCCGCCGGGTAGCTGTCCGCGAGGGCACTGCCGCGGGCGTGGCAGTGCCCTCTACGGAAAGTGGCGTGTGCGACGCCTGAGGTTCATGTGGCCAAATGGGTGATCGCAGTGCACAATGTGCTCAAGCCACGCCATGGTTTTGCCGGCTCCCGAGGCTCGCGAGGTCGTAGGGGAAGACGCCCCTCGTCGAGTAGCGGAGGTCAGCAGTGAGCACCCGTGGAAACACCCGTGGTGTGGTGTACGTCCACTCGTCGCCGTCTGCGGTGTGTCCGCACGTCGAGTGGGCGATCTCGGGCACCCTAGGGACCCGAGTGGATCTGCAGTGGACGGCGCAGCCCGCCGCTCCGGGGCAGCTCCGTGCCGAGTGCAACTGGAGCGCGCCCGCGGGCACGGCGGCGAAGCTCGCCGCCGGGCTCAAGGCGTGGCCGATGCTGCGCTTCGAGGTCACGGAGGACCCGAGCCCCGGCGTCGACGGCGAGCGCTACTGCTACGCGCCCGGCCTCGGCCTGTGGCACGGCCGCACCAGCGCCAACGGCGACATCGTGGTCGGTGAGGACCAGTTGCGCGCCCTCGTGACCCAGGCCCGTGCGGGCGAAGCGTTCGCCCACAAGGTGGACGAGTTGCTGGCCACCAACTGGGACGAGGCGCTGGAACCGTTCCGGCACGCCGGCGACGGCGCTCCGGTGACGTGGCTGCACCGCGTGGGGTAGGCGCGTTTGCCGGGGTGGTGGCCGGGTGACGGGTGGGACAGCCGCGCGGAGCTGAGCCACTCAGCGACCGAATCCTGCCCGGCAGGCCCGAGGTGGGGAGAGGCGCGCGCGTAGTACGGCGTTAACCACTACGCTGCCGTTGTGTCAGCCGTGCCGGTACCGCCGAGTTCCCAGCGCTGGCTGCTGCCCGTCCTGGTCGTGGTCGTCTCGCTGATGGTCGGCGGTGGTCTGCTCGCGAGGGAGGTCTACCGCCTCCCCGAGTCGACGCCGGACGCCGTGATCGCGCTGCCCAGTTCCACCGCGCGCCCGGCGGCGGAACAGCCCGGCCCCGGCACGGTGGAGCTCACGCCCGACGCCGCCGCGCACCCGCAGCACGCGGTGATCTCCCAGCTGCTGCAGACCTACTTCGACGCGATCAACAGCCGCGACTACGACCAGTGGAAGACCACGGTCACCAGGGCCCGCATCCAGGCGAAACCGCGCGCGAGCTGGCTGGAGGACTACGACTCGACGAAGGACGGCAGCATCCTCGTGTACCGGATCGACGCCGTCACGGCCACGGACCTGCGCGTGCTGGTGGGCTTCACGAGCGTCCAGGACCCGACGGCCGCGCCCGCCGAGCTGCCCGATGCGACCTGCGTGCACTGGAAGCTCGGCCTGCCCGTGGCACTGGAGCAGGGCCACTGGCGCGTGGACGCCGTCGCCGGGTACACGACCCCCGAGATGTCCCGCTGCTGAAAAAGGCCGGCTCCCCCGTGGGGAACCGGCCTTTCTCGAGAACCAGCTACGCGGCGGTGAACAGCAGCGCCGTGTTGTGGCCGCCGAAGCCGAACGAGTTGCTGACGGCCGCGGTGAAGTCGCCCTTGCGGGGCTCACCGGACACCACGTCCAGGTCGACCTTCGGGTCCTGGTTCTCCAGGTTCAGCGTCGCGGGGACGATGCCGTGGTAGATCGCGAGCAGCGTCGCGATGCCCTCGACCGCACCGGCGCCGCCGACGAGGTGGCCGAGCGCGCCCTTCGGCGCCGTCACCACGGGGTGCGAGCCGATGGCCTTGCGGATCGCGTTCGCCTCGCCGATGTCGCCGACGACGGTGGCGGTGGCGTGCGCGTTGACGTGCTGGACGTCCTCCGCGGTCAGCCCCGCCATCCGGATGGCGTTGGTCATGGCCGCGACCTGGCCGATGCCCTCCGGGTGGTTGCCGGTGATGTGGTAGGCGTCCGAGGTGATCCCGTAGCCCGCGAGCCTGCCGTAGATCTTCGCCCCGCGGGCGCGCGCGTGGTCCTCGCGCTCGAGGACCACGACACCGGCGCCCTCGCCGAGGACGAACCCGTCACGCGCGGCGTCGAACGGGCGCGACGCGTGCTCGGGGTCGTCGTTGTTCGTGGAAACCGTGCGGGCCTGGGCGAAACCGGCGATGGTGATGGGGTGGATGCAGGACTCCGCGCCCCCGGCCACCACGACGTCGGCGCGGCCGTTCTGGATCATCTGGTACCCGTTGGCGATGCCCTCCGCACCGGAGGCGCACGCCGACGCGGGCGCGTGCACTCCGGCGCGGGCCTTCAGCTCGATGCTGACGTGAGCCGCGGGGCCGTTGGGCATCAGCATGGGCACGGTCAGCGGCGACACCTTGCGGATGCCGTGCTCCTCCAGCAGGTCGTCCTGGTTCAGCAGGGTGACCGGGCCGCCGATGCCGGTGCCGATGGACACGCCGAGCCGCTCGGGCTCGACGTCGCTGTGCTCGTCCGTCGGCTCGGTGAACCCGGCGTCCGCCCACGCCTGCCGCGCGGCGATGATCGCGATCTGCTCACACCGGTCGAGCCTGCGTGCCTGCACGCGCGGAAGCGTCTCCGTCGGTTCCTCGGCGAGAGTCGCACCGATCTTCACCGGCAGGTCGAACCGCTCGACCCAGTCGGCCTCGATGCGCCGGATGCCGCTGCGGCCGGCGAGCAGGCCGTCCCACGTGGACGCGACGTCCCCGCCGAGCGGCGTGGTGGCACCCAGCCCGGTGATCACGACGTCGATGTTGCTCATGTGGACCTCTCCCCGAGGAATCGAGTTCAGGAAATGCTTACTTGGCGTTCGCCGCGACGTAGTTCACGGCGTCGCCGACGGTCTTGAGGTTGGCCAGCTCGTCGTCCGGGATCTTGACCCCGAACTTGTCCTCGGCCTGCACCGCGATCTCCACCATCGACAGCGAGTCGATGTCCAGGTCGTCCACGAACGACTTCTCGGAGCTCACGTCGTCCTGAGCGACACCGGCGACCTCTTCGACGATCTCGGCGAGGCCGGCGAGGATCTCTTCTTTGTCCGCCACTGTTGGTTTCCCTTTCCTGGTTGTCCGGGCTTCGATCACCCCGTGCGGGCGGGCGCCCGCCGGGGTAAGTGGTATCACGGGCAGATGACGACCTGTCCGGCGTAGGACAGTCCGGCGCCGAAACCGACCATGAGCACGACGTCCCCGCTCTTCACGGTGCCCGCCTTGCGCATGTGGTCCAGCGCCATCGGGATCGACGCCGACGAGGTGTTGCCCGAGTAGCGGATGTCGTCGGCCACGACCATGTCCTCGCGGGCGCCCTTGGCGCGCAGCCGCTTGGCGATGGCCTCGACGATGCGCAGGTTCGCCTGGTGCGGGATCAGCACGTCCACATCGGACGGTTCGAGCCCGGCGAGTTCGAGCGCCCGCAAGGCGATCGGCGCGATCTGCGTGGTCGCCCAGCGGAAGACCGACTGGCCCTCCTGGTAGATGTAGCGGTGGTCGCGCATGTAGATGGTGTCGACGAGGTCACCCGCGCTGCCCCACGCCACCGGCCCGATGCCCGGCTCGTCGGACGGGCCGACCACGGCCGCACCCGCGCCGTCGGCGAAGATGATCGCGTTCGCGCGGTCGACCGGGTCCACCACGTCGGTGAGCTTCTCGGCGCCGATCACCAGCACCTTGCCCGCCGAGCCGGACCGGATCAGGTCGGAGGCGACGCCGAGGCCGTAGCAGAAGCCCGCGCACGCGGCGTTGAGGTCGAACGCGCCGGGGGCCTTGATCCCGATGCGGTCGGCCACCTGGGCCGCGGCGTTGGGGATCGGGGCCGGCATGGTGCAGTTCGGCACGATCACGGTGTCCACTTCGGACACGTCCACCCCGGCGTCGGCGAGCGCGTTGCGGCCCGCGGTGACGGCCATGTCGACCAGCAGCTCGTCCTTCTCGGCGAACCGGCGCTCGATGATGCCGACGCGGTCGCGGATCCACTGGTCGTTGGTGTCCATGAGCTGGGAGAGGTCGTCGTTGGTGACGACCCGGTCCGGCTGGTAGCTGCCGACGCCGAGGACGCGCGTGGCGGCCGGGCCTTGCTTGAGCTGCAACCTGGTCACAGGACCTCCTTCACGGCCGGGAGGTCGGCCGGGGTCTTCAGCGCGACCGTCGTGGTCACGGTGCCCTTGAGCTGGCGCTTGACCAGCCCGGTGAGGGTGCCGGCGGGCGGCAGCTCCACGGTCTCGGTGACGCCGAGCCCGACGAGGCCGTC
Organism: Amycolatopsis sacchari; assembly: GCF_900114035.1. Taxonomy (GTDB): domain Bacteria; phylum Actinomycetota; class Actinomycetes; order Mycobacteriales; family Pseudonocardiaceae; genus Amycolatopsis_E; species Amycolatopsis_E sacchari. Next base: position 83,426 of record NZ_FORP01000002.1, on the reverse strand, counting down.
CATCGTCAGGTCCCAGCGCACGGGGCGCGTGACCTGCTTGACGAGGCGGTCCAGGTACTCGGCGCCGCTGGTGACGACCTGGCCGTCGGCGTTCGACAGCAGCGGGCGCACCGGGTCGGAGACGGTGATGTTCGCGGCGTGCGCGCGCAGCGCCTCCTCCGCGGGAGCCATGTAGGCGGTGTGGAAGGCGCCGGCGACCTTGAGCTGGCGGACCTTGGTGCCCTCCAGGGGCTCGGCGACGATGCGCTCGATCGCGTCAGCGGCACCGGAGGCCACGACCTGCCCGGCCCCGTTGCGGTTGGCGGCGGTGAGGCCGTGCCCCTCCAGCCAGGCGACGACCTCGTCCGGGTCGCCGAGCATGACGGCGGCCATGCTGGTCGGCTCGGCCGCGCAGGCCTTGGCCATCTCGGCGCCGCGGACGGCGGCGAGCGCGACGGCGTCTTCGGCGGAGAGCACGCCCGCGATGGCGGCGGCGGCCAGCTCACCCACGGAGTGGCCGGCGACGGGCGCGTCGGCGGGGAGGTCGGACAGCTGCTCGAAAGCCAGCAGCGACAGCGCCACGATCAGCGGCTGCGTGATCGCCGTGTCCTGGATCGTCTCGGCGTCGGCCTCGGTGCCCAGGTGCACGAGGTCGAGGCCGGCGCGCTCCGACCAGCGCCGCAGCTGCTCGCGCGTGCCGTCGAGTTCGAGCCAGGGGGTGAACATACCGGGGGCCTGGGAGCCCTGTCCGGGGGCGAGGAGAGCTGTCACGGTGTCCAGGGAACACGTCCACTCGCCGTGACCGGGATGCCGGGGGTCACCAAGTCCGTGCCGCGTTTTTGGAGGAACCCTCCAAAGATCCAGCTCTCACAGCCCGTCGCGGGGGAAATGTCTTGTATGGTTCGGGCAGTGCGGCGCGTGAGTTCTGTCACCAGAGACCGCGGGCACGGGCAAGCCTGCCGACCATCAGTGCAACGCGGAGCACGAGCGCGTCGCGCGGGTCGAGCGGGTTGCGGCCGGTGAGCTCGGTGGCACGCCGCAGCCGGTAGCGCACGGTGTTCGGGTGCACGAACAGGGTTTTCGCGCAGGTCTCCAGCACCCCGCCGGACTCCAGGTACGCCTCGACGGTCTGCAGGACGTTCGGGCCGGCGTCCTCCAGCGGCTGGGCGATCTCCTCGATGAGCAGGCGTTCGGCCTCCGCGTCGCCGGACAGCGCGCGCTCGGGCAGGAGGTCGGCCGAGCGGACGGGCCGCGGGGCGCCCGGCCAGCCGACGACGGCGCGCAGCCCGGAGAGCGCCTCGGCGGCGCTGCGGTGGGCTTCGCCGAGGTCGGCGACGGTCGGCCCGGCGACGACCGGTCCTTCGCCGAACACGACGGCGAGCTTGCCCAGGTCCTCCTCGGGCCCGCCAGCGACGACGATGAGCCGGGAGCCCTGCACGCTGAGCAGCACGGGCCGGGACAGCCGGGCGGCCAGCCTGCGCACCTCGAACACGACGGCGGGCGGGTCGTCGGAGGAGGGGCTGCCGACCAGCACGGTCGCGGCCGTGGCCGGGTCCCAGCCGAGCGCCGCGGCGCGGGAGAGCACGGATTCCTCGGCGTCGCCGCGGACGATCCCGTCGACGACGAGCGCTTCGAGGCGGGCGTCCCAGGCGCCGCGGGCCTCGGCGGCGGCGGCGTAGGAGTTGGCGGTGGCGAAGGCGATTTCGCGGCCGTAGCGGAGGATGCCCTCGATGAGGGCCGCGCGCTCGGCGTCGTTGGCGGCGAAGGCGGGCAGTTCGTCCTCGAAGACCTCGATGGCCATGCGGACCAGCCCGACGGCCTGGCGGAGGCTGATCCAGCGGGACAGTTCCTGCGGGGCGCTGCGGAAGGCGTCGCTGGTGAGCTTGAGGGCTTCCTGGGAGTCGCGCAGCCAGTCGACGAAGCCCGCCGCGCCGGTCTGGGTGATCATCAGCACGCTCGCGCGCTGGTCCGCGGGCAGGCGCGTGAACCACGGCAGGCGCCGCTCCATCGCGGCGACACTGGCGGACGCCAACCGCCCCGACGCGCGGTCCAACCGCCGCAACGTCTTGTCGGAAAGCCCGTGGTGCTTCGCAGACTGCGTCATGGTGCCCCGATCGTACGTGCGGCGATAATCAGCTCGTTGAACAGCGCCGCGGCGGGTGGCACCGTCGATCCGGAATTGACGACCGAATTCTTCGTCCGAAAGAGGGTCTCCGCATGAAAGTTCTCGTCACCGGTGCGGCTGGACGGGTGGGCGCGAACCTGACGAAGCAACTGGTTTCGTCCGGCTGGGAGGTCAGGGCGATGGTGACGCCCGGCAGCACGCACGCCGCGAAGCTCGCCTCGGTCGCGGAAGCCGAGGTGGTCGAGGCGGACCTGCGTGATCAGCGCTCGGTGAGCAAGGCTTGCCGGGGCGTGACGCACGTGGTGCACCTCGCGGCCCGCATGGTGGTCGGCGACCTGCCCATCGACGACTTCTACGACGTCAACACGCTCGGCACCCTCCGCCTGCTCGAAGGAGTGCTGCACGAGTCCCCGGATTTCGAGCGGTTCGTGCTGGCGAGCACCGACTCGACGTACCGGCCCGGCAGGCCGCCGGCGACACCCTTGACCGAAGACCTGCCACAGGAGCCCGCCGACTACTACGGCACCAGCAAACTGCTCGGCGAGATCATCCTGCGGAACCGGGCCGAGCAGTTTCAAATTCCGTTTTCGATAGTGCGGTTCGGCACGGTGCTCAGTCCCGATGAAGCCGCCACCCTTTACCGGCTGGGATATCGCCGCGGCTGGTTGCGGTTCCAGCAGGAGAGGGGCAGGAAGAACACCCTGTGGCCGCTTTTCGAGGGGCAGCCGAAGCTGGTCGACCTCTTCGACGAACAGGTCGGCGACGCCCCGGACGACACGGCGGTCAGCCTCGTCGGCCCGGACGGGCCGTGGACGCTGAGCATGGTGGACGTGCGTGACGCCGCCCAGGGCGCCCGGCTGGCGCTGACCGAGCCGGGAGCGGTGGGGCGGGCGTTCAACATCGCCGCGGCGGAACCCACCTCGTCCGTCGAGGGGGCGGCGGCGGTCTCGGAGGTCTTCGGGGTGCCTGCGCTGACCGTGCGGCTGCCGCTGACCTGGAACCTGGAGATCAGCATCGAGGAGGCGCGGAAGCACCTGGGGTACGAACCCGCGTACGACTACCGCGCCTGCGTGGGCGCCGCGAAGGCACAACCGACGGGCGCCGACGACTTCATCCCCGCCGCCGAAGGCAACACCGGCGTCTTCGCAGCCCTCTCCGGAGGCCACACTCAGTAGGACAGCAACCATGGATGCTGGTAATTAACCAACAGCACCAGGCTGGGTCAGAAGGAGCTCGCACCGCGGGGGTCCGGGGGCTCGGCCCCCGGGTGATACGCGGACTCGCGCCGCCTGGGAGCGCGAAGCGCGAACAGGCGGAAAATGCGAGGCCGCCCGAGTCGCGGTTTGCGCGTCCTCGGGCGGCCTCATCTCCCCGGTCCCCACCGGTAGGTCCACTATGGACCTTGTGGATCTTTCACCGCTACCCTGCTCACCCGATCGTGCGGTGCCCACGACGTGAGACGGACCCGGACGGGGAATCCCGGCCGGGCGCCGGCGGTTGACGACCACGTGAACTTCTTGCTGGAGCACGGGGTGACGGTTTTCGGGCAGTGGATCTCGATCGCCGAGCTGGTCGGGCAGATCTGCGCCCTGGCTGTGGTGTTCCTCGCCGAGCGGCGGACGCTCTGGACGTGGCCGGTGCAGGTCGGCGCGACCGTGCTGCTGTTCGCGGTCTACACCAGTGCCCACCTGGGCGGGCTGGCGTCGCGGCAGGTGGCGATCCTGCTGATCTCGCTGTACGGCTGGTGGGCGTGGACGCGCCGGAAGGACCCGGTGTACGGCGTGGTGGTGCGCCGCGGCAGGCTCGCCGAACGGCTGAGCATGGTGGGTGTCTTCGTCGCCGGCACGGTCGGGATGGCGTTGCTCCTGGACGCGCTCAACGCGTCCTGGGCGCCGTGGCCGGACGCCGCGATCTTCGTCGGCACCCTCGTCGCGTTCGCCGCGCAGGGGCTGGGGCTGGTCGAGTTCTGGCTGGTGTGGCTGGCCGTCGACGCGGTCGGCGTGCCGCTGCAGATCGCCTCCGGGCTGTACTTCTCCGCGGCGATCTACGTGGTGTTCGCGGCGCTGGTGATCCACGGCTGGTGGAGCTGGAACCGCTCCGCCACGCGCGCGAAGGCGCGGGTCAGCCCAGCCGTTCGGTGAGGTGGACCTCCACGCGCGCGCCGGCCTCCTTGCCGAGCGCGCGCCGGAGGTCCGCCTTGACCGGCAGCTTGTGCGTGCCGTCGCCCAGCGCCATGAACGAGCCGCGGAACGGCAGCCCGTCGATGGTGCCGCGCACCTTCACCAGGCCGCGCGTGCCGAACAGCTCGGCGGAACCCGGGAGCACGACGTAGGTCCAGCCGCCCTTGGCCGGGCTCTTGCGCAACTCCGCGGTGAATCGTTCGTCCAGGTCGCTCATGCCGGTGCAGACCGCGCGAGCGCCGGAAACTCGTCGCTCAGGGCAGCATTCCGCTGAGCACCGTGCTCTGGCCCACGACGATCAGGCACATCACCGCCAGCAGCCCCAGGCTCCACGGCAGCACCTTCCGCAACAGTGTCCCCTCCTCGCCGGGCAGCATCGCGGCGGCACACGCGATGCTGAGGTTCTGCGGGGAGATCATCTTGCCGAGCACGCCACCGGAGCTGTTCGCCGCCGCCAGCAGCTCCGGTGACAGCCCGGCCTGGTGCGCGGCGGTCACCTGCAGTGCGCCGAACAACGCGTTCGCCGACGTGTCCGAGCCCGAAACCGCGACGCCGAACCAGCCCAGCACGGGCGAGAGGAACGCGAGCGCCGCACCGGCTCCGGCGATCAGGTGCCCGATGGTCGTCGTCTGGCCGGACAGGTTCATCACGTACGCGAGCGCGAGCACGCCCATGACGGTGAGGATCGCGAACCGCAGTTCGTGCACCGTCGCGCCCCACTCCCGCACCGCGTCCCGCGCGGCGACGCGCAGCGCGACGACCGTGAGGATCCCCGCGATCAGCACCAGCGTCCCGCCGGTGTTCAGGAACGGCAGGGAGAACGTGTTGCCCGAGACCGGTTTTCCGTTGCTGCCCACCACGTTCAGGCCCGGCCAGTGGAACTTCCACGTCACCGAGTCCAGCAGCCGCTTGACCGGCGGCACCTGCCCCAGCGAGAAGATCACGATGATCAGCGCGTACGGCAGGTAGGCGCGCACGATCTCGCCGCGGTCCTCGGGCCGGTCCAGCGTTTCTGTTGCCACGCCGGTGAGCACGGCGGCCCGCACCTCCTCGCGGGCGGGTTTGCGCGTGGCGGGCAGCGCGACGAGCGCCGCCGCCCCGGCGAGCGCGGCGCCGATGTCGGCCAGCTGCGCGGAAACGTAGTTCGACGCGGCGAACTGCACGGCGCCGAACGCGATGCCGCAGACGAGTGCGGGCAGCCACGTCTCCCGCAGCCCGCGCCTGCCGTCGACGATGATCACCAGCAGCAGGGGCACGAACAGGGCCAGCAGCGGGGTCTGGCGGCCGACGATCGAGGACACGGTGTCCAGCGGGATGCCGGTGACCTGCGCGAGCGTCACGACCGGGGTGCCCATCGCGCCGAACGCGACCGGGGCGGTGTTCGCGACGAGGGCGAGGACGGCGGCGCGCACGGGCGTGAAGCCGAGCGCGACGAGCATCACCGAGCTGATCGCGACGGGCGCGCCGAAGCCGGCGAGCGCCTCCATGAGCGCGCCGAAGCAGAACGCGATCAGCAGGGCCTGGATGCGCGGGTCGTCGGAGACGCGGCCGAACGAGCGGCGGAGCACGTCGAAGTGGCCGGTGCGCACCGTGATCCGGTAGATCCACAGCGCGTTGACGACGATCCACATGATGGGGAACAGGCCGAACGCCGCGCCCTGCAGCCCGCTGGAGACCGCCTGCACGACGGGCATCCGGTAGACCGCGATGGCGACGACCAGCGCGACGAGCAGCCCCAGCAGCGCCGCGTGGTGTGCCCGCATGCGGAGGCCGCCCAGCAGGACGAGCACGGTCGCGAGCGGCAGGACCGCGACGAGCGCGGACAGCGCGAGCGAACCGGCGAGCGGTGCGAGCTCCTGCACGAACATGCCGACCTCGATTCCACGATGCGGAAGCCGCTTTCCGTACGGGCTAAGGCAGGATGAGGAGCTTCGCGCCGCGGGTCAAGCCGGACGTTCCGCTGATCGAGACGTGCGGGGAGATCTGCTCGCCTTGGGAGCTCACTTCACGTGTTCCATGCAAGAAGGAATTTCCGACTTCGAACCGAACATGGTCTTTCCGACCGTCGGCTCGGATGGTGTGGTGAAAGATCGCCAGGTCGGCGCATCGTCACGGCCCGATAATTAGGCTAGTCTCCCTTACCGGATTCGTCGTATGGGGGTCTTGCCTTGGGTCGAAAACGTGGTTTTTTCGCTGAGTTGCAGCACCAGCGGATGGTGCAGGAACGTGAGCGGCAACGGCAGCTCAATCAGGCCATCAAGGAGAGGGAACGCGCGAGCCGGGAGGCGGAACGTGCCGCGCGGGCGGAACAGCGTGCTCAAGCGCAGGAAGCTCGAGCTCAACGTGAGCGCTACCTCAAGCAACAGCAGGATCAGGCGGCGGTGCTCACTCGTACAGTGGAGGAGCGCATCGGCGAGCTTGACCAGGTGTTGTTGAGCGCTCTCCGCCGTCCTGGCGTCTTCTCTTTCGCTCAGCTGCGCCAGACGTATCGTCCTCGTCCATTCACTCCTCCGCGAAATTTGGCCACTCCCGCGGCCCAGCCCGATTGGTCGGCCTACGCGCCGCCTCCACCGTCCGGAATGTCGCGAGTGTTCAAGGGGTCGTACCAGAAGGTCGTGGATCAGGCCCGAGCCCGGTTCGAACATGAGCTTGCGCAGTATCAGGTACGGGAGAGGGACAGGAACAGTGCGCTGGTGGCCATGCAGGCCAGACACAGGCAGGCCGAGGAGTCGAGAAGGCAAGGCGTCGAACAACACAACGCGCAGGTGAACGACCTGGAACAACGGGTTCTGTCGAAGCAGCCCGAGGCGGTCGAGGACTACTTCGAACTGCTGGTCGAAGGCTCGCCGCTGCCAGCGGAACTACCGATCGACGTCGAGGTTGCCTACCAGGTCGACGCCAGGAAACTCCTGCTCATCCGAGAGCTGCCCAACGTGGACGTCATTCCCGAGGCCCGCGAATACACCTATGTGAAGACCCGAGACGAGATCACGGCGAAACCGCGGCCGCCCAAGGAGATCAAGGAGCGGTACGCCCGCCTGGTCGCTCAGCTGGTGCTGCGCACGATCCGCGACGTGTTCGAAGTCCGGCCCGCGGAACTCGTGGACGAGGTCGCGATCAACGCTCACGTATCGACCCGGAACAAGGCCACTGGCCAGCCTGAGCGTCCCTGCCTGGTCAGCGTTTCGGCGACTCGTCAGCAGTTCGAGCACCTGGTGCTGACCGAGCTCGATCCGGTCGAGTGCCTGAGGTATTTCAACGCGCTGGTCTCACCTCACCCGTGGGATCTCGAAGCTGTCCGCCCCATCTTCGACCCCGATCTCTCAAAGTACCGGCTGGTCGAAGCGCAGGACGTCGTAGCCGGGCTGGATTCCCGGCCTGTGCTGCTGGAGATGAGGCCATTCGAGTTCGAGGTGCTGGTGAAGCAGCTCTTCGAAGCCATGGGGATGAAATCCTGGGTGACGCAGGCGTCTCGGGATGACGGTCTGGACGCGATCGCGGTGAACGAGGACCCCATAATGGGTGGCGTTTGCGTCATTCAGGCGAAGCGCTACAAGAGCATGGTCGAACCGGACGCGGTGCGTGCCCTCGCGGGTGTGATGGACGACAAACGAGCGAGTCGCGGCGTACTGGTGACGACGTCACGGTTCGGTAAGGCCTCTCACGACTTCGCTGCCCGCCACGGCCGGATACAGCTCATCGAGGGTGCCCATCTGAAGCACCTGCTGCTGGAGTACCTGGGGTTGGACGTGCTGCTGGGGCCTGCAAGCGCGTAGCCGTCAGCGCAGCGTCGCGTGCGTCGGCCGCAGCGCGTCGATCGTGCGGACACCCAGCAGCTGCATGGTGCGCACGATCTCCGCGCGCAGGATCTCCACGCACCGCTGCACGCCGCGCTCGCCACCGGCCATCAGGCCGTACAGGAACGCCCGCCCGACGAGGCACGTGCTCGCGCCCTGCGCGATCGCGGCCACGATGTCCCCGCCCGACAGGATGCCCGTGTCGAGCCACACCTCGGCGTCCCCGCTCAGCGCGTCCAGCGTCGCGGGCAGCAGCTCCAGCGGCGTCGGCGCGCGGTCGAGCTGGCGGCCGCCGTGGTTGGACAGCACCACCGCGTCCGCGCCGTGCTTCACGACGTCCCGCGCGTCGTCGGAGTTCTGGATGCCCTTCACGACGAGCTTGCCCGGCCAGTTCTCCCGCACCCAGGCCAGGTCGTCGAAGTTCAGCGTCGGGTCGAACAGCTTGTTGATCAGCTCCGCGACCGTGCCGCCCCACGCCGACAGCGACGCGAACTCCAGCGGTTCGGTGGTGAGCAGGTTGAACCACCACGCCGGGTGCATCGCGCCGTCGAGGAACGTGCGCGGCGTCAGCGCGGGCGGGATCGTGAGGCCGTTGCGGACGTCCCGCATCCGCGCGCCCGCGACCGGCGTGTCCACGGTCAGCAGGAGCGCGTCGTAGCCCGATTCGTGTGCCCGGCGCATCAGCTCCAGCCCCGCGCCGCGATCGCGCCACACGTACAGCTGGAACCACTTGCGGGCCTCGGGAGCGGCGGCCGCGACGTCCTCGATCGACGTCGTGCCCATCGTCGACAACGAGAACGGGATGCGCTCGCGCTGCGCCACGTGCGCTACCGCGCGCTCACCCTCGTGGTGCATCAACCGCGTGAAACCGGTGGGCGCGAAGGCGAACGGCAACGCCGACCGCTTCCCGAGCACCGTCGTGCCCGTGTCCACGTCGGCGACGCCGCGCAGCACGTTCGGGTGGAATTCGACCCTGCGGAACGCCTGCCGCGCGCGGCGCAGGCTGTCCTCCAGCTCGGCGGCACCGTCGGTGTAGTCGAACACCGCACGGGGTGTCCGCCTCCGGGCGATCGCCCGGAGATCGGCGATCGTGTGCGCACCGGCGAGCCTGCGCTCGACCGGATCCACCACGAACGGCTTCGGCCGCAGGATCTCCCGCAGCTCCGCGGGCCTCGGCAGCCGCCTTTTCGTCAAGACCTCTCCTCGATAACGGACGGGCGGGGCACCCGCCGGGTGCCCCGCCCGTCTTCGATCACGCGTTGCCGGAGTCGGACAGCTGCGGGCCCGCCGCGGACACGTCGTCCAGGCGGTACTTCCGCGTCGCCTCCACGACCTTCGCCCGGTCGACCTCGCCCCGCCGGGCCAGCCCGGTGAGCGTCGCGACCACGATCGACTCGGCGTCCACCAGGAAGTGGCGCCGCGCCGCGGGCCGGGTGTCGGAGAAGCCGAACCCGTCGGTGCCCAGGGTGATCATGTCGCCCGGCACCCAAGGCCGGATCAGGTCCGGCACGGCGCGCATCCAGTCGGACACCGCCACGATCGGGCCCCGCTCGCCCTGCAGCGTCCGCGTCACGTACGGCACGCGGGGCTCGTTCTCCGGGTGCAGCAGGTTCTCGCGGTCCACCTCGACGGCCTCGCGCCGCAGCTCCGACCACGACGTCGCCGACCACACCGCGGCCCGCACGCCCCACTCGTCGGCGAGCATCCGCTGCGCCTTGAGCGCGTCGGGCATCGTCACGCCGGACACCAGGATCTGGGCCTCCGGCCCGTCGCCCCGCGGCGCCTCGGCGTACCGGTACAGGCCCTTGAGCAGGCCGTCCACGTCGAGGTTCTCCGGCTCCGCCGGCTGCTGGTACGGCTCGTTGTAGACCGTCAGGTAGTAGAAGACGTTCTCGCCGTTGCCGTCCGGGCCGGTCTCGCCGTACATGCGGCGCAGGCCGTCCTTGACGATGTGCGCGATCTCGAACGACCACGCCGGGTCGTACGCCACGACCGCCGGGTTGGTGTGCGCCAGCAGCAGCGAGTGCCCGTCGGCGTGCTGCAGGCCCTCACCGGTCAGCGTCGTGCGGCCCGCGGTGGCGCCGAGCACGAACCCGCGCGCCATCTGGTCGGCCGCCGCGTACAGCCCGTCACCGGTCCGCTGGAACCCGAACATCGAGTAGAAGATGTAGATCGGGATCATCGGCTCGCCGTGCGTGGCGTACGACGTGCCGACGGCGGTGAACGAGGCCGTCGAGCCGGCTTCGTTGATGCCCTCGTGCAGCAGCTGCCCGTGCTCGGACTCCTTGTACGCCAGCATCAGGTTCGCGTCGACCGACGTGTACGTCTGGCCGTGCGGGTTGTAGATCTTGGCGGTCGGGAACATCGAGTCGAGGCCGAACGTGCGCGCCTCGTCCGGGATGATCGGCACGATCCGGTTGCCGATCTCGGCGTCCTTGGCCAGCTCGCGGACCAGCCGGACGAACGCCATCGTCGTGGCGACCTCCTGCTTGCCCGAGCCCTTGCGGACGGCCTCGTACACCTTGTCGCCGGGCAGCACGAGCGCCTTGGCGCGGTGGCCCCGCCGCTCCGGCAGGTACCCGCCCAGCGCGCGGCGGCGGCCGATCATGTACTCGATCTCCGGCGAGTTCCTGCCGGGGTGGTAGTACGGCGGCAGCTTCGGGTCGCGCTCCAGCTCCTCGTCGCTGATCGGGATCCGCTGCGAGTCGCGGAACAGCTTGAGGTCGTCGAGCGTGAGCTTCTTCATCTGGTGCGTGGCGTTGCGGCCCTCGAAGGAGGGACCCAGCCCGTAGCCCTTGATGGTGTGGGCCAGGATCACCGTCGGCTGGCCGTGGTGCTCCATCGCCGCCTTGTACGCCGCGTACACCTTGCGGTAGTCGTGGCCGCCGCGCTTGAGGTTCCAGATGTCGGCGTCGGACAGGTCCTTGACCAGCTCCTTCGTCCGCGGGTCGCGGCCGAAGAAGTGCTCGCGGACGTACGCGCCGTCGTTCGCCTTGTACGTCTGGTAGTCACCGTCCGGGGTGGTGTTCATGACGTTGACCAGCGCGCCGTCGCGGTCGGCGGACAGCAGCGCGTCCCACTCGCGGCCCCAGATGACCTTGATCACGTTCCAGCCCGCGCCCCGGAAGTAGGCCTCGAGTTCCTGGATGATCTTGCCGTTGCCGCGCACCGGGCCGTCGAGCCGCTGCAGGTTGCAGTTGATCACGAAGGTCAGGTTGTCGAGACCCTCGCCGGCCGCGACGTGGATCAGGCCGCGTGATTCCGGCTCGTCCATCTCGCCGTCGCCGAGGAACGCCCAGACGTGCTGGTCCGAGGTGTCCTTGATGCCGCGGTCACGCAGGTAGCGGTTGAACCGGGCCTGGTAGATCGCGTTCATCGGGCCCAGCCCCATGGACACGGTCGGGTACTCCCAGAAGTCCGGCATCAGCCGCGGGTGCGGGTACGACGGCAGGCCGCCGCCCTCGCCGGCGTGGCTGTACTCCTGGCGGAAGCCGTCGAGCTGCTGCTCGGTGAGGCGGCCCTCCAGGAAGGCGCGCGCGTAGATGCCGGGGGAGGCGTGCCCCTGGATGAAGATCTGGTCGCCGCCGCCGGAGTGGTCCTTGCCGCGGAAGAAGTGGTTGAAGCCGACCTCGTACAGGGCGGCCGACGAGGCGTACGTGGAGATGTGGCCACCGACACCGACGCCGGGCCGCTGCGCGCGGTGCACCATGATCGCGGCGTTCCACCGGATGTAGGCCCGGTAGCGGCGCTCGATCTCCTCGTCGCCGGGGAACCAGGGCTCGTTCTCGGTGGGGATGGTGTTCACGTAGTCGGTGGCCGTGAGCGGCGGCACGCCGACGTTGCGCTCACGGGCACGTTCCAGGATCCGCAACATCAGGTAACGGGCCCGCTGCTGTCCGCCACGGGCGAGTGCCTCGTCGAAGGAGTCCAGCCATTCGGCGGTCTCCTCCGGGTCGATGTCGGGAAGGTGCGCGGCCAATCCGTCGCGGATGACGCGCACCCGTGCCGGTGCCGGCTGGGCACCAGGGCTTGCGGCCTGGTCGTTTCGGGGGGCCAAGGGATCTCCTCGCCAGTTGTCACTTCTCGTCCAGGAACCCGCTTTGGGGCGGGGTCCTGCTGACATCGTCGTCTTTTTCGGGGCCTCCGTCATCGCTACTCGGCGGTAACGTTTGCCTGTCCCGCGATCGGATTCGCATACTGCAGACGCGCGCACGCGCGCGAGACCTCTCCACCCTAGGTCACGCTCTTTCGCCGTGGTGAAATGCCGGGTCGAAGGGGGGTGCCGGGAGGGTTCGAACGCTCCTACCGTGGGAAACGACTTGGGAGAGATCCGGTGTGGACGGTTGCGCCGCGGGCCGCGGGCGTGTTCGCTAGCCCCATCCGTGTATCCGAGTGCCCGGACCAGCCGGTCACCCGTCGTAGTTGGAGGAGTGAAAGCAGTGGTCGCCGCTGGAGACGCTGACTACAGCAGCGTCGCCGAAAGGCTCGGCATCAAGCCGGACATGGTGGTTCAGGAGATCGGCTGGGACGAGGACGTCGACGACGACCTGCGTGCCGCCATCGAAGAACATATCGGCGGCGAGCTCCTCGACGAGGACGCCGACGAGGTCATCGACGTCGTGTTGCTCTGGTGGCGGGAGGACGACGGCGACCTGGTCGACGCGATCATGGACGCCAGGGGCCCGCTCGACGAGAACGGCGTGATCTGGGTCCTGACGCCCAAGACGGGGCAGCCGGGGCACGTCGAGCCCAGCGAGATCGCCGAGGCCGTGCCGACGGTCGGGCTCGCGCAGACGTCCAACATCAGCGTGGGCGCGAACTGGGCGGGCACCAAACTGGTCTCGCCCAAATCGAAGTCGAAGCGCTGACCGGTAAGGTTGGGGCGCGAAGCTTCAGGCGAGACGGGAGAGGTGTGCCAGGATGGCGGTAGAGGTCGGTTCCCAGGCCCCGGACTTCACGCTCAACGACTACAACAGGCAGCCGGTCAGCCTGTCGTCCTTCCGCGGTGAGAAGCCGGTGCTGCTGGTGTTCTACCCGTTCGCCTTCAGCGGGACCTGCACCGGCGAGCTGTGCCAGCTGCGCGACGAGTTCGACGACTACGACGGCCGCGTGCAGGTGCTCGGTGTGTCCATCGACACGGTGTTCTCGCTCAAGACGTGGGCCGAGCAGCAGGGGTACCAGTTCCCGCTGCTGTCGGACTTCTGGCCGCACGGCGAGGTGGCGAAGGCGTACGGCGTGTTCAACGAGGGCTCGGGCATGGCGCTGCGCGGCACGTTCCTCATCGACAAGGACGGCGTGGTGCGCTTCGCGGAGGTCAACCAGCCCGGCGAGCCGCGCGACCAGTCGGCCTGGAAGAAGGCGGTCTCGGAACTGCCTGCCTGATCTCGTCCCGGTGGTGCCCCGTGGGGCGCCACCGGGCGAGGGCGCATAGCTCAGCGGAAGAGCACTTGCCTTACAAGCAAGGGGTCGCAGGTTCGAACCCTGCTGCGCCCACCAGAACGTGCTCGTTCAAACCACCCCCGACGAGGGAAATCTCGGCGGGGGTGGTGTTTTGTGTACGGACGGTGATTGCCGCGCCGTCATCGCCCTGGGCGGCCGGAAAGACGCCGGACGGGCGGACGGCGGCGGCACGTGCCCCGGCCGGTGCGGATACGGCCGGGATGACGTCGTGCCGACGTGCCCTGCGTCGAGGAGCGCGCGGAACGGCTCCGTCAGTTCGGCTCGCATGACGCTGCCGTCCTCGCCGATGTAGAGCTTTTCAAAGAACCCCTGGTTGATCTGCCGCTTCACGTGGTCGGGCGCGGCGACGTAGGCGGCGGCGCAGTGGCTGGAAGCGGTGAGGGCCTGCTGCAGGGTGGTTTCGACGTCGCTGGTGGTGGTCCTGGCTGCCCTGATCTCCGCTTCGGCTTCAGCCAGGGCGCGGGTGAGCCGCTGCATCTCGCCGGCGGGAAGTGTGGCGTAGAGGCAAGTGGAGAGTGACCTTGCCCGCTCCAAGTCCGTACCTAGTTGAGAAGGCAGCCAGCTTTCGCCGTATCGCCGTCGCTGCGACCGCGCTTGACGCTCGCTACGGGACGAAGCTCGACCCGGCCTTTGTGCACCTGTCGAACACGACATTCGAGCAGTGGTCGGCGTACCGAGACTCATTCGACGCCGTGGCCGTAGGTGACGCGCTGGGCTACTCCGCCGAGCAGGCTGCCGAAGACGCTGAGGTGTTGCTCACGTGGGCTACCCAGATTGATCCTCTGGGTAGCGCGTGGGGAAGGCTCGCCCGCCGGGCGCCGAGGAAGGCATGGGAGCAGCTCAAGGGACCTGCGCTCGCGGCGATGGACATGGGGCAGACGGCTGAGATTCTGCTGCTCTTCTATGAAGACCTGACTGGCCGAGGCTTGGCGGAGCCGCTTTCAGGGTCTTCGTCAAAGTCATCACATCCGATGCGTGAGCGGTTGAGCCGCCGTGACGGCAGCTTGGACCAGGACCTAATGAGCCTGGGTCTCTCGCCCCATCCTCGGGTTGTGCTGGCCGTCGAAGGCGAGAGCGAACAATTCCATGTCATGAAGATCGCGGCTGAGTTGGGCTACCGGGAGGCGCCAGAGCTGGTTCGCGTGCTTCATCTTGGCGGGACGACCAAGGATCTCCAGAAGGTCGCGGCTCTGGCAGCGGCACCTTTGATCGCTAGGCGCGAGACCGATGGCCACTGGGAACTACTCAAGCCGCCGACCTGCTTGATGGTTGCCGTAGACCCAGAGGGCAAGTTCGCTGCGGACAAGTGGGAGCGGACTCGCGAAGGCATCCTCGACGAGATTCGACAGGTACTGCGTGCCCAGGGTGCCAAGACCACTGAGGAAGAGCTGAGCCTGCTTGTCGATATCCACCGCTGGTCAGCGTCGTGCTACGAGTTTGCGCACTTCGCGGACGAGGAGCTGGCGGACGCTCTCATGGCGATCCACAAGACCGTGAACGGCCTTAGTCGTGAGGATGTCATCGGCGCTTTGGCGGGGTTACGAAGGTTGGCGCGGAATGGAAACCACAGTGTCGATATCAAGAACGTGTGGCGGGACTGGAGCTATAAGCCGAGCAAGGTGGCATTGGCTAATCAGCTATGGCCAGTGCTCAAGAATAAGATCGATCGCTGCCGTGAAGACGAAGAAGCTTCAATACCCGAGATCGTTCGGGTCGTTGATAAGGCATACGGGACCGCGTTGCACTGGAGGGATAAATCGTTTGTGCTCACGGCAGTGTAAGCGGTCCATGATTCGGGTTCCCGATTTGTGGTGCTACCTCGGCTCCTCAAGTCTCTTGACCATCTGCTCAGCGATTCGGCGTATATCGCCCTTATCGTAGACAAACCCCTCGTAAAATTCTGGGAACTCGTCTGGGGCCTCGGCGTGATAGTCTGAGTTGTCCACTTTCTTCCAGACTATCCGATCGTAACTTGCCTCCATGCAGCGACTCTCCTCAATATACTTCTTTACACCCAATACAAAAAAAGCACTGCAATGTCGAAGTATCGCTGCGCTCCTTGGAACACGTAATCGTCACTCTTGACGGGCGATCCGTGAATGATTGCGTTACGAAGTTCGTAGAACTTGTTTGCCCAGTAGACCTTGACCGTCTTGTTTGCCCTGTGAGTTTTTCCTCGACGGTCTTTGTGGGTAACAAAGGTGCGTCGGGGGTCGCTGGGAAGGTCAAATAGACGCTCAAACTCGTCGCGTAGCGCTCGGCGCTGACCACTTTCGGGTAGGTCGAACAGAATTTCATAAGCAGAGGCGATAGCCAATATTCGGGCTGCCTCGCTTAGTTTGGTGTCATTGTAGTAGGCCTGCATCATCATGTCGGTCGCTCGCATGATGCGTCGATATAGTCGCTTCTGCTTCTTTCTCAGAGTAAATAGTGCGGCAAGCAGGTTGGTGTCTTGTTGAAATACTATGGGCTTTGGAACATACTCTGGGGCTCGGAACTGTACCTGTGTGATGTCGTGACCGCCATGCCACATGTTTACGACGTAGCCATCTTGAGTAGCTGTGTATTTTGTGTCGGGCTGGAAATTCTGTTCAAATAGTGAGAAGTTCTCGGAGGTCGCTATGTAATGGCCCACGTTCGGCCCTCGTTCGAGTACACCGCTACGGGCAAGGGCGCTGATGAACAGTATTGTCCTCACCTCCTGGCACAGTTGTTTTTCTTCTGGAGAATACTCGCGGAAGTCGGGCTCCCCGATGGAAATGATGCCCATATCCTTGATTGGCCATCTGCTGTGAACATTGGTTTGCATGATGGCATCAAGCGTTTTTCGGAGTTCGGGCGAGGTTATGTAAGTGTCGGCCTTCTTGTCGTAGTTCCATACGCGCACGTCCAATTGGTCGAGGGCAAGCTCCTCCTGATTGTTCATGAATAGGTACGGGAAGTAGGTAACTTGCATGTGTCAAATTATACAATCTGTTCACTTGAGCGCGTTTGTGGTGGTGCAGTTCTACCTTTTGCGCCCTTGGCGTCTCGCATTTTGACGCCAACCTTCAGAAGCTGGGCCCTCACCGTGTTTGGAGCGGCATCAATCTTGTCTGGATCCCGGCTAATGACCAGCCGGAGCGGTACAGCTCGGCGGCCTGCTGGACCTCGTCGGGCTGAAGCGCTGGTGGAGTGGTGTTGATCCCGCGGCCCTGGAGGTGCCAACCGACCGTCGAGCGATGGATGCCGAACCGTTGAGCGAGAGCTCGCACGGTTGCTCCACTGAGGTATGCCTCCACCAGCTCGTCAACCTCGACCGGGCGGAGCTGACGCATGACGCGATA
This sequence comes from Amycolatopsis sacchari, assembly GCF_900114035.1. GTDB lineage: Bacteria > Actinomycetota > Actinomycetes > Mycobacteriales > Pseudonocardiaceae > Amycolatopsis_E > Amycolatopsis_E sacchari. The sequence continues at coordinate 66,559 of NZ_FORP01000002.1, read as the reverse complement.
CGACGGGCGTTCCCAGGGTGGTTCCGCCCTGTTTGGCTACGCCAACGCCATCGTGAGGAGACGTTTAGCGCTGCTAGGTACGTGTGAAAAGGCCTCCACGACCCCCACCAGAACGTGCTCGTTCACACCACGCCGGAAAGACGCCGGACGGGCGGACGGTGGCGGAACGTGCCCCAGCCGCGGATGACGCCGTGCCGACGTGCCTGGCGTCGAGGAGCGCGCGGAACGGCTCCGTGAGCTCGGCTCGCATCACGCCGAAGAGGGCTCAGCGGACCTACTGCGACCAGGCATAGCGGGGACGATCCTGACTACGGGAGTTTGCGCTGGACGAGGACGAGCGCGTCGGCTGACCGCTCGGCCGCGGCGATGTAATCGAGCGCGTCCTTGGTGCTGACCTGGGTGTCGGGATCGTGCGTGGCTTGATTCCGAAGCCGCCGAAGGTTATTCGCCACCTCGACGCAGTTGTTTCGTCAGCCGTGCACCCGTCCGAGGCTCGCATGAACTTCTCAAGCCTGCGCCATGCGCCCATGACGGCTGCGGACGGGTCGCTTGCCGCAACGTCGCGGTATACCTGGAATTCTTCTCCTGTCCAGGCGCGCAAGAGCCTCGGGTCAACAAGAGGAGGATCAGTTTCGGAGGCTGCGGCCTCAACGGCGTCGGGTTGCGCGTTCGTGTCGCCCGCGAGGTTTTTTGCGTTTGTGATCTCAGAACACCGCCGCCTCAGCTCAAGACCGCCACGATGGTCGTCCCCGGCGCGAACGCACCTGAGCCGATGCGTTCGAACAGGCCATACATCATCTTGGCTTCGTAAACCCAGTCGAGTGTGATGCCGTGCCGGGTTGTGAAGTCGGCGATGAAAGCGTCCAGTTCCGGCGTGCGCTTGGCGTAGCCGCCGAAAGGAAAGTCGTAATCGATGGTCCAGTTGTCGGTCTCGTGGTCGAAGGATTCGCGCTGCAGCCGCCGCAATTCGTCGTCCAGGAACCGGCCGCCCTTGAGCACCGCTAAACCCCAGGCCCGCTGGTCACCGGTCAGCCCGGCCGCGATTCCCGCGAGGGTGGTACCGGTGCCGCAGGCGCAGCAAATGACGTCGAAGCCCCGCTCGATCTCCGCCGGCAGTTCCGCGCAACCGCGGACGCCCAGCCCGTTGCCGCCGCCCTCCGGCACCATGTAGCAGGGGCCGAATTCCTCGGACAGGGCGGCCAGGACGTCCGGCTCGGCCTTGCGGCGATAGGTCGTGCGGTCGAGGTAGGTCAGGCGCATCCCGCGGCCGACCGCGTACGCCAACGAGTCGTTGAGCGGCTGGTGTTCCTCACCCCGCACCACTCCGACGGTCTCGAAGCCGAAGAAGTGCCCGGCGGCCGCCACCGCCCGGAGGTGGTTGGAGTACGCGCCGCCGAACGTCAGGAGGCGGGTGTGGCCCTGTTGGCGGGCGACGGTCAGGTTGTACTTGAGCTTGCGCCACTTGTTGCCGGGCAGCTCGGGGTGGATGAGGTCGTCCCGTTTCAGATAGAGGCGGATGCCGGGACCACGCAGGCGGTCATCGCTGAGTTCGACCAGCGGTGAGGGCAGGACGAGCCCGGGAAAGCGGGGTTCGCGCGCACTCATGCGATCAGTGTCTCCTGTGCGGGCCAGCTGGCTCCGGCGACGACGGCCACCAGGCGCCAGGGCGGCCACCGGCAGAGCGCTCGATGACGGAGCCCGACGTCACCCCTCCACCCGCAGGCGCATTCCGTCGCCAGCCGCACGGCGACCGAGACGGCCTGCTCGGTGCTGATCGTCCCCCACCGAGTGTCGCGAGTCCCTGTGCCCCGGTCAGCTGGGAGCCCCGCAGGTCGCACCCGGCGGCTTGCTCGCCGGCAGCCTTCCACGCCGCACAGCACCGACTTCGTGATCTCACCTTCGCCGGTAGGCGCGGCCTGCTCGCTGTACTGGACGCGGGCCCCGGCCAGGTCGAGCTGACCCCGCATCGTCGGCTCCGCGTCCGTACGCGGGACGCTCCGTGAAGCGGCCGGCCGGACAGCACCGTGCAGCCCGTAACACCCGGGCTCCTGAAGTCGATCTTTCACTCTGTGAGCCCAGGCGGGATGGTGCGTTCCCGGATCGTGGTGTGCCTGCTCGGTGCCGTCGTGACCGTGGTTTCCGCCTGCACCGCGGAGGAGGGCCACGGCGTCGACCTGAGTTCCGCCGAGGCGGGGTGGGGGCCGGGCAGGCCGACGTACCCCGAAGCCGGGCGGCCTGCCGGTGCGGTCCTCAACTCGGTGATCGACAACCCGCGCCACGGCGACGAGCGCAGTTTCGTGACGGTGCGTCCCGCGGGCGATCCCGCCGTGGCCGAGCGGGGGCTCGTCCAGCTCAAGCCCAGGACCGAGTACGAAGCCTGGATCTACTTCCGCAACGACGCGCGCTCGGCCGACGCGACGAGCCGGAACACGCGGGTGGCGGTGACCCTGCCTGCCGGCGTCATGGGGCGGGAGAGGCTGAACGCGACCATCACCTCGGCCAACGCCAGTCCACCGCGGGTGTGGAAGGGCGTCGTACTCGCGACTTCGCCGGATGACGCGGTCGCGGTCAGGATCGTGCCCGGCTCGGCCTGGTTGTACCGGGACGACTCGGCCACCGGAACCGCGGTACCCGTCGACGAACTCTTCTCGATGCAGGGCACCCCGGTCGGCTGCGGGCAACCGGACGGCCTGCTGCCCGGTGGCGACGGCTGTGCGGGCTTCGTGACCTTCCGGTTCTTCACCGACCAACCGAACTTCACGGTCGACCAATGGGTCGCGCCTGCCGGCAGTAAGTCTTGGTCCGCCTCCACCACCGCTGCCCACGGCGACGCCGTCGACTTCAAGATCCGCTACCGGAACACCGGCACCACTGAGCAGAACGACGTGGTCGTGCGGAGCGAACTACCGGCCGGGCTGACCTATGTTCCCGGTAGTACGAAGATTTCCGCTTCCTCGACCGGCAACGAGTGGAAACCCATCGAGAGTGACGACCTCGCGACGAAAGGGATCAACGTCGGTTCCTACTCTCCCGACGGTGGCGTGTACCTGATGTTCACGGCCACCGTCGACGCTGAAGCCGCACGATTGCCTTGCGAAACCAGCTCCCTCACCGGCACGGTCGCGGTGGACACGAAGAACGGCACCAAACGCAGCACATCCACTGTCGAGGTGGCCCGGCGATGTTGAGCCGGAACGTGCCGGGTAAACGCGATTTCGTGGGTGTCAGCAATCTGCTCGTGGCCGTGGTGGTGGGTGTCGCCAGCGTCTGGGTCCCGCTCAGGATCGACAGCGACGCGCAGGCACGGGAACGCAAGCGGGTGTGCCTCGAAGCGGTTGTGGAACTCCGCGCCGAAACCGACCGGATTTCCACCGGCTATTCCATCGAGCCCGACGACCGGGCGGCGCGCCTGGCGGATTGGGACGACGGGCAGAGTGCGATCGACCGCGTCAGGGTTTCCTGCGAAAAAGTGCTTTACCCTGATGCCGTCCCGGCGTCGGCGAGAGCGTTGTGGGACGAATTCAGAACCTCCCGTGACCTTGCGCGGCAAGGACGACCGGAACTCGACGTCGTCAACCAGATCCGGACTTGGACCACCGACCGGATAGCGCAGCTGACCGCTTGAAACGCCGGTGACTCCTCACTCCAGCAGCCCACGCTTGTACGCCGCCGCCACGGCGGACGCCCTGTCGCGGACCCCGAGTTTCGTGTAGATGTGCAGCAGGTGCGTCTTGATCGTCGTTTCGCTGATGAGCAGGCGGCGGGCCGCGACCTGGTTCGTCGCGCCGTCGGCGACCAGCCGCAGCACCTCCAGTTCCCGCGGGCTCAGCGCCTCCTGACCACCGCTCACCCTGCCGATCAACGCACTCGCGACCGACGGCGCCAGCACCGCGCGCCCGGCGTGTGCCGCCCGCACCGCCCGCACCAGTTCGTCCCTCGGCGCGTCCTTCAGCAGGTAGCCCGTCGCACCCGCGTCGAGTGCCGGCAGCACGTCGCGGTCCGTGTCGTACGTCGTCAGCACCAGCACGCGCGCCGGGTGGTCCCGCAACGCGCTGATCGCCTCGACCCCGCCCATCCCGGGCATCCGCAGGTCCATCAGGATCACGTCGACCTCGGTGCGCCGCGCGAGCCGGACCGCCTCCGCGCCGTCGGCCGCCTCACCCACCACGACGAAATCCGGGTCACCCGAGAACAGGCTCCGCAGGCCATCGCGGACGATCGGGTGGTCGTCCACGATCAGCAGCCGGATCGCGCTCACCGCAGCGGCACCGAGGCGTTGAGCGTCGTGCCGTAGCCCGCGCCGGATTCGACCGTCAACGTTCCTCCCACCCCGGCCAGCCGTCGGCGCATGCCCGGCAGGCCGTACCCCTCGTCCTCGTCCGGACCGAAACCCGTGCCGTCGTCGTGCACGTCGAGCAACACCGCGTCGTCGAGACAGGTCAGCGTGACATTCGCCTTGCCCGCGCCCGAGTGCCTTTCCACGTTCGACAAAGCTTCCTGCGCCACACGGAAAAGAACCGTTTCGACCTCGCCGGGCACCCGGCACGGTCCGCCGGTTTCGCGGAATTCCGCGGCGATCCCCGAACGTCCCGACCACTCGCGCACCAGTTCCGCCAGCGCGTCCGGCAGGTTCGCCTGTTCGAGCTGTCCCGGGCGCAGCGCCCGCACCGAACGTCGTGCCTCGGCGAGGTTCGCGCGGGCCAGCGACTGGGCGAGTTCGAGGTGCCGGGACAACTGCGCGGGATCGTGGCGGACGTGCTCGGCCGCCGCCAGCTGGGCGATGATCCCCGTCAGCCCCTGGGCGAGCGTGTCGTGGATTTCCCCGGCCAGGCGCTGCCGTTCCTCGACGACGCCCGCGTGCCGGGCCTGGGTCAGCAGCTGCTCGTGCAGGCGCGCGTTCTCCGCGATGATCCGGCCGCGTTCCTCGTTCTGCGCCACGGCGTGGTTGGTGATGCTGGCGGAGTTGAGCACGAGCACGAGCATCACCGCGGCGACGACGAAGTACGTGAGGCCGTGCCCGTCGAACCCGGTGGGATAGCCACCGGACAGCGACGCGGACACGATCAGCGCGGTGGCCGCGAAACCCGCGACGCGCCAACGGCGGCCCAGCGGGTAGGCGAACAGGAACCCCGAGTACGCGAAGATCCCGAAGCAGAGGTTGATCCCCACGAGCACGGCCGCCAGCGCCGTGTGGACCGCGTACGCGATCAGCCGCTGCCAGCGCGGCGTCTCCGCCGGGAGCCGGGCACTGACGACGGCCGACCACACCGCGGCGGCGCCCACGAACACCGCTTCGAGCGCGAGCCGGGGCGGGCCCGGCACGGCGAACGACGCGGCGGTGGACACCGCGAGCAGCGGCAGCGGTACGACGCGCCGCATGCGGTCGAGCCGGGCCTGCCACGGGTCGGCGATGCTCACCGGACCGATGATCTCACCGGCCGGCGCGGTGGGCCACGATTGCGTAGCCGACCATGACCAGCCCGCACAGGCCCTGTTCGAGCCGCATCCACAGCGGGAAGAGCCCGGGCAGGGCGACGAGCACCGCGATGGCCACGGGCACGACGACGGAGATGATCCGCAGCCGCCGCAGCGCGCCGGCCGACCCGCGCGCCGCCCGGTTCGTGAGGAGGACCAGGACGACGGCGGTGATCAACACGATGAGGGCACGGATCCAGACCGCGTCGTTGACCTGCGCCGGGTCGCCGCGCAGCAGGACGATGGCGGCGAGCGCGAGCACACCGAGCGACAGGTAGGCGCCGGCGAGCCACTTCAGGCTGCGGAAGGAGTGCTGGTCAGGGGAAGTTCTCGACACCCGGCGAGTATTCGGGCCGGAGGCGGGGCGGCGGATCGTGCGCGGAGGCGCGGTCCGGCGTCGGATCGGGCAGGGGCGGCATCGACCGATCGGTGGATGCCGCGGCCGTAGGGCCGGGGTGGCGAACCGCTGGACGGGGGGCGAGTGCCTAGCGCCGCCACCAACGGGTGCGCTTTACCGGCGGCTCAGGCGTGGAGGACACAACCCGGCCCTCCCTGTCCTCCCGCCACTGCCGGACCACGTCGTCGGCATCGACGGGGCTCACGTGCACCGGCGGGCCGGACGGGGCGCGCAACCACTCGGCGATCCGGCGGTTCAGCTGGGACACCGCCTCCCGCACCTGGCGTTCCGTCGGCAGCGGCCGGACCGCCTCGCGCAGGCCCTCCACCTCCTTGCGCAGGCGCAGCGGCTCCGGCAGCAGGACGTCCGCCGACAGGCCCTCCTCGTCCAGTTTCTGCTTGATCCACCACATCTCGTCCCGTGGCTTGTGCAGGTCCGGCAACGGTTTCCCGGCGCCGGGCAGGTTGTCGAACGCGCCCCGCTCCTGCGCCTCCCTGATCTGCCGCTCGACCCACGTCTCCACCGGCATGCCGCGCGGTTTGCGTTCGGTCATGACTCCAGTGTGCCGAACAGAACCGACACCCGGTGGTCCACCAGCTCCAGCGCCTCCCGCCCGCTGTACGTGCCCACGAGGATGCCCGACGCCAGGCCGTCCGCCATCGCGAGCAGGCCGTGCATCTCCCGCTCGTCCAGGTTCGCCTTCGCCAGCACGGGGGCCAGCGTCGCGACGACGTCATGCGGGATTCGCTTCACCAGCGCCGCGATCGCCGGCTGGGTCACCGCGAAACCCAGGTACGCGTGGAACACCGCGCTGTACAGGCGGCTGCGCTCGTCGAGCGGCAGGAGGCCGGTCAGGCACCGCCGCACCGCGTCACGCGGGTTCGTGGCCTTCGCCAGTTCGCGCCCCAGCCTCGCGCCCGCCGCCTCGATCAGCAGGTGCAGCCCGTCCTGGATCAACTGGTCCTTGGTCGTGAAGTAGTACTGCACCAGGTTCATCGAGACCCCCGCCTCGGCAGCGACGCGCCGCAACGTCACCGCTGCCAGCCCCTCACCCCTCGCGACGCGCCACAGCGCTTCGACGATCTCCCGGCGTCGCTGTTCGTGATCCACCCGCTTCGGCACTCCTCCTTTATAGTGCAAGTGCACGATAAAAACTGGGAGGGCACCATGAACATCAGCGGATTTCCCGACGAGCGGAGCAGACGCCGGTACCTGGAGGTCTACGACTCCCTCCTCGACTGGCCCCTGCCCGCGGAGGACCGGACGGTCGAGACGCGTCACGGTTCGACGTACGTCCGGTACAGCGCGGGCGACGGGTTGCCCCTGGTGCTGCTGCACGGGTTCGCGGTCACTTCGCTGTCCTGGCAGCCGTTCGTCGCGGGGCTGAAGCGCCCCGTGTACGCCATCGACTCGCTCGGCGAACCGGGGCGGAGCGTGCAGACCGCGCCCCTGCGCGACGCGGCAGAAGCCGCCGAATGGCTTGCCGACGTGTTCACCGGCCTCGGGCTGTGGGAACTGCAGCTCGTGGGCATGTCGCGTGGCGGATGGCTCGCGCTCAACCAGGCCCTGAAGCGACCGGACGGCATCGTGGGTGTCACGGCCATCGAACCGGCCTGCCTCGCACCGATGGGGTTCCGGCAGTACCGCTGGATGGCGGCGGGTCTCGCGCTGGCCCTCGCCCCGCGGGCGATCCGGCGGCGGTTCGAGGGCAGCGCCCGCTACGGCGTGTACGTCGACCCCCTGTGCCGTCCCCTCGTGCTCGCGCAGGCGAAGCACCGCACGAAGGTCGTGATGCCGAAAGCGCTCACCGACGAGGAGTGGCGATCACTTCGCGTGCCCGTGGACATCGTGCTCGGCGCCCTCAGCCCGCTCCACGACGCGGAGCGGGAGAAACGCCGCATCCAGGCGCTGAACCCGGAAATCACCGTGGAAGTCGTGCCCGGCGCGGGCCACGGACCGGACGTGATGGTGAGCGGAAGCCCTACGTCCGGGTAGTGTCGGCCGCATGGGTGTTGCCGCTGACGAACGCCGCGCGCTGAGCGCACTCTTCGACGAGCTGGGGCCGGACGCGCCGACCCTGTGCGAGGGCTGGCGGACCCGGGACCTCGCCGCGCACCTCGTGCTGCGGGAGCGGCGGCCGGACGCCGCGCCGGGCATCGTCGTGCCCGCGCTGGCCGGGTACACGAAGAAGGTGCAGGACCGCTACGCGAACCTGCCGTGGGCCGAACTCGTCGCACGCGTGCGGTCGGGGCCCGCGAAGTTCTGGCCGACGCGCCTGCCCGGCGTCGACGAGGCGGCCAACGGCAGCGAGTTCCTCGTGCACCACGAGGACGTCCGGCGCGCCCAGCCCGGCTGGGAACCCCGCCCGGCGGACCCGGCCCGGGACGCGGCGGCGTGGCGGGCGGCGCGCGGGACGGCGAAGTTCGCGCTGCGCAAGTCACCCGTGGGCATCGTGCTGCGGACCCCCGACGGGCGGCAGGCGGAGGTCAAGTCCGGGCCGGACACCGTGACTCTGGTCGGCGCGCCCGTGGAACTGCTGTTGTTCGTGTTCGGGCGGGACGAGGTGCGGGTCGAGTTCGAGGGCGGCGCCGCGGCCGTCGAGCGCGTGAAGGCACTCGGCCGGGGGATCTGACCGGCGTTTGCCCCGGCGCGGGGTCGGGTAGGCCGGGGCCATGGCGACTTCCGACGTACCCGGCATCGAACTCGGCAACGGCGTGGTCATCCCGCAGTTCGGGTTCGGCGTGTTCCAGATCCCGCCCGCCGACACCGCCGACGCGGTCCGTGTGGCGCTGGAGGCGGGGTACCGGCACATCGACACGGCGCAGATGTACCGCAACGAAGAGGGCGTCGGCGAGGGCATCCGCCAGTCCGGGCTCTCGCGCGAGGACGTGTTCGTGACCACGAAACTCGCCAACGACGCACACGGCCACGACAACGCGATCACCGCGCTCGAAGGCAGCCTCCGCCGCCTCGGCCCCGACTACGTCGACCTCTACCTCATCCACTGGCCGCTCCCGGCGCGGGACCGCTATGTCGAGACGTGGCAGGCGTTCGAGGAGATCCTCAAGGCGGGCAAGGCCCGCGCCATCGGCGTGTCGAACTTCCAGCCCGCGCACCTGGACGCGCTCGCGGAGAACAGCGGCACCACCCCGGCGGTCAACCAGATCGAGCTGCACCCGTACCTGCAGCAGGCGGAACTGCGCGAGTACCACCGCACACACGGCATCGCGACCGAGGCGTGGAGCCCCATCGCACAGGGCGAGGTGCTCGACGACGAGGTGCTGACGCGCATCGCCGGGCGGCTCGGCAAGTCGCCCGCGCAGGTGGTGCTGCGCTGGCACATCCAGCTCGGCAACATCGTGTTCCCCAAGTCCTCGTCGCCGGAGCGGATCCGGGAGAACATCGACGTCTTCGACTTCGAACTGTCCGAAGAGGACATGATCGCGATCGGCGGGCTGGACCGGAACCGGCGCACCGGCCCCGATCCCGACACGTTCGGCAGCTGATCAGCCTGCCCGCGCGTACGCGACGATGTTGTCCTCGTAGTTGCGCGTCGCACGGTCGTACGTGCCGCCGCACGTGATCAGCCGCAGCTCCGGGCCCGCCGTGTCGCCGTAGACCTCGTCGGTGGGGAACGCCGACTTCGGGTAGTGGGCGACGCGGTAGACCGTGAAGACCGCCGTGCTGCCGTCCTCGCGGTGCACCAGCGCCTGATCGCCCGGCCGCAGGTCCTTGAGCCGGTAGAAGGTGCCGCGGACGTGGTTGTAGTCGACGTGCGCGGCGAGCACCGCGGGACCCACGTCGCCCGGCGCGGGGCTGCCCGTGAACCAGCCGGTGGTGAGGGCGTCCTGCGGCACCTCCAGCTCACCGGACGCGGTCAGCCCGAGGTCGATGATCCGGCCCGTCCGCACGCCGATCGCGGGCACCTCCAGCGTCGCCGGACGGGCCGGCGCCGCGGGCTTCCCGGCGGGCGGTGGCGCGTTCGTGGCAACCGCCGGCGGGCTGATCGCGGGCGGTGCTGCCGGGGTGTTCCCGGTGGCGCAGGCGGAGAGGGCGACGCCGGTGGCCAGGACGACCAGCCACCGGCGCCAGTGGGGAAGGGTCATCGCCGGGCGCGCCGCCGCACCAGCAGGACGGCGCCCGCGCCCGCGGTCGCGGCCAGTGCCGCGCCGCCGGCCACGAGTGCCGTGTCGTTCTCCGACGGGAGGCTGGTGCCGTCACCGGTGTCGACGCCACCACTCGGCTTCACCTTGACCTGCCCGGTCGGCTGGCCGAACTTCGACTCGCACGCGTAACCGTCGTGGTCGGCGTCGAGCCGGTTCGGGTCGGCCGGGTTCTTGTTCAGCTCCGCCTGGGCCTGCGCCTGCGTGGCGAAATCGGCGCAGTCCTTGTCGGCGGCCTTCGTCGTGGTGGCGGGTTTCGGCGCCGTCGTAGTGGCAGTGGGCTTTTCGGTGGTGGTCTTCGGTCTGTGCGGAAGACTCTCGCAGGCGACGCCGTCGTCGTTGCCGTCGAGATTGTTGGGATCAGCGGGGTTCTTTTCGAGTTCCGCCTGCGCGTCTTCCTGGTACTGGAAATCACCGCAGTTCAGCGTGTCCGCCGCGTTCGCGAACAGGGCCGGTGCGGGCGCGAACAGGGCGAGGGCCGCCCCCGCGGCCACGGTGCCGAGAAGACGGCTGAGCTTGGGCATGGAGGTTCCTTTTCGTCAGGAAGTGCGGCCATTTCGCCGCTTTGTGCACCTCTGTCGGAAACGGGCGGGAAAGCGTTACCGGGGAATTCCACGGTGAAACATTTCCCCGGTCGGCGTCGGAACGGTGATCAAGAACCGGGCCGCCCCAGTCCACAATGGACAGGTTCTGCTTCCCCCGGAAATCGCGTAGCCTGGCGGTGTTCCGGTCAGCGCAGACCAGAGGAGCCGCCATGGAGAGGGCCGTTTCGCACGCCCCCACCCCGATGACCGCCGCCGGCCGACTGCTCGCCGTCCTCGACGCGTTCGCTCCCGGTCGCAGCGTTCTCACGCTGAGCGAGATCAGCCGCCGCGCCGGGTTGTCCCTCACGACGGCGCACCGCCTCGCGGGGGAGCTGGTGAACTGGGGCGCGCTGGAACGCGACACCGACGGCCGCTACCGCATCGGGCTGCACCTGCTGGAGCTCGCCGCGCTCGCCCCGCGGGGCCTGGAGCTGCGGGAACTGGCCCAGCCCTACCTCGAAGACCTGTTCCACTCCACGCGCGCACACGTGCACCTCGCCGTCCGCGACGGGGCCGAGGTGGTGTACGTCGAGACGCTGCGTGCCCGTGGCGCGGTCACCGTGCTCAGCCGTCTCGGGCAGCGGTGGCCGTTGCACGTCACCGGCACCGGCCTCGTCCTGCTCGCCCACGCGCCGCGCGAGGTGCAGGAGGACGTCCTGGCGGGCCCGCTCAAGCGGTACACCGCCAAGACCGTCACGGACCCCACGGCGCTGCGCCGGATCCTCGCCGAGGTCCGGCACACCGGCATCGCCGTCGCCGAGGAGCAGCTCACGCTGGAAGGCGTGGCGATCGCGACGCCGATCCGCGGCGCGGCCGACGACGTGATCGCCGCGCTGGGCCTGGTCGTGCACGTCAACGAGTACGAACCCCGCGCGCTGGTGCCCGTCATGAGCGCCACCGCGCGGGCCATCTCCCGGGCTCTCGGTGCCCCTTCGGCGCACCGGAACCCGGGAGCGGTCCTGGGGCGCTGATCACTTCCCGAAGCCGGCGGTCAGCCCGGTGACGAGCTGCCTCCTGCCCAGGATGTACAGCGCCAGCACGGGCAGCGTGGACAGGATGACCGCGGCGAGCACCGCCGGGATGTTCACGCGGAACTGCCCCTGGAACGCCCACAACGCCATCGGCAGCACCCGCTGGTCCGAGCTCTGCGTGAGGATCAGCGGGAACAGGAAGCCGTTCCACACGTTCAGCCCGTCGTACACCGCCACCGTGACCACCGCGGGCCGCACCAGCGGCAGCACCAGGCTCACCAGCATCCGCCAGTGCCCGGCGCCGTCCACGCGCATCGACTCGAACAGCTCGTTCGGCACGTCACGCAGGAAGTTCGCCAGGATCACCACCGACAGCGGGATCGCGAACGCCACCGACGGCAGGATCACCGCGAGCAGCGTGTCGTACAGGTGTGCCCGCGTGATCAGCCAGTAGACCGGGATGATCGTGGCCTGCAACGGGATCGCGAGGCCCAGCAGGAACGCCTTGTACGTCAGGCCGGAGAACCGCGTCCGGCTGCGCACCACGTAGTACGCCGCCATCAGCGAAACCGCGACCGTGATCGCGACCGTGCCGAGCGTGACGACCGCGCTGTTGAGGAAGTAGCGCAGGAAGTCGTTGCGCAGCACCAGCGCGTAGTTGTCCAGCGTCGGGTTCGCCGGGAACGACAGCGGGTTCGCGTCGAAGAACCCGCGCTGGTTGCGCAGGCTCGTCACGACCACGTAGTACACCGGCACGAGCACGATGACGAGCCAGACGAACCCGGCGACGCTCCCGGGCACGTTGGGACGGGTGCGGGCCATCAGGCTCCCTCCAGCTGCGAACCGCGCTGGAACCCGGCGAGCCGCGCCAGCCCCAGCGACAACGCGAGTCCCGCGACCACCAGCAGCACGGCCAGCGTGCTCGCACGGCCCATGTCGTCGTTCGAGAAACCGCTGAGGTACATGTCCAGCGGCAGAAACCGGGTCGCGTTGCCGGGACCGCCGCCGGTGAGCACGAACACGAGGTCGAAGTAGGTCAGCGAACCCACCAGCATCAGCGTGGACGAGGTGAGGATCGTGTAGCGCAGCTGCGGCAGGGTGATGGAGAAGAACTGCCGCACGCGCCCGGCGCCGTCGATCTCCGCGGCCTCGTAGAGCTGCCGCGGGATCTGCCGCACGCCGGCCTGGTAGAGCAGGGTGTGGAACGGCACGAACTGCCACGCGATCACGAAGATCACCACGTACAGCACGAGCTGCGGGTCACCGAGCCAGTCCTGGGACAGCGCTTGCACACCGAAGGCCCTGCTCAGCCCGAAGTTCGGGTCCAGCAGCGCCTTGAACGCGATCGCGATGGCCGCCGCGGACAGCAGCAGCGGCAGGAAGTACAGCACGCCCAGCACCGCGCGGTACCGCCCGCGCCCGGCGACGAGCACCCCCAGCAGCAGCGAGATCGGGGTCTGGAACAGCCAGCTGAACACCATCACCTGCACGCTCAGCCCGATCGCGTGGTAGGTCGCCGGATCGGACAGCACGGCCGACCAGTTGGCGACGCCCTCCCACGACAGCGCGCCGATGCCGTCCCAGCGCATCAGGCTCAGCACCACCACACCGCCCAGCGGCAGCAGCGCGAACACCGAGAAGAACGCCAGCGCGGGCACGGCCATCAGAGCCGGCGGCCCGGTGCGCGGGTTGCGCGCACCGGGAGCCGTCCCTTCCCGCTTCCCGACCCCGGTGGTACCGGGGGCGATAGTGGGTGTCTCCATCACTTCCCGATCGTGGCGTTCATGTTGTTCGAGAACTGTTCCGGCGTGATCTCCTTGAGGAACAGCTGGCCGAGGTTGTTGAGCAGGGCGTCCGCCTGCCCCGGCGAAAGGGCCTGGTCCCAGGAGAGCTGGAAGTTCGGCGCCTTGCTCGCGAGGTTGTAGACGTAGGACAGGTATTCGGGGTCCTCGGTCTTGGCGAGCTTGCCCTCGATCCCGTTGATCGGCGGCACGGAACCGTTGGACAGCAGGCTGTCGACGTAGCTGTCGTTCATCACGCCGGTGCGCAGGTACTCGACGGCGGCCTGCTTCTGCTGGTCACTCGCGTTCGCGGAGATCGACCAGTAGTTGGCGGGGTTGCCGACGATGTTCTCCGGGGCGCCCTTGCCGCCGGGCACGGTGGGGAAGGTGGTCCAGCCCAGCTTGCTGGAGGTGAACCCGGGGTCGGCCTGCTTGATGGTCGGGAAGGCCCACGAGCCCATCAGGTACATCGCGGCCCGGTCCGTGTAGAGCAGCGCGGTGTCGGCGTTGGAGTCGGTGGCGATGGAGTTGAAGCCCCGCACGAACCCGTCGGCGCTGACGAGCTGCTGGATCATCGTGTTGGCCTGGATGATCGCCGGGTCGGACCACGCGTTCGGCTTGTTGGCGGCGATTGCGTTGAACACCTCGGGCCCGCCGATGCGGTCGACGAGGTACTCCTCCCACATCAGCTGCGGCCACTTGCTCTGCCCGCCGAGGGAGAACGGCGCGATGCCCGCCTGGTTGAACCGCGGCACGAGGGCCATCAGCTCGTCCCAGGTCTTCGGCGGCTGCGCGCCGATCCGGTTGAACAGGTCCTTGTTGTAGAACAGCACGACCGGCTGCATGCCGTTGTTGGGCACCGCGTAGGTCTTGCCGTCGATCACGCCGGTCTGCGCGACCGAGGGCAGGTAACGGCTGGTGAGCGTCGGGTCCTTCTGCACCTCGGGGGTGAGGTCCATGATCTTGCCCGCGTCCACCCAGGACTTGAGCATGCCGCCGTTGCCCCAGCTGAACACCAGGGTCGGGGCCTGGTCGGCGCCGACGGCGGAGCGGATCTTCTGCTTGTAGGCGTCGTTGCCGAAGAACTGGCCGTCGACCTTGGCCTGTTCGAACGACGTGCGGATGGTCTGCTCGTCACCGCCGGTGAGGGCCCAGCCGGTGACGCCTCCGCCGCCCGCGCCCGACGGACCGCTGCTGCCGCAGGCGGCCGTGAAGGAGAGGAGTGCGGCCAGGCCGGCCGCCATCAGCGCCGTCCGGCGCTTGCCCAGTGTCATCGTCGTGCCTTCCCCATCGAAGGTTCCGAAAACTTTCGGAAACACTATGGTGTGGCAGGGAAGATAGGCCGGTGCCGTGGTGGCGTCAAGGGCTGGTGGAACACACTTGCCGGAGCTACAGTGAGCCGGAAATTTTTCGATAGGAGGGTGCGGTGCCGGCTGGTACAGGCAAGCGGGCGACCCTGGCCATGGTGGCCGAGGCCGCGGGTGTCTCGCTGCCGACGGCCTCGAAAGTGCTCAACGGGCGGGGTGACGTCTCCGACGCGACGCGCGCCAGGGTCGAGGAGGCGCTGCGCGAGTTCGGCTACGTGCCGCAGACCGGCAGACGGCTGCCCGTGCCGACGCGCGTGGTGGACCTCGTGTTCGACGACCTGCGCAGCCCGTACTCGCTGGAGATCCTGCGCGGCATCACGGAAGCGGGCGCGGAGATCGGCGTCGACGTGGTGGTGGGCAAGGTGCCCGCCGCGGAACCGGCGGGTCCGCTCGCGCCGGAGCACAGCTGGGCGCAGCGGCTCAAGAGCAGCGGCAGGCAGGGGCTGATCGTCGTCACGTCGGAGCTCAGCCTCGCGCAGGTCGAGGGGTTCGCGCGAGCCGGGCTGCCGCTCGTCGTGATCGACCCGCTGAACCTGCCGCGCGTCGAGGTCACCAGTGTGGGCGCGACGAACTGGTCGGGCGGCCTCGCCGCGGCCGAGCACCTGCTCAGCCTCGGCCACCGCCGGATCGCCTTCGCCGGCGGCCCGCTGCCCGCGTCGTGCAGCCAGGCCCGGCTGCACGGGTACCGCGCGGCGCTGGAGAACGCGGGCGTGCCCGCCGACCCGGAACTGGTGCTGCACGGTGACTTCCAGTTCGAATCCGGCCTCGAGATGGGCACCCGCCTGCTGTCGCTGCCGCAGCCGCCCACGGCGGTCTTCGCCGCGAACGACGCCACGGCGCTGGGTGTGCTGGAAGCCGCCCGCCGCCGGGGCATGCGGGTCCCGCAGGACCTCAGCGTCGTCGGCTTCGACGACACCGTGCTGGCCGAACTGGCCACGCCCGGGCTGACCACCGTCCGCCAGCCGCTGCACGACATGGGCCGCGTCGCGTTGCGCACCCTGCTGCGGCTGATCGCGGGCGAAACCCTGGACTCCCACCACGTCGAGCTGGCGACGAACCTCGTCGTCCGCGGCTCGACGGCCCCCATCGCCGACCGAGGAGCACGATGACCCGCTGGCAGGACAAGTCGCTTTCCCCCGACGAGCGCGCCGAGGCGCTCCGGGCCGAGATGACACTCGAGGAGAAGGTGGCGCAGCTGGGCAGCGCCTGGCCCGGCAACGAGCAGCTCAACGGGAACGTCGCGCCGATGCAGGACGTGTTCGCCCGCGGCGGGGTGCCGTTCGAGCAGGTCCGCGCCGACGGGATCGGGCACCTGACGCGGGTGTTCGGCACCGCGCCGGTCACCGCCGAGGAAGGCGCCGCCCGGGTTGTCGCGCTGCAAAGGGAAATCGTCGAGGAGACGCGGCTCGGCATCCCCGCGATCGTGCACGAGGAGTGCCTGACGGGGTTCACGACGCTCGGCGCGACGGTCTACCCGGCCGCGCTGGCGTGGGCCGCGACGTTCGACCCCGGGCTGGTCGAGCGCATGGCGACCGCCATCGCCGAGGACATGCGCGCGGGCGGCGTGCACCAGGGGCTTTCGCCGGTGCTCGACGTCGTGCGCGACTACCGGTGGGGCCGCGTCGAGGAGACCATGGGCGAGGACCCGTACCTCGTCGGGACGCTCGGCGCCGCCTACGTGCGGGGGCTGGAGAAGACGGGGATCGTCGCCACGCTCAAGCACTTCGCCGGGTACTCCGCGTCCCGCGCGGCGCGCAACCACGCGCCGGTGTCCATCGGCCCGCGCGAACTGCGTGACGTCATCCTGCCGCCGTTCGAGATGGCCATCCGCGAAGGCGGGGCGCGCTCGGTGATGAACGCCTACGTCGACCTCGACGGCGTGCCCGTCGCCGCGCACACCCCGCTGCTGACCGGGATCCTGCGTGAGGAGTGGGGTTTCGAGGGCGTCGTGGTGTCCGACTACTGGGCCATCGCGTTCCTGAAGAGCATGCACCGCGTCGCCGACACCGTCGGGCACGCCGGAGCGCTCGCGCTCGCGGCCGGCATCGACGTCGAGCTGCCCGACACCCTGTGCTACGGCAAGGAACTCATCGAGCTGGTGCGTTCGGGTGAGGTGTCCGAGGAGCTCGTCGACCGCTCGGTGCAGCGGCTGCTGCGGCAGAAGGCGGAGCTGGGTCTGCTCGACGCGGACTGGCAGCCGCAGGCGGCCGCGGTCGACCTCGACTCGCCCCGCAACCGGGAACTGGCGAGGGAGATCGCCGAGAAGTCGATCGTGCTGCTGGCCAACGACGGTGTGCTGCCGCTGGACGCCCAGCGGATCGCGGTGGTCGGCCCGTGTGCCGACGACCCGCTGGCGTTCCTCGGCTGCTACTCCTACCCCAACCACGTGCTGCCGCGGTTCCCCGAGTTCGGCATCGGGGTCGACGTTCCATCCTTTGTGGACTCGCTGCGGCGCGAGCTGCCGGACGCGGAGATCTCGCTGCACGAGGGCTGCCCGATCCGTGACGAGGACCGGTCCGGTATCGCGGCGGCGGTCGCGGCCGCCGAGGAGGCCGAGCTGTGCGTCGCCGTCGTCGGCGACCGGGCTGGCCTGTTCGGCGAGGGCACGTCGGGTGAGGGCTGCGACGCCGAGGACCTGAGCCTGCCCGGTGTGCAGGACGAGCTGGTGAGCGCGTTGCTCGCGACCGGGAAGCCGGTCGTCGTGGTGGTCGTGTCCGGGCGGCCGTACGCGCTGGGGCGGCACGCCTCCGCCGCCGCGCTCGTGCAGGCGTTCATGCCCGGTGAGGAGGGCGGCCCGGCGCTCGCGGGTGTGCTGACCGGGCGCGTCAACCCCTCGGGACGGCTGCCCGTGCAGGTGCCGCGGGTCGCGGGCGGTTCGCCGAACACCTACCTGCACCCGCCGCTCGGCGGGAACAGCGAGGGCATCAGCAACCTCGACCCCACGCCGCTGTTCCCCTTCGGCCACGGCATCTCCTACACCGCGTTCGAGTACTCCGGGCTTTCGGTGAGCGCGCAGGAGATCCCGGCCGACGGAACGGTGTCGATCTCGGTGGACGTGCGCAACACCGGCGAGCGCGCCGGCGAGGAGACCGTGCAGCTGTACCTGCGGGACGTGCAGGCGCAGGTGACCCGGCCGGTGCTCGCGCTCACCGGGTTCGCCCGCGTGCCGCTGGAGCCGGGGCAGAGCAGGCGCGTGACGTTCGAGGTGCACGCCGACCGCACCAGCTTCACCGGGCTCGACCTGCGCCGGATCGTGGAACCGGGCGCGTTCGAGGTGTTCGTCGGGCGCTCGGCGGCCGACCTGCCCTGCACCGGCTCGTTCGAGATCACCGGGCAGGCCCGCGAAGTGGGGCCGGACCGCGTGCTGACGACTCCGGTCGTCGTCAGCTGAGCAACCGCGTCAGCTCGCCGGTCAGCTGCCGGACCTCGTCCTCGGTGTTGTAGTAGTGCACCGACGCGCGGACGAGGTCCGGCAGGTCCCGGCCGGTGAAGTCGTACTGCGCGGACGTCCGGCGGCTGACCGAGGTGTTGATCCCCGCCAGCGCGAGGCGGTCCTTGACGTCGGCCGCGGGGAGGCGGTCGGTGCTGAACGTGACGATGCCGCACTGCCGCTTGCCCTGGTCGTGCACCGTGACGCCGTCGAGGGCCCGCAGCTGCTCACGCAGGGTGGCGGCGAGTGCGGTGACGCGCCCCTCGATCGCGGGCAGGCCCACCTCGAGCGCGTAGTCCACGGCCGCGCCGAGCCCCAGCACGAGGCCGAAGTTGCGTTCCCACACCTCGAACTTGCGTGCCGTCTTCTCGACCTCGTACTCGCCCGGCGCGGTCCACGTCGCGGAGTGCAGGTCGAGCATCGCGGGCTCCAGCCGGTCGCGCAGGCGCGGGGAGACGTAGAGGAAACCCGTGCCGCGCGGGCCACGCAGGTACTTGCGGCCGGTCGCGCTGAGCGCGTCGCAGCGCAGGCGCCGGACGTCGAGGTCGAGCTGCCCGGCCGACTGGCACGCGTCCAGCAGGAACGGCACGTCCGCCTCCGCCGCGACCTCCCCGATCTCTTCGGCGGGGTTGACCAGACCGCCCTGCGTGGGCACGTGGGTGATCGAGATCAGCTTCACCCGCTCGTCGAGGCGGTGGCGCAGGTCCGCGACGTCCACCTGGCCGGTCTCGTCGTCGTCCACGACCTCGACGACCGCGCCCGTGTGCCGCGCGACCTGGAGGTACGCGATGGCGTTGCTGGCGTACTCCGAGCGGCACGTGAGGATGCGATCACCCGGCTCGAAACGCATCGCGTAGAAGACGGCCTGCCACGAGCGCGTCGCGTTGTCGGTCAGCGCGATGTCGTCGGGCTGGGCGTTCAGCAGCCGCGCGACGGAGCCGTACACGGCCTCGACGCGGTCGGCCTCCGCGTCGGCGAGCTCGTACCCGCCACGCCGCGCCTCGTCGCGGAGGTACGCGACCACCGTGTCCACGACCGGCTCTGGCGGCAGCGCCGAACCGGCGTTGTTGAAGTGCACCACGTCGGCGCAGCCAGGGGTTTCCGCCCGGTACCGGAGCACGTCTTCCGTTCGCATGATCACCGACACTACCTCCGGCCGGGGCGGTCCACGAGACGTTTCTCACGACCCCGGCGCCGCCTCGAACCGGGCCCGGCACGCCTTCGCGAAACTGTCGGTGCCGGGAGCTAGGCTGGCCGTCTCAGGGACTCGCAGTACCGCTATGGGGAGGTTTTCGCCGGTGTCGAACGATTCCTTCGTTCACCTGCACGTGCACACCGAGTACTCGATGCTCGACGGTGCGGCGAAGATCGCTCCGCTGTTCGCGGAGGCCAAACGCCTGGAGATGCCCGCGGTCGGCATGACCGACCACGGCAACATGTACGGGGCCGACCAGTTCTACCAGGAGGCGAAGAAGGCGGGCCTCAAGCCGATCATCGGCATCGAGGCCTACATCGCGCCCGAGTCGCGCTTCACGAAGAAGCCGGTGTTCTGGGGGCAGGCGTCGCAGCGCGGCTCGGACGAGTTCGGCGAGGGCGGTGACGTCTCCGGTGGCGGTGCGTACACGCACATGACCATGCTGGCGCAGAACGCGACCGGCCTGCGCAACCTGTTCAAGCTGTCGTCGCTCGCCAGCATCCAGGGCTACTACCGCAAACCCCGGATGGACCGCGAGCTGATCGCGGAGAACGCGAGCGGCATCATCGCCACCACCGGCTGCCCGTCGGGCGAGGTGCAGACGCGGCTGCGGCTGGGCCAGAAGCGGGAGGCCATCCAGGCGGCGTCGGACTACAAGGACATCTTCGGGGCCGACAACTTCTTCCTGGAGCTGATGGACCACGGCCTGCCCATCGAGCGCTCGGTGCGCGAGGGCCTGCTGGAGATCGGCAAGCTGCTCGACCTGAAACCGCTGGCCACCAACGACTCGCACTACGTCACGAAGGACCAGGCCGACTCGCACTCGGCGCTGCTGTGCGTGCAGTCGGGCAAGACGCTCAACGACCCCAACCGGTTCAAGTTCGACGGGGACGGCTACTACCTCAAGTCGGCGCAGGAGATGCGCGAGTACTGGGACTCCGAGGTCCCCGGCGCCGCCGACACCACGCTGCTGATCGCCGAGCGCGTCGAGTCGTACGAGGACGTGTACACCCACAAGGACCGGATGCCGGTGTTCCCGGTCCCCGAGGGGCACGACGAGGCGTCGTGGCTGCGCGAGGAGGTCGAGCGCGGCCTGAAGTGGCGGTTCCCCGACGGCGCGCCGGAGGGCTACCGCGAGCGCATCGAGATGGAGCTCGACGTCATCATCGGGAAGGGCTTTCCCGCCTACTTCCTCGTCGTCGCCGACCTCATCAACCACGCGCGCAAGGTGGGCATCCGCGTGGGTCCGGGCCGTGGGTCCGCCGCCGGTTCGCTGGTCGCGTACGTCCTCGGTATCACCAACCTGGACCCGATCCCGCAGAAGCTGCTGTTCGAGCGGTTCCTCAACCCCGAGCGCGTCTCGATGCCCGACATCGACATCGACTTCGACGACCGCCGCCGCGGCGAGATGATCCGCTACGCCACCGAGAAGTACGGCGCGGACAAGGTCGCCCAGGTCATCACCTTCGGCACGATCAAGACGAAGGCCGCGATCAAGGACTCGGCGCGCGTGCACTTCGGCCAGCCGGGGTACGCGATCGCCGACAAGATCTCGAAGGCACTGCCGCCGCCGATCATGGCGAAGGACATCCCGCTGTCCGGCATCGTCGACCCGCAGCACGAGCGCTACGGCGAGGCCGCCGAGGTTCGCACGCTGATCGAGACCGACGAAGAGGTCTCGACGATCTTCACGACCGCCCGCGGCCTGGAGGGCCTGATCCGCAACGCCGGCGTGCACGCCTGCGCGGTCATCATGTCCAGCGAGCCGCTGATGGACGCGATCCCGCTGTGGCAGCGGGACGACGGGTCGATCATCACGGGCTGGGACTACCCGTCCTGTGAGGCCATCGGCCTGTTGAAGATGGACTTCCTGGGCCTGCGGAACCTCACCGTCATCGGTGACGCGATCGACAACATCAAGGCCAACCGCGGTATCGACATCGACCTCGACACGCTCGGCGTCGACGACCCGGAGACGTACAAGCTGCTTTCCCGCGGTGACACGCTCGGCGTGTTCCAGCTGGACGGTGGCCCCATGCGGGACCTGCTGCGCCGCATGCAGCCGACGGTGTTCGACGACATCGTCGCGGTCGGCGCGCTGTACCGCCCCGGCCCGATGGGCATGAACGCCCACAACGACTACGCGGACCGCAAGAACGGGCGCCAGCAGGTCAAGCCGATCCACCCCGAGCTCGAAGAGCCCCTGAAGGAGATCCTGGCCGACACGTACGGCCTGATCGTCTACCAGGAACAGATCATGCACATCGGCCAGAAGGTGGCCGGGTACTCCATGGGGCGCGCGGACGTGCTGCGCCGCGCCATGGGGAAGAAGAAGAAGGAGGTCCTCGACAAGGAGTTCGAGGGCTTCCACAGCGGGATGAAGGAGAACGGGTTCTCCGACGAGGCCATCAAGGCCCTGTGGGACACGATCCTCCCGTTCGCCGGGTACGCGTTCAACAAGAGCCACGCGGCCGCGTACGGCCTGGTGTCGTACTGGACGGCGTACCTCAAGGCGAACTACCCCGCGGAGTACATGGCCGCGCTGCTCACGTCGGTCGGGGACAACAAGGACAAGTCCGCGGTGTACCTGTCCGAGTGCCGCAGGCTCGGGATCAAGGTGCTGCCGCCGGACGTCAACGAATCCGGCCCGCGCTTCGCCGCGGTCGGGGACGCGATCCGCTTCGGGATGGGCGCGGTCCGCAACGTCGGCGCGAACGTGGTCGATTCGATCATCAAGACGCGTGAGGAGAAGGGGAAGTACTCCTCGTTCACCGACTTCCTCGACAAGTCGGAGCTGGTGGCCTGCAACAAGCGCGTGCTGGAATCGCTGATCAAGGCCGGTGCGTTCGACTCGCTGGGCAACACGCGCCTGTCGATGATCCAGGTCCACGAGGACGCGGTCGACGCGGTCGTGCCGTTGAAGCGCCAGGAGGCGATGGGCCAGTTCGACCTGTTCGGCTCGGCGGACGATGCGGGTGAGGCGGCGCCGTCGTCGTCGCCGCTGGCGCATCTGAAGTTCAGCGAGGAGGAGTGGCCGCGCAAGCAGCTGCTGGCCTACGAGCGGGAGATGCTGGGTCTGTACGTGTCGGCGCACCCGCTGGACGGCGCCGAGCGGATCCTGCGGAAGCACGCGCCGCGCCCGATCGCCGCGATCCTGGACAACCCGCCGAAGGAAGGCGAGCTGGTCGTGTCCGGGTTGATCACGTCGCTGGAGCGGCGGGTCAACAAGAAGGGCGAGCCCTGGGCCATCTGCACCGTCGAGGACATGGACGCGTCGCTGGAGGTGCTGTTCTTCCCCAAGTCGTACGCCATGTTCGCCGCGGATCTGGTGGAGGACAACGCCGTGCTGGTGAAGGGCAGGGTCAACTGGCGCGAGGACAAGATGTCGGTCTTCGGGGGCGGGCTCGTGCCGCTGGACCTGTCGGAGGTCGGCAACGGTGAGGACGAGCCGCCGCTGATGCTGCACTGCTCGGCGGAGAAGCTGGACAAGAGCGTGGTGGGGGAGCTGAAGTCCACGCTGCTCGCCCACCGAGGCGAAACCCCGGTGCGCCTCAAGCTGATCGGCCGCCAGCGCGAGACGGTCTTCGCGCTGTACGACTACCCGGTCAAGGTGACGTCGATGCTGATGGGTGAGCTGAAAGGCATCCCAGGCATCACGGCGGGAACGTAGAGGCGCGGAGGGCCTTGGGGCGGTGCCGTCGACGCGGCACCGCACACACCACCACCCGGCGACGCGAACGCGAGGGGCCAACGCCCATACCCACCCCCGCCCCGATCCCCAGCCGCACTTACGGCCGATCCGGCGGGTCAAGGGTGGCGAAGCCATCGCGAAGCGACGCCGAAGGCGCCCTTTACGCGCCCCGATCGGCCGTGAACACTCAAGGATCGGGGCGGGGGTGGGGCCGCTCAGGCAGGGCGGCCGCGCCCGGTGAACCCCGGTACCCGGGCAGGCGAGGCGAGGGACAGGGCAAGCGAAACCGGCCACCAACCAAGGCCAGCGAGCCCGGGCCGAGCCCGGCGCGCCCCCGCCCAAGCGCCGCTTACGGCCCATGGAAGCCAGCCCTGCTCGCGGAGGCCAGCTCTGCCTGGGGGGCCACCCCCGCCTGCGGGGGCCAGCCCCGCCCGCGGAGGCCACCCCCGCCCGCGGAAGCCAGCCCTGCCTGCGGAGGCCACCCCCACCCACGGAGGCGACACCAACCCCGCGCTCCCACTCACAACACCAACCGGCCAAGCGCCCCAGCCGCCTCCAGCAACCCCCGCCCCCGCCTCTCGATCGCCGCCTCCCGGGCGGCCAACGCCGCGCCCACCTCGCCCCCGCCGCCGAGCTGAGGCACCAGAACCCGAAGCGCCGCAATGCCGTACCCGGCGAGCCGAAGCTGGTGGACGATCCGTGCGGTGCGGACGTCTGCGGGCGAGTACCGTCGGGCTTCCCGCGCGGACGCCCGCGAAGGCACGACAAGCCCCTCCGCGTCCCAATGCCGCAACGTCGACGGACGCACTCCAATCGCCTCGGCGAGTTCGGAAATGCTCAACGAATCCGACGGACGCATGTCGGCGATCGGCTCCGCCGCAATCGCCTCGGCGGCCTGCTTCGCCATCGCCAACGCCCGCCGCTCAGCATCGAGCCGAGCGTGCGCCGCGTCCAGCAACGCGAAGAGACCCGGCCCCGAATCCACCGGCAGGGTCGCCTCCGCCCCGGGTGGCACCTGCCCGCCCTGCGGGTTCGCCTCGGAATCGGAGCATCCCTGCCCCTCCTGCCGGGTCGCCTCCGCCCCCGAACACCGCCGCCCGCCCCGCAAGGCCTGCGAAGCGGCGTAAGCCTGCGCCGCCCTCATGATCGCCTTCGCCTCGACCGGGCCTGTCGCCGCCGCCAGCGACCGGTACGCCAGCGCGGACCACACGTGCCGCTCGTCGTAGCTGCGGTAGCCGCTGCCGGTGCGCGCGGCGGGAGGGAGCACGCCGTCGCGTTCGAGGTTGCGCACCTGCTGCACCGAGTACCCCGCCCGCCGGGCGACCTCGATCGTCCGCAAACCCTCCGATTTGCGGGTTGTCACCGGGCCACCAGGGCAGACAAGAGCCAAAGCCTCCACAAGCACATGAATGAGAGGCTAGAACCATGGGTATCACGGAGATCATCGAGTTCGTCGGAGGACTGGACGGCGTACTGACCCTCCAGCCGGGCCCGGGCGACGGCTCACCCGAGATCAGCTGGGGCGACGCGTTCTTCTACTACGCGCCCGACGGCGTGGTCCCGAAAACGCAGCCTTTCGCGACGATCGTGACGAAGGACTACCCGGGCGACGAGACCTCGCGCCTGAACCGGCCCGGCGCCTTCCGCGTGAACCTCTTCGCAGGCAAGGAAATCTTCACGGAGTGGACAGCCCGCACGCCACAAGACGCCGAGGATGCCGTCATCGCCCACCCCGTCTACGCCAGGCAGGGCTGGCTCGCGGTCGTGAACCCGGGCCCGCGCACCGAAACCACCGTGCGGGACCTGCTCCGCGCCGCGCATGATCTCGCCCGTTCGCGTCAGCGACGAAATGCTCGGTGAGGACGTCCTGCCCCAGCCGATCAAGCGGATGGCGATGAGTAGACCTACTCAAATCCGCCCGAACCGGTTGAGCCTCCTCTCCTGACCCCGTAGCGTCACGAGTCGAGCACAGTGTGCGGCCGACCGTCGTCTGAGTGGGGAGCATGTCCGGGTACCAGGTCGTCATCGACGACATCGTGGCAGCGGGCCAGGCCGCGCAGCGAGTCGCGGACGTGATCGGTCCTTTGGACTTCGCGGGGGCCATTCCAGCTGCAGAAGCCGGAATGCCCGGCGCGCGGGCCGTCGCGAAACTGGCCGCGGTGAAGGCGGATTGGGCAGGGCAGGAGGAGTCGCTCGCGGCCGGTTTCACTGATTACGCGAGAGCACTGGCCCGCGCCGTCGAGTTCTACCGAACCCACGAGGACGCGGCCCAGCGCGAGCTGCGCCAGTTCGAGATGCCGAGTGGGATGAGCTGACCGTGGTCAGCTGGGGTGAGGTGATCCGGTGGAGCCCGGAGCCGCTCGCGGAGCTGGTCGCGGTGCTGAACGACCGCTACAACCGGCTCGTCGGCTGTGCCGACGAGCTGCGCGCGACCGCGATGCCGGAGGGCTGGGCGGGACCGGCCGCGAACGCCGCGGCGACGGAAGCCGCCCGGCTCGCCGCCGCGGCGGAAGAACTGGCCGCCGAAGGCGCCGCGGTGCGCCGTGCCGCCGGGGACGTGTCCGATGCGATCACCGGGCTACTGCACGGAGTGGCCGAGGCGCGAAGTCTGGCCGCCGCGCACGAATTCGTCATCGGTGACGACGGCAGGGTGACCGACCACGGGCCGCCGCCCGTGTGCACCGCGCAGGACCCGGACGGCTCGCTGGGGAGAGCCCACCGGCAGCGGATCGCCGTCGAACTGCAGGACCGGGTGCGGGAGGTGCTGCGTTCCGCCGAGGACGTCGACAACGACTTCTGCGCGGTGCTGGACCGCGTTCTCGCCGGCCACGTCATCGACCCGGGCGATGATCGTACGGACCTGGCGGCCGCCGGGAATTCCGGCTGGGTGCTCGGGTCGCTGAGCATCCCGGCGCCGACGATCGGGGCCACACCGGCGGACAACGCCGCATGGTGGGCCACACTGTCGCCCAACCAGCAGGCCGTGCTGCTACGCGACCATCCCGAGCTCCTCGGCAACCGGGACGGGTTGCCCGGGGAGGTCCGATCGAGGGCCAACCTGGCCCGCATCCCCGCGGAGAGAGCGGCGATCCAGCAGCGGATCGACGCTGCCGCACAGGAGCTCGCCGGTCTCTCCAGTCAGTCGGAGGTGTCGCCGGGAGCGATCCAGTGGGTCCAGGACGAGATCGATCGACTCGAGGCGAAGCTCGGGTCTCTGAACGCTGTCGAGGCCACCATGCGTCGCCCTGGGGAGCGGCAGCTCCTCACTCTCGATACGTCCGGTGACCGGGTGAAGGCAGCCCTCGCAGTGGGAAACGTCGACACGGCCGAACACGTCGCCGTGTTCACCCCGGGGTTCACCTCTACGGTGGACCGGAGTCTCAGTGGTTACGACAACGACATGCAGAACCTGCAACAGCATTCTCAGTCGTTGGCCGACCGCTACGGAGACGGCGGGCAGGTGGCGACGGTGAGGTGGATGGGGTACGAGGCCCCGCAGTGGAGCGGCGTTCTGGACGGGAACCAGTCGGTGATTTCGGATCACCTGGCGAGGGTGGGCGCGGAGAAGCTCGACGGGTTCCTGGACGGGCTGGGCGCGGCTCACAGCAGTACGGGGAACCCGCTGCACCTCACCGCCCTGGGGCATTCGTATGGCAGCCTCACGACCGGAATCGCGTTGCAGGAGGACACCCCGGTCGACGACGCTGTGGTGTTCGGATCACCTGGCCTGGACGCCGATGAGCGGGATGATCTCAAAGTCCCGGACGGACACCTGTTCGCCGCCAGGTCGGATCAGGACTCCGTCCCCGGGCTGGACATGCTCGATCACTTCGGCGTGTCTCCCTAGGACATGCCTGGCATCGAGCGTGTGGACACGGGGAACGCGATCTCGGCGGACGGTGCGTCTCTCGGTGCGATCCACACCCACAGCGAGTACCTGCAGGAAGGATCTACCAGCCAGTACAACATGGCCGTCATCGTCGCCGGCCGCCCGGATCTCAGAGTGCCGTACCCGCCGATGCCCCCGGCGCCGGTGCCTCAGCCGCCGGTACGCCGCTAGCGTCACCCCTTCCCGCCACCGACTCCTGGAACCCACCATGAACCGCCTCATCCGCGTAACTCTGGCCGGTCTGACCGCCGCTGCACTGGTGCTCGAACTGACCGGGTGCGGAGGCAACGACCGTGCAGGGAGCCCCATGTCGGCAACGCCGGATCCGAACCGTCTGTCCCAGCAATTCGCCGACTTGCTGCAGCGTCCGGACATCGATCAGGCCACCGCGCGTTATGAGGAGATGTCGGGCCACATCCGCGACGCGTTGTCGGGGGCGTTTCCCGACCTGCGGTGGCGGCAGACGAGCCAGTTGACCGGCGCGGCTTGCGGGTTCGGCTACCCGGGTCTCGAAACTGACGGTGAACAGCGCGGACTGCCCAACTGGATGGCGCCCGGGAGCATTCCGGACGGGCGCTGGGATGAGGCCGTACGGGTCGTGCGGACGGTAGCCCTGAAGTACGGGTTCGACAAGGTCGTGACCACGGTCGGCCGGCCGACGGACCACGAAGTCGTCTTCTCCGACCCGTATGACGCCGAACTGAACTTCGGCTCGGCTGTCAACACCACCCTGCTGGTACGGACGGGATGCCACCTGACCCCGGAGGCGAAGAAGCGGGGACACCCCACCTCCTCGCCTGCGGGCGGCTGAGGTTCAGGGGCGAAGCCTCACTACTCACCGCTACAAGCTGTGCGGCAGGGGCAGGCGATCGGTACTCGGCATTCCGTGCCGCAGTCACCCCGGCGCACGGGAATCCGGCGCCACCGCTCACCATCGCGCTGGTCCTCGGCGTCGGGGAACTTCGGGCCCGGCGAGCACGCCGCTCTGCCGACCAACTACAGCACGTGACGATTGCTGCTCCATCCGAGTGATGGTTTCCTCGATGAGGTAGCGCTACTGAGAGCGACCAGGTAAACCTGGTCAGGCCTTCACTTCGAGAAATTCGCTACGGAAAGTGGCGGCCTGGCCCGCGGTCCGGGGATGGGACCACGAGCCCGGCGAGCCGGGGTCGTCCGGCTGGGACATCCGCTCGTTTCTCACGCTGCTGTCGGCGTCCGCGGGGGACCGTTCGGCAGTCGCGCGAAGGCACCTGCTCGGGTGGGCCCGCACGGAGGGGGAGCCGGGCTCACCCGAGCCCTCGTGGTGGGATGGCGGGGTACGAGCCGCCGGCCCGAGGGGAGAGCCGTGGAACGCACCCGTGTCTGGTACCGCCCGATGCTCGCGCGCGGACGCGCGGAGGAGCATCGCGCCTCGACTCCGCTGGAGCTGCTGTTCGACCTGTGCTTCGTCGTCGCGGTGAGCCAGGCCGGGGTCCAGCTGCACCACTCGCTCGGCGAGCACGAGATCGCCCACGGCGTGGGCACCTACTTCGTCGTGTTCTTCGCGATCTGGTGGGGCTGGGTCAACTTCAGCTGGTTCGCGTCCGCCTTCGACACCGACGACGTGCCCTACCGCGTCGCGACGTTCGTGCAGATCGCCGGTGCGCTCGTGGTCGCGGCGGGCGTGCCCGCGGCCTGGCACGAGGACCTCTCCATCGTCGTCGCCGGGTACGTGCTCATGCGGCTCGCCCTCGTCGCGCAGTGGTTGCGTGCCGCGCGGCAGGACGAGACGTACCGCGCGACGGCGCTGCGGTACGGGCTGGGTATCACCGTCGTGCAGGTCGGCTGGCTGCTCCGGCTGGTGGTGCCCGGCTCGTGGTTCGCGGCGAGCTTCCTCGTGCTCGTCGTGGCGGAGCTGCTGGTGCCGGTGTGGGCGGAGCGGGCGCGCGCGACGAGCTGGCACCCGCGGCACATCGCCGAGCGGTACGGGCTGTTCACGCTGATCGTGCTCGGCGAGTCGGTGCTCGCGGCGACGACGGCGATGGAGGACGCGCTGAGCAGCGGCCACGAGGTCGGGGAGCTGATCGCGGTGGCGGTCGCGGGGCTCGCGATCGTGTGCTCGATGTGGTGGGTGTACTTCGACCAGCCGGGGCACCGCCGCGTGCTGCAGTTCCGGCGCGGCTACGTGTGGGGCTTCGGCCACTACCTGATCTTCGGCTCGGCCGCGGCCGTCGGCGTGGGCCTGGAACTGACGATCGACCACGTCACGCACACCGGGCACCTCGGCACGACGGGAACCGCGCTCGCGCTGACCGTGCCGGTCGCGTTGTACGTGCTCAGCGTGTGGCTGCTGCACGTCGGGCCGCGCAACGAGTGCCGCCCCATCGCGCTCGGCTTCCCGCTGGCCGCCGTGCTCGTGCTGGCGGCGTCGGCCACCCCGATCGCGGTGTACCTGGTGGCGGCGGCGCTGGTCGCGCTGGTGGTCACGATCATCGTCGCCACCAGCGGGCACCCGGTCGAGGACTAGACGAGAACGGCCCGCGCCCCGGGCGGGAGCGCGGGCCGCGTCGGTGCCCCTCAGTTCAGCGCGCTGCCCTTCTGCCACGCGTCCCAGGACAGGGCCCAGTCGCCGTAGAGGTCCCACACCGGCAGCTGCTTGCCGCCGGAGTTGCTCACCTCCACGACGTCACCGAGGCCGAAGTTGTTGAAGAACCACTGCGCGTTGTCGGCGTTGAGGTTGATGCAGCCGTGTGAGACGTTCGAATTTCCTTGCGCCCCAACGCTGTTCGGGTTCTCGTGCACGAACTCGCCGTCGTTGGACATGCGCAGCGCCCAGTGCTCCTCGGACCGGTACCAGTTGGGGTCGCCCTTGCAGACCCCGTAGGTGCACGAGTCCATCGTGTAGTCCTTCTGCTTGTCCGAGATCACGTGCGCGCCGAGGTGCGTGGGAGTCGCGTCCTTGCCCATCGAGATCGGCATGGTCTTGACCAGCTGCCCGTTGTGGAAGATCTGCATCTGCTCGGTGTTGCCGTCCGCCTTGGCGATCCACGAGTCGTGCACGTGGTAGGTCTCCGTGCGGTCCTCCGCGCCGAACACGCCGTTGCCGAAGTCGACGCCGTAGATCTTCGCGCTCACGGTGAGCGTCGTGCCCGGCTGCCAGTACGTCTTGGGCCGGTAGTGCACGTTCTTGTCGTCGATCCAGTACCAGCTGCCCTGCTGCGGCGGGTTCGACGTCACCGACAGCTGCTTTTCCACGTCCGCCTTGTTCTTCACCGCGTACGTGAACTGGAAGACGATCGGCTGCCCCACGCCGACACCGCTCTGCGCCACGGCGGCCGGCGCCGGGATCATGTTCGGGTTGGCCTGCTTCGCGGGCGACAGGGTGCTGACCGTGCTCTGCTCCTCGACGGTCTTGCCCTTGTCGTCGGCCGCGTGCGCGTCGATCGAGTACTTCGCGCCGTAGCCGAGGACGTCGCTGGACGTCCACGTCGT
The DNA here is from genome assembly GCF_900114035.1 of Amycolatopsis sacchari. Taxonomy (GTDB): domain Bacteria; phylum Actinomycetota; class Actinomycetes; order Mycobacteriales; family Pseudonocardiaceae; genus Amycolatopsis_E; species Amycolatopsis_E sacchari. Next base: position 36,145 of record NZ_FORP01000002.1, on the reverse strand, counting down.
CTTGTCCGGCGACAGCGTGCCCTTGACCTTGGTGCCCTTCGCGGTGTTGGTCACGGTCACGTCGGTGATCGTGCCGTTCGCGGCCTTCACGACGATCGGCGTCCTCGGGTTGACGTTCGTCGTCTGGGCGGGCTCGATCGAGACCTTCACGGCCGCGCCGGCCTCGGACGAAACCGGGGTACCGCCGCCGGTCGTCGAATTGTTGTCCGAATTGTCGGAACTGCACGCCGAAAGGGCGAGCACGGTCACCAGCATCCCGGTGAGCAGTCCGGATCGCGCTCTACCGGAGAAGCGTAAAGAGTTGTTCAAGAACATCTGGTCTCTTTTGTCGTGGAGGTCGGGAGGAGCGTGCCTGGTGCTTCAAACTACCGCGCCCCTACAGACGTCCGACCACGTGGTTTGTTGCCGGGGAGTGGCGTGCGTCACCACTCGTTTTCGGTGCCTGACACGACTTTCACACCCGGTCCGCCGTAAAGGCCGGGTCCGTCGACATCAAGGCTGTCGAGGTGTACCCGTGCGGCGCCATATGCACGCTCCGCCAGTTCTCCGGTGTGACGGAAATCCAAGGGGCTCAACCGCATCGGCACCGGTCCCGGCAGGTACACGACGGGCACTTCGGCCGCCGCGAGCGGTGCTTCCAGTACCGCCTGGTTCCGCATGCTGATCATCGCCGTGTACATCAGCACTTCCGCGATCGTGCGTGGCGGCGACGGGATCTGACCGGGAAAAGCACAGTCGAGCACCACCAGCGACTTGGCCCCCATCGCGAGTGCCTGCCGCATCGGCACGTTCGCCACGAGCCCGCCGTCGTAGAGCAGGTGGCCGTGGTGCTCGACGGGTGGGTAGATGCCGGGGATCGCGGCGCTCGCGAGGAGCGGCGCCAGCAGTTCGCCGGAGCGGAACAGGCGCGGCTCCGCGGTGTCGACGTCGGTGGTCACGACCCCGAGCGGCAGCTTCAGGTCCTCGAAAGTCGTGTGCTCACCGAGGTGTTCACGCACGATCGCGGCGAGGCCGGTGTTGGGGAACAGGTGTGTCTTCGCGTGCCGCAGCGTCCGCACCTGGCTGAACACCCCGCCGGGAAACGCTTCCTGACGCGTCATGTGCACCCAGATCTCCGGCAGCCGCCGCGTCGCGTCGGCCGGTTCCAGCGCGAGGAACGCGCCGTTGAGCGAACCGACGGACGTGCCGGTCACGAGGTCCGGGTGCACCCCGCGTTCGTCGAGCGCACGCAGCATCCCGACCTGCATCGCGCCGAGGCTGCCGCCTCCGCCGAGCACGAACCCGATGGGGCGGGGGAGGTTCAGCTCGGTCATGCCCCGATCGTCTCTCGCACGCCGCGTGGCGGCCATTCTTGGTGACGAATTCGATCGCCGCGCCAAGATCCGGGCTTTACGCTCCTCGTCGTGCTCCCCGTGGCCCACCTGCCCGCGTTCGAGAGTGACAGCACCGCGCTGCACCTCGCGCACCTGCGCGAGCGCGGCCGCGTGCCGTGGGAGTGGCTGGCGTGGATCGGGCTGCTCGTCGTGCTGCACGCGGCATCCGGGTTCGAGACCACCGACTTCATCGGCCTGCCGGTCGGGCTCGCCGCCTGGCTCGGCTGGACCGTCTGGCGCCGCCTGCGGTTCGTGCGCTGGACCCGCCCGGCCGAAGCCCTGCTGCGGGAACAGCCCTGGTTGCCGGTCGACGTGAGCCTGCGTGGCAGGCGGATCGTGGCCGGCGGGACGGTGTTCGCGCTGCCCGGGATGCCTCGTGAGGTGCGCAACGTCATCGCGCGCACCGGGAGGGTGTGGTTCGTCGGCCCGGACGGCGGGCTGGCGGTGATCCGCGTCGAGGGTTCCGGACGGCCGTGGCGCGCGCGGGTCCGGCGGAGGGCGGGACGGGTGACCGCGCCGAGGGCGGTGGACCACTGGTGGCGGAAGCGGCGGCGGTTCCGGCTGGCGGCGGGCTTCGCGGGGTTGTTCGCCGCCGCCCTCGTCGCGCTGCTCGTCGCCACGGTCATCGAACCACCGGCTCCCGACGAGATCGCCTACGTGCTCGTCGCCTACGGGATGGTCGTCGTTCCCTTGGCGGCGCTGGTCTTCGTCGCGCGACGGTCGCGGCCGCCGGCACCGGGGACCTGGACCCGGATCGCGGGCGCGGTCGACGACGCCGACTACATCGAGGACGACGAGCCGTTGGTCCACGGCTGGGCCGTGCTGCCGGAAATCGGTCCCGTCGAGGTCGAGATCGGCGGCTGCCCGCTCGACCTGTACACCGACATCTGGTTCCACCGGCGGATGTACGTGCTCGGGCGGCCGCGACCGGGCGAGGTCGTGCTCGGGCTGCCCGGCTTCCCGGTCACGGCGACGGCTTTTCTCGGCGGAGAGCCTTCCCTGATCGCTACCAGTGAGTAACACTCGTCACAAAGGCTTGACGCCGATGTTGAGGAGGTGCCCGGTGGCGAAACCGGTGAAGGTGACGGAACAGGAAGCCAGGGCACTCGCCGAGGAGTCGCGGGAAGCGGGCTGGGACAAGCCGTCGTTCGCCAAGGAGCTGTACCTCGGCCGCTTCCGCCTCGACCTCGTCCACCCGCACCCGCGGAGCACGCCCGAGGCCGAGGCGAAGGCGGAGCGGTTCCTCGGCCAGCTGCGGGAGTACTGCGCGACGATCGACGGCAGCGTCATCGAACGCGAGTCGCGCATCCCGGACGAGTACGTCAAGGGGCTGGCGGCGCTGGGCTGCTTCGGGATCAAGATCCCCGAGGAGTACGGCGGCCTCGGCCTGACGCAGGTCGCCTACAACCGCGCGCTGATGCTCGTCGGCTCGGTGAACCCGACGCTGGGTGTGCTGCTGTCGGCGCACCAGTCGATCGGCGTGCCGGAGCCGCTCAAGCTCGCCGGGACGCCCGAGCAGAAGGCGCGGTTCCTGCCGCGCTGCGCGAAGGGTGCGATCACGGCGTTCCTGCTCACCGAACCGGACGTGGGCTCGGACCCGGCGCGGCTCGCGACGACCGCGGTGCCCACCGACGACGGCGAGGCGTACGAGCTGGACGGCGTGAAGTTGTGGACCACCAACGGTGTCGTGGCGGAGCTGGTCGTCGTGATGGCGCGGGTGCCGAAGTCCGAGGGCCACCGCGGCGGGGTGACGGCGTTCATCGTGGAGATGGACACGCCGGGCATCACGGTGGAGCGGCGCAACGCCTTCATGGGCCTGCGGGGCATCGAAAACGGGGTGACGCGCTTCCACCGGGTGCGCGTGCCGAAGGAGAACGTGGTCGGCGGCGAGGGCAAGGGGCTGAAGATCGCGCTGGCGACGCTCAACACCGGCCGCCTGTCGATCCCGTCGATGTGCGCCGGTGCGGGCAAGTGGTGCCTGAAGATCGCGCGCGAGTGGGCGGGCGAGCGCGTGCAGTGGGGCAAGCCGATCGGCGAGCACGCCGCGGTCGCGAACAAGATCGCGTTCATCGCCGCGACGACCTACGCGATGGACAGCGTGCAGGAGCTGTCCGGGCACCTCAGCGACGAGGGCCGCAACGACATTCGCATCGAGGCGGCGCTGGCGAAGCTGTGGGCGAGCGAGATGTCGTGCCGCGTGGCGGACGAGCTGATGCAGATCCGCGGCGGGCGCGGGTACGAGACGGCGGAGTCGCTGGCCGCGCGCGGCGAACGCGCGGTGGGTGTCGAGCAGCTGGTGCGGGACCTGCGGATCAACCGGATCTTCGAGGGTTCGACGGAGATCATGCACCTGCTCATCGCGCGCGAGGCCGTGGACGCGCACCTGTCCGCCGCGGGCGCGCTCGCGGAAGCCGACGCGGACCTGTCCGCCAAGGCGAAGGCGGCCGCGAAGGCGAGCGGGTTCTACGCGAAGTGGCTGCCGCAGCTGGTCACCGGGCGCGGCCAGGTGCCGACGTCGTTCGCGGAGTTCGGCAGGCTGGCGCCGCACCTGCGCTACGTCGAGCGCACGTCGCGGAAGCTGGCGCGCTCGACGTTCTACGGCATGGCGCGCTGGCAGGCGGCGCTGGAGAAGCGGCAGGGCTTCCTCGGGCGGATCGTCGACATCGGCGCGGAGTTGTTCGCGATGGCGGCGAGCTGCGTGCGGGCGGAAATGCAGGACACGGCGGAGGCGCGGGAGCTGGCGGAGGCGTTCTGCCACCAGTCGCGCCTGCGGGTCGAGCGGCTGTTCGACGCCCTGTGGACGAACACCGACGACGGGGACTACGCGCTGACCGCGGGCGTGCTGCGGGGCCGGTACACGTCGCTGGAGGAGGGGGTCCTCGACCCGAGCGAGGGCACCGGCCCCTGGATCTCCGGGTGGACCGCCGGGAAGTCCACTGTGGAATCGGTGGCGCGGCGGACCAGCTCAGGGCAGGGGTGAGGCGCTCACTCCCGGACCAGGCGCACCGCCCCCAGCGCCACCGCGCGCGAGCCCAGCCGCGACAACCGGATCCGCACCGGAGTACCGGACAGGAGCGGCTGGGCTTCGAGCGCGCGCAGCACCGCCTTCTCCAGCAACGGCCACGACGCCACCACGCTGCCGCCGAGGATGGCCAGGTCCAGGCCCAGCAACCCGCCCGCCTGCGCGACCGCCGAGCCCAGGTGCCGCCCGGCTTCCTCGTAGACCGCCGCCGCCACGGCGTCCCCGGCCTCGGCGGCCGCCGCGATCTCCTGCGCTGTCAACGAGGCCCCCGTCCGCGCGGCGTAACGCCGGGACAGCGAGCGCCCTGACGCGTACGCCTCCAGGTGCCCCCGCTGCCCACACGAACACGGCTCGTCCCCGAACGCGCCCACGTGACCGATCTCCCCAGCGCCCCGGCCCCGCAGCAGCCTGCCGTCCACGAGCAGCGCCCCGCCGACCCCGGTGCCGAGCGTGACACCCAGCGCGTTCCGCAACCCCGCCGCCTCGCCGAGCAGAAACGCCCTGACGTCGTTCTCCGCACGCGCGGGCACGCCCAGCCGGGCCGAGAGCCCGGCGTTGATCGCGGTGCCCGCCCAGCCGGTGAACGAATCGCCCGTCGCGAGCACGGTGCCGGTGTTCGGGTCGACCACCCCCGCGGCACCGACACCGATCCCCGCCGGGGTGACACCGAAGGAGCGCACCAGCCCGGCGGCGATGTCCAAAATGGACTCGCCACCCTCGGTGGCCGGCGTCGGCCGCACCGCCTCCGCCACCACCTCGCCCCGCTCGTCGCACAACACGGCGAGCGTCTTCGAACCCCCGATGTCGAGCCCTGCCCAGAACCGTGCCGTCATACCGCGCGCGCCAACCGCCGCTCACGCTGCCGCGCCGGATCCGGCACGGGCGAGGCCAGCAGCAACGCCCGCGTGTACTCGTGTTCCGGCGTGCGCAGCACCTGCTCGCACGGGCCCTGCTCGACGACGCGCCCGCCGCTGAGCACGGCGACGCGGTCGCACACGCGGTCCACGACGGCGAGGTCGTGGCTGATGAACAGGCAGCCGAACCCGAACTCCTCGTGCAGCCGCGCCAGCACATCCAGCACCGTGGCCTGCACGGACACGTCCAGCGCGCTCGTCGGCTCGTCCGCGACCAGCAGTTTCGGGCCCAGCACGACCGCCCGCGCCAGGCTCACCCGCTGCCGCTGACCACCGGACAGCTCGTGGCCGTACCGGTGCAGCAGCGACTCGGGCAGCTCGACGGCGTCGAGCAGTTCCCGCACCCGCCGCAGCCGCTCACGCCTGCCCTGCCGGGTGTGCACGACCAGCGGTTCGGCGATCGTCTGCGCCACCGTCATCCGCGGGTCCAGGGACGACGCCGGGTCCTGGAAGACGGCGCCGATGTGCCGTCGTGCCTTGCCGTTCAGCGGTTCCCCGAACACGCGCACCCCGCCGGACTTCGGCTTCACGAGCCCCAGCGCGCAGTTGCCGAGCGTCGTCTTGCCCGAACCGGACTCGCCGACCAGCCCGACGATCTCCCCGGCGCCGACGTGCAGCGACACGGAGTCGACCACCCGCCGCCCGCCGTAGGTGACCACCACGTCCGTCAGCGACAGGACCGCGTCGGCCGGTTCGGGTTCGGAGTGGGAAGCCGTGCCCAGCAACGGAACCGCCGCCAGGAGCTGCTTGGTGTAGTCGGCTTCCGGGTGTTCGAACAGCTTCGTGGTGGCCGCCTCTTCGACGACGCGGCCCTGGCGCAGGACCAGCACCCGGTCGGCGAGGTCGGCGACGACGCCCATGTTGTGCGTGATCAGGAGCGTGCCCGTGCCCTCGTGCTCGCGGATGTCCCGCAGCAGGTCGAGGATCTGCTGCTGCACGGTGACGTCGAGCGCGGTCGTCGGCTCGTCCGCGATGATCAGCTCCGGCCCCGCCGCCAGCGCGATGGCGATCATCACGCGCTGCCGGAGCCCGCCGGAGAGCTGGTGCGGGTACTGGTCCAGGCGCCGCCGCGGCTCCGGCACGCCGACGCGGTCCAGCAGCTCGGCGCACCGGTCGCGGTAGTGCTTCAGCCGTTTCGGCTGCTCGTCGTGGTTGCGGATCGCCTCGGCCAGCTGGAACCCGATGGTGCGCAACGGGTTCAGCGCGGTCATCGGCTCCTGGAAGACCATGCCGGCGCCCTTGCCGCGGACGCGCCGCAGCGCCTCGCCCCGCAGGCCGAGCACGTCCTGCCCGGCCAGCTCGATCGAGCCGGTCACCTTCGCGTTCCCCGGCAGCAGCCCCAGCACCGCGAGCGCGGCCGTGCTCTTGCCGGACCCGGATTCCCCGACCAGCGCGACGATCTCGCCCTTGCCGACGGTCAGCGACAGGTTGTCGACGGCCGGACTGTCGCCGTAGGTCACCCGCAGGTTTTCGATGCTCAGCACACTCATCGCCGCCCCCTCACCGCGAACGCGTCACGCAGTCCGTCGCCCAGGAAGTTGATCGCACACACCACGAGCACGATCGCGATACCCGGCGGCAGGATGAGCCACCAGGCGCCGTCGTAGGTGTAGGTGATGCCCTTGCTCAGCATCGCGCCCCAGTCCGTCGTCGGCGGTGGCACGCCGAGTCCGAGGAAGCTGACGTAGGCCACGAGCAGGATCGCGTCGGCGATCTGGAAGGTCAGGTTGACCATCAGCGTGCCGATCGCGTTGGGGATGAGGTGCCGGAACACGATCCGCAGCCGTCCGGCGCCGAGCACCGAGATGGCCTTCACGTAGTCGCGTTCCTTGAGCGTCACCGTTTCCGCGCGCATCAGCCGCGCCGGGACGAGCCACGAGACGCAGCCGATGATCACCGCGAGCACCCACACGCTCGGGGTCACCAGCGTCGCGGCCACGAGCAGCAGGAACAACGCGGGGATGGCGACCCCGGTGTCGACGATTCGCATCAGCACGGCGTCGGCCCAGCCGCCCGCGTACCCCGCGAGCGCGCCCCAGATCGCGCCGATCGCGGTCGCGATGAGCCCCGCGACCACCCCGACGATCAACGACGTGCGCCCGGCGACCATGAGCCGCCCGAGCACGTCGTAGCCGAGGTCGTCGGTGCCCAGCGGGTGTCCGGCACCCGGCGCGAGCCGCGCGGCCTGCAGGTTCGTGTGCACCTGGTCGCTGCCGTAGAGCAGCGGGCCGAGGAAGCAGAACGCCAGCACCAGCAGGAGCAGGATGCCGCCGGCGACTGCCGTGCGGTGCCCGAGGAACGCCGAGAGGGTGCCGCGGTGGCGCCGCTCGGGTGCGGGCGCCAGCGAGATGGTCGGGTCAAGCGTGGTCATGTGCTCCCGCCCTCCGGATCCGGGGATCGATCAGCAGCTGCACGAGGTCGGCGAGCAGGGCACCGGCGACCGTCGCGATGGCGATGACGAGCACGACGCCCAGCAGCACGGGGTAGTCGGCGTTGCGGGCGGCGTTCCAGAACAGCAGTCCGACGCCGGGGTAGTTGAACATCGACTCGACGACGAGCGACCCGCCGAAGATCACCGGCACGTAGTAGCCGAGCATCGCGACGACCGAGGTCAGCGAGTTCGGCCAGACGTGCCGCCACAGGATCACCCGCTCCGGCGTGCCCTTCGCGCGGGCCGTGCGCACGTAGTCCTCGGTCAGGTTGTCCAAAGTGGAGGCACGCATGTACCGGCTGAACGCCGCCACCGTCGCGCCCGCGCCCGCGAGCACCGGCAGCACGAGCGAGCCGGGCTGCGACAGCAGTTCGCCGAGCGTGTCGCCCTGCGCGGCCTGCGCCGGGAACCACGGCAGGGCCTGCGAGAACAGGATGATCAGCAGCAGCGACAGGAAGAACACCGGCGTCGCGTAGAGCACGAACGCGATCCCGGTGCCGAGGTGGTCGAGCACGCCACCGCGCCGGACCGCCTGCCACACGCCCAGCGGCAGCGCGACGACGATCGCCAGCAGCGTCGAGGTCGCGGTGAGCACGAGCGTCTTCGGCAGCCGCTCGCCCAGCAGCGTCGTGACGTCGGTGTTCATCGAGTACGACTCGCCGAGGTCGCCGTGCAGCAGGCGGAGCAGGTAGTCCCAGTACTGCACCGGCAACGGCTGGTCGAACCCGGCGGAGTGGTTGAACGCGTCGATCTGCTCCTGCGTGGCCTTGACGCCGAGGATGCCGCGCGCGGGGCCGCCCGGCAGCAGGTGCAGCAGCACGAACGTGGCCACGGTGACCAGCAGCACGACCACGACGGCCAGCAGCAAGCGTTTTCCGACGTAGCGGATCATCGCGCCACCTCCTTCGTCCAGAACCAGCGCTGCGGCTGCAGGCCCGCGAGCGGGTCCTGGCTGACGCCGTGCAGCGCGGAGTCGATCGCCGAGACCTGGTACGGCGGGTTCGGCATCCAGATGACGGGCAGCTGCTCGGCGAGCCGGGCGCTGTAGTCGAGCATCGTCTGCGCCGCGTTCGCCTGTGTGGACGCGGAAACCAGCTGGTCGGTGACCGCGTCCGTGTACCCGCCGAAGTTCACGCTGGCGTCCGTCGTGAACAGCTGCTCGCCGCTGGGGTAAGCCGGGAAGTACCAGCTGCCCTGCGTGCCGAAGTACGACAGCTGCCACGAGCAGGAGGGCTCCTCGGGTTTGCACGTCGTGCCCGTCGCGAGGACGGTGTTGAGCGGCTGCGAGTTGATGTTCAGCTCGATGCCGATCCGCGCCAGCTCGGACTTGAGCTCCTGCATGGTGCCGTCGGTCTCGTCGGAGCCGGATTCCGTCAGCAGGGTCATTTCCAGTCGCGTGCCCCGCGCGACGCCCTCACCGCAGTCGCCCTCGCACGTGAGGACCCCGTCGCTCCCCGGCCGCCAGCCGTGTGAGGCCAGCAGGTTCCGCGCCGCGTCGAGGTCGAACGGGTACGGGTTGGTCTTCTGCCGGTCGGACAGGTACTGCGGGTCGTTGTCCTGCGGCACCGGGCCGTAGCCGGGGCTCGCGGTGCCACGCCAGATGACCGACGAGATGGCCTGCTGGTCGACCGCGTGCTGGATCGCCTGCCGCACGTACAGCTGGGAGAACGCCTTGCCCAGCGCGGGGTTGTTGAAGTTGTAGGGGATGTAGGTGATGGACCAGCCGTTCCACGGCTCGATGGTGTAGCCCTGCGCTTCGAGTTCGGGTTGCTGCCCCAGGTTCGACGTCGGCAGGTAGCCGTAGTCCACGCCGCCGGCCCGCAGCACGTTGTACTCCGCGGCGGAACTGGTGAAGGTGAGGAAGTCGACGCCGTCCAGGCGCGCGGGGTCTTCCCCGGTGTAGCGCGGGTTCTTCACCAGGCTGACCGCGCCGTTCGCGGTGAAGTTCCGCAACGCGAACGGGCCGTCCACGACCTTCCACAGTGGATTCGACGCGTAGGTGCCGAGGTTCTTCGCTTCGGCGACCAGGTGGTCGAAGATCCGCTTGGCGCCTTCAGGCGTGCGGTCGGCGTCGCCGTCACCCCATTCCTGGTGCGGCAGCGGAATTACGTAGGTCAGCTGGTTGGCCGTGAACCAGTCGTTGTTGTAGGTCTTGTCGAGCGTGAGCGTGAAGGTGTGCTCGTCGACGGCGTGGAAGGCGGTGACGTTGTCCGGGATCAGCCCGCTCGTGTAGGCACCCCAGTCGTCCTTGCCCGCGCGCACGAGGTTGAACCAGAACTCGACGTCCCGCGTGGTCACCGGGGTTCCCGTGGACCACGTGAGCGGCTTGAGCCGGATCGTGACCGTGCGGCCGTCCGCCGAATACACCGGCGGCTCGGCCGCGCTCGCCTGCTCGTCCATCGCGACCGCGCCCGAAGTGCCGTCGTAGGCGTAGAGCGGGACGTACATCGTGGACTGGATCGCCGAGTTGTAGCTGGCCGTGTAGCCCGGGTAGGAGATCGGCAGGATCCAGTTCGGTGTCGCCGACGGGGGCAGCGCGAACCGGACCGTCCCGCCTGGCACTTCGTTCTGCCCGCCGCCGCCGTGCTGCTCCCGCGCTCCGGCACAGGCCGTCAGCGCGAGACAGCAGACGGCCAGCAGGGCCAGTCTGCGCACCATTTTTCGCCTCACTTCCAACAAGATTGATGCAAGAGATTTCTTGCTGGGGCTTCCCGGGGCTGCCTATGCTGGCGGAGTCAACCACCTCCCATGGAAATCGCCAAGGGGGCCAGGTGACAATAAGGTTTCTGCATACTTACGACAGATTTGGTGCAAGTAGTGCTCGGTACTCCGGCCCCCGCCGCCACGGACCTGTTGTGGCTGATCACCAGTGGCCGCGCCACCTCCCGGATGGAGCTGGCGCGGGTGCTCGGGCTGCCGCAGTCGACGGTCTCGCTGCGGGTGCAGGCGCTGTTGTCCGCCGGGGTGCTGACGGAGTCCGGTGAGGGCCGGTCGCAGGGCGGCCGCCGCCCGCGGCTGCTCGCCGTCCGCCCGGAGTTCGGCCACGTCTGGACCGCCGAGTTCGGCTCCAGCCACGTGCGCGTCGGCGCGCTCGACCTCGGCGGGAACCTGTTGTGCACCACCGAAGCGCCCATCACGATCGACGCGCACCCCGACACCGTGCTCGCCGAGTTCGCCGCGACGGTGCACGACCTCGCGCGCCGGAGCGACGTGCCGGGCCGGTGGCTGGGCGTCGGTGTCGGGCTGCCCGGTCCCGTCGACTACGCGGCGGGCACCGTCACACTGCCCGCGCGGATGCCGGGCTGGCGCGGCTATCCCGTGCGTGCCGCGCTGCAACGGCACTTCACGCAGCCGGTGGTGGTGGACAACGACGCGAACCTGATGGCGCTGGGGGCGGCACGGCTGGGCCCGCCGGGCGAAACGCTGGTGGTCGTCAAGGCGGGCACGGGCATCGGCTCGGGCCTGATTGTCGAAGGGCGGCTGCACCGGGGTCGCGGTGGCGTGGCAGGCGACATCAGCCACGTGCGGGTCGCCGCCGGGGAGGAAAACCCTTGCAGCTGCGGCAATCGCGGTTGCCTGGAGACCGTGGCCAGCGGTGCGGCGCTCATCCGCCAGCTGCGGGAGGCGGGCGTCGAGCTGGCCAGTGCTGCCGAGGTGATGGCGGCGGCGGAGAACGCGCACCCGGAGGTCACGCCTGCCGTGCGCCGGGCCGGGCTGCTGCTGGGCGAGGTGCTGGCCACGGTGGTCAACTTCGCGAACCCGGACGCGGTGCTGCTGGGCGGCGCGTTGTCGGGGGCCGAGGCGTTCGTCGCCGCGGTGCGGGGCGCGTTGTACGAGCGGTGCCTGCCGCTCGCGACGCGGGAACTCAGGATCGACCGGGTCCGCACCGGCGCGGACACGGCTCTCGTGGGCGCGGGTGCGCTCACGCTGGAGGAAGTCTTCGACGAAGCCGTGCGAGCGGCGGGAAAGGTGGCCGGGTGAAGCCGTTGCGGATCGGGATCGCCGGAATCGCGATCGAGTCGAGCACGTTCTCGCCCCATCGCTCTACAGTGGACGATTTCGTGGTGACCCGCGACCGGGAACTGCTGGCGCGCTACGACTTCCTGCCCGCCGACGTCGAGTGGGTCCCGCTGCTGCACGCCAAGGCGCTGCCGGGCGGCGCGGTCACCGAGGAGTCGTACACCGAGCTGTCGGAGGAGATCTTCACGCGGCTGCGCGACGCCGGGCCGCTGGACGGGTTGTTCTTCGACATCCACGGCGCGATGAGCGTGGAGGGCCGGCTCGACGTCGAGGCGGATCTCGCCGAGCGGATCCGGGAGATCATCGGGCCGGACGTGCTGGTTTCGGCGTCGATGGACCTGCACGGCAACGTGTCGCGGCGGCTCGCGCGGGCGGTCGACCTGATCACCTGCTACCGGATGGCGCCACACGAAGACGCGTGGGACACGCGGGAACGCGCGGTGCGCAACCTGGTGGCGCGTCTGCGCGACGGTGGGAAACCCGCCAAGGCGTGGGTGCAGGTGCCGGTGCTGCTGCCGGGCGAGAAGACGAGCACGCGCATCGAGCCCGCGAAGAGCATCTACGCCCGCGTCCCGCAGGTGGAGGCGCTCGACGGGGTGCTGGACGCCGCGATCTGGGTCGGCTACGCGTGGGCGGACGAACCGCGCTGCCAGGCGGCGGTCGTCGTCACGGGCGACGACCGGGAACTGATCGCGGCGAAGGCGGCCGAGCTGGCGCGGGCGTACTGGGACGCGCGGCACGACTTCGCTTTCGTGGCCCCGACCGGAACGCTGGCCGAGTGTGTGAGCATCGCGAAGGCGAGCGAGGCGCGGCCGTTCTTCATCAGCGACTCCGGGGACAACCCGACGGCGGGCGGCGCCGGGGACACCTCCTGGAGCCTCGGCGAGCTGCTGCGCCTGGACGTGAACGGGATCTACGCGGCGATCGTCGATCCCGAGACCGTGGCCACCGCCGTGCGCGCCGGGATCGGCGCCACCGTGACCGTCGAGGTCGGCGGGAAGATCGACTCGGGCCCGTGTGGTCCGGTGCCGTTGACGGCGCGTGTCGAGGCCATCGACGCCGAAGATCCCGTGGCCGGGACGGCGGTGGTGCTGGCGGTGGGCGAGCTTCGGGTGATCGTGACGGCGCGCCGCAAGCCGTACCACCACGAGGCCGATTTCACCGCGCTGGGCCTGAAACCGCGTGAGGCGGAGGTGGTGATCGTGAAGATCGGGTACCTGGAGCCGGAGCTGTACGAGATGGCCGCGGACTGGCGGCTGGCGCTCACGCCGGGCGGGGTGGACCAGGACCTGCTGCGGTTGGGGCATCGGCGGATCGAGCGGCCGATGTTCCCGTTCGACCCCGGCATGCCCGCCCCCGACCTGACGCCCGAGCTGCTGTGAACCTGCGGATCGAGCTGAGCACGGACACCGTCGACGGCGCGGTGACGGCCGACGAGCTGGGCGCGGACCGGATCGAGCTGTGCTCGGCGGGGGAGCTGGGCGGGCTGACGCCGGGGCCGGGCCTGCTGGCCGCGGTGCTCGCGCGGTGCCACCGCGCGGAGGTGCACGTGCTGATCCGCCCGCGGGAGGGCGGTTTCCGGTACACACCGTCCGAAGTGGACGCGATGCTGACGGATGTCCGCCACGCGGCGATCTCCGGTGCGGCCGGGGTGGTCGTCGGGGCGTTGACGGCGCGGAACGAGCTGGACCGGGCGGTACTGGCGGACCTGGTCGCGGCGGCGGACGGCCTGCCGGTGACGGTCCACCGGGCGATCGACGTGTCGGCGGATCCGGTGACGGCGGTGGAAGCGCTGGTGCCGCTGGGAGTGCGGCGCGTGCTGTCGTCAGGAGGCGCGGCGCGGGCGGAGGACGGCGTGCCGGTACTGCGCCGGATGGTCGCCGCCGCGGGCGATGCGCTGGCGGTCATGGCCTGCGGTGGCATCCGGCCGCACAACGCGCTGGCCATCGCTCGGGCGACCGGGGTGCGGGACCTGCACGCGGCCCCGCGCCGCCGCCTCCCACCGCCACCCCCGTCGGCGGTGGACTACGGCACGTACGCCGTGCTGGACGAGGAAGCGGCGGGGGCGTTGGTCGCGCTGGCGCGTTCAGCGGAGGGCTGAACACCACCGGGCCCCCTCAGACGACGTCCTTCTGCTTCGTGTCCTCCGTGGAGCGCTTCTTCCGCCAGCGGTGCAGGAAGAACAGCCCGACGAGCACCAGCACCCCGAGCACGATCAGCCCGCCGGTGTTCATGACGCTCTCGATCTGCTTCGCCGCTTCGCCGAGCGCCACGCCGATGCTGATGTGCAGCGCCGACCAGCACATCGCGCCCGCGAAGGCCGCGGGGAGGAACTTCCGGAACGGCAGCCCCGACGTGCCCGCCGCCGCGGGCGTCAGCGTCCTGATCACCGGCAGGAACCGCGCGAAGAACACCGCCCACGCGCCCCGCCGCTGCAGGATGCCCGTCGCCCGGTCCCAGGCGTCCAGGCCGTGCTTCTGGATCAGCTTCGTCTCCCGCAGCCGCGGCCCCCAGCGACGCCCGATCGTGTAACCGATCGAGTCACCCACCGTGGCGCACACCGTGACCACACCCCACAGGATCAGGAACCGGGGCACGGTGTGCGCGGTCGTCGCGGCGATCAGCAGTCCCGACTCGCCGGGCGCGAGGAAGCCGAGGCCGATGGTGCACTCGAGGAACACGAGCAGCCCCGTCGCGCCGACGAGCGCCGGCTGCGGCAGGTTCTGCAGCCAGTTCAGGATGTCGGTGATCACGCTGTAGCTCCCCCTGTCCGGTTTGTCGGTGTCGCACGGTCCAACCTAGCGAACCCGGCGGGGAGGGGCTTCCGGGACGAACCCTGAAATCAGCGGGTCAGCAGGCTGCTGGCTTCCTGTGCCGCGGGCCCGGCCTCGGCCAGGTGCGCCAGGTTCTCCGGCAGCGGCTCACCGCGGTGCCGCTTCGTCTGGGCGTACAGCCGACCCGCCCGGTACGACGAGCGCACCAGCGGACCGGCCATGACCCCGGCGAAGCCCAGTGACTCCGCGACCTGCGAATGCTCGACGAACTCCTCCGGCTTGACCCACCGGTCGACCGGGTGGTGCCGCACCGACGGGCGCAGGTACTGGGTGATCGTCAGGATCTCGCAGCCCGCGTTCACGAGGTCACGCATCGCGGGCTCGACCTCCTCAGGGGTTTCCCCCATACCGAGGATCAGGTTCGACTTGGTGACGAGCCCCGCCTCGCGAGCCTTCGTGATCACTTCGAGTGAACGCGCGTACCGGAACCCGGGGCGGATCCGCTTGAAGATCCGCGGCACGGTCTCGACGTTGTGCGCCAGCACCTCCGGCCGCGACGAGAACACCTCGGCCAGCTGCGCGGGGTCGGCGTTGAAGTCGGGGATCAGCAGCTCGACGCCGGTGCCCGGGTTCAGCGCGTGGATCTGGCGGACCGTCTCGGCGTACAGCCACGCGCCGCCGTCCTCCAGGTCGTCACGCGCGACACCCGTGACCGTCGAGTAACGCAGCCCCATCGCCTGCACGCTTTCCGCGACGCGCCGCGGCTCCTCGCGGTCCAGTGCGGCGGGCTTGCCGGTGTCGATCTGGCAGAAGTCGCAGCGCCGGGTGCACTGGTCGCCACCGATCAGGAACGTCGCTTCGCGGTCTTCCCAGCACTCGTAGATGTTGGGACAGCCCGCTTCCTCGCACACGGTGTGCAGGCCCTCACGGCGCACCAGGCCCTTGAGTTCGGTGAACTCGGGGCCCATCTTCGCCCGGGTCTTGATCCAGGACGGCTTCTTCTCGATCGGGGTCTCGGCGTTGCGGACCTCGAGCCGCAGCAGCTTCCGACCTTCAGGCGCAACAGTCACGCCCCCCAGACTACGCGCCGGGACCACTACATCGGGTCCGGCGTGATCCCGGTCAACTCGGCCGTCCGCGCCCACAACGCGGCCCCGGTCGCCCGGTCCAGCGCGGGCCGCACGGGCTGGATGATCACGGGCTCCCCGCGCATCTGGAACGTCTTCGGCGCGACGTAGTCCCCGCCGTTGACCTCGGGCGCCGTCGCCGCGTACAGCTGCGGGAGCGCACCCCGCCGCACGTTCTGCGCGAGCACGACGTCCCCGATCTTGAACGCGGCGCGCAGCGCCTTGCGCACCAGGACGCTGGAGTACGAGGCGGCCATCGCGGAACCCAGTCCGGTGGCCGTGTAGCCGGGAGCGGCCGCGACGCTGCGGATGTCCTCGTCCGCGGCCCGCAGCCGCCGGTCCAGCTCCAGCGCGAACACCTGGTTGGCGAGTTTCGACTGCCCGTACGCCGCGGCGGCGTTGTACCGCCGGTGCTCGAAGTTAGGGTCGTCCAGGTGCAGCCGCGCCCCGAACGCGCCGATGCTGGTGAGCGTCACGACGCGCGCGTCGGTGCCTTCGCGCAATGCGGGCATCAAGAGCCAGGTCAGCGCGGCGTGACCGAGGTAGTTGGTGCCGAACTGCAGCTCGAAGCCGTCGGCGGTGGTGCCGTGCGGGGTGGCCATCAGGCCGGCGTTGTTGATCAGGAGGTGCAGCGCGCCGTCCTCACGGGCTTCCGCGGCGGCCTTGCGGACCGACGACAGGTCCGCCAGGTCGAGCGTGATCAGCCGTGGTTCCGTGTGCGCCACCTCCTGGACGGCGCGCAGCGCCTGGGCCCCGCGTTCCGCGGACCGGCACGCGAGCAGCACGCGGGCCCCCTTCGCGGCGAGGGCCTTCGCGCTCTGCAACCCGAGCCCGGAGTTCGCGCCGGTGATCAACGCGGTGCGGCCGGACTGGTCCGGTATGTCAGCTTCGGTCCACGGCATACCGGGTAGTAGACACCACGTCACGCGGTGGGCGCGAGCATGCGCAGCAGCTGGCCCAGCGGGTTGCGGCGCGGCGCCGGGAGCTCCGGCCCGTGCCGGAGCAGCGCGGTGAACGCCGCGCCCACCTTCGTCAGCTCCTCGACGGGTTCGCCGGGCTCGGCCAGCCCCGCGGCGACGGCGAGCATCCGCTGCTCGGCCTCCTGCACGCGGCGCAGCGCGGGGTGCCGCTCGGCGGCGGCGTCGAGCACCGCGCGCAACGTGCGGTTCCGGCGGGTGGCCTCGTGCCAGGCGCGGGTGACCGCGTCAACGTGGTCCTCGGGCTCGCTTTCGAACTCCGTGCGCAGGTGCCCGCCGAGCACCTGGCTCCAGCGGTACTGCAGCGCGAGCACGAGCTGTTCCTCGGTGCCGAACAGTTCGCGTGCGCCGGGTACCTCGGCGAAGGGCAGCGGCCCGCGGGGATCGCGCGCGGCCCGCCGCAACACCGCGTCGGCGACCTCGCGCCGCCGGTGGAAGTCGGTCCAGCTCATGAGTTCAGCCCCCATACTCCGAGTCTGCTCCATACTGTCGGTATGTCGAACATACCACGGGTATGTCAAAGGGAGGGCTGGCGTAAGCTGTGGTGGTGGTGACAATGCGGTCCAGGCGACTCGACTATTCGGAGTCCACTCGATCGGCACTGGTGGACAGCGCGGTCGAACTGTTCACCAAGCGGGGGTACGCGGGCACGTCGCTGGACGAGGTCGCGAAGCGGGCCAGGGTGACCAAAGGCGCGCTGTACCACCATTTCAGCGGAAAGCAGGCGCTTTTCGAAGCGGCGTTCGCACAGGTGGAAAGCGCGGTTTTCGGCAGGCTGGAAGAAATCATGCGCGGCCCGGAGCCGCCGTGGGAGCGCGCGCTCGCCGGGCTGCGTGAGTTCATCTCCAGCTGCCTCGACCCGTCGTACCAGCGCATCGCCATCCACGAGGGTCCCGTCGTCATGGGCTGGGAGCGCTGGCGCGAGGCCGAGGACAGGGCGAGCTTCGGGCTGATCCGGTCGAGCCT
Source organism: Amycolatopsis sacchari (assembly GCF_900114035.1). Lineage (GTDB taxonomy): Bacteria > Actinomycetota > Actinomycetes > Mycobacteriales > Pseudonocardiaceae > Amycolatopsis_E > Amycolatopsis_E sacchari. The sequence goes on along the minus strand of NZ_FORP01000002.1, from coordinate 18,541 downwards.
GGAGGACCTCATCGAGGCGGGCGAGGTGGACAGCGTCCCGGTCGAGATCACCGCACGCCTGCTGTTCGGCGCCCTCTCCTCCGCGGCGACGGAAATCGCGAGCTCCCCGGACCCGAAGAAGGTCGGGGCCGAGGTCGAGACCGTGATCGTCCAGCTCCTCACGCGGGTCCGCCGCACCGATTAGGGCAGTTGGGCGGCGGGGCCGCTTCGCCACGCGACGAGCTTGCGCCGCCGCGGGTTCTGAGGGGCTTCGTCGCGAGGACAGCGCCGAGGTGGTGACCTGGCGGTCATGACGAGGCGATCCCGGAGCGAGGGAGCCCCTCAGGTTCCGCTACCCGCACCGGCGACCAAGCCCACCGGAATCTAATCTTGTTTTCGTGGACGTACGGATCTTCACGGAGCCCCAGCAGGGGGCCAGTTACGACGACCTGCTTCGCGTCGCCAAAGCGACCGAGGACGCCGGTTTCGACGCGTTTTTCCGCTCTGACCATTTCCTGAAAATGGGCGGCGTTTCGGGCCTGCCCGGCCCGACGGACGCGTGGCTCACGCTCGCCGGCCTCGCTCGCGAGACGCGGCGCATCCGCCTCGGCACGCTCGTCACCTCGGCCACCTTCCGGCACCCCTCGGTGCTCGCGATCTCCGTCGCGCAGGTGGACCAGATGTCCGGCGGCCGCGTCGAGTTCGGGTTCGGCGCGGGCTGGTTCGAGGCCGAGCACACCGCCTACGGCATCGACCTGCCCCCGGCCAAGGAGCGCTTCGACCGCTACGGCGAGCAGCTGGAGATCATCACCGGCCTGTGGGAGACGCCCGAGGGCGAGACGTTCAGCTTCTCCGGCGAGCACTACCGCCTGGAGAACGCGCCCGCGCTGCCGAAGCCGGCGCAGACCCCGCGCCCGCCGGTGATCATCGGCGGCACCGGCAAGAAGCGCACGCCCGCGCTGGCCGCCCGGTTCGCCGACGAGTTCAACCTGCCCTTCGCCGACGCCGCCACCGCCGCCGCCCAGTTCGAGCGCGTGGACGCCGCCGCGCGCGAGATCGGCCGCGACCCCAAGGAGATCACGCGCTCGCTCGCGCTGGTCGCCTGCGTCGGCGCCGACGACGCCGAGGTGTCCCGCCGCGCCGCGGCCATCGGCCGGGAGGTGCCGGAGCTGAAGGAGAACGGGCTGGCCGGTTCGCCCGCCGAGGTGGTCGACAAGATCGGCCGCTACCGCGAGGAAACCGGGATCACCCGCGTGTACCTGCAGATCCTCGACCTCGGCGACCTGGCCCACCTGGAGCTGATCGCCTCGGACGTGCTGCCGCAGCTGTCCTGAAAGAGAAGGAGGCGGCCCCTGCGCGGGGCCGCCTCCTTTTTCACGACTGCAGTGCGAAGGTGACGCCGGGGGCGCTGGGCGCCTCCGGCCGCGCGAGCCAGCGGTCGCTCACGGCCAGCTCGCCGTCGAGCGCGGCCAGCACGGCGTCGCGCGCCAGCGGCAGCGCCTCCTCGACCGTCACGTCCCGCTCCAGCTCCCAGGACAGCGAGGTGACGCCCGCGTCCCGGATGCCGCACGGCACGATCTTGTCGAACGCGCTCAGGTCCGCGTCGCAGTTCAGCTCGAACCCGTGCATCGTCACGCCGCGCTGCACGCGGATGCCGATCGCCGCGATCTTGCGCTCCGGCCCGCGGTCGTCGGCGGGCACCCACACGCCGCTGCGGCCCTCGACGCGCCCGGTGTGCACCCCGAACTGGTCGCACACGCGGATCAGCGCCTCCTCCAGCCGCCGCACGTAGTGCACGACGTCGATGGGGTCGGCGAGCTTGACGATGGGGTAGCCGACGAGCTGGCCGGGCCCGTGCCAGGTGATCCTGCCGCCGCGGTCCACGTCCACGACGGGGGTGCCGTCGGCGGGCCGGTCCTCCGGCTGCGTCCGCTTGCCCGCGGTGTACACCGACGGGTGCTCCAGCAGCAGCATCGTGTCGGGGCCGGTGCCGTCCGCACGCGCGTTCGCGCACTCCCGCTGCAGGTCCCAGGCTTCGAGGTAGTCGATGGTGCCGATCGGACGGACGTCGACCGGCTCGGTGGTGGCACGGCAGGAAATCCTCACAACCGTGAGGCTACGCCGCGGGCGCGGACGCCGACACCGGTCCCGGTAGGAGCCGCAGCACAGCCGCGACGAGCAGCCCGATGCCGAGCACGCCGAGCACCGCACCCACGGTGTCGCTGAGCCAGTGCACGCCGAGGACCAGGCGGGTCAGCGCCACGAGCACGGTCGCCACGGCCGACACCACCAGGGCCAGGCGGGTCAGCGCGGGCGCGAGCCACCGGCACAGCAGCACCACCGCGAACCCCGCGCTCGCGATCGCCACCACGTGCCCGCTCGGGTAGCTGAACTCCGCGTACTGCCGTGGCCGCTCACGCAGGAAGATCGGTTTGCCGACCCAGCTCGTGAGCCGCGCGACGCCGAACACCACCAGCACCCGCGCCGCGACCCACGCCTCCGCCCGCAGCCCCCGGTACCACGCCAGCACCACGCCGACGAGGACGCCGAGCATCACCGCGGCCGGCAGCACGAGGCCGACCAGGTTGCTCACGACCGAGGTCGCCGTGCCGACCGGTCCCCGCCACCAGCCCTGGAACGCGCCGGTGACGGCGAGGTCGACCGCGAGCGGGTGCCGGGCCACGGCGATGCCCAGCGCGACGAACAGGCCGAGGAAACCCAGCCCGGCGCCGAGCACGCGGATCACCGCGCCGCCGCCATCGCTTCGTCCACAGTGGAGTGTGTGAACCGGTAACCCGCCCGCCGCAGCACCGAAGGCACCGCACGCACCGAGGACAACGCCAGCTCGTCCGCGGCTTCGCCGAGCGCGAGCTTCAGCGCGGCCGCGGGAGCCCACCACGGCGCGGGCCGGTGCAGCGCCCGCCCGAGCGCCTTGGTGAACTCCGCGTTGGTCACCGGCTCGGGGCCGACCAGGTTCACCGGCCCGGCCACGCTCTCGTGCTCCAGCAGGAACCGGATCGCGCCGACCTCGTCCTGCTCGCTGATCCACGCCTGGTACTGCCTGCCACTGCCGATCCGCCCGCCCAGGCCCAGCTTGAACAGCGGCTTGAGCGGCCCCAGCAGCCCGCCGCGACGGCTGAGCACGAGCCCCGTCCGCAGGTACACCACCCGCGCGCCCGCCCGCGCGGCCGGTGCTGTCGCGGCCTCCCACGCCTCGCACAGGTGCGCCAGGAAACCCTCGCCGCGGGGTGCGGTCTCGTCGCGCTCGGCGTCCCCGCCGTCGCCGTAGTAGTGCACGCCGGATGCGTTGAGCAGCACGGGAATTCGGTGCTCCGCGACCGCCTCGGCGAGCACCTCGGTGGGCTCGATCCGGCTGTCCGCGATCATCTGCTTGCGCGCCGCGCTCCACCGCCCGACCAGCGGCGTCCCGCACAGGTTCACCACGCCGTCCACGCCCTTGAGCGCGGCCTCGTCGATGCGGCCCGACGGCGGGTCCCACGTGTACTCACCGCTGCCGCGCACGAGCCGCCGCACCTCGTGCCCGGCCTCCCGCAGCGCCGAGACCAGGGCAGTACCGATGAGCCCGCGGGAACCCGCGACGAGGACACGCATGGCCTCAGCTTAGGCGGAGACAGGAAAAGGGGCGTGCCGTCACCGACGACACGCCCCCTTTCCGGTGGGACGTCAGAGACCCAGCTCGTCCTCGAAGTGGCCTTCCTCGAGGCGGTGCTTGATCGTGGTCAGGAACCGGCCGGCGTCGGCACCGTCGATGAGGCGGTGGTCGTACGTCAGCGCCAGGTACGCCATCGACCGGATGGCGATGGTGTCCTGCCCGTCGGCGTCGGTCACCACGACCGGCCGCTTCACCACCGCGCCGACGCCCAGGATCCCGGACTGCGGCTGGTTGATGATCGGCGTGTCGAACAGGGCGCCGTTGCTGCCCAGGTTCGTGATGGTGAACGTGCCGCCCGACAGCTCGTCCGGCTTGATCTTGTTCGCGCGCGTGCGGGACGCGACGTCGGCGATCGCCCTGGCGAGCCCGGCCAGGTTCAGCCCGCCCGCGTTGTGGATCACCGGGGAGAGCAGGCCGCGCTCGGTGTCGACCGCCACGGCGAGGTGCTCCTCGCCGAAGTAGGTGATCTCCTTGGTGTCCTCGTTGAGGTAGGCGTTGATGTTCGGGTGCTGCTTGAGCGCCTCGACCGTCGCCTTCGCGAAGAACGGCAGGAACGTCAGCTTGACGCCCTCGCGCTCGGCGAACGCGCCCTTCGCCTGCTGCCGCAGCCGGGCGATCTTGGTGACGTCCACCTCGAACACCTGGGTCAGCTGCGCCGAGGTCTGCAGCGACTCGCGGGTGCGCTGCGCGATGACCTGGCGGATCCGGCTGGCCTTCTGCACCGTGCCGCGCAGCGCCGACTCCTCGGGGGCCGGAGCGCTCGGGCGCTGGGCCGCGGGAGCCGGGGTGCTCGCCGCCGGGGCGGCGGGCGCGGCCTGCTGCTGCTTCTGCTTGGCCTCGGCCGCCGCGAGCACGTCCTGCTTGCGGATCCGGCCGCCGACCCCGCTGCCGGTCAGCGTCGACAGGTCGATGCCGTGCTCGGTGGCGAGCTTGCGGACCAGCGGCGTGACGTACGGGGCGTTGCCGTTGTCCTGCGACTCGGCCGCGGGCTTCGGCGCGGGCGCCTGCGGGGCGGGGGCCTGCGGCGCCGGGGCGGCAGCCGCGGGCTGCGGGGTGGGCTCCGGCTTCGGCTCGGGCTTGGGCTCGGGCTTCGGTTCCGGCTTGGGCTCGGGCGCCTGCTGCTGCGGCTCGGGCTGGGGCTCCGGAGCCTTCGGGGCGGGCGCGGCGGAGGCGTCACCGATGACGGCGAGCTGCCCGCCGACCTCGACCGTCTCGTCCTCCTGCACGCTGATCTCCAGCAGCGTGCCGGCGACCGGCGAGGGCACCTCGGTGTCGACCTTGTCCGTCGAGATCTCCAGCAGCGGCTCGTCCACCGCCACCGTGTCGCCGACCTGCTTGAGCCAGCGGGTCACGGTGCCTTCCGTGACGCTCTCGCCCAGCTCCGGCAGGGTCACCGGGGTGCCCTGCGCGGACCCGCTCGGCGCGGGCTGCGCCTGCGGCGCGGACTCCTGCGCCGCCGGGGCGGCCTGCTGGGACTGCTGCTCGGGCTCGGGCTGGGCCTCCGGCTGGGCCGGGGCGCGCTCCACGTCACCGCCGGAGTCGCTGCTCCCGCCGGTGCCGTCGTCGATCACGGCGAGTTCGCCGCCGACCTCGACGGTCTCGTCCTCCTTGGCGACGATCCGCTGCAGCGTGCCGGCGACCGGCGACGGTACCTCGGTGTCGACCTTGTCGGTGGAGATCTCCAGCAGCGGCTCGTCGACCGCGACGGTGTCACCCTCCTGCTTAAGCCACCGCGTGACGGTGCCCTCGGTGACGCTCTCCCCGAGCTCCGGCAGTGTGACGGAGTAGGCCATCGTTCGCTGACTCCCTTTGAATCTTGTTGCTGTGGTCTGTCGTCTTGCCCAGGTACGTCAGCTGTGCACGTGCAGCGGCTTGCCGGCGAGGGCAAGGTGTGCTTCGCCGAGGGCCTCGGTCTGGGTCGGGTGCGCGTGGATCAGCGGCGCGACGTCCTCCGGGAACGCCTCCCAGTTGTAGATCAGCTGGGCTTCGCCGATCAGCTCGCCCACCCGGTCGCCCACCATGTGCAGGCCGACGACCGGGCCGTCGGGCGCCTTGACCAGCTTCACGGCGCCGGAGGTCTTGAGGATCTGGCTCTTGCCGTTGCCCGCCAGGTCGTAGGTGAACGTGGTGACCCCGGAGCCGTACTTCTCCTTGGCCGCGGCCTCGGTGAGCCCGACGGAGGCGACCTCCGGGTGGGAGTAGGTGACGCGCGGGATGCCCGACTCGTCGATCGCGCGCGGCTGCAGGCCGGCGATCTCCTCGGCGACGAAGATGCCCTGCGCGAAGCCGCGGTGCGCGAGCTGCAGGCCGGGGACGATGTCGCCGACGGCGTAGACGTTCGGGAGGTTGGTGCGCAGCCGGTCGTCGGTGAGCACGAACCCGCGCTCCATCTTGACGCCGGCCTCCTCGTAGCCGTGGCCCGCGGTGTTGGGGCCGCGGCCGACGGCGACGAGCAGCAGGTCGGCCTCGATGGTCTCGCCGGATTCCAGCGAGACGCTCACGCCCTTGTCGTCCTGCTTCGCGCCGGTGAACTTCACGCCCGTCTTGAAGGTGATCTTCCGGCGGCGGAACGCGCGCTCCAGCTGCTTCGAGGCGAACTCGTCCTCGGCGGGCACGAGCCGCGGCAGCGCTTCGACGATCGTGACGTCCACCCCGAAGGAGGCCCACACGCTGGCGAACTCCACGCCGATGACGCCGCCGCCCAGCACGACGACCTTCTCCGGGATGTAGTCCAGCGACAGCGCGTCCTCGCTCGCGATGAACCGGCCGCCCAGCTCCAGGCCCGGCAGGGTCTTCGAGTACGAGCCCGTGGCGAGGATCAGGTGCTTGCCCGTGTAGCGCTGGCCGTCGACCTCGACCGTGGTGCCGCCCACGAACGTGCCGGTGCCCTCGACGAGGTTGACCTTGTGGGCCTTCGCCAGGCCCTGCAGGCCCTTGTACAGCCGCGAGATGATCGCGTCCTTGTACTTGTGGACACCCGCGATGTCGATGCCCTCGAGGATCGTCTTGACGCCGAACTGCTCGCCCTCGCGCGCCGAATCGGCGACCTCCGCGGCGTGCAGCAGCGCCTTCGTGGGGATGCAGCCGCGGTGCAGGCACGTCCCGCCCAGCTTGTCCTTCTCGATCAGGGTCACGGAAAGGCCCAGCTCGGCGGCACGGAAGGCCGCCGCGTAGCCGCCTGATCCGCCGCCAAGGATCACCAGGTCGGCGCCAGCGTCGCTCACTTCACTTCTCCTCGAGGAGCTCGTCGGTGATGCTCGTCTTCATCCGGTTCAACGTGGTGTTACGTCGCAACCCTCATCATCTTGTCACTACGGACTCGCGAGTTGCGAGGTAGCCGGGTGTGTTGCTGGGCGCATCGCGGAACGCCCGGATAATGGCGGGTGGGACCGGTCGGAGATGGGGTGGTCGAGGGTGGGTCTGTTCGACTCGCTGCGCAGGAAGCGCAGGGCTGGCACGCTGCGCGGGGCCAGCGGGGACGACACGCGGCACCTGGAGGAGTGGGCAGCCGCCCGCCGGGGCGTCGAGGCCTACGTGGAGCCCCGCACCACGGTGACCGAAACCACCATCGTGCTGGTCGCGCACGACGGCGAGTGGACCCGGCGGCGGATCGGCAGCCTGGACGCGGCGCAGAACTTCGGCCGGAAACGCGGCATCCCGGTGTACGAGGTGGCCAAGATCGGTTACCCCAAGCGCATGCGCGAGTACACGCAGCGGCAGAAGCGGGCCCAGGGCTGACGCGCGTCAGTCCTCGACCCACTCGAGGAGGTCGCCGGGCTGGCACTCCAGCACCCGGCACATGGCCTCCAGCGTGCTGAAGCGGACGGCCTTCGCGCGCCCGTTCTTGAGCACGGCCACGTTCGCGGGTGTGATGCCGACGCGCTCGGCGAACTCCCCGACGCTCATCTTGCGCTTGGCCAGCTGCACGTCGATCCGCACGACGATGGGCACTCAGATCACCGCGTTCAGCTCGGTGCGCAGCGTGGTGGCCTGGCGCAGCAGCGCCCGCATCACCACCATCAGCAGCCCCAGCACGGTCACGCCCACCAGCAGCAGCAACAGCAGGAGGGGCGCTCCGGGGTCGTCGGCGACGAGGCCGACGTAGACGAACACGCCCAGCAGCACGAGCCACGCCGCGGCGATGGCTCCCACGATCGCGTCCACCCACTTCAACGCGCCCTCGCTGAAGATGCGGTCCTCCTTCACCAGCGACAGCAGCCGCCACGTGCAGACGATCACCACCTGGACGCACAGCACCCAGAACACCGACACCGCCGTCTCGGGCCAGCGCAGGTACGCCTGGTCCGGCGATTCCCTCGCCTCGTACGCGAACTTCCCCGGCAGCGACAGCGTCTGGAACACCACCAGGATCGCGAACAACAGGACGAGGAAGATCCGGAGCGGCACGACCACGCGGCGAACGGCGAACATGCATCGAGTGTCGCTTGGAATCTATCGAAAGTCAATCGGTGTGGCCCCTCCCCGGAGGAAGGGGCCACACCGCGGGTCAGTCGTTCGCGGCGATGTCGGCGAGCACGGCGGCGATCGTGCGGACCGGGAGGCCCGTGCCGCCCTTGGGGGTGTAGCCCCACGCGCCGCCCGTGTTGTACGCCGGGCCCGCGATGTCGATGTGCGCCCAGGGCAGCCCGTCCGCGACGAACTCACGCAGGAAGAGGCCGGCGGCGAGCATGCCGCCCCATCGGTGGCCGGTGACGTTCGCCAGGTCGGCGAGCTTCGAGTCGAGGTCGGCCCGCAGCTCCTCGGGCAGCGGCATCGGCCAGCCGCCCTCGCCGGTCGCCTGCGCGATCGCGGCGACCCGGTCGCGGAACTCGTCGGAGCCCATGATCCCGGCGGTGCGGTTGCCCAGCGCCACCACCTGCGCGCCGGTCAGCGTCGAGGTCTCGATGAGGTAGTCCGGGTTCTCCTCGGCCGCGCGGACCATCGCGTCGGCGAGCACGAGGCGGCCTTCGGCGTCGGTGTTGAGCACCTCGACGGTCTTGCCGCCGTACATGTGCAGCACGTCGCCGGGGCGGTACGAGGTGCCGGACGGGAGGTTCTCGGCGAGCGGGATGTGCGCGGTGACTTCCAGCGGGTACTTGAGCTTCGCGGCCAGCACCACCGACGCGAGCACCGCGGCGGCACCCGACATGTCGGAGGTCATGTGGTCCATGTTGGCCGCGGGCTTGATGGAGATGCCGCCCGAGTCGAACGTGATGCCCTTGCCGACGAGCGCGATCTTCTTGGCGGCCTTCGGCCCCTTGTAGGACACGCGCACCAGCCGCGGCGGCCGCGAGGAGCCGCCGCCGACGCCGAGGATGCCACCGAAGCCCTTGCGCTTCAACGCCTTCTCGTCGAGCACCTCGAAGTCGAGGTCGTTGGCCTCGGCGAGCTTGCGGGCGCGGTCGGCGAAGGACGCGGGGAACAGGTCGTTCGGCGGGGTGTTGACGAGGTCCCGCGCGATGATCACGGACTCGGCGATCGCGGTGGCGGCCTTGAGGGTGGCCTTGTGCGCGCGGCCGGTGCCGTCGGCGGGCTGGACGAAGTCCACAGCGGACACCGGGGCGTCGCCGGGCTCGGACTTGTACTCGGTGAACTTGTAGGCGCCCAGCGCGAGGCCTTCGACGGCGGCCTGCAGGTCCAGGGTGGACGGCATGAACAGCGCGCGGGCCGTGCCGGCGAGTGCGCGGCCCGCGGCCCCGGCGGCGCGGCGGACCTGTTCGGGGGTGACGGTGCCGTCGTCGCCGGGCTTGCCGAGGCCCACGGCGTAGACGACGCCGGCGGTGAGCTTGCCGAGCGTCGGCAGCTTGACGATCTCCTCGACCTTGCCGGTCGCGCCCAGAGTGGACAGCAGGCCCGCGAGCCCACCGTCGAAGGCGGCGTCGACGGCTTCGGAGCCGGGCGCGAGGACGGGTGCCTTCTCGCCCTGGAGTGTGCCGATCACGACCACGTCGGCCTTGCTCTTGCCCAGGGCCGTCTCGGTGTTCTCGTACAGGGCAAACTTCGGCACGGTCACTGGTGGCTCCTCGCGCGCGTTCGGACGGTGGGATTTTCGTTTGCCATGCTAATTGAGCCGATCGAGGGGCAAGAAAGGCAGGTGATGGGCCGTGCGGCTGGCTGCCGGGCTGGGGATCGCACTGGCACTGGGCGCGGCGGGCGGCGGGTGGTGGCTGCCGGCGGGCGCGCTGGTGGCGGGCCTGCTGGCGCTGTGCGCACCCCGGGTGGCGGTGGGTGGTGTTGGTGGTGTTGCGGCTGGCCCCGGCACCCCGACGCGGCCCTCGGCCGCGAGGGTGCTGGCCCGCCTGGGCCTGGGGTCGCGCCTGTCCCGCCGGGTGGCCGGTGACGAACCCCCGACGGACGCACCGCCCTCCGATGAGGGCCCGCTCCCGCCCGGCTCCGGCCTGGCGCGAGAGGCACCGCCGTCCGGTGAGGCCTTGGCACCGCCCTCCGGCGAGGCCGTGGCCCCCGCCTCCGGCGAGCGCGCAGTCCCGCCCGCCTCCGGCGCCCGGCGAGAACCCCCGCCCTCCGACGCGGGCCCACGGCCACCCCGACCCGCCGCCCGCCGGGCCTTCCGGCCCTCCGCCACTACCCACCTCCCCCCGCGGGCGGTCCCGCTCCTCACCGCCGCCCGGACCGTCGCCCGGCTCGCCCTCGTGCCGGTGTTCGCCTCCGCTTGTGGCACCTACCTCCTGCCGCAGTACCGCGTGCCGGTGGCGCTCGCCGTCGTGGTGATCGTCGCCGCTGGGGATGGGGCCGGGGCCGTGCTGCCGAGGTTCGTCCGGGGCTGGGTGCTGGGCATCCTCCTGGTCGGCGCGGCCGGGCTCGTCGCGCTGTGCTTGGCCATCGCGCCCGAGCGTGGCGTGGGTTCGGGTCCGGGGTTCGCCGGGATCTTCGCCGCCGCGGCCGTGTTGTTCCCGCTGCTCACCAGGCAGAAGCCGGACCGGTGGCTCGCGGGGACCGTGGTCGTCGCGGCCGTCCTCTGCGCCGTGGCGCTCCACCAGCTCGGCCCGGTCCGGCTCGGGCTGTCGGACGCGCCGCTGCGGGACCTGCTCGCCGCCGTCGACGGGCAGGCCATCGAACCCCTGCTCGCCGGGATCGTCGTGATCGCCACGGTGCCCGCCGCGCTGGGCGCCCTCACCGAGGCACGCGGCGCACTGCCACGCCCCTCCGGCTCGCTCCTGTGTGGACTGCTCGCCGCGGCCGGCGCGGTGTTCCTCGCGCCCGCTCAGGCACTGCTCGTCGCCGCGGCGCTGGCACTGGCCGAAGTGCTCGTGACGAGCCTGCTGACCCTGCCGCACGCGCGCTCGGTCGTCAGCGCGGCCCTCGCGATCACGCTGCTCGCCTGGATCCCCGGGCTCGACCTGCTGCTCGCGCTGGCCGTGCTCGCGCTCGGAGTGCTGGTGGTCAGGCGGCCAGCAGCGCCGCGAGCAGCGTGAGCACGCCGCCCACCACCACGAGCGTGACCACCGACTTCGTCGACAGCCCGGCGGGGAAGAACTGGTCGTCGTGCACCTTGCGCCACCAGATGACGCCGAACACCGCCCCGACCGCGGCCAGGATCGCGCCGAACACGGTCAGCAGGAGGTACCCGACGAGCAGGAGCACGCCGCAGCTGTAGGTGAGCAGCGCGGCGGCCACCAGGGCGCGGACGTCGGAGCCGACACCGGCGGACACACGGTTTTCCGTCACCCGCGCAATCCTAGGGCAGGAGGACATTCTCGGACGTCCGACTAGAGGATATCCTGTGGCAATGACGACCACGTTGCCCTTCACCCGTACCCCGAACCCGTCTCCCGCCACCGCGGAGCGTGTAGCGGAGGTACTGGCGGCGCCGGGCTTCGGTCGTTACTTCACCGACCACATGGTCACCGTCCGCTGGTCCGCCGAGCAGGGCTGGCACGACGCCGGGCTCCGGCCGTACGAGCCGGTGACGCTCGACCCCGCGACGTCGGTCCTGCACTACGGGCAGGCGATCTTCGAGGGCCTCAAGGCGTACCGCCAGCCGGACGGTTCGATCTCGGCGTTCCGGCCGGAGGCGAACGCGGCCCGCTTCCGCGATTCCGCGCGGCGGCTGGCGATGCCCGAGCTGCCGGACGAGCTGTTCCTCGGTTCGCTGCACGAGCTGATCGCCGCCGACGGGCGCTGGGTGCCCACCCGCACGGGTGACACGCTGTACCTGCGGCCGTTCATGATCTCGACGTCCGTGGGCCTCGGCGTGAACGCGCCCGCCGACGAGTACCTGTACTCGCTGATCGCGTCGCCCGCGGGCTCGTACTTCACGGGCGGCGTCAAGCCGGTGAGCGTGTGGCTGAGCACGGAGTACGTGCGTGCCGCGCCGGGTGGCACGGGTGCGGCCAAGTGCGCCGGGAACTACGCGGCTTCGTTCCTCGCGCAGGCGCAGGCCGTGCAGGAGGGCTGTGACCAGGTGGTGTGGCTCGACGCGGTCGAGCGGCGCTGGGTCGAGGAGATGGGCGGGATGAACCTGTTCTTCGTCTACGGCTCCGGTGCCGACGCCAGGGTGGTCACGCCCGAGCTGAGCGGTTCGCTGCTGCCCGGCATCACCCGCAGCTCGCTGCTGCGCCTGGCCGCCGACTTCGGGCACGAGGTCGAGGAGCGCCGCATCTCGACGGAGGAGTGGGAGAAGGACGCCGCCTCCGGTGAGCTGACGGAGGTGTTCGCGTGCGGGACCGCCGCCGTGATCACGCCCGTCGGCCGGGTCAAGCACGCCGGCGGCGAGTTCCTCGTCAACGGCGGCAACCCCGGCGAGCTCACGATGAAGCTGCGGGAAGAGCTGATCGGCATCCAGGAGGGCACCCGCCCCGACCCGCACGGCTGGATGCACCCGCTGTCCTGACGCTGTCCACCGCGAAGGCCGCCGTCCCGGCAGGGGCGGCGGCCTTTCGCTGTGTGCGGCGAGCAGGCCGCTGCCGCCGGGCGGGGTGGAGAGGTGTTCCGGTGCGCGAGCGGCCCTTTCGCCATGAGAGGCGGAGCCGTGCGCCAAAGCCGCTGTCCTACGCGAGCGGCCTGCGGTCACTCCTTGCCGAGCGAGCGGCGGATCTCCGCCAGCTTGTCGCGCACGGCGCGGTCGCGGTCGGCGAGTTGTTCCTCCAGCGACTGGGCTTCCGGCGTCTCCCCGGCCAGTTCCGTCGCACCGGCCGCGGTCGCGAAGCGGCCCTCGATGCGGTCGCGGACGTAGTCGAAGCTGGGCACCCCGGATTCGCTGTAGTCGGGGTCTTGCTCGGGCATGGCAGCCCCCTTCCGTCCCCGCCCAGACTACTGCGGCGGCGCGACCCCGGCCTCGTCGTAAGTCGCGACGTCGGTGAGCAGGCGCACGGCCATCGTCAGCAGCGGCAGCGCGGCCAGCGCCCCCGACGCCTGCCCGAGCCGGATGTTCAGGTCCAGCACCGGTTTCAGGTCGAGGTGCTCCAGCGCGAGGTCGTGCGCGGGCTCCGCGCAGCGGCTGGCCGCCACCCACCACGAGCGGGCGTTCGGCACCAGTTCCTCGGCGACGAGCGCGGCGGCCACCGAACCGAGGCCGTCCAACAGCACCGGCGTGCGGCGCACGGCGGCCTGCGCGAGGAATCCCGTCATGGCGGCGAGGTCGGCCCCCGCCGACGTGCGCAGCAGCGCGAGCGGGTCGGACAGCACCGAGCGGGCGCGGCGCAGCGCGTCACGGATCGCGGCGGCCTTGCGCATCCACGCGTTGTCGTCGATCCCCGAGCCCCTGCCGACGACGGCCACCGGCTCGGTGCCGGTCAGCGCGGCGATCAGCACCGCCGACGGCGTGCTGATGCCGACCCCGAGGTCACCGGCCACGAGCAGGTCCGCGCCCGCGTCGACCTCCGCGTTGGCGACCTCCACGCCCGCCCGCAGCGCCGCCTCGATCTCCTCGTCGGTCAGCGCGTCCTCGACGTCGATGGACCCGGAACCGCGGCGCACCTTGAACTCCTGCACAGCGGTGTCCGCGTCCACGGCGACGTCCACCACCCGCAACCCCGCGTTGGCGACCTCCGCGAGCGCGTTGGGCACGCCGTTGCCCTTGAGCAACGCGTCCACGAACTGCGCGGTGGCCTCCGGCGGGTACGCCGAGACGCCCTTCGCCGCGATCCCGTGGTCCCCGGCGAAGATCACGACCCGGGGCCGCTTGAACGGCCGCGGCGGGCACACGCCCTGGCACGCCGCGATCCAGGCGCCCAGTTCCTCCAGCCTGCCGAGCGATTCGACGGGCTTGAGGAGCGTCGCGTGCCGGCGCCGTGCCTCGGCACGGGCCGTTTCGTCGGGCTGGGGGACGTCGGTGAACGCGGGTCGACTCACGACGTCAACCTAGCGCCTACGATTCGGCACCGTGACAGAACCTTCGGCGGCCGGAGTGGTACTGGCCAGCGGCGCGGGCACGCGCGTGGGCGCGCACCTCAACAAGGTCTACCTGCCGCTGGCGGGACGGCGGATCGCGTCGTGGTCGCTGTCGGCGTTCGCCGCGGTGCCCGGGATCGGGGTGCTGGTACTGGTCACGCGCCCGCAGGACGCGGAGCTCGTCGAGGAGGTGCTGGCCGACCAGGAGGTGCCCGTCGAGGTCGTGCACGGCGGCGGCACGCGCCAGGAGTCCGAGCTGAACGCCTTGCGGCACCTGGGAAACCGCATCGCCGACGGCTCGGTCGACGCCGTCCTCCTGCACGACGGCGCCCGTCCGCTGGTCACGCCGAAGCTGATCGCGGAGGTCCTGCGCGTGGCGCGCGAGCACGGCGGGGCGATGCCGGGCCTGGCGGCGGACGACGTGTTCGCCGGGGACGGCGAGACGCTCGGCCCGCGGCCGCGGGGCCGGGTCGTACGGGCGCAGACGCCGCAGGGTTTCCGGGCGGCACCACTGCTCGCGGCCTACGAACAGGCCGCCCGCGAGGGGTTCGAGGGCACGGACACGGCGTCGGTGATGGAGCGTTTCTCCGACCTGCCGGTGCACTGGGTGCCCGGCGAGGAGCGGAACTTCAAGGTGACCTACCCGCACGACCTCGTTGTCGCGGGGCAGGTCCTGGGCTAGCTACTTTCAGCGAGGGCTCTGCGTGAGGCGCGGGTCGTCCTCGACGACGCCGTCGAGCACGTCGTCGATCGCCTTCAGCAGGTCGGCGTCGAGCTTGACGCCTGCGGCCTTGACGTTCTCGTGCACCTGCTCGGGCCGGGAGGCGCCGATGATCGCCGAGGCGACGTTCGGGTTCTGCAGCACCCACGCGACGGCGAGCTGCGCGAGCGACAGCCCGGCCTGCGCGGCCAGCGGCTCCAGCTTCTGCACGCGCTCCAGCACCTCGTCACGCAGGTAGCGCTGCACCGACTGGGCGGTGGCCTCGTGCGCGGCGCGAGAACCGGCCGGCGCCGCCTGGCCCGGCTTGTACTTGCCGGTGAGCACACCCTGCGCGATCGGCGACCAGACGATCTGGCTCAGCCCCTCGCGCTCGGAGGCCGGGATGACCTGCGGCTCGATGACGCGCCACAGCATGTTGTACTGCGGCTGGTTGGAGACGAACGGCACCTTCAGCTCGCGCGCCAGCTCCGCGCCGCGGGTGATCTGCTCCGCGGTCCACTCCGAGACGCCGACGTAGAGCACCTTGCCCTGGCGGACCAGGTCGGCGAAGGCGAGGAACGTCTCCTCCAGCGGCACCGAGAAGTCGAAGCGGTGCGCCTGGTAGAGGTCCACGTAGTCGGTCTGCAGGCGCTTGAGCGACGCGTTGCAGGACTCGATGATGTGCTTGCGGCTCAGGCCGCGGTCGTTGGGCCCCTTCGGGCCGGTCGGCCAGTAGACCTTGGTCGCGATCTCCAGGCTCTCGCGCCGCTGCCCGGCGAGCCCGCGGCCGAGCACGGACTCCGCGACGGTGTTCGCGTAGACGTCGGCGGTGTCGAAGAACGAAATGCCCGCGTCGAGCGCGGCCTTGATGCAGGCCTGGGCCTGCTCCTCCTCGATCTGGGAGCCGTGGGTGAGCCAGTTGCCGTAGGCGATCTCGCTGACGGAGAGCCCGCTACGGCCGAGACGACGGAATTCCATGTCGTCAGCGTAGCTCTTTCGTCTCGCTAACTAACTACCTCGGGTCGGGCACCGTCTCGCCGGGCTTCACGCGGGGCTTGGGCATGCGCAGGCGGCGGATCTGGCTCGCGCGCACGAACGCGTACCAGCCGAGCGACCGGCCGTTGATGGCTTCCTTGGGGAACTTCTCGCGGGCCAGGCGCGCGACGCGGCGCCCGGTGAAGAAGCCCTCGATCGCGATCGCGACGAGCAGCACCATGCAGATCAGCGTCACGTACTGCTGGAGCAGCGGGAACGGCGAGAACATGATGAGCAGCACCACGATCGCCAGCGGCATGAACAGCCCGGTGAGGCTGCGGCGCGAGTCGACGAGGTCGCGGACGTACGCCTTGACCGGGCCCTTGTCGCGGGGGAGCAGGTAGCGCTCGTCACCCGCGGCCATGCGTGCCTGGCGCTCCTTGGCGGCGGCGCGGCGCTCTTCCTTGGTCTGCGGGTTGGACTTGCGCAGCTCGCGGTTGCGCTTCATCGCCTCACGCGTGGTGCGCGGCGGCGGCGCGACCGGGCCGCGGCGCTTGCCCTCGGCCTCCCGGCGTTTCGGCGTCGCCCGTCCCTTGCCCGGGGTGTAGCCCCGGGTGTGAGATTCGACGCTTTCGGCCACCTCGGCGGCCTCGGTCTCGGGGCTGTCTTCGGTGGTCGTGCCACTGCGGCGTAGGAACCTCACGGGACCAGGATATTGCAGGCACCGGCGGAACTGTTCCCCCGGTCGTGAGATGTGGGACGATGGTTGTCGAACGCCCCGGCGTGGAACAAGACGGGGACGGGCGATGTTGACTGATTGCAGGAGGCATCCGTACCCGCGACAGAGCAACACCTGAGGGAGAGCCATGACGACCGCTGAGACCGGCGCCCCGCAGACCGAGGCCACCCACGGCGTGAGCCTGACCGCCGCGGCCGCGGCGAAGGCGAAGGCGCTGCTGGAGCAGGAGGGCCGCGACGACATGCACCTGCGCATCGCCGTCCAGCCCGGTGGCTGTGCCGGCCTGCGCTACCAGCTGTTCTTCGACGAGCGCGAGCTGGACGGCGACCTGTTCCGCGACTTCGACGGGCTGCGCGTGGCCGTGGACCGGATGAGCGCGCCGTACGTCCAGGACGCGGTGATCGACTTCGTCGACAGCATCGAGAAGCAGGGCTTCACGATCGACAACCCGAACGCGACGGGTTCCTGCGCCTGCGGCGACTCGTTCCACTGACGGAGCGGCGCCTGAGGTTTTTGGGCGGGCGCGGGCCACGTTCTGCACGTGGCCCGCGCCCGTTCTTTGTGTCCGCCGGAGGGTCTTTCAGCCGTCCAGGCCGGCGACCTGCGCCTGGCAGGCCTCGTCGACGGCCCAGCCCCGTGGGGTGGGCGGAGGAGGCACGGGCCGGTGCTGTTCGCGCAGCTCGGCGGGGATGTCGGCGCAGTCACCGATCAGGTCGGCGAGGGTTTCCGGTTCTGTCCTAACGGGCACATCGGGGACGCTAAGGCCGCTGGCCCCCGGTGCGACACCCTTACCTGGCGGTAGGGTCGACCCGCGGCGGCGATTTAACTCTGACGGGCTAACTTCGGCGCCGTCACGTGTGTCGAGAGCAGGGAGCACTGGTGCCATCCAACGCGCGGATCGCGGTGTCGGGCAGTATCGCCACCGACCATCTGATGCACTTCCCGGGCAGGTTCGCGGACCAGCTCATCGCCGACCAGCTGCACCGGGTGTCGCTCAGCTTCCTCGCCGACGATCTCGTGGTGCGGCGCGGTGGCATCGGGGCGAACGTCGCCTTCGGCCTGGGCGTGCTCGGCGTGCGGCCGGTGCTCGTCGGCGCGGTGGGGGAAGATTTCGCGGATTATCGTTCGTGGCTGGAGCGGCACGGTGTCGACACGTCCGGCGTGCTGGTGTCGGAGGTCGCGCACACCGCCCGGTTCGTGTGCACGACGGACGAGGACCTCAACCAGATCGCCACGTTCTACGCGGGTGCCATGGCCGAAGCCCGCAACATCGAACTCGGCCCGATCGCCGACCGCGTCGGTGAGCTGGGCCTGGTGCTCATCAGCCCGGACGATCCCGAGGGCATGCTGCGGCACGCGGAGGAGTGCCGCCAGCGGGGCTACGAGTTCGCGGTGGACCCGTCGCAGCAGCTGGCGAGGATGGACGGGGAACAGGCGCGCACGTTCGTCGAGGGCGCGAAGTACCTGTTCACCAACGATTACGAGTGGGAGCTGCTCCGCCAGAAGACGGGCTGGGGCGAGGACGAGGTGCTGGACCACGTCGGCCTGAGGATCACCACCCTCGGCGAAAAGGGTGTGGAGATCGTCAGCCCCACCGAGACACTGCACATCGACGCGGTCCCGGAACTCACGAAAGCCGACCCCACCGGCGTCGGAGACGGTTTCCGGGCAGGCTTCCTGGCCGGTTTGCACGGTGGCCTGAGCCTGGAACGGGCCGCGCAGCTGGGATCGCTCATCGCCGTGCTGGTGCTGGAAACCATCGGCACGCAGGAATGGCACCTGGACAAGGCGAACGGCCTCAAGCGCATCGCGGAGGCCTACGGACAGGATGCCGCAGTGGAAATCGGCACAGTCCTGAACGCCTGACAGAGCTACAAAAGCCGAGCGGCAGGCCCACCACACACGGACACCCGGCGACGCGAAGCGAGCGGCCCCACCGCCCACACCCACCCCCGCGTCGATCCCCAGCTGCCTTAGCGGTTGGCTCACCGGGTCAAGGGTGGGCGGAGCCCATCGCGCAGCGACGCCGAAGGAAGCTTCTATGTCAAGTGGTGGTGGTCGGTGTGGAGTGCGTGGTAGAGGACGTCGGAGAGGTGGCGTTTGAGGGCGCGGATGGCGGCTTTTC